>NZ_JNKO01000095.1 GCF_000702885.1 Oribacterium sp. P6A1 | reverse complement strand
GCAAATAATGTTCCTTTGTTTCCCAATGTCTCAACCAGAAGATCGTACCTTGCCTTCTGATCATCAGTTAATCCCATGGCTGAAATGATGGAATCAATGGTTGCACTAGTGAGCTTTACCTTCAAAATATGGTACTCATATTCAACTTCTACATCATAGTAATCAGTAGAAGTCGAACCATCGGGTTCTGTCACCGTATGGCTATGGGTCTCTGTTCTTGTCCGTATCTCCGTTATTGATTCTGTGGTCAAGGAATACTGATGGCTGAATACCTCATTCAGGGTCTCCTGCACCCTGGACTCCGTATAATCCTCATGAAGCACCGTAAGAAGCGCCGCCAGTTCATAAGGATTATGGTATATGGTGGAAAGATCATATCTGTATTCATCATAATCAGGGTACTCTGTCTCAATGTTATCGATCCGGCTCTGTAGGACCGCCTCCTTTTCTTTGTAGCTGTTGTCTACCGCCAGTATCTCAGGATCATCTGCCGTGAATGATGATTCAAGAGTGGTGCTTCCAAGAGAATTCACGAATACGCCGCCGCTTGAAGTTATGCCAACGATAAGTGCCATGATCAAAAGGATCAATGCTACACTAAGGATCACACCCGGATGCTCTTCTATAGCTTCTTTTAGGAATTCTATGAGCTTACCGCTGAGATCTTCCGCTTTATCGACAAATCGTTTTGACAGGCTTCCGACACTGTTTGCAGCCTCTTTTTTAGCCTTATCAAAAGCTGCTTTTTGGTACTCCTTTTTCATGAGAAGCTTTTGCTGTGTTTTCAGACCCTCTCCTGCACCGGCTTTTTTTCCGGTATTCATGTTCATGTCTCTTTTGTCACTGCCAAGCTTTCCGCCATATCCGGAATAAGCTGTTTTATCTCTTCCTGAGGATGGTCCTCCTGAAGAGAATCCCCCGTCAGTACTGTCAGCTTCATCAAATCTGATTGAACCATTATGCTTCCCGGTATACTGATGATAATCCATCATTTCCTCTGCACTAAGTAGAGCATTTGATGTATCGTTCACTGCCTCAACACCAACATTCTCATCTTCATTTTCCTTATCGATTTCTTTCTGCAGAGCTTCCCGCATCGCAAACTC
>NZ_JNKO01000094.1 GCF_000702885.1 Oribacterium sp. P6A1 | reverse complement strand
GAGCCATATTCTTCATTATGACGATACTTCTTGGCATTCTTACCTTTCAAATACACTAAAAGCCTCAATCCTCCGGCAACAGCTGCTCCAACACAAATATCAATAGGATGGACGCTCGGGAGAGAATTTGCGAATGCTTCACCAAAGCACCCATCCATAATAAGGCTCTGTAACTTCTCTGAAGCATTGGTGCCTGCTGCCAGCCTCCATGCTTCTCCAATGTTAGTAGCTAATAATCCCAGGGCCGCATAAGGAACATTCAGTATCAGTTTTTTCTTCAGCTTACTGTTCATAGTTCCCTGTCCTTTCTCTTTTCCACTGCCTTCTTAGGAAGTGAAGCCACAAATTCCTTGAACTTTCTGAGTTTCTTAAGGATACTCGGTCTTCCTTCTTTCTGAAGCTTAAGCTGTCTTGCTGTATATTCGTTAACAACAGCAGTGATAGCATCTGCATCTCTGGCCTTGAAAAATACAGTGAACTTTGGCGGGTCCAGCTCTGTACTTTTTACTATGGCGAAATCAACACCATACTTGTTGGCAACCCTTTTAAAATCACCAAGTCCTAATCCATCAATGTCAACTGACTGGACTCCCTGATCCTTTCTGATAAGCTGTTTGACGGACATTTTGCCATGTTCAGGAAGAATCTTGTGCTTTATAGCCTTAACCGGAAAACCTCCAACTATCATAAGTATTTTTATGAACAATTTTACTGAAGGCTTTGCTACGCCGCTCCATGCAAATTTTATTGCAGGTTTTGCAATTCTATTTTTTGCATACCCAATTGTTTCTTTAGATATTTCTTCATTGATCATTCATAGCCGTCTCCTTTCCTCATATTTTATGTTCAAATTCTAAATGTATGGTTTTTCGCAACGTCATTTCTCAAATTGGAGCACTTCTGCTGGATAATTCTTATTGATTTTTTCTCTTAATCCTATCCTCAACAATCTCTGCATCATTTACTAAAAATCCAGAAACCACATCATTTCCGACCTCTATGGGGATAATCACCATAGATAGTGCCTCCATGATTCTGACAAGACAATCTTTTCTGGATTCATTCCTGCCTACTATTGCTCTTATCAGCGCAGTACCGACAAAAACTGTATCATCATCAATTTTTATCACATGTCTATAATCGAATTCCAAATCTACTTTATCTGTGAGTTTCATTGCAGCAT
>NZ_JNKO01000093.1 GCF_000702885.1 Oribacterium sp. P6A1 | reverse complement strand
TTTCATTAGTCCCTTGATTATCCTGTCAGTCATAACTGCAATTTCCGGATGTTCCGGAGAAAATGCTTCGCAGGTTCCAAAGGCAGAAAAGGAGAGGACAGAGATTGAATACTGGTATGCCGGCGGAAAAACAGCAGTAAAGGTCATGGCTGACATCATTGATTCCTTCAATGCTTCCCAGGATGAGTATGTGATAAAACCTGTGGTTAAAGCAAGCTATGATGAAACCTATCAGGGATTGCAGGCAGCATTGGCCGGAAATGTCTCTCCTGATCTTGTGCTTCTTGAAACGGAAGCTTCTCATTATCTGTCAGGAAAAGGGATTCTGGAAAATGTAGGAGAGCAGCTAAAATCCACTCCTTCATTTTCACTTGATGACTACATTGATGTATTTATTGACAGCTGTAAAGGAGATAGGGATGAGCTCTATATGTTTCCGGCATACGGAACAACACAGGTGTTTTATTATAATAGGGAAGCCTTTGAGAAAGCAGGTGTGAATCCGGAATCCATCAAGAGCTGGCAGGATTTGGCGGATCAAAAAGAGAGGTTTACATCTTCCGGAACAGAGTACGTTTGGGAGCCTATGTGGGGACCGGACAACCTCATTGATGTAGCATTTTCCAACGGAGCTTCCATGTTTAGTTCGGATGGCAAGGAAGTCACCATCGATTCCCCGGAGTGGATCCAGGTATTTGAAGCTTTTAGGAAGTGGATCCATGAGGACAAAATCATGAAGATTCATTCCGGTGGACAAGGCTGGGAGTACTGGTACAAGACTATGGATGATGCCTTGTCCGGAACGGCGGCAGGTTATACAGGTTCCTCCGGAGACCAGGCAGATCTGGATTTCACTCTTGTTGGCGCTCTGGAGCAGCCGGGTTTCGGTTCCAATGCTTCCAGCCCGACAGCAGAGGCCAAAGATTTTGTTATCGTCAAATCCTCAAGTGAGAAGGAGAAGACCGGAGCTGCAGCATTTATACGGTACTTTACGAGCCCTGAACAGCAGGCAGTATGGTCAATGGGAACTGGATATGTACCCGTATGCAAGAATATGGATAGTGTTGAGAGCTATCATAATTATGTGAAAGAGCATCCTGAGATAACAGTTCCACTCCAACAATCACAGCACGCTTCAGTGCTTCCTATAGACCCAACAGGAGGAAAGATTTACGATGCACTAAAGATCGCAGCTGATCAGGTGGAGCTGGAGAATATACCGGCGGAAGAAGCATTGTCAGAAGCA
>NZ_JNKO01000092.1 GCF_000702885.1 Oribacterium sp. P6A1 | reverse complement strand
GGCCTTTCGTCATTTATAGTGGGTAACCCCACCATTGCTCATTGATTAAATTTAAAAGTTTCTGCTATCCTTGATATATCAACCAGCCACACAAGGAGGATGTATCATGGATAATAAGGATCTGTTCACTGCGGCACTTCAACTTGAATATCCCTGGAAGGTATCAAATGTTGAGTTTCTTCCAGATGAAGATGATCCAAAAGAAATGACTCTTCATATCACCATTGCTTTTGAGCGTGGAGCTAAGTTCGTTTTCTACTATGAGGACGGATCTGCATGGACAGATTCATCCGGCAAACCTATAGAAATGACCGCTCATGATACTGCCGACAGAACATGGCGGCATCTGAACTTCTTCCAGTATAAAACGTATATCCATGCGAAGATGCCTAAAGTCAGCGATGGTGAAGGTCAATGCCCTACAGTTAGAGCTCCGTGGGCACGAAAGAACTCTGGGTTCACATTGCTCTTTGAAGCATGGGTAATGGAACTTGCAAAACATCTTCCGGTATCTGTCGTGGCCAAGCTTGTCGGAGTCCGTGATAATCGTTTGTGGCGCTTTATAAAGCGTTACGTTGATGCTGCCAGAGAACTCGAAGACTATTCCGAGGTCGATAGCATCGGCATGGACGAAACCAGTAAAAAAGGCCATAACTATGTCACGGTAATGGTTGATCTCGCAGGTCGAAAAGTAATCTTTACGACTGAAGGTAAGGACCATACCACGGTCGACAAGTTTGTCGAAGATTTCAAGCAACATAATGGTGATCCGGCTAAAGTAAAGCTCGTTACCTGTGATATGTCTTTAGGCTTCCGGAAAGGCGTCAGAGATAACTTTCCTAACAGCAATACCATCATCGATAAGTTCCATGTCATAAAGCATGCCAATGATGCTGTAGATACAATCCGCAAGCAGGAATGCAAGACCAATGAACTCCTAAAGGGAACCAAATACCTTTGGCTAAAAAACGATGTCAACCTTACGGATGAACAGGCTGCATGGAAATGCGAACTTATGAAGGCATCCAAACACTTAAAAACCGGAAGAGCTTACTCGATGCGAGTAACACTGCAGGATATTTACGAGCAGTGCTTGTCACGTAAAGAAGCAGAGCCAAAGCTTAAAAAGCTATGTTCATGGTTGATACGTTCTCGTTTGAAACCAATGAAGGAACTGTGCGGCTTAATCCGTGGTCATTGGGATGAAATACTGAATTACTTCGAGTACCGCATTACAAATGCAATTCTTGAAGGAATGAACAGTATCATCCAAAACATCAAACGCCGGGCCCGCGGCTTCAGGAATAACGAATACTTTGAGACT
>NZ_JNKO01000091.1 GCF_000702885.1 Oribacterium sp. P6A1 | reverse complement strand
GGCAGGATCTTCCTGCAACACAATATTTTTGAATACAAGTCACCTGAAGATGAACTTGGTATAGATGAATATTTTAAGACATTGGCCTATGCATGCTTGTATAAAGCCAATGCTGAGAACGAAGATGCTATCCGATCATCGGAAATAACCATCTCTCTTATCCGGGAGGGAATGACCAGAACATTGATCAACTGGTTTAAGAACAACAGTTGCGTTGTTGCCGAAGAATATCCGGGAATATTTTACATTTCCGGGGAAAAAGTGCTTTTTCCGACTCAGCTTATCATTTCATCAAGATTGAGAGTCGATGAGCATCAATGGTTAAAGGCCCTGACCCGGAAGATGGATGAAACGACAGCTAAAAGCCTGGTTTCGTCTGCTAAAGTCCTGACTGAAAAAGATGATAAAGAAAATGCCGATTCGGTTTTGCATCTTGCTATGATAGAAAACGAGGCAATTTTTAATAAATTGAAGGAGGTACCGGAAATGAATGAAGCTCTTATAAAACTCATGAAGCCCGAACTGGATGCTGCAAAAGCCAGTGCAAGACAAGAAGGCATTGCCGAAGGAAAAGCTGAAGGAAGGACCGAGGGTGCTACAGAATTAGCCACAGTAATTAAGCTGTTAAAATCCGGTTCCCCGGTTCAGATACTTCTTGATAAAGGATATAATCCGGATATCGTTAAGTCTGCAAATGAACTGCTGGCTGAAATATCTTAGGTGATAGAATAAGCGTTCAAGTCAGGTGTAGACTTGAACGCTTAGTTTATACATGGATTTATTCGTAATGTCCCCGACATGACATGATTCTAATATGACCATCGGTATAGTCATATACCAAGCGATCCACGTCATTGATGCGACGACTCCAAAAGCCACTGAGGTTTTCTTTTAGAGGTTCAGGTTTTCCCAGACCATCAAAAGGATTTCTTTGGGCATCTTTTATTAAAGCATTAATTCTCTTTAATGTTTTTTTGTCTTGCCCTTGCCAGAAAAGGTAATCTTCCCAGCCTCTATCTTCCCAAAGAACCCCATCAGTCATCCTCCATGAGTTCGTGTTCCTCGAAGTGTGCTTTCCCTGATTTTATATCATCCATTATCATATTCAAATGACGAATATTACTTTCTGAATAAAAAGGATCTGCTGATACTTCAAACGGAATTCTACGCTCCCGAGTCATTTTTTTGGCAAAAATAGTGAACGCAGTAGTCATAGACATACCTAAATCATCACAAAGGCTTTCCATGTTCTTTTTTAATTCTGAATCCATCCTGAAATTTACATTAACAACATTTGCCATGACAGACACCTCCTATTACATAATTATGATTGTAGTATAACATAATTCGGCAATAATGCAAGATACATCATTACAATGTAATGATGTATCTATATAAATATGTTTAACCTGAGAATTCTTAAAAAATCAGAAAACTCACATCTGTTTCATCAGCGAGATCTCCGCTTATTGTTTCCCATAACGAATGATGGTAATATGAAAGTGATTGAGCGTTAATCACTTATAATTACCATAGAAAGAAAAATAATTATGAGTGAATACGAAAAGACCCAATGGCA
>NZ_JNKO01000090.1 GCF_000702885.1 Oribacterium sp. P6A1 | reverse complement strand
CTTAAACTTCCCACATAAATAGTGGGCATCGTACCTTGAAAACTCTATATTCTAGACTATAAAAATACAATTACGCCACTTTGTAATCACTTGTCAGAGCATCCTGCATATATTCAGGCAATCTGAAAAAGAAATCCTTATAGATTTCTTCAACCTGTTCGTCTGTGATATGAAGTATGTTCTTTATACTTGCAGTCATAGCCTCTACGAGTATGAAAAGAGAATGTTGGAATGTAATGTCTTCCATTTCCTGTAACAGTACATAGAAGATTTCTCCTATCGTACGTTCGTCCTGATCTTTTCTTTGATATACAGAAAGATACATGTATCTGGCAAATACGATGGACACATGAGCAGTAAGTGCATCGTATGAAAGACTATGGCATTCGGTTCTGAGTTGGAGCAATGATTTACATGTTTTGAAAAAAACTTCAATGTTCCATCTTTTGCCATAAATACGGATGATTTCATTTTCGGATAAGGACATATCTGTGCATATGATTGCAAGCCAATCCTTTTTATTGGATCGGTTACGAACACAAACGATCTTGGCAGGAATTGATGGTTCATCCTTGGTTCCCTTACCTACTTTTACATCTACAGAAAGAAGGTATCTAGAACGCCCACGACGTTTCCTGTTTCTTGAATATATCTGTTTGATGTTAAGTCGACTGCCTTCATACTCATAGGTGATCTTGGAGCTGATCTTGACCATAGCTATAGTATTAAGATTCATCTCTTTGATTTTTAAAATGGTATTAGGATTTGAGAACCAACTATCAAATAGTACATACTTGGCACTGTGTCCGGCATTAACGGCATAGTTAAGCAGTTCCAGTAAAACATCTGGGGCCTTTGTGACAGCCATTTTTCTCCGTCTACCGGCAAGAGAACGATTATCAACTTTGGTAAAATCTCCGAGCTGATTGGTTTCGTTTGAAGAAGCCAAAAGACTGAAGTTTATAGGGACAAAGGAATTGCCGTCAGACCAACTGAGAGTCAGAAGACGAAATCCCTTTTTGTATTTCATGGATACATGATCAAATACTTTGGAAGCCATTTGCGTGCACTTATAACCGGCTCTCTCGTAAAGAGAATCGTCTATGATAAATACATCTGCACGATCATCGCTTGTAAGCGGGTCAAAGAAATTCTTTATAACCGCTAATGCAAGTAAGGTTGTAAAACGAAGCCAGTTAAATCTCGGATCATTCAAAAACCTATAAAAAGTATTTTTTGAAAAAGACCCTGAGAAGTGGTTGGTCTTCATCTGCATGTACATGCTGCTTCTTGAAAAAACATTTACAAGCTTATACCGAAAGATATTTATTACAGGGATTCCCTTTTGCTTTTCGGCATTGCATTTACGGAGTAAGTTACCTACCTTAAAGGTTGAAATAAAATCCGAAACTGAGCAATTAATTTCTTCCTCTGAGTGCTGTCCTTGTGGTAAGATATGCATATGGCGTAAGTCCTTTCTTGGTAAATGTTTTGTGGTAAATTCATTATACCTTATTTGAAAGTGACCTATGCCTTTTTATTTGTCTAATGTATAGAGTTTTCAAGGTGCATCACACCTTTTGGGTGTGGGAAGTTTGA
>NZ_JNKO01000089.1 GCF_000702885.1 Oribacterium sp. P6A1 | reverse complement strand
TAACTCAAACTTCCCACACCCAAAAGGTGTGATGCACCTTGAAAACTCTATACTTCAGACAATAAAAAAGGCATAGGTCACTTTCAAATAAGGTATAATGGATTTGCGACAAAACATTTACCAAGAAAGGACTTACGCCATATGCATATCTTATCACAGGGACAGCACACAGAGGAAGAAATTAATTGCTCAATTTCAGATTTTATTTCAGTTTTTAAAGTTAGGGATGTACTCCATAAGTGTAACGCTGAAAAGCAAAAAGGAATTTCTGCAATGAACATCTTCCGGTATAAACTTGTAAATGTTTTTTCTAAAAGCAGCTTTTATATGCAAGTTAAGACAAATCATTTTTCTGAATCCTATTCCAAAAATACTTTCTATAGATTTTTGAACGATCCGAGAATCAATTGGCTTCGCTTTACAACTATGTTGGCGTTAGCAGTAATCAAGAATTTTTTTAATCCGCTAACAAGTAACGATCGTGCTGATGTGTTTATTATCGATGACTCCCTTTATGAGAGAGCCGGATATAAACGCACACAAATGGCTTCAAAAGTGTTTGATCATGTAACCATGAAATATAAAAAAGGCTTTCGTCTCCTGACTCTTGGGTGGTCAGACGGTAATTCATTCGTTCCAATCAACAGTTGTCTATTGGCTTCTTCAAAAGAGGATAATCAGCTTGGTGATTTTACAAAAGTTGATAGTCGCTCTCTTGCCGGAAGACGAAGAAAGATGGCTGTCACAAAGGCTCCGGATGTTTTACTGGAACTTCTGAGATATGCAGTAAATGCTGGACACAGCGCTAAATATGTACTTTTTGACAGTTGGTTCTCAAATCCTAATACCATTGTGAAAATCAAGGAGATGCATCTGAACACTATAGCCATGGTCAAGATCAGCTCTAAGATTACCTATGAGTACGAAGGCAGTCGTCTTAACATAAAGCAGATATATTCTAGAAACAAGAAACGTCGTGGACGTTCTAAATACCTTCTTTCTGTGGATGTAAAAGTCGGTAAAGGAACCAAAGATGAACCATCAATTCCTGCCAAAATTGTTTGTGTTCGTAACCGCTCCAATAAAAAGGATTGGCTTGCAATCATATGCACAGATACAGCTTTATCAGAAGATGAAATCATCCGTGTATATGGAAAAAGGTGGAACATAGAAATTTTTTTCAAAACCTGTAAATCATTGCTCCAGCTTAGAACCGAATGTCATAGTCTTTCTTATGATGCATTAACTGCACATGTATCTATAGTTTTCGCAAGATATATGTTTCTTTCTGTATATCAAAGAAAGGATGAAGACGAACGTACAATAGGAGAAATTTTCTATGTACTTCTTCAGGAAATGGAGGACATCACTTTCCAACATTCTCTTTTTATACTTGTAGAAGCAATGACTGCAAGTATAAAGAACATACTTCATATCACCGACGAACAGGTTGAGGAAATCTATAAAGATTTCTTTTTCAGGTTGCCAGAATATATGCAGGATGCGCTGACAAGAGATTACAAGGTGGCGTAATTGTTTTTTTATAGTCTGGAATATAGAGTTTTCAAGGTGCGATGCCCACTATTTATGTGGGAAGTTTGAG
>NZ_JNKO01000088.1 GCF_000702885.1 Oribacterium sp. P6A1 | reverse complement strand
GCTAGCGTAAAGTTTTTGTAGGTTTAAGAAAAAAGAAAAGAGAACGTCCATGATCCTTTGATAAAGTTAAGGTGACCAAACCAAACTTAAGGAGGGCGTTCTCTTGTTTAGTAGTATACAGCTTTTTGAGGAGCAGGGCATCAAGAATCTTAGAAAGGTTGAGGATAAGTTTATTGAAACGAAGGATATAGCTTCTTTCGTGAATGATGTTAAGACCGAGGCATTAAACCTTGCCATGAACATCATTGCTGAGACTCTTGAACGATATGATGAGGAGATTCGTAAAAGCACAAAGAGAAAAGATCATTGGTCCATTATAAGAACCGACGTTAAGAGTCTGATCACATCCATAGGTACTATAAATTTCAAAAAGACATTTTATAAAAATCGGGATACCGGAGAACGTGCATACCTCTTGGATCGGGAGCTCGGCATAGAGGAACATCAAAGGATCACTGAGGATGCAGAAGCCCAGCTTCTGAAAGAGGCGGTTCAAACCACTTACAAAAAGGGCGGAGAAGCCGTCAGCATTCTTGATAAAGTCAGCAAGACAACGACCATGGATAAGATCAGGGAACTTGATTTCTCAAAGGTTCATAAGGTTCCTGAGAAACTACGAGAAGTACCATATCTGTACATTGATGCGGATGAAGATCACGTGTCACTACAGTTCCATCAGAAGAAGGGTGACCTGAAGAAAAACTCCTTTGGTAGGAAGGATAATTGTATCCTTGCAAAGATGGTTTATGTGTATGAAGGTATAGAACCTGAATCACCAAAGAGCACACGTCACAAGCTTATTAATCCGCACTATTTTTGCGGCGTATATGATGGAAATGACAATGAAAAACTGTGGCAGGAAGTATACGATTACCTTGAGGAGACATATGATCTCAGCAAGGTTGAAAAGGTGTACCTTAATTCTGATGGAGGTGCCTGGATAAGTGGCGCCAAAAAACGTCTTTCAGGGCTCACCCGCGTACTGGATGAGTTCCATATGAATAAATATATGCTGAAGATAACAGGTGGGCTTTTGGACAGCGCTGATGAAGTACGTAATGACCTCATGCATGAGATCAGACGAGGGACAATGGAAAGTTTCGCAAATAAGGTGCTGCCGATTGCAAATGTAGCTCCCTCAGAAAGCGCTGCAAACAGAATAATTGACAGTGCAAATTACATTCTTCACAACTGGACAGCAGCAAAGGCTAGACTCTGTCATGATGAGCATAGAGTTGGGTGCAGTGCAGAGGGGCATGTCAGTCATGTACTGTCTGATCGTATGAGTTCAAGACCTCTTGGATGGTGTAGAGAGGGTGCTAATCAGATGGCTCATCTTCGCGCGTATTATTTCAATCATGGGGATATGTTGGAGCTTGTAAAAGCCCAGAAACTTCCAAAGGCCGCTGGTGCAGAGGATAGCTTTATAATGGATCCTAAACAAATCGGAGAAAAGATACACAAGGAATGGGGAAAATACGTAGACCGTGCAAATCATGAGGTAAGTGTTTTAGGACAGAAATATGCATGGTTTAAAGCTCAAATTACGCATATTTGACACTGCCTTGATTATGGGATTATAGTAAATGACGAATCTACTTAACTTTTTCAAAATCTTGGCGATTCTCGCTTTTTCAATTCCTACGGTAAACTTACGCTGTC
>NZ_JNKO01000087.1 GCF_000702885.1 Oribacterium sp. P6A1 | reverse complement strand
ACCCTGCCACTGGCAAACAATCTCATAGACATTAAGCGAGGGATGACCACAAGCAGTACAGCAATCTTTGTGCCTTTCACTACACAGGAACTGTTCCAGGGAGGGGTACAGTCACTTTATTACGGATTAAATGCTCTTTCCAACAACCTGATCATGGTGGACAGAAAGAAGCTGAAGAACCCGAACGGACTCATACTTGGAACACCGGGATCCGGAAAATCTTTCGCAGCGAAGAGGGAGATAGCCAATGCTTTCCTCGTTACAGATGATGATGTTATCATCTCTGATCCTGAGTCAGAGTATTCGCCTCTTGTCAGCAGGTTCGGAGGCCAGGTCATAAAGATCAGTCCTACATCAGACCAGTTCATTAATCCCATGGACATCAACATGAACTATTCCGATGATGACAATCCTACAGCATTGAAGGCGGATTTCATCCTTTCTCTCTGTGAGCTGATAGTCGGAGGAAAGGAGGGACTTAAGCCTGTAGAGAAGACTGTTATCGACCGATGCATTCATAAGATTTATCAGCGTTACTTCGAGAACCCCGGGAAGGATAACATGCCGATACTAGAAGACCTTTACAAAGCACTTTTGGAGCAGGATGAGCCTGAGGCAAAGGTAGTGGCTACTGCACTTGAGATCTATGTAACAGGTTCCCTCAATGTCTTTAACCACAGGACTAATGTGAACATTAACAACCGTCTTGTGTGTTACGACATCAAAGACCTGGGTAAACAGCTAAAGAAGATCGGAATGCTTGTGGTTCAGGATCAGGTATGGGGCAGGGTTACTGAGAACAGGAACCGTGGAAGATCCACCAGGTACTACATGGATGAGATGCATCTTCTTTTAAGAGAAGAGCAGACAGCAGCCTACACAGTTGAGATATGGAAGAGATTCAGAAAATGGGGCGGAATACCGACAGGAATAACTCAGAACGTTAAAGATCTTCTCGCATCAAAGGAAGTAGAGAATATCTTTGAAAATTCGGATTTCATTTACATGCTGAATCAGGCCGTAGGTGACAGATCCATACTAGCGAAACAGCTTAACATAAGTCCCCATCAGATATCCTATGTGACTCATTCAGGTGAAGGTGAGGGGCTTCTGTTTTATGGCAATGTCATCCTGCCCTTTGTTGACAGATTCCCGAAGGATCTTGAGCTCTATGACATCATGACCACCCGTCTTGAGGAGCGTCATGAAGCTGATGTTAGAGCTGCAGAATTACAGGAAGCGGCACAAGCTGAACGCGATTCATCTCTGCCTAATGCTGATGTAAACGAGCTTAATGAAAAGAAGATTTCTGAAGCCAGAAGTCCTTCAAAGGATCCAGGGTGTTTATAAATTCAAAACTGAATTCACTACGATTCGAGAACCTTATGGTATTCACAACAAAATGTAACACATAAGGTCCTGAAAGAAAGAGTGTAGAGAGATGGAAATAAAGAAAATAAATACATCAGAGGAATCACCGGAAAAAGTCATTCACGATAAAAAGTATCATCTTGAGCAGAATCCAAGAGCTCCGGGTGACAAGCTGATGAATGAAGCATCAGCGATAAGGGCTGTCAGGAAGAAGCTCAGGTTCGGAAGAGCAGATATGACACGTACAACAGAAGAGATAATGATGGAAAAGCAAAAGCAGCTTCAGGGAAGACGTGCCATAAGGCGTGAGTTTGCGATGCGGGAAGCTCTGCAGAAAGAAATCGATAAGGA
>NZ_JNKO01000086.1 GCF_000702885.1 Oribacterium sp. P6A1 | reverse complement strand
TCCTCCGTAAAGCACATATATAAGAAAATATCCTCTTCTTTTTTGGCTAAACCTATTTGGATTTTACTAAAGGATAGTTACAACTAAGGTTGAAATCTAATAAATTATCAAGTTTTTGTCGACAAAATAGTTGCGCATATTACATTGAGAAAGATTTGACGGGCTAATTGAAAGAGATTGAATCATCATGAAAAACCTAGTTCTAATAAAAAAGAAAATTGTCATAATGACTTTGAGATACGGTAGTACTTGAAGTTGAATATCGTATTTCAAAAGGTACTGGAAAGATAGTTTTTTTGAGTAAGATATAAATGAATAAACTAGT
Source organism: Oribacterium sp. P6A1 (assembly GCF_000702885.1). Classification (GTDB taxonomy): domain Bacteria; phylum Bacillota; class Clostridia; order Lachnospirales; family Lachnospiraceae; genus Oribacterium. The sequence goes on along the minus strand of NZ_JNKO01000086.1, from coordinate 1,429 downwards.
GTGCGTAAATTCAACATGGATACAAGTGTCGGATATTTTGAATATAAAACTTTAATAGGAGAAAGTATGGATTTCAGAGAAGAATTTGAGAATAATTGGAGAGACTTTCAAGTAGTTAATAAAGGAAAAGTAGTTCCGACTATTATGATACTTGGAATAAGTGGGGCAGGAAAATCGAGCCTTATCAACGATATATTCGGAGGTGATATAGCGAAAGTATCTGATGTTATGCCGATGACAGAAGGCTTCAAAATCTACAAAGGTTCAGATTATGGTAGGAATATAAACTTGATAGATAGTGCAGGTTATGAAATTAATCAGGGGAACACATACTGTGATTCTATAAAAGATATTGTAGATCATGGAATAGATGGTGTTGATGTACAGGCGCTTTGGTATTGTTTGCCAATAGTAAATAAGCGAATTGAAGAAATGGATATTGAAAACATCAATTGTCTTTGTGAATCAGGAAAAATCAAAGGAAGGCTTTGCATCGTCCTGACTAAATGTGATGAAGATACCGAAGACGGTGAGATAGCGAGATCATTTAAGGAAATCATTAAAAGATCTTGCAAAGATAATATCCAATGTTTTGAAACAAGTACGTCTAATGAAATTAATGATCCGTTGCAGATGGACGAACTAATAAATTGGTCTGCATCTGTAATAGATGATGAAGATATAAGAGATATGTTTATATCTGCTCAGATGAAAAATCTGAATGTAAAGAAAAAATCTGCGAACCAAATCATTAACCAGTCTTCTATAGCTTCAGCTGCAGTTGGAGCAACACCAATACCATTTTCTGATGCTGCTTTGCTCGTCCCGATTCAAGTAAGAATGGTTTCGAAAATAATAGATATTTATGGAGTAACAGGTCTAGCTTCAATATCTACGGCACTAGTTGGAGATGTAATTATCACTCAGATTGGAAAATCCATTGTAGGAGGAATACTAAAATGTTTTCCTATAATAGGAGCTGCGGCTGGAGGAGCTATTAATGCCGCTGTCGCTACCGGAATCACTTTTGCCATTGGACAAGCTGTTTCGGAAATCTGTTACAACAGTGTAAATAAATATATGAACGGCGAAGAGGTATATTGGGATAAATTGTTTGATGATGAGTTACTCATGGGATTGATTCAAAAATACTTAAATCTTAATAATCTGGAGAATTAGCATGAACAAAGATTATTGTGCAAAAATAATGCTGTTAGGTAGAACAGGAGAAGGGAAGTCGTCTTTTATCAATTACCTTCTTCAGAGTGATGTTTGCAAAACTAGTGCGACAGAACCATGTACTATGGCATTTGATTGTTATGACTATGAGCTAACGAATGGAATGCCTATACGCATTTATGATTCAAGAGGACTTGAGACAAAAGATTTTGAAAATATAAAAGATCAGTTAATTGAGTTTATTTCAACA
>NZ_JNKO01000085.1 GCF_000702885.1 Oribacterium sp. P6A1 | reverse complement strand
TGCCATTGGGTCTTTTCGTATTCACTCATAATTATTTTTCTTTCTATGGTAATTATAAGTGATTAACGCTCAATCACTTTCATATTACCATCATTTGTTATGGGAAACAATAAGCGTAGATCTCGCTGATGAAACAGATGTGAGTTTTCTGATTTTTTAAGAATTGTTGTTTTTAGAAATTTTAAGATCAAGAAATTTGCAAATTCAATCTCTAATGATGATATCAGATTTTAACCGAAAATCATATAGTCGAAATTCAGACTATATGGCTTATATGGCTCATTATATTCAGATTTATCAGTCCTTAGCAAAGTCTTTTTATATTACCGGAAAACCGGTCGAAATATATACCGTATTGGTATAGTTCTATACCCTTATAAGTTTACAGATATTTTATACATACCACATTTACTTGGACATATCATGACCAACCCGGTCAGTATACTACTTATAGAATCACTTAAACAATTCATTATAAGAGAATGCTATATGTATGAAAATGATCAGAATAAGAGCAACCGGGTTCTATCCATCTACTCGGATCTCCTGAACGGCAAAGTATTAAAGAAAAAAGAACTTGCAGAAAAGTTCAATGTAAATGAAAAGACCATACAACGTGACCTTGAAGACATACGACAGTTCCTTGATAACAGATTCATCAGCAATGATATACACAACGACCTTATCTATGATTACAAAGACCGCGGATACCGTTTAGAACATATCAACAGGATGAAGTTTTCAAACGATGAGGTTTTAGCAATATGCAAGATCCTTTTGGACAGCCGGGCCTTTCGAAAAGATGACATGAAAACCATCCTGGATAAACTATTGGAATGCTGTGTACCAAAGGAAAGTCAGAAGATGGTAACGGACCTTATTGCCAATGAAATCTACCACTACATCCCACCCATGCATAACAGTTATTTCCTCGATAAGATGTGGTCCATCGGTACTGCCATACGAGACGGATTAAAACTCCGGTTCTTTTATAAAGGTATCCGGGGAAAGACCGGACACGAACGTACAGTGAAACCATTGGCGATAATGTTCTCAGAATACTATTTCTACCTGATAGCAATTCTTGAGAATGTAAGCTACGAAACACAATCCACTAATCCTGATGACATAAACCCTACTATATATCGTATCGACAGGATCAAGGACCTGAAGATAACTACCGAACACTTCTCAATCCCATATAGAGACAGATTTGAAGAAGGAGAGTTCCGGAAAAGAATCCAGTTTATGTTCGGCGGAAAACTCCGGAGAGTAAAGTTCGAATATACCGGATATTCTGTCGAAGCAGTACTGGACAGACTTCCGACAGCAAAAATACTTAGTGAAGAAGACGGGAAGTATGTGATACAGGCGGAAGTCTTTGGTGATGGGATAGATATGTGGCTCAGAAGTCAGGGGGATAATGTCAAATTGCTATAATCATTCATTTTTATAATAAACACTACCGTAAAAGAAAACTGAAACTATTGGCCATTACAAATATCTGGTCAATCAATAGTCTTGAGATACTAATAATCATAGGAGGAAAAAATGGTTGTAGATTATCAGTCTAGAAAGAATGAAGTTCTTTCTTCATACAAACAGTTAGAGTCCCTTGTATCTGATTTACAAGCTTATGCTAAGAAAATTGAAATGCCTGACCCCATGGAACGGCTTGGGAATCCGCTGACATCTATACAAAGCATGGCCGAAAGAGTAAAAGCAGATAGATTCAATATTCTTATTGCCGGTGAATCCAAAAGTGGAAAATCCACCTTTATAAATGCGTATTTAGGCGTTGAACTGCTCCCAATGGATGTTAAACAGTGTACAAGCGCTATTGTAGAGATTAAATACGGAGAATCCTTCTCAGTTAAGGCGACATATGCTGATGGAAGAACACAGGAAATCACAGGAGAGGAAGAGTCCCGTGCATTTTTAAAGAAAAATGCAGCATTGGATGATGACTATAGAGATATACCAGTCCCTACCATAAATAGTGAGATACTCAA
>NZ_JNKO01000084.1 GCF_000702885.1 Oribacterium sp. P6A1 | reverse complement strand
TCCCATCTTTGACAGTACAAGTGTCTATTAAGTCTCAGGATTGGCTCTATAAGCCATTCCCGAGACTTTTGTTGATTTTCGCGAAGTGCGTAATTATTAGTTGTTCATGGCTGTTCTTGCCCCTTTCGCCCACCCCTTTTGACGTTTTGATAATAATTAACTTTCACGGTCCCGCCCCGACGCGAAAGGGGCGTTTATGATCATTCTTTGGATCTTCGACAGATGCCTCGCATTTCTCGTTTTCTTATGATTTCATAATCAGTTCTGAATCCTGCATTTTCGTGTAGGGCATCGGTTATCTTTGTTCTGGTATAGGCAGGAATATATCCTTCATGAATGTCAATCATATTCATGCTGCTTAACGTATTAATCAGTGTTTCACAAGTGTATTTATCATCAAGCTTTTTCTCTAAGATTCGATATATCAAAAGTGAAATAAAGCAAGTTAAAAAATGTGCTTTTATACGATCGTCCCTCTGCAGATATACAGGTCTTGATTTGAATTCTGTTTTCATAATTCGAAACGATTCTTCGATTTCCCAGCGGTCGTGATTAATCTTTGCGATTTCTGAAGCATCATCTTCGAGATTTGTGAAAACAGCGTAGAACCCGTCGTATTTTTCTTCTTCTGAAATCACATCATCATCGATTTCATAGGACTTTTTTTCTGCTATTTCTCCATCGTTAGTGAAGGATGTTTTTTTAATAAATCTACGATAGTCATTTTGATTACGTTTATCTATTTTGTCACTGTTACTAAGAGCTCGAATTGCATGATCGATTTGATTTTTTCTTACCTTGCGTAGATAGTTTCTGTATTTGATTGAGTATGTAACGATAAGGTTCTGATTGAATTCGATTTCTCGTTCATCATCATATCCTTCGACCCATTTTTCTTTGTAAAAAATCAGATTAAGGTTGTCTTCATTGTCTTCGATTTCTCTTATATCAAATTTTTCAGTGGAGCCCTTCAGCCTCCATCCTGTCGGATCAAGGCACCAGTCTTTAAGCTCTTTTTTTAGCTTTTTTATTGATTGTGTTGTAATAAAACAGCGTCCTCCAAAATTGTTGAACATACGATTTGTTTCAGACGATAAACCAGCATCTGTACAGACCACAAACCTTGAAAGCGAGAAATCTTTAATAAGCTGTTCTTCCATCGGTATAAGAGAAGTCTGCTCATTTTTATTTCCGTCATTAATGCAGAACGCGAGTGGGATTCCGGTTTTATCCATAAACAATCCCATCTGAACAATAGGATTCGGTCGATGTTCTTTGCTCTTGCCATATTTTTTTAAACCGCTTTCTTCTTCGATTTCAAAAAAGAAATTTGTACAGTCATAATACAGTATTCCGGTCTGCCTTTTTAATACCCTTTTGCTGTACTCGTAAAGCTTGCTCTGAATGTAATCAGATTCATCAGCGATAACAGATAAAGCACGATAAATTTGATGTGCTTCAAACTCAGGTTTTTCCATTAAACTTCTTGCTTGTTCAAAACAGGAAAGCTTCGAAGAAGGAAAAAGAATACGTCCATAAATCAGTCTTGAAAGAATGTTATTTAAATCATATTGAAATCCATGTTTTTTTGAGATTTGTTCGCAAATATTTGGCAGATAAAGGTCGTAGTAGATCTGCTGGAGAAAAAGGTATCCCACATTAAATGATTTTCTCTCATCCAGTGGAATAAGAGTTTTTGATTCGAATGGTACGAGCACTTTTGTGACTTGTTTTTTCTCTTCTTCGTTAAGTTCTTTTAAGCGTTGTTCCATCCAACTGCGTGCATCTGTACAGTTATGTGCGAGCATAATTTCTTCATCGGTCCCAAGACGTTCCACAACTTCTGAAGAGCGTTTCCCATCACGTTTTATTGAACGGATGATGTAGTGATTTTTTCCGGATTTAGTAATGCGCATCTTTAATATCTCCAGTATAAAAGAATACTGCTTTGATTATACATCAAATTACGCTATTACGCATTATAAATATTTAAAAATTGACAAAAAAATAAGGCGTGGTGCGCCTTCTGAGGGTTTGGGGTGTCAAAGATCCG
>NZ_JNKO01000083.1 GCF_000702885.1 Oribacterium sp. P6A1 | reverse complement strand
TCTTTGTTCCAAAAATTGATTTTGATATTTTCAAGGTACAATTGTTTATATGAAGCAGCCGTCTGAAAAATTAGGCGGTTGCTGAGCATACACTAAGTATGAATCAATCGCTGTGGCCGATGCTGTCTGGTGCGACGAAAGCAATCCTCTGCTCACGCAGGGTGGTCCAGACCAAAAAGGGTTTGACCCTGACATGTTGGATATTCTACCTTATCAGTGTATGGATGGAATCAATGAAAAGGGACTTTATGTATCCGTTCAGCGTGTAGATATCAAGAAAGGAGATCAGCCTGGGAGATTCCCGGCTGGATCCAGCATGCTGCTGCGTTATATACTGGATGACTGCGCAAATGTTGATGAGGCTATTCGGAAAACGGCAGCCGGCATTATTGTACCGGGAGATTGGCAGGAATGTCATTTTATGGTATCTGATGCAACTGGTCGCAGTGTAGTGATCGAGAGCCGGAATAGTAATGTTCAGGTCATTCCTTCTGATATTTGCACGAACTTCTACCTGGGTAGTGATGATATCGAGGATTCTTACAGGGGTGACAAGCTCAGGGAAGAGGCCGTCCAAATGACTGATGAAGACATGAAAACGAGTTACCATTACGGCTACGGTCATGGTTATCATCGTTTCGTTACAATACAGGGACAGTTGGAATGCTATAGGGATACGGACAAAAAAGATTATTATACCAGAATGCCGGAATCTACGGCTTTGGTAATCCTCCAGAGTGTGGCTCAAAACCCTTATACAAATGCAGCCGGCATTTCTATGACACAATACAGTGCGATTTACAATAACGAGAAAAAAACAGTGGAAGTCTGGCCATTCCAGAACTATTCAAAATCATTTAAATTTGATGTGGAGGGTAACAGGATCTCAGTTGACCAATGATTTCAGGATTTACAGACAGACAAATTTATTTTATCAATTTAATTAAACAGACGCTCATTGATGCCGAGTAATGGGATATACGTCATTTCTTTACCTTTAGGTCTTAGCAGGTAAGGAAATGACGATTTTTTGTAGAGAGACATTATATAGAAAAATGCTTTACCGAAATGAGATGTTTTGAGTTAATGCCTGAGCATATGAAAGGAAAGCTCATTGTAAAAAAATCATAAAATATGTCAGAAATACTGACATATCAAAACATATATGGTAAAGTAATTATGTCAGAATTACTGACATGGAGGTATATATGTCAAATTTTGGAGAGCGTCTCAAAAACGCAAGAGTTGCAAGCGGTAAAAGTCAGGCAGAAGCTGCCGAGTATTTGGAAGTGTCCAGACCTACCTTGTCTGCCATAGAGTCAGACAAGAGGCAGGTCCTGGCTTCTGAGATATTGAAATTTGCCGAGCTTTATAACGTGACAGTAGATAGTCTTATGTCTGATACAGAAGATAGTTCGTCTCATGGCAAGAAGAATACATATCACAGATTGATGAAGTATCAGGAAGCATTTCAAAAGCTTTCTGCAGATAAACAAGCAAAGGTACTTGATTACATTAAGCATATACAGGATGAGTCTTGAAACACCTTAGAGGGGGAGGTTGGTTATGGAACGCGATGAATATGGATCATCTTTGGTTGAACTATTTTTAGCTCTTTTAGCCATTGTTTTCATGGCATCATTGATATTCATGCCATATCTAACAGGGGCGGTGATCGGCCTTGTGATATACTTAGAAGTACCATTGGCACAGTCGATTGTTCCAGGGCATCCATTCATGAACTATATTTCAATCTTATTTGTAATTGAGATTATCATTGCAGTATTGATTCATATCAAAGAAATCGGTGATGCGGTGGCATTATGTTTAAGCGAGGTAATGGTTGGAACTATAAGCATGTTACTCTTGAATGCAGCTAAACCGGATTCTATAGGATACTGTGTTTTTTTGACCGTAGCGTATTTAATTGGAAATAGTATATACCTGGGACTCAATTCGGTTAGGTATGTATGTCAGAAGACAACTACCGCAGGTATAATGATTTCTTCTATAATGTATGCAGTGACAGCGTACTTCGTCATTGCCATTCCTGCAGAGCTTCTATGGCAAAAGTATATAGAAGTAACATATGCATCAA
>NZ_JNKO01000082.1 GCF_000702885.1 Oribacterium sp. P6A1 | reverse complement strand
GCAGGATCCCCAAGGGATGAAAGCAGTCTTGCTGCTATGATGTTTAAAATCTTTTGTTCTCCGTCATTGAGAGATGACAGATCAAGGCCAGAGACATTGACAGTAGGTATGATGGCATGGTGGTCACTTACCTTCTTACTGTTAAGCAATCTCTCTTCAAGGGTTGTCTCATTTTTAGTAAATCCATATTTTTCTTCCATGCTGATTGCAAGTTCTCTGGTGCTTTCTCCCATATCATCTGTGAGATACCGGCTGTCTGTTCTCGGATAGGTCACGAGTTTTTTCTCATAAAGACTCTGGGTATAGTCAAGTGTCTCCTGTGCCGTGAAACCATAATACTTATTGGCATCCCTCTGCAGAGATGTAAGGTCATAAAGAAGCGGCGGTTTCTCTGTCTTGATAGTCTCTTTCATGTTCGTAATCACCCCATTACCATCCGCTGATACTTCTGAAAGGATCCTCTCTGCTTCAGCCTTATCCTGTATCCTCTCACTGCTGAGAGATATACCGAGGGCATCGATCTCTACCGTATAGAATGGTTCCGGTCTGAACTTATTTATTTCTGCTTCTCGATTTACTATCATCCCAAGGGTCGGAGTCATTACTCTTCCCACATTAAGCGGCTGGCCGTAAAGGGTCGAAAAAAGCCGGGTAGCGTTGATGCCAACCAGCCAGTCGGCACGCTCTCGGCATAATGCTGCTTCATATAAAGCATCGTATTCACTTGATGGTCTAAGGGTCTTGAAACCTTCCCTTATGGCTGTGTCTTCCATGGATGATATCCAGAGTCTCTCAAATGGCTTTTTACACTTTGCCTGATGATAGACCAGCCTGAAGATAAGTTCTCCTTCTCGTCCTGCATCTGTCGCTTCTATCAGACTTATAACATCATTACGGTCCATTAGTTCTTTAAGGATACGGAACTGCTTACGAGTGCTCTCTGTTACATCATATCTGAAGGGACTTGGAAAGATCGGCAGGTCCTCCTTTCTCCATTTTTCATACTTTGGATCATATTTATGAGGCTGTGCAAGCTCTATGAGATGCCCGAAGCACCAGCTGACTATATAGCCATTTCCTTCAAGGTATCCGTCTTTTCTGTTTGTCGCACCGATGACATCAGCGATGGATTTCGCCACTGAAGGTTTTTCACATATCACTAATTTAAGATTCATAAAGATTCCTCCCTGCTTTTTGTTTTATTTTTAGCTTTAGTTTTTGACCTTGAATTTTTCTTAGCTGCTCTGTCCTGTTCCTTGTTTTCCGCTTTCTTTTCAAGCTTTTTCATGACAGATTCTTTCTTTGGTTCTGCTTCCTTCTCAGTATTTAGGACCGCATCACCGTCATGGCTTTGAACGTTATCATGAGTCTGGTCTTTTTCTACGAACAGTTCCTTAGCCTTTTCTTCGATGGAAGTTATCATCTCTGAAGCCGCTGTCCTTATGGTGTTCAGTGATTCCTTAAGTTCCGGCATCTCTTTTCCATGGGACCATCCGGCAACATAAGCAAAACTATAGTCAGATGTATCTATGCCGAAGTGCTGACAGACTGTATATGCCACGGACTCTGCCTCAACCTCTTTGCTTGGTCTTGACTGCTCGCCATCCGGCCTTCCCTTCTGTGCCTCCAGGTTATGAAGCTTTGCATGAGCCATTTCATGTATAGCGGTCTTTACATTCTGGACTTCGCTCATTCCTTCCTGGATTGCTATACGATTTTCAGCAGTATGGAAATAGCCTTTTGCTTCTCCCTTTATATCTTCAAATCCTATGGGAACGGGGCTTGCTTCTCTGATTGCTTCAAAGAGCCTTGCATAACCTTCAACACTTCCCGTAAGCTCCGAAACGCCGAAGGTGGGTAATGGTTCACCTTCCGTCTGTGAAAGATCAAAGGTGCTCACAGGTTTAAATGCTGTGACATTGATCTCAACTGTCTCCCTTACCGGCTCACCATCCTTATCGAGTATCTCTTTACCCTTGTCATCAAGTTTGTTCTGTAGCCGCTCCAGCTTATATGGTGCCGGAGCAAGTATCCGTATCCCCTTTTCGCCTTTCTTTACATATCGTCCCATCTGTTTCCATCCGGTGTATGACTGGCATAGTGTCGCATCCGGTTTCTGCATCATGATAAGGATGTTATTGTTAATGCTGTAATGCGGGAA
>NZ_JNKO01000081.1 GCF_000702885.1 Oribacterium sp. P6A1 | reverse complement strand
TTATGAGGGAGCAATCAGACTGGTTGCTTCCTTTTTCTGACTATATATTTATTAAAGATATAAGTCAATATCAGTTTGTGATTGTACCAAGGATTTGTAGTATGATTATTTGCATATGCAATCGATAAATCGGTGTTTGTGGAGGAAAAAAGCGATGAAGAAAGCAATAACGATATTGATTACTGTAATAAGATCAGTAAGGATGGGTACTATAAACCGGAAGAGATTGTATTGATGCCGATCCTGGGATTCGGAAGTAAAGAGTTCCTGTTTTGCGTAAAGATGTATTGAGAAATGTGATAAAGCAGAAAACACAAAATGTTCACAGATGTTATTAGCACTCTCTATTGACGAGTGCTAATAATGGTGATATAACATAATCAGAACAAAGGAACAGAGAAGATCAGAGCTGATTCAAACCCTCCTTCCCTTGCTCAGAAACATAAAATGTTATTGAGTAAAGGAGGTATCATTATGTTAGTACCGAGTATTTTTGGAGAAAACCTGTTTGACGACTGGTTCGATGCTGATTTTCCACAGTGGCCTGAATTCAGGGATCTGGATAGGGCAGAAAGAAGGCTTTACGGCAGGCATACGGACAGGCTGATGAAGACAGATGTCCATGAGCATGACGATCATTATGAAGTAGATATTGATCTGCCTGGATTCAAAAAAGAAGAAATCAAATTGGAACTGAATAATGGCTATCTGACGGTTGGTGCTTCCAAAGAGCACGATCAGACAAATAACGGTAAAGCAATCCGCAAGGAGCGGTATTCCGGTTCGATGAGCAGAAGCTTTTATATTGGAGAGGGAATAAAAGAGGAAGATGTACATGCGAAGTTCGAACATGGCGTCCTGCATCTGGAACTTCCGAAAGAAAAAGCACCGGAGGTACCGGAAAAGAAACTGATTCAGATCGAAGGATAAATACAGAAGTCTAATATTTATGGAGGTGTCAAACCATCTGGCGAGACGCCTCTTTTTTTGAGAAAAATGTTATCGCCTTTATTCAGTTATTTACTTTTCGTGTTAAGAGTGCTGGTCAAGATCGGAATCGAGCTGTCATCCATCATCATTGGAGGACTGATGCTGATTGTTTTCGGCTGCATCATCTACTGAATATTATTGTGCGGCGGAGCCGCCTGTCCGGTGAAGATAGAGCCATGCTTCCGGTAGTGCAGAGCCAGTAGTTTATTACGCGAAAGGCTCTTTACATGAGTAACACATGATAGGCTATATGCCATTGCAATAGGGCATTGAGCGCCTATCTGCCGCATTGCAAAGCAATCATGTGTGATAGAGGCTCATGTCAAGAGCACCGTGGAATAAGCTACTGGCGGATGGCTCTCAGGTGCCGGAATGGTGGCTCTCAAATTCCGGACAGGTGGCTCAACCAGTCCCAGATTATTCAAGGAGCATGTCGGGAGATAAAGATTTGACAAATCCGTGATTTGTGAGGGTTATCCGATTATGAAAGATAATAAGTGGAAGTGTCCAAAGTGCGACCGTAGTTTTAACCGGACAGGCCAGGGGCATTATTGTGGAAAAGACGAAACGATAGATGAGTATATTGATGCGCAGGATGAAAGTGTAAAGCCTTATTTGAATGAAATTCAGCAAATACTTCGCAGTGCTATTCCTGAAGCACAGTAAAAGATATCGTGGAGTATGCCAACATACTGGAAGGGCGCGAACATTATACATTTTGCCGCATCAAAGAAACATATCGGACTCTATCCCGGCGATGAAGCCCCTGTTGTCTTTGCTGATCAACTTGCAGGGTATGACGTGAGTAAAGGTACTATACGGATTCCGTATATTTCACCTCTTCCTAAAGACCTTATTGCCAACATTGCAAGATGGTGCTATGAAGAATACCGCAAATGAAAAAGGCTATATTTATTATCACGACTGTTTTTATAATGCTGATCACATCAAGGTTTGTAATCAGAATTGTTGATGCAACTGTCCAGATCGATAATGATACCGCGCTCCTTATCAATCTGTTAATTGTGCTCAATGTGGTGATCGGGATGCTGAGTCGTTTCCTGTACAAAAAGATATTTCGAGGGAAGTCTTTAAAGAATCTGGCAGGCGAATGAACAGATATATCGTAATTATGGCAGATACAGCAGACTAAAAATTCAAATTTGCACGAATAACCTCTATCCTAAATGAGATAGAGGTTTGCTTAATTTGAAATAAACCATTTATCTACCACTTATGACATATTTT
>NZ_JNKO01000080.1 GCF_000702885.1 Oribacterium sp. P6A1 | reverse complement strand
GCAAAAATGAAATAAAATTTAAGCAAAAACATAATAATCATATTTTATAAAGTTGTTCCATAGTGACTTCATAAAACTGACTAAGTTTTATCGCTATATCAAGCCTGGGATCCTGTATGCCGCGTTCATATCTGGAAAGGGAATCTTTGCTTATACAAAGTGCATCCGCTACTTCTTTTTGGGTAAGGCCCTTACTTTCCCGGGTGTTTTGTAAATTGTTCTTTACTAGCATATGTACCTCAAAATATTATCTCAGGGGCTGGTGCTGGTTTGGTTTTGAAAACCGTTCAGCCCCAAGGTATCGATAGTTTTTAATTGATCACACGCCCGAATGTCCGGAATGAATCTGATTCACGAACGATCTTCGGGTTATATTTTTCGCTATTAATGGAAATAAGCTGTGCTGCATTATCCTTTAAGCTCAACATTTTACAGAAACATTCTCCATTAAGTTCGAAAATGCCAATCTGGCTGTCTTCCAGGGTGTCCTGACGACGAACCCATACTATCTGTCCATCAGCATATCTTGGAGTCATACTGTCACCAGTGATACGAACTCCAAAATCTGCTCCATCCGGAACATTATATTCCATCCTGTCAACTTCATCGTACCCGCTGCCGTCAAGAAAATTACCATTACCTGCAGAAACACGGGTATCATAAATTCGTATGTACTTAGGCATTGAATCATAGCATACAAAATCAACTATATTTTTGGGATGACCATAGTCCACAGATCTTTCTTTAAGGTATTCGCCTTTATTAAAGCCTTCCAGGAGTGATACATAGTCAGCTACCTTGCTAAGGCCTTTTTCATTCAAATTATTTAGTGGATTACTTTTATTCTCTCCAAAATATGCTTCCATTACATCAGGAATATTTAATATCTTACAAATGTAAAGGAATACAGTGACGCTTGGTTCGCAGACATTTTGCTCCCATGTCGATATGGATCTGTATCCTATTTCAACCCCATTTTCTTTCAATTCTTCTGCCAGCTGTTGCTGGGTAAGTCCTGATTTCTTGCGATATGTGGATAAGAGCTTTCCTATGTCTCTCATTATGTTACCTCTTTCTAATGGCTTGATTATCAACTGATGTACATAGTGTACCACTATAGGAACATAAATACAAACTAATTGGTATAAATAGACACAAACGACTACTGACAACCAAATTAATTGGAATTATCATAATATTATCTTCACAGGGAAGTGATAGGTACTACGTGAATCAATACAATGGTACCGCTTCGAAGCATTAAAATCATAAACTTATGAGTGGGAGGTTTAACGTATGGAGAGAGTAATCATTCATGTCAGAGTGAGGGATTGATCAGCTGGATTATAGTTGGTCGGTCCCCTTCCAGGATAGCAGCTTAGTTGCTGTGTTCCAACAAATAAAAGTATGATCCGGGATGTTTTCGCTACCGCATTTTGGATATAAAAAATTGAGAAGGTTCTCCCTTATCCCTCTCAGCTGCAAATCACACGTATTTGTACATTGGGAAAGAGGGGATTGAACATATTGGTTAAGGATAGTAATAGAGTAGATTTGTATTGCAGGCGCTGCAGAAAGTTTCTGCATATGGCTTATGAGTTAACAGGGTCCCCGGATTCTCCGTTGTTGCCCAACATAATCATGAAATGTCCTTGTTGTACGAAAGTTATGGCTTTCAAAAAGTATACTGAAAAGAATATTACTGAAGGAATGAAGGACAACAAGTACTACCTCTGATATTAAGAAAACTGAATGAATGGTCATCATGATACTGGAGACTCCGGAGAAGATATTTTAGCCGGGCACATAGCCATCCTAAAGACGCATGAAAAGAAAACCAGCTGAGGCTGAGTTCTTTTCTGCGTCTTATTTTTTTGGAGTTATCTGAGAAATCCCCTCGCATAATTTATTTAGAGAACAAAAGTCCTGTTGGAGACACAATCGAAACCAGATCGACAGGGATTATCCTTGCATGATTTTTGTTCTCGCCTAAAAAACACATATTCCTTTCGCTCTGAGTTTCAGAGAAAAGGAGTATAAATATGAGAAAATCAAAAAACATTGACTTGACAACAGTAGGTGGAAGAATCAAGTTCCTGAGAGAGCAGGCTGATATGACTCAGGATGAACTTGCCGAAGAATTAGGACTTAATGATAGAAGCAGCATATCATCCTATGAGACTAATCGAAGAGATATTTCTGCTTTTCAGGCGGTCTGTATTGCCAAGATACTGAACAGTACTACCGACTATATTTTACTTGGCA
>NZ_JNKO01000079.1 GCF_000702885.1 Oribacterium sp. P6A1 | reverse complement strand
GTTGTAAAAGCAATGATGTATTTGAGTGGTTGCATGCCATTTTTTATTGCAAAAATCTTAAAAGAGGTAGGTTTGAACCCGAAGAATTCAGGATGATAAATGAATTATCAAAGGAAATTACACAGACTATCCACGTTGTTATTACAAATGCTCCTGATTCGGAAACCGAAGAATTGGTTGCAATGAAAAAACATATACACGATAATTTGGGCGATAATGTAAGAATATCTTGTGTTAATTCAGTTGAAACAAAAACCAGAAAGGGGACGGTGCCAACATTTGGTCGTAAAGAAATCTTAGACAGTATGTTTGAATTATTATGGTCAAATATAAGCGAAAAGATTTCAGGAGAATATGCTAATGAATATAGGTCTGCAATAATAGCTTATATAAAAAAATTAGAAGGAAAGCTTAATCATGCTGTAGATGATTTTTCAAGTTTAGATATAGTCACTAAAGATGTAGATGAAGCTTTAGGTAAGTTCAGTAATGCTTTTGAACAAGCCAATGAATTCCAAGAATCTTTGATAAAATCTCTAAACCAAAAATATGAATTGGCAATTTCACCTTTAATCGATTTTTATAAAAACTATAAAGGTTTGTCAAATTTTAATATAGAAACTATTGATCTAAGTGCGTACTTTGATTTAGATATCTTTGAGTCGACAGATAATTCTGAATTAATGATTGAGTTTGAAGATTTATCAGACAAGTTAGATGGCATTGGAGAATCTTTCACTCGTTTTTTAGGAATGATGGCTAAAGCTACTAGTCTTTTGATAAGAATGAAATCTCTAGTAAAAAAATATAAGGATGATATTATCTCTGCAATGTATAGTCAAGTACCAACGATGGACCATTTACAAGCGCAAATATATAAATCTCTTATGGAGAGTCTTGTAATTAGTGAGTAAAAATACATATAACTATAAGAGGAGCAGTATAAATTGTTTAATTTGAATATCAAAAACACGAAGAAATGTGCAATTTGCAAATATTGGTATGATCCTACAAACAGTGCTATAAGTCCAAGAAATCCAAAACTAAATCTTTGGACCATTGATGATAGGTCACCCAAAAAGAAATGTATTAAAAAAAACCACGAAATGTCACCCATGGCTTTTTGCCAGGATTTTGAATGTAAATTGCAGATATTCCTTAGATTTTAATAGTATTATTTTATAATCAATCACCTTACTTAAAGAAAATGGATATAATAATGATGAAAAATATAGATGGGAGAAAAACAAAAAATTTCAGATCTATTAATATTTATGTTCGTTTGTGTGAAGGCAAGGTTATTTGTAAATCAGATGAAGCTTCACGTTTTGGTGTAGATGAGAGATCTATACAGAGAGATATTGACGATATTCGTGCTTATTTAGATGAACAAAGTATCGAATCAGGCGATAGTAGAAAGGTTATTTATGATAGAATAAAAAAAGGTTTTGTTATGGTTGGACAGGAACGTTCTATGATGACCAATAGCGAAATTCTGGCAATCTCCAAAATTCTTCTTGAAAGTAGAGCATTTACTAAAAAAGAATTAGGGATAATCATAGATAAACTACTGACTAGTTGTGTTCCAATAAAAAATATGAAAATTGTCAGTGACCTTATTGCGAATGAAAAATACCATTACGTTGAACTGAAGCATAAAGAGTATATTAATAATAAACTATGGAACATAGGATATAGTATCCATGACCAAAATTTAGTTTCAATAAAATACTCTAGGGCTAATAATTCAAATGAATCAGTTAATAGAATAATCGAGCCATTGGCAATTCTTTTCTCTGAATATTATTTTTATCTTAATGCCTACATAGTTAAAAATGATATGGATGGTAAATATAAACATAAATATGATTATCCTGCTGTATTTAGAATTGACAGAATCAAAGAATATACACCATTGAAAGAAAAGTTCTCTTTTCCTTATGCGGATAGATTTGAAGAAGGTGAATTCAGAAAAAGAGTACAGTTCATGTACCCAGGAGAACTTCAAAGAATGAGTATTAAATACTTTGGAGATAACCCTGAACCAATATTAGATAGACTTCCAACTGCAAGAATTGTTAAGAAGTATGAACATGAATGTGTAATAGATGCAGAAGTATACGGAAAAGGAATAATCATGTGGCTTTTAAGTCAAGGTAATAATATAGAGGTCATAAAGCCAGAGAGTATGAGAGAAGAAATAAAAAACACTTTGAAATCCATGTTGACTAAATATCAATAGTAATTGAGGAGAGGCTATTACCTCTCCTCATAATGGTTATTCGTCAAAAATAGTGGGTAACCATTGATTCTTTTTCGGAAGTTTAGTTGCGTGACATATGCATGTCAAGGGAGCTTTGCTCCACTTC
>NZ_JNKO01000078.1 GCF_000702885.1 Oribacterium sp. P6A1 | reverse complement strand
GGATATGGTATCCGGGGGCAATATATCATGTGATGAGCCGGGGGAACAGAAGATCCAGTATTTTCAAGGAAGAATGGGATTATGAGATGTTTATAATATGCCTTAAGAACGTAAAGGAGGTGTATGATTTCAAGATATATTCAATATGCCTTATGACAAATCATTTTCATATGGTGGTTGGAACGGGAAAAACAGAGATATGGAAGATAATGCACAAACTTCTTCTGTCATACGCAGCATCTTACAATATGAAATATAAGCTGACAGGGCATCTCTTTGAAAACAGATATATAGGACAGCTCATTGAAGATGAAACATATCTTCTGGAGGCAAGCAGATACGTGCATCTTAATCCGGTAAAGGCACAGATGGTACTGGAGCCATTGGCATATAAGTATAGTAGTTATGCGGATTTTGTATCAGGAAGAGTTAATCACAGCAGTGAAGGATCTGCTTTTCGTGAACTGATAGATACGTCAAAAGTACTTGAGTGTTTCCGTAATAATCCCAATGAGCAGTACCGCATGTTTGTAGAGGGAAAGATATCACATGCAGAGCAGGAAATGCTGATCCAAAAGGATATGAAGGAAGATGATATGTGGCTTCCGTGGTGATGAGTGTTATCGTTCAGAAGATAAGCTGATCGAAAAATATAGGAATAATTACAAAGAAGGAACTGATATAAATGGCAATAGTAGTAAAGAGTATGGCAACTTCGGGTGTTGAAGGTTTTATGGTGGAGGTAGAAGCGAGTACCATAAAAGGTCAGCAACAGGGAATGGCCATAATAGGCCTGCCCGACCAGGCGATAAAAGAGGCAGGAGAGAGGATACAGGCAGCCATAGAGTCCTGTGGATATGACATACCAAAGGATAAGGTGATCATTAGCCTGGCACCCGGTGATAAAAAGAAGAGAGGTTCACATTTTGACCTCGGGATGATCATTGCGCTCCTGTATCAGACGGATCAGATAGCCCCTAAGAATCTTGGAGATTATGCTTTTATAGGTGAGTTGTCTCTCGATGGCAGGATAAGGCCATGTACAGGCGTTCTTTCGATGATAACTGAAGCCAGAAAATGCGGTGTCAGTTCGGTAATAGTCCCTTACGGGAATAAGCAGGAGGCGGAATCAGTTTCCGGTATAAATATTTATCCGGTAAGTAACCTTTCGGATACGGTGAAGCTTCTGGAGAGCGGAGGACTCAGAGAACCGGAGTTAAAAGATAAGGATACATCCGGAGAAACGGACAGAACTCTGTCAAATATAACAGATGAGGGGGCTACGGGGACATGCATGGACTTTTCCGATGTCAAGGGTCAGGATGAACTCATTGAGGCGATAATGCTTGGGGCTGCGGGAGGTCATAACATCCTCATGATAGGAGAACCTGGCTGCGGCAAAACCATGATAGCCCAGCGGATCCCTACCATTCTTCCGAAGATGACAGAAAAGGAGTCATTGGAAGTCACAAAGATACACAGTATTTCAGGATTGTTGGATGCAGGTGAGGGGCTCATAAAGATGCGGCCTTTCCGTGCGCCTCATCACAATGTTTCTCTCAATGCCCTGATCGGTGGAGGCAGTTATGCTCAGCCCGGTGAGGTGTCGTTGTCACATAATGGTGTCCTGTTTCTTGATGAACTGGCAGAGTTTTCACGAAGTACACTGGATGCCCTACGACAGCCTATGGAAGATAAGCGGGTCACGATATCCAGGGTGAACGGTACTAATTCATATCCGGCTAACTTCATGTTTGTTGCAGCCATGAATCCCTGCCCGTGTGGATACTATCCTTCAAAGAAGTGCCGCTGTACGGATTATGAGATAATCCACTATCGCGGCAAGATCTCGGGACCGATCCTAGAAAGGATAGATATACAGAAGAGTGTTGCCCACGTAGATTACTTTGATCTTGACAGTCAAAAGAGTAGTTTTACATCGGCTCAGTTAAGGGAAAAGGTCGAAAAGGCGAGAAAGATACAGCAGGAAAGATTCAAGGACGATGATCAGGTGAACTGTAATGCCCAGATGACTACCACCATGATACAAAAGTACTGCAAGCTTAATGAGGAGTGCACAGGGATCCTGAAGAGGGCAAGTGAGAAATTCGGCTACAGTGCCAGAGTCATACATAAGCTCCTGAGACTTGCCAGGACATCTGCAGATCTTGACGGATCAGAAAATATAAGAAGGGAAGATATAGTAAGGGTACTTGTGTTTTTTGCAAGCCCTTTTTGCATAAAGTTGCAAAGTAAAAATGTAGGTTGTTGCAATCCGTTTTTGTAGGTTGTTGCAAGGGACCTGCCGGCCTGTTTTAGACCGGCACATCCAATGCTGACATATAGTTACAAAGTTACTTTTATAAGTCAAAG
>NZ_JNKO01000077.1 GCF_000702885.1 Oribacterium sp. P6A1 | reverse complement strand
AACGTGTTTATATCGCTATAGATATGAAAAGTTTTTATGCATCTGTTGAGTGTGTGGCAAGAGGCTATGATCCGCTGAAAGCCAATCTCCTTGTTGCTGATGCCAGCAGGACTGATCAGACCATCTGTCTCGCTGTATCTCCGGCTTTAAAGGCAATCGGTGTGCCCAGCCGTCCAAGGTTATTCGAGGCAAAGCAGGCCATAAAGAAATATGAAGAACTCCATCATACAAAGGTACTATACATCATTGCTGTACCACGTATGCTTGAGTATGAAAAGATCTCTGCACAGATTTACGGCATATACCTTAAATACGTAGCATCTGAGGATGTTCATGTATACAGCATTGACGAGTGTTTCATCGACTGTACACCATATCTTCATTTCTATGAGACAGCTGCAAGGAGATCCGGAGAAACACCTGCCCATGTCATGGCACTGACCATGATCCGGGATGTCTTAAAAACAACAGGCATCACAGCAACTGTTGGAATAGGCACCAACCTTTATCTTGCAAAGGTCGCCATGGATATCGTCGCTAAAAAGGCTCCGGCAGACAAAGATGGTGTACGTATAGCATCACTTACGGAAGATTCTTACAGATATCTTCTCTGGGATCACAGGCCTCTCACCGATTTCTGGCAGATAGGTCAGGGTAAAGCCAGAAGACTTGAATGTGACCATATGTATACCATGGGAGACATAGCAGAGAGGACTCAGTGGGATGAGGAATGGTTCTATAAGACCTTCGGTATAGATGCCGAGATACTTATCGACCATGCCTGGGGTATCGAGCCTGTCACAATGTACGATATCAAGCATTACAAGACAGACACTCATTCCCTTTCCAATGGTCAGGTACTTCCAAGACCCTATAAGTATGATGAAGCCTGCATTGTATTCAAGGAAATGATCGATATCCTTTGTGCAGACATGTATCGTAAGAATCTTGTGTCACAAAGGTTCACCTGGTGGATAAGCTATGATTACAAGAGTCTTGAATACTTTCCGGGATATGATGGAAAGCTGGCCATTGACTGGTATGGGCGGATTCATCCTGCTCATTCAACCGGTACTGTAAATTTAAGAACCGCGACCAATACTTCAAAACTTGTTATTGGAAAGATTATGGATGATGTCGCAAAAAAGAGTGACCACAGGATACTTCTGCGGAGACTTGGTATATGTGCCTGTGATGTGGTCGATGATAAAGGTATGTATCAGATGGATCTCTTCACAGACTACGAAGCTGAGGATAAGGAACGGAAATTACATGCCGCACTGCTGGATGTCCGTACAAAGTATGGTGCCAACGCCATGCTGAAAGGTATGAACCTTCTCGAAGGTGCTACTACCATCGAAAGAAATAACCAGATTGGTGGACATAAGAAATAGCCATCCTGGTTATTTCTTATTATGTAATATACTTATATCAAACGGAGAACTACCATGGATAGTGAAGATAACCTTATTCCGACTCTCTCCTTCCGATACAAGCATGTCTATGAGAAAGGGAAGCCGGTACATAACAAAACAGACAGTTTTACCTTAAAACATCCTCCCATGGATCTGGGAAGACGAGCAAAGATCTTCAGTCCTTTTGATGCTCTTAAGGGATTTAGTGAAGAACTCATACGGACTGAGACAGAAATCGAAGATATATACACAAACCATGAATTTGAGCCTATAGTAGAATTCCCTTAATAGAATCCTATAGTAAGGAATTTCTTCTATACCATCATGAGGAGATACCATGTGCACACGATACGCTTTGGAGAAAGATCTTCCCGAATTAGCTGACATAACTGCATTCGTGTCAAGATCCCTGCTTACCCAGAAATTTATAGATACACACGCGAGACCATTGATCACCAATGGTGAAGTCCGCCCTACTGATATCGTACCGGTCATAGCTCCAAATTCCAAAGGTCAGAGAAGTGCTTTTCCAATGCAGTGGGGATTTCTTGCAAAAGATAATAAAAGGACTCTCTTCAATGCGCGGGTTGAGACAGCCGGTATCAAACCGACCTTTAAAGATGCATGGATGTCCCATAGATGCATCATCCCGGCTTCCTACTACTACGAGTGGGAACACATGAAAAGTATCGATGGGAAGGTGAAGACAGGACAAAAATATGCCGTTCAGCCTAAAGGGCATACCATTACCTGGCTCTGCGGACTATACAGAATTGAAGAAGGATACCCTGTTTTTGTCGTATTAACAAAAGAACCAACTGCAGAACTTGCCAAGATCCATGACCGTATGCCGGTCATGCTTCCGGAAAACCTGATAAACGATTGGATTAATCCCTCGTCAAATCCTGATGAGATAATACGGTATTCACTGTCTGATATGGTCATAGAAAAAGCTGATGGATAGTTAATTGCCCATCAGCTTTTCATCATGTACAATATTTATACTGTTTCTGACTCACATATATTTCACA
>NZ_JNKO01000076.1 GCF_000702885.1 Oribacterium sp. P6A1 | reverse complement strand
TACCTTATTTGAAAGTGACCTATGCCTTTTTATTTGTCTAATGTATAGAGTTTTCAAGGTGCATCACACCTTTTGGGTGTGGGAAGTTTGAGTATATTATTTAAACCGGTGTTTCAGTAATTATTACCATTATCATTGTTGTGATGAGGCATTTTTATGGAAGTAAAAGACATATTTGGTTCTGGAGAAGCGATAAATAAACTCATTGAAACTGTTGAAAAAGCAGTAGGCTGGTTTTGTGTTTCTATTAAGAAAAAAAGAGACACAAAAGGTAGTGTTGAAAATGTTCGAAACACTTGACAGGCATTTTATTCTGAGATACAGTTCATATAAATGAAATTGGGCCATAATTTTGAAGCAATGTTGTAGTGCTGAAATTATTTTGAAACGGAAGCTAAATGGTGGGGACGATTAAATGACAATAAGTGAGAGAATATTTGAAAGACTAGCACAATTATCCATGACACAAAAGGAGTTTTCTGAAAAGACAGGGATTCTGCCGAGTACAATCAGTGAGTGGAAAAAGAACAAGACCAATCCATCGTCTGAAAAGATCATGCCAATTTGTGAAGCAATTGGAGTTACACCGGAGTGGTTGCTTTCTGGAATAGATCCTGCGGGGAGCAGGGAGGAGGGGCGTGATTATTATACTGTGAAGAAGAATACAGATATGGGAAGACTGATTTCCTACTATAACATGCTCGAACAGGCTTTTCGTGAGCGAATGATTGGGTATGCAGAAGCTTATGCTTCATTGAAAGAAAAGGATGAAGGTACTCATCCTAAGAAAAAAGGAACTGGAGATAAATAAATTTGTCAAGACCAAAAAGAGAATGGTATCCGGGAGCCACATACCATGTAATGAGCCGGGGGAACCGGAGATTAACACTGTATAAAGACGCTGATGACTTTCTGTCTTTTCTGCATAGTATCAGCAGAGCAAAGGAACTGTATCCATTTAAGATTCATTCTGCCTTATGACAAATCACTTTCATATGGTCATAGAGACCGTGGACATAGCTTTTTGGAAAATCATGCAGAGAATACTTCATCCATATACCATGAATTTCAATCGGAAATATAACTATACCGGACACTTATTTGAGAGCAGAGCTGGGGGAGAATACTATGCAACTGACCAAAGAGGCAGAACCGTATTTCATTACATTTGAGCTTGAAGAAGTAGAAAAAAGATTTAATAACGTTGTAAATTTTTGCGTGACATACGTAAATATTAATTTGCAGGAATACAAGGGAGTAGCACTCAGAATTAGTCCTATAGTTGGCTTTTTTAGGGGGGATGAAATAGCAGCTTTCGCTGACAGAGTATATGAAAACTCATATTCTATTGAAATGAATATGCCGAGCTGGTCCGTAATATATAATTTTTCTCATAACATTGTATTACAACCACCTATCAAAAAACTTTTTTACGATTATTTACAACGTGAACTTACAGATGACTTATTAGCATTTTATGCAGAAGTTATAAATGACATGATGATAAAAATTCTTGTATTCCACGAATTAGGACACATTTATAATGGACATATTGACTATATCAAGCAAAAAGAAAAAGAATATGGTGTAAAAGAAGATTCTAAAGCATTCAGTACAAGCGGAAAAAAAGCGAGACCTTTTATTGAGCCCAATGTATGGCAAGCTTTAGAATGGAATGCGGATGATTTTTCGGCGACAAGGATGGTTGGCATATTTACCCACAAGGAAAACCTGAATCATCTTGGTATAGATGATTGCTTTTCTATGTTTTTGATGGTTATTTCGGCCATCTCTTTATATACATTAATGGAAATGGGAATAAAGGCTAATTATCCTGTAAACTATAAAGAACAAGAACATTTGCCTAAAAGATATAGATTAGAAAAATATGTAGATACACTTTTTCAAGCGTATAAGTATATCCTAAATAAAGAGTTCGGGGGCTTTAATAAGAAACTGGTTACAGAAACATTAATCCCTTTCTTTGAAACTAATGCCGAGTGTTTTATGAAAAGCTATTTTGAGGATTATAAGAATATCAGCATTTCAATTGATAATAACAAAGAAGAGCTTGATGATGCGCATAGGAAATATTATGAAAAAGTTGATAGAGACTATATGATAATGTTGAAGAAGGAACTCGAAGGATATGCTTTTTTTGAAGTGGTTGATAATGAAACCCTGTTTAAGGGAGAGATATTGAAACTACTGTACTGAAAAACCGTGAACCGTGTATCGGAAATTTTTTATAAACTTTTGTTATAGTTGGTTGACAGGTGGAGGATTATTTGCAAAACGTACTTGAGAGGATATTGGATGTGATTTTCCTGAAGGATTAACTCACGGCTAAAAAATATCGTGTACAGGTGCCTGTCAGTGCGCCCTGCTAAGGGCGCTTCATATAGCGGATTGCAAACGTCCGCCCGATAAGCTGTAAGCCGCAGCATCGGAAGCGAGTC
>NZ_JNKO01000075.1 GCF_000702885.1 Oribacterium sp. P6A1 | reverse complement strand
TAATCTTGAGCCAGGACAGAAGGTATTAAAAAACCCGTTAATCACCTCAAACGTAAACTATGAGTCATGGCTAGTAATGCGTGTAAATATTCCTACAGTAAGCAGAAGACTCTCAGATGAAGCTTCTGTAACAAGACATGATGCAGTGATTCTTGCAAAGAACGGCTTTGAAGAAGTTACAGAGCCTGCGGTTGGTCATAAGCTTGGCGAAGACACTGTTCTTCTCTCAAAGTACGAGCATGACGGTCAGACAGTTTATTACTATGGATTCTTAGAGCCTCTCCAGCCAAAGGAAAAGGATCCACATGAGACTCCTACATTATTCGACTACTTCAGAGTAGAGCTTTTTGCAATATGGGAAGAAAAAGAGAAAAGCTCCCTCACCCTTAACTTAAACGAAGACTCATTCGTTAAAGAGACCTTTTTCGAAGAGGAAGAAGAGGGGGTAACGGTTCATGCAGTATCAACAAGATCTGCATGAACATCAAAGAATGCTGAAGAAGCAGTTGAAACTGAGACAGGATCAGAAGAAATTGCTTTAGAAGACTCTGAATCTACCGAGATCAGCGAAATCGATTCGAAGGACGCTGAGACAGGATCAGGAGAAGTCGATGAGGGTTCACTGGACAAGGAAGATGGAGAGGAGAAGGAAACCACCAAATCTTCAACAGATTCATCTGATGATGCTGAACAGGTCAGCGAAAAAGTTGATATTGTTGAAGAAGAAAAGGTTTCTGATGATAAGGATTCCGATGAGTCGGACACAGATGATTTATCTGAAAAAGAATGATCTATTCTCTCAAAAAAGGAGTAGACAATGTCTGCTCCAATTTTTTAACTATTTTTCAGTGATTATAATAATAGAATGCTTATATCAGTTTCAGATCTTTTTTACGTGACATATATATCAAACATCCAAAACAGAGAAGTATCTGTACGATTGTGGAACAAGGTGTGGCAAGGCCGATATGGAACAGAGAACCCGGCATCAGCTTGCTCATCAGAAAAGATACCGGTACTCTGACTAAAAATGCTCCGATAATACCCTGAGCCATAACGAATGTGGTATATCCCATCCCGTTATAGAAACCGATAAAGCAGAACAAGAAACACGTGAAGAGACAGTCTACAGCATATGCCTTTATATACTCAAATCCGGCCTGAATAACAGCTGCATCAGAGGAGAATATACCAGAAAGCAGGTCTCCATGGAAAAATCCCGTATAGAACATTACCGCACCAAATATAAATGAAATTCCCACAGCGGCACGGAATCCCTTAAATGCTCTATCCAGTTTTCCCGCACCTCTGTTCTGGGCAACGAAGGCTGACATTGACTGCATAAAGGACATGGGAACAAGCATTATGAACACGCAGACTTTTTCTGCAACGCCTATACCTGCGGATGCCACCAATCCTATAGAATTCACTATGGCAAGGATCACAAGAAAAGACATTCCAACAAGAAGATCCTGTACGGCAATAGGTATTCCAAGCACAAGGATTCTGTTGATTATGCGAGTGTTCCATGTGATCATTTTCTTTTCCAGTTTGAAAGGCAGAGTTTTATGTGAAATAAGGATACATGAGATAACTACACTTATAAACTGAGCTCCCACAGTAGCAAGCGCTGCGCCCTTTGTTCCCATATGTAAAACCGCAACAAATAAAAGGTCACCAATTATATTACAGATACATGCTATCAAAACTGTGACAAGAGGAGTATTGGAATCTCCCATGCCTCTGAAAATACCACCGATCATATTGTAAGCCATGATTACTATTATTCCGGCTCCGCAGATTCGGATATATGTAGTTGTCAATTCAAATGCTTCGACCGGAGCATGCATGGTCAAGGCAAGCTTTGGTGCGGATACCGGTATAAGCATTGTCAGGAAACAACCTATGGCTGCAAACAAAACGAGTCCGCTGCCGACGATCCTTCCTCCTTCATCTGCACGTTTTTCACCAATCTTCTGACCAAGAAAAATGGTCATACCCATACACAGGCTGCTGATTATATTTGTGATGGTGGCCATAATCTGAGAACCGGTGGAAACAGCAGATACATCAGCCGATTCCGCGAACTTTCCCACCACCAAAAGATCAACAGCACCGTACATCGCCTGTAGAAATAAGGCTAAAAGAACCGGTCCCGCAAACTTAAGAAGGGGTAAAACTATAGCACCTGATGTAAAATCTATTCTTTTTTCCATTGAGTATTTCCTCCGTCCAAATTCCTTATGGTAATAAAAAAAGCCGGACAAGAAGCTGGTATTTCAACCAGACATCTTATCCAGCTCGATATTTCAAAACGAATAACTCACCCTCCGATGACGTTCACATTCTAACATATAGAAGTCTAATGTCAACAGTTGCATTATTTTAAAGTACAATCCTGATCCATCAGGATTTCTTTAACGCATCCATCATAATATCATCATGATAAATGGCAAGGTCTTTAAGAGTAAGTTCTGTTTCACAATCACGAATCGGTAATTGCCATTTTCATGTATCGCGAATATGTTCCATCCGGAAGAGAAGTTAACGAAGGAAGACTTGAACGATTCCCGGAGCTCCAGGAAATGAAGTGCTACCGAAATCTCAAGGATACAAAGAAGATTGAGAGAGCCATAGGCAGTCTCGGAGGCGGAAATCATTTCATAGAGATTGATAAGGACGATGAAGGTAATAAGTATCTTGTAATCCATACAGGAAGCAGACAGCTCGGAAAGGAAGTATGTGAGTACTATCAGGGCGTTGCT
>NZ_JNKO01000074.1 GCF_000702885.1 Oribacterium sp. P6A1 | reverse complement strand
GTGTGGCTGGTTGATATATCAAGGATAGCAGAAACTTTTAAATTTAATCAATGAGCAATGGTGGGGTTACCCACTATAAATGACGAAAGGCCAATCTTTTTTTATGATATCAATGACAAATAGTTTAAATCTTTATACAAATGATTAGTCAAGATTAATAAATAGAAATGATAGTGGATTATTCTACGAGTTTTAATCATATATCATACAAATTTATATAAGAATTAAAGCATAATGGGATGATGTAATTTAGACGGATTATATATAATATGCGAGATAAAAGTCAGATATAATTTGACCAAAGTCAAAGGCAGCTTTCTCGAAGGTAGGCATACAGAGGCATAGAATATTAGATGTAAACAAAAACAAATACAAAAAGTCACATTCGACAGGAGGTATGAGAGGTGGCAAATTTAGTTAAGAAGTATGCAGTTGCCGATGCTTCAAGGCGAGTTGATCTGATCTATAAGTATTATTCTGTATTTCTTAAAGTAGTTGATGGACGTATAGAGGGGCTGCTGTATCTGATCGAAAACGAGAAAGAATCTAACAGAAGAGGTGAAGATGATGATCTGGGTGTAAGGATTCAGAAAAGCATGTTAAGTAATCCAACGGCTGATAAATCAGTAAGCCATGTGACGATTAGAGAAGCTCTGAAGACTTGTGATTTTTCAGGAGGTGTACTTGATGGTACAGATCGTGAAGAAGAATTTAAAAAAGAAGCATTTCTGCTCAAAGTGATGAGACATGACTATGATCTCTTCAAGAGACAGGTTGAATGCCTGGATGATGAAGATAGAAGTATTTTTGTTTCCTATATTAATAAGAAGAAATCCACTGGAGAGATTGCTGCTGAGATTGGTTCTGGAGTTGATACAACTCGTAACCGAATTTATAAAATTAAGCTGGAAGTCAAAGAGAATATGCTTGAATATCTTGAGGGAAGATTGTAAGGAGGATGCTGAGATGCCTAAGTCAAGAATAGTTGTACCACAGTTAGAGGAGAAGGTTTTAAAGGGCCAGAAGAAATTCGTAAGATACGCAGAAGGTGCAGAGCTTTATTCTGTTGGAATACACACATTTCAGGAAATGGCTAAGGAAGCCAACGCAATTTACAGAGTAAAGAGATGTGTTCTGGTTAACACTCATAAGATTGATGAGTATCTTGAAAATTTTTGTGAAAATTCTTAACAGTACGTATTTGTCCATACAAATCCATACAGAGTCACTGAGGTGATTGCTAAATGGTCTAAGTAATATTGTTGGAAATATATGGATTGAAAGTGAGGAATGGTGCGGAATATAATCACTATAGAACCGGCTGTTCCTCTTTTTTTATGAAAGAATGAGGAAGAATATGGCTAGAAAAGATAGCAAAGGATACAATCTACGAACGGGAGAATGTCAGAGAAAAGATGGTAAATATTCATATGCTTTTACTGACAGATTTGGTAAGCGACATTTTATATACTCAAAAACATTAGTAGAGCTTAGAGAAAGGGAGCGGGCACTGCAAAGAGACTATGAAGACGGATTAGATCCATATAAAGCAAAGACAATAGAAGTCAATCATATGGTTGAAAGTTATCTAAGTCAGAAGCATGATCTTAAGACTTCAACAAAAGGTTCTTATCGCTTTATGTTCAAGCAGTATATTCATGATAATTTTGGGAAATCAAAGGTCATAAATGTTAAGTATTCTGATGTTAAGAGGTTTTATTATAGCCTTATGATGGATAAAGGGATTTCTGCAGCCACAGTAGATCATGTTCATACATTGCTTCATCCTGCATTTCAGATGGCAATAAGGGATGGACTTATCAGAACTAATCCAACAGATGGAGTTATGGCTGAGATAAAGCGTAGCAAATTCTGGATAAAAGGAAAAAGACAAGCACTGACGGTTAAACAGCAACAGGTATTTCTCGACTTTTTTAAAGATAATCGGGAATATGAGGGCTGGCTTCCTATAATAACAGTGCTTCTAGGGACCGGAATGCGTATAGGAGAATGCCTCGGGCTGACATGGGATGATCTTGATTTCGAAAATAGAATTATTAGCGTTAACCATACTATAAGCGACAGACCGGACGAGAAAGGAGTTTGTAGAAAGAGAATCCAAAGTACCAAAAGTAATGCTGGAACAAGGACTATACCAATGATTGAAGAAGTATATCAGGCATTTCTAACGGAATATGAGTATCAGAAGATATTGGGATTCTGTGAGGAAGAGGTTGATGGCTACTCAGGATTTGTATTTTCAACAGCCAAACATACAGTATATCTTGCAGAGGCTGTAAACAACGCTATTCATAGGGCAATTGACGAATATAATAAGCGGGAAAAAATAGCAGCAGCCAAGGAAGACAGGGATCCATTTATACTGCCTCAGTTATCTGCACATGTTCTTAGACATACCTTCTGTACAAGACTGTGTGAGAATGAATCAAATCTTAAGGTTATCCAGAGTATAATGGGACATGCGGATATTACAACTACGATGGATATATACGCTGAAGCCACTAAAGAGAAGAAGCAGGAAGTGATGAGGAATCTGGATGGAAAGATAATAATCTGATTTCATATCGGAGATAAACCCGAATAAATGTATGGACAAATCTCTCGATATTTAATAGAATAGAACAAGGTATATTATAGAGATGTGCTGTTAGAAAATATGTTGTAAATTTTCTTTATTGGATTAGTTTGGACGTATTTGGTCAAAGATGGATAAAACTATAGAGAGCATATATATGACCAAAGAATACTCTATGGATACACTGGTTTCATAAAGCTCAATGAGGTTCGATGGAAAAGTCAGCCATGTGTAGATAAATATATATGATTCTCTATGTACGGTGATGAGCCGGAATAAAAAAATATCCTGTTACCTT
>NZ_JNKO01000073.1 GCF_000702885.1 Oribacterium sp. P6A1 | reverse complement strand
AACATATACTAAGTCATATACAAAACATATCCGTGTTCTCACACAGCAGTTCTGTTGACCAGCTTCCGTTTTGCAGGCTCCTCTTTACATTTTTTAATAGTTACAACATTGGGAATAACCCTAATGCTTGGATGCTTATCGCATCTATATCGTATAGTTCAGCTCTCGGCAAACTCTTGACCATCCGCGTTTTGCTTATCCGTATCTCTTTTAACACCTCAGGCTCTGCACCACGCCCCCCTCGGGCTAAGGCTTTCTCATGACAGAGCCCTGGCGACCGGTTTAGCACTCCACCCGCAGGGATCTCACTATATTAAATTTTGGAAAAATAAATTATTTTACTGACCTGTGCCATAGCTGACCGTAGGTTCAGCAATCAGTTTGCTTTTATCACGGCCAAACTTATTCATCTTTACGGCATAGCATATCAGGCGGACCTTTTCTTTATAATCCGGAACTTCTTCGTTATTTCTTTCTTCAAATACAGTGACCTTGCCATTTCTTACTACCACAGCCATATCCCTTCCACATCCGGTGCACACTACATTGCAATTGCAATCACCATGTGTTTCCTGAAGAAATGTCCCACAATAGCTACAAAATGCCACAAACTTCTCTTTTCTGTCCAACTTCCTACTCATTCAACATGCCTCCTGAAAAGCCTAAAATTTTATTCCAATCGCTCTATCGATAAAGGGAAAGAAAACGATAAAGCGTCTCTACAGATGTTTTTCCGTTTAACGAAGCCACTCGCCACATTCTGCAGAAGCTTTTCCTGACCATTTAACTGTTTAGCGTTAAATATTTCTAAAGGGAATTATCTTATTTAAAATTCCTGAATCAATAATAGCAGAACTAATGTTCTGTTTCAACAAGACAAACCTATAAAAATAGACCTGCCCAATATTTTGAGCAGGTCCATCGTATTGACTAATATGACTTTTGGCATATGAATCTTAATTCATAGCCTTTTTCAGCATTTTCCGGTACTCTTCCCGTACACTCTTCGGTCCAGCAATACTGATACCTCCGGCGAACTGGAAGACCCATGCATAAAATGTACGGCTTACTGATACTTTTACGGTTGCGTGAAATGTCGCTTCCGTTTCAATACTTGTTGTGAAATCTTCTCCGAACTGATCTACAAGGTTTTTCATCAAAGAATTGTCACAAATCAAATCCACTTCCTGATCAACACCGTCGTACATCTTGAAAACCTCTTTGGTAAATGCCGTAAGCTCACATCCATCAGGAAGTGGAACATATTCTTTTGTGCACAGCTCTACATGGATCATACGGTCTATACGATATGAGATCACTTTTTTATGTTTCTCAGAATAACCTAGAAGGTAGTAATAATCATTGTTCCATAAGCAGCAATACGGGCTACAATGGTATATCTCCCCATCGTTCTTAAAAATTTTTTTCTTCTCTGGAGAATAGTCAATGTACTGAAATGAAATAACAATCCTTTTGTTGATTGCCCTTTCGATTACGTCTACTACAAGATGCAGATGATTATTATCTGATTTGATTCGGTCTGATACAAAGATTCGTGGTGACATATGGGAACGCTGGTATCTGCTCACCATGGAACCTATCTTTGTTATTATCTCCGCACTGGAATCAGCCGTAATGAATTTGGCTGATGAAATCGCATCTATCAGCATCTTGAGTTCCGGGAGCTGGAATCTTCGTTCTCCAAGGAAATAAGTATTCTCATGAGATTTTGAAATAATTATATCAACGCCAAAACTCTCAAGGACCTTAATATCGTCATCTAAAGTATTTCTGGTTATGGAATATCCTTTATTCTGAAGGGCATTCATTATTGTTTTTTTATCTGCCGGATGTTCCTCATCTGTTTCATCCTGCAAATATCGAAACAAGGCTAAAATACGTCCTTTGGAATTTGGTCTTTGCATTTATTAGTAGCCTCCAGAATGTCCTTTCATAATATGGGAGAATTTACAGATGTCATAACTGTCGTAATTACAAATATTTTATAGACATTGCTATAAGAAAATTTAACTTATTACAGTCATATACCATGAAGATCCGTCCGCCTTTCTATGCAGATAGATCATCCTTTGTTTATTATTCACGAGCAGATTACATTGGTATACCAAGTCATTACCTGAGACATATACTCCATCCGGCATAGTTCGTGTTTCTTGACCTGTTAAGTCTTTGTATCCCTTTACGCTGTACTCCTGTCTTTCACCCGCTTCTGAAGTGAATCTTAATCTTATGGGTATGATCTTTCCATCTATATTGTGTTGAAGTATTACATCTACGGGAAAACGCTTGCTCATCTCTTATATCTCCTACCAACCTAAAGAATGTGGATGCATGAATGGTACAGAATGACTTATTGGCAATGGTTTACTTGCATTATGGACTACTCTTTTCTGTGATTGTTTTTTGATTACCTCTTCAGCTTCACATTGTGTATTGTATAGTCTATTGTTTCGGATTCTGAATCCGCCATATGAACATAGAAGTTTTACAATACTCATTCCGTCACGCTCGCTTACAACTTCAACTTCTACAACCCGGTTATTGTTCTCTATCAAGAATGCACGTTTCTTTGGTTTTACATCAGCTATCATAGGTCACCTCATAAAACAAACCTCTGTTCTTAGAATAGTATAAACGCTTTATGGGGATTTGCAAGAACAATTGTTTATGATTATGAAAAATAATTATGTCATTAGCCATTAGAAAGAGGTTACATAATGAGAGACATGGAATACAATGTTCCGGATGATACTGATTTCGGTGTACGAATTACCGGTGACAGTATGAATCCAAGATACGCTGATGGACGACAGATAGTATGGGTTCAGTGGCAGGATAATTAAAATATAAGCAGCCATATTGACACCTTTAGTAATATTAATACATATTTTCTTTTTCAAAATCTACAGCAGCTTTAACTTGTTGAAGTATCATTTTCTTTACAGCCTCCGTTCTGACAGACTTGAGTAAAT
>NZ_JNKO01000072.1 GCF_000702885.1 Oribacterium sp. P6A1 | reverse complement strand
GGTAATCCCTGTTACCAATTTTTTCTTTTCCGATTAAAAATTATACAGGTAAATCCACGTTGCTACAAATCGGGGGTCATTACATATTGTCTAAACGCAGAGAAAGAAACGAGAATAGCTTTTCAGAATATAGCAACCAAAGACTCTATGACCGGTGTAAGAAATAAGCACGCGTATTTAGAGTATGAACATGATTTGAACCGGAAAATTCATAATAATGAACTCAAACATCTGGCAGTTGTTGTTTGTGATATAAACGGTCTTAAACATATCAATGATACATTAGGACATGCTGCGGGGGATAAGCTTATCAAAGATGCCTGTGCATTGATATGCGAAATATTCATACATGGCGCAGTCTTCAGAGTAGGTGGGGATGAGTTTGTAGTAGTACTTCAGGAAAAGGGATATGATACGATGAAAGAAACAATAAGTGTCATGAACAGGAAAGTAGAAGCTAATATCCCTGAAAATGGTGTCGTTGTGTCAATCGGCTATTCTGTATTGGAAGAGGGGGATCACCATGTTCGGGATGTATTTGAAAGAGCCGATAAAATGATGTATGAACGCAAGCAGCAACTTAAGGCGATGGGCGCAAAAACAAGGGAATAATAGTATCAGCAGATCCCTTTTATAAGATGACGCGTTTAAAAAATATGACATAAAAAAAGCAGAAGTATTTTACTTTGACCATATCTCCAAGGTAAAATATTGCTCAAAAAGTACACAGTTTTTATATGGCATAAATTCAAATCTTTATCTTATTATGGGAGGAACTTATGAGAAAGATACTTGTTGTGGTAGACATGCAAAAGGACTTTGTTGATGGGGCACTTGGCTCAAAAGAGGCTGTGGCTATCGTGCCGGCTGTTGTGGAAAAGATCAAATCCTATAACATAAAAGATGTTTTTGTCACTCGTGATACCCATCAGCCTGACTATATGGATACTCAGGAAGGCAAAAATCTTCCGGTTGTACACTGTGTAGAAGGGACAGATGGATGGCAGCTTGATTCAAGAGTGGCACAGGTGGTTGAAGGTGCAAGCTTTATCAATAAGCCAACCTTCGGCTCTACGGTTTTAGCGGAAACCATCAAAGCAATCAGTGAAAAAGAAAACATTGAAATAGAGCTCATTGGTCTCTGTACAGATATATGTGTGGTTTCCAATGCTTTGCTCCTTAAAGCCTCTATGCCTGAAGTTTCAATTTCCGTAGATCCTATGTGCTGTGCAGGTGTGACTCCTGAAAAACATGAGGCTGCTCTTGAAACAATGCGATCCTGCCAGATTTATGTGAGATCTTAGAAAGCTATATATACAATAAGCGTTCAAGCCTACACCTGACTTGAACGCTTATTCTATTACTTTGAAGGAGGCTTTTGTCATGATAAATAAAAATGCACCATTGTTACCTGATGAAATACTGAACAGGGTAAAGAAATTAAGTGTTGCCCTGATTCTGGACGGGGTCAAGAAAGCAAAGATTTCCATACCCATGGACGGATGTATGTGTGCTGAGATGAAGCCTGTCGGAACAACCAGACTTATGGTAGGTACGGCTCTTACTGTGGAAACCGAAGAGGGAGACAATCTCCCCATCAATATAGCCGCCTATACAAGATCTCTTGAAGGTTATGTTATGGTTGTAGACGGTAAAGCATATAAGGAAAGACCCTATATCGGAGATCTTTTTGAAAGAGCCTGCAAGGCCATGGGACTTTCCGGTATAGTTGTAAATGGCTATTCAAGGGACTCCGAGGAAACAAAAAAGCTTGATTTTCCTGTATATTCACTGGGGATAATTCCCAGAGGTCCTGTGAGAAAAGGCGAAGGAAACATTAACACTGACATCCACTGCGCAGGTGTTGAAGTAAAACCCGGTGATCTGGTGGTGGGAGATGCAGACGGAGTTTGTGTTATTCCAAGAGAGTATATAGAAGTGGTGCTTGAAAAGGCCGAAGAAAAGCTTGAATACGAAGAAAAGAGAGTAGCACTGATAGAAAGCTATGCCGAAGCACTGAAAAACGGAGAGGCACTGCCTGAGCTTGCCCCAAAGGAAGTAATTGAGATAAGAGAAAGACTGGAACAGTAGAGGGAATAATTGACATTTTCTCTGATTCTATCTATTTTTTATTAATGCCTATATGTATATTCTTACAGGAATAACAATAGAAAATGCTCAATATAAAATTAAAATCATGGGAGGACTATGTGAGAAAGATACTTGTTGTTGTGGCATAGAATGATAACCTGAACCAATTGTAGAATTTCCCTCATAGAATCATTCCTGTTCTCAAAAAAAACGTTCAAGGCTTCCTCAGTGAAGACTTGAACGTTTTTACTTATCCTGGTGACAACACACACTGTATTATGATATTTCAGCCAGCAGCTCATTTGCGGATTTAACGATATCCGGATTATATCCTTTATCAAGCAGTGTCTGAACCATGGAACCGGATTTTAACAGCTTTACTACCGTAGCTAATTCAGTAGCACCTTCTTTTCTAGCATTATCAGTCGCAGCATCAAGTTCGGGCTTCATGAGTTTTATAAGAGCTTCATTCATTTCCGGTACCTCCTTCAATTTGTTAAAAATCGCCTCGTTTTCTATCATCGCAAGATGCAAAACCGAATCGGCATTTTCTCTATCATCTTTTTCAGTAAGGACTTTGGCAGACGAAACCAGGCTTCTAGCTGTTGTTTCATCCATCCTACGGGTCAGGGCTTTTAACCATTGGTGTTCATCGACTCTCAATCTTGATGATATGATCAACTGAGTCGGAAAAAGCACTTTTTCCCCGGAAATGTAAAATATTCCCGGATATTCTTCAGTCACAATGCAACTGTTTTTCTTAAACCAGTTGATCAATGTTCTGGTTATTCCCTCCCGGATAAGAGAGATGGTTATTTCCGACGATCGGATAGCATCTTCATTCTCAGCATTGGCTTTATACAAACATGCATAGGCCAATGTCTTAAAATATTCATCTATACCAAGTTCATCTTCAGGTGACTTGTATTCAAAAATATTGTGTTGCAGGAAGATCCTGCC
>NZ_JNKO01000071.1 GCF_000702885.1 Oribacterium sp. P6A1 | reverse complement strand
AATTTATAGCGATTCTTCTTGCTTCATCTATGGTGTATCCGCTCATATAAGCTCCTAAAACTGTTTGCACTTTAAAAGAGAGTGGCCACACCATTGTATGACTCGCTCTCTTTAATGGCTAATTTTAGTGTTGTCTGCCAACTGCTATAAAGCAAAGTACAGGTTTTAGTGTTGCCTGCCAACTATCAACTGCATCATCAGCCGACAAGTGTTTCAGATTATAGTGTTAGCCTCACTTAAGAAAGCACGCTTTCTTGATTAAAATATACCTTTTATAAGTGATAAAATCAATGCATAAGATGCAAAAAAACTATTAAAAATCGGTTATGTTTTATATAATTGTCGAACTATACATAATATTCATAAGCATTTCAAACACATGACGCTTGCAAGTGCAGGCGTCTTTTTTAATGCGGAAATCTGAAAAACGTCAAAGTGTGTCGGTATGACACGAAACGAATCCGAAACGTGTCAGTAGTGATACAGATTAATGTGCAGAGATAAATTAAGATAAATACTGTCAGACAGATACAAAAAGCAGCGCTGCTTCAATAAGGCTATTAAAAAAAGGAAAAGAGATATGACTACTGAAGTGATTTTTCAAAACGGATTTCAAGAGAAGTATTTCAGGTCGGATTCAAAGGGAAAGATCGAGATGATACTTGAAAATTATATCACTTTTCAGCATCAGCTCTCTGGTATCGAAAATGGAATCAAGATGGATATAAAGTACGATCAGGACATTAAAGCAAGGAATGAAAGAGGTAATCTTGGATTAAGAGTTCAGACATCATGTGTTTCGGATCCTACTGCAAAAGAAGCAATAAGAAATATAGAACTTGACAGAGCTTTTGAAGAAAATGATTTAGAAATGGAACTGGAAAGGACCGGTACACCGGAAGTCTACAGAAATCAACTAATGATGCTGGATTCAATGAGGGATGACTATCACATCATTCAGATCGTGATTTCGACATTGTCTAGTAAAGATTCAAATTCACTTAATGATTATTTTGCTTATCAAAGACAGAATATATCTTTTGTCGATGTCGCTGATAAAAAAGATATGCCTGTAGGTTCAGTGTATCAGAAATATTGGAGAGTTAAGTGCAAAGTAAAAAAAGGCGCTATAGGTAAATTTGAAAGAAAGTATGGGAGGAAATCATAATGAGAGCACGTAAGAGAGTGGATTTAACAAGGGAACAGGGAAAGAAATATGTAAAATACGATGAAGGTGCAGCTATGTACAGTATGGGAATGAATACTTTTCAGAGGCTGGCACATGAAGCTCAGGCGACTGTGAGAGTTGGAAGATCAGTATGGGTAAATCTTGATTTATTTGAGAAATACTTTCAGACATTTTCTGAGTTCTAACTGATGACAACCCATGATAACTCAAAAATATTAAGAACAAATAAATTTAATACGTTAGAAGTGTTATTTGAATCCATGACAGATTATAATGAAGGAGTGATATCTAAAAGGTCATGGATTCAATATTACTTTGAAAAAGGAGGATATGGATTCATGGCGCAATCAAGGAAAGATGCACGCGGCAGAGTTCTTCGTAAAGGAGAGGTACAGAGAAAGCAGGACAATAGATATATTTACACTTATGTCAATCCACTGGGAAAGCGTAAGTTTGTTTATGCCACTGATCTGATGACTCTTCGTGAAAAGGAGAAGGAACTGATGAGAGATCAGCTTGATGGTCTCGATCGTTACGCCGCCGGCAAATCAAGCGTGAATGATCTCTTTGACAGATATATGGCTACAAAGAGAAATCTCCGGGATACAACTAAAAGTACTTATGTATATATGTACGACCACTTTGTTCGAGATACTTTCGGACAAAAGAAGCTTTTGGGAATCAAGTATTCCGATGTACTGCAGTTTTACCTTTACTTGCTTAATGATAAGGAACTTAAAATTTCAACACTGGATTCTATACATTGCCTTTTGCATCCAGCATTTCAGCTGGCAGTAAGAGATGATATTTTAAGAAAGAATCCTACTGAAGGTGTTATGAAGGAACTCACAAAGAGAACCGGAATGCACAGAGGTGTAAGACATGCACTGACAGTTGATGAGCAGAGAGTATTCATGGAATACATCTCAAATAGTCCGGTATATGTTCATTGGTGGCCTTTGTTCACTGTACTTTTAGGTACTGGATGTCGCATTGGAGAAGCCATAGGTCTTCGCTGGAAAGACATTAACTTTAAAAATAAGACAATCAGCATCAACCATACAATTACCTATTATCCTACATCTAAGGATAGAGAATGTGTTTATAAGTATCATGAACCAAAGACAGAGTCAGGTATCAGAACTATACCGATTCTGGATGTCGTGAACGATGCCTTTGATATTCTAAAAGAGGACGAAATTGATAATGGACCGAATGAGCAGGTCATAGATGGTCATTCGGGGTTCATTTTTCAAAATCGTTATGGAAAGATTCCTAATCCTCAGACTGTTAACGGTGCAATAAAGCGTATCATTTCGAGTTACAATGATGGAGAAATAATAACTGCCAAGAAAGAAGGCAGAGAGCCGTTACTTCTTCCGGATTTTTCGTGCCATCACTTAAGACATACCTTTGCCACAAGACTTTGTGAAGCAGAGACAAACCTTAAGGTTATACAGGCAATCATGGGACATAAGAACATTGAAACAACAATGGACATTTATGCAGAGGCTACAGATAGAAAGAAAACAGAAGCTTTTGAACACCTTGCATCTAAATTAGATAATCTGTTCTAGGAGGTACCGATGATTTTTATACCGGATTGATGATAAAGCTTGACATAAGCTATTAACATTGAATAGACTATAATCGAGGTTTCAAAAAGAGACTTCAAGTAAAATAAAACAATTTAAAATTGAAGAATAGTTCTAAGAAACAATAATGTTTTCATTGTAACAAATATCTTGAATTGTAACAGAGTTGCAAAATATCAATCAGGATTTATAAATACAGAAGGCTTCTTGATAAATTCTATTTAATACATGTTGATATCGAAAGATAGGGCAGGATAAGCATAGATAAAGCGAGATACAGCTTATTTATCAATAAT
>NZ_JNKO01000070.1 GCF_000702885.1 Oribacterium sp. P6A1 | reverse complement strand
TACTTTGCCTGTTTATCATAGTCAGGTTCCCACATTTTCAATCACCTCTTCTTAACCGCTCTCAATCTCAATACTCTTTCTTTATTTCCTTAAGACCAAAAGCGTTTTTGAATGCTTCAATATCCTGTTCACCCTGTATGAGGATAACTTCATGGAAGACTCCTGTTTTTTTATCCTTAAAGCCTGCGACCTGCTCTCCAGTACAGATTGAAGAACGAATTACAGGGAATTCTTTTTCGGGATCATATTTATATTTCGGCATCTCCGGTTTTCTCTTTGGAAAAATATTGAACATATCCAAGACTCCTTTGTTGACTGAATACATCCATAATACCATACCCTGACTCACAAAAAACTTGCTAAAAGTCTTTCTATATCATCCAGGTTCCATATATATCCGGACGGGGACGTTAATGATGTGATATATGCTGCTGATACCATCATTCCCATAGTCATCAGCAATTCATTTATTACTCCACGTGAAGAACACAGTTTTAAGCTGAAACTTTTCTTCATAGGCCATAGTAACTTTTCACCACGTTTGTTGAGAAGATCTATCACAAGATGTGAGGCAAAGCCAATCGCAAAGTAAGGTGCTACTGTTGGAAATATCACATCAACACATGAAGTGAATAAAAAAAGTGCGAGAAATGAATGCATAAAGGATCTATGCGGCTGCTTCATACCAAAGATACATAGCCCGATAAATACTGAAAAGCCTAAAAGTATACGGTATATATTACTGTCGTTTATAAGTCTGTTATAGATTCCAAGGTGATAATGATATTCTCCAAGAACTACAGCTGCCAGAGCCAGGACACTGGACATTACTATCTTATCTGCTTCCTGATGTGCCTGTGAAGTTCCTGAATCAATATCACTGATAACACCTCCGATAGCAGCTGCTCCCATTCCAGGAACTAAAAGAGACTTCGTCTCCGGTCTTAATATAATAAGTGCTGTTGCAGCACCAACAAAAAAATGGGTCCGTCCAAGCATACTCGTGCCTCCTCCTTATGTTTATTCCCAGTTGCAATTACACGAAATACGCTCAAAGGTGCATATTTCAAACTTTTATCTTCAATTATTATACTCGTCATTACCGCATTTACAAGAACGTTAGTTTTTACAAATATTTTAACTTTAAACCCGATTTCAAAAAAAATAAGAGGGCAACTGCAAATCATCACCCTCTTTGATCACGTTTGCGGGTGGATTCGAACCACCGGTGCAGTATCACCGCACACCTCCTTAGCGGGGAGGCACCATCAGCCACTCGGACACGCAAACATACTTGGGTAGGTTGATACTCAAACTGACGCAGACCGAAGTCGCTGGATTTACATCCAGAATTTCCGTCATTTGACCTACCCATAGTGCTCATATCAGGGCGCATACCGTCCAGTGGACGGTAGCTTTGCGCCGACCGGATTGGAACGGAGATCGAACCTGAATCAATCGATTCGTAGTCGATTATTCTATCCTTTGAACTATACGAGCATGATGGGACCGGTCTTACCGATCCCTATTTTGTTTTCTTTAAGCGCTAATCTGCATTCTTACATCAGCTTCTACAATAATTATGTCATCCATAGATACTCCAAAGATCATCGCCAAGGCAACCAAGTTGTCAATTGTAGGCATCGCCGCACCATGCTGCCACTTGTAAATCGCCTGAGGAGTTGTAAACCCAAAGAAATCCTGCAAGTCCTTTACAGACAATCCTGCCTTCTGTCTCAACATTGATATATTTTGTCCTGTTGCCACCATATCGATGGCAGGTAAAGTAATCATTATGTCCTCCTGTTCCGGCACTCCGACCGGAACAGGTAGTTCGTTAGTCGGATGCCTTAAAATTGTAAATCGGTTTTAGCACTTCAATGACATCTACTGATTCTCTAATTACATCAATGATGTCTTCAAGACTCTTATATGCCATCGGTGCTTCGTCTAATGTATTCTCATTGATTGAAGTGGTGTATACACCCTTCATTGTTTCTCTGTACTCGTCCAGGCTGAGGCTGTTTTTTGCCTTTGTTCTGGACATAATTCGTCCGGCACCGTGTGGAGCTGAATAGTTCCACTCCGGATTCCCTTTACCAACTGCAAGTACACTTCCATCCCTCATATTAATTGGGATCAGTACTTTTTCACCTTCATGGGCAGCTATAGCGCCCTTTCGTAAAATCATTTCATCTGTATCAATATAATTATGAATGGTGTGGAAGCTCTCACCTGCCGTCATACCGGTTCTTTCAAGTAAAATCTCTGCCATCTTTTCCCGGCTTCGTTTAGCGAATGCCTGACAGATTTCTACATCTTGAATGTAATCCTCCAGGTATTTTCCCTCCAGATAGCAAAGATCCTCCGGCATACTGGCTTCACTCTCATAAACCTGCCAATGGAGCTGTTTTAACGCCTCTTGTATTTCATTCTTACGTCCCTGCTCCTTGTAGGTTCTGATGATTTCATCACGTTTCTCCAAGTACTCTCCGTAACCTCGGTTCAGATTGATTGCAAGTTTCTGATAATGCTCTGCCACCTGTTTTCCAAGATTTCTGGAACCGGAATGTATAACCAGATATTTAGTTCTGTCCGCAGATTCATCAATCTCTATAAAATGATTTCCTCCTCCCAGAGTTCCAAGAGATCTTTCCAATCGTTTTGTATCCTTAAGTTCCCTATAGCATGCAAGCCCAGAAAGATCAAATCTCTCCTGGCGACCTTCCCATACATTCATACCTGACGGAATGAAATGTGTAGCTTCATCTATTTTTTCAAAATCAATATCGCCTTTTCCAAGATTTACTGTATACATTCCGCATCCGATATCGACGCCAACCATGTTAGGAATTGCCTTATCAGTTATTGTCATTGTGGTTCCTATGGTACATCCCTTACCTGCATGAACATCCGGCATGATTCGAATCTTGGAACCCTCAGTCATTGTATAATCACACATACGTCTGATCTGCTCGATTGCTTCATCCTCGACAACTCTGGCGTAGCAGATTGCTGTATTTACTTTTCCTTTAATCTCTAATACGTCCATTGTCATTTCCTTTCTCTCAATACATTATGCCCCGCAGGTCGCACGACGTCCGGTGGACGTCGGCTTTGCGACGACCGAAGCGGAGCGGAGACCTCGAACCCCCGACCATCGGATTAAAAGTCCGGTGCTCT
>NZ_JNKO01000069.1 GCF_000702885.1 Oribacterium sp. P6A1 | reverse complement strand
TCTTTGTTCCAAAAATTGATTTTGATATTTTCAAGGTACAATTGTTTATATGAAGCAGCCGTCTGAAAAATTAGGCGGTTGCTGAGCATACACTATTTACCTTGTCTCTCGATTTCAATAGAAGTATAGCAATATTTTTCTTTCTCTTACAATAGAATAAAAGCGCTCACAAGGATCATAATTACCGACATTACCAATGATATGATAGCAGACGCTTGCTTCCCATAACGTTTAAGAGCGATAATGCTTACAATAATATTTGCTATGCATATAGGCAGCAGTACAAAGGCCATCAGATATAAAAAGCCTATCAGCATAAATCCGCCGAATAAGACGGCCCATCCTGTCACAGGATTATCACAGCCTCCTGATGTTACATTTGAAAAAATAAATATCCCACATGCAGATACTCCGCAACAGATAAGCTGAAATACATCCAGTACACAATTCACTAACTGCAACCCGGTCTTTTTTTCGTTCATACTCACTCCGCTTTAGTTTTGCATTACGCAGCCACAATCCCCGACCCTGTTTCTTTTCCCGGTCATAATGAAAAGAAGAACAGGCACTATGTATTCGAATAATGGAATAAATGAAAAGAGACCAAGTAAAACAGCCTTTCCTGCATCAAGTTTTCCTGCCTTATACATTCTTCTGCATGCCAAGGTCACAACAATGGATGTGCAGCCATATACTATCGCCATATAAATCCATAAGAAAATCGAAACAATAAATCCCAGCGGTGCTATAAGAAGACCGATAGACCATAATCCTAACAAAATTCCCGGTAAAATCTGAGGATACTTCACATACAGAGAAACTTTTGCCGCAAAAAATTCATCATATCTCTCATCCCTGAACATTTTGATTAGTCCGATAACATAAGTCACCAGAGTCACCAACGCGAACATGACACATATGACTTCCGAAATAATTCCTGCCGTATCTTCTGCGAGGTTTTCATACAATTCATAAGATATGATCATTAAAAACACCCAGATATAGCTGCTCAGTGCCAGCGGAGTAAATAAAAGATATTTTTTCATCAGTTTCTCCCCCTTCTCCTTGTTTCACCCATGTGCCTGATTGCAAAAATCAACGCCAATACTATGATGCTCACAATCTGAAATAATAAAATGATGCAAAGCGGAACAAACAATAATCCATACAACTGCATAAGTCGTAAAAAAAGTGTCATATGATCATAAGGAATATCATAAGTGATGCCATATGCAACGAACGTCGTCAGAATCAGTAACACATTCAATGCCGACGTGCATAACACAAATAATATAGCTTTACCTACGCTGCTTTTAGAAATTGTATGCCCCACCATTTTCCCCTATCACATTTTGTTAAAAATGTCGTTTTTTATCTTACTCTTAATAAAATCATTTTCAATGTCTAAATTTTAACAAAAGTCTTTCAACACTATGTCATATGCCTACTGCCATAGCTCACCACAGAAAGAATCCGGCTTCACTTTTCTCGCAGTGTTGAAAACAAACTTTACACTCAGCCATTTAAACCTCCTGTTGTAAGCATTATTCTTCTACGTACCCAAGTTCTATATACTGCTGATAATACTCATCATAGAGCCCGCAGCATGCATCCATACCCATATTAGTGGAAAATGCTTTCTGCATAACAACTTCCCAGCTGCCATATTTCTCAAACATTTCATCAGGTGTAGGTCCATCCTCGTGCCCGTAGGTATCCAGGTTACTCTGCTTCAGC
Organism: Oribacterium sp. P6A1; assembly: GCF_000702885.1. Taxonomy (GTDB): domain Bacteria; phylum Bacillota; class Clostridia; order Lachnospirales; family Lachnospiraceae; genus Oribacterium. The sequence continues at coordinate 1,498 of NZ_JNKO01000069.1, read as the reverse complement.
TTTTTAAGCCCTTCGGGATCGTCTTTGTATGATTCAAGTCTTATGCGGTTTTTTTCGGCAGACACAGCCCTTGCCATTTCCTCAACCGATGCGCCTTCAGTTGTCATCTTATGAAGAATTTCATCCATTGATTTCAAAGACTTATGATATTCCGTGCGTTTTTCCTTTGCATCCTGAACAACCTTCGGATCTGTCCAGTCATATTCAGCATAGGTACCAAGACGCTCAGAATCAGGACTTGGTGAGAACCCGTATACCGCCGCAGGATTTTCAACGATATCTGCCATCGCTTTCGGATTTTTTCTCGGATCATGTACATATGAAAAGGACGAATCAGAAGTTTTATCTGTCACACCCTGTTCTTTCACTGCTGTGCTGTCTTCTGTAACAGCTGTAGTTTCTGCTGCAGGCACAGACAGATCTGTCCCCATACCGCAGCCGCAGAACAATGTCAAAGCACATAACGTTATCGCCAATACTCTTATCTTTCTTTTCATGAATGTACTCTCCTATTCGTAACCGGACTTTAGAGAAATTCTCCAAAAACACTGTAATATATTTATTTCCTTTTTCTCACGCTTCGCATCTTTTTCTTTGATACTGCAGCCACAATAACAGACCAGACAAATCCTATACAAAGAACAACCCAGATATCCAGTGTAGGTGTATCTACAGTTTCACCATACTTAAGCTTTTCAAACAATGAATAAGACATAAACGGAATAAAAATAAAAGTACAGACAGCCATAATTATTCCATATATATAAGCCGATTCCAGTTCATCCATTGTAGGCTTGGGATGCTTATTCTTAAAGCTTATGTATAGCGGAACAGTAACTATAAATAAAACAATTGCTATCAGAAAATTCCATATTGATAAAGTCCATGTGCTTTGTGAGGAACTCATATGCACATTGGTGTTGTCAGGACTCACCCAGACAGTTGACAGGTTTTCATCAGGATACTCCAAAAGTCCGTCTTCTTCATAAATGTAATCATTTCCATCAGTAAAAGTATAATGGATCGTACAACTATATTCCGTTCTGAATTGCTTTGCTGCCGCAGCATAATGTTCACTGCTGCTTATATCAGTAATATACCCCGGGCAGGGTATATAATCACTGCTCTCCTGTGAACCCTGATAATTTGCTATACCTATACAAAGCATAAAAAGTGAAGCTCCGAAAGTATAAAGATGTATATACTTTTTAAATCTGTCAAACCCTATCCTGCTTTGAATAACAGAAACTATTCCGATTATAATTACAGCATAAGTTATTATATTATTCATCATAAATTATTTTTACCCCCATTAACTTCTTTACGGCAAGCGTATTCAGTTATCTTTTTACCCCACAACATAATAGCAGTTTTTGAGCGTTATGGAATAAATTCAATAATCAGAAGGTAAGTAGTGTGTGCTCAACAATCAAAAAGCCTTGATTTTACTGACTTTTTTGCCTGTACATGAGATAATTAATGCAAGGAATTACATTAA
>NZ_JNKO01000068.1 GCF_000702885.1 Oribacterium sp. P6A1 | reverse complement strand
CCTGCCGTTCCTGCAGAGATTAAACCTGTGTACGTTGAATTCATCCTCAGATAAATCAGCAAAATCCCCTTTGCTTGAGACCATTAAGAGAAGATATTTTTCTTCATCTTCATCGTCCTCATAGCTTTCTTCTATATCATCATTTACCGATGACTCAAGTTTAACTTCTTCAATATCAAAAATGCCGTCCTTTACAGGATCCATCTCTATTCTTAATCTACATCTAATCATAATTTTTGTTCTCCTTGTCAATAAACATCCTCTGATGGATGTGCTAAATCATGCTGTACCATCTGCTGATAGTAGCTGCCTATAGTTGCCGGGGCATTATATAGTGTTGCAATCAGATATTGCTTTATATTCCTGATATGCGAATTGGTCTTCTTCATACTGTCAAGTAAGTATTCAATATGTGATGAGTCCAGCTTCATGAACCTGCCTTTCACCACACTCATAGGCTTATTTTCTCCATTGACCCGAATCCATTCTTTTTTTGAACAAACTATATCAATGATGAGGTCTTCTATCCCTTCAAGGATGTCGATCTGGTGAGGGTACTCCCGTTTCAATTCCTGCATACGTAATCGATTTTCAAAATAGTCACGATATTTATCTATCGAATCATCATCGTATCTTTTATCAGATAAGATATGATTGATATCGTTATACTCAGTATCATTAATCTCAGTATTATTACATCGTAGTTTTTCCGACTCCGGACCGGAACAATCTCCGATACAAGAGTCGTAATTAGTACGATTCAAGAACCGTAACTTTTCCATGTCCATAAAATTCTTTACATAAATCTTTGTGGGTTTCCCCTGTCCCTGACGCACCCTTAGAATAAGATCTATTTTTTCAAGTTCCACAAGAAGCTTTGTTGCTGTCTTATCGGAAATGTGCATGGCCTTGCAAATGCTTTTATTTGTCATGTACACATAAATCCTTCCAAACTCATCAACCCATCCGCTCTTGTCTGAAAGAGCTTCCCTGTCCAACAGGATTCCATATAATGCCTTAGCCGGAATACTCAGATTCTCATATTCCGGCTCTGTAAATAAAACCTTTGGCGTTCTGTAAAAGACAAACTGTTCTGAGCTGCCTTTATAAAAATAGTCTCTCGCCATCACATCAACCCTTCTTATTGGCGTTGTGTTCCTCCAGAATCTTCTTCATGCAAGGCCAGCAGTAACTTCTTGTCCCTCCATAACAGCAAGGTGTTTTGCAATTACAAGGAGAGGGCGCAGAGCCCTCTCTCATATATGGTGCATGACCACCTCTCTTAGTTCCTGAATGGATTTGGTGAATTACGAGAACTGATCCGCGTCTGCTCATAATGCCTCCCCCTCTCTGGACTTTTTAGTTGCTTCTTTCACGCTTTTCTCCGGTTTTTCCTTTGCTGCCTCTTCCTTTTTTGCCTTGAGATTGCCGAGAAGAGATTCCTTGTCACATTCATGCTCTCCGGCCTCTCGTTCAGCCTGACGTGTAACAAACTTATCAGCCATCTCAAAGATATGATCCTTGGAATCATAATGATAAACATGATCAGTAAGCTGTTCCTCCGGTGAAACCTGGGTTGCGTTTACTTCTCTTACCATGTTTTCCAAGTCTCTGACTGACATATCTCCACTGTCTTTTACAAGCAAAATCTCATGAATACTGCTGGGCAGTACAAAGAAATCACCTCCGACTTTTTCTGCGGCTTCCTCGAAAAAATTCGGATATGCTATCACTCCTGCTCCATGGATCTTGTCCGGTACAGTAGCCACAAACATCTTATCGTCTAATGAATCCATTCCCGGATCCATATCTGCGCCCATCATTTCCGAAAGCATTTCTGACATGCCTTTTATTTCAGATGGCCTAATCTCAGGTGCATTGAGCATCGCATCTTCATGTAACTGTTCCTGCGTGACACCGAACTGTTCCATCAGATTGTTCGTTACAAGAATCGTTCCATTCCCGGAATCTTTTGAATCAAGAACAAGCCTGTAAACCACTGCCATGTCTTCGATTCTTTCATGAGGTATATTTGAAAGCATTTCAGCATTTCTCTCTGCTGAAACCACATCCATCGAAAGCTTATTTTTCATTGCATCATAATTTGTGAGATTCTGTACATCAACAGACGGAGCATTTCTGATTCCTTCCATTATTTTATTTACAGACATGCTCAAGACTTCGCTGTAACTCTTGCCGCTCTCAACAGCTTCAAACATTGCGTTCAGATTGGCATTAACCCCGATGTTGCTGTCTTTCGGAGTAATAACAATTGCGTCATAAGATGAATTCAATTTTTCCATGTGATGCTCACTTATATTTGCATTAATGCCTCTGGCTTTGAGCATCTTACCAAGATCTTCCTTTGCACTTTCCCTGAACTGTTCGTAATCCATATTCTTTTTTTCCTTTCACATTCTAAACACTTAGCTCATATAAGAATTGAGTGTTCGCTAATTCGAATATGAGCCATCAATCAAATTTGAAAGTGCACTTTCAAACTGTTCTTACCTCCGGATCGTCATCCGGATTTTTGGCAAAAAGAAAACGCCAGATCTGAGATTTCACAATCACAGTCTGACGTTTAATGATTTTTACCTGTTTATTCTTCTGCAAAAGAAAAAAGCAAGATGTCCGTACCTCTTAGGTATTTCGTCTTGCTTTGCTATCATAATAATATCAGGCCTTAAAATGGATTACAATCTACATTTCCTCTACATTCCCTCTACATTTCCTCTACAAGAGCCTTTATTCTCTGAAATAATCCGGATTTTTGACTTCTTCTCTATAAAATATCATTCGAGTTACTCATTGTAAGATCAACAATAAAAGTATTCTATATAATCATACTTAATAGGAATTAATGGCCTCTATAATTTCTTCATTAATACATAAGCCATTACCTATATGACGTCCATCAATATATTTTACATCGTCAAACGGAGAAATTGCTTTTTGGGTATCATAAAATGTGTTAAGTAAATTTTTATACTCTGTTTCAGATATTAGATCAGTTCCGTCCCAAGAGTGATGATAAAGAGGGTCACCATTAGAATCCATTATTATTTCCCCCTCGTGTAACAATATAGGATGATCTTATCTAATCGGCTTTTTAATTCACCTGAACCTCTTCTTTGAAAAAATCCTGTGGGAGTTCAATACTCATAATCTCATTATCCTGTACTGTATGGACTGCATTCAAGATACCTATAAAAACAATTCCTCCGCATATGAGAATACGAAGTGCCAAATATATGACATTAAATGCAGCAATC
>NZ_JNKO01000067.1 GCF_000702885.1 Oribacterium sp. P6A1 | reverse complement strand
GTAGCAACGCCCTGATAGTACTCACATACTTCCTTTCCGAGCTGTCTGCTTCCTGTATGGATTACAAGATACTTATTACCTTCATCGTCCTTATCGATCTCTATGAAATGATTTCCGCCTCCGAGACTGCCTATGGCTCTCTCGATCTTCTTTGTATCCTTGAGGTTTCGGTAGCACTTCATCTCCTGAAGCTCCGGGAATCGTTCCAGTCTTCCTTCGTTAACTTCTCTTCCTGATGGAACATATTCACGGATAACATTATCAAGCTTATCGAAATCAATGTCGATGTTGCCGAATTCAACGGTCAGCATACCACATCCGATATCGACTCCTACTATATTGGGAACTATCTTGTCACCTAGTTCTGCTGTGAATCCTATAACGCAACTCTTTCCGGCATGACAGTCAGGCATGATCCTGATCTTTGCATCCCTGAAGGGCTCCTGATCCAGTATGTCTCTTATCTGATCACGACATACCTCATCAAAATTGTCAGTGAAAACCTTTGCACTATTGTACTTTCCATTAATTACTTGCATGCTTTTTTCTCTCTTTCTTAAATTAAACTATTCTTCAGTTTCGGCCCAGTAGCTCAGTAAGTAATTAAATATTTTTTTTACGTTTATAAGATATCAACTCATAATGACATTATGTGTCATCTACATAAAATATAGTATAAATATAAGATATCATAAATCATGAGCTAAAGGTAAACTTGTAGTTTAAAGACTTGATTTATATTTTATGATACCTTAATATACAGAAACATCGTTCACATACACATCTACGAAAGGAGGCCATCACTATGACAAAGAACTTTAGAAACTACATTAACAATATGGAAACCAGAGGTATGGCTATCCTTTTATCTCTTATCTGACAGTATAATCCTGTCTGTTTATAGAATCAAAAAGAAAACCATCTGACCTGACAAATTTTTTTCGGGTTATTTTTGTGCTGTTTTTCAAAACTGACCCTAAAATACATGATCATAAACAGAGGAATCAATATATGAATTTACCAATAACAGTAACACAGAATGACTTAATGGACATTCTGATAAATGTAGCTCCGATTCGTCCTGTATTCATATGGGGTGCACCGGGAATCGGAAAATCTGCACTTGTAGAAAAGTTTGCTTCAGACATGGGACTTCCATGTGTATCACTTCTCGGAAGTCAGCTTGCACCGGAAGATATAATCGGAATCCCTCAGATAAAGGGCGATACATCAGAGTTCCTTCCGCCAAAGATGATCGCACGTAAGGAACCCTACGTACTTTTCCTGGACGAGCTTAATGCATGCTCCCAGGAAGTTCAGAAGGCCTTCTACTCTCTCATCCATGAGAGACGTATAGGCGAATACCATCTCCCTGAGGGCAGCATCGTGGTGGGTGCGGGTAACAGAGCCCAGGACAGTGCCATCGTTAAGACAATGTCTTCAGCTCTCATAAACCGTATGTTCCATGTGCAGATGAAAGCGGATCCTAGACAATGGATAAAGTGGGCACAGGGAAACGGACTTCATCCCTGGGTGATTGACTATATCACCCAGAGACCTGATCATCTTTTTTCTGAGCCTCCAAAGACTGAGGAACCATTCTCAACACCGAGATCATGGCATATGTTAAGTGATGCTCTTAAAGAGTACGGCGCCGGAGAAAAGGTACTTCCTTCTGAAGTACTTAAGATGCTCTCCTATGCATGCCTTTCTCCTTCTCATGCAGGTATGTTCCTTGCATATACAAAGAGCTTAAAGAACAAGCACATGCTTTCAGACATTATAGCTGAGAATGCAAAGTGGCCCGCAAAGCCGGAAGACCGTGACATACTTTATTTCCTTGCACAGTCTTTCAGAGCAAAGCTTCTTACAGAACTTCCGAAGAGCAAGCAAGACATCTCAGGAAACATGCTTTCCTTTGTATATCGTGCCAAGGGAATGATCAAGGAACTGGCTACAATAAACTTTGAAATTGCGCAGATGGTTGTGGCATCTGATGATGAAAGCACTCTTCCTGACTGGTTCATGGTTGAGGTCATCAGGGATCTGCCACGTCTTGTAAATAACTAAGGACTGATATGGCTTATTTAAGAAAGAATTATTACTATCATGGAGATATCCCTCCGGATGAACAGGCCTTATATATGGGTTTCAGGATGATAGAGGAACACCCGTTACTTTCAAAGTTACGGGGTAATGTCTATCCCAAGGGAACACATATAAGCATGAAACACAGCATTTCCTGTGTCACAAGGAGCGGAAACATTTATACAAAAATATCTGCCGGTCTCAGTGCATCAGAGTGGGCCTTTGCATTGGCCCATGATCTTCTTCATCTTGCCTTCGGACATTTTGATAAGGATAAAATGCCTGATACTAAGGAATTTCATCCGGCAGTATGGAACAAAGCATGTGATATATATGTCACAAGGTTTCTGTACGATATAGGATTTGGAAAACCTCTTTTTCCGGACCCTGCAGCAGAATATACTATAAAACTAAACGACGAAAGAAAGATCTACGAATATCTCCTCAAATATGAAGGAACAGAACCGGAGCAGACTTATGGTCTTAATGATGAAAAATCACTTGATATGATAGGTGTTGATGCACCCATCGTTTATAAAGCCGGAGAAAAAAATGAATATGCAGAGGCGTTTTATTACGCTATTACTCATTCTATCAAGAAAGCCGTGAGTGAAGTTTCAGGCAGAGATATCAATAAAGATAAAGACACGCCGGTATACAAAGCTGCAAGATGGTTCCTTGCGCATTTTCCTTTACTCGGAGGTCTTGCGGCTTCATTCAGGATTATTGATGATGTAGAAATATGTCACAAATACGATATCCGGATAGCTGCTGTTGACTGCCGGGAAGGCGAGATATATGCCAATCCTTCCTGCGGTTTCACAATTGAAGAATGGAAGTTTGTTCTTGCTCATGAATATCTTCACGCCGGGCTCTGCCATCACGAGAGATGCCAGGGACGAGACACTTACCTATGGAATGTAGCCTGTGACTATGTTGTTAATGACTGGCTTCATGAAATGAGGATAGGTGAAATGCCATCTGAAGGGCTTCTCTATGATGAAGAACTTCACGGAATGTCTGCTGAAGCGATATATGACATGATCGTTAAAGAGATCAGGAAATTCAAGAAGCTTGCAACTTTCAGAGGCTACGGTCAGGGAGATATCTTCGGAAATAACGGTCCACACTTTGAAGGAATGGGTAAAGGCATAGGTCTTGATGAATTCTTTAAGAGTTCTCTTAGAGAAGGACTTGATTATCATATCACACATGCTAGAGGCTATATCCCGGCAGGACTTGTAGAGGAAATAAGAGCATTATCCATGCCGCCTATCCCTTGGGAAGTACAGCTTGGAAAATGGTTCGACGAACAGTTCCCGCCGGTGGAAAAGCACAGAACCTATGCAAGACCAAGCCGAAGACAGGGATCAACACCAGATATTCCAAGACCAAGTTATGTCGTTAAAGACGTAGATCTCGAAAGCAGAACTTTTGGTGTTGTAATAGATACTTCTGGATCCATGTGTTCATCACAGATAGGACTTGCCCTTGGTGCTATCGCAAGTTATGCCATGTCAAAGGATGTTCCTTTTGTAAGAATCATCTTTTGTGATGCAGAAGCTACAGATGCCGGATACATGGCACCGGAGGACATCGCCGGAAGAGTTGAAGTGACAGGCAGAGGCGGTACAATATTACAGCCCGGAATTAATGCTTTAGAAAAAGCAAAAGATTTCCCGGTTAACGGCCCAATTCTTCTTATCACTGACGGATATATCGAAAATGATCTTAAAATTAAAAGAGAACACGCTTTTCTCATCCCATACGGGAATAAGCTTCCGTTCAGGGCTAAAGGCAAGGTGTTCTACATGAAGAATTATGAGGGCCTTTCGTCATTTATAGTGGGTAACCCCACCATTGCTCATTGATTAAATTTAAAAGTTTCTGCTATCCTTGATATATCAACCAGCCACACAAG
>NZ_JNKO01000066.1 GCF_000702885.1 Oribacterium sp. P6A1 | reverse complement strand
ATACCTTATTTGAAAGTGACCTATGCCTATTTTATTTGTCTAAAGTATAGAGTTTTCAAGGTTCATCACACCTTTTGGGTGTGGGAAGTTTGAGTTAGTAAATAGCTTTTGGGTTTCATGAAACCAGGAAGTTCATTATCAACTTCTTCGCCGGTTTTGTTATTCCTTGCAGCAAGATAGAATAAAATAGTCTCATTATATCTTATGACTACCTGATTAAGAGGAGATACCAATTCAAAAACATAGGTATAGTCTTTATTAAGCTTATCAAAAGGTATATCCCTGTAATTCTCAGACTTAGATATGATTTCTGAATACGTAAGGTCCTTATATCCCTGAATAGCTGCATCTTTAGCATCGCAGGTAGAGCTCGTAGCAAATCTCCATGCATCCTTGTACCAAAACATCTTGATCATAGAACCATCTATTTTTTCAAGTACCTTCGCGCTTCTCCAATCGATATCCGCAGCATATTGCTCCTGCACATTAAAAAACTTATCAAATGGCCAGCATACAACCTTATGCTCATCGAGATCAATTATTATCCCTCTTGCTTCGCACACCAATGGATCTGAAAAGTCAGCTTCAGTTGCATACTTAAAGCACACCAGATTATCGCTGTGTTTCGTATGAATCAGTCTTTCATTTAACTCTAGCTCCCAAGTGTCCGGGTTCTTTTCGATAAATTCTAAAATCTTTGACTTCATGTCTATGTCTCTTTTTTAATCCACTGCCTTCCTGCTTTCTTTTCAATAGCATGATCAATCGTAAGCCTATGTATGCTATCAACATCAGAAAGAATGCCGTCTTTAATGAGCTTTCCCAGATTGATTGGAGTATACCCACACACATTGGCTGCAAGGTTAAGATGCTTGCAGCCTTCTTTATACATTTCCATATTACTGTGATCATGTCCGTGAATGTTAAGGCACCACGGCAGGCCATAAACCGGTTCGTGTGATAACAGAATTTTATCTGCTATAAAAAGCGGTCCGGCATATATTTCATCAAACAGCCCTGCGTACTCACATCTTCTGTCATGATTTCCAAGAAGCAGAATTTTCTTTTTTACCCTAAGTTTCTTGATGTATTCGGGACTTCCAACGTCTCCAAGGCAGACAAATGTGTCATTTTTCATAATCAAGGAATTAAGGATATTGACCTGCTCATCAGGCTCTATCCAGTCAGGATCCATTATTTTACAATCTGGATCTCTAAAATGAGTATCAGACAAAATATAAACAGATCCCTTTTCTGACCAATGTCTGAATGGTTCATATAATGTTGATATCATGCTTTCTCCTGTCTACTATCACTCATCATTTTTCATTAGATACTTGTTATTTATGACTTTCATTGATAAAGGTCCGCTAAGTGTATACGAATGCACAGGTGTGACAGGACGAATCACTATTCCTTCTTTGGTTGTTCCGTTGTAACCGATTCCCTCTGCTCTTGCTAAAAGAGCTGCTTCATCCGGATACTTTGCCAAAAGGTCATTTCCTTCCTCTTCAACAGGAACCAACTGACATCCGACATACTCACAGATTTCCCTTAGTGTTGTCAGGTCAGTTCTCTTATCATCCACCCTAGCCGTGAATACGAACCACTCAGGTTTTTTTAGCTTAAGCCTATTCTTCTGTATCCCTTCACCGCACCATTCACCCTGAAGTACCATAGTGCTGAGTCCATGCTCATCTACATACGCCTTCATCTTCTCAGGTATACCAGCTGCTTTTACATGCTCCACGAATGCTGACTTTCCATCATCCTTATAAGTAAAGTTATGCCCGGTAAACGAGATGTCTCCATCCCTTACACCTATTGAATGGCTTGAGCCATCCATCTTAGTAGTTATGTAATATGGAAGTCCCTTAAACTCGTTAAGCAGTTCCGGTGCTGACTGTATCCTTGTCTCATCAGTCTTTGGAATATATCCTGGGCGGTCACCTATCATCGTTCCTCCGGAGCCTACCCTCTCAGGCGTTTCCCACTCACGTACTCCGAGGATTTCTGTAACATCCATCCCTTCCTCAAGAGTCATCCCCTGCAGTTTTGAGAGTTTCTCTATTCCAAGACATAATCCCTGAGATATCTCCCCTCTGAATTTCATTGTCTTTAGTCTGAATCCTTCGCCCATGAAGTCATTGCTTTTATAGGAGCTCTTTCTTAAGAATTCAAACTCCTCACATACCGGAAGAAATGAATCTATTTCAAAATAGACCACCATATCACCCACATGGAACTCTCCTTTTCCTCCTACGCACTTCCATCCAAGAACCTGAACAAGTTCTAGCCTGTCCGCATCAGGTATAGGAAAGATTTCCTTTATCTTCTGTATTGATGCTAATTTTCTCATATTTATCTACCTTCCTCATCAAGTAAACTTCCGGATAAGCTTGCCATATTCATCTCCTAATGGCAGCTCATATTCTACGTGTACTCTGTTACGTGTTGTCATCTTTACTTCACCAGTAAGTGGATTAAGCCCTTCTTTTTCATACTCTTCCATCCACATACCAACACCATGTTTCTGCCATGAAGGTAAATTGTCATAGTTGATTCCTCTACTACAAAGGAGCTCCTTTTTAAATGAAACTCCTTTGCCTTTTAACTCTGAAGTCACTTTATGAACTGATACTCCCTCCTTTCTCAACATCCAGTAGCAGTGTGAATTAAGGGCATTTCTGTTTGCATCTTCCTGTCTCCAGCGGAAATAATCTTCAACTCTTTGTGCATTTGGAAGTGGCACCATTCTGCAATCAAAAGTTGCTGCCATACCAAGTTCGAGAGAAAATACTGCACTTGCTTCAGCTGCAAGTGTAGAGTTATACTTTCGTACCTTCCTTCCAAAAGTAACTTCATCAGCCGAAAATAATAATGAAATCTCATCACTTTCTGTATAGGCATAAACCACTCTGAATCCGCAATCCATAAGAACCTTTGTTGTCTTCACCATCATATTCCTGAATTTTTCATCAAAAGGCGCCTCAAAATGGCAAACTTCTTTAGTCAGTCTTGTAAACCCTCTCCCGTCAAGTCTTGCTACCATGTAAATGTCCGGAAGTAATACCTGATCTAAAGACTGTTCATAAACTCGCATCTTTACATCCATCTCATCAAATCGCATTTTTCACCTCTCCCTGCTATCTATGCATAATATCCCTTTATTTTAAAAATCTGACTGCTACGATGACACCCGATAGGTAAATACTCGCTGATTCCCACACCACCATCGGATTAATGTAGCCGAAAACACTCCATGTAATTAAATAATATAGTCATACATGCTATCTGTCAGTTAACTCGTGGTTGATAATCCATATAAGCTTATTCGCTGTATCAGAATTTGAACCTATATTAAACCGCTTATTGGTCTGGAATAATTGTCCATGATTTTTTATCAAAAAAGGACCTACCCGCTTTGAGATAGATCCTAAAACCTGATAATTATTTCAATGTCACTTTATTTGAAAAAGCATCCAAGTGCCTTAAAAATTCACTTTCTTCACAATTCCATAATTTATCCTTATCCGGAATCGCTTCCATAACAAATTGGCCAAATCTAAGATCCGGATATTTCTCCCACTCCTCTGCAATCCTATCCAAAAAAGGACGTGTTCTTGCTTTGTCTCTCATCTACCTTACCTCTATCAAGACATTCCATTTTTTTACGGCTACCGGAACCAATAGATCATCAACACTCACATCCAAAAGTCCACTGAGAACATACAGATTTTCAATCACAAAAAATGTGCCTTTATGTTTCCATTTATTGACAGCCTGTGGAGTAATCCCCAGTTTGTCAGCAATGATCTTATCCTTTAGTCCCCTTATTTTTATCAGTTCACACACTCTTTTCTTTGTCGCTTCCAAATCCAAACCCTTTACTCTGTCCGGTTCTTCCCAGGATAGGGTATAATCAATACGCTCCAAATCTGATCTAAATCTATTTTTTTCTAAAATTTCAATTATTTTGTTATATCCATTCATCATAAATATTCCCCCATAACACTCATATACAATAATATGGTTATTCGTCAAAAATAGTGGGTAACCATTGATTCTTTTTCGGAAGTTTAGTTGCGTGACATATGCATGTCAAGGGAGCTTTGCTCCACTT
>NZ_JNKO01000065.1 GCF_000702885.1 Oribacterium sp. P6A1 | reverse complement strand
GAAATGGCTCACAGGGTCAGGACTTTCAGTAAAAGATTTCATAGCTCCAAGCAGCCTTTATTTCAGGAACGGAAGGACCTTTCAGATAGGTGAATTGTACGGAGCCATGAGCTTTTTATCGATAGATGCATCTGACATAAGTGACAGGATGCTGGCAGACTTCCTTTCCATGGAATCAAGCCAGATAGTCACCATGCACATACAGTCTGTGGATCAGAATGAGGCTATAAAGACCATAAAGCATACCATCACAGAACTGGACCGGAGCAAGATAGAGGAACAGAAAAAAGCTGTCCGTGCAGGATATGACATGGATATCATTCCATCAGATCTTGCCACATACGGAAATGATGCAAAGGCTCTGTTAAAGGAACTACAGAATCAGAATGAGAGAATGTTCCTTCTCACGTTCCTGGTCCTTAACACAGGGCGTACTTTGCAGGAACTTGAGAACAATGTCTTTCAGACCAGCGGTATCGCACAAAAGCACAACTGTAATCTCATCCGTCTTGATTTTCAGCAGGAACAGGGTCTCATGAGCACCCTGCCACTGGCAAACAATCTCATAGACATTAAGCGAGGGATGACCACAAGCAGTACAGCAATCTTTGTGCCTTTCACTACACAGGAACTGTTTCAGGGAGGGGTACAGTCACTTTACTACGGATTAAACGCTCTTTCCAACAACCTGATCATGGTGGACAGAAAGAAGCTGAAGAACCCGAACGGACTCATACTTGGAACACCGGGATCCGGAAAGTCATTCGCCGCGAAACGTGAGATCGCCAATGCCTTTCTCGTTACTGATGATGACGTTATCATCTCTGATCCTGAGTCAGAGTATTCGCCTCTTGTAAGCAGGTTCGGTGGACAGGTAATAAAGATAAGCCCCACATCTGATCAGTACATTAATCCTATGGACATCAACATGAACTATTCGGATGATGACAATCCGACAGCACTGAAGGCGGATTTCATCCTGTCTCTCTGTGAGCTCATAGTCGGCGGTAAGGAAGGACTGAAGCCGGTTGAGAAGACCGTCATAGACCGCTGTATCCATAAGATATATCAGCGTTACTTCGAGAATCCCAGAAAAGACAACATGCCCATACTTGCAGATCTTTACAATGCACTTCTCGAGCAGGATGAACCGGAAGCAAAGGTCGTGGCTACAGCACTTGAGATATATGTGACCGGTTCCCTTAATGTCTTTAACCACAGGACTAATGTGAACATTAATAATCGTCTCGTGTGCTATGACATCAAGGACCTGGGAAAACAGCTTAAAAAGATCGGAATGCTGGTGGTTCAGGATCAGGTTTGGGGCAGAGTGACTGAGAACAGAAATAAAGGAAAGTCTACCAGATACTACATGGATGAGATGCATCTTCTTCTGCGTGAGGAGCAGACAGCTGCTTACACAGTAGAAATCTGGAAGAGATTTCGAAAATGGGGCGGCATTCCGACAGGTATCACGCAGAACGTGAAGGATCTCCTCGCTTCAAAGGAAGTAGAGAATATATTTGAGAATTCAGATTTCATTTACATGCTGAATCAGGCCGTAGGTGACAGATCCATACTTGCAAAACAGCTTAACATCAGCCCTCATCAGATATCCTATGTGACTCATTCAGGTGAAGGCGAAGGGCTCCTGTTCTATGGCAATGTCATCCTGCCATTTGTTGACAGATTCCCGAAGGATCTTGAACTCTATGACATCATGACCACCCGTCTTGAGGAGCGCCATGAAGCTGATGTTAGAGCTGCAGAATTACAAGAAGTGTCTAAAGCAGAACATGATACATCTCTGCTTAATGCTGAGGTAAACAAGATTAATGAAAAGAAGATTTCTGAAGCCAGAAACGCATCAAAGGAGCCGGATTGTTTATGAATTAAGAACGGTATTTATAGCAATTCGGGTTACTAAGGTAGTTCACACCAAAATATAAAGTATAAGATCCTAAATGAAAGAGTATAGAGAGATGGAAATAAAGAAAATAAATACATCAGAGGAATCCTTGGAAAAAGTCATTCACGATAAAAAGTATCATCTTGAGCAGAATCCAAGAGCTCCGGGAGACAAGCTGATGAATGAAGCATCAGCAAGAAGGGCAGTCAGGAAAAAGCTAAGGCTCGGAAGAGCAGATATGACACGTTCAACAGAAGAAATAATGATGGAAAAGCAAAAGCAGCTTCAGGGAAGACGTGCCATAAGGCGTGAGTTTGCGATGCGGGAAGCTCTGCAGAAAGAAATCGATAAGGAAAATGAAGATGAGAATGTTGGTGTTGAGGCAGTGAACGATACATCAAATGCCCTGCTTAGTGCAGAGGAAATGATGGACTATCGTCAGTATACCGGAAAGCATAATGGTTCAATCAGATTTGATGAAGCTGACAGTACTGACGGGGGATTCTCTTCAGGAGGACCATCCGCAGGAAGAGATAAAACAGCTTATTCCGGTTATGGTGGAAAGCTTGGCAGTGACAAAAGAGATATGAACATGAATACCGGAAAGAAAGCCGGTGCCGGGGATGGTCTTAAATCACAGCAAAAGCTTTTCATGAAAAGGGAGTATCAGAAAGCCGCTTTTGACAGATCAAAAAAAGAGGCTGCAAACAGTGTCGGAAGCCTGTCAAAACGATTTGTCGATAAAGCAGAGGATCTCAGCGGGAAGCTCATAGAATTCCTAAAGGAAGCTATAGAAGAGCATCCGGGTGTGATCCTTAGTATGGCATTGATCCTTTTGATTATGGCCCTTATCGTTGGCATCACTTCAAGCGGCGGTGTATTCGTGAACTCTCTTGGAAGTACCACACTTGAATCTTCTTTTACAGCAGATGATCCTGAGATACTGGCTGTAGACAACAGTTACAAAGAAAAGGAGGGGGTCCTACAGAGCCGGATCGATAACATTGAAACGGAATACCCTGATTATGATGAGTACAAATATGAGCTTGACACCATATATCACAATCCTTATGAACTTGCGGCACTTCTCACAGTGCTCCATGAGGACTATACGGAGTCCAGGGTGCAGGAGACACTGAATGAGGTGTTCAGCCATCAGTATTCACTTACCACAGAATCGGTAACAGAGATACGTACAAGAACTGAAACCCATAGTCATACGGTGACAGAACCCGATGGTTCGACTTCTACTGATTACTATGATGTAGAAGTGGAATATGAGTACCATATTCTAAAGGTAAAGCTCACTAGTGCAACCATGGATTCCATCATTTCAGCCATGGGATTAACTGATGATCAGAAGGCAAGGTACGATCTTCTGGTTGAGACATTGGGAAACAAAGGAACATTATTTGCTTCTGATCCGTATGCAGCACCGGTCATAGGAGACTATGAGGGTTATGAAGTACCTCCGGAGGCTCTTACGGATACTAAGTTTGCAAGGATGATAAATGAAGCAGAGAAATATCTCGGATACCCGTATGTATGGGGAGGTTCCAGTCCAAGCACCAGTTTTGACTGTTCCGGATTCGTCAGCTGGGTCATAAATCATTCCGGGAATGGCTGGAATGTAGGCCGTGAGACTGCAAACGGACTTCTAGGGCACTGCACCAGGATTTCAAAGGCAGAGGCAAAGCCCGGTGATCTCATATTCTTTCAGGGAACCTACAACACAAAGGGAGCCAGCCATGTCGGTATCTATGTTGGAGACGGGATGATGATCCATTGTGGGAAGCCCATTCAATACGCATCCGTAAATACAGATTATTGGACGAAGCATTTCATGACATACGGAAGAATCGTCGGATAGGCCGTTGGGGAAACCTGACGGTCTTTTTATATCAGCATTTTGGTGGTCTCACGAAAAAATAGGGATGTACTTATTTGTGGGAGTTTAAGAAGGAGGAAATATGTACGAAAAACTTGAAAGATTACGTGAAGAAGTAAGACGCTGCGAGAAACGTTTTCAGGATGCTCAGGAAAAACTGAGACTGGCAAGAGAAAAACTAAAGGAATGTGAAGCAAGCCAGATACTATCTGATGTCGGGGCCCTGAACCTTACACCGGAAGACCTCGCAAAGGTACTTGCGGCTGTGAAGTCCGGACAGTTATCTGATGTGATATCTGTAAATAAAGAAAAAGAAGATAAGGAAACAGATGAAGATGATGATTCAGAAAGTGCCGGATCAGGCAAAGATAAAAAATTGAGTCAAAGTACGGATGAGGTAAAAGACACAGTGAACGATGAGGAATTGAAATGTCTAAATGATGAGAATGATGGTTCTGCAGGAAATACAGAAGATGAAAAAAACAATTCTTTAAATGAAAACAATTCCGAAGACGAAACTGATTACCTGGATGTTCTGAACAGCTCAGCTTATGAAACTTCCTATGAAGAAGGATATGGAGGATATAAAGGATGAAACTTATAAAAATAAAGATCATGGCAGCAACAGCCATGATACTTGGAATACTGGTTTTAACGATGTCAGATAAGGCATTTGCACAGACAGGACCTGAGGCTGAATGTATCTGTACCGAGAGATGTAAGGAAGGAAAGGTAAATGAAAACTGTCCTGTATGCAGTAAGGACATCACTTTATGCCAGGGAGTAGATGAACCTGAAGAGACCGTTGAAGAAACTGAACCTCAGGAGAC
>NZ_JNKO01000064.1 GCF_000702885.1 Oribacterium sp. P6A1 | reverse complement strand
TTTCAACCTTAGTTGTAACTATCCTTTAGTAAAATCCAAATAGGTTTAGCCAAAAAAGAAGAGGATATTTTCTTATATATGTGCTTTACGGAGGATTTTTTCATTGACAAGTGAAAGTGCTTATGTTACGTTTGTGGTACTAAGGATTGTTTTGTGCGTGATTTTTTTAGTTTAATTATCCTATAAGGAGGTTTTTTCATGTGTAAGATTTATTTTGGTCAGATGCATTTGTGGGAGTGCAGAAAATGCGGAAGAACTATAAGAATATCAAAACCACCAGTTAATAGATGTCCTGACGGTGGTTATCATCAGTGGGTACAGGTCGATTAATTCACAGAGTAAGTTTATCTTGCACCTTATGTATTTCCGGTATTGTTGTTCGCAACAATACCTTTTTTACATTATTTAACTTAACTGTGCTTGTGTTTCCTTGCATAATACTAATTCATTCATCAATGCTATAGTTTTAGAAGTCATATTTTACATAATTAACCAATTTATATAAAAGTTTTTTTAAAAATTTTTAACGAAAGGAATAATATGGGTATTTTTGATGATTTTTTGGATAATGCCGCTGATGCATTGGGAAGAACTATTGCAAATAACGAAATTCTTTACAAGGGTTTAACTAATGCTGTTGATTTTATCGATGCAGCTCAGACTTCAATGAATGGCGGAAAAGTTCAGCATTTACAAATTAATGGTAAAGATGTTTCTTCAAAAGGCTCACATATAGGTGAATCATTTGGGAAAACTGTTAAAAATGTCGTTGAATTTTTCACTCCTGAAGAGTGGAAAACAATCGGAAAACTAGCATATAAAATAGCAAGTTTTAACATCCCTGTTTTAGCTGTTATTGATTGGAATAAAATAGCAAATGCTGCTGAGAACATTAATGATAAAGGGGTGTCTGATTACTTAATTAATGAAGTAAACTGGAAAGAAATCGGAAAGGATCTTGTTTTAGCAAAAGCTGAATCTACTGGAATGCCCGTTGAAGTTATTGACGATATGCTCGGATATGTTGATCGCTTTCTAGAGAATAAAGGAGAAAAAATAGATACTAATTCAGAATTAATCACCAACGAAACCACCTCATTACCGATTGCAACCAATGAATCTGCCTCATATACTAATCAAATATTGAATGATATTAATATAGATAATCAGTCTATATATGTTTATGGTTATAATCCTGAAAGTTCAAAGAAAAGTGCTGATATATTAATATCAACAATAAACAGTGAACAACTACAGTCTGTGGCCGAGAATATGTTTTTAAATGGCAAATTGGATGATGCTTTCGAGCTTTTTTTACATCTAGGTGACAATGGTTATCCTCGTGCAATGTATTTTTTAGGTGAATATTTTCATCATAACTATGGTCATATCAAGAAAGATATTAATACCAGCTTTCAATGGAGACGGAAAGGTAGTGAATTAGGGGATCCGTTAGCAGCACTTAATACTGCTTGGGAATTCCCCGTTACCTCAAAGGAACGTGAAGAAATATTAAATACTTATATACCAAGAGTGATTGAAATGGCAGAACAAGGAGATCCATTTGCTCAGAATGAAGCAGCTGACCTATTTTTATCAGGTCAAGGGTGCATGCAAGATAATAACAAAGGAATAGAATTGTTATCCAAAAGTTCTGATAAAGGATATTGGAGATCAACTACCAAACTTGGAAATATTTATAAGGAAGGCGTAATTGTAACACCTGATACTTCTAAAGCAGTTGAATATTATAAAAAAGCAGCCGAATTAGGAGATACAATAGCTCAGAATAGTCTTGCAAATGCATATTATGGCGGAGTAGGAACAAATAAAGATTTAGATTTAGCTAAACACTGGTATCAAGTTGCTGCCGAAAATGGAAATGACAGTGCAATATCAAGTATAGCATATATGTATTATAACGGTGATGGAGTATCAAGAGATACTTCAAAGGCATTCTATTGGGCAAAGAAGGGTGCCGAATTATATGATAATGTAGTTGCAATGGGTTTATTAGGAGTAATGTATTGTAACGGCGAGGGTGTTTCAAAAGATAATCACCAAGCTTTTTATTGGTTAAAAAAGAGCGCCGAATCCGGAGATACATACGCTCAATCAAATCTTGCAGTTTTATACGAGAACGGAATGGGTACAAGTAAAGATTTAAACTTAGCTAAACATTGGTATCAAGTTGCTGCAAATAATGGAGACGGGTCTGCTAAAAATGCATTATCAAGACTGATGTGAAATCATCTGAGCTAATTGTGGTTATCCCGAATCAAATATTATCCCAAAAGTAATGAATGAACGGCTTAACATAAGGTTCTTCATACAAAAATTTTCGGGATAACTATATCTGTGCCTGTGGTTACATTCATATTATTCAATCCTTGACTCATAGGGAATTCGGTATAATATTTTGGCTTGATTTTCTCAACATCTATTGTTTTTAATTAAAAAAAGTCATTGCAAGTACCATATGATGAGGTTTGCTCATTTAAATATTATCCCGAATTCTAAAACTCTCGGTAATGAATTTCTTTGATAGACGCCGTGGATCATTATAAAGTTATCCCGAATTGTAAAGACATATTTCAGTTGAAAACGTCCTGTGTAAAAATATTTCGGGATAACTAATAATTCGGTATAACCAAGATTATCCCGAATTCGGTACAAAAGTCGCAAGCAGTGCCCATTGCCGTACAAATGGGCATTCGCTTGTTGAGGGGTAGCCCCCAATCCCCCAGAACTGACCGCAGAGCATTCAGGGCAAATGAATGTTTTGCCGTCGAGACTTCATGTAAATTTCTTGAAATAAAAAAAGATGGGTGAACAGTATTTCATAAATGCCATCCACCCGTAAATTCATCGTGTATGCTCTTGTACTCTCCGCTTGTCCAACTGATGTTGCTCTTCCTCTATCTTCAGGAACCTGTCGATATCCTGTTTTGCTATCTTTATGTCCATCATTTCCTTCCTTGCTTCCTTATATTCACTGTACAGTTTCCGCTTTTCTTCAAGTACTTCACTGTACTGCTCTGATAGTTCTTTTACCTTCGGCAGTTTCTTACCTTTGTATATGTTGAAGGCTGCCTTCGAAGCTCTGTGCAGGGTTATCTCTTCCCGGTGTGCCTCGAAATAGTCCTTATCGTATCTTAAGTTACGGTATTCATCATAAATCTTCTTTGTCTTTGCGAAATTGATGATGTTCATTTTGAGAGCTGCTATATCATGAAGCTTATCTTCTTTTTCTTTTATCAGCTTTGACACAGCATCAAATCTTTCAGAAGTCTCGGCTGTTTTCTTCTCAAGTTCTTCATAGTCTCTTATACCATTCTCCTGAAGAAACAGAAGAGCTTTGGTGATCTGCTTGACATTATATACCTTTGCCCAGCGTTCATATCCCCTGCCTTTTCCTTCCTGCATCTTCTTATTGATGTCGATGAGAAGATCAAATCCTCTTGAAGATTGTTTGATCTTTCGTTGCTTCCTTTGGTTCTTCCCGGCTTCCTTTCCCTGTTCTTCAGAATAGAACTCATTCTCTCTTAGGATTCGTTTCCTGATATCTTCTTCGGTATATCCTTCCCCAAGAGAAGATAATCGTATGAATCTTTTCTGTCCCTTCCCTCTTACAGAAATATATTTTCCATATTTTATTTCAAACCCGGATTCCTGTAATCGTTTAAGAAATTCATTAAGATCCTTTATATCTTCCTGGAGAATCGTATCAATATGTTCTCTAAGTTCCTTTCTCAGAGATACCCTGTGATAAGGATTCCTGTTATCCCGTTCAGAAGGTCTTCTGGGTTTTATGACAGACAGCGCGTGCTCAAGACACACTATATCACTGACTTTCTGCAGGACCAGAGCTATGAACCATGAATCCCTGAACTTCCTGTCACAATTAAGATTGGTGGAATTGAAGATTATGTGGTTATGTATATGGGCCTTATCGGTATGAGTGGCAACTATAAATGCATGATTTCCTTTAGTGAATCGCATGGCTGTTTCATACCCGACAGCATTGGCCTCTTCCGGCGTGATCTCCCCGGGCTTAAAGGACTGACGTATCTGATAAGCGATAATATCTCCCTTCTGCTTTCGTCCGGTTATCCTGAGATACTCCTGCTTTGCAAGAAGAAACTCCTGATCCACGGTTTCCTTGTCACAGGCATACGAAGAAATGAGTTCTTCATTCTCAGTCTTTTCTCCGTTTTTTGCGTAATCAGTTCTTGCCTTCAGGCACTGGGCTACGGTCTTTCCTTTGTTCTGATGCATGGCGATGAGTCTTGTAGTAGCTATCTGTGATCACCTCCTTCCTAAGGGTATTTGTAATTCAGATAAGATATACTTGAGTCTCATTGTTTCATTACATTATTACTTCTGCAGCCTACTAAGATTTTCAAGGATCTTTCGCATTTCCACCCAGATTAATTTCTGCTGGTTTTGTAATTCTAGGATATCCTTTTCATAGACAGAACCACACTCATTGGCTTTCCTGGCATACTGATTGAGATTATTGGAATTGATGCGAAGGAGACGGATCATCTCCTTCACATCGCTAAGATCCAGCCGGATAAGGTACCCATCTATAGCCATCTTCCGAAGGAATGCACTCTTATTCCTGATCCCGCATTTCTTCATTTTTTCTTTGATGAGCTTGAGTTCCTGCTCTGTCAGTCTCGCTTCAAGACGTTTCCTTTTTTCCATATTTAGTCTCCATCACGGCATAATGATGGTCTCCGGATTTTCTTTGGCTCTCTGAAAAAACTCTTTATCTTTTCTTCATGCTCCCTGATCTTTGCTTTTACTGACTTCTGCTCTTCCTGAATTTTTTCTTCTGATTCTTTCTTCGAACCATTGTTAATGATCCCATCGATGGAGTCATAATCATCCTCCAGGGTCATCTCTGCATTCTTTAAAGGGTTGTCATCTACAGTATTCATGTTGTCCCCCTTATCTTTTCTTCTTATCAAAATCCAAAATAAAACCTGCCTGGCCATCATCTTTTGTGGTTAAAACAAGAGTCGTATCATAGGTCTTTCCTGTCTTTATGGATCTGCACTTCTTTAGTCTGCATCTGCCATCCTTGATAAGTGATACAGCTATTTCCTTTGTCATCTTCTTTGAAAGTGCATCCAGGAATCTGTTATCCTTCCATAGAGCGAACCTGCAGGATTTATTGCTGCAGAAAAAACCTTTTTGTTTTTCCAGAACATCAGAACCACAGCAGGGACATTTCCCAAGAGGCTTGTAATCAGAATTCATAAGTGCTGCAGTATCCTCAACGATCTTGTAG
>NZ_JNKO01000063.1 GCF_000702885.1 Oribacterium sp. P6A1 | reverse complement strand
TTTTGGTCTCCTGATTCCAAAACCAAAAATTTTTAAACAAAATTATTTTGACCCATAACCCCCTGCTATTACTGGCTCTGTAAGGTTTTGTTCATTTTAAATAAAATCTACAAAACAGTAATATACACCTATACAATATTGTAATAGTTTTGTTTGTTTTTACAGTAAAATATGTCATAAGTGGTAGATAAATGGTTTATTTCAAATTAAGCAAACCTCTATCTCATTTAGGATAGAGGTTATTCGTGCAAATTTGAATTTATTTATCCCATTCATATGCCAGCTTTGGGCCACCACCGAACTGAATCAACCCACAATACTCAAAACCTTCTCTGCTGAGTATGTGCTGCATCACTTTGTTTTCTTCCTGTGTATCCAGTCGAATTGCGTCAATGCAATTTAATCGGCAAAAATCTTTGACGAGCTGAAAAGCATTACGTGACAACCCGCCTCCTCTGGCCCTACTGCTGAATGCCATTCGATGCACCACAGCGTAGGGCTTTTCCGATTTCCACGCTCCATCGATCTTTGCATACGCGGGCTCATCGCCGATTATAATGCAGCAATAGCCAATGATTTCATTGTCCTTCACAAACACATATCCGATATTTTGAGCAATATCATCAAGAATTGTCTGTTCAGTGGGATAATCAGGATGCCACTGCTCAAAGCCCAAAGATTTGTGGTAGGCTCTCGCATCTTCAATACATTGATAGCATATTTCCGCTTCGTTCAAATTTGCCAATCTCAGCTTCATCTATACATCCTCCACAAATCTAAATTATCATAGAATACCCATATTTACAGAAAAAATTTCAAACTCTCCCTTGTTTCCCATATTGCAATGCCCATTACTTATGTAGGGTTTTGTTCATTTTTTGGATTTTTCGTCAAAAAAATTTTTTTGGTTTTAACCATTGTGCATTTACAACCCGATTTTGAAATCAGGATTACTGAATCCGTCAATAGTAAAGTATGCACATGACTCGTTCGGTTTGATGAAAAGTTCAATATCATGCGCAACGATGTACGGATGTTTGCTAATGTAAGACCTAACCCTGTCAAAAAGATCCTTTTCGGAATACTTCTTATCATTGAACTCAATGGTGATGGACTTATAGTTCAGTTCCGGTGCCTTTGATACTTTCTTTGTTCCGGCTGTCTTTACAGACTTGTCTGCAGTCTTCTTTTCTGACTTCTTTGCAGTCCTTGCAGACGACTTTCTTCCAGTTTTCTTCTCTGCAGTCTTTGTTTCTCTGCTCTTCACTGCTGTGGATTTTGTTGCAGAACCCTTCTTACGTCCTCTCTTAGGCTTTGCCTCTGTGGCTGTTTTTTCTGCTTCTGCAGAAACACTTTCAACATCTGTTTTTACTTCCTGAATATTAACTTCATCTGCCATTATTACCAGACCTCCCCTGTGATACTTACACTCTTTTAATTATATTCGGATAAATAAAAATTTAAAAGAATTTTTTACCAAAGGCGAGAAACTTTTTTCACATATAAATACAGTATTTTCCTTAAGCTTCTATGTGATCATTATAATCTCAGAAGTTATGACAAAAAGACCACATCATTCCGACCATGGTGCAAGTCATCCGCTTTTCTCTTTTATAACCACTTCTTATACTTAAAGAATACGAGGCTGATAATAACGATCAATACCGAGACCCCGATAACGCCGGGATATCCCCACACAGAATCCAGTTCAGGCATATATTTAAAATTCATGCCATACCATCCGACGATAAGTGTAAGCGGCATAAAAACAGTCGTGACAACCGTAAGCACTGTCATGATATGATTCTGTTTTACATCGAGCTTCGACTGATAGGTATCCCGGATCTGGTTCGTATAATCCAGAAGCGAACTCACAATGTCATACAGTCTCGTTACTCTGTTGGAGAAAAGTCTGAAAAAGCGCAGATGATCCATCTGGAAGAAATTGTTCTCATTCTCTTCAAATTCCTGAGCCAGGTCGATCAGCTGGTTGTAATGTATCCTTAGATCCCTGAGATCTCCCCTGATTTCATTTAAAGTATCAAGATCACCTTCCTTGCCGCTGTCGATATCTTTATCTATGGCATCAAGCCTTTTTTCATAGTTCTCCAGTATTCGCTGATCCTCGTGTATTATCTGCTCAAGGAAATCATAGATAAATCTTTCAAGACAAGGCATTCGCCACTTTTTGGTTTCTATTATCCTGTTGATTATCCCAGATGCAGTGTCACCGGAATCAATGAATACGACTCCTTTCTCATCAAGGGCAAAAGCGAAGTTGTGATAGTCTCCGGACATATTGCTCCTGTCGGGAATCGCGAAGGTGCCGGTAACAGAATCATAATTGACCTCGGCATTAGTGGTGTAGATTTCCCTGGTATCCGGTTCCATGTCGATGCCCATTTCGTAGGAATCACATTCTGCATTCCACTCTTCAGGTGACAAAACCGCCACATATTGAAATTCACCGCTGTGACACTCTTCTGCTGAACATTTTCGAAGCATAGTGTCAATCAAATAATACATGTTCGTTTCCTCATTATAGTACGTTTTTTTGACAAAAAGAATCTTAAGCCTCTGCAGTAAATACAGTATTTATATCGACCAGATTTACCGCATATTTTAATCTGAAGTTCCTGAGAATGCTATGTTTTTTACAATAAAAATCAGTTCAGCTGTCAGAGATAATTATTTTGTGACAACTACACCTTTATGGTACAAAAAAACTTGACCCCATCAATCTTCCTGACTATTCTTCCTAACTATTTATGTATCGCAAATGTTGAATATAGCAAAACGACCATGTACATGAATCCTCATGCACATGGCCCTTTATATACTATTCTCTTTTCAGTGATTCCTTCAAATCACCGTCTGACTGATGCTGGACAGTCAAAACTCATACCATCAGCCACCGATAAATGAATTGATAAGCTTAGGAACCTGAGTCTGAAGTGCACTCCATGTCATGTAAAGTGCGAAAATGTAACAGATAGTCATGGAAATCTGTAACAGCTTAGGTGCCTGCATTCCCTCATAGAGCTCCTTCTTCCAAAGGATCAGTACCATGAAGAGACCAGCAACAGGAGTAGCAATAGATGTAGCTACGTTAGCGATGAAAATAAGCTGTGTTGGTGATCCGCCGTATGAGAAGCAGATAACTGTAGCTACTGCAAGACATGCAAGGCAAAGAACCTTTACAGGCTTTGACTCAAGTCCTGTCTCCTTATTGAGACCGGCATTCAGAAGAACTACGCCTCTCTGAGTATTTCCGAGAAGTGAAGAGAAACCTGCGCCGATGATAGCGATACCCATAACGATAGGTGCAGCGCTGCCAAGGAATGGTCTTAAAAGCTCTCCCAGCTGTGCAGGAGCCTTGATTGTAGTACCTGTAGGGTTAAGCACGATTGCACCAACAAGTACGATGGCACCTGAGATAAGTACAACAGTTACGATGTGTGTGATAGCATCTGCACGCATTGCACCGTTGAAAAGGTCTTCCTTCTTCCACTTCTTCTCAAGTCCGAGATATGTTCCGTAGATTCCGGCTGTAACAGCTGCATTTGTACTGATATAAGCAAGAGCTGTAGTAAGTGATCCCTCCGGGAACTGAGGTGAAACCAGGCCCCTTGCCATAGCTCCCGCATCCGGACCGCCTGTTGCAATAAGTGTTGCGAAGAATGCAACGATCATACCGATGATACAAATGGTTATGCCCTTCTCAACCTTTGAATAAACACCCTTTGTGAGATAGCAGAATGCCAAAATTCCAAGCATTATCAGAGAACCTATTCTCCAGTCAAAACCAAATATCAGATTCACGCCGGCACCTGTTCCGGTGATATTACCAAGTGTGAAGAAGAAACATGATAAGAAAAGAGCCACTCCGCAGAAGCCTGAAGCTATTCCGCCATAGTAATGTCTGATAGCGTGTAATATCGGCTTGCCTGTCATGATAGATATTCTGTAAGAAGTCATGGTGAATGTGATTCCCATGAGGATGATAGGAATAAGAAGCCACATCATCTGGTAACCATAGTTCGCACCCATCATGGCACTGGTTGTGATGTTACCAGGTCCGATAACTATTCCCGTAAGTATGATTCCCGGTCCGACCTTTTTAAGTATCTCCTTGAAGCTTAATTTCTTAACTTCACTTGGATTAAAGCCAAGTCTTTCTTGCACAGTTCCAACAATCTTTGTTGCTGCCGGCTGGTTTACTGCAATCTCCATATATTATCTCCTTTACTCATGCAGCCGGACCCTCTTTTCACGTTCGGCCTTTCGGCTAAGAGGTAATCCGTCAATGGATTCTGTCCGGCTGCCCCACCTTTTTTAGCGCCTGATCTTAAGCAAACTTTGACATATCAACCTTGTCAAGACCGCTGTTCTTGATACCCTTAGCGATCCAATCCTTCTCTTCCTGGTTAAGAGGAAGTACAGGCTTTCTCATAAGAGCGCTTGTGAAGATACCTCTCTGTACAAGTGTCTCCTTAAGTCTTGCATGAGCCTCACCTGAAGGCTGTCCGCCGCCATAGATTGCCTGGCTGATGTGATAGATTCTGTCGCTCCAGTCCTGAGCTTCCTTGAGTGTGTGCTTGTCAGGATTTGCAAATACTTCTCTTGCAGGGCAGATAAGCTCAGGTACGCAGCCTGCGAAACCGATAAGAGCACCGTCCATGCCAGGGAACCATGATACGCAAAGTGTTTCATCATGGCATGTGATAAGGCTGATATCAGGGCACTCCTGACGAAGAAGTCTTACGTCATGCTCGTAGATAGATGTAACACGTGTACCCATCTTGATGCACTTAACATGATCGATCTCCTTGCACATCTTGATAAGTGTCTCTACAGGGTAGAATGCCTTTGATGTTGCAGGATAGAGGTGGATAACGATATCGATGTCAGCACCCTCAGCTACGTCCTTGATGTACTCGAAAGGAGCGTTAGGATTCATACCGAATCTGAGCCACATGTGAGGAGGCATAAGAAGGATAGCGTCTGCTCCTGCTGCCTTTGCCTCAGCTGCCATCTCGATGGACTCCTGAGTGTTCTCACAGTTTACACCTGAAACGATTGTCATGATATCGCCGCACTCTTCAGCACAGATCTCAACTACTCTCTTTCTCTCTGCTCTTGTAAGGCCTGTGATCTCTCCTGTGTGGCCGTTACATACAAGACCCTGGATTCCCTTGTCATAGAAGCTCTTGATCCAACGAAGGTATACTCTGAACTCCTGCTCGTTGATTGAGTAGTCATCGTTAAGTGGAACTGAAACTGCCGGGAATATTGTCTTGAAATTTTTAACCTTTGCCATGATATT
>NZ_JNKO01000062.1 GCF_000702885.1 Oribacterium sp. P6A1 | reverse complement strand
AAAACAAACAAAACTATTACAATATTGTATAGGTGTATATTACTGTTTTGTAGATTTTATTTAGAATGAACAAAACCTTATAGAACCAGTAATAGCAGGGGGTTATGGGTCAAAATAATTTTGTTTGAAAATTTTTGGTTTTCGCTTCGTATGAACAAAAACCAAAAAAATTTTTTTGAGAAAAAATCCAAAAAATGAACAAAACCCTATCTTGTTCAAATAACATTGCAATATGGGAGAAGGTCTCTAACCAATCGGTTAGAGACCTGTTTTTGTGAATAACTACTTTGGCTTCCGCTGAGTATAGTAATCAATAAAATGGTTAAGTTTACGCCTTTGCCCTCTGCAATATAAGCAAGGTTCTCTATGGCGTTTTATAAACATCAATCTTTTTTTAGGGGACATAAGGTATTTGTGTTTTTCGTCTTTGTAGCAAGTCCACCATAGCTTATCAGCTGAGTTGCTAAGCAAATCCCAAAATTTAACAAGATTTGGCTTTGAAGATACAGGGACGATCCTTGAAGAATAGCATTTTCTACATTTATTAAACTTATAGGAACCTTGATTGACGGTCTGCTTGCTATATTCCTTCCCTTATCTATGACAGTCACGAGATTTTCTATTTCTTTAGGGCTTAGGTCCATAGTCGTTATTACACGGGTTTTCTCCCTGGGATCAAGTCTCGTATATCTGTCTCCGAAGGCCATCTGTAACAGCATTGTGGCAAGACAGGAGAATACGTCGCGTTCAAGCAGCTCGAATGCCACGAACTCAGGTTTGAAAGTGTTGAACTGTGAATCCCTAAGGTATTTGAATGTGGTGGATGCGAAATTACCATAAATACATTTATGGCTTCTGGCATATGCGGCGAGAAAGTAGCCTTTGACATGGAGACCGGATTCCTCAGTGCTCTCATCTGCGATCATGCAGATATCCTGCAGGAATGATTTTGTGGCTGATCCTGCCCTGAAGTCGTTTTTCAGGAACAGTGAACCGATATCTTCACCCATGTACCTGTTTATCTCCGCATAGGTGCTTATCTTTCTTATGATTGGTAATGTGCTCTCACCGAAGATATCCCTGTGAGCCTGGGCGAGTGTTTTTTATTGTGATAAAACGCATTATTTGCGGTAAAATAAAAGATATATATTTTTTATGAGTTTGATTCTGAAGATGCATAAAAAAGAAAATAAATGTAATTTCAGAATAAACGGTAGGCGTTGGTGGAGGAATGGGAATGAAAAAGAATCATATTAATCGTAAGATATTATCACGAATAATCATAACGGGCAGTTTGATAAGTGCTCTATGTTTAAGTGGATGTTCAAAAAAAGAAGATTCAAAAAAAGAAGGTTCTGAAATGGATGGAATTATTTCAAACATGACAATGGATGAAAAAATTTCTCAGATGATTATACCGGCCATACGAACCTGGGATGGTGAAAACATCACAGATATAGATGACAATCCGGAACTAAGAGACGCTTTGCAAAAGCATCAGTATTGTGGTGTCATTCTTTTTGGTTCTAATATCATAGATAATGAACAGGTATATAATCTTGTGAAGAATCT
This sequence comes from Oribacterium sp. P6A1, assembly GCF_000702885.1. Classification (GTDB taxonomy): domain Bacteria; phylum Bacillota; class Clostridia; order Lachnospirales; family Lachnospiraceae; genus Oribacterium. The sequence goes on along the minus strand of NZ_JNKO01000062.1, from coordinate 3,829 downwards.
TCAGGATAATAATAAACAGTCCGACAATGTTTCGGTTCATATCCCTTATATTATGCCTTTGGATGAAGAGGGCGGGATTGTCGTAAGACTCACATCCGGAACCAGAATGACAGGAAATATGGCAATAGGCGCAACAACGGATGCCGAAGGCAATGCCTTAAAAACAGGAGAGATAATAGGAGAAGAATTAGCAGCGCTAGGTTTTAATACAGATTATGCACCGGATATCGATGTAAACAATAATCCTTCTAATCCTGTCATTGGAACAAGATCATTTTCAGATGATCCGGAGGTAGTTGCAAAACTCGGTAAGTCATTTGCAGATGGATTGAAGGAAAAAAATATAATTGCGACATATAAACATTATCCCGGGCATGGTGATACTGAGACTGACAGTCATATAGGGACTCCTTCAGTTGAAAAGACATATGACGAAATAAAAGAAGTTGAATTGGTTCCTTTTAAAGAAGCAATAAATAATGGTGCGGATATGATAATGACTGCACATATTACCTATCCATTGATTGATGATGAAGTAACATTTGGCGATGGAGTTACAAAAGGATATTATCCGGCCACTATGTCCAGGAAGATGATCACTGACATTTTGCGTGACGATCTGGGCTTTAATGGAGTAGTTGTTACAGATGCATTGGAAATGGAAGCAATAAGAACTGCGGGACTTGTAAAAGGCGAGGAAGGTACTGTGGAATACGGTATCAATGTAGCCAGAGAAGTCATTAATGCCGGTGTAGACATTCTTTTGATACCGACAGACCTTAATAATGAAGATGCTGCTGCCTATTATGATGACTATATAAATGGAATATCTGAATTGGTTAAGTCCGGAGAAATCAGCTCAAAGAGAATTGATGAGAGTGTAAGACGTATATTGGTAATGAAAAATAAATATCATATTTTTGATATTGACGGCGGAAGCATAGATGAGAGTGAAGGCAAAACCAATTCTGAAAATCATATTGAAGAGGTAGGCTCTAAAGCACATCATGAGGATGAGATGGAAATTGCCAGAAAAGCAATAACTTTGTTGAAGAATGATGAAGATCTTATTCCTTTAGCACAAGATAAAAAGGATATTGTTTTCCTTGGAAGACAAAAGAACGATTCATGCACAATTAATTATGCTATTGATGAAATGAAGAAAGAAGGTCTTATTTCTGAAGATAGTAATATAAGTGTTGAGTATTATTATGATTCTTCTGCAGATGTAAAACTTAACTCAAACTTCCCACACCTAAAAGGTGTGATGTACCTTGAAAACTCTATACTTTAGACCAATAAAATAGGCATAGGTCACTTTCAAATGAGGTATAATGAATTTGCTACAAAACATTTACCAAGAAAGGACTTACGCCATATGCATATCTTATCACAGGGACAGCACTCAGAGGAAGAAATAAATTGCTCAATTTCAGATTTTATTTCAACATTTGAGGTTGGAAACCTACTTCGTAAATCCAATGCCAACAAACAAAAGGGAATTCCTGTGATGAGTATCTTTCGATACAAACTTGCGAATGTATTTTCCAGAAGCAGCCTGTATATGCAGATGAAGTCAAATCAATTTTCAGGTTCTTTTTCAAAAAATACTTTCTATCGTTTTTTGAATGATCCAAGAGTTAACTGGCTTCGTTTTACAACACTTCTTGCATTAGCAGTAATCAGGAATTTCTTCAAGCCTCTTACAAGTGATGAACGTGCAGATGTATTTATCATCGATGATTCTCTTTATGAGAGAGCCGGATATAAACATACACAGATGGCGTCCAAGGTATTTGATCATGTTTCAATGAAGTTCAAAAAAGGCTTTAGGCTACTGACACTTGGCTGGTCCGATGGGAATTCATTTGTTCCAATCAACAGTTGTCTCCTTGCATCTTCTAAAGTAGATAATCAGCTTGGAGATTTTGCAAAAACTGATAATCGTTCTCTTGCAGGAAAAAGAAGAAAATTAGCTGTAACAAAAGCCCCAGTAGTTGTTTTGGAGTTGCTCCAGTACGCATTAAATGCCGGGCACAAAGCCAAATATGTTCTTTTTGACAGCTGGTTTTCGACTCCTAATACATTGGTGAAAATCAAGGAAATGGGACTGGATTCCATTGCCATGATCAAGATCAGTTCCAGGATTGCTTATGGATATGAAGGACAGCGACTCAACATAAAACAGATATATGCCCAAAACAAGAAACGTCGAGGTCTTTCAAAATACCTTCTCTCTGTAGATGTAACTGTAGGTAAAGGAACTGATGATGAACCATCTATACCTGCAAGAATTGTTTGTGTTCGCAACCGTTCCAATAAAAAGGATTGGCTTGCGATCATATGCACTGACATGTCCTTGTCGGAAAGTGAAATAATCCGTATTTATGGCAAAAGATGGAACATAGAGGTATTTTTCAAGACTTGCAAATCTTTGCTAAAGCTCAGAACTGAATGTCACAGCCTTTCATACGATGCGCTGACAGCTCATGTTGCTATCGTATTTACAAGATACATGTACCTTTCTGTATATCAGCGAAAAGATCAGGATGAACGTACAATAGGTGAAATCTTCTATGTACTTCTAAGCGAAATGGAGGACATTTCATTCCAACATTCTATGTTTATTCTGATAGAAGCAATGACTGAAAGCATAAAAAACGTACTTCAAATCACAGATGCGCAGGTGGATGAAATCTATAAGGATTTCTTCTTTAGGTTACCTGAATATATGCAGGATGCGCTTACGAGCAACTATAAAGTGGCGTAATTATATTTTTATGGTCCAGAATATAGAGTTTTCAAGGTGCGAAGCCCACTTTTAATGTGGGAAGTTTAAGAACTTAATTATACAGATGATATGAAAAATAAAATATCAAGTGCTGATATAGTTATTGCATTTTCATATGCATCAGGCAGCGCTTTTTATGACAAGGAGAATCCACAATACATAGCGCTTCATTCTGCACTGAAGGACGTTCATGATAATGGAGGTAAATTTATCCTTCTGAGTGAAAATCTTCCTTATGATGCAGCGGTCTATAGTGATGCCGATGGTATAGTTCTTTCGTATATGGGTTCGGGACTAAATATAGATCCTACAGATAAAACTTCTGATGGAGTTAGTAAAGGTGCCATTAATGCAAACATCATCGCCGCTATCGAAACTATTTTCGGTTACAATAAACCAAAGGGTAAACTTCCGGTAAATGTACCTGAACTTACTGAGTTGGAAGATGGCACATATGGTTTTGGCTCAAATTATCTGTATGAAAGAGGCAGTGGGTTATTAACCGAATAGAACTTAAGTTTGAAATGAAAAATGGAATGGGGAACGTATGTAGACCATGCAAATCATGAAGTGAGTGTTTTAGGACAGAAATATGCATGGTTTAAAACTCAAATTACGCATATTTGACTCTGCCTTGATTATGGAGTTATAGTAAATGACATTTGAATAATATAACTTAATGATGAATACGGTAAACTGATAATCAATTTATATAAGCGACAATCAAATCTCATTTAAATAATGGATGTTGACATTGCGTGGGATTGAAATATTATTTCATCAAATTTAAGTTAAATCAAAGCGCCGTTTCCTTGCTATAAAGCAAGGGACGGCGCTTTGAAGTATGGTTGGTGCCATTCCATATCGTTACTGTAAAAAACTAACAAAACTATTATAATATTGTATAGGTGTATATCATTGTTTTGTAGATTTTATTTAAAATGAACAAAACCCTATATTAAGCAATGAGCATTGCAATATGGGAAACAGGGGAGAGTTTGAAATTTTTTCTGTAAATATGGGTATTCTATGATAATT
>NZ_JNKO01000061.1 GCF_000702885.1 Oribacterium sp. P6A1 | reverse complement strand
CGAAGTGGAGCAAAGCTCCCTTGACATGCATATGTCACGCAACTAAACTTCCGAAAAAGAATCAATGGTTACCCACTATTTTTGACGAATAACCAAAAGATTAATATTGCTTGTTATGTTGTTATGCCAAATTTAAAAACGTCTGACTATTATGTCAGACGCATTCTTTCATAATTTGTTTAATCTTATTTTTGATACTTCTTTCATATGATTCATAAATTTGATTTAATCCATTTTTGCTAGTAACATTCTCATACGTGTAATCATACCATCTCTCTGGTTTATCTAATTGTGATATTAATTCAGGCAATATGCTTGTATTCTGTAAAACCATGCATTCTATCGCTCTTAAAGAAATTATTTTTATATGAGAACATATATATCCTTTATCTCCATCAGATAAATGTATCTTTTTTTCCATTATCTCAAAAACCTTATCATACACTCTTTTTCGCGATACTACTGCGTCTTCAAGAACAACCACAATTCCAAATATTTGCGTCTTTGTGTACTCCTTATCCAACAGAAACAGTCCTTGCAAATAATTCTGAATTTGATTGTAAATTTGAATGACATCTTCAGCATAAATATCAATATCCTTTGTAATCTCTTTTGCATCAAATTTTCTTAGTTTCAAACTTGGTGTTATAGCTTTAGTATCATAAAATACTATATTATCGCCTTCAGCCGTAATAACATCTGGAGATAGCATTATATCTTTTCCTTTATTATATTTTATTTCTGAAGAAATCCAGGTGGCAGTATCAAGTTGGCTCAATATATCATAAAGATAATTCTCTATCACTTCTTTACCAATCAATCTCCTTAATTCAATGTCATTATACGTAATTCGATTTAGCATAGACTCAGTTACAGCGTTTATTACTAAATATGGCGATGGTGCATATATAAAATCTACCCCTGAAATAAATGGATATACATATTGAATCTTTAAACCATAGTATTGATCTATAACGTTATCCTTGTATAATGATGCTAATTTCTTCTTATACTCCTCTTTTTCTATACAAAGCTCTTTAAAAACAGCATTATCCGAAAAAGCTATTCTTGAAAGCTTTAGAATATCAACTTTCAAAAGCTTATTCTGTGCCTCTTTACTAAACGACAAGAAAACGAGGAAAGCAAATACTTCAAATCGTTCATAGTCTACCCCAATTTTTTTATAAAATATTTTTTTCATATCTACTTTCTCATTTTGGAAAGTAAAAAAATAATGATATCTAAAAAGTTTTTGTAAAAATACTCCTTGAACCGGGAATTGTTGTAGTGCCGAAATCATCATAAATATTTCAGGATACCTTCCATCCTGCTCCGCAGTAGTTAAGCCACTATGCCAATAGTTTCTTATTAGAGTTATTATTTCTCCAAAAGTTTTGATATCCAAAGCCTCTGTAGCATTATCGTCATCGTAAACAATTGAATATGCTGCAAAAGCTTCTATTTCCCAAGGCATTATATTTTCATTATATGCCTTCACAAAATCGACTTCTGATAATGACATAATTCGACTTGAATATTTCTGGCAAATCATCAATTTACTATCAAGCGTATATTTGTTAAGCTTTTTTAAAAAATCCAAACTATTATGAGTTAAATTCTCTTCCATGTTTCCTCTATATGCAAATCTAAATAATAATTAGTTCAAATATCAACTCTAATTATTTATTTGACTTTTAACTAACCATCATCATGAACAATATTTCCAACTTCACCACTATAAAGATACTATAAATCAGGCACCGTCCTAGAGACATTCTTAAAGCATCGATATTATCATCCCTTGTTCAACTACTATATTACAATAAAAACACATCGATTATATCACTAATAATATAATTAAGATTAGAGACATTCACAAAAAGCATCAACGTATATACCATGTTTGTAGAAGAAGCACTTGCAAAACCAATAAATCATATTGGTGGTTTTATATGCTACTATTACCTTGGATAGAAATTCTATAGCAAAACTGCCATGTGTTAACACTGAGGTGTAGTAAAAAAACTTTTAGAATACAGAATAGCACATGGTTGGACACCAGAATATACTCTCACGAAACCAATACGACAAATCAAAAAGCCTGCTGAAGATTAAAATCTTCAGCAGGTGTCTTTTTTGACAAGCTGATACATATTATTAGTAGAATTATTCTTCATCGTCCATATTATCCTCTATTACCTTTATTCTAAAAAGAATCATATATAGAGATAATAAAGTGACTTTAAATGCATATCTTAGTTGGCCACCTTGTAGATAATTACGGCCGTGAACGCATTCATTTCTTATATTCAAAGAATTTCCATTATACATAAAATGATAAACAAACAACAAATCTGACGCATTTTCAAAACTTCCTAGTTCACTATATATCTCTTCAAGTAATTCTCTCAATACCTAACTAGGATCTTTTAATTTCATAAATTCTGAAGCCTTTTCTTTAAAAGGCACTATGCCAAACATTTTGCCAAGTTTTCTAACTTGAATTTCAAGCAATGGAAATAATTGCGTAAGATGTCCTAATTGAATCTCTTCTTCAAGCGATATTAGTTTTATATTTAAAATTTCTTCAATCAACCCATACAATTTCTTCTCTTCATGAAACATTGGAATTGTTATAGCTGCATTCTGTCTATATCTTTCATGAATCCCCGACACATATATTTCAGTATCTAGTCGATTCAAAAACTTATACCCATATTTGTCCTTTATTTCTTCTATCTGCTTTTTTAATAATATATCTATATCATGATTATCAAAATCCACCTCAGCTCCCTCTAATGGATATATTGGACTAAGTACCATTTTTTTGAACATATATGCAACTGCATGTTCAGATATTAATCTCATAACTTCAATCATATCATCGGTGCTTGATAATAGGCATTTTTGCGAAACTAAAATAGGATTTGCCAGAACAAAATCATTGAACATATTTATATCTTTTGACGCAACAGATGTACTATATTTGAATTCCAGAAGATTTTTACATTGTTCTTCATAAACATTGTTTTGCCAATACTCTTGTAGACCAATCATATCTCTTTTGACAATTCGTCGATCTACATTCTGATTAGTTTGATTTACTTCAATCAAAAACAACATTGCCTGATAAAATAAAGTTGGAATAAGCTGATGTCTAGGAGTGTTCAGCATTTTTAAAAACTTCGGCATAACCATATCATAGTATTCCTGAGTAATATTCTTAGCTATATCGCTATTGCTAAAATAATCATTTAAATAATGAATATCCTCAATATCCTTTATGCTCTTATATCGCTCAATAATATACTTTTTTACCGCAATGATTTGTTCTTTCGACATTGGAATACAGTCGTCTTTAAATCGCAAAAGCAAGGTCATGGTTTCAACCTTCTGAACACATTTAATTAATTCCAAAACATCGCCATTTTTCTCTATCGATTTCATTGCTCCATCCATAAACATAGAGGCAATAACAGTATAAGAAGATGAAGAATAGACATTATAATCATCACCGTCTTCTATTAACTCTTTTAGCAATCGACAATGTGTATCAACTACAATCTTACTTGGAATAACACTGTTCCTGATATAGTCAATTGATTCCAATACAAAGTCCGCAGCTGGATTATTGAAAAAAAACTTTAACTGAGTAATTAGATTACTTGTCCAAGTTGTATAATCTGGAACAATCATATTTCCCATAGTACAAGTGGATGAAATAGTACGTTTCTTTATTGAGATTGCAAGCATATCTAATAAGGTATCTTCCTGCCAAGTTAGAAATGGTTGCTTCTGTACCATTTGATAATTAAAAGCATTTGCTGATACTAGATTTTGCTCATACTTTTCAAAGAATCCCTCACTAAGACCGTAAGGCACCTTTCTCAGATTATCGATTATACATTTTTGAGAAGCATCAAATCCTTCAACCTTTATAGCGTCAAGATAACGTATTATACTGTCCTCTTCAGTAGTATACGATTGCATATTTATAGCTTGAAATAGATTTTTCTGAGTCAAGAAACGCATATCCGTAATGTAGTTAGTTTCATTATCAGAATTTTCTATTTTCGTAAGCCATACAACCACGAATAATATTTTACCGATGTTTGTTGTAATGTTCTCAATCGCACTATCAACTGTCATTGCCCCAATGCTAAATCGTGAAATATTATAGATATCACTTAATACAGGCTTACTAATATCGAACTGTCTATCTGATACCTCTAGTATTTTTAAAAAATAACCTATTAGTCTTCTCAGTGGAGCATTTTTCTGTTGAAACTCAAAATTTGTAGAAATATCATCCAAATCGTAGTCATTCTCAATAATTTCTATAAACCACTGCCACTCTTGACTCTTTGCTAGTATTCCATCAATATACTTCACTTCTATCTCATGTTCTAAGTAGTTCTTCATACATTTCCCTCTATAACATGCCCTATCTTTTTCTTAACCCCAGGTACACTTCTATTTTGTCAGCTGTATTTGACAATTCACTAAGAACAAATTTCTTAACTGTATCATAATCTGTTTGAAAGTATTTCTGAGCAAGCCCTTTTATAGGATCTGACAAAACTAGTTCATCCATCTTTAATGCAACACCTAATTTATAATGAGCCAACGAATTTCTAAATTCTTGAGATATGTATTGATCAGACATAGAAAAATCGATATTATATTCATCATGAATCTGACCAAGTATATTCTCCATGTAATAATAGCAAAGATACTCCATTCTTAGCTTTGTAGAAAATTCTTCGATGATTATTTCTTCTATCCCATGTAGAACAAAGTTTATATTACATAAACATGCAAACAATACTTGCTTTATCGAGAAGTCGTTTCCAAAAGGTATTTTTACAAAGCCTCCATAATCTTTATAAGAATATTTCTGATTTTTGACCGAATAGCCATCACGAATATCGAATGCAGAAATATATCTTCCAGCAAATTCAGCCATTTTCTTAATATTCTTTCCATTAAGAGTTTTAAGATTAAAATCTGGAATGTAGCAAGCATCTAAAATGGTATTTCCACAATTGTAATCATCTAAAAAAATACTCCTATTGTGTCATAATGATGCAAATATTTTGTTATTTTTTTACACAAGCCTCCAAAATACACTTCACTCTCTAGATATCTTTCATATAGCAAATCATATAGTTCTTCGAGTCCATATCCCCACATCTTTGCAGCGCTTCGCATAATTTCATAATATATCTCTTGCTCATGATTAAATAACGGAATATTGATTTTGTTTTTTGATGAATTATTATATGCCTTAATCCAATCTTCTGCTCCATCAATAATTAGTCCAATATACGGACTTAGTTCAATCCAATATGTTGCCATGATTTTGTTTCTATTGGCAACCAAGGTATACAAAAATCTCATATCATCTTGTATTAATTCAACCGCCGCAAGCTGAACAGGATTTAGATTTGTTTTTTTTT
>NZ_JNKO01000060.1 GCF_000702885.1 Oribacterium sp. P6A1 | reverse complement strand
CCATCGTATTTGCCAGATACATGTATCTTTCTGTATATCAAAGAAAAGATCAGGACGAACGTACGATAGGAGAAATCTTCTATGTACTGTTACAGGAAATGGAAGACATTACATTCCAACATTCTCTTTTCATACTCGTAGAGGCTATGACTGCAAGTATAAAGAACATACTTCATATCACAGACGAACAGGTTGAAGAAATCTATAAGGATTTCTTTTTCAGATTGCCTGAATATATGCAGGATGCTCTGACAAGTGATTACAAAGTGGCGTAATTGTATTTTTATAGTCTAGAATATAGAGTTTTCAAGGTACGATGCCCACTATTTATGTGGGAAGTTTAAGTAATATATTTTAACCTCATTAATATACTTAATGATCCTATTCTGCGTAAAGCTTTCATTCACTGATTTGAATAAAAAAGCTTGAGCTTTCAACCCTTTTTTTCTATCAATCTTTCCCCTTGAACATCAAGATCAACTTACATCACCGTTGTTCCACGTGGCAAACCGAAAATATCAATTTCAGGAAAGTCCATTGCTTCATTTCGAAAAGTCAAAACAGGTTCCATTGCTTCACCTATAGCAGGACCCAAGATCATCGATAAAATCTTCTTTTGCAGTTCATTGGAAATTTGCGGTCTGAAGGATACATACTTATCTCTTGATGGTTTCTGTACAAAGAACATTGTCATAACATTATCTGGAGACTCTGTCTTCACATTGTTGAGAAATTCAATTATGTCTCGTGCATTTTGCCGATAATCTGTTTTTGCCATCTACGTTCTTCTCCTATTTCATTATCGTAATATCGCTAGATCAGATTTTTCGTCGCCAACCTGGCACTGATATTCACTTATATCTCTGTCTACAGATTCCTATCTCATACACGCTCCAGTTTTTCCTCAACCGCATCCTCAATAAAACTATTTAAGCTTTGATTATGTGTGATAGCATAAATAGCTGCGCGTCTGTGAATGTCGCTTTTCTTAAATCGCACATTAAGGCTTCCTTTATATGCAATCTCAGGTTGTCTGCCTTCTTCATTGCACACAGCCAAATAATCGTCTACAGCTCCATGAAAATCGGTAATTAGTTCAACGGCGTTAGTCCCTTCATAAGATATTAATGAACGTATTCCTTGAACCTTTCCAAAAAATAAGCCATCCGCCTCTGAGAACTCTACGCTGCCCACATATCCCTTGTATTCCATAATGTTATTCATAATAAACCCTCCTGTTTTAAATACTCTATCAGCTGCTTAATTTGATATGAAAGCAACTCCTTCCTGGAATGAGGTTTGTGAAGTATTATTTTCGATTTATGCTCATCGCTCTCAAACATGACACGTGATCCACTAGTCCTACCTTTGTTGTTTCTATAATATGAAAAATATCCAAGAAGCGATTCAGCCTCTTCAAATGTAAAATCCTTTGGATTAGATTTAAGCTTTTCAATTAGTTTATCTTTTTGCCCCATAATTTTTCCCTCCCTCTTTATTAAGCTCATAAATTAAGTATAATTGAAACGCGTTGAACATGCAACTATTTATAGTTGCATGTCCTATATCCCTTCTCTATATGTCACACGCAGCCACCACCTCTATCTCCCTCCCATACCTCTCTCCGCTTTCTATCGTGGATCTCGTTCCGCTGTTTCTGCCAACGTCTATTACATAGAGCTTATCTGACAGGGCTGCTATAAGGCGGTTACGCATAGGGAAATAAAAGTTTTTGGGTGTGGTTCCGGGGGGATATTCTGAAAGAACGCAGCCGGTTTTGATGATCTCTTCGTAGAGTTTTTCATGCTCTTTTGGGTAGCATATGTCTGCGCCGCTGCCGAGTACTGCTATTGTGTAGCCGTTTCCTTTTATGGCTGCGGTGTGAGCGTAGGAGTCAATGCCTTTGGCCATTCCGCTTATTACTGCTTTATTTTCTGACACTGCTCTTTCAGCTGCGATGATGGCTCTTTCCTTGCCTTCGTGAGAACATCTCCTTGCTCCGACTATACCGACAGAATCAGCATATTCATTTATACGGAGTTCTCCTTTGACATACAGAAGAACAGGGACATCCGCTATTCCTTTGAATCGTTTTGGATACCGGATGTCTTCATATGTCACTATATCCATACCGGCGCCTTCTGCTTCAGAAAGAATTCTCTCCGCAGCATCCATGATGAAACTGTCATTCCTTTGAGCAAGAAATGCCTTTACCTTCCTTTGTGAAATAAAACTTTTTGCCGCATTATTGAGGATATCTTCATCTGACATTGAAAAACAGGCATCGATACCCCCACATATCCCGATAATGGAATTATCAAATACCGGTCCCAATCCATCCATTATCGAGAGCATTATGTATTTTTCTATTTTTTCTTTATCATCATTCATATCTCACGCTATGGCAAACATCTGGCTGCTGGATACGTCGAGGTCACGGCAGCCAAGTACCTGTTTATTGTAGAATAAAAATGTAGAAAGTTGCAGACCAAAAATGTAGGTTGTTGCAAGATGGAAATGCAGGTTATTGCACCTACATTTTGTAGGTTGTTGCAGAGCTTCATTTATCCAAGGAAAGGGATGCGCCCTATTATGTTGGTAGCTCCCAAGTCGGATAATAAAACGATCCATTGCGGACATACAAACCATTTTTTATCCTTGAAGTGTTGTGCTATCAATACTGACAAGGAGGAAAGGAGTATGACATCAATGGACCAGATCCATCGTATCAGAGAACTGTTCTACGGACAAGGCAAGGCTCTTTCTGAAATCGCCAAGATAGAAAAGCTTGATTGGCGAACCGTCCGGAAATATGTGGATATGGAGGACTTTAATTTGGCACCTCCAGCCCTGGAAGAGAACCTTCACTCTTCTAAACTCGACCAGTTCAAACCTATCATTGACAAATGGCTTTCTGAAGACAAGAAAGCACCTCGGAAACAGCGCCACACTGCCAAGAGAATCCATAAGCGACTTAAGGCAGAAGTGGAAGGATATGCTTGTTCATATCGCCTTCTTGCTGCCTATGTTTCTGAGAAAAAGAAGGAACTTAGGCTCAAAAAGAAGGAAGGCTATATTCCGCTGGATCATTATCCTGGCGAAGCACAGGCGGATTTCGGCTATGCTGATTTCTGTGAAAACGGAAAATATCATCACGAAGCAAAGTATCTTGTCCTTAGCTTTCCGTATAGCAACGGAGGTTTTCTACAGTTGAATTATGGCGAAAACATGGAGTGCCTGCTTGAAGGACTTGTCACCATGTTTGAGCACATCGGAGGTGTTCCGACAGAAATCTGGTTTGATAACACCAGGACCATTGTCACCGAAATCATAAAAGGCGGAGGCCGTGAGGTCACCGAAAGATTCCAACGTTTCTGTGAACACTATCGTTTCAAGCCTGTATTCATGAACCCTGAATCCGGGTGGGAAAAAGGGAGCGTTGAAAATAAGGTTGGTTACTTAAGGCGTAATGAACTTGTACCAATACCAGAATTTAAATCACTTCCGGATAAAAACGCTGAGCTGCTTGTGGCTTGCGATAAAGATATGGAACGGGAACATTACGATGATGACAAGAACCGTTTTATTTCCGAGTTGTTTCAGGATGATAAGGCTGCCCTCTTACCACTTCCTGCCATCCCGTTTGACACTTCTCTTTACACAACTGCAAGGACTGATAAATACGGCAAGTTCACACTTGATGCCGGGAAACATCGTTATTCTGCTTCGCCAGCTTTTTGTGAAGATACTGTGTGTCTGCGCATCACTTCATCTGAAGTTATAGTGATGGACAGCGATCTCCATGAAGTGGTCAGACACCGTCGCCTGTACGGTGATGAACACGAGAGCATGGATTGGATCCCGTATCTGCGATATATAGCCCGCAAACCTCGCTCGCTTAAGAACAGCGGAATATACGAGATGATGCCGGTTTCTATGCAGATGTACATGGACGGCTGCGAGAATAAGGATCGCGGCAGGATCCTCAAGGTACTTGCAGAACTAACTGAGCGTAGTGGGTTTGGAAGTGCCATTTCGACAGTCAATAAAGCAATCCAGCATAAGGCAACAGATCCTGACAGCCTTATGAGCCTTTACAGGCGAACATATATGGATGTTCCGCCATTGCCACCACTTAGCAGAACAGAATCACTCCCTAAGATGAAGGTCATTATGTTTCCACATGACCTTAACGCATTGGATGCCGTTCTCAAGAGGGGAGGTGCCGCTAATGGATGAATTTAAGGAAAACATCGCATTATGCTGCAAGCAGCTAAGACTGTCATCAAACTTCGCGGAAATGGCCATGTCACAGGAAGGAGGCTCAAACCAGGAATACCTTTATAACCTCTTAAGCAATGAGATCAAGTACAGAACCGAGCGCCGTAAGATGAAACTGCTCAACACTGCCGGATTCCCGAAAATCTACCAACGTGATCAGTTTAGAACTGACGAGATAGATTTTCCTTCGGATGTTTCCCTGGATTCATTACTGGATCTGGAATTCTACCGTAAAGGTGAGAATGTCATCCTGTACGGCAGTACCGGAACAGGCAAGACGATGCTCTCTACCCTGATAGGTATTTCGGCCTGCAATGCAGACATACCTGTGAAGTTCTATCGGACTGCGGGCCTTATCAATCTTTTTGCAGAAAGCAAGGCAAAAGGCAGTCTTACTTCCTTGAAGAAGAAACTCAACAGTGCCCAGATACTGATCCTGGATGAGTTTGGATATGTACCTTACGACCGGACAGGAACCCAGCTGCTTTTTGATTATCTTTCCGAGATACACGAACAGAAGTCCGTGATCCTTAATACGAACCTTGAGTTTTCGCAATGGGTGAACGTTTTATATGACGAGCGTATGACTACTGCTCTTATCGGACGTCTTACACATCATGTGGAATTAGTACTCTTTCCGGGTGGTAATAACCGTCTCAGAGAATCAAGCATAAATGAAGCTTGGAGCAGGATAAATACTCAGGAGGTCGGTAATAATGGGAAGAAATAAAGTTTTCAATGTACACGATCTATATCCTGCAGACTATTGCTTTGACTATGAAGCTTTCGAAGCGAATCCGGAAGGATATGTATTCACACCGGATGACATAGCCTACAGTAACGCAATGGAACTTGAACGTTATGAACGGGAAGTTCCGATGAGCTACTACGAAAAGACGCTGCTTCGTAAATGGGTCATGTCAGGCCACAGTCCACGTCAGAATCCCGGATCAAGATATTTGTGTCCAGGCAGTCATGATGATTATGATTTCCTCACCTTATATCGTATGGATAAGGAGATCCAACGTGACATGAAAGGAATGAGCAAGGAGGAACAAAAGGCCTACCTGATGGAATACATGGGCTGGAGAGATGATGAACCTCCGACAAAGGGACCTGATTTTGTGGAACCGCAAGATGATGATTCCGTATTTCCCTTTGACTTATAAAAGTAACTTTGTAACTATATGTCAGCATT
>NZ_JNKO01000059.1 GCF_000702885.1 Oribacterium sp. P6A1 | reverse complement strand
ACAATGAAGAGCTTAGGTTAAAAAAACATATAAGTACATGTGATGATGACCTTAAGGCTTTTGCTTGAAAGAGCTTATAAAACCGTGGTTTAACAGTTAATGAGCAATCTTCTTAAGCTTTGTTTTTGCAACAGGTTACAGTTATAGATAAATACATGGATGTGAGTTGCAACATTTCTGCAACATAACAGCCTATTTTGACAAAAAGGCATAAATCCAGATAAGTTATATTACGAATACATTTAAAAGCCAGGAGGCACTTTCTTAGAAGAAATTCTAGGAAGGTGCCTCCTTTTTTGGATTCATGACAAAGGATATCACAAGTGAATAAGCAGGAAGGGCGTTTCCTTATGAGCCGTAAGGATTTCAACCATAGATTAAAGATTAATGGAGGGCAGGAATGAACAAGACAAAAATCGGTGAAGAACTAATGACAAATGAGTATTACGACCTGGAGAGAAGGACCGAGATAAAGGCTACTTCAAACAGGTTACGAAAAAGGTTTCTTACCTGGAGAGAATGCGAAATAGTTTATAGCTTGCAGCATAGGAAACTATTACAGCTCGCTGATGAGGCTGGTGCAATCTATCGCTTTGATGGAATCGTACTTATAAACAGAGATATTTTCGATCCTTTTCTGGAAAAGTTCAGGCAGGAGCCATTAACACAGGGAGAGGTACGAAAGGTAAGAAACAGATGGGAGAAGACTAAAGATGAAAGGTAATCTATGGAAGGTTTCAGATCTGTTGGATGAATGGGATATCAGATTTGCCCAGCATTATCTTTTTGATCTGAGAACCGGTTTTGAGTATTACGGACTGACAGAGAGGGTCTTGATGAGAATGGCAAGGGAAGCAGGAGCTCTTTACAAAATCAATAAAACGTATCGAGTAAAAAGATCAACCTTTGAAGCTTATTTACGTGAACAGTATCGAAAGGAGAATGAAGAATGAGAGCTTTAAGTAAAGTAGCAAGAGACGTAAGAACTGCAAGAGATAAGAGAAAAAAGTACGTGAAATATGAAGAAGGAGCGGAACTATATAGTATGGGACTAAGTAGGTTCCAGAAAATGGCACATGAATGTGAAGCAATCATCAAAATAGGCAGATCAGCCTGGGTGGATCTGGAAACATTTGATAAGTATTTTCAGTCTTTTAGATTGTGAGGGAGGAAAAGAAAGATGAGCAGAATCATAGCTATCGCAAATCAGAAAGGCGGGGTCGGAAAGACTACATCAGCAGTTAATTTAGGTGCAGGCCTTGTTGATAAGGGAAAGAAAGTCCTGATGGTGGATTTGGATCCCCAGGCTTCTCTTACTTTATGCATGGGATACCGGGAGCCTGACAAGCTGGAGCATACAGTGACAGATGTGATCACAAAAGTGGTCAATGATGGTGATATATTACCGGATTTTGGAATTATCCATGTTAAAGAAAAACTTGATCTGCTTCCGGCAAATATTGATTTGTCTGCGGCAGAGGTTTCTCTTGTTAATGCAATGAGCAGGGAACTTGTGCTTAGAACTTATTTAGAAAAAATCAGACTATTATATGACTACATTTTGATCGATTGTATGCCGTCGCTTGGGATTTTAACTGTCAATGCTTTGGCATGTGCTGACAGCGTCCTGGTTCCGGTACAGGCGGCATATCTTCCTGTAAAAGGTCTACAGCAACTTATAAAGACAATATATACAGTCAAAAGAAGACTGAATAACAGACTGGAGATCGAAGGGATCCTTTTCACTATGGTGGATAGAAGAACTACTTATGCAAAGGATATCGTTTCAGAGGTAAATGATGTCTATGGAAAGATGATTCCTATATTCCAGATAGAAATTCCGATGTCAGTAAAGGCATCTGAAACAAGTCAGATGGCAAAGACCATATATGATTACGATCCTAAAGGAAAAGCTGCATCTGCATATCATGAATTAACAGAGGAGGTGCTGGAACATGGCCGTTAAGAGAGAAAAAGTACATTTTGAAACAGTTGAGGAATTGCTGGGAGCACCAGTTGAAAAGGATGGTACGACGGAGATCAGAATAGATCAGATATTTCCTTTTGAAAATCATCCATTTAAGGTTTTGGATGATGAGAAAATGGATGATCTGGTTGAGAGCATAAAGAAATACGGGATACTCACACCGGTGCTTGTACGTCCAGATGATGAGGGTACTTATGAGATGATATCAGGTCATAGAAGAATGCATGCTGCCAAAATCGCGGGCCTTACAACTATACCGGCTATTATCAAGCCGATGACTGATGATGAAGCGATTATTACTATGGTAGATTCAAATGTGCAACGAGAAGAGCTTCTCCCAAGTGAGCGGGCATTCTCATTGAAAATGAAGATGGATGCAATGCGAAGACAGGGAGAGAGAACTGATCTGACAACTCGACATGATGTCGAGAACAAGCGTGAATTATGGAGTAGTGAGGTTGTTGGAAAGTCAATGGGAATGGGCGGACGACAGGTTCAACGTTATATCAGATTAACGGAGCTGATTCCGGAGATCCTTGATTATGTTGATCGTAAGCGTATTACCATGGCGCTTGGAATCGAGATATCATATTTTGATAAAGAGTTACAGGGATGGCTTTATGAATATATGCATGAGAATGGAATGGTTCGCCAGGCTCAAATTGATGTGCTTAAAGAGAGTAATGCGGATAATCTTACGCAGTACAGCATGATTGCGCTTTTAAATGATGCGCTGCCTAAGAAAAAGTCAGATGGAAAGCTTACACTCTCCAAGAAAAAACTGGATCAATTCTTTCCTGCGAAGTATGACACGGATTCAAGAGAAAAAATAATCATGCAGCTTTTAAAGAAGTGGAAGGAGGATGGATCTCATGAACTTCCATAAGTTCGATTACATTGATCGCAGACAATCATCACAATTTGATTTTATTCGTATACCTAAGGCCATGATGGTTTCAGACGGGATTTTCTCAGAATTATCAGTACAGGCTAAACTGGTATATGGAATGCTGTTGGATCGAATGTCGGTTTCTTTGAAAAACCGATGGCTGGACGAACAGAACAGGGCCTATATCATTTATCCTGTTAAAGATATAGCTGAGGATTTAAAGATATCTCTCAGGAAGGCAATTGATTATCTAACTGAGCTGGAGAACTTTGGTCTTATTGAGAAAAAACAGAGAGGGCAGGGAAAGCCAAGTATCATCTACGTAAAGAACTTTATTTATCAGGATCCGAAAGGATGAATTCATTCAGAAGTGCAGAATATGCATTTCTGAATCATATGTAGCAGGAGGAAATACTGTGAGCGATGAAGTAAAATTCAAATATTTCTATGGCACGGAATCAGAAATGCTCACATTCTATCGGATTCCAAAACTTCTTGTGACAAGTGACTATTTTAAAGCATTGTCTAATGATGCGAAGATTCTATATGGGCTAATGCTTGACAGAATGTCATTATCTGCAAGAAACCATTGGTTTGATAAGGAAAATCGTGTGTTTATATATTTTTCTGTTGAGGATACGATGGAATATCTGAATTGCGGCAAGAATAAAGCTATGAAAACCATTGCCGAACTTGATGTAAAGACCGGAATTGGACTTATAGAACGAAGGAAGCAGGGCCTTGGAAAACCGGATATCATATATGTGAAAAACTTCAATTTAGCAGCAGAAGAAACCGGCTCTGAAGTTTATAAAGTAAACCTCTGCAGGTTCGAAAATGAAACCTCAGCAGGTTTACAACATAAACCTCTGGAGGTTTATAAAAGGGACCATAATAAGAATATAATAAACAATACTGAGAAGACTGATATCATATCTGATCTCTTCATATCTGAACCCGAAGATGAGAAGAAATCAGATGTTGCCGGCACTTTGTATCTGATCAAAGAAAATATCGAATATGGCCTTCTGATAGAAAGATATCCCTACTACAGAAATATCATTGATGGACTTGCAGACCTTATACTTGAAGTGATCCTTTCAAAAAATGATGAAATAGAGATTGCCAGAAACAAATACTCTTCAGACTTGGTAAAAGCAAGGTTTATGAAACTGAATTATGGACATATTGAATATATTCTTGGGTGTATGAAGGCTAATACCGCCAAGGTACGAAATATTAAAAAGTACATGCTGGCAAGTTTATTCAATTCGGTAACAACAATCGAAAGCTTTTATCAGTCGGAAGTAAATCATGATATGATGTACACAAAGGATGTGTGATTAGAAAAAGCGATGGATAGAATGTTTTGGAGGGAATATGTTAGAGGTAAAGTTTGGAACACCGAAGCCGGTTAAATTCACGATTAAGGTCAGAGGAATAGTGAAAAACGGCGTTCCCGATGAGGAGGATATAGACCTTGAGGCTCGTTTTGCAGGCAGATGTGAGGTCTCAGAATACGATAAAGTCCGTTACGCAAATGATGAGGCTGTGGCAACGACCATCAAGGAGAACGGTCCTGTGATTATCGAGAAATGTCTTAATAACTATCCTGATGGCAAGTCGGTTATGAGAGATCATTTCAATGAGCTTGACAGAATGTTTGACATGGAACTAAAGAATTACGGGATTACATCGAAAACCGAGTTCTTTAGTAAGACACTCACAGAGGAATCGGACTCTTTGTATAGAGATATATTAAATTCTGTTATGCATCCTCAGAGTGAATACGGATGGGATCAAGGGATCTTTGATACGGTTCCGAAAGAGAAGCCGGAAGGTTTTTACTGTGTCCGTGCAGGATTGGGTTTTAAGTTAAAGGAAGACCGTGCTTATTATAAGATTGGTGAGCATGTAGAAGCTATCTTTATTTTTGTAGCTACGGATACGAGTTATGATGTCAAGGTTAATGCTCCGGATTTAAAGGTTGAGTACGGAAGCGTTATTAAGGTCTCTTTTACCATGCCCGACCATGATGTGGATATCACTATAGGCGGCCGATCAGTTATGATGAATATGCCTAATTCGCCTATGGACGGCATTGGATTTATGGGTATGGGTGACAATATGAATAACAGAAATCAGGCCGACCGTGCAAATGAAACGAAAAAACCTATTGTGAGCGACGGCTCCGAATGGACCTGCCCTTTGTGCGGAGCCACTAATACCGGCAGGTTCTGTTGCGAGTGCGGGGGAGTGAGACCGCAGCAGTAAAGTCGGTAAACAAATATATGTTGGAGGTTATCGTCTTAAAATATAAGCCATCGCCGATATGAAAGACCGGGATTTATGGAGGTAAAATGAAAAAAAGAACAGCTTTGATTTCAAAAGTTTATTACCTGACAGCATTGATTGTGATCACGCTGATGGTCATCTCTATTTCCGGTTGCGCATACGAGTCCGAAAAGCAGGATGCTGTGACACGGCTTGATGATGATGGTTATCTGTATTACATGGATTACACAAAGGACTACTATGGTTCGGTAGTGATGAACGCCATGAGAAAAATCGGTTATATTGATCCTGGCTGCTCGGTTTTTTGTACCCATAACATCGAAGGAGAGCCTATAACCTGTCGAAATTATGATATTGCACACCGAGTATCAGAAGAAGACCCTGCCATTACGGGGTTGAACATCGTCCTGCACTGCAAGCCGGAAGGTAAGTAGTGTGTGCTCAACAATCAAAAAGCCTTGATTTTACTGACTTTTTTGCCTGTACATGAGATAATTAATGCAAGGAATTACATTAA
>NZ_JNKO01000058.1 GCF_000702885.1 Oribacterium sp. P6A1 | reverse complement strand
TGTGAGTACTATCAGGGCGTTGCTACCGGCATCCATACGGGAAAGGTCCCTATGTGGGAAGAAGAGGAACGTATAAAGAGAGAGTATAAGGCTGCAGGCAGAAGAGCTGAGATACAGGAGGCACTTAAGGAACTACACAGAAATTTCAGACAGACTCCACCGGATATGCCCCTTGAACTCTGCTTCTTAACAGGAATGTACAGCGAGGAATACCTTCATGATATGAAGATATGCCAGGAGTATGCTGACAGGAACCGCCACAGGATCGCATCACAGATAATTGACCACTACGGATTTAAGCCTTTAGGCGAATTTACAACGGTTCATAATTATATCGATCATGAATCAAACATAATCCGTAAGGGTGCAGTTTCTGCAAGAGAAGGCGAAAGACTTATCATTCCTATAAATATGAGGGACGGATCCCTTATCTGTGTAGGAAAGGGTAATGATGATTGGAACTGTTCTGCTCCTCATGGTGCTGGAAGAATGTTCTCACGGACTGAGACTTTTAACCGGTTCACAGTGGAAGAGTACGAAAAGACTATGAAGGAAGCCGGAATTTATACAACCTGCGTCAACCATTCTACACTTGATGAAAGTCCTTTTGCTTACAAGGGAATGGATGATATCGTTGAAAATATCTCACCTACAGCAGATATCGTAAGCATTGTAAGACCTATTTATAATTTCAAGGCCAACAGCACGACGATAAAGGAAAAGAACAAGGCTGAAAAGACAACAGTAGATGATATTGACACCGATGACTAAATCACAAGAATGTTTAGCCAAATGATTGAGACAGAGTATCTGTAGGAGGATTTAAGTGTTATATATTATTGTTTATGGTATTGTCTTTTTGATTTTTTTAGGTGCTCCCTTACCTTTTCAAATAGTTTTTATGATAATAAATATTTTTATTCCTGATCCAATACCAGTAGTAGACGAGGCACTCATGGCGGCATCTATTATAAAAAAACTTGCAGGTGCTGAAAGAATAATTGAATTTTCTAATGAAAATCCAAAAGTATTCAAAATAATTATTGTTGGAATGGTTATCGTTTTTGGGATTTTTATTAAAATGTTAATATCATGACATATAAGAATAATGTAATATAACTTATAAAAATATAAACTCCCATTAAATCACCTGACAATTCAAAGAGCTTCCCTTAATCAAGAAGCTCTTTGAATTGGTAAACAATAATTTAACTTATGTTTAAGACTAATTAATATTTATTTTAAGAATAATTGGGGGTTAAGCAAGTTATTTATTGTTAATTAACATTATCTATATCTGTTACGTTTCTTCTCTTGCTCTCTTGCTAGACGCTTTTCTTTTAATCTGTCTGCTTCGTAAGCATAGAGATCACTATCAAATTTTTCACCATTCATTCTTGCGTTTCGACTAGCATCTCTATAGTTTCTTTCTGCAGTGTATTCAATTATTCCTTTTGCAGATTCCAAAAATGAACCGAGATCAAAATCAAACATTATATTTCTCCTTTCGATGATAAAAAACTTTCTTAGTTGAAATGTCGGCAAATTATTAAAAAATATCACGTAATATATATTAAAATGCATGAAATTAATGTTAAGAATATAAAAGAGTTCTAAATTAACTCGTTAAATAGCTTCTACAAAAACTATAACTTCGTTATTATGGATTTAGATTATTAGTGGAATAATGGTAATACCAATAACAGGAAGTAAGTTTTATATAACAAGTAAAGAGTGAACAATCCTTCTCTAGTATTATGTTTATAATATTATGTATGGGTGAATCCCATGCCCTTATAGACTCTTACCGGATTTCCCCTGACGATCTTTGTATGTTCCCGCCAGGCGTTATTTGTCTGTTTGGCCTGGTTTTCTTTTTCTTTTGCCGCTAGAATGGCGTTAAGCTTCTCAAGAGCATCCTTTCTGTTAAGCTGCTGGGTCCTCTCTGCTGTGGAAGTCACTGTGATACCGGTTGGTATGTGAATGAGACGGACACCGGTTTCAACTTTATTTACATTCTGTCCGCCGTTTCCACCGGAATGGAAGCGTTCGAAGCGGATGTTCTGATCCTTGCAGATCTCTTCTCTTTCAGGGATGATGCTTACATCCACGAACCAGTTTTTTCTTTTGTGGTTGGGTCTGAAGGGACTTTTGCATATCCATTGCACTGTTCCTTCAATTCCGGAAAGATCGTTTTCAGTTTTGAACATGATGGATGTATTGCATCCTTTTGTTTTTGCTGTATGCTGCTGTATCATTTCAATGTCAGCATATTCTTTTTTCAGGGAATCATAGAGTTTTGTGACGCAAAGCTCACATTCAGCCGGTCCCTGTCCGGAACTTATCTGTATTATCATATTTTAATCCTCATTATTCTCCACCAGCCTTGAAGTTATAGACCGGTCTTATGATCTTATCGATCTTCACGGTATCGCTTATTACATCAGAAATCTCCATGATCGGTCTGTAGGCAAATGGGGCTTCATCAAGCGTATCCTTACCGATACAGCTTGAATAAATCCCCTTCATTTCTGATTTGAAAGATGAAACGGTAAAGCTGTTCTTTACATCCTCACGCTTCATAATCCTCCCGGAGCCATGGGGAGCAGAGCAGTTCCAATCCTGGTTGCCAAGACCTGTTCCAAGAATGATACCGTCACGCATATTGATGGGAATGATGACCTTTTCGTCCTTCTTTGCTGAAATAGCACCCTTTCTTAACATCGGAGCAAGGAATGTTTCCAAAGTTTCCAGTGTTGTATCTACATAGTTATGGATGCATTCATATGTATCAAGAACTTTCCATTTCATTCCTTTTACAAGCTCATCAAGGATAATCTGCCTGTTAAGGGAAGCGAATCTCTGGACTACCTGCATGTCATGAAGATAAGCATCCTTAAGATCTCCATCAAGCCATGTGATCTCATAGGGAATGTTCAGACCCTTTTCCTTAAGGATCTTTTGCCCTTCATTAATGTAGTATTCAGTTACTTCTTTGCCCAAATGTCTGCTTCCTGTATGGATTACAATGTAAAGATTGTTATCATCATCCTTGTCGACTTCGATAAAGTGATTGCCTCCGCCAAGTGTACCAAGGCTAAGGCGTGCCTTATCAGTTCTTATATGGTTTGCACACTTTAGTTCAGAGAAAGGGAAGTCTTCGGAAAGTCTGTGAGGCTTTCTCCTTATATTGAATCCAGCAGGAACACAGTCTCTTATTACTGTATCAAGCTTTTGTCCTTCAACTTTTTTACCTTTTATCTCGGCCAAAGTCATTCCACATCCTATATCGATACCGATAAGATTTGGGATGATACGATCTCCGATAGTCATGGTAAGCCCGATGGTTCCGACCTTTCCGGGATGGACATCCGGCATGACTCTGATGAGGCAGCCACTGGATGATTCGTTGTCACAGATCATCTGTAGCTGTGCTCTTGCATACTGATCAAGCGCAGTATCTATGTTGTTTGTAGTGAAAATGTGAGCTACTGAATAAGCTCCTTTGATAATCTCCATAGTTGATATCCTTTACTATATTGAAAGGAGTATAAATTTCCCTCGAATGTAAAGAGGATCTGATCATCCTATGAAAACTGTAAATTTAGATAGACTTTGCCTATTTTAGTACAGAGAAAAGGATAACCATACCTCCGGTTGCGTTTAAGTTTGTCAAAGTGTTCTTTGTCATGATGGCCTCCTTTCTTAAAATCGAATAAATAGTTGCTGAGTTAGATATTATCACAATTGGCAGATTATATTCATTACACTTTTATAAACTGCAGGTAAGATTTCATCTGCTTGTGTTGGTTACATATTAGTCTGCGAGAATGACAAAAAATGTCATTGGACAAAAATATAATCGAAATATCAAATGGAAAAATACCTAAAAGCTTTTCTTTTGGAAACACTTAGCCAATTTTTACTTGAGGATTATTGATTAGGACTATAGGAAACAGATAACGATTTATAAAAGGAGACCTGAACCATGAGGATTAAGTCAAAGGATGATTTATTAAAGAGAGTACGTAATGCAATCACAACATTATCAAAGGATGGAAGATATCCAGAGAGTCTTGCATCGCTTAAAGATGCTGAATATGAAATGGATATAAACGATTTTGAGGAAGCTAAGAAACTTCTGTCAGATAGCCTGCATGATGATGATAGGATACACACTATGCATCCGGAGATTGCGGGACTGTTGAAGGACATCTATTTAGATGGAGTTGAGGAAGGTGATCCTGACTATATCTGCAAACTGGGTTCACTCTACTATACAGGAAGAGCCGGGGAGCAGGACTATGTAAGAGCTGCTGAATATTATCATATGGCTGAAAAAGGCGGTAATGATCAGGCAGTCGAAAATCTTGGTTACATCTATTATTACGGAAGAACAGGCGATAAGGACTATAAGAAAGCCTTTAATTATTTCGTGAAGGGTGCTGCAACTGGAAATGTTCGTTCACTATACAAGATTGGAGACTTTTATAGGAATGGATTCTATGTGGAAAAGGATCCGAAGGAAGCATTTCATATCTATGAGCGATGTACTGAAATGATTTCGGAAGAGCTGATTCCGGAAGTTGGAGCGGATGTATATATGCGTATGGGAGATTGCTATCACGAAGGAATTGGTGTTGAAAAGGATCTTATCTTAGCTCTTAGCTTCATGTGTTCAGCGGAAGGTTTGATCTATAGAAGATTAATGTGTGGGGATTTTTATCAGAAGAATAATCTGAAGCATGTTTTGGAGTCTGAGGAAAGAATACGAGAAGAAATAAGAAACGAACTTCTTCCGGATTTGTCCTGGTCTGGTTTTCAGGGAGATAACGATGATACTACGGTCATAAAAGAACCAGCGAATACTGATGCCCAAGAGAACCCTGATGTTAAGAATCAGGAAACAGACAAGAATGCTAAAAGTGAATCTGAGTTAAACGTTTTTGACATGATACGAAAGGATTGGGATAAGATACTTGAGGCTGTCAGAGAAGATCATGATGTCCTTAAGATATCGTTTGATATGTGGCTTAAACCGTTAAGACTTTTCGATTTAATAGACAATCTTTTGCTTATAATTGTACCGGAGGAAGGTTATGTCAAAATCTTGGAGAAAAAATATTCTCAGTATATGAAAGAAATCCTTGAGAAAAACTATAACATCCCTATTGAGATACATTTTATTACTGAGTCTGAAGCAAAAAAGTTGTCGAAAAAGAAAAATACAATCTTTCCGGTTAAAAGCAGAAAAGATCCTTGTCCACTTGGATTCAAGAATTATTCTTTATTCATATAATCGTGGACAAAGAAGGATTACTTATTTATCAAGCGAAAGTAAATAGATTTGTTTTTTTAGGGGAATACAAAAGTGAGATTTATTTTATCATTTATCATTGGTCTTATGACCATAACAATTCCAGCTTATGCGAGATGTGATTCTTATAAGTGTTCGTTTAATGAAAAGGGGACTACTTATATCACTGAACTACGTAAAATATCTAACGATAAGTCGTTATTAACTGTAGTTCATAATCATGAACTGATCCAGTATGAGGTAATGGCTGACATAGACGAGCTATCCATACGTGAATTCAACGATGTGTTGGACCATAATGGGATTATCCTTGAGTACAAAAGGGTATTTCCTTATGAAAGTCATTATTTATATTGGAATGATGGTCTCAGGGTTTTGGCAAGCACTTATGGAGATCTTGATGTTGCTTATTACGAAGATTTAAATAATGACGGTATCAGAGAGCTTATGGGGAACTGTACATACGGTGACGGTGTAGAGGACTGCATAGTTTATACAATGAAAAACAATAAGG
>NZ_JNKO01000057.1 GCF_000702885.1 Oribacterium sp. P6A1 | reverse complement strand
CCTTAAGTTTGGTTTGGTCACCTTAACTTTATCAAAGGATCATGGACGTTCTCTTTTCTTTTTTCTTAAACCTACAAAAACTTTACGCTAGCATCCCACCGACCGACGTGAAAATAGAAAGCAATATAGAGCTGAAACTAAGATCAAAGTTCTGTGGTATTAATCTTTATACTTTTTATCTTTTTATATACGTTTGTAATAAATGCCGGAAAAGCCGTCAGGAAATGTATAGAGAGCATACTGAACCAGGAGTACAAGGACTTTGAACTTCTTCTCATGGATGACGGAAGTAAGGATTCAAGTCCTTCAATCATAGATGAATATGCAGAAAAAGATGGCAGAGTGAAAGCTATCCATAAGAAAAATTCCGGAGTTTCCGATACAAGAAATCAGGCCATAGATATGGCAGAAGGTACTTACATCCAGTTTCTTGATGCAGATGACTGGATAACTCCTGATGCCACAAAACTTCTGGTCCGTGCTATAGAGGATGCAGAAGCGGACATGGTCATCGCGGATTTCTACCGCGTTGTTGGAGAACATCTTTCGAAAAAAGGAGACATTGACACCGACCGGATTCTGACAAGAAAAGATTATGCGGATTATATGCTATCTAACCCCGCGGATTACTACTATGGCGTCATTTGGAATAAGTTTTACAAGAAAGAACTCCTGGACCGCTACAAGCTCAGAATGGATGCTGAGCTTAGCTATTGTGAGGATTTTATTTTTAATATGGAATATCTGCTTCATGCAGAACATATCGCAGTGGTTAAATCACCGATCTACTATTATGTGAAAACTGAGGGATCATTGGTCTCACAAAATATGAACCTGACGAAGATCATCAACATGAAAATGAATGTGTTACAGTACTATGACAGGTTCTACAGAAATGTATTTGATGAAGATGAGTACGATCTTAGAAGAGCTGAAATTGCCGGCTTCCTGGTGGATTTTGCAAAGGATGACTTTGTTATCCCCGGGACTCCTGTTTCAAAAAAACTTGGCACAGAAACGGTATCAGTTCAATATCATCCAGATGAACGCGCCACTGTTTTTTCCGACAACTATTACAAGGATAAGCTTATTGAGTACTATCTTAATCCCATTTCTTCACAGAATGATCTAAAGTTTGAGGATGTGCGGATACTGCTTTACATGCACCTGACAGGAAGCCCAGTGACTGAAAAGATGGTAATGGATTACACCAGACTACCGATTGTTACGGTTGTTGCATCCCTTCAAAAAATGAAATCAAGACATTTCATAAAAAGCATTCGTCCTACCCAGGATGATGCCAATGCCTCCTTCTCGGAAAGATACCGCGCCTACTATGTTTTAGATGACGCGAAACGCATAGAAGATCAGCTTGATGAAGCCTTAAGGGATTATGACGCCCTTAGATATCAGGGACTTTCCGAAAAAGAGATAGCCACACTAAAAGACCTGGAAAAAAGAACTGTTGAAAATATCAAAAACTTTCTCAGGGCAAACGGGTGAGATTGCTGATCCCAGCAAAAACGGGAGCACTATATCTATAAGTATTTTGCTCCCATAACTGCAATTATTATGATCTGCAAGATCATTATGACAGGGATACCGTATCTGAAATACCAGTGTCTGGTTTTATGATGAAAGAAGTGCATTCCCAAAAAAGCTCCTATGCTGCCTCCGATCACCGCTACCAGAATAAGGTCTTTCTCTTTTATCCGCCATTTTCCTTTTCGTGCTTTTTCTTTATCAATACCATACATCAGAAATGCTACTGCATTGATAACTATCAAGTATATATACTTCATAATTTCATCCTCAGGATTCTGATGTATGATTCTCTCTTGAGATTTCTTCCCTCATCATAGCAGACTTTCCAACCGCATCCTTTTTTGAATTCCATAATCCTCCTCCCAGTAAGTATGGAAATACAGGTGCCCTATTTGATAATGCTAATGATAACACAAATTCACTTTCATATCATAATTTGCTTCGGCCTGATAGTAACTGCCAATTGTTGTCGGAGCATTAAAGAGAGCCGATAAGAGATAACTCTTTATATTCCTTATCTTGGTTGTACTCTGCTTCATGCACTCTAGAACATACTCAATATGGCTGCTGTTCAGTTTAAGAAATTTCGATCTCACAAGTTCTCCTGGATACTTATTCTTTGATATCCAGATGATGTCGTTCTTGTTGATTACAGTTTCAATTATAAGGTCATAAATCCCGTCAATAACCTCTGCATAATGTGGGTAGCGGATTTTCATCAACGATAGTTCCAGGTTCTCCCGGATTCTTTCTGCATATGCTAAATACTCAGCATTCAATGTCTGATCTATCTGATCGATATGATATTTATTTAAATCAGTATTATTTATATTATTATAATTAGCATTGGTTTTTCCCATGTCTGGACTTGGGTTTTTCAAAGGTCTAGACATTGATTTTTCCAAAGTCTTGACATTGGTTTTTCCCATGTCTGAAACCTTATCGTTATTAGACTTATTTTCATCTTCTTTAGACATTGTTTTTTCAAAGGTCTGACATATATTTTCTTCCTGCACAAAATTCTTTAAATATATGATTGTCGGCTTTCCTTGTCCCTGCTTCTTACGTTCGATAAGTTGAAATTGCTCAAGATCTTTAAACAGTGCACCAATCTTATTTTCTTTACAGTTCAGCATTTCCATTGCATCCTGCTGTGAAAAGTATATATATGCCCTGTTTTCAGCATCAAACCACTTATTTTTCAGTGATAATGACATTCTATCAAGCATTAGTCCATAAAGGACCTTAGCTTCAACACAAAGCTGCTTGAAATAATCATTGGTAAATAGAAGCTTAGGTATTCTGTAAAAGCTAAGCATGTCAGATTCTTGACCTTTGAAATAGTCAAATATGATTCTTTCGCTCAACTTCTTTTCCTCCCTTGTATAGCGTTCTGTATCTCTCTATGCGGTTCAGTGGTGCAATTTCTGCACTACCCAACAGATCTAAGTATTCTTCTATTGAAATTTTTTACATAGATTTTGCTTGGTTTCCCTTTAACCTGGTGCTTACAAATAAGGCCAATTTTTTCCAGTTCCTTCATACAATCAATAATTGTATGTTTAGAAAAATTTATATCCTCTTCCAGCTGACTTAATGGGTATACAATATATACTCTGTTTTCTTCGTCTAACCAGTTATTTTTCGATGCCTCGTTCATCCTGTCCAGCAAGACTGCATATAACATCTTTGCTGATACTGATAGATCTGAAAATGTCTTTCCGGTCAATAATTCTTTCGGGATAACTACAGATGCAAACTGTCCTGCATTTGTTCCATAAAAGTAATCCATCATTTTTTAACTCCCTCTCCCTGATTCTTTTTCCACTGTTCCAGTAAACCTATAATCACCCTTTCTATTTCTGCGCTTGAATAGAAAGTCGGAAAATACTTATTAAGTTTTCTCTCAGAAAATGTAATCTTTTTTCTAACCTGTGGTATTGCTCTTCCTTTGATCAATATGTCTATCAATTTATCTTGTGTTAATGAATCATCATCTCTATACGCTCTCAAATCCATAAGCTGTTCTTGTTTTATCATTCCATTTTCACAGATATACTCCAAAATCCATTTCTGATAATTATTATTTAGATATGAAATCTCCTGGCCAACATTGAGCGCCAAACGACCTGCATCGACTAATTCAAGCAATTGAGGAATCAGGAAGGTAAGTCTTATATATCTATGAACCTGAGATTTTTTAATCCCCATTGTCTCACCCACAACTTCTGCCGAAGTTAACTTTGTCCACTCAGTGGACAAAGTTAAATCCGATCGACTTCCCCTATGATTCATGGCATCCATTTTCATTTTCAAAGAAAATGCTCTTTCACTTGGAAGAATCTCTTCCCTCTGCATGTTTGAATCTACCATTGCGATAGTTGCATCATCATTAGTCATTTCTTTTATGATAGCCGGAATCTTTCTAAGACCAACTCTTTTAGCAGCATGCAGTCGTCTATGTCCGGAAATCATTTCATAGGTTCCCTGGTCATCCGGTCTTACTAATACAGGCGTCAAAACACCATTTTCTTGTATACTCTCTACCAGTTCCTCCATACTTTCATCATCAACTACTTTGAAAGGATGGTTTTCAAATGGATAGATACTCAGGACATCTAAATCAACAGTACCTTCAGTACTTGGAGCGCCTAATAATTCATCCACACTGGTAAGCTTTATCTTTTTTCCGACTCTACACGGCATGACTCATTACCTCCTTTATCAATTCGGTATATGCAAATGCTGCTTTTCCTTTCGGATCATAAACATACAAACTACTTCCGGTTGCACTGATCTCTGCAACTCTTACTGAAAGTGGTATTTCGATAGGAAATACATTTACGCTCGAAGAATAAACATCATAGATTTGGGAAGTTATATCCTTTGCATAATTTGTCCTATGGTCAACCATTGTGATCAGAATCCCTTCTATCGTTAAATTTGGATTCAATTGACGTTTTATTCTTCCGATAGTTTTAATTAACTGTTGGAGGCCTTTCACAGGGAGGTAAGCAGCTTGTACCGGGATAAGAACTGAATCAGCACAGGCAAGTGCATTTATAGTCATCATTCCTAAGGATGGCATACAATCTATTATTATGTAGTCATAGTACGCTCTGGCCTTATTGACATATTCTCTTAATATTGTTTCCCTGCTTATAACTCCCGTAAGTGTTATTTCCAAACTTGATAATTCGATGTTCCCTGGCAGTATATCTACACCTTCTGCATGATGTATCAAACCATGACGAACATCTACAGATTCATCGTTAATAATATTGATCATTGCCGTTGCTAAGGAGTACTCAAGACTGTCCGGCTCATCACACCCCAAACTAATTGTCAAAGAACCCTGAGGATCTGCATCTATAAGCAAAACTTTTTTATCGTTTCCAGCAAGGCCTATACCTAAATTCACACAGGTCACGGTTTTTCCGACTCCGCCTTTTTGATTTGCCACCGCAATTACTTTACACATAGTTAACATCCCCTCTCATCAAAGGACTCTATAAAAGCATCCAGAATCTCAGTATTTACCAATACAATTCGTTTTACTTTTCTAATAGCATTTGCATCTTTGGCCAATTCCTGGAATGTATGCTTTCCCATGGAATACAGCTCTGCACCCTCTGCATACCTTACATATTTCTTTTTCCCCGATTTAACTAATTCCTTAATATCATTAGTCGTAGTTCTGTTTTTTGGCATTTCTTGCTTCTCCTTTCTTTTGTCTTCTTCTGAATAGTATTCTTCCAAATATTTATCTAGTTTTTCCTGATCCACTAACGCTGTCTTACGTAATTTGATATTTGCTTTAGCTTCCTTGGCTATTTTTACAAATGTCCAATAAGGCATGCTGTACTGTCTGGCTCCATCCTGATAAGTGATGTAACGACACTTTTTTTTACCTAAGTATTTGTCTAAATCTGGCGGTGATTTCATGATTTCTTCTATCCCTCCTGTGATTGTTTTATGTGCTGTTACAAATTCGATTAATATGTCCACTCACCTCATTTCTATTTCTGAAAGAAATATGCGGACAAAAAAAGCCCCGTATTTTCCATCGTTAGAAAATACGGGGCTATACCCATCTCTATGTGAACCGACTGTTCCGAAACGCATTTTTGAAGAAATTACATCAAAAATACCTATCGCTTAACTGTCCATAGAGTAAATCTTTTATTGTTAGTTTAGTCCATACATGTCCAAGGAAATCCATCTTTATCCAAGGAAACTGAAGTATATCTGTGTTCTATTTGGTCTTCTTTGGACCGCTATGGATTAATAGTCATCCATATAAATCCGTACATTAATTGAGCGTTTTCATCGT
>NZ_JNKO01000056.1 GCF_000702885.1 Oribacterium sp. P6A1 | reverse complement strand
CTGGTCAGGTTCGGTTTTGTCAACCTCACCTGATCCCTTCGGGACCCGAGCCTGCTCGGGCCTTATCGCTCCGGAGTTTGCTGATGCAAACTCCTACGCTCCCATACCACCGTCAACGCCGAGGACCTGGCCTGTGATATAACGGGCATCATCTGATGCAAGGAAGGCTACAGCCTTTGCAATATCTTCTGCCTGTCCGAATTTTCCTGCAGGTATCCGGGAAAGCATAGATTCCTTGACCTTTTCCGGAAGTGAACTTGTCATATCAGTATCTATAAAGCCCGGAGCTATAACATTGGCAGTAATTCCCCGGCTTGCGTATTCCAGGGCGGTTGTCTTTGTGAGTCCGATTATTCCTGCCTTTGATGCTGAATAGTTGGCCTGACCGGCATTTCCATGCAGACCTACTATAGAGGAAATGTTTACTATTCTTCCGGCTCTCTGCTTCAGCATTATCTTTCCTGCATATTTTGTCATTAAAAATGCTCCGCGAAGATTCTTTGAAATAACCTCATCAAAATCTTCTGCGCTCATTCTTAACATCAGATTATCTCTGGTTATTCCTGCATTATTTACCAGTATGTCAATGCTTCCGTAGTTCTCCTGTGCCTTAGAAATAAGTTCATTTACCGCCTTTTCATCGGACACGTCCGCACATACTGCAATCGCTGAGGCTCCCGCCTCCTGACAAAGCTTTACGGTTTCCTCCGCTGCATTTACATTTCCGGCATAATCCACAACCACATTACAGCCTTTTGCTGCAAGCTCAACCGCTATGGCTCTTCCTATACCTCTCGAAGCTCCCGTTACTATCGCTGTCTTTCCTTTTAAACTGTTCATCTTTTTCTCTCTTTATCTTGATGTGAGCTTTTCAACATCCTCGGATGTCTCAACTGCACTTACCGTAAAATTACTTATTCCCATATCCTTCGCAACCTTCTTGACAAAACCGCTGAGGGTATGTCCCGGTCCGATCTCAACAAAATCAGTAACTCCCTTTGAAAAGAGATTTCTGATTATTGCTTCCATTCTTACAGGCTTCTGTACCTGTTCAACCAAAAGCTCCGGTATTGCCTTACGAAAAGCAGCCGCGGTGGTGGCAGTTGTTGAATTTATGGATGAGGTAACAGCCAGAGACTCATCTCCAAGATAGTTAAACAGAACATTGCACTTCGGGCGGTTCATACGGATATTCTTGAAATATCCCTGAAGAGCATCACCTGCGGATGACATATAACTTGTGTGGAAAGGACCTGAAACCTTAAGCGGAATACATCGTACCTTTTCAAAACCTGATGCAAGCTCTGTAACTCTGTCTACAGCTTCCTTCTCGCCGCCGATTACAATCTGTCCCGGACAGTTATAATTACATATTGAAACGATTTTTCCGCTGTCACTTCTTACTTTTTCGCAGCAGTCCTCGAGATCCTGTTCATTCATCCCCAGTATCGCGGTCATTCCGCAATCCACACCTTCGCTGGCCTCAGCCATCTTCTGACCTCTGAATGCCACCATCTCTACAGCGGTCTCTGAATCCATAACTTCCGCTGCCTGTAATGCCGAATACTCACCGAGAGAAAGTCCTGCAGCATAATCAGGGCGAATACCATGTACCTTCAGTATCTCCGTTACGCCACAGGCAAAGGCTACCATTGCAGGCTGTGTATAACGGGTCTGATTGATGACTCCGTCAGGATCTTCAAAGCACAAGCGACAGAGATCATAATTCTTATCAGCAGGTTGCTTCTTCTGCAATCCCTCTGATACCCCGTCAAATATTCTTCTGAATTCAGGGTAATCACGATAGAGATCTGCTCCCATGCCTGCATGCTGACTTCCCTGACCTGCATATAAAAAAGCTGTTTTCATGATTTCGCCTTTCCATTACATCTGTGTTATATCTTCCAATATCTCAGCAACCGGACGTATGTCATGAAGCTGTCCGCATACCTGTCCGGACATAAGTGAACCGGTCTTGACATCGCCCTCAAACACTGCACGACGTAATGAACCGAGAGTATATTTCTCAAGTTCCATCTTATCCGCGCCTGCCTTCTCCTGCTTAAGATACTGAACTGTCATCTGGTTCTTAAGCACTCTTACCGGTGTACCTCCGATACGTCCTGTCACTATAGCATCAGAACCCTTTGCCTTAAGAAGGGCCTCCTTATAGTTTTCATGTATCGGACACTCAGGAGATGCAAGTAAAGCTGTTCCGATCTGTACTCCGCAAGCCCCAAGTGCAAGTGCGGCCTTAAACTGACGGTTATCTGCAACACCGCCTGCTGCAATTACAGGAATGTCTACCGAATCCACAGTCTGCGGAACAAGAGCCATGGTTGTCATCTCTCCAACATGTCCACCGCTTTCACATCCTTCAGCGATTACCGCATCAGCACCAAGCTTCGCCACATGCTGTGCAAGAATAGGAGCACCAACAACAGGAATGACCTTTATTCCTGCAGCTTTAAAATCCTCCATGTACTTTCCGGGATTCCCGGCACCTGTCGTAACAACGGGAACCTTTTCCTCGATACATACCTTTACAAAATCATCTGTTGCGGGATTCATAAGCATCAGGTTTACTCCGATAACAGGCTTGTATCCGTCTTCTTTTTCCGGTGCAAGCTCTCTAGCCGTACGTATCTCATTTCTTAATTCCTCTGCTGTACGGATTCCGCCGGTACCAATAAGTCCAACTGCCCCGGCATTGGCGCATACAGCAGCAAAACGTCCAGTAGCAATATTTGCCATTCCACCCTGAATGACCGGATAACGTGTTCCTAAAATTTCGTTTAAAAGCTTCATGTTCTACCTTTTCTCTTCGTAATTAATCATAATCTGAGCATTTACAGCTCTGTTCCCTATACTGAATACACCTGTGGTGAAGTCAGCTAAATTTTCACTTGTAGCTGATTATGCATCCGCCCCAAGTCAGTCCACCGCCAAATCCGGCAAGAATCAGCTTTTCGCCTTCCTTTATAAGCCCCTTTTCATGCATCTCATTGAGTGCAACAGGTATGGATGCAGCACTGATATTTCCAAGTTTTTCCATATTCATATAGAATTTCTCTTCAGGTGCATGCATGGCTCTGATAACATGTCTTATAATTCTCGCATTTGCCTGGTGGCATACCACATGGTCGATATCTTCAAGGCACAAACCTGTTTTCCCGAGAAGTCCGTTTATGATCCTGGGAATGATGTCACATGCAAACACAAAGACATCCTTTCCATCCATTAACATATGGTCTATTTCAGACGCATCTTCTTTTTTTCGATACTTTTTTTCATATGCTCTCGAATAAATCGAAGGTGCCTCTATGGCTCCGGAGCCTCTGGATCCCAAAAGACTTACAAAGCCCGTATTTTCGGGATTTCTTTCTCCCGAAACGGCATCTATAAAATTCGATTTATTATCGCTTTCACCTTCAAAATTATCCGATGTAACTACTGCGGCTCCTGCACCGTCTCCAAATAATATCGCTGTTGTACGATCTTCCATGGAAACAAGTCTTGATAACTGCTCGGTTCCTATCACCAGCGCACTTTTTTTCAATGACTTTTTACTATCTTCATTTACCTTTTCCGGATAGATATCATTAACGCTAAGGTTCGCGTTCAACAGCCCTCTTGCCACTTCCAATGCATAAATAAATCCACTGCAGGCTGCATTAATATCAAGGGCCGGAACCTCAGGAAGTCCCAATTCTCTCTGTACGAGTGCTGCCATACTCGGGGTTGCAAGATCAGGTGACATGGATGCCACAACAACTGCCGCTATTTCTTCTTTGGTAATTCCGGCATCCTTTATGGCTTTTTCTCCGGCCTCTACAGCCAGGGTCAAAGCACTTTCATCCTCTGAGCAGAATTTTCTTTCATGTATACCGGTTCTTGGATATATCCAGGCATCCGAAGTATCCATTATTTCTCCCAGAGCATCATTGGTAACTGTCCGACCGGGAAGCGCTCCTCCCAGGCCTATTATCTTTATTCCTTTCAAAACTATGCTCCTGACAGTTCACTTTTCCAAGTGACTATTTATATATTTCTGTACTTTTCCTGTCTCTGTCTTCTTAATTCTTCAGGAGACAGCTTTAACAGATCCGTAAATGTCTTTTCCAAAACGATATCAAGACTTGCATATAATCTTTCCGGATCCTCCTGGGCACCTCCGAGGGGCTCAGGAATAACATGGTCTGCCACTCCTGCTTTTCTGAGATCGTGAGCTGTTAATTTCATAACCTCACATGCTTCCTCATGCCTTGCTGCATCTTTCCATAATATAGAAGCAAATCCCTCCGGGCTAAGTACGGAATATACTGAATTTTCAAGCATAAGGATCTTGTTTGCCACACCTATCGCAAGTGCACCCCCGGAATTACCTTCTCCTGTAACGATGGATATAATGGGTACATGGAATCTGCTCATTGCCGCAAGGTTTCTTGCAATAGCCTCACCCTGACCATGCTCCTCGGCTTCCATTCCGGGATATGCTCCCGGAGTATCTATAAAAGTTATGATAGGACGACCGAATTTTTCAGCCTGCTCCATAAGACGCAGTGCCTTTCTGTAACCCTCAGGTCTCGGCATACCGAAGTTATACGCCAGATTTTCTTCCATGGATCTGCCCTTCTGATGTCCGAGAACAGTTACGGGACAGCCCTTGTATCTTGCTATTCCTCCTATTATGGAAAGGTCCTCATCATATAAATGATCACCCTTCTGCTCAAAGAAATCCGTAAACAGATTGTCGATAAAGTCCTTTATATGCGGACGTTTCGGATGTCTTGCAAGATATACTCTGTCTGAAGGATTAAGCTCTGTACACTTGGATAAAAGTTCATTTCTGGTTTTATCCAGTGAACGTATCTCTTCTGCATTCTTCTCCAGAAGCTCATCATTTACCGATAATGCATCGATTTTATTTCCGATCTGGTCGGCCTCTTGTATTATTTCCTTGATCATCACTTATTCTCCAAAGTTGCACTTCTCTTTACAGTACTGAATTTTTTTGTATCTGCATGAAGTTTCAAAATGTCCGTAAGTACGTCTCGCATTTCGCTTCTTTCGACGATTCTGTCCACAAATCCATGATTTTCCAGGTATTCGGAACGTTGAAATCCCTTGGGAAGCTTACGGCTTATGGTCTGCTCAATAACTCTCGGACCTGCAAATCCTATAAGTGCTCCCGGCTCTGCCAATGTAATATCTCCAAGCGTTGCGAAGCTGGCTGTAACTCCTCCTGTAGTGGGGTTAGTAAGAAAACTTATGAACAATCCGCCCTTCTCACTGAATTGCTCGATAGCCGATGTGGTTTTTGCCATCTGCATGAGACTGTAAATACCCTCCTGCATGCGGGCACCGCCGCTGGCGCTGAAAATAAGCAAAGGCAGCTTTTCTTCCATTGCGTACTCAACTGCTCTTGTTACCTTTTCTCCCACTGCCCTGGACATGGAACCCATAAAGAATCTGCTGTCAAGAACCACTGTTACAAGGCGAATACCACGAATGCTGCCCACTGCCGATACAACAGATTCATTCAGTCCTGTCTTTTCTTCCTGCCGCTCGATCTTCTCTTTATATCCGGGAAAACCCAAAGGATCTTCCGCCTTAATATCTGTGTCTATCTCTGTAAACGAACCCTTATCAAGGATAAGGCTTAAACGATAGTATGCTCCAATAGGTGCATACTTTCCGCATTCAGGACAAACAAAATAATTATCTTCCCATTTATGTCTAAGAGCACGTCTTCCGCATGATCTGCATGTTATGAAACTGGATGGAATCATAACTGCCGGTATGCGTAAACCGTTTTTATCCTTAGTTTCTTCCTGGCTTATGTCCGCGCTGCCTGAAGGCCCCTTCTTTTCACTTATCTTTTCTTTTGAGGCTGCGTATTCTGCCGTTGACTTTCCTTTTCCGAAAGTGAATCTGATTCCTGTATGCCCAACTGTATCGGCATGAGCCTTCTTTAGTAAAGCTCTGTCCTTATACATTTCGTATATTCTGGTAATTGGAGATTTCATAAGTGTTCCTCCCCTGTTTGTTCAAGAAAAAGCCAAAGGCAGGCTTTGGCTTTTTTAATAATTATTTCCTGATTACTTATTGCAGTAATCTACAAGTTCCTGTACTGTCTGAAGCTTTCCGATATCACCGTCAGGAATCGAATGTCCAAGAGAATCCTCAAGAGCCATATGGAGCTCTACAAGTGAAAGTGAATCTACCTCAAGATCCTCAATAAATTTTGCATTTGGTGTAACCTTCTCCTCATCACAAGCAAGAGTGTCAACTATAATTTCCTTTACTGCCTCAAAATCCATTTCTTCTCCTTTTGGTCGATATAACGACCTCTCATAATTTTTAAAACTACATTAAGCAGATATTATAACAATATCGTTAAATTTTTTTAACTATCCGCCTGATGGTGTAGACTATACAGAATGCTAAAGACTAAGTCAACGGATGATATTTTCAAATGGATGTAGTTTCCAAAACCATGAAAAATGGAGACAAAAGCGTATGACGATTTTTCGTCATTTCTTTTGTCTCCATTATTTAAATATTTTTAGTTATATTAATATTTTTAAATAGTTAATGAACACTTTTTTACTTAAGTGTCTCAAACTTCCCACATAAATAGTGGGCATCGCACCTTGAAAACTCTATATTCCAGACTATAAAAAAACAATTACGCCACCTTGTAATCTCTTGTCAGCGCATCCTGCATATATTCTGGCAACCTGAAAAAGAAATCTTTATAGATTTCCTCAACCTGTTCGTCGGTGATATGAAGTATGTTCTTTATACTTGCAGTCATTGCTTCTACAAGTATAAAAAGAGAATGTTGGAAAGTGATGTCCTCCATTTCCTGAAGAAGTACATAGAAAATTTCTCCTATTGTACGTTCGTCTTCATCCTTTCTTTGATATACAGAAAGAAACATATAT
>NZ_JNKO01000055.1 GCF_000702885.1 Oribacterium sp. P6A1 | reverse complement strand
CCATGTTCTGTCGGCAGTATCATGAGCGGTCATTTCTATAGGTTTGCCGGATGAATCTGTCCATGCAGATCCGTCCTCATAGTAGAAAACGAACTTAGCTCCACGCTCAAAAGCAATGGTGATATGAAGAGTCATTTCTTTTGGATCATCTTCATCTGGAAGAAACTCAACATTTGATACCTTCCAGGGATATTCAAGTTGAAGTGCCGCAGTGAACAGATCCTTATTATCCATGATACATCCTCCTTGTGTGGCTGGTTGATATATCAAGGATAGCAGAAACTTTTAAATTTAATCAATGAGCAATGGTGGGGTTACCCACTATAAATGACGAAAGGCCAATAATATTTTAACCTCAAAATAGCTCTCTGACTATTAACTCGCGGTTGATTTTCCTGAATCATAGTTCTTTAACCTTATCAAAAAATTCTTTCATCTGAAATTCCTCGCTAACATCTGTATATATATTCATAGTGGTTTCAATATCACTATGTCCCAGTAATTTTTGAGCTACTTTTATATTTACATTGCTTTCACATAGGATTCTTGCAAACGTATGACGAAGGACATGGGAAGTTATATCAGGAAGAATGATTTTATTCGTAGTTTCTGTAATACATCACTTCCATCAAATCCATCATAATTAACGCAGATAAGATGATATTTTCTCGCCAGCCTGTCCATTACATAGTAAAAGTTGGTCTGATAATCGCAGCATGTTCCCGGAAGCAGCATCAATGTTTTCCCGTCCATCTTCCCTGTTTCTTCAAACTTCACTTTTCACATTCTCCTATGTTTACTATCACACTATCCGGGTACTCTTTTACAATTCCTTTCAGCTGCCTGTCAAGCATGATCGTTCGTGCGATAACTCCCTCATGTGTCAGGAACTTATCATATTTTTTTGTATCAATATTTAAATGCCTGATAATATCTACTGCCTTTTGATCCCTGATGCGCGGATTCACTCTCAATGTCTCACTTGCCTTCACCGCAAGCGGTATCAGTGCTGTTGTCTGAACGTCACCTAATTGCAGTTCCATATTCTTCATCCTCCGAAATCATCCTTAATCAACTAATGAGCAATATTATTAAGTTAGTTATGCCTAACTCTGTTTATGATAGTACTCTTTTCACTGATTGTCCATAATTTCTCAGAATACATCCAGGTCCCAGCTCTTTATTTGTTTAAAATCATAATACTCAGAAAAATCTCTTACGGTAGCATCGGTCACATATGTTATGATACATTCCCCACTTTAACGGCCTACCGCAAATTGAACATGCCTTTCCGGCAAAAACCTGTTTGGAAAGTATGTCAGCTATCTTCTGTGAGGTCTCTGATTTCATCTGCATGAGAGTCTCCGAGTACTCTATGTGGGAAAATTTCTCGCAGTAATGATACATAAGATCGAGCCTTTTATACATTGATTCGAGTGTCGAAGTATCGTCTGATGCTGTTCGTTTTTTTATAAAATCGAGTTCGTTTTCGATATCAAAAACTTTATTTTCTACCTCCGCATGGAACATTTTTTGCCACACAGAAAGCAGATCTTCATCATTCTCTTCGAAAGGAATCATTATGAAACTATAAGTAAGTTTCTTTGAAGGGGACTTATCTTCAATCATCTCGCACAGAATAATTTTTGTCTCAATGTTGTTCTTTACATACCCTGTCTCTGTAGTGATACGGTTCCATTGTTTCATTATCTCAGACAGTTTTCCATCAACATTCAGTATCGATTCCGGAAAATTCACAACAGCGCTTTCAATCATTTTATTTGGGAATGTAAGACTATTTTGGATCAGTTTTCTTTCGGAAATAGAATTGACATAACCTTCATTATACACGCCATAACGTCCCGCTCTGCCGGCTATCTGCTTTACTTCCGGTGGGAAAAGAAGTCTTAAAGTGTTGCCATCGAACTTCTTCTGCTCCAGAAAAACGATCCTTTTTATCGGAAGGTTCATTCCCATTCCGATGGCATCTGTAGCTATAACGACATCATTTTCTTTAGAAGCGAATTTATTAGCCTGTTCATGCCGAACGTCATATGGGAGCGCTCCATATATTAAACTGCACTTTAATCCAGTGTCTTTCAGAGCTGATGCAGTGGCATAAACGCTCTTTCTCGAGAACACGATAAGCGCATCCCCAGGCCTAACATCTTCCGGAAAATAGAAGGGCACGGACTCCATTATGAGTGGAGTTTTCCTTTCAAAATGAACGATCTCGTAGCTGTCCCCACAGCTTTCGATCATTCTTTTTAACACATCTTCACCTTCCGGAGCCGTACAGACGTAGATATCATCAGCACATATTCCGAGGATGGCTGATGTCCAGGCTCCGCCTCTGTTCGGGTCTGAGACCATCTGGCACTCATCTATGACAGCTACATCATAATGTTTTGAGAAGTCCAGCATCTCAATAGTTGATGAAGTAATATAAGAATTTGGGACTTCGATTTTCTCTTCACCTGTAATAAGAGAGCATGGAATACCTGACATATTAAGGTTATCGAACTGCTCATAAGCAAGCAGTCTCAATGGCGCAAGGTATGCTCCAAGCTCTGCTTTTTTCAATTCCAGTATTGCATTATAAGTCTTTCCTGCATTTGTTGGAGCAGAATAAATGTGGAACGTTCTGTGAAGTTTTCTTGCATTTGGAAACAGATCAATGTAATTATCAGGAATATATGAAAGCACTGCGGAATGAAATGCTTCCCGTTCTCTCAGTATTCTTTTTATTGACCTGACCTGTTCTCCATAGTTCTCATTCTTCTCCATAAGGGAAAGAACTGATGAAAAATCGAACCTGTCCTGCATGCTTTTTGTCAATCTTTCTACAAGATTCTTAACGTTTTTATTGTCAGGAAATTTCTTTTTGTAGGCGCTGATATAGTAAGGGTTATCTGGATATATTTCAAGAAGCTTCTTTGTAAAAGCTTTCGCAACGTGACCTTTTGAACAGATTTCAAGCCTTGAACGAAGGAAAGTAGCAGATAATATAAAATGATCTTTCAGCTCATCAGGCTCAAGAATGCAATCTCCCCATATAAAAAACAGCATCCTCATTGAATCCAGATTGATAGTCTTGGCTATGTCTGGCCACTTCTCTTTCTCAGAAAAATACGATTCTATTATCTGCTCAGACTCTTCTTTAAGAGCCATGTACTCTTTGCTTTCGGCATTCAATGCTTTTGAAATATAACGCTGTGTCAGTTTTTCTATGCTGATTTCTTTATAAAATTCTTTAGCACAATTCTTCTCATGACGTGTGCGAAGGCTCACTGCTACCTGCACGAGCTGAGGAAAAGAATCAGTTCTGAGGAGCGCTTCCTCAAGAAAATCTTTATACTCATCATAAAAATAATCAAGATTCAGGTCGTTCTCAGGGACTGTTATCAGCGTATGATACTCTTCGTTCTTCTTTAATTCAGCCCGGAATATCCTTTTGTATTCTTCTGAATTTTCGTATTTTTCAATGAACTTTTTTGAGGGTATTCGATTCCCGAATTTACGAGACAAAAGATTCTTTTCGATAGTCTTTTCAATATTCTCAGCTTTTAAAACAGCCAGTCGTTTGATTATTTCGGTCTTATCCATTAATTGCTCCTTATGCATTAATTATATAAGATTTTGAGGGAATGGTAATCAAACAAATATAAGGTCGTGGGCGCTTGGTTTTTATCCAAGTTTCACGACCTTTTCCTAATATTCTTTGGATTCTTGTGTTACTCTATCTCCAATGGAGTATTCACTCCATTACTTTCGAAGCATAATCTTCTAAATCATGGAACAGTCCGACAACATACAGATCATCACCATCAATTCTAAATACCATTTTATAGTCCATGTCAGAAATATAGGCTTCCTTATATCCACGCTTCAAAAGATATGGATCCTTGGAATCTGGAAACTGGAACGGATTATCCTCCATGCGATCATATAGCACCGATATCCCATTCAACAAATGAGAAGCAGCCTGCTGATTTTTGAACTTTATGAGTAGATAATTGACTTTCTCATCAATCATCTCATCAGCCCTGTCCGTAATTATCAGATTATAAGCCATATTTCTCCCTTATTGCTGATAGAGCTTTTCTTGCATCCTTTGTTTTACCTTCTTTTATTTGCTGCTCGGAAAGCTCTATATCACTGTACATACTCCATTTCTTTTGCATAGACTCAAACAACTCAATGCTCATCATCACCATATCTCCGTATCCGTTCTTGGTAATATAAATCGGTTCCTCAGACTTATGGCATATTTCAGAAATATGCGATGTATCCTTTAAATCTTTGATAGGCATAATCAGTGGCATATAATCACCCTCCTTTTGTATGGGATAATAATACCATAATTATTCCATTTGGCCAATATACCAGTTTATTGTGATCCGCCGATCACTCTTTCCGCACCCCATAGTGTTAATGCCTGTGGAATTATTGCGAACAA
This sequence comes from Oribacterium sp. P6A1, assembly GCF_000702885.1. Lineage (GTDB taxonomy): Bacteria > Bacillota > Clostridia > Lachnospirales > Lachnospiraceae > Oribacterium. The sequence goes on along the minus strand of NZ_JNKO01000055.1, from coordinate 2,719 downwards.
AATTCCAGCAATTATACCCTGCCATCCCATCGTTGCTGGTCCCTTCATCCAAAAAGTGCAGATACCACAAAAAATTAAGAATGTCCCGAGCAACTCCGATGCATATGTAACTAAACCACCAACATAACAGAGCGCAAAAAGCAAAAGGGTAAGTGCTGCCTGAACCGGCAACAAAGCTACTTTGAGTATAAATCGTATAATCATTCCAATGCCATATAATACTACCATTATAAGTTCCCCCTTTCCTTCTCCCACATAACCTTGTAAGCGATCAAACGAAGTACATATTCCGGAGCCTGAGTATTGCCGAGTTCCCAATCCTGTAAAGTTCTATATGGAATCCCAAGGTATTCTGCAAACTCCTTCTTATTCATCCCTGTCTGGTTTCTTATATAAGCAGCAGCGCTGGCATACATTCTTTTCTTCCTACCAGCATCAACCTCCTCCAAATCGGTCTTCTCTACTAAAATTCCATCAGCAATGTTATCAAGTCTTAAATTGTAATCATCCATAATGCCCCCTTGTATACGGCTACCGTATATTTGCTTATAATCATTATATATACGGTAACCGTATATATCAATATGGAAATGACTTTTTTTATTGATATTTGTATCTGACATACAGGTGCCAGTCTGACCGGCTCAAAAACGAATATCTTACAATCCATGCTCTTCTTTCCATTTTGTGAGAAGTTCAATTATTATCTGCTCCCTCTTATTTGCTGAATAGTCAGCAGGAAAGAACTTGTTCAGTTTCTTTTCTGTAAACGATACTTTCTTTGACTTTGGCCTGGAAGCCATAGCCTCTTTCATAATTGTCATTACGGTATACGGTGTAAGGTTCTCCAGATTGGGCTGAGCCTTTAATGCATTTAACTGGGCAGGATGGATTTTCCCTTTTTCCTTGATATAAGTTAACAGGTATTCCTGTACCTCTTTATCAAACCCAGATATATCAACCCCATTAACTAATGACAGCTGTTTATTATCTACCATTTCAAGTAGCTCTGGGAGCAAGTATGTAAGCTTTATATATCGTTGAACACTCCTTCCAGTAAGACCACTTCCTTCACCAACTATCGTAGCTGTTTTTCTTTCTACGGGATTTAACTTGTCGACATTATGTCGACAAGCTCCCTGGTGCCTCATTGCATCCAGCTTCATCTTAAAAGAAAATGCTCTCTCACTTGGCAGAAGCTCTTCTCTTTGAAGATTTGCATCCACCATGATTATAGTAGATTCATCATCATTAAGATCCATTACGATTGCCGGTATTTTCTTTAGCTGAGCCCTTTTAGCTGCATGCATTCTTCTATGACCGGAAATCATCTCATAAGTTCCATCTCCATTTGGCCTTACAATAACCGGTGATAATACCCCCTGATTAATTATGCTATCAACAAGTTCATCCATACTTTGATCATCCAATACCTTAAAGGGATGATTCTTGAAAGGGTGAATTAAGCTTATCTCAATTTCCTCAGTTCTATTTTCCTTTGTAACCGGAACTCCCAGCAAATCATCAACACTTGTAAGAGTCATCTTTCCCTTAATCTTATTAGCCATTGTGGACCTCCTTTGTAAGTACCTTACTTATGACTTTGCACATAATTTGCCTCCTATTCTTGGAATCCTTTGCTTCTCTCTTAAATACTCATCAAATCTATTTCTGTTAATACGTGCCATCTTTCCTATCTTGTAAAAAGCTCCGGCTTCAACCGCTATTCTTGTAAGAGGTCTGACACTAAAGCCGTAATATTCGACCCCCATCGTTATCGTAATGAATTCATGTTGCAGAAAATCCAAATCTCTTTCATCCAGATCTCCAGAATATTTCCATGCTTGTCCTGTCATTTGAATCCCCACCTTTCATATTTTTACTTTTGGATTAGCAGGCTGTCTGAAGCGTTCCAAGTATTCATCAAGAATCTCTTTATTGATTCTTACGTTTACATCATTAAATCTGTAAACAGCACCGGCTGCTTCTGCTAAGTCTCGAATCTTCCTATGCGATATGCTATAGATTATTTCAGCTTGCTCATAAGATATAAACTTTCTTCTGAACATTCTGGCTTCTTCCTTTATTGCTGTTCTTCTTTCAATGTCGTAATACTGATCATTCATTTGTTTTTCCTCCGATAAAATAAGTTTGATTTACAGATGTCTTGAAACGCAAAAAGGGACCTCTCTCCTGAAATTTCTTTCAAGAAAGTGGTCCCTTTGGGTCCTGATTTCTAGGCTAATATTTTCTCTAACAACTTATAATCCTTTGTGATTCTTCGTGATTATCGGAAGAATTGTTGTCAATTTGTTGTAATTTCGTTCTGACAATGCCTCAAAAGCCGCATATTTACTGGGTTTTATCGATCTACATTCTTCAAAGTAGGAAAGGTAACAGGATATTTTTTTATTCCGGCTCATCACCGTACATAGAGAATCATATATATTTATCTACACATGGCTGACTTTTCCATCGAACCTCATTGAGCTTTATGAAACCAGTGTATCCATAGAGTATTCTTTGGTCATATATATGCTCTCTATAGTTTTATCCATCTTTGACCAAATACGTCCAAACTAATCCAATAAAGAAAATTTACAACATATTTTCTAACAGCACATCTCTATAATATACCTTGTTCTATTCTATTAAATATCGAGAGATTTGTCCATACATTTATTCGGGTTTATCTCCGATATGAAATCAGATTATTATC
>NZ_JNKO01000054.1 GCF_000702885.1 Oribacterium sp. P6A1 | reverse complement strand
TTTCGCGTCGGGGCGGGACCGTGAAAGTTAATTATTATCAAAACGTCAAAAGGGGTGGGCGAAAGGGGCAAGAACAGCCATGAACAACTAATAATTACGCACTTCGCGAAAATCAACAAAAGTCTCGGGAATGGCTTATAGAGCCAATCCTGAGACTTAATAGACACTTGTACTGTCAAAGATGGGAATATATCAGATGATTTTATAAGTGTCAACACTTTTCTTATTTTTTTCTTTTCCATTAGTACTTTATTATCTACTATACTTTCCATCTCTTATAAAACTATCCGAATTATAACATCCGATTACTGTTATTAAAAAGGAAGTGACCTTTTTCCACATGATTTATGCACGAAATAACGTCACTTCCTGAATTTATTTAATGTTATATATTATTATGTGTGATGGTTTTCCACATTTTTATCTCAAAATGTCCACTTATACATCTAAGACATGATTGATTCAAATATCTTTATAAAAATATTGGTCTCTTTTAAAAAGTGAATCCAGGTACCTTCTCTGTTCATTTGTTCTACGGCACTGGCAACTAAGTCATTTTGTGGTAATAAACTTATTATTATAAAAAATATCCAAATATATAGTATAGACTCAATCAAACCAAGCATGCTTCCCGATATTCTGTTAAAGGCTGTAAGTACCGGCAATTCAGCAATCTTATCCAGCAGCTTGAAAAGGATCTTTATCAATATAGTTATCACTATCAGCAGGACAATAAAAGTAATAACAGATAAAATAAACTCTGTTACTTTATCTGCTATTGATTCTGTTATTTTGTCCAGTCCTAAAAGTTCATATAGGCTGTCTGCATTACCTCTATTATTAGCTTCCAATACACTTTTTATTGCTTGGGAAGTTATTGAGTCATTCGTAATAATTTCATTTGTATTTGTTGTTTCCGTAATCTTTTCTACATTATTTGCAATATTTTCATGAATTCTTGTGTTTACATACGTTCTTATACAGTCATTGTTTGTTATCCAATCCTGGAAATATGATCTCAGACTTTTGGTTAATATCACCGATAAAATCAATGAAACCAGATTGGATGACATTTTAATCAACCCTTTATAATAACCAAATATAAGCATGATTACCATAAAGGTAACCACGCTTATCTGGAGCCAGTCATTTTTTAATATTTCAATAATATCTGTCATAAATCAGCCTACAAAGCATTCTTCTCTAAGTATAAGTCTTCCTTCTTTATCGTATTTTGGATGAAATACTCCTGTCAGTTTCTTACCGATTCCAACTTTTTCTGCCTTATCTGCAGCCTCTTCTATAAGCTCTTCGGCACTTGCCTTATTTAAGGCTATACCATCCTCCTGCATTATCTCAATTCTTTCATATAGAGCCAATACAGTCTTTCCCGGAAGGACACAATCAATCTGCTTTGCATAGGTCTGTGCATAGGTAGCAAAATCATCTATATCCATTTCTTTATAAAAATCTTTTGGTAATGTCTCTTCATCCGAGTCATTCGTTTCAGATATACTGCTCTTTTCAATATGTACTATATCGTCTATTGTTTTTACTCTGTTGTTATCATAGTTTACACGAGGTCTCTCTGCATTAGTCTGTACAGAACTTATATCTTCATCTCTGTCTTCGTTTACAGGATTGTCATTTGAATCCTTAAGGTCAACATCCTCTACGAGATCTTCTTCATCATCTATATCAGATACAAGATCAAATCTCTTAATAAACAAAGGTCTGTCTTCCGCCATTCTGTCAAAGTGATCTATAACATCTACAAGAACTACCGAACTTGAATCCTCTAATGAATCAATATACTCATCAATTTCATCTACTACCTTATATGTCAACGCTCCGGCGTCTTCGATGATCAGATCCTTACCTTCAATCTTTGACTTAAATGCAGAAAATCCCTTTTCATTAAGTCTTTCCGAGTTTGTCTTTGCCACCTTGAAATCATATCCATATTTATCATGGAAATATTTTATTTCATTAACAGCAATCTTAAATCCTTCTTCTCTTGTCTTGGCTTCAATTATCATATGATAATTATTCAGCTCAACCTTAGAAGTCTCCTCAGGAACCTCAATATCATCTACTATTTGAATCTCATCCTCAGAATCTTCCGATTCATCGGACTCCATGCTTTCAAACTTTTTTGCATCATCTTCAATATATTCGTATGTATCATTTTCTTCCGGATTTTCAATATCCTTCGAAGATTCAGAAACAACAGGTTCAGGCTGCTGAATGGAGACACCTCTGTACTTTTGCTTAAGCTCCTTTGCCTTATCTACATACTGTCCAAGACCAAATAACAACATGATCTTATCACATGTCTTTACACAATCCTCTTCATAACCGGCTTCAGAGTAGAGTTTTGCCAGCTCAAATAACCATTTTTCATCAACATCAACCGAAGTATACTCTTCCAAAGATGTTATCAACTGTTCTGCTGAAGCACCTTTTGATTTTAGAATCATATATCTGAGTAAGTACTGTCTGGAATCATCAGGACTCATCTCACAAAATTCTCTATAGAATTCCTGAGCATCCTGAATATGTCCGGCCTTTACCGATATCTCTGTCAATTTAAACAGAAATCTTTTTCCAACCGGAGCCCTTTCAAATGCAAGAAGAAGAATATCCTTTGCTTCAGCATATTCCTTGTTATGTTCATAAATATCTGCTACGGAAGCCAGAAGATTAGCATTTCTTACTCGTCTCCAGTCTATAGTATCTGCAATCTGCATTGCAGTAATATAATCTCCCTGATCTGCCATCTTGCGCATCTGTTCTGCTTTGATGTTAAACTCATACTTATCCATTAAAATATTCTACTCCTTAGCAGTTTTTAGTACTTATAAAATAATTCTTCCATCTAATGCACGTAATAATGTTACTTCATCTATATTTTCAATGTCTCCACCTACAGGAACACCCGAAGCAATACGCGACACTTTAATTCCAAGAGGTTTTATGAGCTTAGTCAAATACGTTGCTGTGGTTTCGCCTTCTAATGAAGAATTTGTAGCTATAATAACTTCCTCTATATCATCCTTTAGTCTGGCCATAAGTTCCTTTAATCTTATATCCTCAGGTCCTATCCCCAGCATCGGAGAAATGGCTCCATGCAAAACATGGTATACTCCATTGTATTTTCCGGTATGCTCATAAGCAGACATATCTCTGCTGTTTTCAACAACCATGATTTGACTGTGATCACGTTTATCCGAAGAACATATTGGACAGATATCCGAATCTGTAAGTGTACAGCATATCTTACAGTAATGAACATTATTTCTGGCTTTTAATATAGAATCAGCCAACTGATCTGCCTGTTCTTTTGGACCATTAATAATATGATAAGCCAATCTTTGTGCACTCTTTGGGCCGATTCCCGGTAGGTGTGCCAGCTCATTGATAAGTCTTGAAATATCTTTTGAAAAATATTCCATTAAAAACCAAGACCTCCGGTCAGCTTACCCATCTGTGACTGTGAATCTTCATCAGCTTCGCCCAAAGCCTGATTTGCAGCTGCAAGAATCATATCCTCCAATGTCTCCACATCCTCAGGATCCACAGCATCCTTATCTATTTCAACCTTTAATACCTTCTTTTCACCGGTAACAGTTATCTTTACAGCACCGCCGCCTGCCTGACCAACATACTCCTTTTTAGCCAGCTCTTCCTGTGTCTCTTCAAGCTTTCTCTGCATACGCTGATACTGCTTCATAAGATTGTTCATATTCATACCCGGCATTCCTCCGGGAAATCCGCCATGCTTTGCCATGTTAATTACCTTTACCCTTCTACTTCTATATTGATATTAATTTTATTTAAATCATCTTCAGTAACATATATAGTAGAGTTCTCTTTTTCCTCAGATAACTCTGTACTGAATTTTATTGATTTATTATATCTGTTTTCCACAACTTTACATAACATATCCTTTGAATCAGATTCTGAAATAATTTTATAGCTGCCTCTGCTTTTGGTAACAATAACCATTCCATCCCGATCCTTATTAGGTTTTACAAAAGTGTCTCTTAAAGCAACCGAAACCACCGATGAAGGAACTGCTATACAGATATTTCTCCAGTCCTTCTTCAGTAACTGTAAATCATCATATTGTGCCTTTGGTAAAGCGACTTTTGAAGGTGTATTTATCCTTTTTAACTCATTGGAATTTGTGTTCTCACCCTCGTTTAATGCTTTTAACCGGTCAACAGATATGCTGCTTATATCAAAATTTGATATCTCTCTTTTTATCTCACTTAATCTGGCATTCAGTCCATCCAGGCTTGCATCTGTCTCGGGATATGCCAGCTTCATAAGTGTTGTTTCAAGCAATATACGCTTTTGAGTAGAGTATCTAATCTGATTACTCAATTCACTTAGCATTCTGATATATCTTAACAACTCCGTTGTTGAAAACAGTTTTGAGTCACTTTTCAAACGTTCAAGATTTTCTTTTGACATATCCACAAGTCCCTGCAGATTATCAACAGTCTTAGCCAGAAGAAGATTTCTTATGTACATGATAAGATCAGATATAAATTGCCCTATCTCTCTTCCCTGTTCTATCATTTTGGAAATAATATCCAGAATACTTTTTATATCTTTTTGATTTAATGCCCTGATAATATCAGAAAAAACTGATGTATCCACAGATCCAAGTATATCTAATGCATCATCATATTTTATTCTGTGATCAAATTGAAATGCAGAGCATTGATCCAGCAGAGAAACAGCATCTCTCATTGAGCCATCACCAACTCTTGCGATATAGTGCAATGCCTCATCTTCAACATCAATGTTTTCAGCATCAGATATTTCTCGCAATCTCCCTGCTATGGTTTCAGTAGAAATACGTTTAAAATCATATCTCTGACATCTTGATAAAATTGTGATCGGAAGCTTATTTGGTTCAGTTGTTGCCAAGACAAAAATCACATACTCCGGTGGTTCTTCCAATGTTTTTAAAAAGGCATTGAATGCAGCCTGACTGAGCATATGTACCTCATCTATGATGTATACTTTGAATTTTCCATCAACAGGAGGATACTGAACCTGATCTCTGATTTGTCTGATATCATCCACACCATTGTTCGATGCAGCATCCATTTCCATTACATTCATACTGGAATCATTAAGTATGGATTTGCATACCGCACATTCATTGCATGGATTTCCGTTTACCGGATTAAGACAATTTACAGCTCTTGCAAATATTTTGGCAACAGATGTTTTACCGGTTCCTCTGGTGCCGCAAAATAAATATGCATGCCCTATTCTTCCGGTTTTTATCTGATTTTTGAATGCTTCGGTAATAGGTTCCTGACCTTTTACCTCATCAAATGTTTGTGATCGCCATTTTCTGTATAATGCAGTGTAACTCAATTAAAAACCTCATTTGTAACATTTATATTATAATATTCTGTCAGTCTCCAAAAGATATACCCAAAAGCTTGGCCTCATTTACAATCTGAGACTTTGGGTCTACAGTCTTAAGTTTGCCTGCTATTTCTTTAAGCGGAACCTTAATTACATTTCCATTTACCAATGCTACCATATTTCCGTAATCACCGTTTTTAACAAGCTTGGCTGCCTCAACTCCGAAACGCGTAGCCAGAACCCTGTCGTATGGTACAGGAGCCCCTCCTCTTTGTGTATGTCCAGGAACAGTAACTCTTACTTCTATTCCTGTCTTTTTAAATACCTGATCAGCAAGTTCATAAGAAACAGAAGGATAATTTCTGTTTGTCATTTTTTTCTTGTATTCTTTTTTTGATAGTAAAGAATCCTCATAGGAAATTGCTCCCTCAGCTACTGCTATTATCGAAAACTTTGATCCGCGGTTATATCTTTCGGATATTTTATTGCATATTACATCAAGATGATATGGTATCTCCGGTATAAGAATAATGTCTGCACCACCTGCAAGTCCTGCATATAATGTCATTAGTCCAACCTTGTGACCCATTATTTCAACTATAAACACTCTTTTGTGAGATGCTGCAGTAGTATGTATACAATCAATTGCTTCAGTAGCTATATTGACAGCAGAATGGAATCCGAATGTCATATCGGTTCCCCAAAGATCGTTATCTATAGTCTTTGGACAGGCAATAACATTTAATCCTTCCTGTACCAATAGATTTGCAGTTTTAAGAGAACCATTTCCACCCAATACAACAAGACAATCCAATCTAAGCTGTCTATATGTATGCTTCATGGCTTCAACTTTATCTAAACCATTTTCATCCTTATCTCTTATCTGTTTAAATGGTGTTCTTGACGTTCCAAGTATGGTTCCACCTATATTAAGTATTCCGGAGAAGTCTGAACGTTCCAATTTATGGTATTCGGAATATATCAAACCTTGATAACCGTCTTCAAAACCAAATATCTCGAGATTATCATACAAATTGAACAATGCTTTACCGACTCCTCTCATTGTTGCATTCAATGATTGGCAGTCTCCGCCACTGGTTAACATACCTATTCTCATTTCCAACTTCTCCTTTCCCATAAACTATTTTTGTGCAAACTTCCACATGTAATAACTTAATAAATTATACAAGTATAATTCTTGATTTTCAATCAAGTAGAACTTGATGTTTGTTGCTTTTACAGAATGTATGGTTCAGTTAATTCTGCAACAAAAAATAAGTGTAGATGTCAGAGAGTTAATTACGCTCTAACATCTACACTTTTATAGTACAAAAAAAGATCACTCTACAGTGATCTCTCTTAATTGCGGGAGAAGGATTTGAACCTACGACCTTCGGGTTATGAGCCCGACGAGCTACCAGACTGCTCCATCCCGCGTTATTCGATTTGTGTTATTTTCAAAATTTAATGGGGCCTACAGGGCTCGAACCTGTGACCCCCTGCTTGTAAGGCAGATGCTCTCCCAGCTGAGCTAAGACCCCATTCAGTTGAAAACAACTGTGAAGTTCCTTCGAACTTCTACTGGATGGGGGTGGATTCGAACCACCGAAGTCAGTGACAACAGATTTACAGTCTGCCCCCTTTGGCCACTCGGGAACCCATCCATTTAATATTTAATTATCGTAATCTTGCGATTACTAGCGACCCGGGACGGAATCGAACCGACGACCTCCGCCGTGACAGGGCGGCGCTCTAACCGACTGAGCCACCGGGCCATATCTTTATCGTGCCTTGAAAACTG
>NZ_JNKO01000053.1 GCF_000702885.1 Oribacterium sp. P6A1 | reverse complement strand
TACCTGTGATCATCTTAAATCTGACACTAAGATAATCCGGGTTATAGCCATATTTTTCAGCAACTTCAGCCAGTGTGCATTCATTAAAATGATCTCCCATATACTTCATGAGTTTTCCAAAACGATTCTGGGAAACCATGGTGCTGTTCGGAACGATTAATGAGTTCTCTCTGGCACGGTCAAGCTCAGTAACGATTGCAACCAGTAAAAGGTGCATCATTTTCTCATGATGAGAATCGGTTTGCTTTAGTTCCTGTTCCAATGCACTAAAGGCAACAAGCACATTCTGGTCTTCATGACAGGAGAAATACAGGTATTCATTATTCTCTGATTCATCATGTATAAAATCATAAATAATACGGCAATCTGCAATCTGGGAGACAAAAAGCCCGTCAAAGAACTCACGCCGGATTGAAAGGACACTGAGATTTGATCCTGTATCACAATTCCATCTGATATTCTCACGGCTTAGTATCAGATCACCCTTACTCATAGTGAACCTGCGATCTGCAAACATAAGGGCCGTTCTTCGTTCTGCCCGCAATATAGTGAAGAAATCTGTTATTCCTTTTCCCGTGACATTTAAAGTAATTTTATTCATACCCTTATCTTATCATACTTCTAGCAATCCAACTAAGTTATGAGAACATTTTAACCAAGATAAGGGCATTGTTAAAGAAATCACACATCAGTAAACTTGTTTATATCTATTAATTATTCCAAAGAGGGATGTCAAAATGAAACGTAAGAATTGGAAACTTCAAGGTCTTGGAGGAATGGTTGCTTTTTCTCTCGCATGCAGCTCACTTTCAGCATGCTCGGCGACTTCTACACCTCCGGTAAACACTACAACTTCTGCGGCTGCAACAGAAAACGGATCAGCTTCCACGGAAGCAACAGATGCAGCAGCACCAGAAACAACTTCTGTATCTTCATCTGCCGTCACTGACGGAACTTACAGTGCTGTAGGCACCGGTTTCAGTAATGGAGAAGTACCTGTTACCATTACTGTTGAAAACGGCAAGATAACAAGTGTTGATATTGATGCTTCAACACAGACAGACGGATATGGAAAAACTGCCGCTGACGGACTTGCAAAGGAAGTTGTTGACGGTCAGACCTATGATATTGATGTGGTTTCAGGTGCCACAATGACACGAAATGCTGTTTCAGAAGCCGTTAAGGAAGCAATGTCTGAAGCCGGATTTGATGTTAATTCTATGGCCAAAGAAACTGCATCCGGTGAAACTGAAACAGTGGATACTGATGTTCTCGTTATCGGAATGGGTGCATCAGGTTCCCTGGCTGCATTAAAGGCGGCAGAATCCGGGGCCTCTGTATTAGGTGTTGAAGCAACAGAGACCCTTGGAGGCATGGGTAATGCTGCACAGGGTATGTTTGCGGTAGGCTCTGTTGAACAAATTGACCGATACGGTGAAAACGGAGAACAGACAAATGAAGAGTACTGGTTTAACCACCTCATGGAAAGAACTGATTATCTTGGTAATGCCTCTCTGATAAGTCGTTTTGTTTCTGAAGCAAAGAATACAGTGAGTTATATGCTGAATCATGGTGTAGGATTCTTCCTTTCCAAGCAGGCACAGCAGATTGCACATCTTGACGACGAAGTTGTTTACCATAGATGGAACAATGCTGATCCATTCAAATATATTGGTGAATCCCTTGAAAGAAGCGGTGTTGAAATCCGTTACGGCACAACTGCTACTGAACTTATAATGGATGGTGAAGGTTCTGTCACAGGTGCAAAGTGCACTACAAGTGATGGCGGTACACTGATAGTTAATGCAAAGTCCGTTATCATGTCTACCGGTTCCTTTGCCAATAATCCTGAACTTATGAAAGAAACACTCGGTGAAGAACTTTACAACAATTCCATGGTTTTGGCAGGATCAAAACTCCCTGGACTTGAGATGATGTGGGATATCGGAGCTGCAAAGGGTGAACTTCTTACTATGAACCATGGTGTTGTAACTCTTAATGCCGGAGATGAAATCGTTTCCCAGTTAACATTGAACAGTCCGATCCTCTGGGTGAATGGTCGCGGCAAGCGTTTCATGAATGAGGATCTTCTTAAAGATACTGTTGAATTCTCCTCTGCAGTAGCTGCACAGGGAGGTGTTGTATATACGATTGTTGATCAGACTACTGTCGATCGTTGGACAGACGAATCTCAGGAGAACACCGGTACATGGGTACATTACTGGGATCGTTATGGCATAATCGATGAAAACGGAGATCCCACAATATATCATGCCACTGTTTCCAAGGAAGACTGGAATAAAGGTTTTGAGCTTCTCACAGAAGCCGGAGAAGGCGGAGTATTTGATACAATAGAAGATGCTGCAGCATTCATCGGATGCGATGCAGACGATCTAGAGGCAACAATAGCTAAGTACAATACAGCCGTTGAAACAGGTGAGGATACAGAATTTTTTAAGACCAAAGAATCCCTTGTTTATACCGTATCAGAAGGCCCATACTATGTTACAAAGGGTCATTCAGGCATCCTTGGCGCATTAGGCGGTGTCAATACAGATGAGAACCTCAACGTTCTGAATGAACAGAACAAGACAATAAGGAACCTTTATGCTACAGGTAACAATGTCTCCGGCATCTCTATTGGCGCATACCAGAATGTTGAAGGTGTAGGCCTTGGATTCTCTCTGACATCCGGAAGACTTGCCGGTGCTGCAGCTGCTGAAAATGCAGGCTACACTGCTTCGGAGGACACCATAGAGCTTACTGAAACAGGCAAGGAAACCATGAAAACCGCAACAGAGCGCGGTATGGACGGCAATCTGGAACATTAACGGAACTGCCTGCAATAATCTGTAATTAAAAGGTATATGTAGGGGCTGTGAAAAATGATATCTCATTTTCACAGCCTTTTTTTCTATTTGATTATGAGCTTTGTCATTCCGCCTTACTTTTGGAAAAAGATCAATGAAGCTGATAACAACAGTCTCTGTGCATCCTTCAAGGGATGCTGCTATCTGCTCAAATGCATGTATTTAGTATACCACTGCATCATCCATATGTTTTGCTTTTAATCAACTCATCAAATTTATATATTTCAAGGGTGGTTTTCCCTGATTCAAGTTCCCGAATAATCTCCTTCTCGTGCTCGTATTTTTTACACGCTTTTTCAAATACCTCATCTTCTACGTTTTGAGGAACAACAACTATACCATCACAGTCTCCAAATATGATGTCCCCCGGATTTACCTGCACTCCTCCACAACTTACAGGTATGTTAAGCTTTGCAAGGCTCTCCTTTACCGTCCCTGAAGGATTAAATCCCCTGGAAAAAACCGGGAAACCAAGCTCACGTATATCCTCTGAATCACGGCAGCTTCCATCTATCACGACTCCGGCAAGTCCCCGTAACTTACATGCGGTTGCCATTATGTCGCCAAAGTGTCCTGCCTCAGAATAGCCGTTAAGATCCAGCACAAGCACATCCCCCGGCTGCGCTCCGTATATTGCCTGATGAAGTGCCAGATTATCTCCCGGATAGCACTTTGCAGTATAAGCCCTTCCTATCATTTTCATTTTAGGACTTACGGGTTTGATGCCGGTATCCATAACACCCTGATTTGATACTGTATTATTATTATCAGCTATATTCCCTGTAGGAAGTTTTAAAAGGTCATTTCTTATTCTTTCTGTGAGTTCCATGTTTATTCTCCATTCGTATATTCGATCACTTGAAACAGTTTATGAAAAATGTGATGATCAATGGGTTTGTAATATTTATGAAAATAACTGTTACAACCGGGAGCACAAACCAGGCGGTTGGTGCAGGACCATTTTTCTCTATGACTGCCGACATATTGGCAACAGCGTTGGGAGTCTGTCCTAATCCTACTCCACAGTGTCCGGCAGCCATGACCGCTGCATCATAATCCCTGCCTGTGGTATTAAAGGTCACAAAAGTAGCCCACAGGGCCATTACGATTGCCTGAGATATAAGTATCACAATCATCGGAAGTGCAAGGTCAACAAGTTTTGCTATATCAAGTGACATAAGAGCCATGGAAAGGAAAAGATTAAGGGCAATGTTTGATATGGTATCAATTTCATGCATCCTGAGGTCGATTCCTCTTGCATCCGCAATATTTCTCACCAACGCTCCTCCGAAAAGGCAGCCAACGTAATAAGGGAATGAGAGTCCGGTCAGCTTAAGTGCCGCTGAAATATAAGACCCTATAAATGCAGCAAGAAGAAGCAGTAAAACACTGTCAAACAGACTCTTTTGATTCAGTTCAAAAACCTTCTTCTTTTCTTCAGCCATCGACTGTCCTGAGCTCTTAAGATCATATTTTTTTATAAGACGTTCCGCCACAGGGCCTCCGGTAATACTTCCAAGAAGCAGTCCAAAGGTTGCTGCCGCAACACCTATTGTTGTGCCACCAACAGCTCCCAACTCTTCAAGTGTCGGTCCAAAAGATGCTCCGGATCCTACGCCACCGGACATTGAGATGGATCCCATTGCGATACCCAGAAGTTTATTGATCCCGAAAACCTGACAAAGTCCGACTCCCACCAGATTCTGAACAAATAAAAATATCACTGCTCCTACTGCAAGCTTTGCTCCAAGTTTTCCTGATTTTTTCAGCACAGCAAGACTACATGTAAAACCTGTTCCTGTAAAAAACAGGTTCATAAAGAAATCCTGCAGAGTATTTGTCATCTCAATAGTAAATAAACCTGTACTCTTACCTATAAAAATCAAAATACTGCATATCAAACCACCAATTACCGGTGCCGGAATAAAATATTTCTGAAAAACAGCAACTTTACTCTTTATATAACGTCCAAGCATATAGACCAGAACTGCAAGTCCCGTCGTTTGAATCAGATCAAATTGAATTGTCATATCTATCTCCCTTTTTACACGTAACATTTTCTACTTTTTGAATAATTTGAACCGGTTCTTTATTTTCTATGACTAATCTACCATTCGGAAAATAAGTTGTAAAACAGATATATTTGATTTAATATATCGGTAAATCAGATATTTAATCCAATACTATTTCATCCCCACTTTTATATTTTAAATTTGTTTTGGAGATTCTAATGACTTACGAACAGATAGAAACATTTCTTATCGTTGCAACTTATAAGAATATAACCGCTGCGTCGAAATACCTTTTTGTATCTCAATCAACAGTCTCTTCCAGACTTCAGCAATTAGAAGACGAACTGGGCACGCCTCTGCTTATCCGTCATAAGGGGCAGAGAAATGCAGAACTGACAAATTACGGCTTGGCATTTATCCCTATCGCAAGTCAATGGGCATCACTTTGGAAAGATACACAGCATCTTAAGTCCATTCCTGATATAAAATCATTGAATATTGCAAGCGTTGATGCTGTTAATAACTACACATTGGTCCCGATGTTTCAAAAGCACCTTGAAGATCATCCCATGGTCAAACTTTCGATCATGACCTACCATTCCAATGAGATATATTCCCTGGTTCAAAACCGTACAGCTGACATCGGTTTCGCTTTTTCTTCCATTTCTTATCCTGATGTCATTACAATTCCTGTTTATAGGGAATTAATGTATTTAATTTGCAATAAGAAAAGTAATTACGGAGACAATATTTCCTGTAAGGATCTCCCCGTAGAAAAAGAGATATTTCTTCGGTGGGGGTCAGACTATCAACAGTGGCATGACAGACATTGGAGTCCAAGTGTATATCCTCTGATATCAGTTAACACAGGCTCTATGCTCCAGCGGTATCTGGATTATCCGGATAATTGGGCAATTGCACCAATGTCTGTAATTCAGGGTGCTATGCATTCCAATCCAGAACTGACTTTCCACAGTTTAATGGAGCCACCTGCTCCAAGAATATGCTATGAAATTAAGAATCGTTTTCCGAATGTCGCACTATTGGAACCAATTGAACTTCTTGAAAAAGAACTTCAGGAATTTATCGAAAAAGATGAAAGCATCTGCTCATTTGAAAGCTGGATGCTTAATAGTTGAGAAACGAATGCATATTTTGGCATGAATACAGAAATAAAACAGGTTATCGAACTCTTCAGTATATAAAACTCTAACTGCTAATTTTCCTCACTGAAAAAATAGTATTTTTTTCCTGACGCCAGGGTATCGTACATAATATCGATAAACTCAGTATTCTTTACATACTTATGAATTTGTATAGAATGATGAATAATCATTCTGGGTATGTTTCGTTTTAATATCAGATGACACCAATAAGATGAGTGTCACACAAATAATTCCGCTTAAAATACATCCTACCATTTTTAAGATTTTATTCATTATTTCTCACTTACAAAACACCTAATAGGTCTGTCGGTCTTTATGTCATTATTTAACTCTATAGGAAAGCCTCTTTCATCCGTGATGTCAAAATATTCTTCTATAGTTGTTCTACAACCATCCTCGTTATTACATCCCTCATTATTCACTGTAGTCTTTTCAGGAATAGGGTACATCAACGCAACATTTATGATATGTCCGATGTTCTGATCTCCAGCAAAGCGGGTCCTGTCCGTAAAATCATGATCGAGACTAAGCCATTCAAGTGGATTTATCTCTTCCCGAAGATCAATATCCTTCTCAAGGATCCCAACATATATTTCAAGGACAAATTGCTGGTGATAGTAGGTGAAATCCATTAAACGATACAGGTCTATATCTTTTTCGCTTATTCCGGTCTCTTCCTGAAGCTCACGGTATGCCGCTTTATCAGAGGACTCTCCGGGTTCAACCTTTCCGCCTGCAAAGTTGTAAAGACCCTTATAAGGATCTTTCATTCGTTTGCAAAAAAGAACTGAATCTTTTTCTTTATTGAATACCACTATGCAGTTAAAGTGTTTAAAATCCATATATTCGTTTACCTTTGAATAATTTGGTGTAAATGCCTGAAACAGCATTTATATAATTCGCCATCCTACGTTATTGTTTTATTCATCAATGTTAATTAATATTAAAGAACTTTGATAAATAAAATATTTATTAGTCAACGAGCTTACGCTACGTTTACTCTAACCGGGTGTAACGCAACACCCTCTATCCCTTCTGCAAACGCATTAGGGAATACCTTCATTAGTATCTGATACGAGCCGTTTATATCGGCGTTTATCTTAATACCATTATTACTTACAAATAATCCTCTTGAGACCCGTCTTGACTTATTGTAATTAGCTTTTACAGGTTCTTCTTTATCCAGGAAGCTTGTACCGCTTGTATAAGACTCTTCCTGCAGGATTACATTTAATCCTATGTCCTGAGCTTTGTACTGTACCATCTCTATAAACCGCTTTTGAGGTATCCCTACAAAAGACTGATTTACGGCCTTGCTGAGTTTGGAATCCTGTTTCCACTCTTTATTATGGCCGACCACAATAGTATTTGTTCCCATGGAAACCGCATACTCAATGACATATCTGCTTGCTTTATGCATATAGTCATCAATCTTGTGATTACGTTTTCTCGTTAGAGCAGCCATTTTGTTAGTAAAATCAGAATC
>NZ_JNKO01000052.1 GCF_000702885.1 Oribacterium sp. P6A1 | reverse complement strand
CCAATGATCTTTTCTCTTTGTGCTTTTACGAATCTCCTCATCATATCGTTCAAGAGTCTCAGCAATGATGTTCATGGCAAGGTTTAATGCCTCGGTCTTAACATCATTCACGAAAGAAGCTATATCCTTCGTTTCAATAAACTTATCCTCAACCTTTCTAAGATTCTTGATGCCCTGCTCCTCAAAAAGCTGTATACTACTAAACAAGAGAACGCCCTCCTTAAGTTTGGTTTGGTCACCTTAACTTTATCAAAGGATCATGGACGTTCTCTTTTCTTTTTTCTTAAACCTACAAAAACTTTACGCTAGCATCTACACAACTATTGTTATTCAATATTTACACAAATTTGTTTATTCAATATTTATACAGAATATATTTACTATACTGCATTAACGTAATGCTCTTTTTTATTATAACAAAAATAACCTGCCGCTATGTCGGCAGGTCTTAATTTAGTCAGCAATCAATATTCAAGTTTCCACATATATCTTCTCATCGTAAGCGGATGATTACGTACAATTGCCAGCTGTTCTGCGTAAACACGTAAGATTCCAGTAATCAACATTGGATTAAAGAACTCAACAACAGATTTATCAATAATAGTGCTAAGGCCATAATCTTTAGCATCAACAACTGTTACCTTGGCATCAAATCTCTGAAGAAATGCAAGTACACGACTATCCATTGGACGTGTAGGCCCATCACTCATAAGAAGCAAGTAAGGAACATCCTTTTCAACAAGCTCAAATGGACCATGGAAGAATTCCCCTGAATTAAAGGAGCTTGCTGGTATCCACTGCATCTCCATCAGTAGGAACATAGAAAATGAATAAGCACTCATTTGAGCAGCTCCAGATCCTAAAACATAAATTTGTTTTGAATTTGCATAATTTTCGCCAAATTCTCTGGCTGTAGGTGTAAGAGACTGCACAGCCTTTTCAATCAAATCATAAATCTTAGTAAATCCGTCCTGCATTGCATCATAATCTGCGTAGCCTTCATATGTATTCAATACTTCACAAGCAAATGCAAGAACATTGCCCATCTTTTCCATTTTAGCTGCATAATTAGCATGGAATCCATGAATGATCTGATATTCAGAATTAGCCGCAAGATTTGATTTAGGATCAATTGTAACACTGACAACTGTTGCTCCAAGCTCCATAGCTTTTTTAGAAGCTTTAACTGTTTCCGGTGTAGTACCGCTCAGAGAACAAGTCACTACTATTGCTGTCTCATCACAAGATACCGGTGTTGAATAATAGAATTCATTTGCAGTATGAATACTGGAACGCAGCACCTTAGCATTTCGATCCATAAAATATTTTGCAGGAAACAACTCAGACATAGAAGCGCCACAACCTACAAAAAGCAACGATTTGATATCAGGCTTTTTTGCCTTGATATCAGCAACAATTTCCTTTACATTCATCTGACAAATCCTCCTTATGAATTTTAATACATCATATAACAACATATAACAATTGTCAATTGGTATGGTACAAATCTGTCTATAATTATTATTGTATTTTAGGTATTTCCCTACTTAAATCAATGTTTTATCCGATTCCCCTATGTTTTTAAAGATTATAAACAATAAATAGTTGGAAAGTTATATTTATAATGTTATAATATGAATATGCACTAAATGTCTGTTAAGGAGGATTATATATACATGAAGCTTATAGGTATTGGAGATAATGTTTGTGATGTATATCTCAATATGTCAGAAATGTTCCCAGGTGGACAAGCAATGAATGTTGCAGTATTTGCAAAGGAGCAAGGAGTTAAATCTGCTTTTATGGGAGTTTTTGGAGATGATGAAGTAGCTGCGTACAATCAAAAAATTCTTTCTGAGCTTGGAGTTGATCATAGTCATTGCCGCCATTATCACGGAGCCAATGGTTTTGCATGTGTTAATTTAATTGACGGAGAACGCGTTTTCCTCGGTTCCAATAAATGTGGAGTACTGAGAGATTTTCCTCTTATACTGACTAATGATGACTTAACATATATTAGTCAATTTTCAGTAGCACACATTTCAAATAATGCTTATTTCGATGACCAAATCGAGAAACTGTTCAAATTGGAGATACCTATTTCCTACGATTTTTCAAATCAATGGATAAATAATATAAAATGGTTAGAAAGCATCGCACAATTCTGTACTTTTGGCTTTTTATCTTTACCAGATTCTTCTTCCTTAAAAGAAATACGTGAATACATGGAGCAGATACATTCTTTTGGATGCAAAATGATCATAGCAACCAACGGAAGCAAAGGCGCATATTTCTATGATGGAAAAAGCCTGATATTCCAACCTAGCAATTATGTGAAAGCCATCGATACCCTTGGCGCAGGCGATTCTTACGCTTCTACTATCCTGGTGAATTATTTTAAGAGTCTTGAAGATAATCTTTCAGAGATGTCAAATGATTACGAGTACTATGTTGCAAAGATCAAAAATGCCATGGAGAAAGCAGCCAGCTTTTCTGCAAATGTATGTCTCTGTAATGGTGCTTTTGGTCACAGCAAAAAAATCAATCCAGACAAGTATAAAATACTATGAAATTCAAAGGCGCATTATTTGATATGGATGGGCTCATGTTTGATACAGAAAATCTAATTAACGATGCAATGCGTATCGCAGGAAAAGAAATGCATCTTCCTGTAACTGATACTCTTCTCATGAGCATGAAAGGAATAAATAAACAAGGTTGTACCATTAGAATGCTTACAGCCTTTGGAATGAAAAACGAGGAAGAACTGTTACCATTTAGATCCAGGATCATGCAGCTAAGAGCGGAACGCCTAAAAGCATATGGCGTCCCTGTGAAAAAAGGACTGTATAACTTATTAACCTATCTTAAATATAATGATTATAAAATCGGTCTCGCAACATCTACAAGTGATGATATTGCAGAAAGCATGTTAAAAGAGGCTAATGTTTATCACTATTTTGACAATATAGTTTATGGCAATCAAGTAATTAACGGAAAACCATTTCCTGACATTTACCTGAAATGTGCATGTGATTTAGAGTTATCTCCAGAAGAGTGCATAGTATTTGAGGATGCACCCTCTGGGATAGAGGCCGGATATAAAGCAGGCGCAAAAGTCATTATGATTCCAGACTGTGTTCCTCCTTCAGATAAAGAAAAAAAGAGATGCCTGGCAATACTTAAAGACCTCGGACAGGCAGTGGGATTTTTACACGCATATGATAATAGATAATATATATGCCTATTTTTCAGTTTATAGATAAAAAACTATGTTCTGTATAATATTCGTATAGGAATGTATAGTTAAAATACAAGTAACAGGTATCAAAATAAAATGTAGTCTTGATCAATAAAACTTGATTTTTATCCAGATAATCAAATCATCACTGATCATTTTTTATATTTTTTACATTAGGATTTGCTGCAAGTATCTTTGGGAATTTTATGCAGAACAATGTCACACAACAGGTAGCAGCAATTGCATCGGCTATTGCTTCTGCCCCATAAATTCCCATCACTCCAAACCAATGAGGTAAAATCAATGCCAGTGGAACCAGCAAAAATACTTTCCTGAGAAATGCTATAAAAATTGCCACTTTTGGTTGATTAAGCGCAACAAAAGTAGTCTGACAGGCTCTCTGCATTCCAAAAATAGTCATTCCCGCCATAAATACAGGCATAACCCTGGCAACAGTTCCTATGAGCTCCACGTCACTGGTGAAAATACCGGCAAAAAATCGCGGCATAAATATAATGCATAAAGTCATGACCAGATTCCATCCTGTCATGATCACAAATAAAATGCGGAAACCCTCTTTTAAACGGGCATTGTTACACCGACCATAATTAAAACTAAGGATAGGTGTCACTCCCTGAGTAAAGCCCATCGATGGCACAGAGCTTAACTGCATACAGCTCTGCATTATAGTTAAAGCACTCACATAAACATCGCCATATTGTGACAGTCCCCTGTTCATTACCAGTCCTATGAGGCTCTCTGTGCTGGCCATTACAAATGGCGAGCTGCCTAATGCCAACATGCTGAGCAATATGGATCTCCTTGGCTTAAACTTAGAAACCTGTAACCTCAGTGAAGCACTTTTTGAGGTCAGAAACCTGAGTATCCAACAAGCACTCACTGCTTGAGACAGTACCGTCGCAATTGCAGCCCCTTTCACTCCCATACTCAAGCCATATATAAGTACAGGATCCAATACAATATTTACAACTGCGCCTATCACAACAGACAGCATAGCGATTTTGGGCCGGCCCTGAACATTCACTTTGAAGTGTACCTGATAGATACTTTTGAAGTACTTTTTGTTCACCTTAGGGTCTAAAAACCCACGTAATTTCAAGCTTTTTTCTCAAAATCATGAGGTTTATTCTGGTTTGTCATCCTGCCCGTATATGAGTAGAATTATGTTTTCAAAATACCGGTATAAACATATACACAAAATTTTTTCTCCATTTCTCCATTATGCTCTGCTTGTAATGTTTATGTAATCCGGTTAGGGATGATTCACATTGCAAACAGAGCATTTATATATTTAAGCCGGATAATGTAACCTGTGTCCCATTGCTATAAGCCTGATATATAACAATATTTAATGTAAACACTTACATTTGTATGATTTATGTAACTTTTTCGTTTCGAAAATGAAAAATATTTTCCTGCCTAAATATTATTATAGAATGCGAAGGAGAAAATTTTTTCTTGAATCAGAAGGGAGCAATATGAAGAATGCAATAGTTGGACAGTCCGGAGGACCCACTTCTGTTATCAATTCATCACTGGCAGGTGTATTTGAGGCAGCAAAAAGTCGCGGAGCCGGGCATGTTTATGGAATGTGCAACGGAATTCAGGGATTTCTGGAAGACAGATATGTGGATATGACTGACATATTCAAAAAGACCATTGATATCGAGCTTTTAAAACGTACACCATCAAGTTATCTTGGAAGCTGTCGTTATAAGCTTCCTGCACTTGATGCAGAAGGCGCTAAAGAGATTTACGACACTATCATGGAAAAACTGGAAGCTCTGAATATCGGATACTTCTTTTATATTGGTGGTAATGACAGCATGGACACTATCGACAAACTCTCAGCTTACGGTAAGCAGGTCGGTAGCGACATCAGATTTATAGGTGTACCGAAAACCATAGATAATGACCTTACTGTAACAGATCACACTCCGGGTTACGGATCTGCCGCCAAATACATCGGCGTTGTAATGAAGGAAATCATACGTGACGCTACAGTTTACGGAACAAAATATGTGACTATCGTTGAAATCATGGGAAGAAATGCAGGATGGCTCACTGCCGCAGCTGCTCTTGCAAAAGACAATGACTGTGAGGGTGTTGATATGATCTGTCTTCCTGAGGTTCCCTTCAACGTAGACCGTTTTGTGGAGAAGGTACGCAGAATGCAGGAAAAAAAGAGCAGCATAGTCATTGCTGTTTCAGAAGGTGTCAAGCTGGAAGATGGTCGTTATGTTTGTGAGCTGTCGGATGACGTACATGCAGTAGATGCCTTTGGTCACAAGGCTCTTACCGGAACAGCAAGATTTCTTGCCAATACAGTTGCAAGGGCTATGGATACAAAGACCAGATGCATTGAGCTTTCAACACTTCAGAGATGTGCAGGACATCTTACAAGCCGTACAGATATCACAGAAGCCTATCAGGTTGGCGGTGCTGCAGTTAAAGCCGCTTTCGAAGGTCATACAGGTGAAATGGTCGCTCTTAAGAGAATTTCCAATTCACCATATCAGTGCACTACTGAGCTTCATCCGATATCAGAAATTGCAAATCTTGAAAAGAAGGTTCCTCTTGAATGGATAAATGAAGATCACACTCAGATGAAGCAGGAATTCATCGACTATGCATTTCCACTCATTCAGGCAGAGCTGACACCTATTTTTGTCGGAGGACTGCCGCAGCATATCTACCTCGGAGAAAAATCCTGATACTCTTAACATTTAAACCCAAAAATCATTTAAATAACAGCTGATATAGCCTTTAAATGAAGCGAAAAAAGAAATGAACAGGGTTTAGTCATGTAGCTTTCACAAATAAAGCCAAGAAAAAATGTGGTCACCATTAAGTGATCACATTTTTTTGTCTCCGACTCTTATCATATGATGTGAGTGTCAAAGATTTATCGGTCAATATGAGTTTTCTAATAATCCAGAATCCACTCGATGCCCTTTGCCATACGGTAATCCTCATCCTTGAAATGATTACCCGGATTCATCTCGAAGGTGGCATCGATACCTCTGTCACGCAATATCTGATAGATATTCTCTGTCTTCTCCTTAACTGTACTTAACAGCTGATTTCTGGTTTCGGCTTCCTTATCTCCCAGTGAGAAATAAACCTTACGTGGTCTCGTGACAAATTTGTTTTTCTTAACATACTCTGCAAAATCAGGGTACCACATGGAACCTGAAGCACTGACTGCGCTATCAAATATGCCGGTATGGAATAAGCTGTAAAGTGAGAACAGCCCCGCCAGAGAATATCCTGTGATAGCGATGTACTTAGGTTCTGCTTTCAGATGCTCCTTAATCTTAGGAATGATAATATCCGTCAGCTTTTTAAGATATTTCTCCGCTCCTCCTGTACAGGCTTCATCGCTGATGTATCGCGGAGGACATTCCCACGGAGACATCTCATCATTCCATTTAATATCCGAAATAACAGCAAAAATAAAT
The DNA here is from genome assembly GCF_000702885.1 of Oribacterium sp. P6A1. Taxonomy (GTDB): domain Bacteria; phylum Bacillota; class Clostridia; order Lachnospirales; family Lachnospiraceae; genus Oribacterium. The sequence continues at coordinate 1,689 of NZ_JNKO01000052.1, read as the reverse complement.
TCTGTATCTGTAAGTTTCTTGATTTCGTCGTAAACACCTTTCCCATCACCCTGAAATGCATGATAAATAATAAGTGGAACAGATTCCTCCGATTCCCCGTATATGTTTACAGTCTTGTCATCTATAACCATGCTTCCTCCTGTATTAGTGTAAAAAAATCTATAGGGTCACTTAGAATAAACACTAAAACAATTATCGACAGGATGAATGTCATATATTACATTTACTTACTCATTATAGTTTGTTATTTATTTTAAAAATTAGTGAGACCATAAAAAATAACCTTGTAGTTTTTATCTGGAACAAAAGCTGATATAATCATTCCAAACTTGACAGAAGTATGTCTTATGACAGGAACAGAACACAAGACTGAGTATGATGAAAACCAGTAAAAGGAGCTATATAAATGTCAAACGAAACAATGAATGCTGATGGACTCACACCGGAAATAATCTGCCGTAACCTTGATACTGTTAAAGAAAACATTAATAAAGCCTGTATAAGGACAGGTCGGGATCCTAAAGAAGTAACCATCTGTGCCGTAAGCAAGCTGAAACCCATTGAAGACATTCGTATCGCCATGTCCTCCGGACAGCATCTGTTTGGTGAAAACTATGTTCAGGAGCTGGTTTCAAAATATGAAATTCTTGCTGACTCTGCTGAATGGCATATGATCGGGCATCTCCAGAAAAACAAAGTGAAATACATCATAGATAAGGTGTCTTTGATACACTCCGTAGACAGTGTATCTCTGGCAGCCCAGATAGACAAAGAGGCCGGAAAGAAAGATAAAATAATGGATGTTCTTCTGGAGGTCAATATAGCCGGTGAAGAATCAAAATGGGGTTTCACAGCGGATGAAACTCTCGATGCGGTAAAAGAGATAAGTTCTCTTAGTAATATCCGTGTTCGTGGACTTATGACCTCAGCCCCATACACGGAGGATGCTGAAACAAACCGGATTCATTTCCGAAACCTTAAGAGCCTTTTTGATAAAATGAAAAAAGCTGATATTCCGGGTGTTGAAGCCGATATTCTCTCTATGGGGATGACCGGTGACTATATAGTTGCTGTTGAAGAAGGTGCCACCATGGTTCGCGTAGGAACAGGAATCTTCGGAGAAAGAGATTACACTAAATAATAAATGAAGCCCCTTTCTGTCCCTTTCTTCTATCTCATGTTCAGCCATGTACCTGACCATCTCGCCTCTTGCCATTTTGGCATTCAGGTCGATTTACACGAAATATCGATTTTGGGATATCAAAATATGCTCTTTCAAGTATGGACAAATATATACTCAAATGCCATCAAATTCTCCCCGGATGATTCCACTATAACAACACGATATAGACCTTTCCCAGGGAACAATTTCAGTTGATCGTGCACCCGGTATGGGTTCAACATTCAGTATTTACCTGCCGTATAAATTGACGCCAAATCAGGAATCTGTCATTTAACTTTCGGGATAAAAAGGCTTTCGTACATTCTGGGTATGAGAAAAAACGGATAATCCCTCAGAAACATACAAGGTTATTCAAAATAAATCCTATGGCTTCTCTTTTCTCATCACCCTCAGTATTGCTGCAGGTATATTCAAGTTCAAGGCATTTCCAGTCTTCATTGAAGAAACGGTAACTCACAGGTTTATAATTAACCACGTCAGAGAATCCTGCTGCTTTGTAGCAGTAA
>NZ_JNKO01000051.1 GCF_000702885.1 Oribacterium sp. P6A1 | reverse complement strand
CTGAACTCCTGCTCGTTGATTGAGTAGTCATCGTTAAGTGGAACTGAAACTGCCGGGAATATTGTCTTGAAATTTTTAACCTTTGCCATGATATTTTTTCTCCTTTTAATCAGAACTATGTTTTTTAACTGCTCCGGAAGAGGCGCCCTTTCTCCTTTCGCAATCGTTTGTATTTGTTATGTGACATTTATAACATGCTCAACAAATTCGTGCAATATTTCTGCAACCGTCTGCAATTTGTTGCATACTCTTTGCAATATGTTGTATCTTTTGTCGCTTTTGTCACTTTTGAAAGCGTTTTACTTGTGCATATTTTTATATGCACCTCTACGTTGCATGTGCAATTTTAAATTCAAGCACAACAAACGTTTGCACACAGCCTTGTAAATGCTATAATAAAAAAAGCTTATTTTAAGGAGGCTTCACATGGCCACGTTAAAAGATGTTGCAGCTCTCGCACACGTCGATGTTTCCACCGTTTCGAGAGCTCTCAATAATAATTCAAATGTTCATCCGGAAACAAAAGCAAGAATTCTTGCAGCCGTCAAGGAGCTCAGTTACAAACCCAACGTCCTCGCCAGAGGCCTGCGTCAGGGCAAATTAAACACCATAGCCGTAGTGGTACCGAAAATCACCTACTCCATTTTCTCGCAGGTCGCTTTAGGCATTGAAAAAGCCGCCAGCGATAAGGGCTATGCCATCATCATGGTCAACACAGGAAATGACGGGGATGTGGAGAAGAAAAGTCTCGTTAAGCTCAGAAACAGTTTTATAGATGGAATGATAATAGGAGCTACGGGAAGCAACTCAAGACTGATCAGAGACATTAACACTGAGATCCCTGTGGTTCAGGTGGTCCGAAAATTCGATCCGCTGCTTAGCTGTGTAGATGTAGACTACACCGACATAGGCTACAAGGCGGTATGGAACCTTTACAGCAAGGGTTGCAGGAAGATCGCGCTCATAAACAGCTCATTATCCCTAACGCCTTATGAAAACCGATACACCGGTTACAAACGTGCCATATCTGAACTTGACCTGGAGGAGATAGTCATTTCAAAGGATTCCCTGCTTCAGGGTCCTTCCTACGGATATGAATGTACCTTAAAGCTACTGGATGAGTACGACGGCATCGACGGTATAATGCTGGCCAGCGATTCCCAGTCCATGGGCGCTCTCAGAGCATTAAAAGAGAGCCATATTTCCGTGCCCGATCAGATAAAGCTTCTCAGTATGACAGGCATACAGATAGGTTCAATGCTGGAGACCTCTCTCACTTCCTTCGAGCTTCCGGGAGAAGAAATCGGGGAAGAGGCAGCGCTTATGCTCATAAGAGCCATTGAATCTTCAAAGAATGACAAACCGCCTGCACGTCACCTGACTCTTTCCGCGCAGCTTATAGAGCGTGAATCCACGGGTTGATATCTTACATGTACAGGAGGCCGTCGATGCGCCGTGATATCACTCTTCCAGGTTTTATACGGTTTAATATCATATATGCATATAAGGCCGTCGCTTTATGATGCGTCGACATGAAAATACCGCCGGCCGGCTTGCCCGACTGGCGGTATTATTTAATTCCTGGTCAATGCTTCATTTACCTTAAAAAAACCAAGCCCATTCAGCACCTGAAGGAAACGCTTAAGATAGTCCCATGAAGTAGTAGGCCAGATAAAACCGAGTCTATACAGAACCTGAAGGGTATACTCCCTGTTCATCGGAAGCATCACCCGTTCTCTTTCACCTTTGCCGACATCATATGCCATGAGACTTGTCAGAAGGGCTGCTTTCCCCGGATTTCTGGCAGCTTCCCCGAAGATCTTCTCATACTCCTCACGCTCCATCAGCTTTACAGGACATCCTACCCCGGCCATTTCCCGGAAGATATGAACCTTGGATATATACTGATCCGTGATCACGTGGAAAATCACACAGTCCTCCGGAGTTTCGCACAGCCTGATAGTTGCATCCGCAACCACATCGATAGGCGAAAACTCCATCAGGTCTTGTGCCTGATCATAGGGCGCGCAGCCAAGGATCGCATAGGCACGAAGCTGTCCCATGGCTGCATTGGAATTGAAGTTCACCTGGAACTCTCCGTCCGTAAACCTTGCTGACAGGTTACCGTAGCGCATGATTTTGGCCTTCAGTCCGCGGTGAAGAATCGCCTCCAGGATTGCACGCTCCGCCAGGAATTTGGACCGCACATACTGATTCGTAAGATCCTGTCCGCAGTAAAGGGTCTGCTCTGACGGTGAGAATCCCTCCGGCGTATTGTCCTTATACCCAATCTCTATAACGCTCATGGTGGATGCCTGAATCATCATCGCTCCATGCTCCACGCAGAAATCGATCACATTCTTTGCCCCGCCTACATTTACATCCTCAATGATAGAATCATGGGCAAAATGCTTCACAATAGCCGCACAGTTTATGACGGTATCAATATTCTCCGACGAAAGCCTTGTGAAAGATTCCTTATCCGTCACATCCCCCTCGCAAACAAAGAGACGCTTGTCCAGAAGATCCATGTAATCCTTTTCAAAGTAATAATACAGCATGGAAGCAAGACGGATCACCGCAGGACGTTCCTTGGTGGAGCGGATAAAACAGAAGATCCTGCAATCAGTCTTTTCTAAAAGCATGTACAGAATATGTATTCCCAGATACCCGGTGACTCCCGTCAGTAAAACATTACCTAATTCATGTTTTCTCCCTTTCTTGAAACAATCAAGCGTATTCCTTTTAAGGAATTCGTTAATCTCAGTATAATCATAATCCTCTATCTCGCTGTCAGCCTCAGCATGTCTTGATTTCTCCGCCTCATCCGCTGCCTCAACAAGTTTTGCCAGAGCCCGGGGTGTAGGATTGGCAAAGACATCTCCGAATACGATGCTGTAGCCCTTCACTCCCGCCTCTACGACCACCTGTGTCACAAGAAGTGAAGTTCCTCCAAGGTCGAAAAAGTTCTCTGTCGCCAGAACATTATCCACATTCAAAAGCTTCGAGAATATCTCCGAAAAGTCCTTCTCGGCCGCAGATTTTGCAGTATCGCCTTCTCCTCTCAGGATTTCCGGAACCGGAAGATTCTTTATATCCAGCTTGCCGTTAGGCATAAATGGCATCTTATCCATCTGCATATAGGCAGTCGGAACCATATACGGGGTCAGGGTCTTCGACAGGGCTTCCTTCAGAGCCGGAATCTCAACCTTACGATCATTCGTGAACCAGGCACACAGGTGCTCGATACCATTTATCTTCTCGATCTTCACGGCTACATACTTCATGCCCTCCTGGGCTTGAAGTACAGTCTCCACCTCACCAAGCTCTATCCGAAGGCCTCGAAGCTTTATCTGGTTATCCTTTCTTCCGATGATCTCCAGATATCCGTTCGGAAGCCACCTTGCGTAATCTCCGGATTTATAAATACGCTCACCCTTATAGTCTATGAAACGCCCCTCCGTAAGCTCAGGCAGATTGTTATATCCGATACCTACGCCCCAGCCGCCGATATAAACCTCACCGACCACACCGACAGGCAGTTCATTTCCATCCGTATCCACCACGTATTCCGTAACACCCGGTGTCGGCTTACCGACAGTTATCACATCCTCCCCGCTGAGATCATGCTCATTACAGGAAATGGTGATCTCCGACGGACCGTAGATATTCATCGGGTGAGGAACCAGCGCTTTCAGTTCTGTCATCAGTTTTTCGGAATACTTCTCTCCTCCGCAGATAACCAGTTGTCCGTACTGACGAAGGGCATCCTTAAATGTGTCCGAGTAAAGCATCGTATAGATACGAGTCGGCGTTCCGCTGATCACATCAGCCTTGTTCTCCAGCATAAGTTGTCCGAGGAGATCTGCATTTCTGCACTCTGCCTCATTTGCAAAGAGAAGCGTGAGTCCCAGATTCAGCGCCAGTGTATATTCCATAACCGAGATATCGAAGGACAGAGTAGTAATGGAACAGTACACCTTACAGTATTTCTTTATGGAATTGACCATCTCCTTACCCGGCAGGTCCGCCACATAGTGGGCATTCCCGTAGTGACGGAGAACAACTCCCTTAGGTCTTCCGGTGGAGCCGGAGGTGTAGATCATGTAGGAGATATCATCCTGTGTCAACGGTACATGAGGCTTGGTCTCATCCTCTTCCAGGAGGAGCTCCTCGATATCCAGACATGTCTTTCCTTCAAAGCGCGGTATATTCTGCTTATCCGTAATCACGAAGCCCGCATCGGAATCCTCGATAACAAGATTTATGCGATCGATGGGGTATTCGGGGTCAAACGGAATATAGCCGAGTCCCGCCTTGCTGGCACCGAAGATCGCAAACAGAGCTCTGGAGGTACGCGGCAGAAGGATCAGCGCCTTCCCGCCCACCTTCGCACCTCTTTTTATCAAGGCATTGGCAACCCTGTCGGTTATGGTATCAAATTCTTTATAGGTGAAGCTTCCGTCAGCTGCGATCAACGCAGTCCGATCCGGATACAGCTCTGCATTCTTCTCCATGCCGGTAAAGAGGAATGTATCCTCCGGAACCTCTCCCTCTTCGGGAACCGTATGGAATTCACGAAGAAGCTCTCTTTCCCTCTCATCCAAAAGGGAAACATGCCGCAGAGTCTTACTGCCGTCCTCTGCAAATCTGCATAAAGCCGTGCGGTAATAGCGAAGAAAGGCAGCTACAAACTCCTCGGTATACAGGGACTCGTCATAGGCTATCTCGATGGCCGGAGAGGTCTCTCCGTCCACTATCCGCACAGAGAACGGGAACATAGCTTCGCCCTGTTCCTCCTCCTTCACACTGATAAGGCCGGGAATATCCGGCTTCTCAAAGATCCCCTTTTGGTATGCATACATCAGCTCAACGGAATAATCCCATTTTGAGGCGATGGAGGCAAAAGGATAGCTCTCATGGGACACTGCTTCCTTAAAGTCCTCTGCCGTCTTACAGATGAATTCATCTACACTTCCTGCGGTCAGCTCAGAGAAAAGGGGAAGGGTATTGACGAACATACCGTAGGTCTGGAAGAACCTGCTATCTTTTCTCCCCGATGAAATAGTTGATATATAGACATTGTCAGAATTCGTAAGTCTGGCTGTTACATAGTAGAGTGCAGAGAGATAATAGGCAGCTTCCGTGACACCGGTTCTTGCTATAGCCCTGTCTGCCATCTCCTGGGGGAAGTCCTCACTATATACAGCCAGCTTTCCTGCTTCTGCTCCACCAGACTTGTCAGGAGTAAGACGGGTGGGAGCCTCGTACTTTTCGAAGATCCTGTCAAAATAATCCTTGTCGCTTCCAATGAAGTCACCCTTCAGCAGTTCCTGCTGTGTGCGCACAAAGGCTCCGTAACCGTAGGGTTCAGGTGTACACCCCCTTCCTGCCATTGCATCCGCAAAATCCCGCAGGAAGAGATCCAGAGAGAATCCGTCAAAGATCAGATGATGGAAATCCATAACGAGGAGCAGCGACTTCTCCGTCCTTACGATTGCAAAGAAATACAGAGGTCCTCTGTTAAGGGGAAATGCTGCAGCGAACTTGTGAATATAGGTATTGCAATCCTCTTGAGACATCTTCAGCATATGAACAACCGGTTCTGTCTCCTTATTCCGTACAGCCATCACCTGGTTCCCCACCGTCTCAAAGTGAACATTTACGGAAGGGTGTGCCTTGATCACGGTGCGTATCGCATCCTGCAGTAACTTCTCATCCGTATCGGCAGCGAATTCCAGCCTGACGGGGATATTATAGACAGTACTCTCCGGATGCTTGACACATTCCACATATACGCCGAGCTGTGCCGGGCTGATCGGATACGGAGAGAACTCCTCTTCTTCCGGCGCCACTCTGCCATCTGATCTGCCCGTACCCTTCATCCATGCAGAAATGATCATATTCTCAAGTCCGAAAAGTGTCAGACCCTTGAATTCATCCTGAGCGACAGAAATCCCGTAATTCTTATATAAATAAGCCGAAAGCCGTATAAATCCGATACTGGTAAACCCTTCATACTCCAGCGGTGCACTGCCGGATATGTTTTCACGTCCCGTAATCTCGGAGATCTCTCTCCTAAGCTCCGCAACAAGAACATTATCCTCTTTGCGCTCCTGCTCTCCCTCTGTCTCCGCTGCCGGACTCACCGGCCGGGTAGTTGGATCCGGCAAGGCTCTCTTATTCAGCTTACCGTTCTGATTGAGGGGGATATCGTCGATCTGCACGATCCACGCAGGTACCATATACGGCGGCTTTCTCTCCAGAATGAAGTTCTTCAGTGCTTCGATATCAATGTCTCCGTCACTGACGATATATGCGGCAATGGCCTTACCTCCGGATTCGCCGATATTTCGTGCAATGGCGCGGACATCCTTTATACCCGGATATTCAAGGATCACTGCCTCTACCTCTGTAAGTTCTATACGGAAGCCACGTACCTTCACCTGCCCGTCATTTCGTCCGAGAAAATCTATATTTCCGTCAGGAAGCAGTCGAACCACATCTCCGGTACGATATGCACGGGTGAAGCCCTCATCCTTACTGAATGGGTTGGAAATGAATGCCTTCTCCGTCTGCTCCGGCCGATTGAGATATCCTCGTCCCACTCCGCGCCCAGCGATCAAAAGTTCGCCGGGAACCAGCGGCGGAAGCCGTCTCATGTTCTGATCGACCACATAGCATCTGTAGTTCCCAATGGCTTTTCCGATGGGAACACGCTTATAGAGCCTATCCACCGGTGCCGTGGCAGTAAAAATCGTACACTCTGTGGGCCCATAGCAGTTCACCAGGATAGTGGAGTTATTTCTGGGGCGTACCGGAACCAGCGCCTCACCACCTACCAGACAGTAACGAAGGCTCGGAACATCCGCCATGGAATAGAATTGGCGTCCCACCTGTGTGGTCATAAATGCATGATTGATCTGCTGGTCGCGGAAAAGCCGCTCCATAGCAGGAAGATCCATACGGATCTCCTCCTCCAGGATCGTCACACAACCACCTGCAGTCAGTACAGGATAAAGATCCATCATGCAGGCATCAAATCCATAGCTGGCGTAAGCGGCCACCCTTGTCTTATCATCGATTCCAAATTTCTCACGATACCAGAAGCAGAAGTTAGAAAGATTCCCGTGCTCCAGCATAACACCCTTTGGCATACCTGTGGTACCGGAGGTATAAAGCATGATAAAAAGATCCTCCGGGGCCGGATGTGCAGTCAGCTTCTCACCGGCCGGAAGGCTGCTGATCTCCCGGGTATAGAGGACCGGTCCCGAATAATCCGGAACCTTTTCCACCAGAGCCTCATCAGCAATAAGGAGCTTGCTGGAAGCATCCTGAATCATGAAGGAAAGCCGTTCCGACGGATAATCCGACGGCAGAGGCTGATATCCCGCACCGGCCTTCAGAACGCCCAGAGATGCTGTTACCATATACTCCGAACGGTCGATCAGGATGGAGACAACATCTCCTCTGCCGATTCCCTGTGAGACCAGGTAAGCTGCAATACGATCAGAGATCTCATCCACCTCACTGTAATCAAGTATCTTATCTTTGTACCGAACCGCCGGATTCTTCGGATATTTATCCGCAGCCTCCCTGAACATGGATACGATATCCGTCTTAGGATAGTCTCTGTCCGTCCTATTAAAGTCATCCATCTCCGCCAGGTTCTGCTTATCCGCAAGGACTATATTCTTCAGAACACGCCCTTCACAGAATCCTGCAACGATTCCTGCATACAGGGATGCATAGCGACGTATGGTCTCCTGAGTGAAAAGACCTGCATCGTACTGAATAAAAAGCTCATAACTTCCGGTTTCCTTCGGAGAAACGGATAGAAAGAATTCACCATCTGTATCATTTTCCGGAACATCTCCCACAGAGAAGAAAATATTCGGTGTAATAGCATATTCCTTTAAAAGCGCAGGCACATCTGCATCCTTACAGCCCTTTAATTCATCCAGAAGCTCCGACAGCTCCTTACTGAAGACTCCGGCCTCCGCATCCTCCTTAGGCTCGGAAATCAGCGGGATCGTAACTCCACGATCCTTAACAAAAAACAGTATCTGCTCCTGGTTGCATACCATATGCAGAAAATACGCATATGCTCCAAGGAACAGACTGTTATCAGGAGGTGTTCCTACCTCTCCCTCTATAAAATATCGGAATGTTCCACGTGTACCTTCCTTCTGGACCAGTGACGGATCATCATCCCGGAACAGTTCTGTTTCTCCGTCAATACCGTCAAACATATTACGAAATATCTGTGTATCCCGCTCCGTTCCCACGCTTTCATTAATTATTTCCATCTCCACCTCCTTAACCACACTACAGAATCAAAGCTATGGCAACACCACCTCTGATCATTCTTTTTTAATTCTAATGCTTTCATCATGCAAAAACAATCTTACGTACAAAGCAATAGGGGGATTGTTTAGGTACAAACAAAAGGGTTGTTTTAGTAAAAAAAGCTGTTGTTTAAGTACAAAGCAAAAGAGCTCTGCACATTTGTGCAGAGCCCTCCTTATAGAATGGCAGTATATAAAAATTGGATAAAACTAATGGATTAAGCGAACTTTGACATATCAACCTTCTCAAGGCCACTGTTCTTGATACCCTGAGCGATCCAATCCTTCTCTTCCTGATTAAGAGGAAGTACAGGCTTTCTCATAAGAGCGCTTGTGAAGATGCCTCTCTGTACAAGTGTCTCCTTAAGTCTTGCATGAGCCTCACCTGAAGGCTGTCCGCCGCCATAGATTGCCTGGCTGATGTGATAGATTCTGTC
>NZ_JNKO01000050.1 GCF_000702885.1 Oribacterium sp. P6A1 | reverse complement strand
CAGTTCACAGAGGAGACAATCAACAAGAAGGTTCTTGAATACCTTGTTAAGCATCCGTATATTCATGCTGAAAAGGTCGAGACATTCGTGAATCTGGAAGAGAATTTACTTCACTGTGGACGGATTCGGTAATGCCGATTTTTCAGTGGATCTGTAAATCAATAATATAGAAATTATAAAAATTTAGACAAAACCAAAAACCAAAAAAATTTTTTGACGAAAAATCCAAAAAATGAACAAAACCCTATATAAGCAATGAGCATTGCAATATGGGAAACAGGGGGCTGTCGCACAATCTAGGCGATAGCCTCCTTTTTTTGCCACAAATCCGGTCCATTGTGGAGTCAATTTTTGTTCAGTCTAGATTTGAAGCGTACTTTAATAAGCCGACTGAAAGATCGACCTGTATTAGTGAATCTGGATTTTAAATATCTAAATTTATGATACCTTTTTCAACTCGAAAAGGTGTGTACCATACTCACTGGTTATTCTTTCAAGGCATTCTGCTCGTTTTTCTTCCATCTTTCTTGATACAGAAAGGGTCTTGTTCCTGTCCTCAAAAGGAGTCTTGCAGTTATTACCTTTGATGCAGTCTTTTTTGAAAGGACAGCCATGACAGCTTTCACATTCATATGATGTAATCTCACGTCGGTAACCGGTCGCTGTCTTTTGATTTCTTTTATTTACAGCAAGAAGCTTTTTACCGTTTCTGCATATATAACTATCAGTCTCCGGATCATAAGTCCATGTCTTTTAAACTAGCATGTATAGAGCTATAAAACATGCCTTATGCCAACAACAATTGCACATGAATAAACAGAACCCCATATGAATGCTGAATACATATATTGCACTGTGTATCTTATTGTGATGAACTATATTCAAATAAAAATGTTTGTAAAAACTTGTGATGCTCATCTGACTATAGAGGCTGTAGTTGTATGGTCTCTAAATTTTTTAAAAATTATATTGACACTCTGTCAACTCGATGTTATTATACGTACAGCACTTGACACGATGTCAACCGAAAGGAGATAATAATTATGACAAAGACATTACCAAAGATAGCACTCGGCGCATGGGCATGGGGAAATGATGGAACATTTGGAGACAACTGGACTGCAGATTCTTTAAGACCTATATTCGATGCCGCAATGAAGGCAGGACTTAACCTCTGGGATACAGCGTATGTATACGGCATGGGAACCTCAGAAAAGACTCTGGGAAGCTTCCTGAAAGACTTACCAAGAGATTCATACATCGTATCTGATAAATTCACACCGCAGTGTGCAAATTACTCTTCAGCAACACCGGTTGAGGATATGCTTAAGACAGAGTATGAGATGCTCGGAATCGACAGCATGGATATCTACTGGGTACATAATCCTGTAGATGCACCGAAGTGGATCACAGAGGTTGCAAAGTACTTTGAAGGAAAGGACAATGTTCCGGTAATCGGCGTATCAAATCATAACCTTGCTGAAATCAAGGAAGCCGACAGGATCCTTCGTGAGCACGGACTTAAGCTTGGAGCCGTACAGAACCACTACAGCCTTCTCAACAGATCTTCAGAGGATTCAGGAATCGTTGATTACTGTAAGGAAAACGACATTCAGTTCTGGGCATATATGGTACTTGAGCAGGGGGCTCTTTCAGGAAAGTATGATACTAAGAACCCAATGCCGGAGGGTTCAGGAAGAGCACAAACTTATAACCCTGTACTTGATAAGCTTGAGATAATGAATGCCAAGCTCAAGGAAGTGGCAGAAAAGTATAATGTGGCACCTGCACAGATTCCTGTAGCATGGGCAATCGCTAAGGGAGCACTTCCTATCATCGGTGTTACAAAGGTTAATCATGTAGAAGACGCAGTTAAGGCAAGCAATATTGCTCTTACCGCAGACGAGATAGCTGATCTTGAAAAGACTGCAGACAGCCTTAATCTCAACCTTATCCGTATGTGGGAAAAGAAGATGGATTAATGTTTTATGCCCTATAATTGACTACGTGTCAACATTATAGTATTATAAGCTATATTTGACACAAGAAATTAAAGGAGAATTTATCATGGCAGTAGAACTTAAGGAGACAATTGACAGAAGAAGAGAGGAGATAATGGATGCCTGTGAAAAGCTTTATGAAACCATGGGCTTTCACAGTATCACTATCAAAAATATAAGTACTGAAACAAGCTTCTCCAGACCTTCGATCTACAATTATTTCCAGACAAAGGAAGAGATATTTTTAGGACTACTGACCCGGGAATACATGAAATGGAATGATGCTTTAAGGAGCATCATAAACAGAAATTCGGATATGGACAAGGATGCCCTGGCAAGAGCCATCGCAAAATCAATGGAAGAAAGAAAAACGCTTCTCAAGATTTCGGCTATGAATCTTTACGAGATAGAAGACAACAGCAGAGATGAACTACTGGTTGAATTTAAAAGAGCCTTTAAAGAATCGGTTGAGCTGTTTGGTGAATGCCTTAAAAAGCACCTTGATATAACAGCACAAAAGAGTGAGCAGATAAGATACGCATTCTTCCCTTATATGTACGGCATATATCCCTATTCGTATCCGACAGAAAAACAGATAGCAGCAATGGATGAGGTAAAACTCTCCCATGTTGATGTAACTATATATGAAATGACATATCAGTTTTTGAAACTGATTCTTTAATATCACAAGACCGCCGAAAAGAAGATTTTACTTATATAACAGCGGTTCGAGAGGCCAGTAAAGGAAAAGGATTCCCTTACTTAATTTTAAGGAAGAAGGAAGTTTAAATGAAGAAGAATATTGGAGCAACATTAGCATTATATCCGGCACCTGTGATAGTAGTTGGAGCTATGGTAGACGGAAAACCCAACTGGACACTTGTGGCACATGCAGGAACCGTGGCACACAGCCACCTTATGGTTTCCATGGTTCAGGCACACTATACCAATAAGGGTATCCGTGAGAACAAGATATTTTCTGTAAATGTAGTTGATGAGTCATGGCTTAAGGAAGCTGACCGCATGGGTATTGTTTCAGGAAACAAGGAAGATAAGTCTGAAGATTTCAAATACACAGTAGGTGAGAATGGTGCGCCTCTTATTGATGAGGCAAAGATTTCCATCGAGTGCGAGATGGATCATAACTACGAGCTTGAGAACTTTGATAACTTTATCGGAAAGATCCTTGCCACATACGCAGATGAATCTGTTCTGAACGAGGCAGGAAAGATTGATTACCACGTATTCAAACCGGTGCTTTTTGAGTTCCCGACTTATGAGTATTTTGTAACAGGTGATAAGGTGGGCGACTGCGGAAAGATGAATAAGTAATTGTGTATAAGTCTGCGGTTTTGCCGCAGGCTTATTATTAAGAGGATTTTGTAATGATAATAACGGTTTTATTGGGAAGTCCTAATAAGAAGGGTTCTACAAGTATTCTGGTTGATGAGTTTAAACGTGGTGCAGAGGAATCAGGGCACACAGTGGAGATACTTGATGTATGCCACATGATCATAAATCCCTGCATAGGATGTGTTAAGTGCGGATATGAAGGTCCCTGTGTCCAGAAGGATGATACAGAAATAGTAAAAAGTAAGCTTCTTACATCAGATATGGTGGTATTTGCAACACCGCTTTATTACTACGGAATGTCTGCTCAGCTTAAAACAGTAATTGACAGGTTCTGTGCATATAACAGCAGTCTTAATAGTAGGCATCTGAAATCGGCACTTTTATCAGTTGCCTGGAACTCGGACGACTGGACCTTTGATGCATTGGAGGCCCACTATAAAACCCTCGTAAGATATATAAATTTCGAGGACAAGGGCATGGTGCTTGGAAGAGGATGCGGAACTCCCAGCATGACTTTAAGGAGCAGGTATCCAAAAAAAGCATATGAACTTGGAAAGGGGCTTTAACAATGACAGAACATGAGAAACTTCTTGCCGGTAAAGAATATGATTACAGGGATCCAGATATTCAGGAAATGATCGTATCTGCGAAGAAACTGATAAGGAAACTGAACGACACGGATGATCCAAAGGAGCAACGGGAATATACTAAAGAACTCCTTGGAGAAACAGGGGAAGGATCAGTCGTTATGACGCCCTTCCGATGTACTTACGGGAAGTATATAAGTCTTGGTGATAATGTGACCATAAATATGAACTGTACATTTCTTGATTCCAACAGGATCACTATCGGAGACAGGACTCTTATATCACCGGATGTAAAGATCTACTGTGGGGAACATAACCTAGATGCCGGTAAACGATTTGGAATAAGAGAGGATGGCAGTAAATATCTGATCACCACAACAAGACCTGTTAAGATTGGTTCAGACTGCTGGGTCGGAGGAAATGTTACGATACTTCCGGGAGTTACGATTGGTAATAATGTAATAATTGCAGCTGGAGCTGTTGTGACAAAAGATGTTCCTGATAATGTCATCGCCGGTGGAGTGCCGGCAAAAATCTTAAAGGAGAATGGAGGAAATGTCTGATGAAAAATGTCCTTATATTATCCTCAAGTCCAAGAAAACAGGGAAACTCTGACATCCTCTGTGATGAGTTCATGAAGGGTGCAGAGGATTCCGGAAACATAGTCGAGAAAATAACCCTGTATGACAGGAACATCAGCTTCTGCCGTGCATGCTATTCCTGTTTTAAAACAGGTAAATGCGTTATTGCTGATGACATGGCAGAAATCCTTGAAAAGATTCGGAAAGCTGATGTACTGGTGGTTGCAACACCTGCGTATTTTCTCACCATGAACGGGATGCTTAAGACAGTGATAGACAGATTTCTTCCGAAGTGGCAGGAGCTTGGCGGACATAATGTGTATCTCATCATTACCGGGCACGACCGGAAAAAGGGGCTAGAGCTAGTAGGAAAGGAATTAACGACCATATTTGAAAATCTCGGGAATACCGTCAGAGGGATCATATGGGGCGAGGGTGTTTGGCAGAAAGGCGAAGTAACAGGCACAAAAGCCATGAATGAAGCTTATATAACAGGAAAGAATGTTTAAAAGCAGAGGTAAATGAGATGAGCATTACAGTTAATCTTAGATATAAAGGCGAGAACGGATCTGCAAAAAAGTTTGCAGGTGAAATGATCAGTAGCGGTACAGTCGATGCGATAAGAAATGAAGCAGGGAATCTCCGATATGAATACTATCAGTCACTGGATGATCCTGAGACGATACTTCTTATAGACAGCTGGAAAGATCAGGGATCAATTGATGTACATCATGCATCACCGATGATGAAAACAATCATGGAGCTTCGTGAGAAGTATGATCTACATATGACTGTAGAAAGATATATATCTGATGATGGTATGCCTGAGAAGGATGCTGATTTTATAAGGAAATAGATGGAGGAATGAACTAATGGGCAAAGCATTGGTAACTTATTTTAGTGCAAGCGGAGTGACAAAAAGAGTAGCAGAAAAACTGGCTTCTGTTGCCGAAGCAGAGCTTTTTGAAATACATCCTGAAAAGAAATACACTGGGCAGGACCTTAACTGGACTGACCGTAACAGCAGAAGCTCAGTGGAAATGAATGATCGTAGCAGTAGACCTGCTATATCAAGCAGGATAGATAATATTTCTCAGTATTCCCATGTTTTTGTTGGTTTTCCGGTATGGTGGTACAGAGAACCATCAATAATCGATACCTTTATGGAAATGTACGATTTTTCAAATATCACTGTAATCCCATTCTGTACTTCCGGCGGAAGTGGAATTGGTGATTCAGGAAGAAATATGCAGAATCTTGCTTCTGGAGCAAAGGTTCTCAGTGGAAAAAGATTAACAGCAAACATGTCTATTGAAGAACTTAAAAGATGGATTGATGAGGTTGTAGATGAATAAAAAGAAAATAATACCTGTAATACTCTCTACCATGCTGCTTATCACAAGTTTAACAGGGTGTGGAGGTAATGATAAAAACATAGTTTCTGAAAGTACAGTAAAAGAAGATTCAGTAATAGAATCCACTATCAGTGAATCCGTAACAGAGTCTGGCAGCGATGAAGCTGTTTCTAAGACACCTGAATCTCCGACTACAGAAACTACTGAAAACATTTCTGAAAAAGATACTGCCAGGACTCTCGTGATCTATTTTTCTGCAACCAGAACAACAAAGGGTGTTGCAGAAAAAATAGCTTCTGTCTCAGGTGCAGATCTTTACGAGATAGTTCCTAAGGATCCGTACACTGATGCAGATCTTAACTATAGTGATTCCAACACAAGAGCTACCATGGAACAAAATGACCCTGATGCAAGACCGGAATTTGAACCTATCGAAATAGATATAGATAACACTTACTCCACTGTCTTCCTGGGTTATCCTATCTGGTGGGGTCAGGAGCCAAGGATAATGGATACATTCGTTGAAAGCTATGATCTCTCAGATATCACGGTGATACCCTTCTGCACTTCCGGGAGTAGCGGTATAGGAAGCAGCGGAAAAAGCCTTTCGGAAAAGTCCGGTAGTGGCAGATGGCTTGAAGGTAACAGATTTAGTGGCACTGTCACTGAAGATGAAATAAGAAATTGGATAGCTGGACTTGATATATAGGAAAAGTACGGAGGAAAAAGAAATGCAGGAAAAGATAGTACAGACAGCAGGAAGACAACAGCTTGGCGATTTCGCACCGGAATTTGCGCACTTTAACGATGATGTTCTCTTTGGTGAGAACTGGAACAATCAGGATATTGATGTAAAGACCAGAAGCATCATTACGGTGGTTGCGCTAATGTCTCAGGGAATAACAGACAGCAGCCTGAAATATCATCTAATGAATGCTAAGAACCATGGCGTGTCGCAAAAGGAAATGGCTGCTGTGATCACACACGTGGCTTTCTATGCCGGATGGCCAAAGGCCTGGGCTGTGTTTAACCTTGCCAAGGAAGTTTATTCAGAGAAGATCGAAGAACTTACGGAGAAGGATAAATACCAGAGTACGATTTTCTTCCCTATAGGCGCTCCAAATGATGGATTTGCCCAGTATTTTGACGGTCAAAGCTATCTGGCTCCGGTTTCTGCAAAACAGATTCCTATTTACAATGTAACTTTTGAACCGGGATGCAGAAATCACTGGCACATCCATCATGCAAAGAGCGGCGGAGGACAGATGCTCATATGCGTCGGAGGAAAAGGCTATTATCAGGAATGGGGTAAGGAAGCTGTCCTTATGACTCCCGGAACAGTCATTAATATACCTGCAGAAGTAAAGCACTGGCACGGTGCCGCTCCAGATTCATGGTTCTCACATCTTGCGATCGAGATAGAAGGTGAAAATTCAAGCAATGAATGGTGTGAATCAGTGTCAGAAGAAGATTATCTTAAGGCGGTCAGGAATTAAATATAAGAATAATGGACTCGTAAGAGAACTCATCTACAGCCTGGAATACCACTATAAGGTATTCCAGGCTGTTTTTTTATATCCCTGAATCTTGAAGTATTTGTATTAGCAAATGTTCTTGGAATGATACCCCAGCTACAAATGCCCCTCTATCAATAATGCCAAATCCATAAATTACAAACTAATCAACAATGCAGTCGCAGAATGGATGTTTTTAAAAACAATCGGCGCAGGTGAGATCAAACTTGATATTAACCTGATAATAAAAGATATAACTCCTGAGTTACATGAATACATTAACAGTAAAATGACAGAAGGAATCAGGCTGCGCACAACCAATTTGTGGCGGGTGCTATGGTAACAAAGATGATGCGTGAGCTGCTTGTCGATGCAAAGATGGTCGAAAAATTGACCCTCGTATTTGTATGTTGATAATTATGTTTCAGTATGTTCATCTCATTTCCATTGTTTTATTATTTGTGATATATCAGTACATTTGTCTTTTTCAAATAACCCCAGTGCTTTTACATCTTCTGGAGATATTGTGTCATCATCCCATATATCTTCAACATAGGGTGTTGAGTTCTCCTGCTTGATCCACATGGAAACCTTAGCGTCCAGAAATTCATTATCATCCAGCATATCTTCAAGTATGTTTCCTGCCACTTCACCGTGTTCTACGCTTATCCACTTTTTTCGCACAGAAGGATTCAATCCACCCCAGTCTATCTCATCATTGACCTGCGGCTTCTCAATCATGTAATAAGTGCCGTCAGGAGAACTTAGGATTATGCACTCTACGCCAGATATAAAATTACCAGACTCTTTATCAGACTTTTTACATGATGTGAGGCACAACAACAGCATTGTCATTACAACCAATGTAATTAATCTCTTTTTCATGGCCGTCTCCATATTTCTACCATTCTTCCAGCGTCTTTTTGTAATCTATCTTTTTAGCGACTTTGTTGAACGATGGTCGAAAAATTGACCCTCGTATTTGTAGTACATCCTGTACCAGATAAAATCCGAAATACAATATTTGATTCTGCTGGTTACAAGATTATATTCCTTGGACACATTATAACATTATATGGCAGGTCTTTCCTACGGTTTTCAGCTGATAATTAAACACATCATATTTTTGCTACATCAGATTTAGCGAAATTATTTTTCAAAAACATCAAAGCCTATTATCATGTGTGCGAAGGGTGACTTAAATAGTTACAACTAAAAATACGACGAATTGTAAACTGAAATGTTCAAAAAATTTTAGTTATACTCCAAAACCAAAAACCAAAAAAAACCAAAAAATTTTTTTGAGAAAGAATCCAAAAAATGAACAAAACCCTATCTTGTTCAAATAACATTGCAATATGGGAAACAGGGGAGAGTTTGAAATTTTTTCTGTAAATATGGGTATTCTATGATAATTT
>NZ_JNKO01000049.1 GCF_000702885.1 Oribacterium sp. P6A1 | reverse complement strand
GGTTCTTCCCTCGATTCTCTGCCGGATCAACCCCTGACAAAAGCCATTCCGGAGACACATCCAGAGCTTTACATATTGCCAGTATCTTATCAGATGATGGATTTGTTTTGTTCTTCTTCCACTCGCTGATCGTGCTCTGCTGTATCCCTGCTTCCTCTGCAAATTCCCGCTGTGTCATAGAAAGCTGCCTTAATCTCTCAAATATTCTTTCACTGATAGTCATGATCTTCTCCTATGCGGCTTTCTCGAAATCCACAACTGTAACTTCTTGAACAAGCAACTTTACACGTTCTGTAATTTCCTCGATCTTTTGAACAATATCTCCTGTATAGAAGATCTCATCACATTCAGTACATTTATAACATGGAATGTTACGAATAACCAAAACGCCAAATCCGAGTTCAATTGCTTCAGTTGTAGTACTCTTGAACATTTCTTTTCCACATTTCATGCACTTCATAATTGCTCCTTTCTGGTTTTCCAATCTGTTTCCCATCTATCCGAATCAGGTATATATGCTGTGATCAGATATATCATTTCATCATTTATACTTGCCACGATATGTACAACCTTCTCCTCAGTCTTTCCAAGTATCAGACAACTTGGAAAAGGGTAATCTTCCGGGTAATCCTCTATGATTTCTCCAGTATTTATGGCATTGACAATATCTAGTACTTTAATTCCTCTCTCCGATAGTCGTTTTCTACTATGCTGTGTCAAAACCATTCTTTCTGGCTTATTTAATTCTTTGAATTGTTCTATCAGATACAATCTATCGCCTCTCTAAAAAAATCTACATCTATAATATTTCAAATACTCACTTAGTTACTCAAAACAATAAAATATCACAAATTGCTTAGTTCTTTGCTTCTTACTCCAAGTGGTTTCGTATATACACCTTAGTCAGTCAACTGTTCCATACACTTACCTTTTGTTGTTATACATAATATATGTACAGTTATATTTGCTAATCTTCAATTTTATGAATCATACCCTCTAGAAACGTATTTGTCAATACCCCAGCACATATGTTTATAAAATCTTTATGGGTCGAGTAGACAAGGGAGATCTCTCTCCCAAGCCCCTCACGGATCCGGACATGCGGCTTTCTCGCATCCGGCTCTTTACGAAATTACTTGACTCCGCTATCTAAATATAGACATAAAAGGTCTTGGGTCTTACGACCGGATGACCATTTGTTATCATGTCATAGAAACCCGCCCTAGTGTAGCTTCTTTTCTGGCTTCTCCTGTTCAGCCAGTAATACAGGCTGTTCAATACATTCCATCTGAATTTCATAACTTTCGGGTAGTTTCCATAAAAGCCATAGTAATGGTAATAGCCTACAAGAACTTGGTTAATCCAACGTATGATGTTCACAGTCTTTTCCGTGCGTAACCTACCAATCAAATCATGCATAACTTTGCATTTCTTGATAAACTTCTTGCGACTCGTTATCCTCCGCACTTTGAACTTTCCGTACTTAGATTTAGAACAGACGTGTGTGAAGCCCAGAAAATCGAAAGATTCAGGCTTGCCCTCGTTTCTTCGTTTGCGGTTCTGTTCCGCGAAACGTCCAAACTCGATGAGCCTACACTTTTCTTCCGCTAGGCTGAGTCCGAAGTACGCCATCCTATGTTTCAGTCGCTCGTAGAATTGCTCCGCTTCCCATTTGTATTGGAAGCAGACCACAAAGTCATCGGCATAGTTAACGATACCAGCGTAGCCTTTAAGCTGTGGCTTCACTACTTCGTGGAACCACCATAGCAGGACATAGTGCATGTAGATATTTGCCAATATTGGAGAACAGACAGAACCCTGTCCACTTCCCTGTTCAGTAGGCTCATATCCGCCCATATCCTTGACAACTCCGGCTTTAAGCATCACCTTTACAAGCCTCAGCACTCTTGGGTCTTTGATTCTTGCCCCTACGAACTTCATCATCCAATCATGGTCGATATTGTCGAAGAACCCTCTGATGTCCGCGTCAAGCACCCAACTTGTACAGTTACCACCTATCTGATTATTAAGTAGCTTCAGTGCATCATGACATCCACGATTAGGTCGGAAACCCATCATTTCGTCATAGAAACACGGCTCATATACCGCCTCTAATACTCTTTTGATTGCTTCCTGAACCAATTTATCCTCATAGCAATAAATGCTCAGAGGTCTGGTTTTGCCATTGTCTTTAGGTATTTCAACGCGCCTTGCCGGTTTTGGATGATACGCTTTGCTTTTCATCCTATCCATAAGGTCAAAGAGATTCTTCTCCAAATCTTTGTTGTATTCATCTTTGGTTACACCATCGATTCCTACCGCTTTCTTCCCAACCATCTTGATGTGGCAGTCTGCTAACATTTCAATGTTTATCAAGTGCCCAATGGATGTGAAAACCATGTTTGGGTTTTCTTTAGATAGCTGTGCTATTCTCTCCAGTTTCGTTGCCATTAGTTACCTACCATCTGAGTGTAGTTAATGTTTCCCCTTTAAGTTTGTTCCGTATGGCTGGAAAAAGAGGTTACTTTCCCGTTCTCGACTTCCCTCCGATGCTTATACCTAACGGATTTCGCATCATCTAAGGTACTATTCGGCCATCCGACTGCCTGCCTGCCGTTTGCCTCGTTTCCTTTCTGGTTACTTTGGCATACCACTTATACATTATTGCCCCACACACTAATCGGAGCTGATATGGAGCAAACAGGCTCTCCCCATTCGACGCTGAATAATTGTGCAACATGAACGGGTCTTCCCGACACCGTCGGAGTGTACGTATCCTCACCAAAACGATTACGCACATGTTGGCTTCTGCCCGTGTAACAGCATCACCCTCCAAATTGAGTATTTCGGTGCTCAATGTCCGTCCCTATTGCCTAACTGTCTACGCTTAAACCTAACGTTACCGTTTCGGCTCCAAGACTCGTTAACGGTGGATTGGTTAATCCTTTCCGTATGGGGTTTCCACCCATTATCTAGAGCGTCCTACATGGGCGCACTACACGGTACTAATTATCATAATAGCCTTTTATGGAAACCCCATTTTGGTTACACCAATCAATGACAGTAAGACCGCTGGATCTACATTCTCTAATCAGTGAGAGCCATTTTTCTTCATTGACCTGTCTCTTGGGCGTCAAATTGCTCATTAGTTACCTCCGCTGGAGTTTTTAGTGATTCACTAAAAACTCTCATAATATTTGATGCCATTGTTTCACTAATTATTGAAGAAGTCAGTACACGATCTTATTGGACGCTTACGCTCCATCTTTGAATATGCAAGTTCTGTACTGTAATCAAAAATGGCGGTAAATGACGCACCGTCACATAGCAGTATTTATCAAAAGTCGTTGACAATACCGCTCCGCCATGCTCTCTAAAAAATGAATCCATATCTGTTCCGCCGCCAAAAAACGACATACGGAATGGAGTTTTTGTAATTATCATTATGATTTCCTAAATTTGTTATTTGCCTATACCCTCTTGAATTAAATTGACGTCCCAGCTTAATGGCATTGCCAATGGCTCCCTACATCATCACCGGACTGGTCATCCGGCAGCAGTCATTACATGGGAGTATATAACAATATCATCTCAATAGCTAAAAATGCTTCTGTAATTCCACACTGCGTCAGCATGGTAATTAAAGTAAAATACAGCGATCAAAATCATATATGATATCAGTTTCAGTAACACTCTGATCCTCTGTGCGCCAAGTTCCTTAAAGCCCATGAGTTTCCCGCCCTGAGCTTCAGAAATAACATAAAGCATATGAGGGTACAGCACTATGACGGGAATATAGAAGTATGTCCCAAATCGCTCAAACTCAAGTATCCATCTTCCAAAAAAATACAGTATAAAGTAAAATGCCAATCCGCCGAGAAACACTCCTTCATAACGTGCCTGCAGCTCTTCCGTTTTTATTCCCGATATTCTTTTCAACCCAAACACAAAAAACAAGGTGACAAAAATAAGAAACAATATCCATATAGTGTCATACAATCCAAATGCAAAGGATCTGAACATCTCATGTCTTCCAAAATATTTCGGGATGAATGTTGCCACGATCCATGTGAGTACAGTCTCCTTCAAGGCATTAAGAATTGCAAACAAACTTCCGGCAGTGATATAAAAGCTTGTTGTGAATCTGTAATGAAGAAGGAAATATCCCGGAATCATGACCAGTGCTGAAGTATGGAAAGCTGACGCAATGAGTATGAGTATAAAATACCTTATGAACTTTCCGCTTCGGATATATCTGTAAGCATATAAGACAATCATAACCGCGACAAGCTGCCTTATATAGTAAAAGCCCAACATAAAAAATATCGTTATGAACATACTTAGACTCAGTGCATAGTCTGTGGAATAGTCCTTTATACACCTGCCAAGGATGACAAACGCCACAAAATATATAAACACATACACCGACTGAAACGGCAGCCCGAGAAGCGTAAATATCCTAAATATACTGTAGACCGCAGGGTCGCGAACAGCATGCCGGCCTACCGAAACCATACTATACATAATCTGATAGTTATCATAATCCGAGTGGACAGAACACTGCAGTGCATATATCAGAAAAACAGGAAGAAAAGCTGCCATGGCATAGATATCGGACTTTATCTTTATGGCATAATCCTTCAGGAAAACTGTTTTATCTATACCGGATTCCTCTTTTTTCTGCCATAGATATGCCAGTGGAACCGTAATCAGGATCAGAATAATGTATGTCATATTATTTCAGTATTATGGTACCCAAAACCCTGCAGCCTATAAGTTCAAAGCGACGAAGCTCTCCTGCATAATCACCCTTTGTTGTTTTGTTGAGCCTTTCCACAAGTATAACTGCGGTATGCCCGTCAACAAGATCAACTGTTTCCGGTGTATCCGAAATACACGGGGATGAAGAAAATTCCATATCACTAGAATCATATCTACTAAAGATTTCTTTTATTTCGGAAAGCAGCAGAACATCCGATGAACCTGTAATGAGAACTTTCTTTATCTGCATGCCCTCAGGAAGCAGTTTATGCATATATGCTCCGGCAAGCTTCACAGCTGTTTCCATATCGGTACAGGCACGTTCGTCACCTTCCAAATGTCCGATAAGTGTCTGAAACGGATGTAATACAGCCTTTACTTTACCCGATTTTACTGTTGCAAGTATGGGTGTGCCAAATTCACTTACCTCAGAAATCGAAGTAAACTTTACATTGGTCACTTCAATAAAAAAACTGACAAATATCGCCAAAAAAGATGCGATAACCACACCCCATGCCGCTGCTTTAAGTGACTTTTTCACTATATTTGACAGTAACGGTCTCTCTGTTGTCACCACCGAACCCGTAGACGTGACCGGTATGAGTCCGTTATCAGCAGCAGGCAGGTCTATGTCTGCTGCCCTGTCAATAACCTCATATTTAAAGTCGCCAATCAGATCTGCAGTCTGAGTTACAAGCAGATTCGTTGCCCGCTCACACATAGATTCCGACAGATCTTCATCACCTGTCGCGGCAGAAACGATTATGAAATGTCCAACTGTGTCAGTAGAAGCATTCACAGCCGCGTATCCTGACGGTATGGCTGTATAAGCGGAACTCACATAGCAGTCAAATATATCATTGAAATCGCCGTAGGAGTAAGGTGCCTCAAGAACCGTATGCAGACGATAATTATAAGTTACCATACGGTTACGAAGCCTGTACTCCTCAGCCATGGCATCCTTAAAAAACTCCGTCTGAAGCGCATCCATCATGGCAGCGGATTTAAACAAGGATAATGCGGATTGGATGATGAGAGACGTTTCCTCCTGAGGTACATATATCACCTTTTGTGCAGTATAAATGTAAGGATACTCCGCACTTATCACCTGATTCTGAGATACAGAGCCGTCCTCCGTATAGTTAAAGTATGATCTGCTTCCGGGGATAAATGAACTTAAAAATCCCATGACACCAAAAAGGATAATGAGGAACAGCCATAATCCCATATGTCTCAGCACATGAATAAGAAATGCATTTATATCAAAATATTTTTCAAAGCTCTTGTTGTTTAACATATATAATGTTTTCCCTGTCTTACTTCAAAGAAACTCTTAGGATGACCAAGTCTTTACTGCGTGGTTATATGTCAGCTCATCACATCACCGTCTTCTTTCATGTGTCATATAGTACTGCTGTTTATCACCGTACATCTTTTGATCGGCCTCATGATTCAGCTTATCAAGAGATTTGTTTCCACTTTGGACTGCATATCCTATAGAGCATGTATATTTTGTTTTTTTCAGCACCCGCTTAGGAAAAACCATCCTTTTTTGCAGTCACTTCATACCTCTGTTACAAGCAATGCCATTTAGCCAGCCCAGCTTAATTGAGTTTTCTCCGAAAACTCAATTAAGCCCTTATTTTATGCGGTTTAAGCCACTTTTGGAAATATCGCATCGGCTGGCACCTCTGTAACATAACCTTAAAATTTATTATTGTTTTTTTCTCTTTCTGGTATTGACATAATTTCAAAAATGTGCGGGCGTCTTATCTGGCTAAAGCCAGATAAGACGCCCCTTAGATTAATAAAGCAGTGACACCACTCAACTACTTCTCAATCTAAGGAGGCACACACCTATTATGAACAATAAACCAGAGGATGTAAAATGCAAACTTGAATCAATCTTAAAAGATATGTCAGATCATGCATGGCTATACTCAAATGGTCCGAGCCGCGATTTCACACGCCAAAACTACGGCAAACTATCCTTCTACAACACTATCTAACTGATTCTATCAATGGAAAAAATGGCCTGCGCAGACGAACTAATTGATTATTTCAAAATGGATGCAGATACTATCCCATCACACTCTGCCTTAATACAACGTCGCCACCAAATTAATTCTGCCGCTTTTCCTTACCTATTCAAGAAATTCTCTTCTTTCCCTCAGACTACGCATAGCTTCAAAGATTACTGTATCCTTGCCTGCGATGGAACTCACGTCGTTTACTCAACCAACTCTGAAATAATCGAAGATTTCAATAAGCCTCGGATGGTAGACCATAAAGGTTACAATCATATGCACCTAAACGCTTTCGTTGGCGTAGTCTCAAAAGCTATTCTGGATGTAGTTCATTCAGCCTGGTCAAAAGCCTGACGAGTGGGCTGCTCTTCATACAATGCTTGACCACTTTAAGCCTGAACGCCCTGATTCTTATATCATTACCGCTGATCGCGGATATGAATCTTATGACCTGCTTTTTCATCAGGAGCTACGAAAATTTCGCTATGTACTTAGGGTAAAGGCTCCTGACTCATCCAAAAGCATTCTGTCTTCTTTTACAGATGAACTCCCAGAGGATCAGGACGAGTATGACGTTACAATAAAGCGTTACTTTACCGACAAATATACCAATGAGATGAGAGAACGCCCTCAAATCTATCATCACATGAACCCATCAAAAATCATTCCTCATTTTCTGCCTTTGCTTGATAATCGCCATCTTGTTTATCTGAATTTTCGAGTAGTAAAACTCAAAACTCCGGATGGCTCAGTTGAATATCTCATCACTAATCTTCCGTTTACCTTTAGCATGGAAGACATCCGGGCCTGCTATCATTGGAGATGGGGCTGTGAGGTCTCATTCAGATATCTAAAGCACGCTGCCGGTCTGCTGTATTTTCATTCAAAGCTTCCTGAATTTCTTTTACAGGAGATATATGCAACACTGGTCATTTACAACTTCGGTGTATTTCTTGCGAATGAAGCTGCCAATGATTATCACCAGCATCATCATGATCCGGACAACAAGTACCGGTATACCGTCGATTTCTCCACAGCCTTTAGGACAGCCAGAAAGTTTTTTTCTCAAGCAAACGAGAAAACCATCGACATCCTTAGGCTTTTGTGTCGTTTTGTTCATGCTGTCAAAGAAAAATACAGGAAGTTTGCACGTCCTCTCAGAGGCATCAGTGCCATTCGGTTCAACTATAGATTGTTCTGTGTTGTACATTGACTCTTAAACATCATTCTCTTTAAGCAGCTCCTTGTTGACTGTTTGTTTGCTGTGCTCATTTTTAAACCAATGTAAGTTTTTTTAGTAAAGCAGCACTTCTTCTATGCCTATGATGTTTATGTTCCAACTATGTCTTACTTAAATTGACGCCCTAGCTAAATGGCATTGCCTATGTCCTCCAGAAATTTTACGACAGGGAAAGTTTAAGATTTAATATTATATTTTTTTAAAATATATTTCTTTTTTTCTGTGGCATTCAAATGTTTGGTGTTATCTATCTTATCTCTACATTTATCAGCATACTCTTGAATAGTTTCTATCTTTCGCGCAGGAACACCTGCTACAACTGATCCAGATTGAATATCATGAGTAACAACAGCACCACATCCTACGATAGAATTTTTACCAATATGTACCCCTGGCATAATTATAGCATTTGTCGCTATATGGACATTATCCTCTATTACAATTTTTTTAAAAATGTCAGCATCAGAAAACTCTTGATCATAACCGGAAATATCAGAGCGAAGAACCCACAAACCGCCATCATGTGTGAATAATTGAACTCCAGAATTTATTCGTACATGATTTCCAATTTCTATGAGGTAAGGCTCACTTCCGAAATTAGCACTTTTATATATTTCGCAATTATTGCCAATTTTGACACCTTTTCTTCTTAGATAATTTGGATATTTTGAACTTGGAATCAACTTTACTAGTAATGATTCAATAATACTCATATACTGTTTGCTCCTCATAATTATCTTACTCTTTTTATTATTGCTCTAAACAAATCTTTCTCATGATCGGTGACAGGTACCTGTATTGTTCACACTAGGAACGGAGTCTATGGGGTCTCCCCTGTTGACACTCCATCTTTGTATTACATGAATAGCTCCTTCCGACACCGCCAAAGCATCTGCCATCTCGCCATAACGAAGGCAGATATATCGACTTCCGTACTGTCAACTACGTCGTCCTTTGGATTTATAGTCTTTCGGTGCTCAATCACTATCCCTGCAACCATGCTGTCTACGCTTCG
>NZ_JNKO01000048.1 GCF_000702885.1 Oribacterium sp. P6A1 | reverse complement strand
ATTGTATATTTAACATAATACTTTCAAAAAATTATTATAACAAAAATTTGCTCTTTTTAATATTCCGTTTGTCCAACATTATTTGGCAAATCGTGGCAAGCAGGGCACCGAGGACCCTCGGCGCGTTTTTGCTTGTTGGTGGTCATTCCCCCAATCCCCCTGAACCTCGTTTCACTTGGAGCTACGCATCATGAATTGATGCTAATACATTAAACTCAGATTACTTCGTGCTACGCACTCTCACAATCTGACCGGCATTCGCAATCCGACCTATCGGTCTACTTGCTCATGTCGGTACACTCGTTAAATATCTGCACCGGATTTCATGTAAACATGAATCCGACGAAGATACTTGACTCGTTATTAAACGCATAAAAGAGGGAGACACCACTGTGTCATCACAATGAAATCTCCCTAATTCTTATCGAATCTGTTCTGTTGTCTTTTGCTTTTCAGCCTGCTCTTTCTGCTCCTCAAATTTGAGGAACAGATCAACATTGTATTTTGCCATCTGTATATCTTTCATATCCTGCTTAGCCTGCCGGTACTCGGCATAGGTCTTTTTCTTTTCCTGAAGGACTTCGCTGTATTCCTGATTCAGTTCTTTGATCTTAGGAAGTTTTCCCTCAATTTTGGAGAAGGCTTCCTTTGCTGCTTTGCAGAAAGTGATAGCTTCCCTGTGCTCTTCAAAGAACTTTTTGCTATAACCGCTCTTGCGATATTCGGCATAAGTGTCCTTAGTCTTGGAATAGTTTATGATATGCTTTTTCAGTGCAGCTATCTCCACAAGTCTTTCTTCAAGAGCTTTCTGCTTCTCAGTGATTTCTCCAAATCTTTCGGAGGCTACCTTGGCTTTTTCTGAGAGTTCATCATAATCTCTGAGACCATGTTCTTCCAGAAACAGAAGTGTCTGTGCCATCTGCTTGATGTTATGAACCTTGGCCCAGCGTTCATAGCCAGGTCCTTTTCCCTTGGCTATCATTGCCTGGATATCAAGAAGCATATCCACCTTTGGCTCAGGTTTAACATAACCTTTTTCGTCAGCACGTTGTTGCTTCGGAACAGGAGTAAATGCATTTTCCCCGAAAAAGACTTTCTCCAGATCCTCTTCTCTGTAGCCGGCTCCAAGAGAGCGCATTCGTAAGAACTTCTTTTGATCTCTGCCCTTAAGTGAAACATTTTTACCGAGCTTTATTTCGTAGCCCATCTCCTCTTTTAAAGCCTTGCGATATCTTTTATAAACTCCTTTCATGAATTTTTCACGATTTTTAATGGTCATCTTGTACTGCACAAAGTTGTCTTCAGGATAATCCTCATATAGTCTTTATTCAGTTCCTCAAAAGGAATCTCATTTACGTTTTCAGCACGGGCAATTATGTCCGCATAAGTCAGTTCGTTATACCCTGGAATAGCTGCATCCTTAGCATCACAGGTAGAACTTGTCGCAAATCTCCAAGCATCTTTGTACCAGAAAAGCTTTATCATAGAGCCATCTATCTTTTCCAGCACCCTGGCGCTATTCCAGTCAATATCTGCAGCATACTGTTCCTGTACATTAAAAAACTTATCAAACGGCCAACAGACCACTACGCGCTGAACCACGTCAATTATAATTCCTCTTGCTTCGCATACCAGCGGATCTGAGAAATCGGCTTCAGTTGCATATTTGAAGCACACCAGATCTCCGTTATGGTTTGTGCGTATAAATTTTTCATTCAGCTTCTCTTCCCAGGTATCCGGGTTATTCTTTATGAATTCTAATATTCTTGGCTTCATGTCTGTGTCTCTTTGCTAATCCACTTCTTTTCCTTCTTCTCTACGGCATTGTCAATTGTGATCCTGTGAATACTGTCTATATCAGACAGAATCCCGTCCTTTATCAGTTTTCCCAGATTGACCGGAGTATATCCGCAGACATTGGCTGCAAGATTCAGATGCTTACACCCTTCTTTGTACATTTCCATATTGCTATGATCATGGCCATGAATGTTAAGACACCACGGCAGACCATATACCGGTTCATGCGACAAAAGAATCTTATCAGCTATAAAAAGAGGTCCGGCATATATCTCGTCAAACACCCCTGTATACTCACCTCTTCTGTCATGATTGCCAAGAAGCAGGATCTTTTTTCTGACCCTGAGCTGTTTTACATACTCAGGCTTTCCAACATCTCCAAGGCATACAAATGTATCATTTTTCATGATTACAGAATTCAGTATTCTGACCTGTTCATTAGGATCTATCCAATTGGGATCCATTATTTTACAGTCATCATCATCAAAGTGAGTATCAGACAGGATATATACCGATCCATTTTCTGACCAGTGCCTGAATGGTTCATACAATGTAGATATCATGTTCCCTCCATCTATGATCAGTCATCATTCTTCATAAGATACTTGTTGTTTATTACCTTCATCGACAACGGTCCGCTAAGTGTATATGAATGAACCGGCTCTATGGGACGGATTACTATTCCTTCTCTGGTCGTGCCGTTGTATCCGATTCCTTCAGCCCTGGCTAAAAGAGCTGCTTCATCTGGATACTTTGCAAGAAGGTTATCACCTTCCTCTTCAACCGGAACCATCTGGCAGTGAACGTATTCACAGATTTCCCTTAGCGTTGTAAGATCAGTTCTCTTATCATCCGTTTTAGCTGTAAATACAAACCACTCCGGCCTCTTTAGCTTAAGCCTGTTCTTCTGAATTCCTTCACCGCACCATTCTCCCTGAAGAACCAACGTGCTAAGCCCATGCTCATCAGCATACTCTTTCATCTTCTCAGGTATTCCTGCGGCCTTTACATGCTCAACAAATGCAGACTTTCCATCATCCTTATAAGTGAAGTTATGTCCGGTAAAAGAAATCTCACCATCCCTTACACCTATTGAATGGCTTGATCCATCCATCTTTGTAGTTATGTAATATGGAAGCCCCTTGAACTCGTTTAGCAGTTCAGGTGCAGACTGTATTCTGGTCTCATCAGTCTTAGGAATATATCCCGGACGATCTCCAATCATAGTTCCTCCGGATCCTGCACGCTCAGGCATTTCCCATTCACGAACGCCAAGGATCTCTGTAACATCCATTCCTTCCTCCAGTGCCATTCCCTGAAGCTTTGACAGCTTATCTATTCCTAGACATAGCCCTTGGGATATCTCTCCTCTGAACTTCATGGTCTTAAGCCTGAATCCTTCTCCCATGAACTCATTGTTCTTATAGGAACTCTTTCTTAAAAACTCGAACTCATCACATACAGGCAGAAAAGAGTCTATCTCGAAATAGACCACCATATCTCCTACATGAAATTCATCTTTTCCACCGACACACTTCCATCCAAGCACCTGGACAAGTTCCAGTCTATCCGCATCCGGTATAGGCATGACTGCCTTGATTTTCTGTATTGATGCTAGTTTTCTCATCTTTTCTTTCCTTCCTTCTCAATAATACTTCGAATAAGCTCCCCATATTCATCTCCTATCGGAAGCTCGTAATCTACATGTATCCTTTTGCGCGTTGTCATTTTAGTCTCTCCTGACAAGGGATTAGTGCCCTCTGTCTCATACTCTTCCATCCACATACCGACTCCGCGTTTCTGCCATGAAGGCAGCTTATCGTAATTAATTCCTCTGCTGAAAAGGAGTTCATTTTTGTAACTCACACCTTTGCCATTCAGCTCTGATGTCGCCTTGTGAACTGACATCCCTTCTTTTCTAAGCATCCAGTAACAGTGCGAATTAAGAGCATTTCTGTTAGCATCCTCCTGTCTCCATCGGAAGTAATCTTCAACTCTTTCTACATTTGGGAGAGGCACCATTCTGCAATCAAAGTTGCTGCCATTCCAAGTTCCAGTGAAAACACTGCACTGGCTTCAGCAGCCAGAGTTGAATTGTATTTTCGCACTCTCCTTCCAAATGCATCCTCGCCAGCAGCAAACAGTAATGATATCTCATCGCTTTCTGTGTATGCATACACAACTCTGAATCCACAATCCATGAGCGCCTTTGTAGTTTTCACCATCATATCTCTAAATTTTTCATCAAACGGTGCTTCAAAGTTGCAAACTTCTTTTGTAAGCTTTGTAAAGCCCCGACCATCAAGCCTTGCAACCATATAAATGTCAGGAAGTAGTACCTGATCTAACGACTGCTCATAAATTCGCATCTTTGCATCCATCTCATCAAAACGCATTGTTTTCTCCTCCATTACTATTCTCTACTAACAATAGTATTCCTCCCCTGCACAGTTGTCAGTTAACTGATGGTTGATAAAACGAAGTCGCGGGGGCAGGTCGCAGGTATCCGGGGGATGCCACGCTTGCGACTCCGAGCACTGCGCAGGGAACCTGCTATCACTTGGGATATGAGCCCTGTATGGTCATTCCGTTCCACTCCCCCGCAAAGGCCGGATGAAGGATGTGCGCCCTCCTCTGATGATTACAGGTCACCTGCATCGCTATCTATGCTTATCCAGCGTGATGTTTCAGTGGACCGCACGGGAATCGAACCCGCCATCTCTGGTATGCAAAACCAGCGTCACCCCATTGCGACTTCCGGCCCATGACGCAGAAGACCGTGCCTGTGGCCTTCTGCTATATTTAATTGTTTGTCCAGAAGTAAGGAAGTGCCTGCCTTCTCCTTCTGAGAGTGGATAACCGGTTATGATCCGGCACCTTCGGTTTGGAAGACCGATATGCTGCCAATTGCACCACATCCACGTATTTTTGTATTAAAAAAGGATCCATCCAACACGGACAGATCCAAAAATCTACAGTTTATTCCGATGCCACTATTAACCTCTAACATCGGACTTTGCCATCTGTCCTGATATATTTTTCTATTCCCCATGTTGGTTCTGATGATCCTGAAATGAGCGCACCAATAACAAACGTATCAGCTGTAAAGCCATACGCCTTTGTCGCGGTTGTGCATGTCAAATTAGAAATCATCATCTGTTTCATTGAAAGTTTTTTACCTTGCCTTTCTATCTGTTTACTACATCTGTTTAACAAAAAAGGAAGCGACCGCATATTTACATTGATGTTTGCATCAATGTAAATAGGACAAGCACTTCCTATGTACCTACATAGGCACCTGTAATATGAAATGTAAAGCTCTTTTTTACAAAATCACGAAACATCAAATTTCTATCCGTTCTGAAACTTTGCCTTCATTTAGATTAGAAATTGCAGCATCCATCACATTTAACGTGTTACTAGATATAGAAAATTCGTCAGTACTATGTTCTTCAAAAAAACTCACAATCTGCTTAGCTGATACCGGGAAAAAGTTATTGGCATCTACACCAACATCATATCTTCTCTGTCCATCAGACCTATTAGTCTCGTTGTACTCCATACGTGCATGGATATGTCCATGGAGATGGTAACCTCCGCTACCCTTTTTAGGCCAAGATAACATTGGATAATGCATTAAAGAAAAAGCGTTCCCATCTACAGAGATTTTCATAAAATCCTGAATATCTGCAAAAAGCCGCGGATCATAATTCTTATCATGGTTACCACGAATAAGATATTTCTTTCCATTCAGCTTCTTTATCAAATTATCAGCGTCTTCGATTTTCATATGATGACAGATATCTCCAAGGATATATACAGTGTCATCTTTTTTGACAACAGCATTATAATTCTGCATAAGAACATTATCCATTTCCTCAACAGATTCAAATGGTCTGTTCTGCATTGTTGTTATTGCCTTATGTCCAAAATGCATATCTGCAGTAAAATATATCATCGTATCTGTCCCTACTTTGCCTCTTCGAATTTCCTCGTCAGAGTATCAACGATGTAAAGTTTCTGATTCCCGAAAGGATCCCCATTTGAGTAAGTCGAGAAAAGATCCAATGTCAGCACTCCACAAGCATCTAGCGGTTCCTCTACGGGTGTATGACCCACTACCTGATACAAGAGATCATCCCTAAACATCCTGTAAAAGTCAGCCTGAGGCCTTGCCCATATAGGCGAACTATCTCTCCATAGTTCCTGTTTTCCCATCCGATTGATCTTTGCAAGGGTATCTTCAATTTCTTTCATATGATATCCACACATCTGAAAGACAAAACTCTCCGTAAGACCGGCATGACTGAATAGCACATCATCAATTTTATGGACAAATCTATAACGTTCTTCAAGAACACGTTCCAGTCTGGTAATGCCTTCAATAGCAGTTATCCTTGCCTGGACAGAATATCCCGATTCCATGGCATCCCAAAGATAAGATACATCGTGATTACCATAGCACCACAATGACTGATCATGCTCTTTGCCAAATTCAGCAGCACGATCCAGCGTCTCTTTATATGCGTCTAAATCATTTCCTTTCCCCCAGTCATCTACCAGGTCCCCGAGTATTACGATGTCGTCGTAGCTATTCTCATCAACTCTATCAGCCACATCAAAAATCCATGGCTTTAGATGTACATCAGGAATCACAAGTACTCTGCTCATTTCAAAAAATCTCCAATTATTCCATCTGTTTCAGTGCTTCACTAATATCAAGATCCTTTACATCCCACAGATCAGAATCCCCCAGCGCGTACTGCAGGATTTGTCCAAGCCTCATATCCGGATGCTTTTTCCATACGTTTGAAATAGCTTTTAGGCATACTTCTATTCTTGCAGGATCCCGTGCTTCATCTTTACCTTCTATTACTTTTTCAAATTCCTGCCACACCTCTTCTTCGGAATATAGTTTCCCTTCTCTTATGGATTCTTCCGCCTCGTCAAGAGATTTCATAAGACCAAGCAGCGCGGCAGTCTTCCCGATTTCCTCATCATAGGGCTCAAGCTCTTCAAATAGATAATATGGGTATCCTGTGTGCCTGGGATGCTCCTTTATGTGAATGAACATCCCATCATGTCGTCCGCCATGAGGTACTATAGTATATTCCTTGCCAATCTCCAGTTCTTCCTCAGTAAAATAATTACCATCGCCAAGAAAATCATGCTTCCTTCCTATGCATCTGATCTTTCTTGGTGTATTGTCAAATGTGTTAAGATCCTTCGTCATCACAGGACGATTATTATCTGCTGTGCCTGCTTTATTGCCGCTTGCTCTATTGGCAAAAACATCAAGACGCCTTAAAAATTCGCTTTCTTCACAATTCCACAGTTTATCCTGATCAGGAATCACATCCATCACAAATTGACCGAATCTAAGATCCGGATGATTCTCCCATTCTTCTGCTATTTTGTTTAAAAATGGCCGTATTCTATTCTTATCTCTCATCTTTTCTCAATCAAAACTTCCCATTTCTTTACGGCCACAGGGACTAAAAGATTATCAACACTTACACCCAAAAGACCGCTGAGAACATAAAGGTTTTCAATCACAAAAAATGATCCTTTATGGCGCCATTTATTAACTGCCTGTGGAGTAATACCCAATTTATCAGCAATAGTCTTGTCTTTTAATCCCTTTGATTTAATCAGATCGCACACCCTATTCTTTGTAGCTTCAATGTCAAGTCCTTTTACCCTGTCAGGTTCTTCCCAGCATGCTGTGTAATCCAATAGTCCCAGTCTCTGCCGAAATCTATTCATTTCAATGATCTCCATTATTTTTTCATATCCTTCATCCATAAATATTTTCCCTCTATGCCTACTATGAATGTAATCTTTTCATCAATCCCAAAGGTCCCAAAACCATTCTTTAAACATATCAATAGCTCTGTCCTTGCATTCGTCTCTATATTGGTCAAGTTTCCTACTTTCTTCAAAATATCGGTCTTCTATCTCTTTATATTCAGGCACATCTCCTGGATGATACAACCTGAACAAGCCCTCTTGTTTCTCCCTGGCAATTTCATCCTCTGTTCTTAGTTTTTGTCCATACTTCCCATATTTTTCTCTAAATTCCTGATATGCCTTATGATAATCCTCTTCATATTTGTTTTTCTTAGTGCAGGTATCCTCATTCGATTCATTCAAAAGAAATATCATTTCCGACAAGATGTCATCCCATTTCTTCATACCTGCATTATCAACATAGTCTGATCTACCTGTACCAAACAATGCATGTGAAGTGTTTCCGCAAAAATCCGGATAGCTATGAGTTGTGTCTTTCAATTGTTTCAGCATCCCAGGCATCACCATCAAAAACCAGTAATCAATGCTCCATACATCGGAATCACAATAGCCATACTTTACACGCTGAAAAATAAACCTAATATTGCGTTTCCATCGTTTTATCTTATCAACCGGCTTCTCAAAACCTTTATACTTTTTCTCAATGCATGTTTTTCCTGTTTTTTCAATATTCATTTCGCTTCTTATACCATGTAATCAATAAACTTATGCCTTTTCTCATATATATTGTATTGGAGATTAATTCCATTGTATATAAACCCGTGGTTGATAAATTAGAAAATCGCTTTATCAAAATGATTAAATAATAGTCCCAGGAACGGGTAGCAGGCATCCGTGGGATGCCATGCTTGCGACTCCGAGCTCTGCAAGGGATCCCATAACCTTCCGCGTATGAAGCGGGTGCTCTACCTCCCACGCTATCCTGGAATAGCGGATACAGAGGGACTTGAACCCACAACCTCCCGGTTAACAGCCGGGCGCTCTGCCAATTGAGCTATGTATCCAAAGCTGCGGTAGCAGGACTCGAACCTGCAACTTCCTGAGTCAGAGTCCGTCGCCTTTCCAACTTGGCTACTACGTCTTACTACGACACTTGGAATTGAACCAAGATTGCAGGAGTCAAAGTCCTGTGGGCTACCATTACCCCATGTCGTAAGGCGCAGCCTTAAGCAACTGCGATTATGTCATCAATAGGAACTTCAAGATAAACTGAAAGAGCCACAATCCTGTCTATACTTGGAAGAACTTCTCCTCTTAAGTACCTGTACACAAGCGATGTGCTTGCTCCAAGGTATTCTGAAACCTCAGATACTGTATGTCCGCTCTCTCTGATCAGCTCCCTGATCCTTATTCCTGTTCCCTCGATATCTATTACTGGATAATCCATTTCTTTTTCTCTCCTTTTTGCATTAAAAAATCCACCTAACGCAAGTTAAGTGGACCGAGAGCTACTCTATTCTTAATGCTCAGGATTTCTTCGGACTATCTTTTCCCGGAACCTGGATCATCAAAAAATAAAAATTATTTTCATGTTGACTCATTGTATAAAAACCGATACAATGTAGACAAGTCAAAGAGATGTGGCGTGTGCTTCACAGATCTGAAACGATTCGTGATGAAACTAAGAACGGTAGATGAAATGGCGTGTGCTTCATTGATTCGAGGTTCTTTTTTTGTTAGCCTTATAAGTTACATTTCTCTTGATTCAACAGAATGTCTACAATAAAAGAAAACGGAAATGGATGTCATAAATAATTTTGCAAATAACTGATATGAACCCATAGAAGAATTTCCATGATTGAAAGATCATATCATGGAATATACCAATATCTTAAAAATCACAGATGCACATACCATAAGAAGAATGCAGCCCGCACATCCTCCACCACTTTTCGGTGAAGTATGCTTATCAAGCATCCCCATCATGAACATATCTAGGAGCTCATCATCGTCATCGTTACTGCCCATAATCCTTGTCTCCTTCTATAAGACGTAATCATCCATCTACATGTATGATATCTTCCATAAGATCCTCTGCTTTTACTTCTGAATTATGATAATGCTCCCGTCTGTCTGTTATCCTGCCAATGGAAATTGCATTCTTCGGGCAGTACTGGAGGCATCCAAGGCACTG
>NZ_JNKO01000047.1 GCF_000702885.1 Oribacterium sp. P6A1 | reverse complement strand
TTGAAAACTTAATTTATTTATGGCGGATTGGTCAAGCGGTTAAGACGCAGCCCTCTCACGGCTGAATCCCGGGTTCGATTCCCGGATCCGTCACTAAGCTTCAGGTCGTTTGACCTGAAGCTTTTTTGTATATATCAGTATTTCCAACTGAAATACTGATGCCGCGTATATATCAGTGTTTTCGAAGGAAAGGAAGTTTTATGAAAATAAAGCACTACGGTAATGCCGGGACATTGGAACTCAAAAACCACTTAAACGAAGACGGAAGTCTGCTTCAGTATCTTCAATTTCCGGCTATGGAAAAGACAGGTATCGCAACTCATGCATTCTCCACCAGGATAGGCGGCGCCAGCAAGGGAATATGGTCAAGCATGAACCTTAGCTTCACAAGAGGAGATGATCCTAAAGATGCATACGAAAACTTCCATAGATATGCTGTTCTTTTCGGTGTTCCGGATGACAGACTTGTCCTTCCCTATCAGACTCACACTGTCAATGTCAGAGTGGTCACAGAAGAGGATGGGGGAAAGGGATTCACAAGAGAAAGAGACTATACCGATGTTGACGGCCTCATAACCAATGTTCCGGGACTGGTCCTTGCCATCTTCGTTGCAGACTGCGTGCCCCTGCTTTTCCTTGACCCGGTTCACAAAGCCATCGGAGCCAGTCACTCAGGCTGGAGAGGAACTGTGAACCGTATGGGAAAGGCCACCATAGAAAAGATGAGGGAAATCTATGGCACCGATCCGAAGGACCTCCTTTGCGCCATAGGACCAAGCATCTGCAGAAACTGCTATGAGGTTTCAGATGATGTGGCCTCAGAATTTAAAAAAGCTTTCCCCGGACGCGAAACCGAAATCCTTAATGATGATGGTTTAAATGAAGCAGGAGAGCACAAGTTTCACCTTGATCTCTGGAATGCCAACAGAATAGTTATGGAAGAAGCAGGAGTCAGGGCCGGAAACATTAGCATGACAGATATCTGTACAAACTGTAATCCCGAGCTTCTTTTCAGCCACCGTTTCACTAAGGGACAAAGAGGCAATAACGGAGCCTTTATCATGCTCAAATGAAGTACACACATGTAGTATTCAATTAAATGTGTTACAATCTGATTTGACAGCGGATTTTACAGCCTATGTCACAGGACAAATACTTCCAAGGTTTAAGATGCTAATAAAGGAGTTTTAATCCCATGAATTTACCAATCGCAATTTGCATTATCATATTTTTAGCCGCAGGTACTGTTTTCATCTTCAAGAAGGGTGTCCGCATGGACAAACTGACTCCCGAAGAACAGGAAACCATCATCCGTTCAAGATGCTCATCCTGCCGTATGTCACATTACTGCAATGATTCAAAGTTAAAGGGAGCCGGCGGGTGTTCTAAGGAAGAAGCCGTTCAGAAGGATGAGACAAAAAAGGAAGACTCCTGTACCTTAAACTAATACTCCGGACGCTTATTTCTAAAAACAATTCCGGAAGTACAGTGAAGATATCTTTAATATGACATAAGTGTCAAATTCTAAATACCATGAAAATAATCAACGAAACCGAAAACTATATAGTGATCCTGAAATCTCCCGGGGAGGATTCCGAAAAGGATGTACCAGGACTTCTTGCTCATGAGACCGGTAAAGATGCCTCTGACTATTTCTGTGTTCACAGACTGGATAAAACAGCTTCCGGACTTCTTGTGTACGGAAAGAACAAGGCTGCAGCCGCTGATCTCACTAAACAGATACAGGATGAGGCTGTAAGAAAAACCTATCTTGCAATTGTAGCCGGAAAACCGGAGACATCGGAAGGAAGCTTTAAAGACCTTCTTTACAAGGACAAAATGAAGCAGAAAGCCTTTCCGGTAAAGCGTATGCGAAAGGGCGTAAAGGAGGCGGAGCTTTCCTACAGAGTTCTTGAAACCATGGAGTATGAGGCTTCTCTGATCTCTCTTCTCGAAGTCAGACTCCATACAGGACGTTTCCACCAGATACGCTGCCAGTTCGCATCAAGAAAGATGCCGCTTTTAGGTGACGGAAAATACGGCTCACGGATAAAGACAAAAAGCCTTTGCCTTTTCTGCAACAGTATAAGCTTTTATGATTCCGTATCAAAGTCCGAAGTTTCTTTCAAAGCTTCACCGGAAGACGAAGCACCCTGGAATCTGTTCTCAACTATTCACTAAACCATGAAATTAGTCAGAGAGCGCGAAGCGAGAAACTCGTCTATTTGACTCATTTTATAGTTACAAAAAATATAAACGGAGGCTTTCCGATGGAAATCCGATTAAAGGCTTCAAAAACATTAAAATTCAGCACTCAGGCAGAAGCCGACCATCAACTTCAAATGATCTCTGATAAAGAAGACACCGGTTCGGTTGCTCTTCTTGCTGATCCTCTTTGTGAAGAGATCTCTCTCGGCACTGATCTTAACAGTGATAAGATCTCATATTTAAGCTGCCGCGGTGACAGTGAAGAATCAGGCCATGTTCTTGATTTCTCCTGGGTACAGAACCTTCGCCGCCAGTGTATTGCTCTGGACATTCCATTTTACTTCACCGGTACCGGCTCTAACTTCAGGATGAAGGGCCGTGACTTCCATATAGATAAAAAGTTTCAGGAGTCCCAGGCTGAAAAAGCGGAAATGAATTATTTCCCACTGTCCAGAGCCATGAATCCTCCGGTCCAGGAATCAGAATCTGATGATCTCAGTAAGATGGGATTTCAATCCATAAACTCTTCTGATTCTTTTAATCCATTCCTTGAAGAGACAGCTTCCTCAAATGATTCAGAAACCGGACTGAAGATTCCTCATATTAACTATGATATAGAGATAGAAGAGGATGTCGAAAATGAGTTTCTGCCTCATGACTCAGATGAAGAGACCCTGACCATACCGGGCATAAACTATGAAGTCACTGTAGAACAGGCACCTCCGGAGAATACTGAACAGAACGGCTTTGATTGCAGCATAGAAGTAACTGAACAGGCAGAGACCGGCTCCGATGCAGAAACATTGTCCCAAAACTTCAAAGGGCAGGGTATGGATGAGCTGTTTTCACATCTTCAAAGAAGCAAGTTCCGTTCAGGCTTCCATCTTCACAAGCTCGAAAGGGACTACTTCACATCTCATGGTGAGGATGTCATACGAAAGCATGCATCTGATTTTATAGCACAGCGTCTTAGTCCGGCAGAGCCCGCAAACGATGGTAAACAGACTCCCATGAAGGGGCATCCGGTTTTCATCGCCCAGCACGCCACAGCCTGCTGCTGCAGAGGATGCCTGAAAAAATGGCACCATATCCCAGAACACAGAGCCTTAAGCGATAAGGAACAGAATTACATCGTTGATGTCATCATGGCGTGGATAAAGAGAGATATAGGGTGACTTAGAATTACATAGAATGACATAGGAACGCTTCGCGAAGAGCGCTCACGCGTTCCTCCCACATTCCGCACTCCCAGGCCGCATAAAGCGTCCTTACGTGCTCTCTGGGAACACCAGCCCATTTAGTTCGCTTCGCGAAGGGCTGGTGCTATATGCCAGATTCCTACGGAATCTGCCACCAGTCATGTGGGGCGTGCCAAGAAGTCTATATGCCACTTTTGTGCAAGCACAAGTGGCATATAGACTTCTTGGCACTTATGTCATATTTTTCTTGCCATGTTTTTTCTATACTGCTAAGATAGTGCTTTAAAGTATAAAATTATAGGGAGGCAACTATGGGACTTATTTTTCCTAAGGACTATGATCCACGACTTTCTGTTCGCGAAACACAGGAAGCCATCAAGTACATTCGCGATACATTCCAGAAAGAATTCGGCCGTGAGATGAATTTGAGCCGTATTTCAGCACCACTTTTCGTACCGAAGAGCAGCGGTCTCAATGATAATCTCAATGGATATGAGCGTCCGGTAAGCTTTGATGTACCATGGTGGCCGGGTGAGACAGTAGAAGTTGTTCATTCACTTGCAAAGTGGAAGCGTATGGCTCTTAAGCGTTACGGTTTCAAGCCAGGCGAGGGTCTGTACACCAATATGAACGCTATCCGCCGCGACGAGGAGCTTGATAACCTTCACAGCTGCTATGTTGATCAGTGGGACTGGGAGATGGTTATCGATAAGAGCGACCGTAACATGAACACTCTGGAAGGCACTGTACGCATGATCTTCCGTATCATCAAGCATATGGAGCATGAGGTATGGTACAAGTATCCAAACGCTGTAAACAAGCTCCCTGACGATATATATTTCATTGATTCAGAGACTCTTCTCAAGATGTATCCGGACAAGACTCCAAAGGAGCGTGAGAACGCCATCACAAAGGAGCACGGCTGTGTATTCATCTCAAGAATCGGTGAGAAGCTTTCAAACGGCGAGCCTCATGATGGAAGAGCTCCGGACTATGATGACTGGCAGCTTAACGGTGACATCCTTTTCTGGTATCCTACACTTAACTGCGCTCTTGAAGTAAGTTCCATGGGTATCCGTGTTGACGAGGATTCACTTGCTGAGCAGCTCAAGAAGGCAGGCTGCGAGGAAAGAGCAGAGCTTCCATACCACAAGATGCTTCTCAACAAGGAACTTCCATACACCATCGGCGGCGGTATCGGACAGTCACGTCTCTGCATGCTTCTTCTTGACAGAGCACACATCGGTGAGGTTCAGGCAAGTATCTGGCCTCAGGATATGATCGACGAGTGCGCAAAGCACAATATCACACTGCTTTAATCCGGGATTTTATAATTTCAACCCGCGGTTCCTTTCGGAGCCGCGGGTTTTTTATTAACCTCCGGTACATACTTTTAAGCCCATATATGTCTATTCTGTGAAACCTTTAATAACATCTTTTCAATGTTGTGATTTTTCAGTTTCCTTTCAGATTGGGATGATAGATTATGCGAAAATCAAATTTAAATACACGCCGATATAAACATTGGTGTACCGAATATCTTTTGATCTGAAAGGATTTAAGACTATGAAGAGAAAAAACATCCAGGCACTTTCATGTGTTTTAGCAGTGGCACTAAGCGCCTCAGGCCTTAGTGCCTGCAGTACCTCATCAGTACCTGAAGCAACAACTGCTTCCGAAACAGAGAATTCTCAGGATGCCGCTGAACAGAATACTGATACTGAAAACCCTGAGGCTCCAAACGGCCCCGATGGCGCTCCAATGGAGGAAGCCCCTGAGGGAATGCCGGGAGGCCCCGGCGGACAGGGTGGTCCGGGCGGTCCCGGAGGAATGCCCGGACCACAGGAAACAAGCACAAAGGTTTCCGTAACCGAGGGCGACTGGTCCTTTGATGTCATAACAACAGGCGAGGGCGAAAACAAAAAGGTCACAAGTACCATAACCTACTATGCCGGTAAAGAGGATGCGGTCGTTATCATCCCTTCAGTTCTCGGCGGTGCTCCTGTAACTGAAATCTCTGCACAGGCCTTCGGTCACCACAGTGAGATCATGGCGGTTTACGTTCCGGATACTGTTACAACAGTTTCAGAGTGGGCATTCTATGACCTTAACACTGCCACCATCATTTCCTTTGGGAACCCTGATGTAAACATTGACGACGCGGCCTTCCAGTCCAGCGGCAATGCGGTTCTCTATCTGCCTGAAGGCACTTCACAGACAAAGGCAGGCGGCAAGGAGGTTGTAAGCGCCGGTACAGAGCTTATCACAGTTTCCCTTGAGAATCCCGAGGCGGCAGCCATAGCCGGCGGAACTTATCTTAATGTTTCTTCCGACAAGACCTATTCAATTTCAACAGACGATATCACAGCAATCGCAGTAAGCGCCAGCGGTGAAGGATCCGATGTCTCGGTTTCC
Source organism: Oribacterium sp. P6A1 (assembly GCF_000702885.1). Lineage (GTDB taxonomy): Bacteria > Bacillota > Clostridia > Lachnospirales > Lachnospiraceae > Oribacterium. The sequence continues at coordinate 6,445 of NZ_JNKO01000047.1, read as the reverse complement.
GGCTCCACTGTAACCTTCTCAGGTGATGCTTATGTTGCGGAAGAGGAAAAGGTTGAGATCTTCGAAAAGTTCAAGGATTCAGTTAAGGAAGCTGACCTTACAAAGACTCTCTGGTACCTGTCCGAGGATGATGCAAAGGAGCTTAAGGAAAAGATCGAGTCCGACGAGTCCTACAGCAAGCTTAAGTCTGTTCTTAAGTTTGAGGAGGGCTACTATATAAACGGTGACAAGGTAACTCTTGATGAGAATGTCAAAGCCTACGATGTAAAGACCGGAGAAGAAATCGAAAAGGATTCCATAACAGGTGCATTCCCGGCAACAGGCTCAGGAAACTACCGCTACATGAGCTATGAGGACACTGACAACGACGGGGACGTAGACATTATCTACTACTCACCTTACAGTGTGAACTACTCCTATGATTCCACAGTTATAAAGAGCGACAACGAGAACCTAAACGGTCTCACTGCAAGAGATACTCTGAATCCTATATACTTAAGCTTTGCAGAAAGTGTTGTGAAGGCAAGCGGCGAGTCCGAGGATGTGAAGGAGGATGACCTCACCATAGACACATCAAAGGACGGTGACGCCATGGGTGCGGAAGCAAACGAAGAGCGTTCACTTGTATGGGCTGACGACTACGCAAGCATAACTGTAGATCATCTGAACGGAACATCAACAGCAAGTGCAAACTGGGCGAAGATGTCTTACCTCACAGGTCTTTCAAGCTATAACGTAGAGATCGCCATGGAGTGGGGCATGAATGCACTTCTTTACGCAACAAACGGCGGTATCGTAACAGTTGGCAGCACTGACGGGGAGAAGAGTACCTTCTATGCAAACGGAGACGGTGCCAACGGCGTTATCGCAGGAGGTTCCGGCAAAAAGACCGGTGAAAGCGATGCCAAGTCCGATACAGCTTCTGTTTATGTTTACAATGCCGACTTCACTCTCGAAGGCTGGAACAACCATGTGGCAGACGTAGTTTACGGAGGCTACGCTTACCTTGAAGATGTAACAGGTACAACAGGTATCGACGGAAGCTATTCAGTGGGTCAGGCTTCAGCCCTTGCCAATGACTTCGGTAACGGCGTTGTTGATGTAAAGAACTTCTCAGCAACTGTTTTCGGTAACCGTTCAGCCGGCGCCTACGTTATCGGAGGCGGTGTCATAACTGCAGAGGACTCAAGCTTTATTTCAAAGGCCGACGCCGCAGCAGTTATCGCATCAGGCGGAACCTACAAGATGAAGAACACTCTTCTTGAGGGTGTCATGGGTATCAAGAACCGCGGAGGCATCAACACCGATTCTACTTCCATTTTTGATAATGTCACTGTCCGGGCAGCAAAGAACATGTCAAACTACATCACAGGCGCAAAGGCAAAGGCCGCTGCGGACGCCTGGGAGAAAGCAAGCGGAAGCACCGAACTCATGCACTATATGATGAGCGATGCAGACATGACCATCGGACAGCTTTGCGATAATTACGATGTTTCGGATTCAGCAAAGAAAGAGCTTCTTGAGACATTGAGCGAGATAGCAGGTGAGACATACACAGAGGATACAAAGTTAAGAAGCTCTGTACTTGATAACACCTACTATAACTACTCGGCAGGAGCCTATACAGGAACCACAGACTATTCAGATATTCCTTACCTTGTTGTGGGCAGCGCCTACGGCGGAACTGTAAGCTCAGTAATGGAATTTGAGGCAGCAGGTGAAAACCTTCTCTTCACAAACTCCAAGTTTGAAAATACAAACGGCGATGATTACAACTACCTCATCGCATCAGAAGCAGGTTCGGCACCTGTAATCACCTTCGAGGATTCTGACGCATCAGGCATCATCTGGAACGAAGGTGACATCGAAAGAGTAGTGGAAGGTATGAGCGGCAGCCGTTCATCGTCCGTTACAGTAACCTTCAAAAACTCTGACTTCACAGGTTCCTTCGCAGACGGTTCAAACGGTCTCTGGGATGTGGACGGTCTCAGCTACACAAATTCAAAGGGCGAGACCACAAGCCTTAACGGAAACTACTATGGTGCTGAAAGCAACTTCGGCATCAGCGCAACCTTCTCCGGTGACTCTGTATGGACCGTGACTCACGACTCCTACCTGGGAAGCCTCACCATCGAGGATTCGGCTTCCATCACAGCACCTTCAGGATATAAGCTTACGATGACAGTGGATGGCAAGAAAACTGATATCAAGGCAGGCACATATACAGGAAAGATAGTGATTACCCTTACGAAGGCGTAAAAAGATATATCTGTTTTGATGACCCCCGCGGTTCCGGTTGGAGCCGCGGGGGTTAAATAATTTCCTGATTATATCGATGGTCATATACGAATCATGTCATGTCGGGGACATTACGAATAAATCCATGTAAAAAATAAGCGTTCAAGTCTTCAACGAGCTTGAACGCTTATTTTATTTCCGGCTCCAGATCATAAAATTCTATCACCGTCTTTCATTGTTTTTTGCAAGTTCCCTTTAGAAAAGAGTACTTCAATTATGCAACAAACAGTATTTCATATTTATTCGGATTAAAAAATTACTGATTTAAGTCGAATTTGAGTCGATAAAACAAATAACAAGAGGCAGAAGGCGAATATAAGTTTAAGTCATTCTTATGAACTGAAGCTTTCTGCTGAAAAGTATCGAAAAAGAGGCAACTTAAATGCAAAGAAATAAATTTCGGAAGTTATATTTAGTGATTCCGGTATTGACGATTGTGATTGCCTTTGGGGCTTGCTCTTCGCCAAATCCTGAGAAGGGTTTGAAAGAGACTTCACTTCCTGCTGATTCATCTGAAACAGCCGATATATCTTTCGGTGAAGACAAGGCAAAGCATGTAAGCAGCGCGGTTGATTTTGATCATGAGCTTGATTCGTATATTCCAGAGAAGGATCATTATAATTTCTATTTCACATATAAAACTGTCCATCCCTGGTGGGATGCCGTAGCTCTGGGAATGGAAGAAGCCCAGAGACAGTTTCTGGATAAAGGAATTACTGTTACTTATGAGTATATGGCACCTGAAGGCGCTTCTGCTGAAGATCAGACAAAACGGCTTCTTCAGGCAGAACAAAAAAACTATGATGTGATCGGCGTCGATGTTGCAGACGAGTCTGTTATATCTCCGATAATTGACAGAATGGTTGACTCAGGGTCAAAAGTAATGACCTTCTCAAGTTCAGACGCAGCCGCGGGTTGTAAAAGAATAGCATATGTTGGAAATACACATAATTACGAGGACGGTGCAGACTTAACGGAAGCCCTTTGTGAAAAGCTTGAGTACAAAGGAAAGGTAGCTATACTTGTGGGGAGCAGAGGTGCCCCATGTCATGAAGACAGGGCAAGAGGGGCCAGAGACACTATTGCAAAGTATGGTGACATGGAGATAGTAGCCACGGAATATGATATGGACTCTGTTGATCTGGCATACGGGCTTACCCTGAATATACTAAAAAAGAACCCGGATCTTGACGGAATTATCTGTTGTAATATGAGTAACCCCGTAGGTGCAGCCAGAGCTGTTAAAGAAACAGGCAGCAAAGCAGTTATTGTCGGCATGGATCATGATCAGGAAGCATTAAGCTATCTGGATGAAGGTGTGATTTATTGTCTCGGAGTGCAGGATTGCTATTCAATCGGATTTGATACGATTCAGGTAGCAGTGAAAATTGCTGATGGAAATATGCCAGGAGAGTTATTTCCGGATAAAACCGATGAGATAACTACCATTATCTATCAGAGAGACGCTGCATTGATGCTTGAACTGCTTTATGGTGATATTTGAAGATGAAAATGAAACAGATAACGAATAGAACATTTTTGCTTACAGCAATCATAGGCAGTTTGCTGATAATTGCAATGGTGACTGCCAATTCAATTCACTCGTCGCATAATACTATTCTTAAGACAGAAGAAGCTATTTTTACAGTAAGCCGATTTTATCTTGAATCAATAGCAGATCGTCGTTCTCATACTGTTGCCAATCAAATTGAAAGCGAATTCATTCAGATGGAAACGGCTTTGGACTATATTCAGCATGAAGACATCGAATCACAGGAAGAATTACGGACTACACTTGGAAAAATCAGAAATCTGTTGTCCCTTAACCGATTTGCGCTGGTAGATCAGGATGATGTTGTGTATACGCAATATACGACATATACCGGAAAAAGCAGACATGAATTCTTATCGGAAGAAACAATGACTGATCGTACTATCAGTACAGTTTCCATTTATGGTTCTTACAAACAGTTGTGCCTCGCTATTCCGACACCGGATCTTACTATCATGGGTAAACCCTTCAAAGCCTGCTTCATTCAGATAGACATTAAGGATATCATTGACCTGCTTCAGGTTGATGATAAGAGCAGTACATATTTCGCTTTATATTCAAAAAACGGAAGTAATCTGTCCGGCACGGAACTTGGTCCGGCTATTTCATATCATAATATATTTGACGCAACAAAGGGTCTTGTTTCTGAGGATGTATGGAAAGAAAATATGGATCATTTTGCTAACGATGTAGGGGGAAGCATGACGTTTATATATGGCGGTGTCACTGAAACGTTGTGTTACGTTCCTCTTCTGAATACAGGATGGGAGTTTACTGTTTTGATCCATGAAAGCGTTATTTTGGATCAGATTCGTGACATTAGCGAGAACAATCTTTTAACCAACTGGAAACAGATTACTTTCACGTTTTTTGCAGCACTGATTCTGGCTACTATTCTTTTTCTGGAATTAAGGGAATTATCCAAAGAGAAGCTGATATGTAATGACCTTTGTCAAGAAGTAAATTGAGCCAAAGATCCCTACAAACTTATTTGATTGTTTCTGAAGGCATCTTGATAGAGCTTCGGGTATCAGTTCCCGGCATTGGCCACTCTGATATACGTGGATTGGTTACCGACAGGTCAATGGTCCGCCGTGAGCTCTACCGTCTAAAAACGTGGATCACGGATGACTCCGTGCCAACATAGCTTTTTCGTAGATAGCTCGAACCTTGAAAAGGCCGAAGCCCTTTCAAGATGCCTTCAGTTGTTACTTGGTTTATTAGCAGATGTAAACTGTATTATCTGGATCACATCCGCTTAATTGCCTATGATCACAGTGGGATGTTGATGTCAAGACTGCGTAGCACCGCCTATGGCGGCCTGGTCTTGAGGTCATCATCACGCTGTGATATTTTTGTTTTAAGCGATGTGATCAGTCATCATTCCCCACATAAAACAAGCTAATTCTCGTGCAATTGCGACAGTTGCTACGTTATGTTTCTTATTCTGACCCAGAACCATCTTGTAATACCGCCTTCTGAGACGTTCGTTAGCTCTATCGGCATACGCAATCACTTCAGAACGGTTACCTGCCTGGCGGGCTTTTAATTCTCTTGATTTGAATCCAATTTCACCACGTCCAAAGCATTTTGCTGATTCTACCAGCAGAAGTCTGACATGACGATTACCTGCCTTTGTAATGCTTAAGCGCGTGCAATCCGGTCCGCTGGAGTCTTCTCCGGGAACCAATCCGATATAGCTGGCAAAGCGTTCAGCAGTTGCAAATCTGTGGAAATCTCCTACTTCTACGATGGTTGATAAGGCTGTATTGGTTTTTACTCCGATGTAGCAGGTAAGCATTTTTACTTTTTCTGCATAAACTTCCTGTGAGGCGAGCTCCTCGATACGTCTGTCGAGGCGTTCGATTTTATCAGTCAGTGCATCATATGTCAGCAAATACTCTGTCAGAATCTCTGAATAAAGTCCTTCTGACTTCAATGACCTCAGCCATTTGATATGAACCTGAGTCCAATAATGTCTGCTTCCATAGCGATAGTTATGACGGAGGCAAAATCCAAGAATCTGTTGCTTGATCTTCTTCAGGGCAAGTTTATGATCATCACGCATACGTAAGAATTCCTTGGTTTCCTCATCCTGTTGAGTTGGGATATGAACAGGACTGTAGCTGCGAGATGCAAGGCATTTAGCTATGAGCTCAGCATCACGTTTATCTGTTTTGATACGTTTTTTGCTACGCTGCTCCAGCATGGTTGACGGAGCCAGAATCTTGCAGTTGACATTATGATCAGTCAACTGATGATACAAAGTATATCCAAGACAACCGGCTTCATATCCACACACAAACTCAACGGCTTCTCCGTAGATTCTTCTGAGATAATCGAGATATGATAGAACTTTTTTATAGTCTGCCTCCATCTTTTGAAAATAAGATGCCTTATCAGCTTCGACTGTATAAGCGCATACTGTAAAACTTTCCTTATGAACATCCATTCCTACGTAAACTGTGGTATTATACATGCTATGACCTCCATTTGTATGCGGTAATCCCTGTTACCAATTTTTTCTTTTCCGATTAAAAATTATACAGGTAAATCCACGTTGCTACAAATCGGGGGTCATTACATATTGTCTAA
>NZ_JNKO01000046.1 GCF_000702885.1 Oribacterium sp. P6A1 | reverse complement strand
TTTTTTTTTATCATAATCTCCATTTTCTTCTACACAAGTAATATCAACTAATCTTTAATTCTTTACAAGTTTGGGATTCTTGGTTCCTAAACATTTAAAACTATGACTTATATTGTTATTATGCAGATAAATAAGCATAGACATGATCAGCCATTTATTTACTAATTATAAGTCTCTTGCATGTAATCTTTTTCTTTTTTATTATCAAATATACAAAAAGCCTGCTGAAGATTGTATCTCCATCAGACTTTATTACCGTTGTATTGAGCTCAGTTGTAGTTAAACTTTACACCATTTTAACATCGGCTTTTACAGGACATGATGGATTTGACACAAATCATAATTGTGGTTTCCAGCTCCATAATATCGGTTTCCTATGACCGGACAGGAGGTGTAATCCAGTCCGGAATACTCACCAGTTTCTTTTCATGCGTCCTTATTATAAGAAACCTCCGGTTTAGAACACTTCCCCGGAATCTCTCTTACTATGACTATATTTTAATCAAATTATAGATTATTCAATCGATCCATTATTTCATTTACAGCCTTGCAGGTATCTGTATATTCAATATCCTTTGCATACAGGTAGGCTTTCTGATATTTCTTCCATTGTCCCTGCAGCTCAGCGCTTTTGTTCAATATTTCAATAATAGTCTCATAACTTTCTATGATATATGCTGATCCACGTTTGTTACAGGTAGCCGACAAAGCCTGTTTCAAAACCGGATAATCTATGTCTTTTTCCTTAGTTCTTAACAGAACATAGATATCATAGTAATCTCTGGGCCTCGTATTTGCTATTCCTCTTGCCAGAACCGTCTCAAGCTTTTCAGCCAGTACAGTCTCTATGGTATAAGCCAGTATATTTATCTTTGTGTCATCGAACATGGATGTGTAACAATAATCAATTTCCTTCGGGGTTATCTTATCTCCCGTTGTAACATCTATTGTCAGAGGCACCTTCATTGGAGGGTAATTGGCATCAAGGAACACTCTTAGTCCAGGATAATCATCTGTTTCACGGATATCATCCAGTTTAAGCAGTTCAAATTTCACATCATCTTCTGCTTCAATATCACATATATCCGTAATGATACTCGTTAGATTCTCTTTGGTTAGCGTAAAACCTTTAATAGTAGTATCCAGATCCATGGTAGCGCGCGTTGACAGTCCTACGATAGAAGACAGTAAAAAGCCTCCCTTTATGATGAACTTGTCGGAGTATTCTGATCTGCTGATTCTTTCAAGCAGTCTCTCCAACATATAATTTTGAAGGACCAGCTGTGGAGCTACATTCAGTTCCTTTGATTTCTTCTTTATGAGTGCCTTAAGCTGCATCGCATTAGCTGTTTTCATAACAATATCTCCATATAACGTAATATCTTCTTTTTAACGTGTAACTGCTCTGCATATTCAAAAAGTAAATTTATATTTTTATTCTCATATTTTGCATATCTTTTCATGGCATCTAGAACGATTTGAATATCACTTCCTTCTCCTCTTACGATATCGCACAATGTCCTCTCAATATTGTAAAGCCTCACAGGATTACCATAAAATGATTTTCCATCTATGATACCCAGATCATAGTTCTCTTTTTTAACTCTTTTTATCTGAACATTCTCGTTCTTTAGTGATGGTGCATTATATCCTCGTGGAAATGTCAGAGTGTATATGGACGGAGTTCGGTCTGTGAATCCATGAATGTATAACGCAGTTTCATGAGAAATGATTCCTCTTGAATACTTGAGGCTCAATATATAAAGCTCATCTTCCCACTGATCTGCTATCTGGTATAATCCCCGCCCAACTCTTACGATAGAATTATCCTCAACATATTTTTTTATATCATGCCTGTCTCCGCCTGAAGACTCAATATCAGACACTCTTATCAGACCGTTTGAAGATTCATTTATCATGTTTCTTATTATCGACGCCATACAACCACCACCTTTCACACATTTATTTTAATCAAAAGAATGTGTGAATGTCAAATGTCATTATCACGTACACACTTCATTTTGCATTAAAACAATGTGTGTATGTGTAATGTATGATTAATTTTTCTCATCTGACAGCGGTTCTTTCACAGTACGATAGAAGTGACTTCATCTGTTCGATAGCAACTTTCTGCATCTCCTCAGGAAGAAGATCATACATTGTCAGTAATTCTTCAGTATCATAGTTTCCATTTTCATTTACTTTTTTATCAAACTGATCTGCAAATAACCACCCTACTTCTATACCAAGTACATCGGCTATTTCAATCAATACAGAGGCTTTGACATCTACCTTATTAGTCTCATAAGCTGATATCATTTGCTTTGATGTAAACATCTTTTCTGCAAGCTCTTCCTGATTAATCCCTGCGTACCATCTCCAATACTTGATTCTTCCTCCTACAGTTGTTGTATCAATTCCATGGTTCTTTTTCATCTTTCGCACCTTTCCGGTGCCTTCCAAAACGGAAGCCGATCCGAAAAAGCGCATAAGTTAACAACTGCAGTCTATAAACTCTTAATGATTAATAGAGAGAACCCTGCAAAACATACACCCAGTCATATTCAGAACATATCTGTGTTTTTACACAGTATTCTGATGACCAGCTTCGTTTTGCAGGCTCCTCTTTACATTATTAAGTAGTTACATCTATGTAATAATCCAATTGCTCGAATATTACATCGCATCATTACCGTATAGTTCAGCTCTCGGCAAACTATTGACCATCTGCGTGTCGCTTATCCGTAACTCATTTAACACCTAAGGCTCTGTACCGCGCCCCCCTCGGGCTACGGTTTTCTCCGGACAAAGCCCTGATGACCGGTCTAGCAGGCTGTACGCAGGGATCTCACTATATTCAGTTTTCTATTATTATCAGATCTTATTCGGAACACTCATCTCATAAAGTGTTCCTGATTCTGCAACCATTTTGCTGCTTTCATGCTCCAGCCTCTTCAATCCGGCTACATAACTGATCATACGGATTCTGTCCTTATATACAGGATCGTCATCGTGCCTCTCTTCAAAGACCGTTACCTTTCCCTTTCTGACCACAACTGCCATGTTCCTCCCACACCCGGAACATACCACATTGCATTTACAATTACTCTGTGTCTCCTGAAGAAATGTCCCACAATAGTTACAAGACGCAACAAACCTCTCTCTTCTGTCCAACTTCCTACTCATTCACAATGCCTCCTGAAAAAGCCTATAATATTTTTCAATCTCTCTTAATCGGTAAAGGGAAAGAAAACGATTAAGAGTTTCCACAGATGTTTTTCCGTTTAGCGAAGCCACTCGCCACATTCTGCAGAAGCTTTTTCTGACCATTTAACTGTTTAGCTTAAAACCTTTCTAAAGGAATCAGCTTATTTCCAATTCCTGAATTAATAATAGCAGAACTAATGTTCTGTTTCAACAGAACAAATGTGTAAAAGAAAGACCTGCCCAAAATTTTGAGCAAGTCATCTTATTTCCATAAACTTGAATTTACTAATTCCATTCTTCTCACGATAATATTGAAGAATTGCACCGGGCGAAGCATTATCCGGCTTCGATATCATTGGAATCGCAGGTTTACAAGCACATTGCCTAAGCGCATTTGAGCACCTGTGTGATTGAGTATAGTATCGCGTTATCAATACAGGTATGCATCGGGATGAAGCAGCCCAACATCTGGGAATTCGCGGCGTTGACAATGGCGTCCACGGCGAGCCTTGTGATATCGCCCTGCCAGATTGAGATCCCATTCCGGATCTCCGGAATGTCGCTGAGCTCTACGATTCCGTTTTCCCGGATCCTCTCCTGCAGATAGTCATCCTGTATCTCCAGGACTCTTTCGTCCATCTCTCCGGGCATGCGGATGTTCATTAGGGAACGGAGGAGCTGCCTTTTCCCTTCTGTATCAGAGGGCGTTGTCAGATCCTTGTACCGGACAGAATCGGTTTTGAACTCTTCTACAAGGTAATCTAATCGTTCGTTTTGTGTCATTTGGGATTTCCTCCAGAAATAGTCATATTTATTATACCAATTGAAACGACCTCTGGGGTAATTTGTCCACATCTGTAGACAAATTACCCCAGAGGTCAAAAAGCCCGGGGTCGGACCCCGGGCTTTTCATATGATGACGGTATATTATAAAGCCAATGCGGCCTCATAACCTTCTCTGACAGCAACCAGCGCGTTGCCGGCTTTTACAGCACATCCAACAACTTTGACATTGTCACAGTATTTCTTTGCCGCTTCCTCAAGCGGATTGTATGCCTTATATCCGAATGCAGATACTACAGTCAAAGCAGGTATACTGTGGAGAGTTCCCTTGGAATCTGTGTAGCTTACACTGTCTTCCGTGATCTCTGCGACCTTTGCACCGGTCAATACTTTGATGCCTGCGTCTCTGATGTACTCCATCAGCTGCATCTTCATCAGCGGGAACATATCGACCAGGATGTCATCGCGCATCTCTATCAGTGTGATGTCCTGGCAGGACTGGGTCAGGAAGTGCGCTGTCTCTCCGCCAACTTCGCCGCCGCCGCAGACGACGACCGGACCGGGCTTGACATCTTTCTTACCTAAGAGTACGTCTTCCGCATTCACGACATTGCTGCCGTCCATTCCCTTGATCGGAGGTGTAAGCGGCTTCGCGCCTGTTGCAACAATGACTGCATCCGGCTTCTCGTCACGGATCATTTCCTCAGTGACCTCTACTCCCATATTGACCGGAACCTTCAGATCAATGAGACTCTTGCGCAGTGAAGATACGAAAGTGGAGAGCTCGCCTTTTCCGGGCGGGAATGCGGCGCTGCGGAACTGTCCGCCGAGCCATGATCCTGCTTCGTATACGGTAACATTATGTCCGATCTTCGCTGCAGTCTCCGCTGCGATGAGGCCGGCAGGACCGCCGCCGATGATCATGACCTTCTTCGGATTTCCGGTCTTTTCCATTGCATTCTCATACTCGCGGCCGACACGAGGGTTGACCAGACAGGTCGCACAGGTTCCGGCCAAAAGGCCTGCTTCACAGCCCTGGAGACATCCGATGCAGTAGCGGATGTTCTCGAACTGGCCTGCTTTCGCCTTGGCGGGGAGATAAGGATCTGCCAGAGATCCGCGGCCCATGCCGATGAAATCTGCTTTGCCCATCTTCAAAATAGTATCAGCCATCTTGGGGGAGTTGATGCGGTTCGTGACGATGACAGGGCAGGATACCAGTTTTCTGACCATTTCCGCAGTATTCATATTAAAGGCGTGCTCCGTGTACATCGGCGCGATGATCTGGCGAATGACAGGAGAAGCATACATACCGTTGGAAACATGGATTGCGTCAACGCCCAGCTCATCCAGATGGCGGACAAGTTCAAAGGTATCAGCCTCGGTGCGGCCGCCCAGAAGGTACTCGTTGGCTGAAACTCTGACCTGGACCGGGAAATCCTTGCCGACGTTCTCGCGGATGCAGGCATAGATCTCATCCAGGATGCGGGTCCTGTTCTCGAAACATCCGCCGTACTCATCTACTCTCTTGTTTGTGAAAGGAGAAAGGAATTCGGAGATCAGGTAGCCGTGCGCAGCGTGGATCTCAATTCCGTCAAAGCCTGCCTCTTTCACTCTTTTGGCAGTGGATCCGAAGTCCTTCACAATCTGGTGGATCTCCTCTACTGTGATCTCACGGGGAAGATCCATGCAGAAGGGGTCCTTAATTGCAGAAGGCGCTACCGGCTGTACGTTTCCGTTTACATCATGTTTGGACTGGCGTCCGGGATGATACATCTGGCAAAAGATTTTGGATTCATATTTGTGGACTGCTTCCGTGAGCTTTTTGTTGCCTTCAATCTGCTCGTCGTTGTAAAGGCCCGGAATGAACTTATAGCCCTTCGCGTTCACATTTACTGCATAGTCTTCTGTGATGATCATGCCCCAGCCGCCTTTGGCTTTCTCTTCGATATACTTGATATACCGTTCTGTGATCATTCCGTCTTCTGTGCACAGGTTCATGACCATTGCGGGCACGATCAGCCTGTTGGGGATTTCGCAGTTACCTATTTTGGCAGGTGTAAAAAGTTCCGTCATCATTTTCGTTTTCCTCCTTGTGTTTTTGGAAAGGTGGTTGTCTATGTGAAAATAATAACGAATGGTACGATTCCAGTGTCAATGCCAAAAAAGAGAAGAGACTTTAGGTAAATCTGTTGATGCCGATTCTTCCGTACAGCTCGATGATCCCTCTGTTCTCTTCTCTTTTATATAAAAAACGGTACTGTCTAGGGCAAACGGTGTTCATAAAACCTTGGAGGAGTTCCAAGGTTTTTCGTTCTTGCTTTTTTGGTTCTTACAAGATTGGAAGATGTATCTTCACGATCCGGCGAAACTCTCCGTTCTCATACCCTCTTCCCAATATGACGCCTCTGATCTTGGCCCCGTCCGGTACATTAAATCCATGTTCAGCGGCGTATTCCGGCAAAACATGAAAGACCTCCTGGTTATAGCTGCCGATTTCACCAATGTCAATATGCGTACACAGGCATAAACCTCCGGAGATCTTTGTAAAATCTTCGGGTATCTCCAGTCCCAAAGATCTGACATATTTCTCCTGTATGCCCATTTCCCATTCCACCCGGTCATCTTCGACTTGAAGTCCGCTGTCAATGAAAGGCAAATGCTGATCGTCAAAAACAAAAGAACTGCTCTTTTCTGACAAATTTATTCGCTCGTACTCGTCTCCGCGGCCTGTAACAAGATGGCAATAGTATGCAGAAGGGATACTCTCTACCCAGAAACATCCAATGTTTTTGGTACTCAGCAGCATATTCATCTGCAGCTGTTCCAACCGCTGCGCCAATAGTTCCCGATATTGTATATCCGCCCTGATCCTTTTGACTTCCTCACCCAGAAATTGTTCCGTGTTAATAGTATATTCATGATTGCGTATCCCGGAAATTTCACTGATAGGAATCCCCCAGCTTTTATACTGCATTGCTTCCAAAAGCCAGAAAACTTCCATTGAATCGTATCTCCGATAGTTATTCTCTGCTCCTCTGCTCGCCCGGATCGCTCCTTGTTTTTCATAATAGCGAATCATATCCCTCGAGATACTTAATAGCGTCGATACTTCCCCAATGGAATATGAATCAACGGCGCTGGTTCTTTTTGACATATTCATGGTATTCCTCACACGGTGAACTACCCACCGCCTACGTAAAAAACTACCCCAGAGGTCGGTCGTCTTACTGCTCCATCAATTCGTACTGGAACATCTCATATTTCAGCTTGCATCCAACATATATTCCTGCCGGCAGCAACGCCCTGGCGACCAGTTTTAAATCATCAGAAGGTATGTCAATTCGGCGGAGATTTGCATAATCGCCATCAATGCTAACGACTTCGTAATACCATGTCTGCATATTATTTCCCTCGTCTTTCTAAATTGATTTAATTGGGGTTTTGTTATGTTTATTATACTGGCTTGGATCGGGTAATTCACTATTTTGTTCCTGGCAAAGACTGCCTGTTGCAGAATGAATCTGGGGTTACTGCATTTATGCCGCGGAATAAAGAAGGTTTCACGTTCGCCGTCATCATGACGGACTATCCGCTTACAGTAATCCTGTTCTCTGACGTCTGATCATGGCCCTTACTAATCATCACAAGTGATACAAAGGTTTCGGAAGAAACCATCTGTTCCGATGTCTACATAGAGGCCCACATTTCCTCTGGCAGAAGGGCCGTGTTTCAGACCTGTGACCTTCAGTACCTCTACCTGGTCTACATAAAAAATCGCATTATCATCCCTGACCACTGCCTTTATATGGCTCCACTCGTTCAGGGCAATGGTGTCCACGCGATTCTCGTAATCCTTTATCCCAAAATTTCTCAGATAGGAAAATGTATATCCGGGAAAAGAAAAATACTGGCAGCCATGGATCTTTCTTACAGGATCGCTGCAGTCCTTTCCGTTTGTCAGCCGGATATAGAAGGATTCGAATTCCCGACCATCTTCTGCTCCCCGGAAGGCAATGCCAATAAAGCCTCTGGCATAGTCCGGCGCGCCGGAAAGAAGTGATCCGCATACATCAACTTCAATAACGCCGTTATGGAAGGACAAGTTTTTCACAGCTGCATAAGTATTGATATCCGGCTCCTCTGTACCGTACTTCCAGACTCTGATGGTCTCAGGGTCTGGGAATTCCATGGCAGTATGCGGCATCAGATAAAAAGAAGCCGATTCCATATGTATCATTCAGATTTCCTCCGCTCTGTCTGAATCATGCTCTTAGCGGACAAGGTACTTTGTCTCCTTGTCCGCTGAGGGCAGTTTTTAGTTCAGTCCTGTTTTGACGGACAAATCACGGTTCTTACAGTTCTGCTCCGTTGGTTTCGATGACATGCTTGTACCAGTAAAAAGACTTCTTTCTCCGGCGCTCCAGAGTGCCGTGTCCTGTGTCATCCATATCAACATAGATGAAACCATAGCGCTTTTTCATCTCTCCGGTTCCGGAGGACACTACGTCGATGCACCCCCAGGGAGTGTAGCCGATCAGGTCCACTCCGTCAATCAGGACTGCGTCTTTCACGGCCTGGATATGAGCTCTGAAATAGTCGATACGGTAATCATCGATGATGGAGCCGTCATCTTCTATGGTATCCACAGCCCCAAAGCCGTTCTCCACAATAAACATGGGCAGGCGGTATCGGTCATAGATTTGATTCAGAGAAATCCGAAGGCCAAGAGGGTCAATGGCCCAGCCCCACTGGGATTCCTTCAGATAGGGATTGCGGTAGGCCATGATTTGGTTGCCGCCGGTCATCTCGGCATTCTTGTCCGCTGTAGATACAGTGGACATATAGTAGGAAAAGCCCACATAATCCACGGCCCCGGCCTTCAGAATCTCAGCATCTTCCGGCTGCATCCTGACTTCGATGCCCATACGTTCGTACATTTTCAGGCGGTAGGCCGGATATTCACCACGGCACTGCACGTCCATGAAGAATTCCTTTTCGTGGTTGAATTCGATGGATTCCCAAACGTCCTCCGGGCGGCAGGTCATTGGATAGCTGGGTATATAGGAGACCATCATGCCGATCTTAAAGTCAGGATTGATCTCATGACCCAGTCTGACTGCTCTGGCACTTGCCACAAAGAGATGATGATGGGCCTGAGCCTTGGTGGCCGGGTCATTGGAATGGATACCGATCTGGGTCCAGCTCCTGAGAAAGTTGATCTCGTTGAAGGTCATCCAGTATCTGACCTTGTCTTTATAACGCTCAAAGACTGTCCTGCAGAAGAATACATAGAAATCCACCAGTTCCCGACTGGCCCAGCCGTCATAGACGTCCGCCAGATACATGGGAGTATCAAAGTGATTGATGGTGACCACAGGCTCGATGCCGTACTTCAGGCATTCGTCAAAAACATTGTCATAGAACCGGAGGCCTTCTTCATTCACATCGTACATTCCGTTGGGGCAGATGCGGGACCAGACAATGGACATGCGGAAGCATTTGAAGCCCATCTCCGCAAAAAGAGCGATATCTTCCTTATAGTGATGGTAGAAGTCCGTTGCCACGTGACTGGGATAGTAGAGCTCCGGCGCGATATAGCCGGTGGCGCCCTCGGGCAGTGACTGCTCCTTGGTCACCTTTTTATATTCGCCGTCAGCGGTGCGGAAGGTAATCATTCTGGGGGAAGTATGGCTTCCCCCGGTAATGGCATCCAGTGTGGACAGGCCTTTGCCTCCGGAAAGATAGCCGCCCTCGTACTGATTGGCCGCTGTCGCTCCGCCCCAGAGGAAGCCTTCAGGCATCTGATTGTTCATGGTCTCCTCCTTTAGATGATCCGGATGACGGCTGTATCTGTATCCGCAGTCATGCCGGAAATGCCTTCGATCCTGCCGTACTGGTCAAAGTTCGTTACCAGGACGGGAGTCACGGTAGAATACTTTCTGGCAATACTGTCTTTGTCAAACTCTATCAAGAGCTGGCCTTTCTTAATGGAATCGCCCGTTTTTACATGGGCGGTAAAGCCCTGTCCGTTCAGCTCCACAGTATCCAGGCCGATGTGGATTAGGAGTTCTACTCCGTCGGCGCTGGAAAGGCCGATGGCATGCTTTGTATCAAAGAGCATGTCTACGGTTCCGTCGAAGGGAGCATAAACTTTTCCTTCGGCAGGCTCGATACCGACGCCTTTTCCCATCTCACCGCCGCTGAAAGCGCCGTCAGGCACCTGGCTTAAGGGGATGACCTTTCCCTTAATGGGAGAGCTGATCTCGATCTGGCCGCCGATCAGAGTTCTGGCAGGTTCTTCGGAAGTATGGATCTCAGATCCGGCGTTCTCTGTATTCTCTTCAGCGGGAATTCCGAACAGATAGGTCAGGACAGCTGCCATACAGAAAGCGATCAGAGCGCCGATGATGATGAATACAAAGCTGTTTGCTTCATAAGTAATAATAGTGAAGAGACCGGGAGGCGCATAGGCCAGGGCTCTGGCATTGAAGAAGGACAGGAAGGCTGCCGCCACTGCGGAAGAAGCCATGCCGAAAGCGAAGGGGCGCTTGTACTTCAGGTTCACGCCGTACATGACGGGTTCGGTGATGCCCAGGACAGCCGAAAGGGATGCAGAGCCTGCCACGGACTTCATTTCCTTATCCTTCAGGCGAAGGAAGGCACCGAAGCCGGCACCGGCCTGAGAAAAGTTGGCCGTAAGAGCACTGACCAGAAGAGTGGATCCGCCGGTCTCCGCGATCTGCTGGATTTGAAGGGGAGCCAGAGCATAGTGCATGCCCATCATTGTCAGGAGGGAACGGGTGCCGCCCAGAAGAGCCGCTGCCACAAAACCGCCGATGTTGTAGAACCAGTCGATGAACTTGGCAATATAGGTGCCCATGTAAGAGCCGATAGGGCCGAGAACGATCAGTTCCAGGGGGACCATGATAAAGAGAACGATCATGGAGGTCAGCAGTATCTTCAAAAAGTCCGGAACCAGTTTGTCAATACGCTTGTAGATCAGGCTCAGTACCCATACGGACAGAATGATGGGAATGACCGTAGATTTATAGTTGACAAAGAGGATCGGCAGGCCCAGGAAACTCATGGTGGAAGGGCCGCCTTCCGAAATGGCCGCTGCACCGTTCATGATGGTGGGATACATATATGCCGCTGCCAGAGCCAGGGCCATGTATTCGCTAACCTTGAACTTTCTGGCCGCACTGACTGCCAGGAAGAAAGGGAAGAAATAGAAGATCAAGTCGCCAATCATGGACATGATGATCATGAAGCTGTTATCGCCGGGAAGCAGTCCCAGGTTCGTGATCAGAGATATCAGCGCCTTGAACATACCACATCCGATCAGTACTGGCAGGGTCGGCGCAAATATGCCCGAGATTGTCTCAATAACAGCGCTTATCTTATTTTTGGGCGGTTCCTCTACCCTCCCGCCGCCTTCCGTGATATGGACCTGCGCTGAGACCTCATCAAAGACAGCGTTTACTTTCGCTCCGATCACGACCTGAAGCTGTCCGCTCTTAAGCTGTGCAGTGAGGACTCCCTCCAGATTTTTGAGAGCTTCAATATCCGCTTTGGAATTATCCTTGAGGTTGAAGCGCAGCCTTGTAGCGCAGTGCGTTAGAACGGAGATATTCTCTTCTCCGCCAACATTTTTGATGATTTGTGATGCAAGCTCTTTGTTTGTCATATTCCCTCCTTTTTGTTTGTTTTTGCTTTTAGAAAAAAATAGACCCTCGCACAATGCGAAGGTCAATAGAATTACGGCAATATTTCAACAATATTTTGGAGGGACATTAAACTTTGTTACGAATAAATCTTTAAAAAGACTTTATGATAATTGATATGTCCGCCTTCAGTATTTTTAGATGCAACGATATGGGAAAAGGCGTCTCCGAAGGTCCGTATCTCTTCGCGCCTTAAGTAATTAATCAGTGCTGAAACGTCCGACCACAGGTAGGGTCCCCGGGAAGACTTTGTGTGGATCGTGACAAGATAATCACCGCCCGGAATCACTTCTACGTCGCCTGTCTTCTCCAAGCCAATCTTAACTGCGTCTTTCTCCGGGCACATAAGACCGTATGTATACTTTGCCTTTCCTTCCGGGAAATTTTGCAGGTCCGCAGCCCTCATACGGCTGACCCATTTTACGGCGGGCAGATTCTCAAGCCAAGCCTTTTTCTGCCTGTCCAGCAGGTGCCCGCCCAGTGCTTCTTCCTTGTCGGACAATTCCAGCCGCCACATGTTCGGGTAATGCTCAACCCAAACCTGATCCACCTTTCCAAAAATATCCGGATAATAGTTTTCAAGCTCTTCCAGGTATTTTATTGCAAGCTCCGCGTGCAGGATTTCCTTATTCTTTTCTTCAATCGTCTGCCTCACAAGAGCCTTTAGTTCCTCTGGGACAATATCTTTCATGATCTGTGCGCTCTGTTCTAGAGAGAATCCGCTCGCAAGAAGCGTCCTGCCAAGGTTAAATCGCCGTGTATCCACAACGCTATAATACCTGTAACCGTTGATCTCGTCGACTTCCGGGCGAATGATCTTCATCTTTTCATAATGGCGCAGCATATGGGTCGTCACACCTAGAAGCTTTGCCATTTCACTGATCTTATATCTTTCCTCGTTCATAAGTGATATCCATCCATTTCTTCCAATTCGGGTACCCTCATGGGACAAAAAGTTGTGTGAATGCAACTCTCGCACCGTGCTAATCTTCGATTACAGGCATCCGGTAATTTACGTTGAGTCCCATCCCCCACATCTCATATGTCCTCCCCCCATTTACTTACTATATTTACCAAATTTTAGTAAGTAAATCGAGTCCAATCATCAATTGCACTGGAAGGTTTGCATATTTTACAAAATTCTGGTCGACATATTGGAAGTTATCGAGCTCTTTCTCTCACATAAGAGCCCTACAAACTGCCGATTTATCGATTGCATATGCAAATAATCATACTACAATC
>NZ_JNKO01000045.1 GCF_000702885.1 Oribacterium sp. P6A1 | reverse complement strand
GGTTCTTCCCTCGATTCTCTGCCGGATCAACCCCTGACAAAAGCCATTCCGGAGACACATCCAGAGCTTTACATATTGCCAGTATCTTATCAGATGATGGATTTGTTTTGTTCTTCTTCCACTCGCTGATCGTGCTCTGCTGTATCCCTGCTTCCTCTGCAAATTCCCGCTGTGTCATAGAAAGCTGCCTTAATCTCTCAAATATTCTTTCACTGATAGTCATGATCTTCTCCTATGCGGCTTTCTCGAAATCCACAACTGTAACTTCTTGAGCAAGCAGCTTTATGCGTTCTGTAATCTCCTCGATCTTTTGAACAATATCTCCTGTATAGAAGATCTCGTCACATTCAGTACATTTATAACATGGAATGTTACGAATAACCAAAACGCCAAATCCGAGTTCTATTGCTTCAGTTGTAGTACTCTTGAACATTTCTTTTCCACATTTCATGCACTTCATAATTGCTCCTTTCTGGTTTTCCAATCTGTTTCCCATCTATCCGAATCAGGTATATATGCTGTGATCAGATATATCATTTCATCATTTATACTTGCCACGATATGTACAACCTTCTCCTCAGTCTTTCCAAGTATCAGACAACTTGGAAAAACCAAGTATATCACAATTATATACTCAATTAATTACTCACAATTCTTAAGCCCCACTATTCTTTCTTCCACAACAGCCTCTTAATCTCCATTTTCTCAGCATCTTCCTCCGGCACCTCTACCACCAAATGGATACAGCATCGTGTAAATATAAGACACACCCCTGATATCCCCAGGGCCTTGGGCCGTAATACAGTCTCGCCCTGTAATTCAACCGCTTTTTCAAATGCCCTTATCACAGAGCACTTACTCCCACTTCTTCTGTCTATGAACAGCTCCCTGTTGTAATCACCATTCCGTTCTTTCTTTGACTCATAGGTGAAAACAGTCCTTTAACTGTATGGAAATGATACTTTTGGAATGCCACAACCGCATCCCAAAGAGCATATTCGTTCATGCGCTTCATCAGATTCCTTCCCGCCTGTTACCGTCTGTTTCAGCTCTCCGGTTTCCTCATATGATTCAGATACTGCATCCAACAGATTCTTCATGATCTTCTCCGGATCATAATGTGGTCTTTCTTAGGTCTGGGCATTTGCTAACACTCCGATTATTCTCATAAATGTTATCTTACTAAAACAATCAATTTAATATCGTTTCAATCCAACTCATCTCTCTTTGAAAAATATTCATGTTCCCCCTCTTTAATAGTACATTACCACAATGTCCTCTCAAGTACGTTTTGCAAATAATCCACCTTCTGTCAACCCACTATAACAAAAGTTTATAAAAAATTCCTGATACACGGTTCACAATTCCATTGTCAATATCCGAGAACGAAAGTTTATAGATTTTTTATGGTACACGGTACCAATGTCCCTTTTTCCTAAATGATTGATTCTGAGCGGTGACAGGTACCTGTATTTTAGAAAAAATTTCCGATACACGGTTCACAATTCTATTTGTCAATACCGCAGCACACATGTTTATAAAATTTTTATGGTACACGGTACCAATGTGTTACTGTCCCTGAGAACTTCTATAAGGAGTACAAAGGAAAGTACGTCATAGTTGACGGATACCAGGGCTACAATAAACTGCCCAAAGGAACTGTTCGTTGCGGATGCCTCGCACATTTCCGCCGAAAGTTCTATGAAGCATTGCCGGCAGCCGACAGGAAAGCAGGTAAGTCCAAATCTCCTGCAGCCCTGATCGTGAATCTCTGTGACAAGATCTTTGAGATCGAGCGAGGATTCACCGGACTGACACCGGCAGAACGAAAAATACAGCGTGAAAAATCCAAGGAGCGTGAGATCTGGAAAATGATCTGGGCTGCATTGGATAACATCTCAGCCAGCTCAGGGAGCCAGTTGGGGAAAGCGCTGACCTATGCCCGAAACCAGAAACCATACATGGAGAACTATTTCCTGGATGGTGGTGTTCCGGTTTCCAACAATTTCACAGAAAGCTGTGGTGCGAGGCCATACGCAGTGGGAAGGAAAAACTTCTATTTCCACGATACAGTTGATGGTGCCGAAGCAAGTTCCATCATCTATAGCCTTGCGCAGACAGCGAAGTTAAACAACATAAGCGTCTTCAAATATCTGCAGACGGTGCTTCTTTACATGCCGGACTACATCAATGAGCCCGAGGGCATTGAGGAACTGATGCCATGGTCAGATAGAATGCAGAGGCTTTGTGCCATAAACAAAAAAGCAACAGTCGAAGATGGATCGGATAACCCAGCACTCTTCGTCTAATTAGGGTACACGCGCTATCACTTTGCGCTTACCTTTATACTTTCATTACAAAAAAAATACCGTTGGAAGAACTCTATAGAAAGGCCATCATTAAGCTGCGATCTAAAGAAGACAGCTTGGCTACGACAAAATCATCACTACTCGTAAAAATGAAAGCAAATCTAAAAAACAACTCTTACCAACGGTACTCAAAAATGACTTCCTCACCTCGCAAATGAGAAGTCACTCATAATTGTAATCATTTAACGTCATTAAATAAAGCCCTTATTAAATTCACCTATTTTTTTATGCGAACATATGTTATGCCGAATATTTAGTTAATGCACTTTCTTATAAAGTAAAAAACGACCCTCATCTAATCTTGATGAGGGTCGTTACGCCAATAGTACGCGAGTTTTACTACTTACTCACAATCTGACGCTAGTTGCACAAAAGTCTCGGAAGTTAACAATCAATACCGCAGCACACATGTTTATAAAATTTTTATGGTACACGGTACCAATGACTCTTTGCAATGAATTTTTCATTATGATCATCTATATCTTTTTCTAAGTCAGCATCCATCTTGATAATTCTGTCTGCATCCTTGACCTGTACTCCGTTTTTCTTACAAAAGCTTTTAAGCATTCCGCTTTGCTTAAGTACATCGAAGAATTCGACATCATCTTTATAATCTGAAATTTGCTTTAAATAATCGCTTTTGGCAATATATCTATCCTCAGAATTTAGGGCATACAGAAATCTGCCATACTCTAGTACATTGAATAATAATTAACTGACACTTAATGAATCATTGGATTTAACTCCAGCTGACTCTGCCTCAACAACACTGATTTCATCCATTTTGTATGTCCAATGATAAACTACAAGTTCACGATTTACTTCTTCAAAATAGAGGTAGATACGCTGCTCAAGTTCTTCCTTGGATTTTACACGAATACCTCTAAGCATTTGCTTGGTCATTTTACTGAAGAAACTTTCTATCATATTAAGCCATGATCCATGCTTAGGTGTAAACACAAAAATAAAACGACCTTCCGGTCTTGTTGCAAGATAAATTTCTTGTCTCTTTTGATTTGTGTGCAGAGTGATTGTCGCAAACAATACGGATGACATATCCTTCAGGATATCGAGCGTCCAGTTTCTTCAAGAGTTCAATGAAATCAGAACTCTTGTGGGTTTCGCTGACATAGGGTATTGCTTCTCCTGTAAGAAGATCAATTCCGGCAAGAAGCGAAAGTGTTCCAACACCTCAGGCTGTTCTGAGGGATGAGCTTCTAGCGACCTATGATTTTGGGGATAAAAAAGGTTTACTAAAGGCTTATAAAGAATACCGTGATGAAGAATAACGGGGTGAGACGGTCCAAGTTTTCGTCCGCACCCCCCTTTCTACATTTTTATTCTACAATAAACAGTCTGACCCCCTTGCAATTTTAGAAACGTATTTGTCAATACCGCAGCACACATGTTTATAAAATTTTTATGGTACACGGTACCAATGTCTCATGTCGAATACTCCAAATCTGATCATAGATTTCAACCTGTGAAACCAATCTGTCAACATCAATTGAAAACTCCATTTCATTATCTTCATTGGCTTCCTCATACTGATCAACTAGCCTATCCAGCCTCCGCAAAATCGCTTCTTTGTTTAGATCAAGCGGAACATAAACTCGTATGTTATCTTCTTCCTCTTCAGGTTCCGGATGGAGCAGAAGCTCCAATAACGTCTTGTCCGCCAGCCAAGGCTCGTTTATGTATATTGCTTGTTTATCCTTCGGTAATGTATATGGGTCAATATCATGATGTTCCATCTATGGTTACCTCCAACTCTCTAATCACTATTACATGGCTATAGTATATCACTTTACTATCTGAGATGGGAATTCATGATGACACCCCCTACTCTTTCATCATCAACGGCCTCTTAACCACCATCTTTCACGCATCCTCTTCCGTCACCTCCATAGCCCCAAACCTATACAGCATCGGATAAATATACTCCGCACCCCTGATATCACCCAGAGCCTCAGGTCTCAAAACAGTCTCACCCTGTAATTCAACTGCTTTTTCAAACGCCCTCATCACAGAGCCCCAATCAATTGTCTCACTCTCTCCTTTTCTGTCTAGAATCAGCTTCCTATTGTACTTACCATCCCGTTCTTTCTTTAACTCATAGGTAAAAGGCAGTCCTGTAATTGTACGGAAAGGATACTTTTGGAAGGCCACAACCACATCCCAAAGAGCATGTTCATTCATACTCTCCATCAGATTCCTTACCGCCTGTTGCCTGCTACGATATACATTAATTCGCTCTGCATTCATCGACAATTCTTCCACCTTATATATCGACTTCGTATACGGCAGATATCCGTTTACAGATGATTTTTTAAGGCCCGTAAGCTCCTGAATCTCCGCTATACTCTTCCCGGCGGCACGCTGATCGTTTACTACCTTTGATATTTCATTGCTATATGATCCGGATGTGATAAGCAGCTTTCGAATCTTCAAAGGTGACATATCAAATTCTGCTGCCGTCTGTTTCAGCTCTCCGGTTTCCTCAAATGATTCAGATACTGCATCCAACAGATTATTCAAGATCTTATCCGGATCATAATGTGGTCGTTTCTTAGGTCTGGTCATTTGGTAACACTCCGCTTACTCTCATAAATGTTGTCTTATGTAAACAATCTATTTTATTTCATTTCAATCCAACTTATTTCTATGAATCCCACGGATCCGCGCCCAAAATCCAGATCTTTGGCGTAAATCCGTGGTTTGTTCAATGTTTTAAGCCTAAATTTCAGCCTTTCCCTCGCTAGTTGCACAAAAGTTTTGGAAGTTCACAAATATCCAAGAACGAAAGTTTATAGATTTTTTATGGTAAACGGTACCAATGTTCTACGATTTTTCCAGTATTTTCAAGGTTTCTTAGCCATTTGATTGTGCGCAATCTGACGTTAGTTGCACAAAAGTCTCGGAAGTTAACAATGGAGTACTACATATCAAATATGTTCAATACTCCACCCTTTCTTTTCTGCCAACTCTTTTAACTTCTCTGGATCATTAGCCCCCTCTGAATGAATCGTCTGATGATTTTTCTTCTTTGTAACTACAATATTATCCAAATCAAGTGCTTTATCTGGATCATCTGCTTTTCTAACTTTATGATGACCTTCCGCATCGTTTTCGAACAATTCACCTGTGAGTTGATCACACGTTATATTTTCACTCTTAATCTTTTTTTTAGTTATATTGGGCAGTTCCTTTTTTATTCTATCAGATGCAATCGTTCGTTCTTTCTCAAGCTCTGGAGAATCAATAAATGCATTCATACAGTCTCTCGCATCCTTCAACCTTGATCTTTCTAACTGTGGTCTTTTCTGCTCCAACCGCTTTGTGGTTTCCTTTACACAGGCTGGTACAGAAGCATATTTAGATGAACCGTTTACAAATTTATCTTCCTCCTCAAGGTCTCCATAAAACTTATTAACCGCTGACTTATCTGTACAAAACAACGATGTTAGTTTTGTTTTATTAATATATGCTTTGCCATTGGCATCAACGATTCCACCTGTCTTAATAGCATCACGAGTAGTTTTCTGTTCATCTTCTGTTAGTTCTTTATTCTCTGGAAATTTGATTTCTATATCACTTGCTTTCCGAATCGAGATTTCATTCTTTTTTTCTGCCATGAAATCACTCCTCAAAATCATCTACCATGTTATCGTATAACTCCTTCAATACTAAGAAAGCCTTACTTTCGTCTCCATTATTTGAATCTGGATGAACTAACTTAGCAATATTCTTATACCATGTTTTTGCGAGTTCTTTATTCTCATACATTTCATCGCTAATACCAAGCAACTTATTTCTCTGTTTACCTTCTAGTTTAGTAAGGTAAAAGATATACTCAGCTTTTTCACTTACAAAACACCTGTGCATCATTGGTGCCCACTTACTTTTTAGTAACTCAACAATGCTTAATACATCCTGAAATGAACGAATCTCGACTTTCATAGGAGCAACAATATCATTAAGCAAATCGGTCCACTCTTTTTCTGAACCGTAGTTCTTTATATCTTCGATAGTGTTTATAGACTCAAAATCAATGTCCTTCATCTTTTACCTCTAGGTCTATTCATCTACTTCTTCAACAGTTATATCTTCATAATTGTAGGCACCAACTAGATATTCACAGATATCCCCATGAATTTTTATGGTGACAGGCTCCAATGTTAGAAATCCGACACTCAGTATCTTCGTTGTCAAAATCATTCATTTTGAATGATTGACTTTGACTGGTGACAGGCACCAATGTTGTATTAGTCTTCAGCAATTATGCCTTCCTCCAAACCATCTTATTCACAACTCCTACATATGACTGAATAATCCTTACAACCTTACTTGATACATTGGTATCCACATAATCCGGTACTGGAATACCATCATCCCCATTCTTAATCATATCCACAGCCAAATCCACAGACTGAAGCAGTCCTACAGTATCAATACCTGATAACACAAAACATCCCTTATCAAGAGCCTCAGGGCGCTCTGTTGATGTTCTTATGCATACAGCCGGAATCGGATGTCCTATGGATATATAGAATGAGCTTTCCTCCGGCAGTGTTCCCGAGTCGCTCACTACACAAAACGCATTCATCTGTAAACAATTATAATCATGGAACCCAAGCGGCTCATGAGCTATAACCCTCTTATCAAGCTTAAATCCAGAACTCTCCAAACGCTTACGTGAACGTGGATGGCAACTGTACAAAATTGGCATATCATACTTTTCAGCCATTTTATTGATTGCTGTAAACAACGATGTGAAATTGGCTTCAGTATCTATATTCTCTTCGCGATGAGCTGACAAAAGAATATACTTTCCCTTCTCAAGTCCCAGCTTCTCATGTATATCAGACGCCTGAATAGCCTGAAGATTATCATGCAGTACCTCAGCCATAGGGCTTCCTGTAACATATGTTCTCTCCTTAGGAAGTCCGCAATCAGCCAGATATCTTCTTGCATGCTCACTATAAGCCAAATTCACATCGGATATAATGTCTACGATTCTACGATTTGTTTCCTCCGGTAAGCACTCGTCCTTGCAACGATTTCCCGCTTCCATGTGAAAAATCGGAATATGAAGACGCTTTGCGCCGATAACAGACAAACATGAATTTGTATCTCCAAGCACCAATACTGCATCAGGTTTTGTTGCAGCCATTGCTTTATATGACTTATCTATGATATTTCCCATAGTTGCCCCGAGATCTTCACCAACAGCATCGAGATACAATTCAGGATCATCCAGCCCCAAATCCTTAAAAAATACTCCATTCAGGTTATAGTCATAATTCTGACCAGTATGCCAAAGCTGTGTATCAAAGTATTGACGGCATTTAGTGATAACGGCAGCAAGACGGATTATCTCCGGTCTTGTTCCTACAATTATCGCCAGCTTAATCTTTCCATTATTCTTCCACTCAGGATAATTCATTTCACAAATCTCCTCTTTAATTCTTTATTTCATTCTCCGCAAGATCTTTACTATTAAAAACCAAAGCCACTTCTATATCAGTCAATCTTTTCAAAAAAGGTATCTGGATGTTCCTTATCAAACACTTCATTACAGGTCATGATGGTAACCAGATCAGTATCACCTATATTCGTTATCTCATGAGTAAAGCCCGGCTTCATGATAACACTCTGTATCTTACTGCCATCCACAATATACTCTTCGATCTCATCAGATCCTATACGTCTTTCTCTAATCTTACCCTTACCACTTACAACTATAAACTCTTCAGTCTTTGTAACATGCCAATGCATACCTTTTGTAATACCTGGACGACAAACGTTAACAGAAACCTGCCCTGCATTCTCTGTGTGAACCAGCTCCGTAAAGCTGCCACGCTCATCAACATTCATCTTAAGGTCAAAGATAGTCTTCTCCTTCGGCAGGTATGAAAGATACATAGAATACAACTTCTTCTCAAAAGACCCCGGTGTCATATCCGGAACCATAAGTGTAGAACTATGCTGTTTAAACTTGTCAAGAAGCTCAACTATTTCTCCTAGGGTTATCTTATGAGTTACCGGTGCATAGCAGTATCGTCCACCTTCACTTTGCATCGGTGTTACACCATCATATGTTACTCCATCTATAACTTCACCACTCTTAGGATACTCACATCTATGAGGGTGCCCTTCCATTGCATTTAGAAGCTCCTCTATCAGATCTCCTGCAAAAAGAAGTTCCATACAAACACTTGGATCATTAACTGTTATCGGTAAATCATGCGCATAGTTATAGCAAAATGTCCCTACAGCAGAATTATAATTAGGTCTGACACCAACACCTACCAGATTCGGAAACCTATAAACATAAACCTTTGCTCCTGTTTCTTCACCATATTTAAAAAACAGCTCTTCTCCATCCCGCTTACTTATTCCATATTCCGAGGTGCCGAATCTCCCGGCAAGAGTCGCCTGAACACTACTGCTGAGCATAACGGGACAGGTATTTCCATGCTTTTTTAATGTGGAAAGCAATGTGCTTGCAAAACCAAAGTTTCCTTCCTTAAATTCAGAAACATCTTTGGGTCTGTTTACACCCGCAAGATTCACCACAAAATCTGCCTTTGAAGAAAACTCATCCAAATCTTCCTGTGTATTGTTTCTGTCATATTCATAAATCTCATCAATCTGTAGATTCGGTCTTGTCTTATTTCTTCCATCTGCTAATGTATGCAAATAATTAACCAGATTTGTCCCTAAAAAACCTTTTGCACCTGTAACTAAAATATTCATCTATTTCTCCGCTTCAGGACCGCAGTCCAAATTAATAAACACAATAAACTCTACAATGTATCTTGGTACATTGTAGAGTCTACATTTTATCACATCTTATCCAAAGGCTGATACTAAGCCCCTCATTTTATTTTAAGCCTCCACTACATGAGGACGACCTTCAAGCTCTTCCTTTACATAATCCGTTGCCATTATCTTCTTAACAACTCCATCCACATCAAGACGGTTTGTATTATGGGAAGTATACGCCTCATCACTCTCTGTCAAAACATCTCCTTTGACATAGAACTTATCATAGTTCAGACTTCTTCCGTCTGGAGCAATTCGGAAATAGTGTCCCATATCCGTAGCACGTAGTCTCTCTTCTCTGGTCATGAGCGTCTCATAAAGCTTCTCACCGTGTCTTGTTCCTATAATCTTCTTCTCGGTCTCTCCAAATACCTTCATAACACCATCTGCAAGATCACCGATAGTCGAAGCATCCGCCTTCTGTATGAAAAGATCTCCCGGCTCTGCATGTTCAAATGCAAATGCCACCAGATCCACAGCCTCATCAAGATTCATGAGAAATCTGGTCATATTAGGATCAGTGATGGTTATAGGCGCCTTACGCTTTATCTGATCTATAAAAAGTGGAATAACCGAACCACGGGAGCACATAACATTACCGTATCTTGTACAGGAAAGAACTGTACCTCCGCGTTCAAATGCCTTCTGAGCCCGGGCCTGCACAACCTTTTCACCTACAGCTTTAGTCATACCCATGGTATTTATAGGATAAGCAGCCTTATCAGTTGACAAAAATACAACTCTCTCCACTCTGTTCTCAACTGCCGCTGTGATAACATTATCTGTTCCTATGATGTTGGTCTTTACCGCCTCCATTGGAAAGAACTCACAGGACGGAACCTCCTTCAGTGCCGCTGCATGGAACACATAATCCGCTCCATACATAACATCCCTAACTGATTCGATGTTTCTCACATCTCCGACGTAAAACTGAACCTTAGAACAATGATCAGGATACTGTGCCTGAAGAGTGTGCCTCATCCAATCCTGCTTCTTCTCATCACGAGAGATGATCCTTATCTCACCGATATCCGATGTCAAAAAATGCTTAAGAACCGTTGATCCAAAGCTTCCGGTACCTCCTGTTATAACTAATGTTTTCCCTTTAAATGCGTCTGTAATCTGCATTAATTCTATTATCTCCTCGCCATCGCTATAATACTTCAATGAATAATTTAGTTACTATGATGCAAATCAGTAGGTAATTAATCCTTCCACAAATTAGCATCTACTTTAAATTGAACTAAATATTTTTCAAAAACTAATTGCCTAAAAATCATCAACCTCTTTTTCATCCAAAAAACATATAGATCTCAAGTCCTACCAAAAATCAAATTTACCGCCTCATGTGCAAGATTTTCCCCATCTCTGTAATCACTAGAAGTACTTGAAACAGTAATGATATATTTATCATCACCATGAAATGCATATTTATCATGTCCACCCTGTTTAACTTCAAATCCAAGACCCTTTAGGTCGCTAACATCAGCTTTGCTCAACTTGTTCTTTTTGATAATTCGAAACATCTCTTCTTTAATTCTATCGCCTTCTTTAGAATAACTATTATTATCAATAAGATTTTTTAAAACATGATAATCCCGTCTTTCGCGTTCATCTGTACCATACGTTGATATTGTATTCTTAATGCATTCTATGACTATACGCTTTATCTCATCTTCATAAAACTGTTTTAATGTATATTCTAATGATATTGCCTCGTTATCATTTTTCTGTTTTCGCTTCAATGATTCTGTAAGCGCTGTAACTTTGTTTCTTAATTCATAATTATCGTTTTCAAGATCATTTACCTTCTTTTCAAGAGTTTTATTTTCTTCGGATGCGAGTTCAAAATACTCTTGTAATTCATTATACTTTTCATCAAGCTCATCTACCCGAAAAGTAAGTCTCTGTGTTTCTATATCATTGGCATTCAATTTCTTAATTTTGTTTCTAAGACGTATTGCGCTTAGTGACATATCATCATCAATATTTCTCATCGCCATTCTTGCATATATGGAATGCGAAACTTTATATCTAAACTGATTGGATGTCATTTCAGGCAATTTAAGAAAACGAAATGAATCATCATTATAAAAGATATCAATTGCACCGTTATATGCATTGCGGCTCTCGGTCATCTCACGTAATGATGATGATGTGTCAGATGTTTTTTCTACAAGCACATGTGCGCTTCCAGCCATGTCTTTTGCCAGTTCATATATATCTAAGGAAAATTCCTCATCATAAAAAGGATGAGAAACATAAATTACCGGCATCGAATATTTTTTTTGTCCATTTACAAGATCTGCAACGATATTGATATTATTTTCGTCTATAAAAAACGGTTTATCCACCACCGGTAAATCAGCGTCATTAGCTCCTATACAATCCCGAATGAGTTTTTTAAACATGTAGGGAATATTAAAATTCTTATCGTATTCCGCTGAAGCAATTCTCTTTTCTCGCGCAAGTCTCAATTGAATTTCATTATTCTTATCATTCAGCGCAATATCTGTAGTCCAAAGCTCATCATTATTATCTGTAATTGACACACGAAAAGCAACTACACCTGTCTCTTTATCAATTTCATATGACAAAAGATTTCTACCTACTTTTAACTCTTCACTTTCTTCCCCGCTCCATGTTTTGTTACAAAACTCGCTTGGTATGTTTCTCATTCCATTAACACACTCAAAAGCAAAATCAAGCAATCTTCTGATATTAAATTCTTCTATAACACTATATCTTGTGTAATATACTATCAAGACATTGACCTCCTTCGATTGTATAATAAAATTGTCTACTTCTATGAATCAATAGTGTAGTAATCTTCTATTATGAATACCGTAGAAAGACATGAGACTATTGTACTCAATATATACTTCTATTATTCCATTATTCGACAAAGGATAGCCCCCCATAACGCGCGACCGCATACAACTCACATACTTAACCAAGGATTAGCATATGCTTTTTCATCTAACGGGATATCTGTCCATATTGAACTTATATTATGTTCTCTACAATAATTTGCAACTCTATTACCAAAATAGAATTCAGTTTTATCATAATTTCGAGCTTCTTTTCCATCTTTTACATGATCATTCCAACCCTTGAAATAAATCTTTTCCGCCTCGTCCACATGCCTACATTTTGTATATTCTCTCATTACACAGTATTCAATTTTAACACATGCAGAACTTTTGGGAATATGGCGAGAAATAAGTTCTAATAATGTATTGGACGTAAACCCATCTCCATGATATGTAAGATTAAGTGCCTTACAAAATCTAATATAATCCTTATCTGTTAATTCGGCGATATATTCTTCGCTTCTATTGATATATACATCTAATGCAAGTCCAAAATTGAGTCTATGAACGCCAATTAACAACTCTCCACCGTCAGGTTTAATGCAAAATTTACAGTCAATCGTTTGTTTTGCATATTCGAACATAAAATGTTCTTTTTCAATTTCGTTTTTTGACATATCTTCAACTAAATCCACTAAATTTGGAAGTTTTAATTTACTCATATTATTCTCTTTAACCCTCACACATTATTACTTCTTTCAGTGTAATTAGTGTATGCTCAGCAACCGCCTAATTTTTCAGACGGCTGCCTCATATAAACAATTGTACCTTGAAAATATCAAAATCAATTTTTGGAACAAAGAAAGCCTAAGAAGGCAATCTAAGTTCATGGATATAATCGATAGTGCTATAGAGCTTCGACTTGTTTCTTCAAGTTTTGTCATGATTAATCCAAGACCGTGACTATGTTTTGATAATGCAAATTTTCGCTCTACTTCAATTCTGTCAACGCTATCCACGTACTCCGTGTGCTTATCAATTGAAACATTCTTTCCGGGCCTTCCTAAAGCTGGTCCCGCAAGTCTTATCCCGCGTGCTTTACAGTATGCAAGATTTTCTCTGTTTCGGTAAATCTTATCTGCAAGTGCTCGTTTAGGATAATGACCATTACGCTTAAAGAAATTCTCAATAGCAGATATCAATACTTC
>NZ_JNKO01000044.1 GCF_000702885.1 Oribacterium sp. P6A1 | reverse complement strand
AAGTAAATTAAGTTTTCAAAGTGACGGATCCGGGAATCGAACCCGGGATTCAGCCGTGAGAGGGCTGCGTCTTAACCGCTTGACCAATCCGCCATTTGTGTTCGCGCTTTATGCGACTTGAATAATTTATCAGAGAGCCGCATGAATGTCAACATTATTTTGATATTACATTTAGTTATCGCTTAGGATGACGATATAACGCTGTGTTCACTCTTCTGATAAAAATCAACCTCCCAGCATATATGAGTTATATGCAGAGAGGTTATAAATTCCCTATGCTTAGGAATCAAAGCTTCCCAAGGTCCTCGTAGAATGTGGGATAAGAGATATTGATACAATCTGCATCTCTTAGAGTCACTTCTGTACTCCCTGATCCTGCAAGTGCCAGAACAGCGAAGGTCATGGCTATGCGGTGATCCTTATGGGTGTCTATCTCTGCCGAATTAAGAGAAAGAGCACTGCCCTGTCCTTCGATGATCATACCGTCCTCTGTTTCCGAGGCTTTGATACCAACCTTTCCGAGACCGTCAACCATAACTGCTATACGGTTTGATTCCTTTACCTTAAGCTCAGCTGCGTCCCTGATATAAGTTTTTCCGGAAGCGCCTGCTGCCACTGCTGCTATAACAGGAAGCTCGTCAATAAGTCTGGGAATAAGGGAACCGCCTATTTCTGCACCGTGGAGCCCCTCTGTGTATCTCACATGAATGTCTGCAACATCCTCGGAGCCTGAAAGTCTTTTGTTCTCAAATGTGATGTCTGCCCCCATACTGAGGTATGCTTCGATGATGCCGTCTCTTGTAGGGTTGATGCCGACATTCCGTATTATCACATCAGATCCGGGTACCAGAAGTGCTGCGGATATAAAGTAAGCCGCAGAAGAAATGTCTCCCGGAATCTCCAAAACCTCCTTTGGGGCAACCAGTTTATCACAGTGTTCAATGCTTATCTCTGCTCTTCCATCCGGAAGTTTACGAGTGGAAACATTAGCACCCAATGCAGTGAGCATACGCTCGCTATGGTCTCTTGATAATGCAGGCTCAATGACTGTAGTTGTTCCGTCGGCATAAAGACCTGCCAGAAGTATGGCTGACTTCACCTGTGCGCTGGCCACGGGAGATTCATAAGTTATGCCGTGAAGAGGCTTTCCGTGGATGTGTAAAGGTGCACAGTCATTACCGCGGACCGAAGTGATATCTGCCCCCATTTCACCGAGGGGTTTCATGATACGCTTCATGGGACGCTTCTGTATACTTTCATCTCCAGTAAGCTCTGAGTCGAAATTCTGGGCAGAAAGAATACCGGAAATTAGTCTCGTTGTGGTACCTGAATTTCCGCAGTCCAGAGTGCCGTTGCAGGCATTAAGCCCCTGCAGACCCTTTCCGTGGATGGTTACTTCAGTCTCATCTTCACTAAGTTCTATATCTATTCCGAGATTTCTAAAGCATCCTATGGTGGAGAGGCAATCGGCTCCGTTCAGAAAACCTTTAACATGTGTTGTTCCTTCGGAAAGTGCTCCAAGCATTACTGCACGGTGGGAAATGCTTTTGTCCCCGGGAACGGTGAGCTCCCCGCGGAGTGGTCTTGCAATGCCATTTACAGTCTTGTTCATCAGTCGATAAATCCCTTCATACGTAAGTAGTCTTTCATAAGTCGTTCCATGTCGTCATATTCGATGCGTGAAGCATTGATCATGAGGTCGTAGCAGTCGGGATCCATCCAGTCATGTGCAGTATAGTACTTATGGTACTTCTTGCGCTCGTTGTTGATCTTTCTGATACGTTTAACAGCCTCGTCTCTTTCTATCTTGTCGTAGTCCATGGCACGCTTTATACGTGTTTCCTCATCGGCATAAACAAAGAAATCGACATGGTCTTCCATTTTTGCTTCTGACAGAATGAAATTACTGCAGCGTCCGGCGATGATACAGGTTTCGTTTGCTGCTATCTCTCTGATGACATCTGCCTGGAATCTGAAAAGGTTTTCCGGAGAAACGATGTTCTCATCAAGCTTAGGGCTTGAGATGTCCGGTGTCAGATGTGACACGATTTTGTAGAGAATGTTATTGCCGGCTTTTTCATCAGCCAGACGGAAATACTGTTCACCGATGGCTGCACGCTCTGAAGTCAGCTTCAGAATATCATTGTCATAAAAGTGAATGCCCAAATCCTCAGCAAGACGCTTGCCAACTACACGTCCGCCTGAACCATACTGTCTGTCGATAGTGATGACAAAATGTTTTTTGATCATAACTGCCTCCCGTTTTGGAATCTTAATGATAGTTTAAGTATAACTAAACAGAAGTCCCATTACAACAAAACGGGACTTCTGCACTAAGCTAATTTATTATTGTTTTTATAACTTATACCCCTTCTTTTGTGGAAAGCAGGATTCTGTCGTTGTTTAATGCCTTTCCTGCATTTTCTTCGAATTTATTCAGAAGGTCGTTGATGGTCATGTGGGAACGTTCCTCTCCTGCTACATCGAATACGATGTTTCCGTTGTTCATCATAAGGGTGCGGTTTCCCAGTTCCAGAGCCTGGTTCATGTTGTGGGTTACCATAAGGCAGCTGATGTTACGTTCTTTAATGATTTTCTTTGTGAGATCAAGTACCTTTGCAGCTGTCGAAGGGTCAAGAGCTGCAGTGTGCTCATCAAGCATCAGGAGCTTTGGCGTAACCATGGTGGCCATGAGAAGTGTCAGAGCCTGACGCTGTCCTCCTGAAAGAAGTCCTACAGGGGTATTCATTCTGTTTTCAAGACCCATATCAAGAAGTGAAAGCTGTTCTCTGAATTTATCTCTGTCACTCTTTGAGACATGGCTGAAAATACCTCTCTTGTGCTCACTGGCACGGAGGTATGCCACAGAAAGGTTCTCCTCTATAGTCATATGAGGAGCTGTTCCCATGAGGGGGTCCTGGAACAGACGGCCTATATAGCGGCTGCGGGTGTGCTCCGGAGTAAAGGTTATATCCTCTCCGTCCAGCTCTATGAAGCCGGAGTCTGTGTAGAAGGAACCGGCAATGGCATTGAACATGGTGGACTTTCCGGCGCCGTTGGAGCCGATGATGGTGGCGAAATCTCCATCATTAAGTTCCAGGTTAAGGTCGGTCAATGCCTTTTTCTCGTTGACTGTTCCTGTGTTGAAAGTTTTGAAAACGTGTTCTATCTTAAGCATCTGCCTTGTCTCCTCTCATGTTTTTTCTTTCCTGGAAGGCTTGCATCTGCTTATGCTTGAAGGCAATGAGCTGCTTTGCCCGTGGCGCTGCGATGGCGATGGCAACGATAACTGCGGAAACCAGTTTGAAGGCCTCTGTAGGGACATTGAGACGGAGGGCTATGGAGATGATGAAACGGTAGAAACAAGAACCTACTACCATTCCCAGGATTCTGAACATCATCCTTCCTTTTCCCATGAGGGTCTCACCGATTACAAGAGAAGCAAGAGCGATGGTGACCATACCTGTTCCGA
This sequence comes from Oribacterium sp. P6A1, assembly GCF_000702885.1. Taxonomy (GTDB): domain Bacteria; phylum Bacillota; class Clostridia; order Lachnospirales; family Lachnospiraceae; genus Oribacterium. Next base: position 10,711 of record NZ_JNKO01000044.1, on the reverse strand, counting down.
GATTGATATCACAGGTCTTGTTGTACTGTCCGATGAGGCAGCCTGCGAGACCGGTCAAAGCATTGGAACAGCAGAGACCTACTGTTATGGTGAAAAGCGGGTTTATGGATGAAGCACGTACCATGGCCGGACTGTCTCCTGTTGCACGGATTGAGAGACCAAGGGTCGTTCCCAGAAACCACTTGATAAGGAAACAAACTGTGACCACTATTGCTGTAAGAAGTATGAGGCTGCACCAGTCTTTCCAGAAGCCTGATGAATTCAGATTCTTGAAGATAGAGAAAATGGTATCTGTGCCGAAGATGGAGACATTGGAACTGAAACCCATGACCGCGAGATTTACGGTGTATAGTCCTGTGTTCACTATGATTCCTGCGAGAATGCTTTCCACTCCGAACTTTGTCTGAAGAAGAGCTGTCACATATCCGGAGCAGATTCCTGCCAGCATTGCAGCGGGAATCGCAAGGAAAGGATGTCCCGCTATGGTGACGATGGCGCCAACTGCGCATCCCAGGGTATAGCAGCCGTCTGTGGAAAGATCACAGATGTTCAGGATTGAGTAGCTGATAAAAAGAGAAAGAGCTACAAGGGAATAAATGAGTCCCACCTCAAGTGCGGTGCGGATTATGCCTGCTGTTAAAAAGCCAGTCAATGGTGTTTCCTCCTAAAACTTACTGATACCAACAAAAGGGCTTCCCGATGTGTTATCCGGGAAGCTGCTTTGTCATTTGTTAAGACATAATGAGCTAAACTCTGTATGTCTTTAGTATTATATTTCACATTCTTTTGATATTAAAGTACTCTTCGACATATACCTGAGGGTGATGACGAAGGATGATTTTATAAATCACTTTGAGAACTCCTGCTCTGTCTTTGTCTCCACAACCTGTGTGCAGAGTGGTCCGATGGAGCTCTTTACATCCTCAAGCTTAAGACCCAGGGCCTCGCAGGTATCTGTGTTGACAGTAGCGATACCGTTGTCAAATGTCTGAACCGGGAATGTAGAGGTGTCTCTTCCGTCTACAAGTATCTCTGCCACCATATCAGCGGTTGCTGTGCCGAGATTTGCGTAATCAACACCGTAACCCATGAAAGCACCGTTAAGTGCAAAGCTGTCTGCGCCTGCATAGTGAGGAATCTTTGCATCCAGGAACTTCTCGTAGATTCCGAGCTCTGCCTGCTGGATGGTATTGTCGGTAGGTGTAAATACGGCATCAACACCTTCAGCTACGAGAGCGTCTGCGGCAGCCTGAACCTCATCAGTCTTGGTTCCGGTCTTCTCGATGTACTTGATGCCCTTTTCATCAAGATACTTCTTTGCATCTGCTATAGGCTGCTTGGAAGCATCCTCTGAGTTTGAGTAAAGAAGACCCACATAATCGGTGTCGGGATTTACTGCAAGCATCAGGTCCATGATGGCATTTGTATTAAGCGCATCCGATGTTCCGGTAATGTTTGCTCCCGGAGTATCCATGGAAGAAACAAGGTTGGCTGTTACAGGATCTGAAACCGCTGAAAATACTACAGGGATACCCTTATCTTCTACTGCAGCCTGAACCACCTGTGCAGCCGGTGTTGCGATAGGAATGATCACGTCTACTTCATCTGAAATGAGTTCACTTGAAATCTGGTTAAGTACACTGGCATCACCCTGACCGTTGAAGGTGTAATCCGCATAATTGAAAGTAACTCCCATGCTGTCTGAAAGTCTGTCAAGCTCAGAGGCAACATTGTCCTTTATCTGATTGAGAGACGGATGATCCATGAAAAGGACTATACCGACTTTGTATTCTTTCTTATCAGTGGAATCTTGAGCTGTACTATCTGCCGAAGCTTTTGTGGTTTCTGCGGCTGCCGTTGTGGATGCAGGTGTTGAGCTTCCGCCACAAGCCATAAGTGATGCTGCCATAAATGTTGCCATAGATGCTGCGATTAACTGTTTCTTCATTTGTTTTTCCTCCAATTTTGTTACGTCAATTTGTAATGATTCGTTTTTACTGGAGCGCCATTGTGATACTAGAGAAATATAAGTCCTGCGGATTGCTTCGTTGCTACGCAACTCCTGCAATCCTAACAGGAATCTCGAATCCGCGCTATCGCGCTTATTCTCGATTTCTGTTGTCGTATCAGATGTCTGTAAATACTTGCAAGCGAGCTTGCAGTATTTACAGCCGCCTGATACTGGACTTATACACTAAAAAAGCCCCATACAGAGATTACTCTCCGTATGAGGCGAATGTTTAAATCCGTGGTACCACTCATATTACCTTTAAATAAAGGTCACTTTTCACATACCAGCATATGTGCTGCCTGATAACGGTGCAGAACCCGTTGCCGCATACTTGACTCATGATAAATGTCTTTCTGAGCACCCTCCAGAGGCCATTCACCTATCCGCACGTACTGCAATCCCACCACCTGCAGCTCTCTGAAACGATAAAGATAAACTACTTCTCTCTGTCATCGGTTTTTGTTATTAATTTAAAGGTACTTTAGCACGTTAAATCAAAAGTGTCAACACCGGGCGGAATTATTTTTTTACGCCGAAACTTTACCTTCTAAAATGTATCCAATATAGCTTCGGCGAAATCTTCTGTCTTGTCTAAACTTTCATGAATCAGTCCTTCTTTGTATAAGTGATCCACTCTCCGTCCTGGTTAAGCATCAGCTTATCTCCCTCGATGGTGTATTCGATTTTGTCGCCGCCGGAAGTCGGAATTAATTCACAGCTTCCCCAGAGGACCTCTATATCGTCCTGTATGCTGAGAATACCCGTGTGATCCTCATTAAGTGTGACAGAGTACTCACAGGATACCTTATTACCATCAAGCTCTTCTTCGTAAGTTCTGGTGTATCTGCCGGGCACGTGATCATACATGGTCTGTGGCTTGAAGTCATCATAGGATATTGAGTTGATAAGGTCTGAAATACAATCGCTGACAGCTGTATCCTCACCATCTTCTGCATGGGTTGTTATGTCGAAAAGAAGCACGCCTCCGTTGTATTCTCCTGCGATGGCTGTTTCACTGAGACCTGAACCGCTTTCTGTGCCATCAAGTACACGCCAGTAACCCCATTTGTCTTGGGTTCCGGGGAAGAAGCTTTCGATTCTTGTGATATTATCAGGATCTCCCCAGGATTCTGTAATCTCTGAAAGGACTTCCTCAGGCTGTTTATCTTTAACGTAGCTTATCTCCACAAGATTTGATCCTGAGGACTCTCCTGAATATACAAAACCTGTGATGTCATTTCCTTCATTTACGGTGAAGTGATTCTTGTCATACTTTACTGACCATCCGTCCTTACTCTCGTAAACAACTGTTGCTGACTCTTTTTCTTTCTCTTCGGCGGCGATTGTTTCTGCTGCAGTGGATTCTGAAGTTTCGGATTCCGCCGGAGCTTTAGTGGTTGCTTCCGGTGTTTGTGAACTTCCGCATGAGCATAATGCCAATGCTGTCAATGCCAGCGCTGTTCCTGTAACTATTCTTTTTTTAAGTTTCATATTTGTCCCCCTCTGACAATATATATTATCTGTTCATCTCACTATGGAAACCTGTTGAGTAGTGATCCTCTATTACGGCATCGATTTCCTTAAGATTACTCTGCGGCAGATCTCCCGGAATGGTGTTCTTCATGGCAGATGTGGCATTGCCATACTTCACTGCTTCCTGTACGTTGCCGCCTGAACTTATGAGTCCGTAAAGAGCACCTGAGATATAGGAATCTCCGGAACCGATTCTGTCGACTACGTCAATGTTCTCATAAGGCGGTTCCTCGAAGAACATATCTCTTTCCGCATCATAAGCCAGAGAACCGAAGTCATGACATTTAGGACTGTGAACTGTTCTCTGAGTTGCAAAAACAGCCTTTATCGGGAAGTCCTTTGTGAAGCTTCTTATCATGTCGTGACAGGATCCCTTTTTATTGAATGTGAGCTGCGCTGTAGACTCCGAGCAGAAGAAAATGTCTACATAAGGAAGTATCTCCAGGATGGTGTCTCTAGCTTCATCTCCTGTCCAGAGGTTTCCCCGGAAGTTTACGTCAAATGAAATAAGTGCACCGTTTTCTTTGAATTTCTTTATGGCTTCTATGGAAGTTTTCCTTATCTCCGGTGAAAGCGCCAGTGTGATGCCGGAGGTGTGGAAGCATTTGGTATTCTTATAAACTTCCGGATTTATCTCCTCAGGTGTTATGGAAAAGAAGCTGGAATTACGTCTGTCATAGATGACCTGGGGTTTACGGGGATAAGCTCCGTACTCATAGAAGTAAACAGCCACTCTTGCATCCGGAGAGTTGTCATAGATAAAAAAGTCATCGGACACACCATAGCTTCGGATGGTTCCCTTCATAAACTGACCGAGATCATGTGAAGGCAGCTTGGAGATGATTCCTGTGTGAAGTCCGAGAAGCGATGCTCCGACGGCAACATTAAGTTCTGCACCACCGACGTTTTTTTCAAATACATCACTTCTTGCTATACGTTCATTACCGGGAGGTGAAAGTCTAAGCATGAGCTGTCCCATGGTTACAAGGTCAAAAGAACGATTTGGAAAATTCATGATTCTGCTCCTTTGTGTGATGAAAACACTTTTCTCAAAATTTCGTTAATGCATTGATTTTATAACACGAGTTGGTTATAATCAAGCTAAAATGTAACCGCTTACAGATATTTAAAAAGGATATAAATTAATGAACATTTACGACATATCAAAAGCAGCGGGTGTTTCCATTGCTTCCGTATCAAGAGTTATCAACGGAGCAGATAATGTTTCGGAAAAAACCAGAAAAAAGGTCATGGACATTATCGACGAGTACGGATATACGCCCAATGCTTATGCACGGGGGTTGGGCCGTGGTTCTATGAAGACCATCGGAATCATGTGCTCCGACTCATCGGATATATATCTTGCCAACGCCATCTACTATCTTGAGACGGATCTCAGAAAGAATGGCTATAACTCTATACTGTGCTGCACAGGTTATGATCTTGAAACAAAGAAAGCGAGCTTTGAGCTTTTGAAATCAAGACAGGTTGATGCCTTTATCCTTGCAGGCTCAAAGTATGTGGAGAAGAATCCCGAGGATAATCAGTACATCATTGATGGGGCGAAGGAACATCCTGTTATGATGGTAAACGGCTGTATAGAAGCTGATGGAATCTATTCAGTGAGAAGTGACGATAAGGGCGGCATGAAGGATGCCTTTGTACAGCTTCATGAGTCAGGGGCCAGGAAAACAATATACGTTTATTCCAGTGACAGTTTTTCCGGAGAACAGAAAATCGAAGGAATAAAAGCCGGGGCGAAAAAGTGCGGTATCCCGGAGGAGAATCTCCGCATTGTCAAGGGAAAGAAGTCCTACGGTGAAATAGCTGAGCTTCTCGCCGCTGAATACGAGAAGGAGGCATTTGACTCTATCATAGCTTCCTCGGATACCTCAGGTATCGGCGCGGTAAAATTCGCTGTCAGCCACAAATTACGTATTCCTGAGGATATACAGATAGTCAGTTACAATAACTCAAAGCTTGCCGAAGCATCAACCCCGGAGCTTACCAGTGTTGATGCAAAGCTTGAGGAGGTCTGCCAGAAGACCTGCGATTCGCTTATGAAGCTTTTGAATGCTCCTCTCGATGAGAATGGTGCTGCCGCTAAAGTTTCAGTGCCAAATAAAACGGTGGTTAAGACCAGACTTGTAAAGAGATCTACGACCAGATTTTGATATCGGATGACCGATTTCAAATATATATGATGCTTATGGAGGTAATTATAATGAAACCATTTATGGACAAGGACTTTCTGCTTTCAACAGATGTAGCAAAGCAGCTTTATCATGACTATGCCGAGAATACTCCTATTCTCGATTATCACTGCCATATCAACCCTCAGGAGATCGCTGAGGATCGTCAGTTTGATAATATCTTCCAGGTATGGCTGGGAGGCGACCACTATAAGTGGAGACAGATGAGAACAAACGGTGTTCCTGAGGAGTATATCACAGGTGACAAGTCTGATCGTGAGAAGTTCCAGAAGTGGGCAGAGACCATGCCTAAGCTTATCGGAAATCCGCTTTATCACTGGTCTCATCTTGAGCTCCGTAAGTATTTCGGATATGAGGGATATCTCAACGGAGACACAGCCGAGGAGGTTTGGAATCTCTGCAACGAAAAGCTTCATCAGAAGTCTATGTCCGTAAGAAACATTATCAAGGCTTCCAATGTTACTCTTATCTGTACAACAGATGATCCTGTCGACACTCTCGAGTGGCACAAGAAGATCAAGGATGATCCTACATTTGATGTTCAGGTTCTTCCTGCATGGAGACCTGACAAGGTTACAAACATCGAAAAGCCTGAGTTCCCTTCATACATGAAGAAGCTCTCAGAGAGATCAGGCATCGAGGTCAAGGACTTTGCATCTCTTAAGGAGGCTCTCAAGAACCGTCTTGATTTCTTCCAGTCTATGGGCTGCCTTGTAACCGATCATGCTCTTCGTTATGTTATGTACGCTCCTGCTGCAGATGCAGAGGTTGATGAGATCTTAAAGAAGGGTCTCAAGGGCGAGAAGCTTACAGATCTTGAGTGCGCAAAGTACAGAACAGCTGAGATGCAGTTCCTTGCAAAGGAGTACAACAAGAGAGATCTGGTATTCCAGATTCACTTCGGCTGTATCCGTGATAACAATGCTGATATGTATGGAAAGCTTGGAGCTGATACAGGTTTCGATGCAGTTGACAACTACGCTCCTGCTGACCAGCTTGCAGCATTCTTCAATGCTCTTTCAGCTACTGACGAGATTCCTAAGACCATCCTTTACTCACTGAATCCTTGTGATAACACAACCATCAACACCATCTGTGGCTGTTTCGTTAAAGCTCCTGTACAGAACCGTATCACTCAGGGTGCTGCATGGTGGTTCAATGATCACAAGCAGGGCATGACAGATCAGCTCATCAACTACGCTAACCTGTCAACACTTGGAAACTTTAACGGAATGCTCACAGACTCACGTTCATTCCTCTCCTACACTCGTCACGACTATTTCCGTCGTATCCTTTGCGAGCTCATCGGCGGCTGGGTAGAGAATGGTGAGTATCCATACGATAAGAAGGCACTTGAGGAAATTATCAAGGGTATCTCTTACAACAACTCTGCAAGATACTTCGGATTTAATCTTGAGCAGTGCTAAGAGCTTAGGATGATGTGTTAAGCGGTAAAACCTGACATCGAATCATTCTGCTTAGAGTGATCTCACATATATCAAAAATAAAAATCAAGAAACTCCCCTGTGATGAACTTCTGTCAGGAAGTCGTTACAGGGGAGTTTTATGTCAGCGGATTTTTTTAATGGATTAATCTAAAATCAGCCGGTTTCCTGCCTCATTGATCCACCGCCCATTTGTGCAAATGAAGATGTTCCGTCAGCGCCTACATTAGATGCCGGAGATAATCCTTCTGTTGCTGATCCTGTAAAATCATTACCTGCTGATAGCGCTGCCATTCCGATTTCAGCACCCATTACGGTATTATGTGCTTGCTCTTGAGTAGGTGCTTCTGCTTGAATAGGTGGAGCCATCTTCTTGCCGAGAACAATGAATACCAGGTTTCCGGTACCGTTTCCTACCGGAATAAGCAGTTCTCCATCAGTAAGGCACTGCACAGTCACAACCTTATTGTTATTAAGGAGTATTTCATAGAAATTACCTACAACAACATTTGCCTGTACAGGAACATTGACATCTGATGAAGTTGTGTTCTTGAACAAAGCATCAAGGCTGATCTCACCGTATACGATAACATTATCGGAACTGAGGCTTAATCCTTCCTGAGCAGGAAAATAATTTATGGCTGTTGACAGATTAGCTATCGGCTTAAGTACATCAAGAAGATTTGCCTCTATTGGATTTCCTAAACTGTCTTTTAAGGGTTGTGTGACAGCATTATTTAATAAAAGGATTTCCTGATTAGTTTTCTGTCCGAGATTAATGGTTACGTTGTTCAAATTCTGACCGTCGCTTCCAGAGGATGATTCGTTATCAGAACCTGAGTCGTCATTGTTAATGGGGATATCCGGGTCGGATTTTTTACGTGATGCATCCGGGATATCTATGGTGATATTTGTTCCAGAAGCTATCTTTAAAGACCAGGTTCCGTCTGATAATTTTGTTGCTGTAACACCTTTAGGAGTTGTAATTGAGTTGATTTCATAGTTGGTGGCTGGAGAAATAATGATCTCTGTATAAGCAGTTTCCTCTCCCTTCTGACCTAACCACTCTGCACCATCGTATTTCTTTAATCCACTGTTACCCTTATCTGCAGTAATGTTTTCTCCGGTTACTATGGAAATTGAAAAATATTCTGTTCCGGTAGCCTTATCCACTACTTTACCGCCATAATTGTATACAGTACCGGTATTCTTCTGTATAACACCATTTTCATAATTGGCAACAATACCTGTATTTGAATTGTTTTTTACTTCTCCTGTGTTTTTAAGAACCGTACCTTTATTGGTCTCTACGAAACCTCCGTTCTGATTGATTTTACCATTGTTGTTTTCTACTATACCTTTGGATGCAACTTTCCCTTTGCTGTTAAGGGTGGCTGCACTGTTGACATCTATAGTTCCGTTATTTATTACAATGGTGCTGTTGTTTGTACGTACTATGGCTCCGGAAAAATCATCCGGAAGTTCCAAACTGTTTTTTTTCAGATCAGCTTCAATGTTTTCGGCATCATTTTCACCTGCATTGAAATATAATTCTGAATTATTATTTTCGATTATGCCGAAATTGCCGTAGTTTTCATCTTCATCATATCCAACGGTAGCACCTTTGTTGTTATTCTTTATGGTGCCTATGTTGATATCTACTCCGCTAACATCTTCAAAATTAGGGTTATTGTTATCGATTGTGCCGGCGTTTATGTCTACCATTCCGGCGTTATTAACTATTTCACCGGTTGCATCATTTACATAAACAAAACCATCGTTTTGGATGACTTTACCGGTATTTTTGTCGATTTCACCTATATATATAGTTCCATCGTCATCTTCATAAGACATGTTGTTATTTACGGTTCCGTTGTTGGTTTCAATATAGTCAAGGTTATAATCTATAATTCCGTTGTTGGTTTCAACATAATTGAAGTTATTATCTATGCTTCCGTTGTTGGTATCTACTTCATAGAAATTTGAGCCAATTTGACCGGTTTCCTTTTTGTTTTCTATTATCTTGCCATCATTGTATCCGACTTTGCCGTAATTATTCTTTATGGAACCTTCATAAGCATTGTATGAGACGTTACCGTAGTTATTTTCTATGGAACCTGTGTAACCATTTATTTCTACTGAGCCTTTATTATTTGTAACTTTACCGTTGTTTAATTCGATATTGGCGTTGTTGTTTTTTATCTCTCCGCCGGTATAGTTTTCTGTGAGTGAATCGATTTCTGTGGATTTATCAAAATAATATTCGATATCATAACTATCGTCTGGACCTGCATTTTTTCCAAGGTCAGAATTATTATTCTCTATGTATCCATGGTTTACGGATGTGTTTTCAAATTCATCCTCATCGACAAAACCTTTGTCTGTGCCTATGTCACCGTTGTTGTTTTTGATTTCACCAAGGTTGATACCTACGTAACCGTCATTATTATCGATGGTGCCGGTGTTGACGTCCACAGAGCCTTTTTCGTTATTGTTAGTAACAGATGAATTATTATTTTGGATGCTTCCCCCAGATTCTGACGTACCATTATTGATGACCGTACCGTTATTATCAGTGATGATACCTTCATTTGTACCCAGGGTTGCACCTTCTTCAACCTCATCCACATTATCTTCATTGGTTTCGCTGCTGTGATCACCGCTGATTTTTTTACTTTCCACGTTAGCCAAGGCAGATATCGGTACATGCGAAATGGTGAGGGTCACCGCCGTTAGCAGCGTCACCGTCTTTTTTAATTTTCTCCTCATACTTACTACCTATCTTTCTAAAATGATGCATCATATAAAGGCGGAGTTATAAAATGAAGTGGATAAAAATTGCCTTTACATAAATCAGTTCACGTACTGCTTTGTTGTCATGTTTTATAAAAATGACAACAAAATAGCTATATCATCACCTGTATATCTCGACGCTTTTTTAACAGGGAATAAGAGAAGTTATGAAATCCAACAAAGTATTTAATTGGACAATAAAAGCGCGGTCTTTAGAACCGCGCTTAGAAAATGTATCTAGTGAGTTACGATGATTTAAGATGCAGCAGGTGTTAAAGGTGTAGCCTGAAGTCCTACAATTACGAAGTTAAATGGGTTGCCGTTTTTGCTTCTGAAAATTGGGAGATCCAGGAAATCATCCTCTCACATCCTGACTTGAACTATTACGTTATTGTTTTATTCATCAATGTTAATTAATATTAAAGAACTTTGATTAATAAAATACTCAAACTTCCCACACCCAAAAGGTGTGATGCACCTTGAAAACTCTATACATTAGACAAATAAAAAGGCATAGGTCACTTTCAAATAAGGTATAATGAATTTACCACAAAACATTTACCAAGAAAGGACTTACGCCATATGCATATCTTACCACAAGGACAGCACTCAGAGGAAGAAATTAATTGCTCAGTTTCGGATTTTATTTCAACCTTTAAGGTAGGTAACTTACTCCGTAAATGCAATGCCGAAAAGCAAAAGGGAATCCCTGTAAT
>NZ_JNKO01000043.1 GCF_000702885.1 Oribacterium sp. P6A1 | reverse complement strand
GGGTCTCCAAAGTTGTTTGGGGTCTGACTTCAATGGGGGCTAACATTGGGGTCAATGTTTAGGGTCTAACTTTGGGGTCTGAGATTGGGGTCTGAAATACGTTTTTTAATTAAATTTATAAGAAGAGAAGATCTCTGTTTTTAGAGACCTCCTCTTCTTTTTGGCGTCTTGCGCCCACTACCTCCCGGATCTATCATTGGATTTGCTCAAAAATTCAATAAACAGGAGGTTACATGAACAGTATAACAGACTTACTGGATCTTGAAGATAATGATGTCACCATTACTGATATCACTGTCGAAGGAGCCACTAAATTAATCACCTTGGAAACTTCTGCAAAGCAGTCTTTCTGTCCTTTGTGCGGTTTCCGTATGCACTCGCGAGGTATCAGGACTCGTAAGGTACTTCACCCTATTCTCCAGGACGGTTATTCCCTTATCTTACTATTAAAGCAGCGCCGCTGGAGATGCATCAATAATGACTGTCGGTTTGAAACAAATGAAAATTTTAAATTTGTTGATAAAAACCGCCGTCAAAGCAACGCTACTGACATGCTCATTGTTCACGCTTTTCGTGATCTGAACGAAACATCTGCATCCATCGCAAAGCGTTTCAACACTTCAGATACTCACGTTAACGAAATATTTGATCGTTACGTAAAGCTGGATCGACTTGAATTGACTGACATCATTTCTATAGATGAAGTTCACACAGAAATAGAAAGTGATTGTAAATACGCTCTTGTAATTCAGGACTTCCATACCGGGGATCCCATAGATATCTTAAAAAGCCGCAAATCATCTATTACCGAGCCTTACTTTTCCAACATCCCTATCGAAGAACGTAAGAGAGTAAAGTACCTGATATCAGACATGTACAACCCCTACATTAGATTTGTTGATAAGTATTTTCCTAATGCTGTCTCCGTTGTGGATTCTTTTCATGTAATCCAATGGATGAACAATGGCATTGATAAATACTTTAGACAACTCCTGAAGAAGTATCGAGATCGGGATAGGGAGCGCTTCTTAAGCTCTCTTCAGTCGGATACCGTTATCCCTGACAGAATTTATCCGCCTTTATCCGATGAAGTATATCTGCTTTCCAAATACCGTTTTCTCGTTTTATCCAACCAGGCAAACATAACCTACCATTCCGATACCAGGTACGATAAGCACTTTCATCGCCTTATGAATACTTATGACTATGAAGATGCTCTTTTTAAGATCGATCCACATCTGCGATCGCTTCGTGATTTAAAAGAACTCTACATTCAGTTTAACACCCATTATGCAGGAGATGTCCTTAATGCCGGAACCGAGCTTGATAAGCTCATTAAGCTGTACGGATCCTGCGAAGAAAAGATCTTTCGGGATTTCTCTCATACTCTTAAAAACTTTCGGGATCCTATACTTAATTCCTTTGTCATGGCTCAGAAAAATGGCCCTTGCGGTCTTTATGATTCAAGATTATCCAATGGACCTATAGAATCCCTTAACAGAAAGGTAAAGGACTTAAAACGCGCGGGCAGAGGATACAAAAACTTCGAGCATTTCAGGAACAGATTTCTCTATGCAACGAGGAACCGTCCTGTACTTAATGGAACAGATTCATCCATACAGATACACAACTATGAAGATGATGATGAATACATTGATTAAAACAGCTTTGGAGGATAATCAGACATGGATAAAAATGAAAAGTATAGTGTTATCGAGCCCGATGACTACGATTGTTTCGAAAATTGTGGAACAATAAATAGCTTATGCTTACTGATTGATAAACTGGTAAAGAATCAGCAATACCTCGAACTTCAGTGCATAGGTCTTCGCTATGAGTTAAGTAAATATCTCAGTCCCGAGCATGGCGAATTTCTAAAAGAAGATATCCTTTCCGCTCTGGGGGATCGTTATGACGGAGAATCGGCTTATGAGCTGTATAAAAATCTACTTTACAGAGGTCATGATCCTATGGCTTCAAGGAAATGGATACGTGAGGTTGAAAAAGCAAGCCGAGGTGATGGAGAGACTTGGTTCTGATCAATAGCAGCCCCCAATCTCAGACCCCACAGTCAGACCCCAAAGTTAAACCCCAATAAAAAGGCATGATAAAAGGGTCAGACCCCACTGTCTGACCCTAAATAACTTTGGGAAACCCCACTAAACTTTGGAGATCCACTAAAAAAGCGTGATTCATAACGAACCACGCTTAAATCCTTTTAATCACTTATTTACCTGAAGCTTTTTGCGAAGACCTTCCATAAAGCCCTTCTTCTCAGGAGCCTTTGGAATGGCGCCGCCGCGAACAGAAAGAATCTTACGGATGTAGATTCCTGCAACCGCAACCTTGCACTCCTTGTGTAAAGGAAGCTGGTCAAAAACTCCGGGATCAGCCATGAGAGTCATGATCTGCGGGCCAACCTTTGCCTTTACCACAGGAAGCTTGCTAAGCTTAAGATAGAAAGGAGTCTGCTCCTCTACCTGCTTAGGAAGACCTGCCGCAACAGCCTCCTTGATGGACATCTTCTTTTTATCAATGATAAGCAATGACACGTTCTGTGTATTTGCATCAATCATAGGCTGCTGTTCAGCCTGCTGCTGACTCATCTTGCGTCCGAAATAGTAAAGAACGCCCATAAGGATGAGCAGTATGATCGCGATAACCAGCAGTACGCTGCCCACAGAGCTCATATTTATTGCCATTAATTCCATATATAAATCCTCATCTTTCAAAATATTACCCGGTATCCCTTAGACCGCCGAACCTAATATTACTATCTGCGTCCTCAAAATGCAACAAAAAACGAATCAGCCTGAAAAGCTAAGATTACGCCATGCAAAAAGCATAAAAAAATCCATTTCAGATTCTGGTCAGTCTTATTCTTATCTCATTTTCAGATACCGGCTTACCGTACTGGGTCACATCATAGATCAGCAAAATATTCATGACCGAATCCGCATGAATCCTGTCAACCTCCACGTATTTTGTGTTGAAGCCAAGCTCCATATAACCCATAGGTGTTTCATAGTTCATGACATGATGAACCTTTTCTTTATAGTGGAAAGCATTCTCCTGCTTCCAGTTACGCACCACAACGATCTCTTTCTCAGCCATGTCCACTCGCATCTCATTGTGAACTCCGTCCTGAAAATATGTGATGACCTGAGTACCGTCACCGGCTTCCCTTAAGACACCCTCAGAAACCACATCAATGATATCCGTATCACCGTCTATGGTCTGGCGGGTATTCATTTCTATTCTGACTTTCATAAAATCCCTCAAATATCCGCCATAGTCGTGGGACGTGTATATGCTGTATCGATAAGGCTCTGAACAAGCTTAGCCTTGTCCACTCCCTTTACCTCCCAAAGCATAGGATACATTGAGATAGCGGTAAAACCGGGAAGTGTGTTCAGTTCGTTGAAAACAGGACCGTTTTCTGTAAGGAAGAAATCTATTCTTGAAAGAGAGAATCCATCCACTGCAGAAAATACAGTTTTCGCCGCCTTACGGATAAGCTCCGCATCCTCTTCCCTGATATCGGGATTTGTATCTGTCTCAGACTGGGGGTTGTTGTACTTGGCATCATAATCGTAGAAATCCGCAGCCGCCTTGATCTCTCCGATACCGCTTGCCTTTATTTCCCCATCGCAATCCTTAAATACCGCACACTCGACTTCTCTTCCGATGATAGTCTCCTCAACGAGAATCTTGTAGTCAACAGCGTAAGCCTTCTTAAGACCATCAATAAGCTCTTCACGATTATGAGCCTTGGTGACGCCGCAGCTTGAGCCTGCATTGGACGGCTTCACAAAAACAGGGTATGAAAATGCCTCTTCCACGCGGCAAACGCAGGAATCCATATCCTTTATCTCATTGCCCACAACCGACACATATTTTGCCTGACGAACGCCAATAGAAGACAGGGGCGCATCACAGATGATCTTTGTGTAAAGCTTATCCATGGAAACCGCGCTTGCAAGAACTCCGCAACCCACATAAGGAATCTGAGCCATCTCGAAAAGTCCCTGGATGGTACCGTCCTCACCGTTCTTTCCATGAAGAGCAGGGAATATCACATCTATCTTCCTGAAGGAGATAGTCCCCTCCGCATCCGATATCATAAGCGACTTAAGCCCGGCATCCGGAAGTAGGCAGGCTCTAATCTTCGAATCATACCACTTACCGCTGATAACATCCGAAAGGTCCCCGGCAAGAAGCCACTCTCCTTCTTTGGTAATGCCTACAAGCACCACATCATATTTATCTGTATTGATATTTTTAACAATATTTACAACCGACTTGCATGAAACCTCATGCTCTGTTGATCTTCCGCCGAAAACGGCAAGTAAAGTCTCTTTCATATATGCTCCTGTTAAATTAGCGCCAATGCCGAAAACGGCACACCCGCAAGTATAAATCCTATGCGTGACTTCGTTCTTTTCGTACCCGTCATGCTGTAGGAATAAATTTCTGAGCAGTGAAATTACCGCCCACGATATTCAAAAGTTTTTCCGTTTGATTTTACTACAATGGAGCATTATTGCAAGTAAGTATTATTCCTTTTCAGACCCCTCTCAGCCAGTTCACATCTCCACGTTTCAGTTTAAAAAGCATGTCCTTTTTGCGTTCATAAATCTTTACCAGAACCCTTATTTCCTCAGGAGTACGGTTAGAGCTTGCAAGAACCTGACTAAGCTCATCATTTGTGAGGAGCTTGTCAAGATCCAGTATAGAGGGATCCTTCACCAGCTTGATAAGTCCGGCTTCGTTTTCCGCAAAACTGTCAACCGGAATGTTGTTGAGCTCCAGAGTTCCGTGGCTCATGTTCAGGTCATAAAACATAGAATTTCCGGAGTCAAAAATCGGAGCCATCTTTACAAACTCAAGTGTATCCGCGTCTCTCAGAACGCCGAAATTCTCGTAACTTCTGTCAGTATTGGTTATAACAAAATCCGACAGGATCTGGTAATCCAGGAATGACTGAACCATATCTCTGTCAATGCCTCCCTCCGCACAGGCATCCACAAACAGATCATAATCCGACGCTCCTCTGTGGAATCTCTTATTCGCCCTGATGAGCTCCTCCGCAGAAACAAACTCCAGATTCTCACTTGTAAAAGCTTCAGCACTTACTCCAAGCTGCCTGCCATGTCCGTAGTCAATGTTATAGAACTCATAATCAACAAATTCAAATTTATTCTGTCTTCGGTGAATGTATGCGCCAACCGCTTCATTGAAAGCCTGCTGGGTATTTCCTTTTTCAACGCCCTTAACCAAATATCGTCTGCCTTCCACGCAGATCCAGGACTTGGGCACATTCCCCTTTGTAGAAGCACTTGGAAATCTGAAATCCGCATCTCTTAATTCAAGTTCACTGCCTAATCCCGCAAAAAGTCCGGCACCGACAACATCATCAAAGTCATTTAAAAAAAGGTTAACCTCTCCCCAGGAAAGCTCCTCTCCAGAAGGTCTCAGCCAATAGGAATCGGTAAGTGACAGTCCGAGGTTTCTGAGAAGATAAGCCTGAGGAGTAAGAAATCCCAACAGTTCCAAAAGCTTTCTCATATTTCCCTGAGTCACAGGCACAGCTCTGCGGTGCCACCACCCCTTCAACAGTTCATGGTTTCCATTTGTTCCGATGGGAAGCAATGTTTCTGCATGAACTTCCTGAATGGACACAAGACTGCCTGATGCAGGTTCGAAAACAAGCTCCGCAACCTTATCGTCCTTGTGCATCAGTGTATAAGGGCATAAATCCGTCGATTTAAAAACAAATCCTACTGAAGACTTAACTTCAGATATTTCAGATACTCTAGATGCACCAGATCCTGCGCCGCTGCCAATGTCTGCCCCTTCAGTCTTTCCGGATGATTTTGCATCAGAGAAATCCATCTTTTCAACATCAGCCTTTGAAACATGTGTTCCAAGCTCACTGGGTTTAAGAGAGCTCAAATCCCGCTCCGAAATCAGATCCTCCATGGTACAGTCAAGTGATTTTGCCATCTTAAGTATAGTCTCAGCCTTCGCCGAGCTAAGATCTTTATGTCCCTGCTCGTAATCCTGAATCGAACGGAAAGAAACTCCGGTGATGTCGGCAAGCTCCTTACGGCTTAAACCTTTCAATTCTCTAAGTGTCTTAAGATTCATGTAAAACGCCTCGTAAAAAATAAACTTTCACCATAGTTAATTAATTCTAAGATACGCTAGTTCACGTACTATAACAATCATCTTTGGATTAATTATTTATTACAACTTTTAAAATCATCCTGTTTTTTCTAAATCTCCGGGGCTCACTTAATTAAACTACCCACGGGAAGCAGCATGCATTCAGCCTTTTAAGTGTGAAAAGTCTGCATTCCAAAATACTATTAAAATAAAAAGCCATGCGCACACCGGCACATGGCTTTATTAATTAAATATCATGAGCGTCAAAACATCGCCGCTCATTTATGATTCGCAATACACATTTACATGTAATGCACTCCATCAAGGTTAATGTATTCCAGGAATCCGGAATTACTTCTTCTCTTCTGTCTTTGAAGCGCTGTTTGCAGCCTTCTCAAGCTGCGCGATAGCTGTCTTCTGCATAGGAATACGGCAGTTCTTGTTGTTACCGAACTCTACAATAACGGTATCATCTGTCATATCGATGATAACACCATAGAATCCAGAAGTAGTAAGTACTGTATCACCTACCGCAACTGATGCAAGAAGCTCCTGCTGCTTCTGACGTTCCTTCTGTGAAGGTCTGATACCGATAAAATAAAACATCGCAACGATTGCAACAAGATATACGACCCATCCAATAGTACTCATAAATATGTTCCTCCGTAGAAAAAATAGCTTTGTGCTTTTTGTCCATTTCTTTAAGTAAAACAAATCTCACAAGGAAAAATTCTAACATAGAGCCCTGTAAATATCCAGTGATATTTATTTGATTCTGCACTCCCGGGCCGCTAAAATATCGCTCCGTGCTCCATGTGGCAGCGTGCCATGAAATAATTTTTTAATCATCCTCATATCTGTGACACTATTGTGATGGTTCATGAGTTATAGTCATGTCATAAGAAAGACATAAAGAAAATGATTCAACTCCTATTCATAAAAAAAGAAGCAACGAAATGTGCCCACCAATTTTCGTTGCTTCTTTTTTGTTTATTTATTATGTTCCTTCTATAATCCTTAGGGATCATTCAATGTCATAACTATCTTTTTAAGATATGCAGACTTTACTCAGCTCTTGCTTCTAAACACCGGATTCGAATCATCCGCTTTTGCTTTACTCTTAGCCTCTTCGGAACCCGGAAGTCCCGCATGTGTGATTTTCAATTCCTCTTCGGTTTCTGTGATACTCTGAACGCTTTCAACCTGAGTATTTGCTGAAGGGGCTGCGTTTTTTTCCTCTGTTCCGGAAAAAATATTCTGAAAAATCAGAATGATGCAGACGCATGCCACGATAAGAAGAACTGCTGCGGTCCCGTAATATAAGGGCATATCCGACTTTACTGCTTTAGCATTGTTTATATTATCCATATTGCTCCATTCCCAGTATCGGTCTTTAATATTTCTTCATAGTATAGACCGAACTTTCAAGTCATCATTTCAGGGACATGTCGCTTGTTATCTCCATATCCCCAAAAAAGACTCCCCGCTTTCGCAAGGGAGTCAAAATATTAATCATATTTCTGAAAATCACTCTTCATCTTCGCCGGTTGCAACCTTACCATCAGGTCCTGGGACATTTATCTTTGTCGCATCTGTAAGAGGTGCCACATTCGATACAGCTGCATCTGCAGGAACACTTGGTCCGTTGGTATCATAGCTTGTAAGGCTCATATCAGGTTCTGAACCAGCCTCATCCTTTCCGGATGCTGTCTTTCTGGTTACAGTAAGCTTAGTTGTTGCGATCTCACCGGCATTTGAGGTTGTGACATTCTTCACAGTCATAGTTGTAACCTTACTTGTGGTTCCGTAAGTCTCACCTGTGACACCGTTAAGCGCATTAATATAGTTAAGAACTTCCTCTGCTGTTGCGTTCTTAAGACTTGTTAATGCTGAAGAAACAATATTGCTGTCTGCAATGTTCTCAAGAGCTGTATGTGCAACCTGAATACCATCCTTCACCCATGCGCCGCTTGCATCTGTTGTATATCCATCCGGTGTTGTTGTATTTACATATAAGTATCCATTCTCATCAAACGCAAAGCACTGATACTGTCCGTCTCCGTCTGTATCGATCCACTTCCAAACACCTGCAGGGAAGGTTCCGTCTCCGTTGTCATACCAGATACCCTTTTCGTTTGTTACGAATGCTCCTGCAACAGCTGTTCCTGCGAGCATAGCCACGCTGAGAGCTGCTACTGTTCCTGTTACTGCTATTTTCTTGATTAAATTCATTTTCTTCATTTTTCTCTCCATAAAAAATAGGTTTTTACTTCAATAACCTTTGTGTAGTCATACTATATCACCATCTGAAATAAAGTGTATGACTTTTTCCCGTGTAAAAATATTAAAATTTTTGGTAGAAATTTAATCCATTGTTTATGTTTTCCGATTTTACTGCCTGACGGGATGCAACTTCAAATCTCAAAGTACCTCCCCACACATATCAAGTGCTGACGCTATAACCTTATCCATATCATAGTACTTGTACTCCCCAAGACGTCCTCCGAAGATAACATTATCCTCTGCCTCCGCAAGTCTCTTATACTCCTCGTAAAGCCTGCCGTTCTTCTCATCATTTACCGGATAGTAAGGCTCGTCTCCGGGCTTCCACTCACTTGAGAATTCCCTGGAGATGACAGTCTTTGGAATATCATTTCCATCATCATCTTTGCCGAACTCAAACCACTTATGCTCGATGATCCTGGTCCATGGAGTCTCTCTGTCTGTGTAGTTTACTGCAGCATTGCCCTGAAAATTCGGCTTGTCAAGAAGCTCTGTTTCAAATCTTACAGATCTGTACTCAAGGTATCCAAGCTTATACCCGAAATATGCATCTATAGCTCCGGTATAAACCACCTTGTCCGCAAGGGCCTTAAGATCCTCTCTCGGAGCGCCTTCAGCATCAAAGAAATCAACTCCCACATGTACTTCTATGGAACCCGCATCGTCTACCGGAGCTTCGCCGGTTCCAAAATCTTCACCTTCCTGTACCTTTGCCCCGGCAAGCATATTGGCAACCATCTTTGTATATCCGCCCACAGGTATGCCCTGATAAAGAGCATTAAAATAGTTATTGTCAAAGGTAAGTCTCACAGGTAAGCGCTTAATGATAAAGGCCGGGAGTTCTGTGCAGGGGCGTCCCCACTGCTTTTCGGTATAGCCTTTAATGAGCTTTTCATAAATATCGGTTCCAACCAGGGAGATAGCCTGTTCCTCAAGGTTTTTCGGCTCTTTTATTCCTGCCTCCCTGCGCTGCTCCTCAATCTTCTCAGCTGCCTCTTCAGGAGTGACAACTCCCCACATCTTATTGAAAGTATACATATTGAAAGGAAGGGAATAAAGCTCGCCATGGAAATTCGCAACCGGAGAATTTGTAAATCTGTTGAATACCGCAAAATTCTGTACATATTCCCAGACCTTCTGATCATTGGTATGGAATATATGTGCTCCATACTTATGTACATGTATCTTTTCAATGTCCTCTGTATACACATTTCCGGCAATATTCGGGCGGCGGTCAATAACCAGAACCTTTTTCCCTGCTTTCGCCGCCTCATGGGCAAATACTGCTCCGTAAAGGCCGGCTCCAACTACAAGATAATCATATTTTGTCATAATACCTCCACATAACGACGGAGATCTAACTCCATCAAGCAATCATAGTGCTGATTATAACACAGAGAAACTATAGAATCGAGTAGCAGTGAGAGAGCAAATGTCCGCGTGACAGCCTTATCGCGAAAAAAGAGAGCCAAATCGCTTTGACTCTCCTTCTATCAATCTTCATCTTCTTCGTCATCATCCTCATCATCGCCGCCGTCCCTTTCGATGACGTCGCTTCTCTTCGGTCCCGAAACATCTATGGTGCTTTCATCAGTGGTGGGCCTTACTGTCTGTGATGAATAACTACTTGGTATGTTTCTTCCGGGTCCGTCTGTATCATAGCTCGTATTATCCACATCAGGTCCGGAGCTTGAGCTGTTTTTCGAAGTAGCGGAATCACTGCTTTCAGAAGAGCTGCCGGAGGAGGAACCTGTAACTATCTTCGATGTGACGATCTCGCCGGATGGAACATTGGTACTGGTCTTTGTGCTTGTTTTGCTGCTGGTCGTGGTGCTTGTTTTTTTACTGCTTGAGCTCTTTGATGAAGAACTTGTTTTCTTGGAAGAGCTTGTGTTTGAGCTGCTCTTAGGCCCCGAGTACTTTTGCGTAACCAGCTGTGTTCCGTCAGATGCATACTGATACTCGTCCCGATGCACTGCAGCATTCTGAGGCAAAGCAATAGCTGTTGGAGGAATGTAAGCATTGTGATAGAAAAATCTGCTCACAGGCATCCCATCCATATTCCATGCGCCATCCGGTCCGACATAATAGCCATCCGGAGTCACTGTGTTGATATACAAATATCCGTTCTCATCAAAGGCATAACACTGATAGATTCCATCTCCATCAGAATCAAGCCATTCCCATGAGTACACCGGATAAGTTCCGTCACTGTGCAAATACCAATATCCTGTCCCATTGGCCATCCACTGCCCGGCAAGAGCTGATACAGAAACGGAAAAACTGAATATCAGCCCCGATATGGCTGTAATAAGCATTATAATAATTCCCTTTTTCATCTTACCTACCCCTTTCTATATATATTATCGGCATATTATAATGTTTATTAAGATACAGAATTCTTACATTATTTTATCAGGGAGTTTAAATATGGAAAACGACCTTTCAGCAAGAGAAAACAATATCTTTTTAAAAGAGTCTGAAGCATCCTTTGCGCTGCCCGAAAAAAGAGCCCTACTTCTCGTGAACAAGAAGGCAGGAATGGGCACTGCAAAAGAAAAAGTCTTCGGTCTCATCACAGAACTTGCAAAACTGGGGTATGAAGTTGTCACTTACCCAATCATTCCGGAATCAGGAATCACATCAGAAATAATCATCAGTGAATATCTTTCACGGAATATAGATCTGGTGGCATGCATAGGCGGTGACGGAACCCTTAATCACGTGGTTAATTCCCTGCTTTCATCAGGCAATGTAGAAAAAGCCTCAATTCCCATCGTATATCTCCCCAGCGGAACCACCAATGACTACGCAAAGACCCTGGGATTAAGCGGTGACGTGGAGAAGCTGGCAGATTCCATTTCTCACGGCAGGGTCTTCCGTCTTGATGTAGGCGATTTCGACAAGATAAAATTCAACTATGTTGCTGCATTCGGGGCATTTACAAACGTAAGCTACGAGACCCCACAGGACCAGAAAAATGTTCTGGGCTACTTTGCTTATGTTCTTAATGCAATTGCCACTGCACCATCATCACTGCAGAGCCGTTATGATCTTACAGTATCCCATGACGGCGAGACCGAGGAAGGAACTTTTATTTTCGGAGCAGTATCCAATGCCACCTCCGTTGCAGGCATCAAGACCCAGGCTCTTTCGGATGCATCACTTAGTGATGGTCTTTTTGAAGTAATGCTTATAAAGGCCCCCGATGACCTGATGGATGTGGGGGAAATAATCCGTTCTGCCATGGATGGCAATTTCGTCAATCCATATATACGCATGTTCCAGACGAAGGAGGTTCACTTTTACTCGGAAGAAGAAATAAAATGGACTCTGGACGGCGAATTCGGAGGAACGGTTTCAGATGTAAATGTCAGGGTCCTGCCAAAAGCCATCAAGATTTATACCGAAATGTAATTATCGAGTTTTCTTTACTCTAAACCCTTGGGGGCAATTCACCCTGAAAAGTACAGTATAGTCACACTTATATAAAGCAAATCAAGGCTGAGGACATATAATCTCACGCCCTCAGCCTTATATTCACATAAGCTATTATGTTATCTCTGCAACTGTCTCATTACAATCATCTATCAACAGCTTTCTTCCGTAATATCTGATACACGGATGCAGAATTTACCGTTTCAAAGAAACTGTCCTAATCCCGTATAATTTCTCCGCCCCTCGCTCAGTTCTGAGGCGAAAACTCATCCTTTCCGACTCCGCATAAAGGACATACGAAGTCATCGGGAACATCTTCCCACCTGGTTCCGGGAGCCAGACCATTATCAGGATCTCCCGCTTCTTCATCATAAATGTAACCACATGTATTACATATGTACATCATATCAAACCTCCCCGTTCTCTGGGAACGTACCAAAAACAACTATACGCTTGCCTTCCATAAGCCATGAAGATTGCAGTACTCATAAGCCGCAATAAGTTTTTCATTTACCAGGAATTCAGCTTCAGGCTTCATACCCGGCTTAAGATAATGAATCTGGAATCCGGCTTCAGTTTCGATCAGTATCCATCCGATAAAATGTTCGGGAAGCATAGGGTGTTCAACAGAACCAACCTGTACCTTAACCACTCCGTCCTGCTCAGTCACAACAGGAACATGCTTTTCCTGTGCCGCATCGGTAGTGTTGGCAACAAGCTCTTCGCCAACAGACAGGCTTTTGTCGGAAATCACGATCTGATCATCAATTTTGTAGAATTTCACGGTTTTGTCCTCCTTTTTCAGACTGCATCTTAGTGCACGTTCACAATTACTAATATCAGCATATCCAAAGGAAACCTAAAAGGCAAATTAAAAAATTGTTAAAAATTAATTTGCGAAACACTCCAATATTCCGATCACGAATATTAAAATCCGCTCAGGAAACCCTCAAGAACTTTGGAGCCCCATTAAAATAACGCGGCAGCGGAAAACTCCACTGTCGCGTTTAATCATTTATTCATATAAAACCGCGCCGATAACCGTCTTCTCAAGACCCTGAAGCTTTTCAAGCTGCTTTCTCAGGTCATTTTTTGAAGTATTTCTGTCAACAGCAACTATGGCATACTTTTTGTCGTTGATGGTACGTATAGCTTCAGCATCCGTAAGGATATCTCCTGCAAGCTTCAATACACCGGAATTCTCAGATCCGTTTACAAGGCCAACGATATCTTTCATATCCTCAGTCTTAAGTCTTCCTACAAATGCGATTTCCTTAATCTCATTATCCTTGAAGGCTGTGATGTAAGCATCAATGTTTGCAGAAAGTACCTTGATGAAATCTGTCTTATCAGCTGTAGCATCACCATAAGACATTCTATAGAGCATATCGCCAAGCTTATTTGAGGATTTCTTTGACTTATAATCGCCAAATACCCTGACGCCGAAAAGTCTTGTGACTTCAGATGCATTGTTCACAGCATCAGCAAAGATAGCCTTCATGCAAATGAAAAATGCCGCCATAAACACACCGGCTACTCCACCCAATATACCAAACTTGATGCAGCTCTTAAGAACTCCCTTCATGCTTGCCGCAGCGGCTTTCTCCTTCGGCTCTGTAAGTTTTGTCTTCTTGTCATAAACAGCAGCACGCTGGTTTATCAGATTATTCTGCTGATTGGCAAAATCCAGCTGCTTGGAATTAACATAGCCTGCATCACCGTTACCGCTGGGATCTGCAGAATCTGATTCAGAAACATTGTCAGCCTTGGTCTTATCGATCATACTGATCTCGTGGGCATAAACCTTTTCATCAACCTGAGCTTTATGAAGCATCATCGCCTCATTTAAAGCTTCAAGGATCTCACTGACCCTTCTTGAAGAATCACCAACAACCTCAATGTTAACGATGTGGCTGCTCTGTGAAATACTGATAAGCTCTTTAAGATATCTCAAAGATATCTTGTCTGTCAGCCTATTTTGAATATAAGTCAAACACTCATTGCTCTTAAGATACAAAATGTACGACTGAATAACATCATTTGTATAATCTATATCCTGATAAGTCTCCCCCGGCATGATACGGTAATCGGTACTGATGTAGTACATGGCGCTTACCGAGAAGTAGTTGTTGGGATCAAGATTCATAAGAACAGAATTTTCTTTGTATGTGGAGTTCTCAAAAATCACACTGTCGAAAAGTTTTATCTGCTCATCATAAGCAGCCTTTGCAGCTTCGTACTGCTCCTTTTCAACTTCAGCATCAGCCTCATCAACAGTCTCAGAATTACTTTTGAGGGAAGAAATCCCGCTGGCCCCTTTATAGCCTGCCAGAAGAACTGCAAGAACCACAGCTGTTAATATGATGGTTTTCCACTTTCTCACGCACAACAGAAAAAGCTGGACAAGATCAATTTCCATTTCGTTGTTGTTTGTCATCGTAAAAATCACTCCTTAAATTTAATGCCTATTTAGATTATCATAAAGGAGCCTTGAAAATCTATAGTTATTTCTTCCGATTATGAGAATTTCATCGTCTTAGAATCTTCTCAAAATCCACCTGACACTATCTAAATTATCTCCACCTGCTATTCAGCCATAATACTCTTTATACCACTCCGCAAACTTTCCAAGGCCCTCCCTGATCCCAATGGCAGGTCTGAATCCATAATCCCTTTCCAGAGCTTCACTGTCCGCATAGGTCACAGGCACATCGCCGGGCTGCATTGGAACAAGCTCCTTGTGAGATTCAAAATCATAATCAGCCGGCAGAACTCCCGCGCGGATAAGTTC
>NZ_JNKO01000042.1 GCF_000702885.1 Oribacterium sp. P6A1 | reverse complement strand
TGTCATTTATGGCATCGAATTCCAGATTCTGTTCCCTGCACCATGATACAGCTTTATCCAATGCCTCACCGGCACGACAGGTCCATAATATCAGTTTGTTACCTGATTCACGCTGAGATTTCAGGTATTCTATCAGTGGTATATTGGGTTCTCCGAGTTCAGGCCAGTTGCTGTAACATAGTGTCCCGTCGAAATCCACGGCAATGATCATGTAATCCATAAAATCTCCATTCCGCCGCCTAAAAAGACGGCACAATAGTATGAAAAGTGTTTTTTACGCTATCTATCTAAGTAAAACAAAGCAAATTTTGGTTCAAAAGCTTCCAAAATACGATTCCCGGACAGATTTATTGCATAAAAATTTTACAGCCGAACAAATGTACGGCAATAACTAATTTATAGCACATTTGTTCTTTAAAATCAACAAGAAATATAATGATAGGAGTAGAATGATAAGAATGTGATAATACACGAAGTGATATGAAAGAGAAAAACAAGGAGTACTCAAACCAGTCAAGGGATGCGATAATAGACGTAAGGTACAAATCGTGCCAGAAGTGTTTGCCTTAAAGATTGGATAAAAAATCAAATTGTATCAACTAAGAGGAGGGTTCTTATGTCATCAAGAGAAGAGCGAATCGAGTTATTTGAGAAGATTCTTTGAAGATGATATTTAATAAGCATGGCAAAGAGGTCAGATATCTGAAAATAGGAGATGCTGTTGCAGATGCTTTTAAAACTGGCCTGGAGTTCAGGAGATATTTAGGGAATTGAGGGGTGTTAGCTGTGAGACAATATATCGTTGATGCATTTACAAAAGAAATATTTCATGGAAAAACTGCAGCTGTATGTGGATCAGCCCACTGTAATTTGATCCCATACTGGTCAAAAAGACTGGGAAAAGACAAGATGATTGCTTTTCAGGCATCTCCAAGAGGCTGGATCGTATACTGTGAGAACAAAGGTGAACGTGTCATCATAAGTGGCAATGCTGCATTGTATAGTGAATCAGAAATCAATATTAGATGATAATACAATAAAATCGTGTAACATGTTGAGGCGTCTGAAGTATAAAAAGGATCAGCTTGGAAAAATCAATGAGTAAGAATACAAATGGAAAAATCAGATTATCTAAAGTGAGCTTATTACATTATGTACGACTGATATACCGGTCGGTAATTTTTATTGCTTTACTCGTTTTCTATATCCTGAATAAGGTGAATGGAGAGACACAGGTCATAGACCGTTTGGAAGGTACGCCGTTACTCATTCTTTTTGTTTGGGTAGTTTTCATTCTGGAGATGGTCTACAGGTTTTTCCCTTCAAAACTTGAAAGTCCGGGATGTCAGAAACAATTCGCCTGCAACTATAAAAAAACAGGTAAAACAGACATTATCATACAGGATAATAATGCTACAGTGCTCGTTCTTATCATATGGATAGGGTTTAACATGATATTTGGTGGACTCCATATGATGGGGATACTGGATGATGGATTTATGCTCCTTCTATGCAGTGCATATTCAGTTTGTGATGTGATATGTATCCTGTTTTTTTGTCCATTTCAGACTTGGCTCCTTAAGAATAAATGTTGCAGCACTTGCAGGATATATAATTGGGATTATGCGATGATGTTCACACCACTGTTTTTTGTTCGGAAGAGCTATCTTTGGGCATTACTGCTTATTTCATTCATACTGCTGATCCGTTGGGAGATTACATTTTATAAACATTCAGAAAGATTTTCTGAAAACACCAACAGTTTTCTAAAATGTGAAAATTGTAACGAGAAACTCTGTGCCCATAAAAAACAACTCCATTCATTATGGAATAAAGTTGAAGAATACTATGAAACTCGTGAAAAATTGCTAAAGGAATGATTCTTTTGAATCAAGATCAATCGCAAGATAAGTGTAATTTGACTTTCGTGCTAATTTCGGAATAAGAATTCTATGTCGTATGATTTATATAAAGAAATTCTACTAAATGGATTTCAGGGAGAGCGGTTTGCTTGTATGGAGATTGATATACCTGATGAAAAGGTATTTCTGTCAGATTTTGATGAATGGAGCATTGTTCTGTTAAATGGGCTAATATCCGATACAGAAGATGAGGATAAGCAGTTAGAGGCAATTTACGAAGCACTTCCGGATAAAAAGAAATGGGAGATGATGAGTAAGAATTGGGAAAGAGTATTTAACCTATCCCCTTTAGAGACAGAATGGAAATTACGAGGCTCATCAATACAGGCAACTAGAGATGATCTTGAGGACCTGGCTTAGGAGTATATGGAGGCTGAAGGCTTGGATTATGATTCGGCTTATGAGGCAGCGGAAGAAGATTGAACTTCATGAAACTTCAGTGTTCAGTATTTGATGTATGACATCGTTAAGGGCTATGGCAGCCTTGGAATGGTATCTTTCAGAAGACATGGCTGTGACCAGTTCAATGCTTGGGGCCTCTTTTCCCAATGAAAGAAATTCAGCGTTACGGAAGTAGTGTCTGGAGCTGTAGTAGGTGAAAGCCAGACCCTGACCGTTTGCAGCAAGGGATGCAGCAAATAGCGCAGAAAGGGTGTTGTTGTAAGCCACAGGTGTCATCTTGTTTTTCATAAAAAGCTTTCTGGCTTCACGACCAAGGATGGTATCATAGTCACTAAGCAGAAATTCATATTTTTCTGCATCCTTTATGTTTATACATTTAGGAATCTGTGAAAATTCATTGTCTTTAGCTTTGTTCAGAATAGGGTGGTTAGGGCTTGCGACCAGGCAGATTTCGTCCTTTAGCAAATTAAAGGTGCGAAGTCTGCTTCCTTTTTCCGGACGTGCAAGAAGTGCCAGGTCAATGTCTCCGTTCATCAAATATTGTTCAAGAGCCATGGAATTCTTCTCAACAATCTGTACATGTATGTTTGGATAGGTCATGTGAAATGCGTTCAAAACCGGTGGAAGCAGATATGAACCACGGAATGAACTGATGCCAAGGATGACATGTCCGGCATTAAGCTTTGATACATCCTGCATTTTATCCTGTACTCTGTGATATTCGGAAATGGTATGGTATGCATATTCAAGAAGCAGCTGTCCGGATTCTGTGGGACGTACACCGTTTGAAGTTCGTACAAAAAGTCTGTAACCCAGATTACTTTCATAGTTCGTCAGGAACTGGGATAAACTTGACTGAGCCATATATAAGCGTTCTGCTGCTTTTGAAATACTTTTCTCTTCTGCGATTGCAATCAGATAATTCAATTCTTTAATCTCCATTTAACCTCCTGAGGTATTAACAAATCGTTTTACCGATACATATCGGAAAAACCGATACGACGTATATCAGATTAATGTATTCTGCGATGGCCTTCGACCCATTATACTTTATTTCGAAGAGTTTTGAAAAGAGTATAAAAATGAAGGAGGGAATATGAGTAGAGTTTCTCTGAAAGGCATATGCGACATGCATGTACACACGAATCCCGATCTTAGATTACGGGCATACAGTGACCTGCAGCTTGCGGATGCAGCCGTTAGAGTGGGGGCAAGGGCCATAGTTATCAAGTCTCATCTGGGATTCACCGTGAACCGTGCTGCAATTGTCAATGATTATGTCCGTAAAGTCTATGGCGAAAACACAGGCTTCACTATGTATGGCGGAGTTGTAATGAACAAAGTCATAGGAGGAGTAAATCCTGAGGCAGTGGAAAAGGGGCTCAAGCTTGGTGCTAAGGAAATATGGCTTCCTACTCAGTCTGCAAAGAGACATCTTGAGAAAATGGGGCAGAATCCACTTGATGGAATAGAACTTGTAAGAGACGGAAAAGTCATTCCTGAGTTAAAGGATATATTTAATCTTATCAGAGACTATGACGTGGCTCTCGGTACAGCACATGTATCACCGGTGGAGGCATTCGTCATAGTTGAAGCTGCAAGGGATGCAGGCGTTAAGAAGATAATCATCACACATCCCGAATGGTGGGTATGTGACTATTCCATAGATGATCAGATAAGACTGGTCAAGGATTATGATGTAATTCTCGAACGCTGCTATGCTCAGAACATGGGTAAGGGTAAACCCTATCATTTAAACCTTAAAGAAAATGCAGAGCTTATCAAGGAAGTGGGCTATGAGCATGTGATGGTTGATACAGATGGCGGTCAGACAGAGAATCCCGATTGGGAAACAGAGATGTATGAATATATGCATTATCTTCTGGAATATGGGATTCCTATAGAACACATATATCATATGACAAAGACTATTCCTTATTGGCTTCTCGGAATAACTGAAGGAAGTGAATAATAGTCGAAAAGTCTGATCACTACATTATCAGGGTACATCTATTTACTGCAATACATAATTGTTGAAGGAATCAGCAGTTATGATGAAAAATATTAATTCAGGAGAAAAAACATGTTAAGTGCATTTATAATCCTTGCAATCGCAGTTGCGATTTTCCTCGGATACAGGACCAAGATAAACACTGGTCTTTTCTGTATTGTTTTTGCTTACATTATCGGGTGTTTCGTAATGGGAATGAAGCCTAAGGAAGTTATAGCTTTTTGGCCTACAAACACCATGTTTGTTATCCTTTCGGTCTCACTTTTTTATAATGTTGCCGCAATCAACGGAACGCTTGAAAAGATGTCGGGAGCCCTTCTCTATGCGTGTCGTAAATTTCCCGGACTTCTTCCGTTCGCGCTTTTTGCGGTAGCAGTCATCCTTTCAGTAATGGGAGCTACCTATTTTACAGTACTTGCTTTCCTTGCACCTATCACACTGGTTATATGTGATGAGTCAAAGATGGATAAGTTAACAGGAGCTGTGGCCATTAACTGTGGTGCTCTCTGTGGAGGAAACTTTCCTACATCAAATCTCGGAGTAGTTTTCAGAGGTCTTGCAGATACAGCTTACGAAGCAAATCCTAATCTAGAAGCTGTTGAAAGTTTCGGCATGGAAATGCAGATTTTTCTTTTTTCCATAATGTTCTCACTCATTCTTGTAGCCATATTCAGATTTGGTTTCAAGGAGAACAGAAACATCGGAAAAGGTGTCATATTCAAGAAGCCGGAAGCATTTTCAAATGAGCAGAAGACCACATTGAATCTCATGATCCTTATGATGGTGGTTGTACTCATTTTCCCGCTTCTTAAGATGATCATGCCGGGTAACGCAGCTATCAAATATATTGCCGGTAAGGTGGATGTAGGCCTTGTAGCAATCATTTTCGCAGTTATTGCATTGTTACTGAAGCTTGCACCTCAGAAGGAGGCAATAGCCAGAATTCCATGGAACACAATCATCATGATAGCAGGTGCAGGAATGCTTATAGCAGTCGCTGTTGAGGCAGGCACCATAGACATGCTCAGTAATTGGGTCGGCTCAAATGTTCCAAAACCTCTTATCCCGATCGCTTTCTCAATCATCGCTGCCATCATGAGCTTCTTCAGCTCAACAACAGGTGTTGTAGCGCCGGCACTTTTCCCTCTTATTCCGGCGCTTGCAGCATCAACCGGACTTTCCGCCCCTGTACTTTTTGCATGCACAGTACTGGGAGCACAATCCAGTGCCATCAGTCCGTTCTCTTCAGGAGGATCACTTATCCTTGGATCTACACCTAAGGAAGAGGACAGAAATACACTTTTTAACAGACTTCTTATGGTAGCTGTTCCTATAAGCGTACTATGTTGTGCGTTGTACAACTTCATAGTCGCTATGGTACTTTGATTATATATAAGCTCTGTTACGCTTCTCATCGCTTTACTATCAGCAACGTCAGAAACATTATTAAAGCATATAGATAAGATACGAGAGTGTTACTTTCAAGCAGTTCTGCCTGGACCATACAGGGGAACTGCTTTTTTTGCGAAAATCCCCATGCGGCCTATCCCATGATATTCACATGGGATGTTCACACCGTTTGATAAACCATGGAAAAACAAAGGACACATAAAATGTCTGTATAAAGGTAGTAAGTATCGTGGCAGTCACACCGGAGAAACAGTAATTCAGCATTGCCTTAAGAATCAGTGTTACAGCGTAATAACTGAGAAGCCCCGTAACCAGCCTTGTGATCCTTGTTATGAGTGGCGTGTCTGTAGAGAAGCAAACATACCGTCTCTCCAATACCCAGCCTGTAAAAAATCCGATGCACCATCCTACACCCTTGTATGTACCCCTAGAAAGTATAAAACATGCTTTTTTCGCTGGAACTCGGAAAAGGATTGATTGGCTAATAGATATTAACTATAATCAGGCTAATGTAAATTAGCGAAATAAAGAAAAACATGTCAACTAAAGAGAAGATACTGGATGAAGGCATTAACATTATTTGCAGAGAATGGATATGAAGATAAGTTCGGAGTGATGGTGAGTGAACTTGAAGCAAAGAATGACAACACAATAATATTCAGATTCATTGACGGGACAGAGATACCAATCAAAGTTAAATAAAGAAGGGAATAGAGCTCACATGTTGAGGCACACACCTCACATGTAGGCTTTATTTTTGTTTTCAAAGAAAGTAGAATTGGATTATTAAACGAATCGGAGTTTTGTAAGTGAGAAATAATGAATAAAATCTTAAAAATGGTAGGATGTATTTTAAGCGGAATTATTTGTGTGACACTCATCTTATTGGTGTCATCTGATATTAAAACGAAACATACCCAGAATGATTATTCATCATTCAATACAAATTCATAAGTATGTAAAGAATACTGAGTTTATTGATATTATGTACGATACCCTGGCGTCAGGAAAACCAGTTCCATTTGAATGGGCTGCTTTGTATGGGAATGGATGGACATTACACTATTCTTTAATCATTGGGGCTGACATTCCAAATGATAAAATCACTGTGGCAAATCCCTACGGATACTATGAGGAGCTTACATTGGAAGAATTACTGAAAAGAACCAGCTTTCAGGCCTATGAGAATATGCCACTTTTTATGAAAATGGGCTTTGCAATCGGAATGTTTGAAAAAAATACTATTTTTTCAGTGAGGTAAATTAGTAGTTAGAGTTTTATATATTGAAGAGTTCGACAACTTCTTATTTGCTGATAAGAGGCACTTGCCTGATATAGTGAAATGAACCCCTACCCTAAAAAGCTGGGCTCACGCGAACCCTTCTGACACATAAAAGCAGAGCTTGTATCAACGTAGATAGTATGGAGGATGAAGAAGATATAGAACTTGTAAATAGTGTTATTTTTAATGAGCTTTGCAAGGGAATCATTAAGGATAGTTCAAGATCAGCTTATGCATCAATTATTGAGAAATTAAAGAACGTAATTGGCTGTGAATCTTTCTTGTGAGTATTTGAAATAAAAAGAGATTGTACTGAGTAAGGCGCGAGGTATTATGATGGGAAAGATAATAAATCAAAGCTTTGATAAGGAGAGAGCCCTTTATGGAAGCAATGGGATTGATAAATGTTCTCAATGAATAAAATGATGATATAACAAACAAAAACAAAAAGCAAACATATGGATGATGCAGTGATATACTAAATATAGTAGCTTAAAAATCCGGCAGCATCTTGTGAGGTGGTGATTTTTGATGATAATAAACACAGGCCAGAGGACGGACATACCTGCATTTTATTCGGAATGGTTTTCAAACAGACTGAAAGATGGTTTCGTATGTGTACGTAATCCATACAATCCTGAGCAGGTCAGCAGGTACCGTCTTTCACCTGATGTTGTTGATGTAATTGGTTTCTGTACTAAAAATCCGTCGCCAATGTTTAAATACATGAACCTTCTTAAGGAATATGGTCAGTACTGGTTTGTGACGATAACTCCTTACGGCAGAGATATTGAACCTAATGTACCGGATAAGCATAAGCTTATTGAAGATTTTAAAAGTCTCTCTCAAATGGTCGGAAAGAATTCCATGGGATGGCGTTATGATCCGATCTTTATTTCTGACAGATATACAGAAGAGTACCATATACATGCATTTGAGCAGATAGCAGCATCCCTTGAAGGATGCACAGAGACTGTTGTCATCAGCTTCATTGATCTTTTTCCAAAAGTAAGGCGGAATTTCCCTGAAGCAAGGGAAGTAACCAGGGAGCAGATGATAAGACTTGGAAAAGAAATGATAAAGATTGCGTCCTTACATGGAATGACTGTAAAGCCATGCGCCGAAGGTGATGAGCTTTCAAAATATGGTGCGGACTGCGGAGGATGCATGAGGATTAGTGATTATGAGAAAGCTATCGGAAAGCGGCTTGATGCGCCTAAGAAAAAGGGTGCAAGGGCAGCATGCGCCTGTTATCTCACATGCGATATAGGTGCATATAATACCTGCAGACATCTGTGTAAATACTGTTATGCCAATGCAGATCCGAAGATAGTTATTACGCAAAGCAAGTTACATGATCCTAAGTCACCATTTCTGATAGGAAATTATTCTGACGGAGATAAAATACATGATGTACCGCAAAAATCCTGGATTGATGAGCAGATGATCCTGCCCTTCATAAGCGGTTAAGATTCTGAAGATATGAATCTTAACCGCTTTTTGAGAGCCTGTTTATCTTTTATAAGACTTTATACTTAACAAAATAATGCCGACAATTCTTTATAGCAATTAATCAACATATCAGGAATCATGATTAAGGAAATAAACATCATAACAGGAGATGTATATGGAAGAGGCGAGAGCCAACAGCAGTCAGATAATTAGAAAGACTCTCATACGAATGTATCCCGGAACGTTGGTTTATGCGACGATGCTTGGATTCATGTATATGGTGGACAATATAATAGCAGGTAATGCCATGGGTCCGGAAGCGATTGCAGCTGTGGCAATAGCATTACCTTCATATGGAATGTTCCTTGCGTTTATGAATGCAATTGTCCATGGAACCTGCCTGAGAATCACGTGGGCTAAAGGTCGTGCCAATCATGAAGAATTCCAACGCGCCTTCGCGGGAGGAATTACGTTGGCGGCTCTTTTCGGTTTGATCTTCACAGGTGTTATTCTTTTCTTTTCCGAAAAACTGGTCCTCGGTTTTGGAGGCTCAAAATCATCCGGTGAAATCTGCAAGTACAGTCTGCTGTACCTGCGTTTTTGTGCGCCCATGGTCTTCCTCTCTTCTATATCCGGCTCCGTGCGGGAAACCATCGGTGTCCTTGGCTATCAGATGGAGCGGGCATCTCTTGGATTGTTCAACATCATCTGTAATGTCATTGTTTCCGTAATCAGCGTTATCCTTCTTCCCAGAGAATTAAAAATGGCGGGACTTGGTATCGGCAGCAGCACAGCGGCATTTCTTGAATTTGTCGGAGGTCTCGCGGTTCTGAAATACCGAAAAATCGATGCCAGGCTAAAACCGGTAATGCTTAATCCTGTTGAAATCAGGGACATTTTTAAAAGTGGTTTGCCGGCTTCGCTAGACAATATCATAGATTGTATTGCACTTGCTATAGTCAATAATATTATTCTGACACTCATTCCGGGAGATGCGCTTATTCTTTCAACTGTATCCATTGTGAACAATATAAAAAAGGTCGTTCGTCTGCCACTGATGGCTGTTGGATACGACTCAAGCCCTCTGTTTGGTGTGTTTTATGCTCAGAGAGATTCGTATTCGCTTAAAAAAGCAGTCCGTGAATCCTTGAGAATGGGTATGATTGTTGCAGTGTTTTTCTGCATAGCCTGTTTTTGTGCAACACCGGTTCTGACACGGATGTTTGGTATGGATATGACACCGGATATACAGATGGGCTCATTCTTTGTATGTCTTTTCCAGGTGGGATATCTGGTGCAATTCGTATTAACTAATTTTTATGAGTCCACAGAACGGTTTGGTTCTTCTCTCATGATGGCATCCATTCCGGATTCCTTTATCTATCCATTAATGTTGATAATATCGATCCCGGTTATGGGAAAAACGGGATTATGGCTTTCTTTCGGAAGTAATCCATTTGTGGGACAGGTGATAATGATTCCTGTGATGATGCTTTTAAGCCGTAAAAATCCAACAGTAGAGGACCGTATTTTGCGACTGAAGCCCCATATAATCAACCGTTCCTCAAGTTTTGAATATGAGATTAAGGGGACGGATGAAAATGCAGTTGGCATTTCCGGAAAGATTCAGGAATACCTTGAAAAAAACGGAAAGAACCGGAGAATGGCGTATCTCGCGGCACTCAGTTCTGAAGAACTTGCGGTGGATATGATTGCCCATCTAAAGGAAACAAACGTGAAAGAGAGTGGAATTGACAGTTTGTTTGACATCCATGTTTTTAATGATGAGGATAGCATCGAGATTCTGATCAGAAGTATCGGTGATTCTTATGATCCGCTGGATTACGATGCGTCCAAGAATCCGGAAAGCAAGATTGGCGTCAGAATGATTCAAAAAGTCGCTGAAAAAGTTACATACACCTATGTCTATAAAGTGAATATTGTGTCGATTGTTTTACGTTGAATGGGAATCAGCAGAGACCGGAGCGCAAATTACAATTGTGATGAAGCAGGAACAGCGCTTAACTTCGAAGTTCTTGAAGCTGCAATGAGCCATTCAGAAAGTAGTACTGAGGGTAAGCTTGAAAAATAGGAGAAACAACCGGCACGATATGATAAGCTTTGTGCCGGGTTTTGGATGTGATTATGGAGGTGTAAAATGACGAAGGTTTATTGTTATTCGCGGTGTACGACTTGTAAGAGAGCCCTGAAGTGGTTGGATGATAACAAGATCGAGTATGAGCAGATTGATATCAAGGAAAATCATCCTGATGAAATGACACTGCGTCAGTTGTATAAGAAGAGCGGACTTTCATTGAAGAAGTTTTTTAATACCAGTGGCCAGCTATATCGTGAGATGGAGCTGTCAAAGAAGCTGCCGGATATGAACGAGAATGAAATCTTTGAACTCCTGGCATCAGATGGGATGCTGGTGAAGAGACCTCTTCTGATCACGGAGGATACTGTGATTACCGGGTTTAAGGAAGAAGACTGGAGGAAAGCATTATATTTATAGTGCACTGTAAATCGTCCTTTATAAGAGGACATTGAAGCTTCCCTAATAGGCAACTTCCGAAGAGGTTTAAGCGACAAAGGCGTAACGCTATTTTTCTTAATAAGTGCCAAAGACACAACAAACAACTAGGAGCATTAATCATGAACATTAGAAAATATACAGAAAATGATTTATCAGAGATGATACATATCTGGAATGAGATAGTTGAAGAAGGAATAGCATTTCCGCAGGAAGAATTACTTAATCTGGAAACAGGAGCCGGGTTCTTTGCTTCGCAGAGTTTCACCGGGGTTGCGGAAGAGGATGGAAAAATATACGGTCTTTATATCCTTCATCCCAATAATGTAGGCAGATGCGGACATATATGTAATGCCAGCTATGCAGTTTCATCCGAATCAAGAGGAAAACATATCGGAGAACAGCTGGTAATGGATTGTATGAAAAAAGGAAAGGAAATCGGTTTCAGAGTTCTTCAATTCAATGCTGTAGTAGAAAGTAATGTTCACGCACGGCACCTTTACGAAAGGCTTGGATTCAAACAGCTTGGTATAATCCCCGGCGGGTTCAGGATGAAGGATGGACATTATGAAAATATCTGTCCGTATTATCACGTTTTATAAGAATAAGAATTCATGCAGAAAATACGTTGCGTAGTAGAGAGAATCACATATCAGAATCCTGAGAACGGGTATTCCGTTATGAAGTGCAATGTAAAGGATTATTCAGAACTGGTAACAGTCATTGGCAATTTATTTGTGGATTTCAGTGATATGGCAAATGTCAGGTTATGTCTGGAGAAATCCATGGAAGCAGATCTCATGCTGCAAATGTCTGATAACGGAGAGTATGTGAAAACAATTTTGTGAGGCTGGTGAATATGAAAAATGAAATAAGTCCTAATCCTAATTCGGTACATCCGATAGCCGGATACGATAAAGAAATATACGTGAAGCCAACAATAAAGAATCCTAATATTATCGTCGGAGACTTTACTTATATTGCAGATTCGGATTTTGAGAGCCATGTTACACATCATTATGAATGGAATGACGACAAGTTGATAATAGGGAAATTCTGCCAGATAGCTGCAGGAGTTGAGTTTGTAATGAACGGTGCGAACCATCAGATGAACGCCGTTTCGACATTCCTATTTTATACATTAAACGTTTTGACGATGAACTTATAAGCTTATTACTACATTTTAAATGGTGGGATAAGAGTATTGAGGAAATAGACAGTCTGATTCCAATCCTGACATGTAGTGATATGGATAAAGTCAGAGAGGAACTAAAGAAAAGCTTATAAAAATCCTGAAGTGCATTTATAAGAACATTGACATTCATGTTGATGGTTCAATTGTGTATTGCTACTGTATGGAGTGGCAAAGGGGCTTAGATGAATATGGACAATATCTCAAAGAAAAGGGTAGCAAAAAAGACAGCTATTTTCCATTTCCATCAGATGGTCAGTTTGGACATGTTAGTGACAGTACCTGGGGTAGTCAACCAGGGAATTGATACACCATTAGTATGCGTGGAACCAAATGATCGTCCTATGTGGAATTATTCGTTTTTTGAGTATATGCAGATTTTAAGAACTAATGATGCGCATGATAGATTTAAGAATTGCAAAACAAGATGATATTGATTATTTTATGAGTATTCGCCTTGAAATGCTAAAGGTCGTGAATGATCTGCCTGAAGATTATGAGTATTCAGATGAAATGATAAATGAAAGTCGCGATTACTTTTTGAATGGAGACCAGATAACTGTTCTTGCTACAGACGGGGATGCTGTTATCGGCTGTGCATCCATGAGTTTTATCAGGATAATGCCAACATTTGATCACCCTTTAGGAGAATGTGAAATTAAGGAGATACTTTATGCGTCTGTTTATTGCATTAAACTTTAATGAGAATATGAAGTATGCTCTTTTGAAGATGCAGAATGCTTTAAAACAAAACGGAGTAAGAGGCAATTTCACACGGGATGAAAACCTTCACATGACACTTGTATTCATAGGTGAGAGTGATGATCCGAAAAAAATCGAGAGAATAATGAGGGATGTACCGTTCAGTGCTTTTGATATCAATGTTTCCGGATTAAAGTGTTTTAAAGACATGGTATTTGCTAAAGTAGAGGCTAATCCTGATCTAATGGACTATGTGAATAGACTAAGAAGTGCTCTTTCCGGGAAAGATATAGATTTTGATACAAAGAAATTTACGCCACATATAACCCTTGTGAGACGAGCTGGCGGAGCAAAAGGTTATGAGAAGATTGGTAATGTACTTGATGAGACAATGAAGGTAAGCAGGATATCACTGATGAAATCAGAACAAAGCAAGCAAGGAATGGTTTATACCGAACTTGGTTATGTGAAAGCATTTTAATCGGGCATGGTTCTGGCTATATCAGGTGCGCTCCTGATTATAAAGAAGAATAGATGAAAACTTTTAAATACATTTTTTTAAAAATACTAAAGCCCGTATTGTGGTCAGTGATGGCAGTATTAATCTTCGCCATAGGAACCATGGCTGCTTAATCAGATGCGAAGGCTGATTTGGTGGTCGACTTTATTGACGTAGAACAGGGGGATGCAGAGCTTCTGAGATCAGGCGGGGCGGTTATGCTCATTGATTCCGGAACACCTGAGTCTGGAACAGCGATTCGTCTTTTTCTGAAGAAGCAAGGCGTTGAGAAGCTTGATTATCTGGTGCTCACACATCCTGATGCTGATCACATCGGAGGAGCAGCTTCAGTAATTACAAATGTTCCCGTCGGGCAGGTACTCATGCCGGATTACACAAAGGATAACGAGATTTATCAAGGTGTGATCAATGCCTTGAACTATAGGAATCTGAAAGCTCGTGCACCACAGACGGGCGAGACATTGACACTTGGTGACTGTACGGTAAAGGTGCTGGGACCCATAGATCATTAGAAACTTAATATTGGGCCAGGAGGTTGTTATGCACGAAAATGTTATATTCTGTTATTCAGGAACGGGGAACTGTTTAAATCTTGCAAAGAATATAGCTAAGAATATCGGTGGTGCGGATATCGTAATGATGCGTTCAAAGCTTAAGGTATCAGATGTAACAGAAGCAAAAAAAGTAGGGTTTGTATTCCCCTGTTATGGTGGTGGAGCCCCGGAAGATGTGCTGAAATACGTTAGGATGATAACGGTGAATCCTGATGCATATACATTCGGTGTATGCCAGCCGGCTGTTTATAAGGGGACAGGTCTTGCAGAACTAAATCGTATAATACCGCTTAAATATTGGCATGTGGTTACGCATCATTGCAGCTGTATCTGGCTGTTTCCACATAATGTAATGGTACCATTTCTAAACAAAGAAAAAGCACAGAGCAGAAGTGAAAGTATGGCAGCTCAAATCGCTGCGGATATCAGAAATGAGGTAGTATCGGGGAAGCCATTCAGAAATCCTTTAAATGTTTTAGAGAATAAGATCTGGCCTGCTATCGCAAATATTAAGATCAAGGCATTTTCTGTCAGTGATAAATGTATTTCCTGTGGGCAGTGCGTGAAGCTTTGTCCCAGACAGAATATAAGAATGGATAATGGCAGACCTAAATTCGGTACTAATTGTGCCCAGTGCCTTGGATGCCTCCAGTACTGCCCGAAGAATGCAATTTCCATTGGCAGGATAACAGACAGACGGGAGCATTATCATAATTCAGAAGTAAAAGCAGAGGATCTTATGGAAGATATCATACATGTAGATGGATGATTACGTCTTATATTATTTGCATAATTA
>NZ_JNKO01000041.1 GCF_000702885.1 Oribacterium sp. P6A1 | reverse complement strand
TCAAAGATGGTCGATTCTACGTTGCCCGTCAAATGCTCTCTTGGTCTTATGTGTAAACTCAACGCCCAAGAGAGCGCTTGACGGGCTTATCGCAAAAAAAGAAAAGCTGTCGCCGAAGCGACAGCCTAATTCTATCATCATTTGTATCATGCTTCAATCAGAGCAGAATCCGCTGAGATTCCGTCATCTTCACTCAAGAATAGGTGCGATGGCTGCTGCAAGCTTTTCTTTCTCTGCCTCAGCCTCCTGAAGATCCTTACCGAGAGTTGTGAAGTAAGTCTTGATCTTTGGTTCTGTACCTGAAGGTCTTACAACCACAGATGAACCGTCCTCAAGAGTATAAATGAGAACATTGGCCTTTGGAAGACCTGTCTCCTCAGGCTTCTCATAGTCAGTTATCTTAACCACCTTCTTGCCTGCAAAGTCTGAAGGCGCTTCCTTGCGAAGACCTTCCATGATTGATGCCATCTTGTCCATACCGCTGAGTCCAGGGAACTCAAAAGAATCAACCTTGTTGAGGTAACGGCCGTACTCCTTGTAGATCTCCTCAAGTCTCTGCTTGATGGATGATCCGATGGAACGGTAGTATGCTGCCATCTCACAGATAAGCATAGAGCCTACAACAGCATCCTTATCTCTTACATAGGAACCTGAAAGATATCCGTAGGACTCCTCAAATCCGAAAATGAATCTCTCAACTTCTCCTGCTGCTTCAAGACGCGCAATCTGGTCACCGATCCACTTGAAACCTGTAAGAACTTCTCTCAGTTCAACCCCATAGTGCTCTGCTACAGCATTGGCAAGAGGTGTGGAAACGATAGACTTGACAGCTACCGGCTTCTCAGGCATAGTTCCCTTTTCCTTACGTCCTGCACAGATGTAATCAAGAAGGAGAACTCCCATCTCATTACCTGTAACAAGCTCATAGGTACCGTCAGGACACTTCATGGCGATACCTACACGATCGGCATCCGGGTCAGTTGCAAGAAGGAGATCAGCGTCTGTCTTCTTGGCAAGCTCAAGTCCCTTTTCCATGGCTGCAAAGATCTCCGGATTCGGATAAGAACAGGTTGTGAAGTAACCGTTTGGATACTCCTGCTCCGGAACGATGGTGATGTCATCAATTCCGATATCATTGAGAACCTTTGTTACAGGAACAAGTCCCGTACCGTTAAGAGGTGTGTAAACAAGCTTGAGTCCTGAGCCCTTTGCCGCACCCGGACGAACCTGGCGTGACTCAATGGCATCATAAAGTCCCATCTTACAGTCCTCTCCCACAAACTTTATAAGGCCTCTCTCAACACCTTCCGCAAAGCTTATGTACTTTGCACCTGTAAGAACATCTGTCTTCTGGATCTGATTGTAAACAACTGCTGCTGCGTCGTCTGTCATCTGACATCCATCGGGACCGTAAGCCTTATAACCGTTATACTTTGCAGGGTTGTGTGATGCTGTCACCATGATACCTGCATTGCAGTTATAGTAACGTGTTGCAAAAGAAAGAGCAGGTA
This sequence comes from Oribacterium sp. P6A1, assembly GCF_000702885.1. Classification (GTDB taxonomy): domain Bacteria; phylum Bacillota; class Clostridia; order Lachnospirales; family Lachnospiraceae; genus Oribacterium. The sequence continues at coordinate 13,482 of NZ_JNKO01000041.1, read as the reverse complement.
CAGGCATAAGCTCATCATAAATACGGACATTGATGCCGTTTGCAGCAAGAACTCCTGCCGCTTCCCGTGCAAAATTCCATCCCTTTAAACGAGAGTCATAGCTGATGGCAACAGTCTGTGTGCCTCCCTGAGTCTTTACCCAGTCTGCAACTCCCTGTGTAGCCTGACGAACCACCCAGATATTCATGCGGTTGGTTCCGGCTCCCAGCGTTCCTCTAAGACCTGCTGTTCCAAACTTTAAAGCAACTGCAAATCGGTCCTTTATAGCTTCATCATCACCCTTTATGTTTTGAAGCTCTGTCTTTAAATCAACATCCTGGAGGTCGGCAGCAAGCCAGCGCTCATAATCCTCTTGATACATAAAAACCCCTTTCTAATCCTGGATACTGTATTTTTGTATGTTTTACAACAAAAAAGCATTAAAACCAACTATAAATATATCAATTTAAAGGATTCGCATCAAGTATCATAATGCAGTATTACGTATCTTCTTACAAACTTAGAGTGTAGATTTTATTAAAAGCAGGCAATCTTCCACAGAAATATCCACTGTTTTTTATTATTTGCAGTGAATTTTGGATCATTTACTTTATGCAGTGAAAAAAACTCATTTTCCTGCCAGAGAAAGCAGTACCTCTTTACGGTTTCTTGAAGGCACCTTTAAAACCTCATCCAAAAGCTCATGGAGGACCATGCCTATCTGAGGTCCTTTAGGTATGCCTATATCCATAAGGTCCTTTCCGGTAACCTGGAGCTCACTCAGGCTGATGCAGTCTCCCGCATCACGAATGGCATCCACATGCTTTCTTGTGGCTCTTATCCTTTCAAGACGTCTTGCAGACTCCTCACCGCTGTACTGCATGGAAAGACATTCATCAGCGTCAAGAAATGCATAATAAGTATCATAGCCTATAACCGAGAGGGTCTTTCTCACCTCATAGATGCTTTCAGGCAGATCTTCATTAAAAAGTCCTGATATGATACGGGCCTTGTTGATGGTGTCGTTATCCATTTTGAGCTCTTTAAGTATGAGCTTTGCTTCCTCGGGAACAGCTCTTAAAAAGGTACCCCATCTGATATATCTTTTCTTTGGAATACCGGAAGGTATCCACTGACGGATGTCCGGATAAGGCGCGCCCTGTTCATTGGAAACGTCAAAAGCATCGTCAAAATGCTCTGAAATATACGAAGAGAGTCCACTGTCAGACACAAGGGCTATATACTCAGGATGATCTGACATGAGAAGCTTGGTAAGCTCAACATTTATCCTCTCCTTTGAAACATGCATGAGATTAGGCGCAAGCTCCTTTATAGCCTCATAGGTATGCTTATCGATTTCAAAATCCAGCTGGGCGGAAAATCTGAGGGCTCTAAGCATTCTTAAGGCATCCTCGGTAAATCTCTGAACAGGATCTCCAACAGCCCTTATGACTCTTCTCTCCATATCCTGAAGTCCTGAAAAATCATCCACCACCCCGGTCTTATCATTGACCGCCATAGCATTTATGGTGAAGTCCCTGCGGGCCAGATCCTCATGAAGTGATGGTGTGAAAATCACTTCACTGGGATGTCTTCCATCCAGATATTCTCCGTCGATCCGGTATGTAGTTACCTCATATCCCACAAAACCGCCGCCTGTCTTATTATTGCTCTGATTATCACCGGCTCCCTCTGAAGTCATTTCTCCGGAATCGGAGCCCTCTTCCCCGGAAATTTTATGGGCCGGCATGAGAACAGTCACCGTTCCATGCTGTATTCCGGTATCTATGGTTCTACGGAAAACCCGCTTTACCTCCTCAGGCTTTGCACTTGTGGTTATGTCCCAATCCTCCGGAAGCCTTCCCAAGAGACTGTCTCTCACACATCCCCCCACGGCGTATGCCTCATAGCCCGCCTCTTCCAGACGTCCGATTATATATTTTACATTTTCCGGTAATGTTATTTTATTCATTCATCATCCTCTTATTTCGGAATTAAAATCCATCGCTTTTCATTCACAAAACCGATGCAGGTGCCCCGGTCTTTTCCAGATGCCGTCAGCTTTCCGAAACAACCTTTGCGCTGACCCATCCGGTAGAAGATCTGTCGGCACTTAAATATATCTCATACCAGGATCCATCGGAAGCCTTTTCTTCATTTCCGGTTCCTGCCAATGTCTCTCCGTTTTCTCTGCTTGATACCACTTCATAATCCATCCCCGGACCGGATCGTATATTGGCCGCATCAACCGTTACGATATAGCTCTTTTCCCGGGTACCGCTTTCGGAATTGCTTCTGTTCAGCGGATCTATACCGGAAATACCGCTGCCTGAACCTGCTATCCGGAATATCAGAAACGCAGCTGCCGCTGCTGCTAAAATAGCTGCAGCAGATATTATCAGCTTTTTTCTTATCTTTTTGCGGCCAAGAAGCTCGATGCGTTCATTTAGTTTATCTATAAGACCTGAAATGCCGGAATCCCCGGGATTTGCTTCACTTACCAGAAGAGCATACCGAAGGGCCTCCCTAAGCATAGGCAGGGACGCATCTTTATCATTAAAGATTATAAGGGCACTGTAATGTGCTGCAATTAAATACCTTTCACCGGCCTCTTCTCCCGAAGAAGCTGATATAAACCTTCTGAAACAGTTAAGAGCTTCGGCTGTATCATAGATATCACTGTTTCTGCTGATATGACATTCTCCGAGAATGAAATCAGCAAGGGGATGTCCCTTTTCGTAAAGTGTTCCGGCGATCTCCTCCGCCTCGGCAAGGGACTCCGGATCATTTTTCTCGATGCAGCTGTCCGCAAGGGTAATTAAAGCCTGAAGGTCATCCGTAAAAACTTCATCATAAAGATACTGAAGAAGCTCCTTAGCCTTTTGATCTCCTTTATCCGAAAGATCCCTGAGACAGTCCTCTGCTTTTTTATACTTTCTTTTTTTTATGAAATTAATGGCAAGAAGATAAAGTTTCTGATCTACCAGTCCTGAGATATCCAGAGTTCCATCCTTTTTCAGGGCTCCTACCGGCAGGCTGTCTATTCTTTTTGCTGTATCCGGAACTTCACTTTCACTGATATCCACATCCTCTATATCCGGATGAATATTTCTGTCCACACAGTTTTTTTCTGCTGAAGCCCCGGCACCAAGCCTCACTTCCTCCGAAAACAGATACTCTTCTCCGCCAAATACTTCAACTATGATTCTCCGATCATCGATGTAGTGAAAATAGATCTTCACCTCACCTGCCTGAAAAGCTCTCTTTCCAAGATCAATGTTTATATCCTTATCCACAGGAAAATCAGCATTTCCACTACCGTCACCACAGCCTATCAGAAGGTGCATTTCCTTCATGGCCCCCACAAGTTTATATGAACGAACCCCCACATCAGGGATCCTCACATCATTTTTAAAAAGTATATCCCCGTATGCTTCTTTGCTGTCCGCATATCTTGTGGCTACAGTGACATTAAAATCATTATGCAAAGCCTTACTGTATATTCCTGCAGATTCCTCTTCAAGTTTTTTTCTAAGTTCTGTAAGCTTCTCCTGATGGAAGCTTTCCGAAAGCCGGATGCCTGCTTCTCTAAGACTCTTATCCTCATTCAACAATGCATCCAGCTCCACCTTGTCCCTCTGGAACAGTAAAATTCTTCCTTCATCAAAACTCATAATATAAACCTTTCATTCCGGTAATGTACTTTTGATTAACCGGGCCACATCGATTATAGCAGAATCCTGTAAATCGAGTAGAGCTGATTTCATCCCCCCACTCGATGCCGCGTTGGCCTTCAAATGAATACAAGTATTCGCCTGAAGGCCGTATCACGCATAAAAGAAAAACGAGTCCTCTTGAAGAGAACCCGTTTTATGTGTCTGAATCAATATGCTCTTCCCCAGTAAACCATCTTTGTGGCAGGCTTTCCGCAGACAACGCACTTGTCGCTTACCTGTTCCTGCTCAAACGGTATACATCTTGAAGTGATACCTGACATGTCCTTAAGCTTGTCTTCGCACTCACGGCATCCGCACCACATAGCCTTAACAAAGCCCTTCTTTGTATTAACTATCTCTACAAGCTCATCCATGTTTGTTGCAGATGAAGTGTGATCCTGAAGGAACTGCTTAGCCTTCTCAAACATATCATTCTGAATCTGCTCAAGAACTCTTGCCACCTCTTCATTGAGATTCTCAAATGGAACCTGTATCTTCTCACGTGTATCACGGCGTACGAGAACAGCATGACCTGCCTCGATATCCTTAGGTCCGATCTCTACACGGAGAGGAATGCCTCTTACCTCACAATCAGCGAACTTGAATCCCGGTGACTTGTCGCTGTCATCAACCTTTACACGGAAACCGGCCTTGATAAGCTGATCCTTCAAAGCATAAGCCTTATCAAGAACACCTTCCTTCTTCTGCTGGATAGGAAGTACACAAATCTGAACAGGCGCGATACGAGGTGGTATCTTAAGACCTGAATCATCTCCGTGAACCATGATGAGGGCACCGATCATACGGGTTGTATACCCCCATGAAGTCTCATGTACAGGCTTAAGCTGATTGTCCTTATCAAGGAACTGAACGTCAAAGGCCTTGGCAAAATCAGATCCGAAGTTGTGGGATGTACCACACTGAAGAGCCTGACCGTCATGCATAAGAGCCTCAATTGTATATGTAGCTACTGCACCTGCAAACTTCTCCTTCTCGGTCTTCTGACCTCTTACAACCGGAATAGCAAGATAATGCTCAGTGAAGTCTGCGTAGATGTTAAGCATCTGTACTGTTCTCTCCTCTGCTTCTTCAGCAGTTGCATGAACAGTATGACCCTCCTGCCATAAGAACTCTCTGGTTCTGAGGAAAGGTCTGGTTGTCTTCTCCCAGCGAACTACAGATACCCACTGATTGAGAACCTGAGGAAGATCTCTGTAAGACTTAACCACCTTTGCAAAATAGTCACAGAATAAAGTCTCGGAAGTAGGACGAACGCACATTCTCTCCTCAAGCTTCTTCTGACCGCCTTCGGTTACCCATGCAACCTCAGGTGCAAAACCTTCAACGTGATCCTTCTCTTTCTGAAGAAGTGACTCAGGAATGAGCATAGGCATAGCAACATTCTGAACCCCTGTCTCCTTGAACATCTTATCGAGAACGTTCATGTAGTTCTCCCAAAGAGCATATCCTGCAGGACGGATTACCATGAATCCCTTTACTGAACTGTAATCACAAAGCTCTGCTTTCTTAACAACATCTGTGTACCACTGAGCAAAGTCCTCCTCCATAGGAGTAATCTGCTCCACAAGTTTCTTGTCTGCCATATCAATAGCCTTTCTTATCATATATTTGCTTCGGCATCAGCGCACTTCCTTTGTGCCTTGCCTAAGCGGGTTTATTTTGCCCATCCATTGTAACAACGGCAATATTCTTTTACAAGACTTTAGCCCAAAAAAGAAGTTTGGAAAGATCAGTCTTCAGGATATATCTCCCTCAGATTATCCATCTTGCATCCCATGTTCTCAAGGAGAGAATCAAGTATGGTGATGGCCACCATGCACTCAACAACAACATTGGCACGTTCCACAACTGTCGGATCATGTCTTCCCTTGATTGAAATGGTAACATTGTCGCCCTCTTCATTAGCGGTTTTCTGAGGACGGGCAATGGAAGGGGTAGGCTTAAAATAAGCCCTGAGCACTATCTCAGCTCCGTCTGACATGCCCCCAAGGATTCCGCCGGCATGGTTGCTGGTGACCTGAAATACCTCCTCTGTGCCGTCAAACTCACCGTTTGCAAGCATCTCCTCATATTCCGCTTCATCCAAAGCCTCCAGACCGTTCAGGGTTCTGAAATTGTTTATCTCCTGAAGGCTTGGCTCATGTTCGATATCCTCGTTTTCTTCATCGTCCTCATCAGGCGCTATCTCTATGGCAACCGCTTCAAAACCGTCATTGTTCTCGGAGCCTCTCATCCTGGATACCTTTGTTCCGTCTCCTATCTCAACGGCCTTCACAGCTCCTATGGACATAACGGCCTTTGCAAGATTCGCATCCAGTTTATCGAACACCGGCTCTCCTATACCCGTAGGCATATTGTTCACAAAACAGGTAACCACTCCTCCGGCGCTGTCCTGTTCCTCCTTGAGTTCCAGTATCCTTGCATCCGCAGCTTCACGACCGGCTTCGGTTGTGACATCTATTCCCGCAAGCTCTGTGACTTCTGCATCAACTGTGATGCCTATCTCGGAAAGAACCTTGGCAGCCACGGCCCCTCCCGCAACACGGGCCAATGTCTCTCTCCCGCTGGAACGGCCTCCCCCACGGTAGTCTCTCAGCCCGTATTTCTGAAAAAAGCCGTAATCCGCATGTCCCGGACGAAAAACGTGAGCGATATCGGAATAATCCTTACTGTGCTGATCGCTGTTTCTCACTATCATGGCGATAGGTGTTCCTGTTGTGATACCCTCAAAAACTCCGGAAAGGATCTCTATCCTGTCCTCTTCCTTTCTTGCGGTTGTCTTCTGATTCTGTCCCGGCTTTCTTCTGTCCATGTATGGCTGAATGTCAGCCTCTGAAAGCTGAAGTCCCGCAGGACATCCGTCTATCACCACTCCAAGTGCCGGTCCATGAGATTCACCGAATGTTGTTATCCTAAAAAGTTTTCCAAAAGTATTTCCAGCCATCTGAACCTCTCAAGTCTTTATTGTACAAAGAGGGGTAATAAATTACCCCTCAATCACCTGTTAACAGTCTCTGCAATTTTACATTTTATCCTGTCATCTGCCTGCAGGGAGCTTCACCATGCATATACAGTTGGGCTCGTCAACCTGCACATCTCTTGCACTCATAACAAGAAGTCCGTTCTCGTAATCTACATTGAAGAATGTTACGGAACCTGATTCATGGTTTGCCACAGCAATATGCTTCTCATCCGGGAAGATGCAGAAATCCTTTGGATATATACCTGCGATAGGAAGACTTCCCTTCATAGTAAGAAGCCCTGTTTCCACGTCACGATCAAAAATAGTAACTGTATCGTTTCCGGCATTTGAACAGAAAACATGCTTTGCGTCCTTATCAGGAGAGAAGCGCATCTGTACTGCCGCAATAAGCGGATTGTCCTGATCATCATTATGAGTGGAGATCTCCTGAATCTTTTCAATGTTTATCTCATTAGGTCCCTTGCCCTCGGCAAAACGGTAAACGTCGATAACATTCTTAACCTCATACATAAGGTAGAGATATTTACGATCCGGTGAAAAGCGGAAATGTCTTGGACCTGACTTAAGCTGGCAGCGAATGGTATCGATCTGACGCATCTTACCGTCGGCCTTGTCGAATCTGAATACTCTTACCTGATCTATCCCGAGATCCGCAACAAGGATATACTTCTGGTCATCAGTCATTCTTGCGCATGAAACATGAGGACGGAATGTTCTCTCTGCAACGGAACCGATGCCCTTGTCATATACTCCATCGATGATAGGTCCCACAGAACCATCCTTTTCCAGCTTAAGAAGTGTGGCCTTGCCGTCATGATATCCGGAAACCATGATGTACTCATCATACTGATCTATGGCAAGATGACATCCTCTCATACCTCTGATATTTCTTGTATTGAGCTTGCTGAGAGCTCCGTTTTCAAGGATTCTGAAAGAAACTATACCCTCATCCGAAATGGAATATAAAGTTCTCTGATCTCTTGAAGCAACAAGATAGGAGGAATTGTTCACCTCTATCTCTGTTCTCTTGGTCAAAACTCCCTTCTCAACATCAACATCACATACAGTGATTCCCTTTGCATGCCCTGTATAACTGTATGAGCCAATATATGCCATGTATTTATCTTTCATGTTATGCCTCTCCTGACGTCCGAAAATGGGCGCACTTCTCCATAAAATATTCTTAATTCTATCACACATAGATGTATTGTTACAATATTATCATTTAATAGATGGTATGAATTTGATGACATAAGTGTCATAAGTATCAACAAAAAACCTCCCATCTGTGCATGCACAAAATGGGAGGTTTTTGCAATATTTCAGCTCGACTTAACAGTTTTCCAGCGGTTGTTGTAAAGGGCGTCTCCCTCAGATCCCAGATAGTGGTAGAACTCGGAAGTTTTTAGCAGCTCCTTTGTGTCAGGGAATACCGCTTTATTCTCAAGATACTCCTCATCCAGAAGCTCAAGAGCGCCTGTGTTGGGAGTGGAGTATGTTATATATTCAAAATTCTTAGCGGCAACATCCGGTCTGCACAGGAAATTGATCCACTTTTCCGCATACTCCTTGTTTCTGGCATTCTTGGGAATAACCCAGGCATCGATCCAAAGATTCGTTCCCTCTTCGGGAATAGCGTATTCAACATTTACATCGGTTCCATCCAGCTCATCCTGAACATAAAGGATCTCCCCGGAGTAGATAACTCCTACTGCCGCCTCTTCACCGATCATCTTATCTCTTACCTGATCGATAACGTATGCCTGAACTATTGGCTTCTGATCTATGAGATCCCTCATAGCTGTATCCAGCTCAGAAGGATCCTCTGTGTTGCAGCTGTATCCGTTCTTCTTCAGCGCCACCATAAATGCATCTCTTACCGAGTCCTGCATAAGTATCTCATTCTTAAGCTTCGGATTCCAAAGATCCGACCACTTTGTAGGGTATGGTACCCCTAGTTCATCAAGCATCCTTGTATTGTAAAGAATACCGACAGTTCCCCAGGTATACGGAACTGAATATTTATTGCCGGGATCGAACTCTGATGCCATCTTCAGATAATCTTCACCTATATACTTGATATTAGGTATATTGTCGTAGTTGATTTCCTGGAGAAGATTGTTCTGAAGCATCTTCTCTATCATATAATCCGAAGGACATACACAGTCATAAACTACTCCGCCCGCTTCAATAACCGGATACATCTCCTCAAGGGTCTCGAAGACATCGTACACAACATTTATCCCCGTCTCCTCTTCAAACATATCTATGAGCTCAGGATCAATGTACTCACCCGCATTGTATACATATAATGTATTCTTGAGGGGAGTCGGTATCTCCTCAATGTCTTTCTCTGTTGTACCGCATCCCACTTGAGATACCGATATACCGGCTATGACGACCATGGACACTGCCGCCATTATGGTCCTGTTTCCAAAGATTTTCAAAAGCCCGGTACCTTTTCTTCCATCCATTTTCATCATTTCCTTCTTTTCTTTAACCATTCCGGAGCAAAATTACCGATCATCAAAACCACAAAAACCGTCAGGAAGATAACTGTGGATAAAGCATACATTGTTGGCTTGATGCCCTTTCTCACCTGGCTGTATACGAGGGTTGATATAGTGTCGATTCCAGCACCTCTTGTAAAGTGAGTGATGATGAAATCATCAAGACTCATGGTAAATGCCAGCATAAAGCCTGAAGTGACTCCCGGCATAAGTTCCGGAAGCACAACCTTAAAGAAGGCCTGAACCGGTGTAGCCCCAAGATCAAGCGCAGCCTCGTAGGTATCCTTGCTGGCCTGTCTCACCTTAGGCATTACACTTAAGATTACATAAGGCAGGTTAAATGTTATATGTGCAATAAGAATGGTATGAAATCCCAGTGATACACCGAATGCAATAAAGCAAAGCATCATGGATATACCTGTAACTATATCCGCATTGAGCATCGGAATATTTGTGATGCTCATGACTGTATTTCTGGATACAGATCTCATATTGTTAATGCCTATTGCCGCTATGGTTCCAAGAACCGTAGCGATAAAGGCCGATACAAAAGCTATGATTATGGTGTTTCTTAGTGCCGCCATGATAGCCTGATCCGCCCACATCTCAGCATACCAGTCAAATGTAAAGCCTGACCACTGTGCTCTTGAACGTCCATTGTTAAAAGACAGTGCCACAAGGGTAACAATAGGCGCATACATAAACAGAACTATGAAAGCAAGATAACACTGTGAAAGAGTATCTTTTAACTTTTCCATCAGATAACTCCTCCTCTTCCCATATCCTTCTTATCGTCAAAATGATTAACGATAAGCATTGAAACAATAACAAACATCATCAGCACAAGACTAAGTCCCGACCCCTGATTCCAGTCCGAATCCTGCATGAACTCCTGCTCGATGACATTACCGATGAGATAAATCTTGCCGCCGCCCAGCATGTTGGAAATTGCAAATGTTGTAAGGGCGGGAACGAATACCATGGTAACTCCGGACACTATACCGGGAACCGTCAGCGGAAGCATGATTTTTGTAAGCACCTGCCAGAAGCTGGCACCAAGGTCATATGCCGCATTTATGGTATTGTCATCTATCTTCATAAGAGCGTTATAGAGGGGCAATATCATAAAGGGAAGGAAATCGTAAACCATTCCGATAAGCACAGCCGCAGTAGTATTTATAAGATGCTGCTCCGGAAGATGCATGGCTGTAAGTATTCCGTTAATGACTCCCTTTCGTTCCAGAAGCGTCTGCCACGCGAGTATGCGAAGCAATGAATTCATCCACATGGGAAGGATGAATATAAACACTATGATGGATCCTCTTCCTATCTTGTACCAGCGGAGTATCATGGCAAGAGGATATGCCAGCAGGAAACAGATAAGAGTACTTGCCGCCGAAAGTATCAGTGAACGGTAAAGCGGCCTGTAGTTCTCCCATACAAGTATCTCTGCGAGATTGCTGAGGGTAAATGCCCCGCTCCTATCCGTAAAACCGTAATAAACGATGGTGAGAAGCGGTATAACTATGAATCCCACTATCCATATAATATATGGCGAAGCCAGATATCTTGATGATTTATTCTTCAACTCCCAGCGCCTCCTCATCTTCAGATTCAGGCTTGTTCATGATCTGGATGTTGGAAGGCTTAACGTAAAGTCCGACCTTCTTTCCCGGCTCATGAAGCTCCGTTGAGTGAATGAGCCACTCAAAACCATCAGGAGTTGTACACTCCATCTCGTAAATCTCGCCCTTAAAGATGATGTGTGTCATCTCTCCGTGAAGAATAGCCCTTGGATCATCGTCATCAACTATCTCCACATCCTCAGGACGTATAACAACATCCACAGGCTTGTTGACTCCGAAACCGGCATCGATACACTTAAACTCAGCTCCGAAGATACGCACCAGATAATCCCTGAGCATAACACCGGGAACTATATTGGAATCTCCGATGAAGTCTGCAACGAAAGCATTCTCCGGCTCATTGTAGATCTGCTCCGGACTTCCTGCCTGCTGGATGTAGCCCTGGTTCATAACCACCACATAGTCAGACATGGTGAGAGCCTCTTCCTGATCGTGAGTTACATATATAAATGTGATTCCCAGCTCATTCTTCAGTCTTATAAGCTCATACTGCATTTCCTGACGAAGCTTAAGGTCAAGTGCTCCCAACGGCTCATCAAGAAGCAGAAGTCTGGGCTCATTTACGATAGCTCTCGCTATGGCGATACGCTGCTGCTGACCTCCCGAAAGGGAATCGATGGAACGTTTCTCGAATCCGTCAAGATTCACAAGCTTCAGAGCATACTTTATCTTGTCCTTAATATAGCTTTCCGACTTATTCTTTATCCTCAGGCCGAAGGCAATGTTTTCCTCGATGCTCATGTGAGGGAACAGGGCATACTTCTGAAACACAGTGTTTAACTGACGCTTGTTCGCCGGAAGATTGGTAATGTCTTTACCGTCAAAAAGTACCCTGCCCTTGTCAGGCTTTTCAAAACCGCCGATGATACGGAGAGTTGTGGTCTTACCGCAGCCTGAAGGTCCAAGAAATGTAACGAAACTGTTTTCATGTATATCAAGTGTAAGATCATCAAGTATCAACTGTCCGTCATAAGACTTGGTGATATTCTGTAATTCCAAAAGATTTCTACTCAAAACATTTTCCTCCATGTATGATATTTACGTATAAATAAAAAACAGGCCGGAACTATATAAGCTCCAGCCTGTATAACGACCTCATACGAAAATGCTTCCCGCCTGCAGCGGGTTTTATCTTGGAAGAATACACTGCCAAGTCGTTCTTTACTATCCGACTTAACACCCGGCGGTTTCTTTACTTTAATAGTATAAACCGCATATCTTCAGTTAAATTCTTATTTCGTCCACCCAGAGTGCTTACAAAGGCAACCCTATTGATCGTTTCACAAGATGGAGCATATATGCCCCGTTCAGCAGTTAATCTCAATACCCGTACCCAGAAAGAATTAGGTGACAGATATCCTGATTATCGGCAACGCCTTATAAGATACCGCTAAATACTTATAAAATTTGAGTCCTCCTGACCTTTCTATCAGGGCCCACCTTTCATGTATCCAGTCCCCCGGGGAACCTTTGCATGCCGCCGGCTACTCAATCAATAAAATCATTTGTAAAACATCTCTGTTTCACGCATTTTTCCTTTGCGATATTAACAGTAAATATTCATATCGTCAACGAAAAATTAATCAGAAATTCATACATTTTTAAATCATCTTTAAAAATATCATCTATATCAAATGCGATGCATTGCAGTGCATCATCCTGTCATTTATTTTTACACTTTTTTCTTGCATTCTTGGCAAGTATAGCTTTCTGAACCTCGTTGAGTTTCATTCTGTCAAGCTCGGCACGTCTCTCATCAAGTTCCTTATGCCCCACATGATTGCAATGCCCCAACTGCGCTTCTGCACATCCTGCGCAGCTGCCATACTTTTTATAGTCTTTGTAAAGCTTTCTTATAATTATTAATGCGACAATAACGAGTATTGTTATAACAATAAAATCCGCCATTTTAACCTCTCTCTTTTCAAATTGATGCCATAGCTTTGTTTTTTTACTGACGCTGTCCGTTTTTTCCTGAAAGAATAAATGTCAACATACATATACTGTCATTTCCCGGTCATATCTATTATACGATACCCCTGTGGATCTATGGTTTCGTGAAGCGCAGACAGAAGATCACTTATTTTTTCTTCTTTCGTTAAAGTGAACCGCACTTTACCGGACTCATGGGAAGCCGTAACATCTTTCGCATCAGGTTGAGCCTTACGGACGGCATCTTTTACATGTATCTCACACATGCCGCACATCATTCCATCTATAGTAACTGTCACTCTGCTTCCCGCCTCATATATGCCATTTTCTTCCCTAAGCTCTTCAGGCGCTTCCGGACGCTTGAAAAAGCTCACCACAACTCTTATTCCAAAAATAAAAAGAATCGCCAGAATAAAGAGCACAACCATATCTGTTCTGTTAAAAGGTATACCCGTAATTTCCATGATCTGTTCCCATCTAAAATTTCGTGTCATATACCCCATGAGGGTATATGGGTTAGTTCTGACTAATATATTCCACATTACCCTTTTTGTCAATATCTCCTGGCGCTTGACGGGCTTATCGCTATCTCCCATCGGCGATGGTCGATTCCGCGTTGCCCGTCAAATGCCTCCTTGATCTTTTGTGCAAGCACAACGCCCAATGAGGCGCTTGACGGGCTTATCGCCATCTCC
>NZ_JNKO01000040.1 GCF_000702885.1 Oribacterium sp. P6A1 | reverse complement strand
ATTATGGGATTATAGTAAATGACGAATCTACTTAACTTTTTCAAAATCTTGGCGATTCTCGCTTTTTCAATTCCTACGGTAAACTTACGCTGTCCGGTGGGATTACTGCGATAGAAATAAGAACTTATACATGATATAATCTATCTATCATTTTGTGGATTTAGGAATTTTATTTTAGGGAAAAGAAGGGGAAAGGAAATGACAAAGAATCTGAATATAACTAAATCGACATCACTTGTCTTATGTGGTCTTTTCACAGCACTCATGGCTGTAGGAGCATTTATAAAGATCATGCTCCCAATCGGAATATGGCAGGTGACATTTTCGCTACAGATATTTTTTGCTGTTATGGCAGGGATGTTCCTCGGCAGCAAAAATGGTTTCTATAGTGTGCTTGCTTATGTGCTGGTAGGGCTTATGGGAGTTCCGGTTTTTGCACATGGTGGCGGTATCCAGTATATGATGAAGCCGACCTTCGGATTTATAATCGGATTCATAGCCGCAGCCTGGATCAGCGGTCTCGTTACTGAAAGTAAGAGCGGAAAAGGTATGGGAAAACTCATACTTGCCGCATTTCTTGGTGAGATGGCATATTATTTCTTTGGGCTTCTATACTATTTCATAATGTACAACTATGTTCTCACAAACGGAAAATCCATCGGCGTAGTTGCACTTATTGAAGTATGGTTTCTGAGCACTGTCATTCCGGATTTTATAATCTGCGCTTTGGCTGCAGTAACCTATAATCGTATTTATCCACTTGTTAAAAACTACATTTGCTGATTATTCTGCATTATGAAAAAACTAATCATTGCAACCAGAGGAAGCAGGCTCGCTCTGGCTCAGACAGATATAGTTTGCGGCCTTCTTAAGAAAGAAAATATAGACTATGAGATCAAGGTAGTTCACTCCAAAGGGGATCATAATCAAAAGGATGCACTATCCAAAATAGGAGGGAATGGGCTTTTTATACGTTCTCTTGAGACGGAACTTATTGAGGGTAATGCTGACATCGCTGTTCACAGCGCAAAGGATCTTCCATATGATCTGGGAGAGGGGCTGGTGATAGGCGGCGTGCCAAAGAGAGGCGACGCAAGGGATTGCCTTGTGACATTAAAGGGCGCGGGACCTGAACAACCTATGGTCATAGGCACAGGAAGCCCCAGAAGGATAAGTGAATTAGAACAGCTTTTTCCGAAGGCGGTTTTTGAAAACCTCCGTGGTAATGTTGACACGAGACTCAGAAAATTAAGTGAAGGCCGGTACACTGCCATTGTTGTTGCGGCAGCAGCGCTGGACAGGCTTGATTTGGATTTTCAGGAATATGACATCAGAAGACTTGATATCAGGGAGTGCATCCCTGCCGTTTGTCAGGGAATGATCGCAGTGGAATGTCGTGAAAAAGATAGGGAGATCGTGGAGCTTCTTGACAGAATATCTGATCCGGTAACGAAGCTTCGATTCGGAATAGAAAGATATCTTTTCAGCAGGATGAAAGCGGACTGCACTCTTCCCGTGGGAGCACATGCAGAGATAGATGGAGAAGAAGTTCGTATTTCGGCTATGTTCAGGGGCAAAAAATGCGAGCGGACAGGTAAGGTCAAGAACCATAAGAGTGTTTGTGATGATATGGTAAGGGAATTAACCGGAAACCGTTCAGGTAAGGTTACCCTTGTGGGAGCAGGCTGCGGAGAAGGTCTTATAACCCTAAAAGGTCTTGATGCTGTAAGTAATGCTGATGTCATAGTTTATGATGATCTTCTGGCTGTGGAAGTTCTTTCCCGGATTCCTCAGAAAACAAAACGAATATATGTTGGGAAAAGATCCGGAAAGCACAGTCTTCCTCAGGAGGAGATCAACCGCATACTGATCCGGGAAGCGCAGGAAGGAAATAATGTTGTCCGCCTTAAGGGTGGAGACAGTTTCGTTTTCGGAAGAGGCGGAGAGGAAATCCTTGCACTCATGGAAGAAAACATCCGCCATGAGGTCATACCCGGTGTAACATCATGTGTTGCTGTTCCCGAAAGATTCGGAATTCCTGTAACCCATCGGGGCGTGGCACGTTCCTTTACCGTGGTTACCGGTCATACAATGGAAGATGGGGAAATCAGAGTGGATTGGGAGAATCTTGCAAAAAATCCCGGCACACTTGTATTCCTTATGGGAATAAAGAATCTGAGAGAGATATGTGGGAAACTGATGGAGTATGGGAAGCCGGAGGATACTCCGGTAAGCGTATTGTCAAAAGCTTATTGCAAAGAGGAGCAGCGTTTTGATGGTAAGCTTTCCGATATAGCGGATGTGTGCGAGGGAAAGGCATTGACCCCGGGGATCATAGTTATAGGTCAGGTGGCGGGGATGGATTTAAGATGTAAAACAGATTACAGCAATGTTGTTGACCAGGAGCATCTCATAGATTCATACTGTAATGAGGATAAAGAATATAGTGCAAAGTGTGATTCTGATGTGAATTGCGATGATGCAGCTGATAAGGTATGTGATACCGGAAGGTCTGATGTAGAAAAAAAGACAATTACAGTTACCGGTACTGAAAGATTTGTGAATATCCAATGTAAGGCTCTTGAGAAGCTGGAAGCAAAGCTTGTTCCCATGACCACAATGGAAGTCAGGTTCTTATTTGAGAAGATGCCAAAAAGCTTCGAAGACTACAGTTGGATAGTTTTCACCAGCAGAAACGGGATCGAGGCATTCTTCTCATATCTGATGGAAAGTCAGATAGATCTGCGTTCAATCATGAAGCTAAAATTCGCCTGCATAGGTTCGGGAACTGACGAGGACCTTCGGGTTCATGGAATCCACGCGGATTTTGTACCGTCGGAATATACTGCGGAGGTGCTTGGTCGTGAGCTTGCGGAGCATCTCGGAAAGAATGATCGATGCCTTCTTTTGAGAGCGGAGATAAGTTCAGAGGCTCTTTCGGAGGAACTTAAAAAGGGCGGAATAAATTTTGATGAAGTGCCTATATACAGGACTTTAGTTAATGAAAAGCTTGCCGGAGACGGAAAAAAGCAGGTGGATTCTGATTATGTGATATTCGGAAGCGGAAGAGGTGTTGAAGCTTTTTTTACTTTCTGTTCACTTTCTGATGGAACTGTACCGGTTTGTATAGGGCCAAGCACTGCGAAAAAACTTAGAGAACACTATGATGGAGAGTTCCTGATGGCAGGGGAGTATACTGCCGGGGGAATAAGTGAAGTCATATTGAAAGATATGGAATTATAGCCATGCAGTCCGGAAGAAGTGTGTCAAAGCTTCATGGTGAAATATGCATTTGTTGAAGAGTCGATCAGAATTTTATTTTAGTGAAATATGATAAGCGGCTCAAAAAGGAGATTAACGTGATCGTTTCATGGATGACAACCAATAGTTGTAATCTTAAATGTAAGCATTGTTATCAGGATGCCGGTGAAAAAAAGGCTGAAGAACTGACAACTGATGAGGCAAAGAAGCTTATTGACGGAATACAAAGAGCCGGTTTCAGGATAATGATATTCAGCGGCGGGGAGGCTTTAACCAGGCCGGATATATTTGAACTTGTAAGCTACGCTAAGGACAAGGGACTTCGTCCGGTATTCGGTACTAACGGTACTCTGCTTACGGAAAGTGTGGTTGAAAAACTAAAGAATGCCGGAGCCGGTGCCATGGGCATAAGTCTGGACAGCCTGGATGCAAAAAAGCATAATGAATTCCGTGGGGATGCCGGAGCCTACGAAAAAACCATGGAGGGCATAGATAACTGTCGGAAGCTTGGACTTCCGTTCCAGCTTCATGTAACAGTCATGGACTGGAACAGAGACGAGATCCTCGATATTATTGATTTCGGTGTGAAGGTTGGGGCTATCGCAGTTTACATATTCTTCCTTATACCTGTGGGAAGAGGGAAAATGATTGAGGATCATCAGGTGCAGGTGGAAGCTTATGAGCAGCTGCTTAAGGATATCATGCTGAAGCAGAACGAGGTCGCCATAACCATTAAGCCGACTTGTGCACCTCAGTTCATGAGGGTTGCAAAACAGCTTGATGTGAAAGTAAGTCCAAGATTCTCCAGAGGATGTCTTGCCGGGCTTACCTACTGCATCGTAAGTCCGGTGGGAAAGGTGCGTCCATGCGCGTACATGCTTGAGGAGGCCGGAGACATTAGAAAAAAAGAATTTGATGATATCTGGAAAAACAGCGACCTGTTCAGGAAACTGAGAACCAAGGATTACAAGGGAAGTTGTGAGAACTGTGGATATAAAGATTCCTGCGGTGGCTGCAGAGCCAGAGCCGCTTACTACAACAACGGAGATATTCTTGCGGAGGATCCTTATTGTGCCTACGGAAGATTGAGGGAGAAGTCTGATGCTTAGTCTTACCAGAATGCTGACTGAAGATACATATTTTGGCGATGAGCTTCGCTATAAAAAGGGGGCCGCTGAACAACGTAACGGAGTTTCAGAAGGCAAAGGTCCGGTGGTGGTCTGGAATTACACAAGAAGCTGTAATTTAAAGTGCAGACACTGCTATGCGGGTTCGGAAAACAAAAAGTATGAAGGGGAGCTTACTACCGAACAGGCTCTCAAGGTTATAGATGATCTTGCAGATTTTCATGTGCCGGTGATCCTTTTTTCCGGAGGAGAACCTTTATCGAGGAAGGATTTCTTTACACTTGCGGAGCATGCCGCAAAGAGAGGTATCAGGCCTACGCTTTCAACTAATGGAACGCTTATCGATCGGGAAACTGCCGGGAAGATAAAAGATATCGGAGTCGGATATGTAGGCATCAGCCTGGATGGACTTGAGGGGACCAATGACTTCTTCAGGGGATGTGACGGCGCGTATAAAAGGGCAATGGAAGGCATCAGAAACTGTAGGGCCGTAGGGCAGCGTGTCGGACTCAGATTTACTATCAATAAAGAAAACTACCGGGAAGTCGGGGATGTGCTTGACGTTTTGGAGAAAGAAGATGTTGACCGTATCTGCTTCTATCACCTCGTATATTCCGGCAGAGGGTCGGCTATACGTGATGAGGATCTGACTGCTGAAGAGAGCAGAGAGGTTCTTGATCTTATTATAGACAGGACACTGGATTTTTACAGGAGAGGTCTCAAAAAAGAAGTTCTTATGGTGGATAACCATGCAGACGGACCGTATCTTTATCTCAAATTAAAAGAAAAGGATCCGGAAAGAGCAAAGTATATTTTGTCGATGCTCCGAAGGAATGGCGGCAATAGATCAGGAATGGCTTTCGGAAACATCGATTATCTCGGTAATGTTCATCCGGATCAGTTCTCACCTCAGCATACCTTTGGTAATGTTCTGGAAAAGCCCTTTGGGGAGATTTGGACTTCGACTGAAAATCCTGTACAGGCAGGACTTAAGGACAGACATGGGCTGTTGCCGGAAACCTGTAGGAACTGCTGTTGGCTAAACTGTTGTAACGGTAATTTCAGAACCAGAGCGGAAGCCGTAAGCGGGGATTTCTGGGGAATGGATCCGGCGTGCTATCTGACTGCGGAGGAAAGAAATGTTTTAAAGTATCAGTAGATAGATTTCTGTATGTCGTATATGAGATAAAGGGGATCCTGTGAGGGAACCTGCGTGGTCCCGATCAGCATTAGTTGACATTTTAATTGGAAAACCGGAATAGAGCCGACTAGACTGACATCTGTGTGTCAGAAATAATCGGCGTAAAACATGCATTTATAGATGAGATAGAGTATAGAGGCTCAGGGGGCAATGACAGTAAAAATGAGTGGGACACAGATGGTTCCTGATGATTCAGACAAAGCAATTCTTCTACAGCTACAAAATGGAATTGACTTAACCGAAAGACCCTACCTGTGTATTGCAGATAGTGTTGGGTTACCGGAAGAGACTGTTCTGGAGAAAATCCGCAGTATGGCAGAGACCGGGATTATCAGGAGGATTTCGGGTTTTTTTGAAGCCGAATTATTGGGATATCAGTCTGTGCTTTGCAGTGCTGTGGTTCCGGAGGAAAACATTGAACTATACAAAGAATTTTTGGACAGGTATCCGTGTATCACTCATAACTACCTGAGAGACCACAGGATAAACGGCTGGTTTACATTATCAACAAAAGATGAAGCGGACAGAACCCGTATCCTTTCTGAGATTCAGGGAAGCGGACTAGTGAGGAAGATTTATGTCTTTAAAAAGACAAAGATGTTCAAGCTTAAGGTATTGTTTGATCTCGATGGTAAAGAGGAGATACGAAGTGAGAGCGTGGCTGCAGACTCGCAGATAAGTGTCAGAATCGATTCTGTGAAAAAGAGTGCATTTATGACCGGCATCGCCGGAGACTCGAATCTTACGGGGCTTTGTAAAGATGTTGGAGAACATCTTCAGGCGGTCACCCCTGAGGAAATCCGTCTGATTCGTGAGCTTCAGAAACAGTTCCCCCTCTGGGAAAGACCTTTTAAGGTTATAGGTGAAAAAATCGGCCTGGAAGAACAGGATGTGCTCCTTATGACCGGGAAGCTTAAAGCGGAAAAAAGGTTGAAGAGGATATCCGCAGCGTTAAGCCATCATAAAGTCGGCTACAGCATCAACTCCATGGTGGTCTGGGATGTAAAAGAAGAGGATATGGATAAGCTGCCTGAATCAGTTCTTTCCTGTAAGAATCTGTCCCACTGCTATCTTAGGGAAAAGGATCGGGATTTTGATTATAACTTTTACACCATGCTTCATGCGAGAACTGAGGATGAGTACCACAGCATAATGGATATGTTAAAGGAAAACATTCCCCATGAAAAATATGCGGAGCTAAGGACTGTAAGGGAACTGAAGAAGATCGGGATGAAGTATTTTACTGAGGGAACGATATAAAGACATATTTATGTGATATCTTGCGGCTTAACCGGCAGCAATACACGAAAAGATTTGTGACAGGAGAGAAAACCGTAATGGCATATTTCCCTATAATGATAAATCTAGAGAACAGAGAGGTTCTCATAATCGGAGGCGGAGCAACTGCACTTCGGAAGGCAGAAACCATGTTGTCCTACGGGGCTGAAGTTTCTGTGATAGCTAAGGAATTTAAACATGAATTTCCTAAGGATGTGACTCTCATAGAAAAAGAATTTGAAGATAGTGACCTTTTATTAAAAGCTGAAGATTATTTTCTGGTGATCGTTGCCACCGGGGATGGGGAACTAAATGCTCACATTTCGGAATTATGCAAAAAAGAACGTATACTTGTTAATGCTGTAGATGAGGAAGAAAAGTGCAGTTTTATCTTTCCGGCGGTCTGCCGGCAGGGAGATGTTGTGATCGCAGCCAGTAGCGGGGGAAAGAGCCCGTTAGTCACACAATTTCTTCGGGACAGAATTTCAGAATGTATTCCGAAAAATATCGGCGAGATAAATGAGAAAATGGGGAACCTCAGAACCCGTATTCGGCAGGAGGTTCACAGCCAGAAGGAGAGAAAAGAAATATATAAGAAGGCATTGGAAGAAATGCTATAACCTCCATCCCCCTCTATAAACGTAAGTTTTTCTGCCGTTTATCTCTGACATACAGATGCAGATCTAATTTGCTCCAAAAACCGGCATAAATGTCAAGGATGAGCCGGATTCTACATAACTAAAAAATTAATTTTGATACTTAAAGGTATGGAAAAATTTATTCCATTGGTATAAACTGTTATTAAGTATAAGTGTCCGCTCTTTTGGTGTGCACAAAAATGATCGTGTTTATTGTAGCTGGGTTTTATTGATTTTTAGAAGAGATAGTAAGCTTAGGAAAGTTGAGGTCTATCATGAAAAAGCTATTAAAAGATTACTGGTTGGTAGTCATGGCAGCTCCCATTCTGTTGTTCGGGCTGATTGTAAACCTGTACAAGATGAGTGTTCCGAAGCAGGAGGTTGCCAAAACTGAACAGGAGGCGGCAGCAATGACGCCAAAGGCCGCAAATCCGGACGGGGTAATTTCTGCTGATGAGTGGGCAAAGGTCTTTCCGGATATCGTTGAGTCCATCAAGCTGAACAGCAAGCATGATTATCAGACCGATTATCTCGTAGATGATCCTTATCTGGTTGAACTGTATGAAGGTTATGGTTTTGCAAAAGACTATAAGAGCGCCAGAGGTCACTACTATGATCTTGATGACGTTCATGAGACGGCAAGACCTCATGCAAAGGCCAATTGTCTTACCTGTAAGACTGTTAATTTCACCAAGCTGGTCAATGATATAGGTGTTGATGCTTATACCAAGGATTTCGAAGAGGTTTTTTCTTCCCTGAATGAAGGAATTAGCTGCTATAACTGTCATGGCAATAACGAAGCCATGGGACAGCTTACAGTCACCCATCAGTATATGGCAGACGCGCTTGGTGATAATGTTGGCTCCATCCATGCAGCGAATGTTGCCTGTGGTCAGTGCCATACAGAGTATTATTTCAAACCTGAAATTCTTGAATGTACCGTTCCTTACAGCAGTCTGGATACCATGGGACCTGAACCGGAGCTTAAGTATTATAAGGAAATCGGCTACACTGACTGGACACAGGAATCTACAGGTGCCAAGATGCTTAAGGCTCAGCATCCTGAATTCGAGACCTTCCTTTTGGGAAAGCATGGAAAGATGCTTAGCTGTGCTGACTGTCACATGGAAACAGTTACAAGAGCTGACGGAAGTACCTACAAGTCACATGAGCTTGTGAGTCCTCTGGAGAGTAAGACCCTCCTTGAGAGCTGTGCTCAGTGTCATGGAAGTACGGATATGGTTGAATTCGTTCATGGTATACAGGAGAAGGTTCATGCCCGAGAAGACGAAGTAGGCGACAAGCTTGTGGAGCTTAAGAAGGCTCTCGTTGAAGCAAACCAGAGCGGTAAGTGGACTGAGGATGAATTGAACGAGGTTCGCGAGATCTACAGTGATGCCGAGTGGTACTTTGACTGGGATTATGTTGAGAATGCAGAGGGCGCACACAACAGTGAGCTTGCTTATAAGTGCCTTGATACCTCAGAGGAAATGATTAATCAGGCAATGGAGAAGATACAGGCTCACAAGGTATGATGGATTTCCAAGAGAAATGCTTATAGCGCCTTATTGATAGACTTAAACTAATATTCAGTGCATATCTAAAGAGAGGAGGATTTTTCCTCCTCTCTTATTGTATAATTAGAGCATAAGTCTTGCATCAGGCTACATTGCATTCTGAAAGTTCGTAAGCGAAGCAATGCGTAGGACTTATGTATGCAAAAATTTGGGGATGGGATATGAACGGTTTTAAAAAATTCTACAAATTCATTTCGTCCATGAAGCTTGCCCTGGTCTTACTGGGACTTTTGATCATCGGATGTGTCATAGGTTCTGTGATACCACAAGGTCAGATCATGAAGTTATACCAGCAGCAATATGGCGACAGAACAGCGGGGCTGATAATGGCACTGAGTCTTGACGATGTTTTTCACAGCTGGTGGTTCGTGGCATTTACTGTCATCCTGTGCCTCAATCTCTTTACCTGCTCCATATTAAGGACACCGGCACTTATAAAAAGGTGGAAGAGCTTCGGAGATCTTCCGGATGAAAACAGCATTTCAAATAATGTCTCAGTAGAGAGCAGTCCGCACTATATCGGAAGACTTTCAAAAGACCCGGAGGCATTTCTGAAAAGTCTGGGTTTTTCGAGGCAATCCGGAACAAAGCAATCTGAAACAAAGCAAAACGAAACAAAGCAGAGTTATATAGTTGGATTCAGACATAAGGCAGGACTTTTAGGCCCGCTTATCACTCACATAGGAGTGCTTCTTTTGATACTGGGATTTTCTTTTGGGCAGATGTCTAAAGTGGAGTATACCGTTTATGGCCTTCCGGGAGATGCAAAACAGATTGGAGATACGGATTATATTCTTCAGATTGATGATTTTAACATCGGTCTGAGAGCTGATGATACGGTGGAACAGTACACCTCGGATATCACAGTTCGAAATGCAGCAACGGGTGCAAAGGAAAGTGCCAGTGTTTCTGTCAATGCTCCTGCATCATTGTTTGGAATGAAGTTCTTTCAGAATTCCACTGGATGGGCTGCAGACATGCACATACTTGAAAACGGCGAGCTTCTCCAGGAAGAAGCGGTAGAAGCAGGGAATTATGTGACTGTATCTGATAAAACGGATCTGCAGATCGGATTCATGGCATTTTATCCCGATTATCATTACGACAGAGAAAAGGGTCCCTTGACCCTGAGCTCCAAATTCAATAATCCTGCATATCTGTATATTGTTTATTTCCAGGGTTCGGTACTTGGGATGAACACACTTATGGAAGGTGAAGAGCTGACCATAGACGAATATACCGTGACATTTGACAACCCGAGAAACTATACGCTTATTCAGATCAAAAAGGACAGTTTCACTTATTTTGTACTTTTGGGTGGTGTGGTTCTTCTTTTGGGATTATTCCTTTCTCTGTATGTTCAGCCGGAGAAAATATGGTTGAAACAGGAGGGTGATGGATATTTGGTCTTTGGAAGCGGCGGTAAGAGCGGAATTCTTTTTGCTGACAGAGTTAAGGCGAAGTTGAAAGGAAATAACTATGAAAAGTGAAACACTTTTTAATTTAGAAAACAACTTGTTTACGGTGACCATGCTTTTATATTTTGTCAGCATGATCCTCTTTTTTGTCTTCTTTGTGTTCAAAAACCTTAAGGTCACAAAGTTAGGAAACGGAACTTTGATTACAGGCTTCCTTCTCCATACTGTTGTGATGCTTATAAGAGGTATAAATGCAGGAAGACTTCCCATCACCAACCAGTATGAGTTTGCGTCTGCATTTGCCTGGGGTTTATGCTTTGTGTCCATCATTTTTATATACAAATACAAGTTTCAGGCATTGGCTACCTTCTCCGTTCCTGTGATATTTCTGATGATAGGTTATGCTGCAATGCAGAGTAAAGAGGTACATGAGCTCATGCCATCACTCAGGAGCAATTGGCTGGGATTCCACGTATCCACTGCCATCATAGCCTATGGTGCCTTTGGAGTTTCCTTTGCCATTTCTATCATGTATCTCCTTCGTACAAGATCAGTTGCCAATGCTTTTTTTGAGCAACACGTGCCCTCCGGTGAAAAACTGGATATCATCAGTTACAGAGCAGTAAGCCTCGGGGTTTTATTCCTTAGCTTTTGTATGATATCGGGCGCCATCTGGGCGGAGAATGCCTGGGGCAGTTACTGGTCCTGGGATCCGAAGGAAACCTGGTCTTTAGTTACCTGGTTTATCTATTTCATCTATCTTCATCTGAGACTCAGAAGCGGATGGAAGGAGAAGCGGGCCGCCTGGTTTTCCATAATTGGCTTTGTATGTGTGATATTTACTTATATCGGTGTAAATACTCTGCTTCCGGGAGTGCACAGCTACGCCTAGAGCATAACCCACTGGGGACGGTGTCTTCATATGATCAATATATTGACACTGTTGCACAACACTCATATAATGAATACATAGAGAGTTGCACAACACTCATAGGAGGATATTATGCCAAGAGTTAATTTATCAATTAGTCAGGAACTCTATGATCAAATTAAGAAGGCTGCTGATGATAATTTTCTTAGTGTGAATAATATGATCGTGAACGAACTTGAGAAAGCATTCTCAGTAGGTAATGTATATGACTATAGCTATGCCATGAAGTCCTTGATAAAAGAATCTGAAGACATGAAAGCAGAGTTTACCTTATCCGATTTACCGACATTTAAAAATGTAGACAGGATAATTATTGAGTATGGTATAAAGGAATCAGCCGCGTCGGTAAGGGCTCGTTTAGGGAAGATATATAATGAGGCTATACGTAATGGCTTGATAAAGGGTATAGATAGGGCAATTGTAAATAAAGACGGAGAAATGGAAGCAAAATTTCTTTCCAGAGCTGCTGTTTATGTAAAGAAAATCGATGATGCCAGATAGAGGTAGATAGATATGGATGAATGGGATGATTACAGAAAACCTTACAGCTTGACAGATGATATCAGTTCAACAATAGGTGGTTCCCTTTTTAGTATGCTGTTTTTTGGTGCAATATCAGCAATATTAGGGATGTTGGGATTTTTATTAAAAAGAATAGATATTCTGAATTCTATTTTTATCAGTTGCTTACCGATTATGTTAACGTTAAATAATGGATGGGAGCGAAATGTTTATTTAGGAATATTCATAGCATCAGTAATTGTTATGGTTATATTGCAGCATTCCTTTATAATTATTCGTGTGCTGTGCAGTATCTTCGGATGTCTTACGGTTCTGTTCTTCAGCTATGAATTCAGACTACATGCCCCACGTAAAGAACAAATCATCACTATGGTAATAGCAGGTGTTATATATGCACTTTTGAATTTAAGCTATTGGAATAGTAAGAGCAATTAATAATTGATATTCTTAATCGTAACCAAAGTCATAGGTTTTGTCTCGCAAACAACAAATTGCAACAATTCTATTATAAAAATATGATGATTGTATTATATAAAGGTTATAGATTGATGATACATTCATGATTGTATCCGTTTTAAAGGCATGATATTATTAGAATGGAAGAAGGAGCAAGGAAAAACTTGTTTCTTCTTTTCTTTTGCAAAAGAATATGGCAAAAGATGAAGCGTCAGCTTGTGATCAGAAGATCATGAGTCTGGCGTATTTTTTTGCTCAAAATTCAAGTGACGACTTGAAACAACTGAGGTGGATAGAATCATCCGCTACAATCATCTACTTTGCAGGAAAGGACAAAATATGGATTACGAGAAGTTCAAAGAAAGTGTTA
The DNA here is from genome assembly GCF_000702885.1 of Oribacterium sp. P6A1. Classification (GTDB taxonomy): domain Bacteria; phylum Bacillota; class Clostridia; order Lachnospirales; family Lachnospiraceae; genus Oribacterium. The sequence continues at coordinate 2,638 of NZ_JNKO01000040.1, read as the reverse complement.
AGGAAGATCTTGGCAAGATGCTTAAAACAAGAGGTCTTACAGTAAATATTCAGGAACATCATATGGAAAAGCTTAATTCATCATATGATGCATTAACTATCACTCCGGAGGACAGTAATATCGGAGTTAATGCAAATCTCAGCGCTATGTATTCAGCAGTTGAGGATGGTCAGAGTTACAGCAAGATGTTGACTTCGGCCGTAAATAAAATAACGGAAGGGCTTAGGAATACTCCGAATGTAGACATTCAGGATCTTACAAATTACGAAGTGATGAAAGATAAGCTTTCTATGGATGTGGTATCAGCGGAACGTAATGCAGAGATGCTCTTAAACATTCCACATGAGCGTATTGAAGACATGGCTGTGGTTTATAGATTAGTGCTTGATAAGAATGATTCAGGCAATGGCACAGTTCTCGTTACCAACAAGCTTATGGAGCAGTTTGGAGTTACCAAGGAACAGTTACATGCTGATGCAATGCTTAATGCCCCTGAAATCAGACCGTCTGAGATAAGAGGAATGTCAGAAGTATTATCTGAAATAATGGGTGTAGAAATGCCTCCGGGAATGGATACACAGGATGAAAAAATGTTTGTAGCAACTGTACCGGATAAGATTCACGGTGCAGGAGTCATTGCTTATCCTAATTTTTTTGAGGAAGCAGCAGAAAAGATCGGTGGTGATTACTATGTACTTCCAAGCAGCATTCATGAGGTGCTGCTTGTGAAGGATAACGGTGATATGTCTGTGAAAGACCTGGAAGCGATGGTAAGGGATGTTAATGAAACACAGGTTGCACCGGAGGAACAGCTTACAGATCATGTTTATCACTACGATTGTAAAGAACATGTCTTTGAAATGGCTGATAAGTATGAAGCAAGACTTGCAGAAAAAGAAGCCGAAGGACGTGATTCTGATAAGGATTCTCTTCTTGGAAATCTTAAGGCTAAAAAAGAAGAAGTAGCTAAGGAAGTATCAGATAAGACTTCAAAGGAAGTAAAAAACAAGTCTAGAGAAGGCGAGACACTATGAGTAAAGAAAAGAATAAAGCATCAAGAAAACATAGAAGAGGTAAGGGGTCTGCAAATAAGCAGGCTCCTTCTTTTTACCCTTGTAACTGTAAGACGCCTTGCTGTTATGGGAGAGGTAAAAGCTTTTGTTGGCCCTGCATAAAGAAGTTATATGACTGTAACAGATCATGAGGTTACTGTGGTCATTGATTGTTGTTACAAGGTAAGACAAAGTAAAACGATTTGGATATTCAAATTGATATACGTTAATGAAAAGGAGAAAGAATGAGAAAGTATAGATTAGGTATAAATATGGATCCTGTTAATGATGGTGTATTTGAAGCAGAAGTGGATAAAACAGGGGGGAATTACGCAGGTAATGAAAATGAAGATTATGTTGCTGTATTAGTGACAAGTAAAGGAGATTTCAAAGAATTATCTGATGCTGAATACAAGGAACATGTATCAAATATCCGCCAAAAGGGAGTATATGCATGTATGAAAATTCCGGGAGGAGTGGAGTTTGAATTCGATTATAGACATGTCTTAAAGGAAGGTGATGAAAAGGTATTTGTTGGTACAGCCCTGATGAAAATATTCAAGAGTCCGGAGACAACAAGAGACGATATTATGTTCAAACTTATGGAGGCCATCACTTATATTCTGGTGCCGGTAAGGATTGGAAATGACCTTGTCTCAGGTTTTGGAGTGAATGATGCTGAGACATTTTGATAGATAAATGTTAAGTGGTTTAATTCATAAAACAATTGGTATGAAACGAAGAATAGATTTCAAAGAGGAGGCGAGCATGAATGATTAATGAAGATCTATCCAAGGAATCTATTGGAGAGTTCAAAAATGAAATAGCAAAACCTGCAATAAGATTCGTATGTAAGAGCATTATTATTCCGTCAGAAAAGATGCTTGTAAATATACTGAAGAAAGTTGCAGGTTTTCCTGTTAATGCAATCAAGAACAAGATTCATCCGGAAAATGGCGAAATGTCTGTAAAGCAGCTCATTAGAAAGGATCAGGGAGCTCAGTCAGTTGACATCGATGATTTAGGTCTTGGAGATTTCAGGAGAATTGCAAACAAGTATGGTGTAGACTTCGCCATAGTCAAATCTACAGAACTGGACCCGCCGAAGTATTCTGTGTTCTTCAAAGCCAGAGATGCGGACGCAATAACAGCTGTAGTTAATGAATATACCGCTAAACAACTTAAAATCCAGAAAGAAGGAAGGGCCAGCATCCTTGATAAACTAAGAAAATTCAAGGAAATTGTTGCCTCGATTCCGAAGAAGGCTGTGGAAAAGAGAAAGGACCTGGAGCTATGAACAGTAAACTTAAGAAGAAACTGATTCTTAATGTTCCTTATGCTGCCCTGGGACTTTTTGCCACGAACATAGGAGAAGCATGGAGGCTGGCAGCAGGTGTTAATGCTTCTGAGAAATTACAAAGCCTCATAATGGACGGATGCTTCGGACAGGCTTTTACGAATCTTTTGCCAAGTATTCATCCCGTGGACCTGTGTGTTGGAGCAGCTGTTGCCGGAGGATTGAGGCTTTTAGTGTATTTGAAAGGTAAGAATGCCAAGAAGTATCGTCATAATGAAGAATATGGCTC
>NZ_JNKO01000039.1 GCF_000702885.1 Oribacterium sp. P6A1 | reverse complement strand
AAACGGATATGGTATCCGGGGGCAATATATCATGTGATGAGCCGGGGGAACAGAAGATCCAGTATTTTCAAGGAAGAATGGGATTATGAGATGTTTATAGTATGCCTTAAGAACGTTATCAGGGATACAATAATCTGCCAAATGGAGTCATTCGCTGTGGATGTTTGGCACATTTCCGACGTAAGTTTTATGAGGCGATACCTTCAGCCGATCGGAAAACCGAAGCTCTTCAGATAGTTAGGTTATGGTGCTCAAATAACGTTGAGCGCTTACGGTTGAGAGTGCGGAAGTTAACATAAAAGTTACTTAACGAAAAATTCATACATAAATGAGTATTTCTGTGATATCTTATACATGGAAAGATGTCTTTTCTTGTATTTCTTTTATTGGTGCCATTGTGAATGGCGTTTTAAGCAAGAAAAGAACGGAGGAAAACATGGATAAGGTGATGAATATTGCTAGCTATATTTGCGAAGAGTATAGAAAAATTTCTGGCGAGGCAATAGATGAAATGAAGTTACACAAATTGCTTTACTTATCGCAGAGAGAAAGTTTGGCAATTACAGGAGAACCGTTATTTAGTGAAGCATTTGAAGGGTGGAAGTACGGACCTGTATGCGTATCTGTAAGAATTCATTTTTATGACGGAATAATGAATCAGGGGGATGCAAAGGATATTTCAGATTCGGCAGCATATATTGTCAAAAATATGATTCTACAATACGGTGAGTTAGCTTCATGGAAGCTTAGTCAAATCTCTCATGAGGAGATTTCGTGGAAGAATTCTCGAAGAGGATTAGATATAAATCAGCATGGAAATGTTGAGCTTAATCTAGAAGATATAAAGATTGATTCAGAAAAAGTAAGACCATATGACTCGATCTATGATATGTATCTTGACGAATTTGAAGATTATGAGGAAACCAAATGATAGGAAAAGCATATAAATCTTTGGTTCCTTATTATGATGTCATCGCAAAAAAACAGAAATTCAAAAGTAGACCTTGTTTGATAATTGGACAAGCTGATGCTGGAGATTATGTTGTATTGCCGATTTCATCAATTACGGACCGTAGTAGAGTTCATCCTAAATATGACATGCCTTTGGATACTGCAAAGTTTACTTTTCTTACAAAGGATTCATATTTAAGAACGCATAAGCAGACGGTTGTCAATATTTCAAATCTTAGAGATTAGTTGTCTGATTTTCGTACAGATTATGAGGGCGCATATATAGATGCGTTAGCACTTGTTGAAGAATTCCAAGCACAAATGATAGTTGATGCAATGAACTGAGTATACAGTAAACTGGTTCTGTCAGGGTGAATAACATTTGGGGCATGTACTAATGGTAGGTAGTTTCTGTTAAGTTAAAGTGGCCGCACGACTGGATTAAGTATCTGGCCGTGCGGCCAATTGTCGTTTAATCATTTATCTTTATAAAAAATTTAGTGCTGGTGGATCTACCTGTAGTTGCTGCATATGATAAGTATTTTACCAAAGAGGAAAGAAATGATCATACATCCCATCCCACCGTTATACGATGATAATTCAAAAGTTCTTATTCTTGGAAGCTTTCCTTCTGTCAAATCAAGGGAGGCACAGTTTTTTTATGGGCATCCACAAAACAGATTTTGGAAGGTCATGGCCGCTGTTTTTCATGAAAGAGTACCTGATACAGTTTCTGAAAAACGTGATTTTCTTTTGAGAAATCATGTTGCTCTGTGGGATGTTATTCATTCCTGTGAGATAGTCGGTTCATCGGATTCAAGTATAAAGGATGTTATTCCGAATGATTTAAGACTTATACTTGATACAGCAAGTATAGAAAGAATCTATGTGAACGGGAAGACTGCAGAAAAGTATTATAAAAAATATATTGAAAAGTCCCTTGGAATCAAGGCCGTCTGCCTTCCTTCCACAAGTCCGGCCAACGCGGCATGGAATCTTGACAGGCTGATCGAAGCATGGAAAGTGATACATGAAATCTAACAGGATTATATCTTGTGGTGGCCGGATCATGAGTGATGTCCGTTGTATTAAGAATACGGGGAATAGGAATAGTTGCGATGAATTTTTCTGATAAGTGATTGATAATTTAAAATACAGTTAATAGAAATATGTGATAATCAGTTTGGGAGCTGTTAGTAAGATGGTATGAAAGGCAGTAGTCATTAAACAATAGGCTTTACAAAATGGAGGATTACATATGATTAAAAATCAATGGTATGCAGTTCTTTCATCACATCAACTCAAGAAGGGAAAGATTATAGGCGTCAGGAGATTCGGTGAGGATATAGTTTTTTTCAGGACAGAGAGTGGAGAGATAGGCTGTCTTAACAGTAGGTGCGCGCACAGGAAAGCCTCTCTTGAAAAAGGCTGGATCAGTAATGAACATATCAAGTGTCCGTTTCACGGCATAGAATATGATATCAATGGTAAATGTGTGTATGTTCCGGCTGAAGGAAGAGCTTCGGTTTATGACCATTCAAGATTCCATATGAAACGTTACCATACAAGAGAGATAGGAGGCATCATTTTTGTATGGTATGGTGAGGGAGAACCTGATATAGATCCGGATGTATTTGATGTGATTAAGGATTCATCCTACAGCTATGATCATATGGAGGACTTTTGGTCTGTTGACTACTCGAGGGTCATAGAGAATCAGCTTGATGTTTCGCATCTTGCATTTGTTCATCGTGATACCATTGGACGTGGAAATAAAACACTGTGTAACGGACCGAAGGTGGTATGGATTGACAGAAACACACTTAAGACCAGTGCCGACAATGAAGTTGATGTGGGACAGACTCCTAAATCTTCAGAAGAGAGCGTGCTAAAAAGTACAAATCTGACATTTAAGTTTCCCAATATGTGGCTTAATCATGTCACCGATAAGCTGATGATACTTGCGTTTTTTATACCGGTTGACGATGAACATGCAATTATCGCATTGAGATTCTACAACAGATTTACGGGGATTAAGGCTATAGACAGGGTGATAGCCATATTAGGAAGTATTGCCAACAGAATCATTGAACGGCAGGATAAACGGATCGTAGAGACTGAGCTTCCGAAGAAAACCGGAATGTTCATAGGAGAATGTCTTTTGGCGTCGGATCTGCCCATACTTGAATACAGAAGGAGAAGGGCTGAACTTCAGAAGGAAAGTACAGTGAAGGATGATGCTTATGCATCGGCTTCTTCTGATGATAAATCAAATGTTGGAGCCGGAACTTTTGATCATGAGTTTTTGAGGAAATTGAGTTTTCGTAAAGGAGATGTGACTATGTCTGAAAACAGTATTAAAACCGATGGCAATGAGCTTAACCTAAAATCAGAGATGAATACAAAGGCGATGTACAGGCTTTCCTACGGCCTTTTTGTATGTACGGTCAAAGATGGCAAAAAGACCAATGGCTGTATCATCAATACTGCGATTCAGGTGGCATCTTCGCCTAACCGGATTTCAATTGCGGTAAACAAGGCAAATTACACCCATGACATGCTGACAGAAACAGGTCGCTGCAATGTTTCTGTCATAAGTACAGAAGCGGAGTTCGAGCTTTTTAAGCACTTCGGTTTTCAATCCGGAAGAGACGTTGATAAGTTTGACGAGAGCTTCAATGCGAAGGATTACAGGATTGCGGAAAATGATATTCCTTATATAACAAAGGGAACCAATGCTTACTTCTCATTGGAAGTGAAAGAATCCGTGGATCTGGGCTCCCATACCTTGTTTATATGTGAACCGGTCATGATGGAGGTGCTGTCGGATGCTGCTTCCTGCACCTATGAGTATTATCAGAAGAACATCAAACCAAAGCCCCAGCCTGTTGGAAAAACAGCAACAGGGAATACTGTTTGGAGATGTACCATATGCGGATACGAATGGGAAGGGGAAGAGCTGCCGGATGATTTCATTTGCCCGATATGTAAGCATCCTAAAGCGGATTTTGAAAAGATAATAGGATGAAGCAGTAAAGTGATATACTATGAACAAGTGAAGATGTTCTATATGGCATCTATGAAACAAAGTCATTTAAACAGAGTTGTGTTGTGAAAAGTTTCTAGGTAGGGTGAACAATATGTGTACAGCTGTTAGATTTAGTGACGATAAGGGAAATATGTATCTTGGCAGAAATCTTGATTGGTCGGTAGGATACGGACAGAAGGTCATGATCACTCCCAAAGCTTATGTCTTGAATTCTGCATTTCAGGGAAAGCTGAGTGTCAAGTATCCGCTTATTGGAATGGGAATTGTGCAGGAAGGGATTCCGCTGTATTTTGACTGCGGAAATGATGCAGGGCTTTCCATTGCCGGGTTAAACTTTCCGGGTTACGCACAGTATGAGCCTGCACCGGTCGAAGGTAAAACAAACATAGCGGCATACGAGTTTCCGCTTTGGATTTGCATGAATTTTTCTACTGTTGCTGAAGTGGAAAAGGCGCTTGAAACTGTAGCTATAGTGGCATGGCCGATAAATGAGAAATATCCGGTATCGATGCTGCATTGGATCATAGGCGATGCCAAACGCAGCATTGTGGTCGAGTACACAAAAAATCACATGGAAGTCTATAAAAATGATGTTGATGTACTGGCTAATCAGCCGGGGTTCGAGTGGCATCGCGAGAATCTTCGTAACTACATGAATCTTGATAGCGATATGCCGGAAAAGGTTGTCTGGAAAGATGTGAAGATGACACCTTTCGGTTCTGGCTCCATGATGCGAGGGTTACCGGGAGATTACTATTCCACATCCAGATTTGTCAGGGCAGCATATCTGAATAACCACTATCCTGTAAAATCCAATGAGGATGAGAACGTTTCCAGAATGTTCCACACTCTGTCAGGTGTTGCCATGATAGACGGTGCAGCAGAAATGCATGATGGAATGTACGAGAAAACTATTTACACCGGAGGATTTTCTTCAGCTACAGATACCTATTACTTCAATACTTATGAAGACCCGGCAATAAAAAGTGTTCACATGAAGGACTATGATTTGAATGGAAAAGAGTTATTTGTTGTCGGTGACTAACAGGCAGAAGCGTTTTCTGCTATGATGCATAATAAAAAAAGAGGCTCAAGCTAGTGATAGATACCTTCTTTACCGGACAACCGGAAGGGAGAGTACATATCACTAGTGGAGGTTTCTTTTTTATTGTGCAAAAATATTTACAATGCCACTCGATTTTGTTAAAAATAAAACGAAGTGTGATTCTTAGCAAAATTAAATAAATGAAGGAACGAATATGTCTTATAAAAAAAGAATCGCCCATGGCAGTGATTCATCAATACGATATATACATATAATCCGTATCATAGGAGTGCTGATGGTGGTGATGAGCTTTGTGTCGATCATGGTCTATTTCAGTGTGAAACCGGATTTTTCCGCCAGCCAGAAGGAAAATGCTCATCTCATCGGAGTCACTTATATGACTATGAACAACGAGTTTTACGGGATCGTGAACGAGCAGATAAATCACAGAGTTGAAGCGCAGGGCGACAACATAGTTTTGAGAGACCCGGCGCTTAGTGTGGAACGACAGATATCTCAGATAGAAGAGATGCTTGATATGGGTATAGATGCGCTGGTGGTAACTCCGGTTGATGCGTCTGCACTTACGGAAGTGATGAAAAAGGCAAAATCCCGGGGTGTAAAGATAGTGGTCGTGGACACGGAACTTGAAGATCCGGAGCTTGCAGATGTGACTATCAAGTCTGACAATTATAATGCTGGAAAAGCTATAGGACAGTACTACTGCTCCAAACATCCGGAGGGCTCCAGAGTGGTTGTTATGACACACGATGAAGCTATGTCCGGGCGCCAGCGGGTACAGGGTTTTCTTGATGCTGTCAGTCAAAACGAGAAAACAAATCTTGTAGGGGAGATACCCTGTGAGGGACAGTATGAGATAGCACTTCCCGGACTTGAGGGATTTATACAGTCGGGCAAAGAATTTGATGTGGTGTTCTGCTTAAATGACTTTGCAGCGCTTGGTGCAGCAACAGCTCTTGAGAAGTACGGTATGCTTGATCAGGTCGAGTTATATGGTGTAGATGCATCCCCTGATGCCAAAGCTCTCATCAATGAAGGCAGGATGCAGGCATCGGCGGCCCAGTTTCCGACACGTATCGGTACGGAGGCAGCAGACTCCCTGTATGCACTTCTTAACGGAGAAACCGTCCCGGGTGAAGTTGTGGTTCCCGTTCAGGTGGTCACTAAATCTAATGTTGCATCATTTACCATAGACAGGTGGCAGTAGGATGGAAGAAGTATTAAATCAGAATCGGGATGGGATCAAGAGGGTATCTGCTCAGCTTTTTTCTTTGATGCAGCTGTTCAATTGTCTCATGATAATGTTTATCACTCTGGTAACGGCGCATGCCATGCACGGGTTTATACTGGAGGGCAATGCATTTGACCTTATCACAAAGTGCCATGCAACCATAGTTTACTGGAAGATTCCGGTTATCGCCGGGATTCTGTACATAAGCCTGCTTTTACTGCTGTCCATAGAGTGTAACAATCATATAGAACTCATAGTGAAGCTGTGGCTTGAGATCGCAGTCAGTGCCGGACTGTTTTACTGTACAGGGCTGTCCTATACGGTAATGGTACTTCTGATACTGGCGGATATAGTCAGAAACAGGATAGACTGGAGTAAAAAGATCCTTTATATCGTACTGCTTTCCTGTGTGGATCTGGTACTTAACGGCAATGTTCTTTCAGGGTATGCCAATCCGGTTTCTGTAAACCAAATATGGACCTACTACCGGCCTGATGTCGCTTCTGTTTTCTCCGGTGCCATCAACATCATGTTCCTTATAGATGTGTTTATCTTCATTCTCTACATGGTGTTCCTCATACTGGAACAGATGAGTGAGAAGGAGAGGATCGCGGCGCTTTACAGAGAGCTTTCAATTGCAAATCACAAGCTTGCGGAGGCAAACAAGCAGCTGGAGGAGTATACTGAGGAGCTGGTAAGTGCTGCGGAGACCAGAGAGAGGAACCGTTTTGCACAGGAGATACATGATACCCTGGGGCATGCCCTCACAGGAATCGTCACAGGTATAGAAGCCTGCATCATGCTTATGGATATTGCGCCGGATGCCACCAAGGAGCAGCTCAAGGCCATCGAGGAGGTTGCGAGACAGGGCATCACAGATGTCAGACAATCGGTGAAAGCATTGAGACCTGACGCACTGGAGAGACTAAAGCTTGAGGATGCGCTTCTCAAGATAATCGATGAAACCATGAGGTCTACAGGCATTACCATCAATTACAACTGTACCACGTCACTCCTTAATTTAAGTCAGGATGAGGAGGATGCCATATACAGAATCGTGCAGGAGAGTGTGACCAATGCTATCCGCCATGGTAAGGCTGATGTCATAGACATTGGCATCGGAAGAGAAGACGGACTTCTGAACATAAAGATTAAGGATAACGGAATCGGCTGCGGAAAAGTGTATAAAGGCTTCGGCCTCCACCATATGCAGGAGAGGCTCAGTCTCCTGAAAGGAACGCTTAGCTATGACGGTTCTGATGGCTTTACGATCTATGCCTCAATTCCCATAAGATGGGGCAACAGTGCAGAAGAAAAAGAGGATTAAAGTAAAATGATTAAGATTTTGATTGCTGATGATCAGGAGCTTTTGAGACAGAGTCTCATGATCATACTGAAGAATACACCGGATTTTCAGGTTACGGATGCTGTCTCTGACGGCAGGGAAGTCATCCGTTCGGTCAGAAACGAAAAGCCGGACATCATCCTCATGGATATCAGAATGCCGGGTATGGACGGAGTGGTGTGTACACAGATCATCAAAGAACAGTATCCTGAGATAAAAATCATCATCCTTACAACCTTTGATGATGACAAATATGTGTTTGATGCGCTTAAGTACGGGGCAAGCGGCTACCTCCTTAAAGGTATCTCGGTAACGGAGCTTTCGGATGCCATAAGAAAGGTTTACAACGGTACAGCTATAATCAACGAAGCGGTGACTTCCAAGGTGGTGAATCTTTTTTCTCAGATGGCCAAATCAAACATTGCCAATGAAGTTGACGACGATATGGTGAAGGACCTCCGGGAGAATGAATGGAAAGTCGTAGTGCTTGTGGGCAGAGGACTCTCCAATAAGGAAATCGCGGCAAAGCTTGATCTCTCTGAGGGTACGGTTAGGAACACACTCAGTACTGTGCTCAGTAAGCTGAACCTAAGAGACAGAACCCAGCTCGCCATATGGGCGGTTCAGACCGGTACGGTCAATAAATATATAGACAACTTGTGAGGACTATGGTGAAAAGAAGATACAGATTACTACTAAGCGCTGTGCTGGTATTTTTGGCCGTACTTGTCGTATATGGCTTTCTTCCTCTAAGTCCCGGAAGTCAGAATGTGCTCACAGTCGGAGCCTTTGCGGGAAGTTACTGGAGTCTGCAGAATGGTAATTCCTACAAGATACTTGATGATGCCATCGATCTTTTTGAAAAGGAAAATCCGGGAGTCAGAGTTCAATATGTGAGCGGCATCACGAGAGACCAGTATCAGGAGTGGCTTTCCGGGAAGAAGGCAGAGGGGAAGATGCCGGATGTTTTTCTGGTTCCCTCAGATAGTTTCCAAAGCTTTGCGGAAATAGGTGCGATGCAGAGCCTTGATGGTTTCATGAAGCATGACAATGATTTTTCCGAGGATGTGTTTTATGAAAAGGCTCTTCAGAGTGGACGATACAGAAATATGCTGTACGCACTTCCGTATGAATGTTCACCCGTAATTATGGTCATGAACAGGACATTGCTTCAGGACAACGGCATTCCGGAACCTCGGAAGGACTGGACCTGGAATGAGTTTTATGAGGCCTGCAGGATGACAGGTGTGTCGGAAGGAGAGGCTTCCGGGCAGTATGGGGTCATAGATTACAGCTGGAAGGATGCCTTTGCAGCAAACCGGGTAAAGCTTTTCAATGACAAGGGTACAGCCTGTGACTTTACAGGAGATAACATAAATGAGGCATTGATACTTTTGGAGCAGCTGTCAAAGCTTCCGAAAGGCAAGGTGATCTCCGCCGGTGATTTCTATAAGGGAGTGGTTGCATTCGAGCCGATGTCCTTTGCAACATACAGGGCGAGGGTCCAGAATGACCTGAGCTATCAGAACTACTCGGATTTTGAGTGGGGCTATACATCCATGCCGGCAGGTACTGCAGGTGACAATGTTTCGCGACTGGACACACTCACTGTTGCCATATCATCTGATTCACACAGTAAAAGGGATGCCTGGAGGTTCATAAAGACCCTTACAGCGACTGAGGCCATACAAAAAGAGATATATGACTATTCAGAGGGGCTGTCACCCCTTAAGTCAGTTACGGAAGATCCTGCGATGGAAGAGTATGTGCTGGACCGTTACGGAGTGGTTCTGGACAGAGATGTGATTACTTATGTCATGGAAAGAGCGGAAAATGAAAACCGCTTTCCCGATTATGAGGAGCTGGAGACTGAGGTGACCACTGCGGTGGACTCGATTCTTGAGGATAAGTCCAATATCCGTATGGAACAGATCATATGGAACCGAAGGATCAACAATTACATAAAGAAATTAAGCTATTAAATATTAAGGTTAAAGAGTTCTCTGCACTTGCTGCGGAGAACTCTTTTTTTACAAATGACAAATGTCATGTCCTTTGGAGTACAAATTACTTGTTGAATCAGTGACGCATGTTACCTGATTTAATGTTTTGAAATCGTTATAGTATCTGTGTGATCAGACAGAACGTGGCTCCGGTTTACGGGCCGGGCAGCTGATGATTTGAAGTAACTGTTGTAAGTAACTTAAGCTCTTACAGAAAGTGTGTAATGGGCTGGGTTCTCAAAGGGGAGGTATATGTATGAAATATGTTGTACTGGTCAGTCACGGTGAATTTGCTCCGGGGCTGAGGAGTGCGGCCTGCATGCTTGCCGGAGAAGACAGGGAAGATCTTCTGGCAACAAGTCTTAAGGACGGCATGGGTGCAGATGAGTTTTGCGAGAACGTTAGAGAGATGCTCAAGGCAGTAAAGGAAGAAGATGAGATCATACTTTTTGGTGATCTGATCGGCGGTTCACCACTTACCAATGCAGCCAATGTTATCTCTGAGCTGGGACTTCTCGGAAGAACAAGGATGTTTGGAGGAATGAATCTTCCGCTGGTCATCACAACAGTGATGGGAAAAGATGATGCAGAAACTGATGAAGTTCTTGCAGATGCTCTGGAGGGTGCAAGAGACCAGTTGCACGAGTTCAGGATTGAAGCAGAGGATGAGGAAGAAGAACTTTAAATTATATGAGCCGGTTGGATCTGCAGCTCTATGGCAGAGATAAACGGCAAAAATATGCCTTTATAGAGGAGGAAGATATGGCAGTAACATTTTTACGAATTGATGACAGAATGATCCATGGACAGACAGTAACAAGATGGGCACTTGAGTACCCTTGTGACGGACTCATCGCAGTTAATGATGCAGCGGCAGCAAGTCCTGTTTTGAAGGCTGCTTACAAGAGTGCTTCTGACAAGAAGACCTTTGTATGGGGCGTAGATGAGTTCATCGCCAAGAGCAAGAAGGTAATCGAGTCAGATACACGTTACTTCGTTATCACCAAGAATCCGGTTGATATGAAGAAGATACTTGTTGATGCAGGTTTTGTACCAGGCGATGTCAAGACTGTCATCGTTGGACCTTGCAACGATAGACCGGGAGCTGTAAAGCTTGGAAACAATCAGTCGATCACTCAGGAAGAGGCACAGGCTCTTGAGGATATCAAGAACAAAGGCTATGAAGTAGAGTTTGCACTTCTTAAAGAAACATCTATCGGTAACTGGAACAAGTTCAGAGGTCAGTTTGGCTTTAACTAAATGATAAACTAAGGAGATTAATCATGAACATAAGTGTTATTCAGGCTATAATTCTCGGTTTGTTTGCATCTCTTTCAAGTATGCCGGGACTTGGCGGAACATCTATCGGTAACTACACACTGGGACGTCCTCTGGTTGGCGGACTTATATGCGGTATCGTTTTGGGAGATATCCCGACAGGTATCCTGGTTGGATGTGCGATGCAGGTTGTTTATATCGCGCTTGTAACACCGGGCGGAACAGTTTCAGCAGACGTTCGTGCCGTATCTTATATCGGTATCCCTCTTGCGATGCTTGCCCTGAAGAGCTACGGACTTGCTGCTGATTCAGCAGAAGGTATCGCTCTTGCAACATCATTCGGAACCATGGTAGGTACTATCGGAACTGTTCTTTTTTACGGAACAGCTACTATGAACCTCATCTGGCAGCACATGGGCTGGAAGTGGGTTGATAACAGAGAGTATCATAAGCTTTATCTTGTAGACATGGTTCTTCCATGGATATCACATATCACATTTTCACTTATTCCTACAGTAGTTATGTGTCTCCTCGGTGAGCCTGTTGTAAATCTCATCAAGACATCACTTCCTATGGATGGAATCCCAATGAAGACACTCTTCACAGTTGGTGCACTTCTTCCCTGCGTTGGAATCGCAATCCTTTTAAAGCAGATCGTCAGATCGGTAATTGATTTCGTACCATATCTTTTCGGATTTACACTGGCAGCTTCTATGGGCCTTAATCTTGTAAGTGCAACAGTTGTTGCGGCAATGTTTGCAATTGTTATCTACAACCTTAAGATGCTTCAGCTCAAGAAGGCAGCACCTGCAGCAGCCAATGCTTCAAACAATAACTGGGATGATGACGAGGAGGACATTTAAAATGGCTGAGAAGAAAATATCGAAGAAGACATTATCAAAAGCTTTTCATAACTGGTATTACGGTAACCTGACATGCTTCTCTCAGGAGCACATGCAGACCTTTGGCTATCTCTGCTCCATGCTTCCTATAGTAGATGAGCTTTATGATGACGAAGACAAGAAGGCTGAGGCAATGGATACATACCGTGCTTTCTTTAATACAGAGCCTCAGCTCGGTGCAATCATAGTCGGTGTGACAGCCGGACTTGAGGAGGCAAGAGCCAATGGAAATAAAGAGGTAGACTCAGAGACTATCAACGGTCTCCGTGCAGGTCTCATGGGACCTATCGCCGGTATCGGTGATTCACTTGTAGTAGGAACTGTGATCCCGATCCTTCTCGGTATCGCCATGGGTATGTCAGGCGGCGGCTCTCCGATGGGTGCTATATTCTACATGCTGGTTTGGAACCTGTTCGCTTACTTCGGAATGAAGTTCATCTATAACAAGGGTTATCAGATGGGTACAAAAGCTGTTGAGTTCCTTGTAGGCGATATAGGAATGGCTATCCGTGAGGCAGTCACAACACTCGGCGGTATAGTAATCGGTGCGGTAAGTGCCACATGGGTCAGTGTAAAGACCAGCTTCCATCTCGTAAATGCAAGCGGTGAGGCTTACATGGTTCTCCAGGAGAAACTCGATGGAGTATTCCCGGGAGTGCTTACAGCTATCGTAGTAATCTTCTGCTGGTGGCTCATGGCCAAGAAGCAGTTCAGCCCTATCAAGGTTATGCTTCTCCTTGTGGTTATCGCCTTCGCAGGTGTAGTACTTGGATTCTTCAATCCGGGTCTTTCATATTAAGACTGACTGGTGAGTTACCAAGAGGCAAAAATTTTAATAGCGCATTTGCAGGCGCTTCGTTAATATGGAGTTTAGAAAAGCCGGCAGGAGAAATGTTATTTATAATAACATTTCTCCTGCCGGCTTTATTAATTATTTGCAACATATAGTAAAGACTCTTGGAAAACATTGCAAAATACACAGTGATATCTTATACTGACTGTAATTTTATAGCAAAGAGGAATTGTTATTAATAATAACACAAGGAGATATAAACAGTATGAAGACATTATCACAGGAAAAGCTGGCAGAGCTTGTAAGTACTAAACGTAAAGAGAAGAAGATGACACAGCAGCAGCTTGCTGATGCAACTGGTATAAATCGCGCCATGTTCAGCCATATTGAGTCAATGGAGTATGTGCCATCCATACAGCAGCTTGAAAAAATCGCTTCGGTATTGGGATTTGATCCTACGGAGGTTTTTTTGGACTATGATGGAGCTATGACTTTTGAAGCGAAATCACCTATGAATATCGCGGTGGCCGGTACCGGTTATGTCGGACTTTCCATTGCGACACTGCTGGCTCAGCACAATCATGTTACGGCGGTAGACATTATCCCTGAGAAGGTTGAACTTATCAATAACAGAAAATCACCGATTCAGGATGAGTATATAGAGAAGTACCTTGCCGAAAAGGAACTTGACCTTACGGCGACTCTTGATGGAGAGGCTGCTTACAGGGATGCGGATTTTGTTGTCATTGCGGCGCCTACAAACTATGATGCAAAGAAGAACTACTTTGATACAAGCGCTGTTGAAGCGGTCATTGAACTGGTTCTTAAGGTGAATCCTAAGGCCATTATGGTTATCAAGTCTACTATTCCGGTTGGCTATACAGAGTCGGTGAGAAAGAAGTATAACACCGAAAACATTATCTTCAGTCCGGAGTTCCTTCGTGAGTCAAAGGCACTTTATGACAATCTGTACCCTTCGAGAATTATCGTTGGAACTGATAAGAACAATGAGCGTCTGGTTGAGGCGGCACATACTTTTGCGGCACTTCTTCAGGAGGGAGCCATCAAGAAGGGTATCAGCACTCTGTTCATGGGATTAACGGAAGCCGAGGCAGTAAAGCTTTTTGCCAATACTTATCTCGCGCTTCGTGTATCATACTTTAATGAGCTTGATACCTATGCGGAGTCAAAGGGACTGAATACTAAGGACATCATAGATGGTGTAAGTCTGGACCCTCGAATCGGTACACATTACAACAACCCGTCTTTCGGTTATGGCGGATATTGCCTTCCTAAGGATACAAAGCAGCTTCTTGCAAACTACAAGGACGTTCCTGAGAATCTGATTGAAGCAATAGTGGAATCCAACAGAACCCGTAAGGATTTCATTGCGGACAGAGTACTTGATATCGCAGGAGCCTATGGTAATTCCGAGGGATTTGATCCTGATAAGGAGCATGAGGTAGTTGTGGGAGTTTATCGACTCACCATGAAGTCCAATTCCGATAATTTCAGACAGTCATCTATTCAGGGTATCATGAAGAGAATCAAGGCCAAGGGCGCCAAGGTTATAGTCTTTGAGCCTACACTTGAGAATGGAACTACCTTCTTCGGTTCTGAGGTTGTGAATGACCTTACGGAGTTTAAAAAGAGAAGCGGCGCCATCATTGCAAACAGATACAATGAGTGTCTTGATGATGTGAAGGATAAGGTTTATACAAGGGATCTTTTTGGAAGAGACTAAGTATAAATCTTGGAAAATGTATTGTTCATGCAAGACATTTCACATAGATAGAGAAAAGAATGCATTTATAAGTAAGGTGAAAGAACTTTGGGGAATATCAGGTTATGACTAAAGATAAGATTGAATTAAACGGGAAAACAATTCTCATTACCGGTGCAGCCGGTTTTATAGGATCAAATCTGGCCATGAGAGTTCTTAAGGATTTTAATGATGTGACAGTAGTGGGATTCGACTGCATCACAGATTATAATCCGGTTGAACTTAAGGAGTGGCGTCTTAAGCAGGTTGAGAAAACTGCAGAGGAAACCGGAAACAAGTGGATTTTTATCAAGGCTGATCTTTCGGACAGTAAGGCGGTTTTTGATGTGTTCGCTGAGTACAAGCCGTCAGTTGTAGTTAACCTTGCGGCTCAGGCAGGCGTCAGGTATTCCATTGACCATCCGGACACTTACATTAACAGTAATCTGATAGGATTTTACAATATCCTTGAAGCCTGCCGTCATTCCTATGACGGTGGTGAGCTGGGAGTTGAGCATCTTGTGTATGCTTCAAGTTCATCTGTATATGGCGGAAACAAAAAGGTTCCTTTCAGTACGGATGACAAGGTTGATAACCCGGTTTCGCTTTATGCTGCAACCAAGAAGAGTAATGAGCTCCTTGCGCATGCATACAGTAAGCTTTACAACATTCCGTCAACGGGACTTAGATTTTTTACGGTTTATGGCCCTGCCGGAAGAACTGATATGTTCTATTTCAGTGCCACCAATAATCTGCGTGCCGGAAAGAATATAAAGATTTTTAATTTCGGTAACTGTAAGCGGGATTTCACCTATATTGATGACATCGTTGAGGGTGTTCTGCGTGTGATGCAGGGAGCGCCTGAGAAGGCCCTTGGAGAAGATGGGCTTCCGGTACCTCCATATGCGGTTTATAACATCGGCGGTGGTGCTCCTGAAAATCTTCTGGACTACATCACTGTGCTTCAGGAAGAACTTATCCGCGCGGGAGTTCTGCCGGCTGATTATGATTTTGAATCTCACAAGGAGCTTGTTCCAATGCAGCCCGGCGATGTGCCTGTGACCTATGCGGACAGTGAAGCTCTGGAAAGGGATTATGGATTCAGACCTGCCATTGGGATCAGGGAGGGCCTTGGAAAGTTTGCGGAGTGGTATAAAGAGTATTATGGCTGAATAGCAGGTGGAGATAATTTAGATAGTGTCAGGTGGATTTTGAGAAGATTCTAAGACGATGAAATTCTCATAATCGGAAGAAATAACTATAGATTTTCAAGGCTCCTTTATGATAATC
>NZ_JNKO01000038.1 GCF_000702885.1 Oribacterium sp. P6A1 | reverse complement strand
ATGCGGTCTGTTCCTGTGCCTGTGTTCCGGCTGCAACCCCTGCCCCCGATGATGCCCCACAGCCTGCAAGCATGGAGCCGGTAACAGCAAAGACCAGAAGTACTGAAGTCAGTTTACTTAGTTTCATAATGTCCTCCTTTTAAATATTATGATGTTAGTGTCAAAAGTCGATATCGGACCGCTTCGCGCTAAGCGCTCTCGCGTTCCTCCCACATTCCGCACTCTCAGGCCGATAAATCGTCCTTTCGTGCTCCATGTGGGGCGTGTCATGAAGTCTATCCTCCACTTTTGTGCAAGCACAAGTGGAGGAAGACTTATGACACTAATATCATGAAAATGTTCTGGCTATATACCAAGATACGCCTTCTTAACATGTTCATTGGTTACGAGTTCACCGGCAGTACCCTCCAGTGTGATACAGCCATTCTCTATTACATAACCTCTGTCAGCCACAGCAAGAGCTTTTGTTATATCCTGTTCTACAAGCATGACGGATACGCCTGTTTCGGCAAGCTCTTTTACAACCTTCAGAATATCGTCCACTATATTGGGAGCAAGCCCCAGGGAAGGTTCATCTAAAATAAGCAGCCTGGGCTCTCCCACAAGCGCTCTTGCAACTGCCACCATCTGCTGCTCACCACCGGATAATGTGCCGGCAATCTGGGATGCACGTTCCTTTAGTTTGGGGAACCAGGTATAACATTTCTCCAGATTCTTTTTGAAATCCGCTTTAAGCTGTTTGTTAAATGCTCCCATCTCAAGATTCTCGAGACAGGTCATACCTGTAAAAAGCTGTCTGCCTTCAGGGACCTGAACTATTCCCTTATCAAGAATATGTCTTGAGCTTTTTTTAGCCAAATCTTCTCCGTTAAACTCAACACTTCCGGAAACAGGTTTGATAAGACCTGTTATGGCTCTTACAGTTGTTGTTTTTCCTGCTCCGTTGGATCCCAGTATCGCAACTATCTCCCCGTCATTGATTTCGAAGGCCTCATCCCAAATGATTTTGATGGACCCGTAACCGGCATTTAAGCCTCTGACCTTAAGCATTTCCATCCTCCTTCTTCGTGCCGAGATATACTTCCATTACGTAAGGATCATTCATAACTTCATCGGGAGTTCCAACCGCAATTTTTTCTCCATGATGCAGCACTATTACTTTTTCACAGAGACTGACAACAGCCTTCATGATATGCTCTATCAGAAAAACCGTGACGCCGCTCTCATTGATACGTCTGATAAGCCGGATCGCATCTTCCGTTTCTGTAGGATTTAATCCTGCCATATTCTCATCCAGAAAAAGCAGCTCGGGATTTGTTGCCAGGGCTCTGGCCATTTCAAGTCTTTTCTGATCCGGTGTACCCATATCCTTGGACAGAGTGTTTCTTTTATCGTAAAGTCCGGTGAAATTCAGAATTTCCATTGCCTTTTCTCTTGCTTCTCTTGGATTTTTTGCCGGATCGGTTCCGAAATACGCGGAAGCGATAACATTATCCATAACCGTAAGGTTCTTTAGGGGCTTCATAATCTGGAAAGTCCTTGCTATTCCCATTTTTGTATATTCATAAGCCGGCTTACTGGTTATATCCTCACCCTTATAAAAAATCCTTCCTTCCGTAGGCGGATAGTATCCGCAGATCATATTGAAGGTGGTCGATTTACCGGCACCGTTGGGCCCTATCATGCCTGTTATCTTTCCTTTTTCAACTTCGAAAGAAACATCCTTTACAGCGGTCAGTCCTTTAAACCGTTTAGTAATATTATGGACTTCAATAATCGGTTGTACTGCCATATCAGACTCTCCTTCCTGAAGAATTGTGATCATTGGCGGCCTGTGCTGCCTCAAGAACTTCCATGGATGGCTTTTTGAGAATGCCTTTGTCTATTTTGTTTTTGATATCACTGTTCATATACCATCCAAGAAGTCCTGATGGACGAAAACGTATCACAAGTATAAGCACCAGCGCATACATGATAAGATTGATTCCGGGAAGTATGGCTCCGAACTGGTTTCTGAGGAACTCCGAAATCGTGATCATGATCCCGCCGCCTACCAGAGGTCCTTCGACAAATGAGGCACCACCTACAACTGCAGGTAAAACCGACTCAACCGAATATGTCTGAAGCATAAGATCCGGATCGATGTACCTGTTATAGGACGCATAAAAGAATCCCACCATTCCCGCTATCATAGCTGAGATAACTACCGCAATGACCTTGTACTTTATAGGATTGATGCCTATGGCAGCGGCTGTATCCTCATCCTCTCTGATTGTTTTCAGTGCAAAGCCAAGCTTTGATCTGTCTATCTTTTTCATAAAGACATAAACCGCTATCAGCATGAAAAGTCCCACATAATAGTAAGGCACTTTACTCATAAATCTGAATTCCGCCCAGGAGTCATCTCCGAAGGAAAGGGATATGCCAATTGCATTTCCCGCAAAATCCCAATTCAGGATAAACTGCCTTATGGCTTCTCCGAAAGCTATGCTTACAAGTGTAAAATACGGACCCTTCAGGATAAAGCACGGATAAAAGATGATTCCCGAAACAAGCCCTACTACTATCATTCCGAATATGCAGCATATCCAGGGATTTACTTCCGCCTTGGTCATGAGCAGACAGCAGGCATAAGCTCCCAGGCCCATGTAGGCTGCATGTCCCAGAGAATTCTGTCCGGTCATGCCTCCCAGAAGATTCCAGGCCATAGAAAGGGTCGTCATGTAAAAAACCAGTACAAAGACATTCATAATATATGGATAATCTTTGATGAACAGCGGTATGATCAGCAAAACAGCAAGAAAAGCACAAACCGCGATTTTTATATTTCTGTAGTATATTGAAGCACTCTTCAGGTCTTCATCAGAAACCTCTTTTTTAATGTTTATCTGATCCATCTTATCGCCTCCTTGCTATGATGTTTTGACGAATTACCAGAATAACTATGAATGTCACAAACACGATAAGATCCTTGTACATGGGACTTACAAGAAGAGAGACCAGTGTTTCCAGAAGCCCCAGAAAGATACCTGCAAAAAAAGCTCCCGGTATAGATCCAAGTCCTCCGACTACCACGACTATCAGTGCTCTGAATGAGAAAATAGAACCGGCTGTCGGTGATATGACATAGAAAAGTGTCAGCAGTGCTCCGGCTGTACCTGCAAGTGCGGCTCCGATACCGTATGCCAGAATATATATGCCCTTTACATTGATACCTACCACCTCTGCCCCGACAGAGTTCTGTGATACCGCACGAATCTGTTTGCCTAAGGTTGTGTATTTAAGAAATGCGAAAAGAAGAATCGTTATTATGATGGTAACTACAAAACTTATCAGTTTGGGAAGTCCCATGGTTACCGGTCCGAGCTGAACAACATTCCCGGTATAGGAGGTGGTTATGGTACGGAATGACGAACCGAAAGTCACAAGGGCTATATTACTGAGCAGTGTTCCCAGACCAACTGTAAGAAAAAGGAGATTGGTAAATGATTTAGTACCAAGAGAAGGTGTTATCAAGGATGACTGAATGCAGGCTCCCAGTATGAACATGATGAAGGCGACAAAGGGTACTGCCGCATAGGGGTCCATACCAAAGAACGTATACAGTACAAATGTCAGATACATTCCCACCATCAACATTTCTCCATGGCAGAAATTAATGATCTTCATAACTCCGAAGATGACATTCTGTCCCATGCCCATCATGGCATAAAAGCCACCTATCATAAGCCCGTTCGCAATAGCCTGCAAAACTGTACTCATGCCATTATCCCCCTTTCTCACGGGATGCCTGTACCGTTACTCTCTGATACATCCCGTCTATGACTGTAAAAACTATATCATCCCCGGGATAGCATTTATTTGTGAAAAGGGTTCATTAATTGACAGAATTTAATTTTCAAATAAAGAATAGCACTTTCTTGCAGCAAGAAAGTGCTATATTGATCGGATGAAATGTTTACTTCCCGTGAACTCCGAGCCGGGAAGATCAAACCTCAGCCTTAATTGAATCCCTTAATTCCGTAGGGGTCATCCCGGTCCATTTTTTAAAGATACGGGAGAAATAATTGGGATTCGAATACCCTGCTTCGATGGAAACTTCCTTTATATTCCTGTCAGGATCCTGATTGATCAGTTCCTTCGCACGGTTAATGCGTAATTCTGTGAGATAGTCACTGAAGTTGATACCTGTCTCCTCCTTAAAGAGCTTGGAAAAGTAGTACGGGCTTATATTCACTGTCTCAGCTGTAGCTTCAAGGGAGATGTCTTTGTTGTAGTACTTTTTCATATACTCCTGAGCCTTTGAGATCACAGTGTTCTGCTTTCCGGATTGTATAAGTATTTCCTGTTTGAGCTGCTGTACAGCCATAATAAATATGTCTCTTAAAGTTTGTGCATCCGAAGCCTTTATAAGTTTAGGTCCAAAATCATCTTTGAAATACTTTCCACGTTCCTCCATAAGGTGACAGGAATCTATGTACACCTCCAGAAGCTCCATTTTTGCACTTACAAGATCATCATTATTTTCGAATACCCGGGACAGATAGGCTTCAGCTTCATGTCTTACCTCAATATCCGATCCTTTCATCAGTGCATCCTGCAGGGCTTTTTTCATGTCCGCATACTGCCTGTCATCAGTGTCCCGCACATAGAGATCATCCACATGGGTCACCTTACGAACCCCATGGCGCAAAGCATTGAGCGCTTCCTGATAACTCTCAAAGGCATCATCCCAGGTGCGGACCGAACCTATACCCGCTTTAAAGTCTATGGATACCATCTCCTTAAGGGACGCTGTAAGTGATCTTACCTTTTCGATCATACGAAGACGATCTTCATAGCTCAGATTATCGGTTTCAGAGGGAATCACTGCAACGATCTTGTTGCCCATTATGTTGGATAAATAAGCTTTAAAGTATGTCCGTATCTGTTCACTGATGCCGGTCACGAACTTGTGGGCTCTTACACTGGAACCTACAGGATTTCCGGGGGCATGAGACATAAATCCTTCTCCCCACTCCAAAACTATGATAAATCCATATTCTTCCTTCAGGTCAAGAAGTTCTCTGTACTGCGCTCCCGAGTAATTATATTCGTTTTTTATGATAAGACTCAGCACAAATCCATTTTCAATTATGGGTATGACTGCTTCCATTTTCTCTCTGATGCAGAGATCATACTGGCGTTTTTGTCTCTCTGCCTCAATGTCATGCATAAGCCTTAAAAAGGTATCATCTATCTTTTTCCTGTCTATGGGCTTCATGATATAATCGGTGGCACCAAGTTCCACAGCCTCCTTGGCATAATCAAAATTGTCATAAGCCGTCAGGATCAGTGCCCTTACCTTTTTATTCACGGCTTTGATCTCGCGAAGAGCCGACAAGCCGTTTATCCCCGGCATCTGAATATCAAGCAATGCTATATCCGGACTGTATTCCTCAGCGATCTCAATTGCCTGTCTGCCGCTTTTGGCCAGATATATCTCACAGTCTGAAAAATCCTTTTCTATTATATATTTCAAGGAATCTCTGACGATCCCCTCGTCATCAGCTATCAATATTTTATACATTTAAATCTCCGTTCCCCATCCTCCGGCTAAAGCACAGCAAGTTATGAAAGGTGTTTATCCACACCAAGGCTCTGTTCTGAAATCGGTACTGTAATGATGACACGGGTTCCTCCCGATGCTCCTTTTTCTATATTAAACACCTTATCACTGTTATAATAAAG
The DNA here is from genome assembly GCF_000702885.1 of Oribacterium sp. P6A1. Lineage (GTDB taxonomy): Bacteria > Bacillota > Clostridia > Lachnospirales > Lachnospiraceae > Oribacterium. The sequence continues at coordinate 10,423 of NZ_JNKO01000038.1, read as the reverse complement.
CCTCAAGCGCTCACGAACGTTTCTGAGCCCCACCCCATTGGCGGTTTCGCCTGATCTGTAACTGACCTTTGCAGGGGTGACAGGACCTGTAAGAACATCCTTTATTTTTTCTTCACTCATACCCACTCCGTTATCCGCAACCTCGATAACCGCATGATTTCCGGTCTGGTAGGTGTGGATCTTTATTTCCTTCTCCTTATCCTCCGACCAGTCCGTAAATGCATAGTGAATGGCATTTTCCACCAAAGGCTGCAGCACCATCCCCGGAAAAGAAACATCATTTATACTTTCATTGATTTCTTTTTTGATCAGAAACTCTCCTGAATAGCGGACATTCATTATGTACATATAATGATCGATCAATTCTATCTCTTTATCAATCGTTGACACCGCACCGTTTCCGCGTAACTGCCCCCTGAAAAAAGAAGCAGTGTTTTCCAGAAAACTGTAAGTACGTTCTGCATCTTCCATCATCGCCAGCTGTTGTCCGGCGTTTAATGTATTAAACAGAAAATGGGGACTTATCTGGGCCTGATAATATTTCAGCTGGGCATCCTTCAAAAGAGTTTCCGTAACAAGCTCCTTTTCCTTCATTTCAAGCTCACGCTGGGCATGTAATCGTATCTCCGCTATATCCCTGCGTATACCTGCAAGCATCTGAGCGAAGGCACCGGACAATACCCCTACCTCATCCTGATATTTTGCTTTAGGAATATCGATATCTATATTACCACCCTCTACTTCCATTGCCTTCTCGGCGAGTTCTGTCAGGGGCCGGGTAATGGAATCCACTATAATATAAACTATCATAAGCAATACTAAAGACATTATCACAAGGATAGCCAGAATAAAGCATTCAAGGTTTTTTAGATATTCATATAGAACCTCATAGTTTTGTGAATTTGTTTCAAACCGCATGACATTCAGCGCCCGTATATTACTGGTCAAATGGGTATATATACCTTCAGCTTCCATAAAATACTTTTTGTATTCATTTGATTTAAGCTGCTTTTTCTCTACCGCCGTATCTATACATGAAAGATAATTAAGTGTGATGTTACGTATATTTTTTTCGAGTATAAGAATCGGATCTGAAACTATCTTATCGTTATAATATTTAATCAGTCTGTTCAGTGCCGCATACTGTTTTTTATATTCCTCCAAAGATGTATCACTTCTTGTATTTATAAATTCCGTAAAAGACTTATGAAGATCTTCAAGTCCTGTTCCCAGATCATTTATTTCAACACTGGTTTCATAGACCTGATTAAGACTGTCTATGGAATTATTTACGCGTAAAAACATGGCAAAATTGATGATAAAAAGCATTATGAGCACTATCATAACCGGCATCATAAGTCTTTTTCTCAAAGAAAAACGGGCATCAACCCGCTGTACAGGATTATTCACTGAAATCCTCCCCAATATTCTGCTGCATTCTGTTTATCCACCACTATAAACTCAACATTACCGGAATAATTTGCAACCCCATATTTTCTGTACCTGATAAGTTCCCCAACTGCTTTTTTACCCAGATCATCCGGATTAGGGATTATAGTGAATTTTATATCTCCTGCAATGATATCTTCTATTATTGATTCTGAAATATAACTTCCGATTATTGAGCTTTTATCAAGCATACCTCTGTCAGAAATTATCTGATAAGCAAGCTCTGTGATCTCATTATTCAGGCAAATTATGCTGTCAGGAGCCCTATGGTCCCCTATTCCGGTTATAAGTTTATCTATTATATTTTCAGCGTTTGACAATCCGCCTTCATCTTTTACTATCTGATAATCGATGGAATAATCCTCTGTTCCCAAAGAATTTTTCAACCCCTGTAAAAACCATTTTCGGTTATCCTGCCCATAAGTGCTTCCCGGGAACAGAACTGAAATATACTGTGAGTTACTTCTTCCCATTTCTTTAAGCCTTCTGCCATAAGCCTGCCCCAGGAAATAATCATTTACGCCAACGAAAGCCTGTCTTTTACTTTTATCACTATCCCGCTGTAACGTTATAACCGGTACTCCTTCAGCCACGAGGGCATCGATATTTTGCTCAACTTCAAGAGAATCTTCCGGATAAACCAAAACTCCATCATAATTACTGTACCGCGCCATCTCCAGCTTATCAGCTACCGAAGTGTCTTCACGAATACTTTTCCCAACCTGTTCAACGTAGGCCTTGTATGGTTTTGCCGCCTCACAGGCCCCTTCATAGACATTTTCCCAATAGGTACTGTTTTGTCCGTTAGTGATCATGGCAAAATGATACTGATACAGTTCTTCTTCATTGATTTCAAGAGGTGTGGTATGTGCAAAATCATAGTAACTCATAACAAGATATGCAGTTGCCAGCAACAGTACAGGCAGACCAAAATAATTCAATAACAAAAATTTATCCCTTGGAAATTTCATAGCGTTTTATCCATCTCCATCTTCTGTTAATCATAGATACTTTGCAGAATAACCGTCTTTTATTCTAACACGAAAAAGGACGTGGTACCCGGTATTTCCGGCTTTCACGTCCTTAATAAATACATTACTCTATTCTTTTCAGTCAGGCTTTCTGTACATAATCTCCCAAATCTTATTCTCTTCTCTTATTTAGCCCTGATGATGGAACCCACAACAAATATCAAAAGTAAGAAGGGATAGAAAAGCCATGGAATGATTTCCATGCTGCTTATTCCGGCCAGGGAGGAAGCAATCAGAAGCTGTGCGCCATAGGGAATGATTCCCTGGGCTATACAGGAACATGTATCAAGTAGAGATGCTGTAACCCTGCCGGATACACCGTACTCATCACTTATTTCCTTTGCTATGGGAGCCGCTATAACTATGGCCACTGTATTGTTTGCGGTGGCGATATCAAGAAATGCTGTCAAAAGGCCGATACCTGCCATGCCTCCTTTTTTTCCGGTTGCCCGTTTTTTTATAAACTCTAGGATCGCAGCAAATCCTCCCCCTGCTTTCATGAGGGCTGATATTGAAGCCACCAGTACTGTTACTATCATGGTCTCAAACATTCCCGCCGTTCCGCTTCCCATGGCAGAAAAAGCACTGACATAATCAAGTGAACCAAGAAGAAATCCTGCAGCAAGATAAAGTACCACACCTATCATGAGAACCGCAAAAACATTAACTCCAAGCAGGGCAAGAATAAGCACTGCAAAATACGGCGCTGCAAGCAGAGGATCATAATCAAAATTCCCCATAGGCGCAGCTTCGCTGTTAAGTGACAGGAATAGTATCACAAAAAGAGTCAGTATCGCCGACGGAAGTGCTGTTTTTACATTGGTCCTGAACTTATCTGCCATTTGAACACCCTGGGTCTTTGTAGCGGCTATGGTAGTATCCGATATAAAGGAAAGATTATCTCCGAACATAGCGCCTCCAACTACGGTACCCACGCACATGGGAATCGAAAGCCCTCCATTCTGAGCCACTGTGGTTGCTATGGGAACAAGCACTGTGATTGTTCCCACACTGGTTCCCATGGCCATGGATATGAGGCATGCGATGATAAAAAGTCCCATCTCCGCAAATCTGGGAGGAATGATATTTAAAAGCATGTTGGCAGTACTTACTGCACCTCCCGCTTTTCCCGCTATTCCGCTGAATGCTCCGGAAAGCAGAAAAATAAACAGCATTATGGTGATATTGTCATCCCCTATTCCCTGAGCGCACAGATGTATCTTTTCATCAAATGACAGTTTCCGGTTTTGGAGGAATGCCGCAATCAATGCCACACCGAAGGCAACCACCACCGAGATGATGTAAAATCCCATCTCACCTTCGATCGGTCTGATACATTCAAAGAATATACCGTTTCCAAGATAAAGCACAAGAAATATCAATATGGGCATAAGCGCCCACCCGTTTGCTGCCGGTGTTATTATGTTATCTGCTTCACTTCTGTTATTACTATCCATCCTTTAAACCCTGTTTCTATATTGTTTTAATCAAAGCTTCTGCTTCAAGTGTTATGATCCGGTGTGATAATATACTCACCTTATAAGTCGCAGAATACAATATTATACCCGTTGTAACAAATAAAACAAACAAAAATCTTGAACATTGAGCACCAAAAAAGCATCGATAATGATTTTAAATCAATTCATCGATGCTTTTATATTACTCTTTCATGATGTCAGCTATCCACATCTTTATATCACAGTATCTCTATCAGCTTTTCCACGTCTTCATCCTCCGTAGCCCAGCTTGTAACTATACGAAGAACCGTATGCTCTGCATCGGGTTTTTCCCAGAAGCCAAGCTCAACTTTTTCTCTTAGCTCCGCCGCTTTATCATCAGTAAGAAGCACAAAAATCTGGTTTGTCGGTGCAAGTATCGGTGAGCTGTATCCCTTGTCTTTAAGGGCCTTTCTTATCTTATCAGCAGCCTTTATGGCCGTAACACCGATTTTTCCATATAAGTCATCGGTAAATAATGTCTCGAACTGTATCGCAGCGATGCGTCCTTTGGCAAGAAGGGCTCCGTGCTGCTTTATGATGGTAAAAAGATGGGGAATGAAATCATGCTTCGGAATAACCACCGCCTCTCCGAACAGAGCTCCGCACTTGGTTCCGCCGATGTAAAATGCATCACAGAGCTTTGCTATATCCGGAAGTGTCACATCATTTTCAGGACAGGCCAAAGCATATGCAAGTCTTGCACCGTCCATGTAGAGCGGGATATGGTTTTCCCGGCATATATCACTTATTTCTTTAAGCTCATTTGATGAATAAAGGGTTCCGTACTCCGTAGGCTGTGAGATATAAACCATCCCCGGCATAACTGTATGATCACGATTATCATCCTGTTTATATCTGTTGATGCAGTCCCGGATATCAGCAGCCGAAAGCTTTCCCTCGTGATGGGGAAGCTCCAGGACCTTGTGACCGCCGGACTCGATTGCTCCTGCTTCATGTCCGCTTATATGACCTGTCTTTGCCGCCATAACTCCCTGATAGGGCCGGAGCAATGCATCCACCATGGTAGCATTGGCCTGAGTCCCTCCCACAAGGAAATATACATCCGCATCAGGTGCTTCGCAGGCCGCTCTTACCTTTTCCCTTGCTGATTCCGAATATTCATCCAGTCCGTATCCCACAGACTTTTCCAGATTGGTTTCTATAAGTCTTTTAAGTATTTCGGGATGTGCCCCCTCCATGTAGTCAGAAGTAAATGTGAGTCTGGTTTCCTTATGCATCGTAAGTATCTCCTTTATGTGTAGTGTAGTATAGTGTTTTTCTAGTTCTCCTTAACGAGTACCTTCATTTCCGGGGCAGAAATACCGGCTGTGCCAAGTGCCCTGGTAATTTCCTGCAAAAGTTCATAGTATACCGTCCAGTAGTCTCCTGTCTTAACCCATGCTCTTGCTGCAAAAATGATGGATTCATTGGTTCCGCCATCTATTGAGGCAAAAGGCATATGGGAGGGTGAATCCGTAAGGACTTTGGCATTGTTCCTCATAACCTCCAGGAGTATGTTCTGAACTTTAACAACATCCTCACCTTTTCCGGTGCTGAACTGAAGGTCCACTCTTCTAAACTCTTCCGAGGAAAAGTTGGTAATGCTTTTATTCATAAGTTCACCGTTAGGTATCATTATCTTCTTGTTATCGTTGGTGAGAAGTGTTGTGTACATGATGCTGATGGCTCTGACTGTTCCTTCAACACCGTTTGCCTGAATATACTCACCCACATTAAAGGGCCTGAAGATCAGAAGCATTATTCCGCCAGCGATGTTACTGAGGGCACCCTGAAGTGAAAGACCGATGGCCATTCCTGCTGAAGCAAGAATAGTTATGACTGAGGCCATGGGAACTCCCAGCACATTGATGATACTGAGAAGCAGCACTATGTTAAGAACTATTTTGACCCCGCTTATGATGAAGCCGGCAACTGTCTTATCCGCCCTGTCTATGGCGTGGATCTTCTTCACCAGTTTCATGATATGGTCAATGATTACACGCCCGATTATAAATATAACAAGAGAAAGCAGTATCTTACTTCCCGCCTGCATAAAGATGGCTGTGAATTCGGACATGATTTTTTCTGCATCAAACATTTATAGTCCCTCCCCAATTTGTTACATATACTGATTCTACAATAAAAATCATAATTATAAATGCAAAAAAGCATCGATTGAAGTGTACCGCCAAAACGTTAAGTCAAAATATAACGTTTGGAAACTTATACATGTTCTTCATCGATGCTTTTATCATCTGGAACGCGGCAGATCCCGAAGGAATACGGTATATAGCCCCAGCCCTTTGCTTATGCCGCCTTATCCAATGTTTCTGCCGTATACTTAGCATAAAGCTCATCATATTCAGCCAAAGTACGGTCGAACATGGAAAAAAGATCCTCTTCGGAAATCAATCCGTCTTCATTTGTTTCAACTCCCTCAAAACTCAGGTTGTACCTCTTCGGGGGATTATCCAGCGACAATATTTCAGATTCACGGATCTGCTCCGTACTGCGGTATACCAGATTTACACGATACCATGCCTGACCATCGTGATCACGCCAGCGCTCGAACAGAATCTTCACACCGATAGGTGTGTTGGTCTCGATACTGTCGGGAAGAGTATAGGGCTTAACTCCCAAAGCACATAATGTCGTAAAAACAGTGCAGTCGTGGGCACACAGGAAACTGAATTTCCGCTTCTCATTCTTCAGCTCGCTTTCCAGTTCCATAATAAGAGGATGTGAAATGTTTACCGAAACAAGAGGCGCACCAAATTTAATCTGCTGATATCTCGTCATCAGACCGCCGATCTTCGCCCAGTCTGACCTGGTCAGATTATGACCGAAATCAGCCTTTTTGAGATCAGGCTCTTCATAGTACTGAAGAATCAGGGCGTCTGCTACCTGGCTTGCGGTCTTGATCGCACCTGTCACTTCAGGTTCCTTATCTGCCGCCATAGTATATCCGGATCCGTCTGTAAGCAGATCACCGTATTTTCCGCTCTTATAGATTTCACTGTCCTCCATGTCAACAGTATCCATGATCAGCTTTATGGCATCACGTGTCTCTTCTGAAAGTCCTTCAAAGCCGGCCTCTCCGCCCATGGCCTTAACCTGATCCATGACATCAGCAGCATACTTTTCCGAGTAAAACTTAAGAGTCGGTTTCATGAAATCTTCAAGCTTATTGGAATCGGTCGGATATTCCACACTGATGTCTGCAAGAGGAAGCATACCTGAAGCAAAATACCTGGCGGTGGCTATGCAGCGCTGTTTTTCCCTGGCATTAAAACGAACTTCTCCTTCTTCGGGGATGCTGTTTTCCGGAATCAGGCCTTCCTTGTCGAGCCACTTTCTGAAATACTGTCCCATGTTAGTTTCCTGAATACCGCCCTTAGTGGTCAGCTCACTGGATTTTGCGGTCCACTTGATCCACTGATTAGGGGTAAGCTCCTGCGGAACAGATCCGTTGCTGGACAGAGGTGCTCTAAGATTGTGACGGCTCAGTACTACCACCTGTTCAAGCTGATAAGGGGCCATGGTATCCTTCGTTACGCCATCACCATAAATTGTGCGGAAATCGTCACGCATGGATATAATGTCTATACCCATTTTCTCATATGAGGCCTTCTTCTCCTCAGCACCATCCGGATCTCCATATTCCCGCTCTTTGTCATCAGCCATCACCATATATGCCTTGCTGCGATATGGATTACCTGTAATCGTATAGACCTCCATTGCAAGATCTCCGGAAGAATTACCGAAAGCAAGCACCGGCTGCTGACCGATTTCACGGACTATTGCATCAACCTTACAGGTCTTTATATTTTCGCCATGATAGCTTCCGTCAAACACTATCTGATCATCTGACCGGAAAGTATAATCCTCATCCGCAGTATCGCCCTGATTCGTAGCAGTGTAGCCATACTCTGTACCTATGACATGTGACGCCGGGATATCCAGTGTACCGGCAATTATCTGACGGACGATATTACGCTCGGTAGCAGTAACCACATAGACTGAAAAGTCATTTTTCTGAAGCTTCTCAAAAAGCTCCACCATCGGCTTGTACCAGGCCTCACCTCTGGTCATGCCATTAAATCCCCAGGCTTCACTGGCCTTGAAATCTTCAACTACCTTAGACAGTTCAGCCATAGTCATTCCCTTGTAGGCGGTAGCTGCGGCAGCTGCCTGTCTGGTACTCATGCCGCTCGGCTTCTCACCGCCTGCAGCGTCCACGATCTCCTGAGCCACTGTCAGAACATCCTCAGGCATAGTTTCCGGATGCTTCAGCGCATAGTCCGCAAAGACCATGTACTCAAAGCAGAAGGGATAGGTCTCACACATCAGTGTCCCATCCAGATCGAAAACAGCGATACGGTCCTTTACCGGGATGTAATCAGATGAATTTTCATCCGTTACCGCAAGAAGGTAATCATTGATCCCTTTTGCCGCTTTGGAATTGCTCATCCAATACTTGTTGAGCAATTCTGCCCCGCTTCCGGTCCCACTGACCGTGGAATTATGCCCCGCCTCTTCCGCTGCAGCGAAATTCATGGGTACCAAAGCTGCGAATAAAACCAAAACTATCGCCATGGCCACTAGTTTACGAAGATTAAAGCCCTTTCCTTTCATCATTCACTCCTCCTTAAAAAAGTCTTTATAAATAATCTTCATATCATTACCGTGACATAAATTGTTTTTTGAACTGCATAAATCAAGTTCAAAAATAATTCCTGAATTTACCATCGCCATCTCTTTTATCGACAATTCTATTATAATCTTTATTACCGATTTTGTTTTTAAACAGTTTTATTTTTAAAAGGTCTATCACTTCCACATTTACGCTTAAAAAATCCTTGACGAAAATCAATTAAGCAACGTATTATAATCATGATTTTTGTGATCATCAAAATCATCTTTTGCTTTTCCGCTTCTTTGGAGAAGTAGTTTTATCTATTGTAAATCGATTTATATTCCCAGATAAAGCATATTAAAAAAAGCCGGCAGAGACATCTTTATCTCTTATTTCGTGCGCTCTTGTAAGCGCAATGCCTGTTGCTGTATCCCCAAACTCCTGACTTATTGTCTCACGAAACAATCAATGGTAATATGAAAGTGATTATAAATGAGTTTCAAATTTCTGATACTCGCTTTATATGTCACTGACGATTACCGCTAGCATGAAAGAAAAACACTATCTATGAGCGAATTCAAAAAAACTCAGTGGCATCCGCCTTTTTGCGCGGCGATCAAGCTGGAGCTAAGGGCCAATAAAAAAGACCTTAGCTTCGAATCAGAACATACTCTTAATACAAAACCTATACAGATTGACTTACTGGTTATAAAGAAACTGCAGGATGCAAATATCCAAAACGAGATCGGCAGAATTTTCAAAGGGCACAACATTTTTGAATACAAGTCCCCGGAGGATTCTCTGGGAATCGATGAGTATTTTAAGACATTGGCCTATGCCTGCCTCTACAAGGCAAATAACTCAAAGGAAGACGGAATTAAGTCTTCCGACATAACCATCTCTCTTGTCCGGGAAAGGATGCCCAGATCATTGTCAGGATGGTTCAAAAGCAATAATTGTATACTTAGTGAAAGGTACCCCGGCGTATACTATGTGTCCGGTGAAAAGATCCTTTTCCCGACACAGCTAGTGGTCTCTTCAATGCTAAATCCAAACGAACATCAATGGCTTATGGCATTGACCTCAAGAATGGACGAAACAGCCGGTGAACGTCTTGTATTATCTGCCAGAGACCTTACCGAAAAAGATGACAAACTGAATGCCGATTCCATACTTCAATTGGCCATGGCAGAAAACAAAGCATTATTCGACAGATTAAAGGAGGGTACAGATATGTGTGAAGCTCTTAAAGAACTGATGCGTCCGGAGTTTGAGGCGGCAAAAGCAGAAGCAGAACGCGAAGGTTTGGCTAAAGGCCTTGAAAAAGGTCTCGCCGAAGGTCGCTCCGAAGGCATAAATGAATTATCAAAAGCTGTTAAACTCCTGCGTACAGGTTCTACTGCACAGGAATTACTTAATAAAGGATTTGCCCAGGATATAGTCACATCAGCAACAGCGCTGCTTAATGATATCGGGTAATCAAAAAAGTTTGTTTCAATAAGAAAATGCCCTTACTTTTCGAAGGGCATTTTCTATAACTCTATAACAGATTGTAATGATTCTTTTACTTCAATAAATCAATCTTCAAGTTTATGAAGTTCATATTCATTTTCAAAATACTCATCAAGGCACTGAAGGGTCAGGACTTCATCCGCAAGAGATACCTTAAAAGTACTGTCACGGAGCTTATTGTTTTCGAAGTCGATCTTCATCTCGTCTTCTTCGAGAGTGTACTTGAAGCTGTACTTGTTCTTAGGTAAAATGAGAGCTCCTGTACCGTCTGCCTTAAAGCTATATGTGGTGATATC
>NZ_JNKO01000037.1 GCF_000702885.1 Oribacterium sp. P6A1 | reverse complement strand
ACTATAGGTGAAATCTTCTATGTACTTCTTAGTGAAATGGAGGACGTTACATTCCAGCATTCGCTCTTTATACTAATTGAGGCAATGACTTTAAGCATAAAAAATATACTTCACATCACAGATGAGCAGGTTGAGAAAATCTATAAGGATTTCTTCTTTAGGTTACCTGAATATATGCAGGATGCTCTAACGAGCAGCTATAAAGTGGCGTAAGATTATTTTTATCTAGAATATAGAGTTTTCAAGGTTCAAAGCCCACTTTTAATGTGGGAAGTTTAAGTTACTAAGTACACTTGAGGAGTGTGTGGAGGCTGCAGAATCTCTGAATGATGGAGATGAAATAGAGAAAGAAGGCTTTGTAGTTGTGGATGAGAATCATAACAGAGTTAAGATCAAATCGCCGGTATATGTTGCGATGCACAGGATGGCAACTAGCAAAGTATTTACGTCAAAAAGGATGGCGGAGCTTTTCTGTAGTGGAGAAGATTTTTCTAAATTTGCAAAAGACTTCCCTTCTGATGCGCATATAATCAAGTATTATGATTGGCAGTTTGAGGAAATGAGGCACAAAGCAGAGGACATGATGCTTTATGCAAGGCGGTTGTATGAAGAATACGATCATGACAGAAAAGCGGTTGCCATGATGATAAAGGACTCACCATATGCATGGGCAGGATTCAAGGCGATTGATAATGAAAAAAGTATCGTTGATATAATGAAGTTGATTACACCTTCCAATGCAGAGAAGCTCATTACAGATTACTCACATGCAATACGAATAAGAAGTTCGAATAAATAGAAGGAGTTGATACTAATGATTTATTTTACAGCAGATATGCACTTTGGACATAGAGCCATAATATCGATGCAGAATAGACCATTCGGGTCTGTAGAAGAGATGGATAGAGTTCTTTTGCAGAATTATAATTCAGTTGTGCGAAAAGAGGATACAGTTTATATTTTGGGCGATATTTGCCATCATATGAGTATCGAAGAAGCGGATAGTCTTATTAAGAAGCTCAACGGAAAGAAGTATCTTATCAAAGGCAATCATGATAAGAATTACGATCCTCGTCTGTTTACAGACATACAGGATTTTTTGAAAATATCTGTTGATGGAAATCATTTTTCTCTTATGCATTATCCTATGTTGTCATGGCCTAAGAAAGGTAGCGGAGGATATCAGTTACATGGGCATATTCATGCTCGCATGGACTATAACGAAGCTAACAGATCTGAACGTCAGAGAAGATATGACGTAGGAGTTGATGCAAATAATTTCTTTCCTGTGTCATCAAAACAGATTGTTGAGTTTTTCGAGGAGTGCAGGGAAAGAGATGATTACATATCGAGAAAAACATTAAATATGATAGATACAGCTATTTCTAATCTTAAAGAAGGTCGTGTTTCAGAGCGAATATTCTGATTAATTAGTTGTTCTAAAAATTACAAGTTTATTACAGATGGAATAACCTATGCAAAATGACAAGAGAGAAGTCCTTGTCGGTAAGGAGTTAATATGGGAAAGAGTATTCAAAAGAGAAAAAATGTTTTTTTGATTCCTTTAGATATGGAAAACAGACCAGTAGAAGATATTGCAAGAGATGCAGTGACAAGCATTATGGAAGTATGTGATCAGGTTGCAAGACAACGAGAAGCTGAGAAGAAAGCAAGGGAGACAAATAAAAATGAGTTATGATATTTCATTGAATGAACGGATTTCCGGTGAAACCATCATGCTCCCAATCAAGCATACGATGATTGGTGGAACATATCGTGCGGATTACGATGAAAAAACTAATACTTTCAGTGCGGTAGCTATAAGAGATGCTACCCTTAATATTACATATAATTATGGACACTACTATTATGAAGCTGCTGAAGGAGATGAAAGATTCTATGGCGAAGAAGAATGGTGTAAAGAAGAAGATGTTCACAATCTCGGGATAAGAGGCATTTATGGAAAGACTGGACTAGAATCTATACAGATGCTTAAGGATCTGGTATCGAGAATCGAGTCAAAGTATAAGAAGGACGGGGAGTGGATTACTACTAGAAGATCAATAACCATTTTTCGTGATAAAGATGGCGTAGAGCGTCATCCGATTGAGCTTCTTCGGGATAAACAGGAATATACAAAGGAAGAGACAGAAATTGATGTGAATGAAGGTCCTAACAGCGATTATTGGACTGATACAGCGGCGAATGCAATAAAACCGCTATACCAATTATTAGTCTTTGCGGAATTAAGACCTGACGGAGTATGGGACGGAGACTGAAAAGTCAAAATCGTGTTTGATAGACTGTGGTTGTTCTGAATTATGATATGGTTATAATTAACGTGGTGGAGGAATAGGTAGACTCTAAGAAATGTACAGATAGAGTATAGGTGTTTCGGTTCGATTCCGGCTCGGTGCGTGTAGTAAACTACATAGGGAATGAAATAGTTCTGGGCGCAGAGGTTCATGATGGTAAATTCACTGCTCATGTAAGGTGCAAATCCTTGGCCCATTGTTTAAAGATAACTTATGAGCTGTTTTAATATTGTTCAGCGGAAGCTATGCCTGCATTAATTCCGTGCTAGGAGATTAGAGAACAGTTAGCTGTTCTCTTTTTTCGTGCAATAATAGACCTATAAAGTGCTAAAATGATTATGTGTGATTATTTTTGTAAAAGAGATTATCTCGCTATTTTGCAAATGATATTTTGCGCGTACTTAAGTAAGATGGGAAATAATTCATGAATGATACTACATTAAACTATTACGATGCTAATGCAGAAAACTTTATAAAAGGAACTATATCTGTTGACTTTAGCGCTACACAGGATAAATTTTTGAGTCTTTTATCTGGAAAGAAAATTCTGGATTTTGGGTGTGGCTCCGGCAGAGATACTAAGTATTTTCTTGAAAAAGGATATGAGGTTACTGCCATAGACGGATCTTTGGAACTATGCAAGGCAGCCAGTCTGTATACAGGAATTGAAGTAAAACATATGTTGTTTCAGGAACTTAATGAAAACAAGTCCTACGACGGAATATGGGCCTGTTCATCTATTCTTCATCTTCCAAAATCGGAGTTAAAAGAAGTGTTGTTGAAAATGTCCGAAGCATTGGTTCAAGATGGAATCATCTATACTTCATTTAAGTATGGAATATTTGAAGGAGAGAGAAACGGACGTTATTTCACGAATTTTACGTTAGAAACATTTGAAAGCTTTATCAAAGACATCAGGGAGCTTGCCATAAAAGAACACTGGATAACGGGAGATGTAAGACCCGGTAGAGAGGATGAGAAGTGGTTAAATCTGATATTGCAAAAGACGAGTTTTTAAATCAACATCAACAGTTTTCTTTGAGAGAAACCGTTAGTTATCCAAACGGCGGTTTCTCTTATTTCTATGATGATGGGACAGATATGGTCATCATAGATGAAGGTATTTGTGATCATGGTCAGGATGAGCCGGTGTTTTCATACATGCTTATAACCGATAAACAGAATTCATACATGCACCGGTTTAATAGACTGTTCAGGTTTCTTGGCTATAAAAAAGAACTGGTAGACAAATATTTGGAAGCTGATGAAATAGTTGTACCCGTTGATTATAAAATTACAGTTGCAGACCGTGGTGAACAGGCAGATGTCTCACCTCTTGAACTGCATTTCGAGAGAAATTTTTCCAATGTCTATGGTCTTAATGCTTTGAAATATCTCTCAAGAGAATATGGAATCTGTGATGAGAACGGGAAAAACTATTTCCTGGATTATCTTGTCAGAACAACAGATCAAAAATATGCCATAGAAGAAAACGGTGTTTCATATCACCATCCACAGATAATCGGAGAGGAAAAATACAGAAACCAGTTAAGAAAGCAGAATACCTGTGCTTTATGGGGCATCAAACTGTACAGGTTTTCCACGGAAGACTGTGCTTTTGACAGCCGTATCGAAGATGACATTAAACAATATATGGGGGACAGCAGTTCCCATTTTGTTGATGATGGATTAAAGATAGATAGAAAAGTCGAGCTTTATGAGCATCAGACCATCAGTTTAAATGAGATACAAAACAGAAGAGATTCAGGTATAAAAGCATTCCTTGTTGTTTTACCAACAGCTTCCGGAAAATCAAAAATACTAGAAGAAGATCTGAGAGAATTTGCGAAAGATAAGCCTGATTTCAAAGGACTTATTCTGGTTCCGGGAAAGAATACTCTTGCTGATTGGAAGGAGAGAATACGAACATCCATACCTGAACTTCTGGATAAGATAGATGTATGTACATATGCCTATATGGCGAGACACTATACTGAAAAATCTTCAGGGTACTACAACTATCTGGCCGTAGACGAAGCACATCATGCAGTGGCGCCTATTCTTAAAAGGGTTATCCAGTATTTCGAAACTGATTTTACTATAGGTCTCACAGCAACAGATCAGCGACCTGATAAGAAGAAACTTGAGACGGTTTTTGGAACCTATACGTCTTCACTGTCACTGAAAGATGCTATGGAAAAGGGTATAGTTGCGAAGGCCAATGTCTACAGAATCGAAACAAATATCGATCTTTCTAAAGTCAGGTTTAACGGTAAAGATTATGTTAATGCAGATCTCGAAAAAAGCATTCGCGTTACATCCAGAAATGATTTGATCGTAAATGTTCTTAAAGATTATTTTGTTGATGGTGATGCAGGAAAAAGGCAGGGTGTGATATTCTGTGTTAATGTTTCTCACTCGAATGAGATGGCTAAACTGTTAAACGATTCCGGTATTTCAGCGCTAAGCTATACAGGGCAGTCAAGAAATCCGGAAGAAATCATGAGAAAATTTAAGGATAAAGAAGTCCGGTTTTTATGTTCATGCAATATGATTTCTGAAGGCTGGGACTATCCTGAACTCGGGATACTTGTTATGGCGAGGCCTACATTATCCAAGGTACTTTACTTGCAGCAGATCGGAAGAGGGTTGAGAAAGACTGCTCAGAAGAATAATGTTATCGTTATAGATGTTGTGGATGAGTATGGTGCCATGGTAAAAGCCTGCAACATGCATACTATATTTGCCAATCCATACTATGTTCCGTTTGGTGATATCACGAAAACCGATTATAAAAACGGAGATATGATAACTATCGATGGCTTTGAAGAAAGAATCGAAAAGATAACTGAAGTTGATATAGATTCTTTCGAGGATAAGTACGGTAATTATCTTAGTCAGGAGCAGGTTGCCAGAGAGTATTTTGTGAGCACAGGAACAGTTACAAGCTGGATAAAAAAGGGTAAAATTCAACCATCAGTGGAATACAAATTTGGCAGCAAATCAATGTATCTGTTTAGCCCTGAGGCAGTAGAGACTTACAGACAAGAGCTTGATATAAGGGAACACAACGATGAAACTATCAAAGAAGATTTCTTTGAATTTCTGGAAGAGAGGGACTACTCACTATCCTACAAAATGCCGTTTATGCTTGGCTTTTTAAAGCATCTGAATTCCATCGGAGATGCAAGGATTGAGGATATACTTGAAGACTATATAGCATTTTACAGGTCAAGGCTTGAAAGAGGATTGCAGGTGGATCGTAAATCCTGCCCATATGATGAGAAAATGCTGAAGGATAAAAGTGCTGTTAAAAGAAATATGCTGACAAACCCTTTTGAAAAGTTTGAAAGAAAAAGATTTTTGTACTACTCGAAGGATTTAAGCATTATATCTATGAATCATGCATTGTTTGAAAAACTCACAAAGGAAGATTTTGAAAAAATCGAAAATCAATTAAGTGAGGATCTAAAGAATTACTACTCAGATATGGGAGGATTATGATTAAAGAATTTACAACAGAAGAGCTTTACGGTTCTCATATGAGAAAGCGCCCGGAGGTTTTGAAGCTGGAGCTAACCCTTGATATGGATGGTCTTCTAAATGAAGACATGGAGGTATTGAAACAGTATGGCAAGGTGGAAAAAGGAATCACGAGAGAAATTCTTGTTCCGGCAGATATTACGCTTCATGCCTTAAACTATGCAATCTTACGTGCATTTGGATGGCAGAACAGCCACCTGCATCATTTCCACCTGCCGAAGGAAGTGTTCCAGAAACTTACCGGTGGTAAGAACAGAGTAGATCAGTATGATTATGTGGAATATGATGGGCTGTATACGAATTGGATGAAGCTTTGCGGTCTGTATTTCCGTTTCCCTTGCGATGATTTTGAGGATCTGTATTGGGATGATGATTATAAGGAAGGACAGAGCATCAAGACTTGGTTTTCTAAGAAATATACCGGTCCGTACAAATACAAGGGGAAGTGGGAGCATTTCCATTTTGCAAATCCTGCGGCACAGAGTGTTTTGAAGAAGAATCCCATGATTCGTCAGCAGCTTTCTTTTGCTGAGTGGAGTAAGCTGAAGGAATCCGGAAAGGATCCGGATAAGATGCCGGCCAAGATGATTCCGATTGAGGAGGCAACGATTCAGGAATTATCCTACGGATTTGAAGGGGGCATGGATGAACTTTTGGAGAGAATTCCTTTGATCGAGCTGATGATTCCGGAGGGAATCAAAGAGGACCGAGACATTAACGATAAGATAGCGTATCTGCAGAAACGCCAGGAGAACGAAGAGAAGGACCTTCCGGTTCTTCCTGTTACGGATGAGCTGATCTATGCCTATGATTACGGTGATGGCTGGGAAGTAAAGATTCGTTTGAAGGAGTGTTACTACACAATCCGTGAAGATAAGTCTGAAAGCTTTACTGAAGTACAGGAGGGTGTACGGTTAAATCTAAAGAAGGACAGATATTTGTCGGAGCAGACAGCATTTGACAGGAATAACTTAAAGGTCAGCAAATCATTGGCGCTTAAGATTGCAACGGTGAATTATAAGAGAAGACCCGTATGCCTGAGCCTGGATGGACTGTCCCTTATGGATGATGTGGGAGGCATTCACGGCTATGTTGATCTCCTTCGTACCATTCACGGTAACGATCCGGAGGAGAAGGAAGACATGAGAGAGTGGGCTAAATGGATGGGCTGGACCGGCCGGATGAACAAGCCAGAGACACTTTTATAAGGTTGGTATTTTTAACGGACACCTCGTTGTGTATTGTATAGTCAGAAGAAAACACATTAGGACTGATATACATGATAATACTTAATCCACAGGATAGGAAGGCGAAGAAATGGGACGAGATGAAAATGTAGCAATTTTCCAAGATACAGAAAAGATGTGCAGAGAGAACGTTCGGCTAAGGGAGTCTATAAAACAGGCATCTGAGAATCAGAAGCTTATTCTGGAGGGAGATTCATTATTTGCAACTGAGAAAGATAAGTATGATGAATCAGCTAAGATAGTAGTCTCAAAGAAAAAGACATTTGAGGCTGCAAGTGCATACAAAGGTATGAAAGTTGCTGTTCATAATTTTGCGTCAGCAACAAATCCGGGCGGTGGAGTGGTTAAGGGATCTACAGCCCAGGAAGAATGTCTGTGCAGATGCTCGACTTTGTACAGCATGCTTAATGTCAAGGAGATGTGGAATGGATTTTATGCTCCTCACAGGAATGCAGCTGATCCAATTCACAATGATGACATTATATATACTCCGGGAGTTGTAGTGTTTAAAACAGACACAGCAGCTCCTGTTGTCATGCCAGAAACGCAGTGGTATGAAGTTGACGTTATTACCTGTGCTGCTCCTAATCTACGGGACAATCCAAGTAATCCATATAACAAGAACGATGGAAATAGAAAGGCAAAAATATCAGATAGAGAGCTGCTTGAACTTCATGAAAAGAGGCTCAAGAGAATACTGGATGTTGCTGTGGATAATGATGATGAAGTAGTTATATTGGGGGCATTTGGATGTGGAGCATTTCAGAATAAACCAGATATTGTTGCCAAAGCTGCATCAAATGTGATAGGCGACTTCCTACACCTGTTCAAAAATATAGAGTTCGCCGTATATTGCAGTCCAAGAGATAGCCGAAATTATGACGTGTTTAATAGGTTATTAGCTAACAGATAGGAATAGGGATAATGAAATTTGGCGATTTAAGGCAAATGATAGATAGAACAGCAAGGATACAGATTTGTGATCACGTCTCTGGAGATTATATGGATTACAGATTTGTTGAGGATGTCCCACATGAAAATGATAGCAGGAGGGTCTTTGGTATCGGGCTTGTGAGAAGCGAATACAGAGAAGAGGGAGTGTTAAGCTATGGGCGAAATTGCTATGCAATAGAGATAAGACTATTGGAACCAGAAACAATTCTGAGTAGCAAGGTATTAGAATATGAGGCAAACAACTTATAGCGCAGGTTAAAGAGAATGGCAAATTGGCAGGAAAGATGCTTGTTATGGTTGAGAGCACTTTAGAGGTACACAAAACTGATTCTTCACTTAATTCCTTTACTTTGAACTATTTTTTAATATTTTCTCACATAATCGTATCTCACCATTATCTTACATTAAAAACATATAAAAACGCATTAAAACCATTAAAAACCATTAAATATACAATAAAGTCATTAAAAGCCTTTAAAAAGTGATATAATACCATTAACAGGAGGTATCACTTTCATGAACAAATCAGCTGAAATTTTTAAGCCAGGGGCATTACCTGTGACTACTTATATTTCCAGAGAAGCTGCGCTAGGTTTTACTTATGAGGAGAGACTTGAGCAGGCGTTAAATATGTCTGGGTATATAACACTAATTTCCGGTCCATCCAAAATAGGAAAAACGGTACTGTGTGAAAGAGTTGTGGGAATCGACAACCTTGTAGAAGTATTGGGTTCAGACTTTTTGAATAAAGAAAATGTATGGAAGACAATCGGTGCAAAGGCAGGGATGCCTTTATCGGGAATGGTTACTACAGGAAATACTGATAATTCTATATCTGAGGAGTACATTGTAACACGAGAAAATGTTATAGCTTATTATCAGGAGCATGAACTTGTGCTGCTTATTGATGATTTTCATTACGCAAGCGAAGAAATACAGCGATTTTTATCGCAACAGCTGAAAGATGCTATCAGGAAAGGACTAAAGGTAATAATATCTTCGCTTCCTCACAGATGTGACGATGCAATCAGAACCAATCCTGATCTGCAGGGACGTATAAGTATAATCGATATTAAGCCCTGGTCTAAGGATGAACTGAGACAGATTCCAAGAAAAGGATTTGAGCAGCTTGGAATATATGTTGATGATAAGTATATTGAAAGCTTAGTCGGCGAGAGCCTTGCATCACCTCAATTGATGCAATTGTTATGTCTGAATCTGTGTGTGCTTATAAAGGCAGATTCTGGTAATGCAGTTGATGTTAGCGAAGAGATTATAAAAAAAGCTTATAAGTTTTCAACTCTGAACCTGGACTTTAAAAATGTCACTGCCGTTATCAGTAATGGAAAGACAAAACGTGGTAGAGAACGAAAAAAATATTGTACAAGCAAGGGAGAGTTGGATTTATATTCGCTTATACTTGAAGCTATTGCTCAGGATCCGCCAATAGAGGAGATTGGATTCGATGACCTGTTGACGAGAATCAATAAAACAATTGTTGGAGATGATAAGGTTACACCTAAATCATTAAAAGAATATCTGGGCAACATACAGGAAGTCCTAAATGATAAAAACAGAACTTTTGAGGTTCTTGAGTGGAGAGATAACGTACTGTATGTTATAGAAGCATTATTCTTATTCTATTTACGTTGGGGGCGCAATGAACAGGGAACAGAGTATTGAGTTTATTCAGGCTATAGAAGACACTAAAGCGTTAGAAAGAGCAATTTTAGATATCATAGATGAATTGAAATCAGAGGGCTCCAAAGAAATCGCAGATGGCTTAGAGCAGCTTATACCGATATCAAATAATAGATTTTCTGTAATTGGCCAGAAGGAACTATTACAGGAATCCAAAAGAAGAGCTATCAGCATACTTAAGAGTGAACCCCAATTTAATCACGTCAGCGAGAAAGAAGCATGTTGCATCGTTGAGAGAGTATTAGGAAATGTGCAGCTTTATCTGCAGGATATGTTTAAGCGACAGCCACATACTAAATGTACTGACAGTATTTTGAGTATGCAAAAGTGTTTTGATATTGGTAATGAATATGATCTGCAACATATAGTATATGCTCTGCTAAGAGCAGTGTTTCCGCTTGCCAGAATAGAAGAGTATCAGGATGCAGGAGCGTGTGCTGTTAGAAAAGACATATGTATTGATGAGTTTGACATTGCGATAGAGTTAAAATGTACAAGAGATAGCCTTACCGCTAAAAAGCTTTCAGAGGAAGTAGCATCTGACATTGTTCACTATGATAATAAAAACATTTTCCTTTTAATATATGATAAAGCCAGAATAATAGACAATATCGATGTATTTAGGGATACCTATGAGAAAACTGACATGAGTAAAAACGTGAAGGTGTTTGTGATGCTATAGAAACCGATAAACATTCCTCGGCATCTTTTTTGGCCAAGGGAATTGCACAAATAGCCAGTATGGATGTTTTTAAATGCAAAAAATAATAGTTAGCTGTCTGGCTGAGATGGATGAAATATAGTCGTAATACTGAGCATCAGCTCATGAGTGCGCTGCACTTGTGGCTGGTGCTTTTTCTTTTGTTCGAAAATCTCGAACATAAAGTTCACAGTGACAGGCACCTATTTTGAGACCTGAGCCATGAGGATTAAGTCAAAATATGATTTATTAAAGAGAGTAAGTAATGCGCTTGCTGCATTATCTAAGGATGAAAGATATCCGGAGAGCCTGGCATCACTTAAAGGTGCTGCAACTGGAAATGTCCGTTCACTATACAAGGTTGGAGACTTTTGATACTCTAAGGAAACCCTTGATGTTATGAGTATTATCGATAGCAGTCAGGTTATTTGGCAGAAAACAATATGATGCAGGTAAGATTTTTACAAATGGGAAACATCGTATTAAATAACAAATCAGAGCGCCCGGGAGCCTTTTTAAACGTAAACATGGTATAATCAAACACATAAACATTATTCAAATGGGAGAACTATGAGATTTCTCAACTCTTTTGGCACCAATAAGAGGAAAGCATATGAATGTGTATGATTTTGACGGGACAATTTTTTATTCGGATTGCTCGATAGGTTTTGCCCTGTGGTGCATGAAGCGGCACCCGAAGCTGTGGCTTACTTATCTGCCGGGAGTAATAAAGACTCTGATACTACATAAAATGGGGATACTTCCGAATTACCGGCTTCAGCGAAAAATGTTCAGTTATCTGACCATGATCGATGACTTTGATACACAGATTGAGCTTTATTGGGACAAATACGAAAGCAGGATTTCTGAGTGGTATCTGGCACAGAAAAAGTCGGACGATCTTATAATCAGCGCCTCGCCGGACTGTATCATCGGACCGATAGCTAAGAGACTTGGTGTGAACTACATGGCAACGGAATATGATCGTGAATTCGGCATATTTACGAATAATCTGATGTATGCCAAAGAAAAGGCAAAGTATATAATTGACCACGGTTTTCCCGTAATTGATAATTTTTACTCTGATTCACTTGCGGATACACCACTTGCCTTATGTGCTGAAAAGGCTTATCTGGTAAAGGACAATGCAACTACGGTAGTGGATTGGCCGGAACTCGATGATGAGACAATGAAAATGGTAAAAGATAAGATAAACACAGGTTGGAGTATACATCTGAACGAGGATTGATACATGCATAGCATTATTTATGACTTTGGTACCAGCAGTGTAAAAAGTTGCCTGTTTGAAATTGATACCAGAATAAAGCTTGTGGCTAGTGCTGTAGGTGAATATGGTCTTTATATTTCTGATGATGGAGGTGCCGAGCAGGATACAGAGGAATGGTGGACTGCTATTTGCAATACCACAAAAGAACTGTTTGAAAAATCAGATGTTAAACCAACGGAAGTTGAAGGAATTGCATTCTGCTCACAGATGCAGGGCACTGTTCTTGTTGATAGGTATGGAAATGCCTTGAGACGTCCTATGAATTATCTTGACCAAAAAGGAGCAGGGGAATACAAAAAGTGTATGGGCACAGGGCTAATCAAGGTATCAGGCTGTAGTCTGTATAAGCTTTTGCGAAATCTGATTGTAAACTATGGAGCCAGTGTAAGTGCAAAAGATCCTGTCTGGAAATATAAATGGGTTGAAAATAACGAACCTGAAGTTTACAGAAAAATATATAAATGGCTTGATATAGGAGGCTATCTGGTAGCTCGTACCACCGGAAAGATTGTGCGTACGGCGGACGATGCATATGCCACCTTTCTCTATGATACCAGAAAGGGGAAAGAGGGGTGGAACAAGGGCCTTCTGAAAATGTATGGAGTAGATCCCGATCACATGCCGGATATCATTGACTGTACCGATTTGGTCGGCGGACTTACAAAAAAAGCTGCAGATGATATGGGGCTTATAGAGGGAACACCTGTATTTGGCGGGGGCGGAGATATGACCTTCGTTAATATAGGTGCCGGATGCGTAAGACCGGGAGATACACATATATATGTTGGCACATCGGGCTGGGTGTCTACCTACATGGATCATCAGACTGTCGATCTGAATGCTATGATAACCGGTGTTTTGTCAGCAAAGAAGGGCTATTTCAGTTACTATGCGGAACTGGAGACTGCCGGTAAGTGTTTTGAGTGGTGCGCAAAGCATCTTGCGCTTGACGAGGTTGGAATATATCTGGATAAGATCAAGATTACTGATATTGAGGGCAGATACATAAGTCTTTATGACTATCTCTCTGATGAAGTCAGTAAAGTTCCGCCGGGATCCCATGGTGTGATATTCACTCCATGGCTGCATGGAAACAGATGCCCATTTGAAGATTCCAATGCCGGCGGAATGTTCTTCAACATAAGGGTTAATAATGGAAAAAGAGATATGATAAGGGCTGTTCTTGAAGGAATCTGCTTTCATCTTCGCTGGCTTTTGGAATGCCAGGGAAGAAAGGTAAAAACTTCCGATCCCATAAGATTTGTCGGTGGCGGTGCATTGTCAGACGTCACTTGTCAAATGTTGGCAGATATAACAGAAAGAACTATAGAAACAGTCGATAATACTCAGGAGGTTGGCGCTGTTGGGACAGCACTTGTTGTTGCAGCCGGAATCAAGGGAGATGATGTCCTTGAGCTTTCACGAAGGTTGGTAAGAGTCAGACATGTTTATAAACCAAATGTTTCCAACAGGGAAATCTATGAAAAAAATTACAGGGTGTTTAAGAGGCTTTATCGTTCCAATGCAAAGAACTTTAAGCTGATCAATTCTTGAAGATGAATATACCGGAGTAACTAAAAAGCCTCGACAACGTCCGATTGTCGAGGCTTTTTAAAGTGTTTCAAAGTGTAAGAAAATATAATAAAAGCTGTATCAGCAACATGCGGGAAGATGAGGATCGCCGCTGGCTATTGCCTTTGCCTCTTCTTCCGATAACTCCTTCAGGTCATCATCACTGATTCCCTGCATGCGGATAACTATAGTTTTTGCAACCTCATCCGGAATATCATAGCCTAATTCGAATGCAGCTTTCTGACCGGCCTGCCAGGGTTCTATTCCCTCGCTTTCAATAAAACGCCTCATCCCATCGGAAATTTTGTTGCGTAATATGTCATTGTCCATAAACTCAGAAAAAAACTGCTTTGCGTCTTTCATGTTGTTTTCCTCCTGTTATATCACGATCTGCAATGAGCTTCTTAACACAGGATGGTTTACAGAGAACCCATCGAAAAGCAACTTCATTTTAACATACGGGATTAGCTAAATCAATTTGATATGATCTTAAGGCCTATTGCAATCATCATTGATAAAATTTATCATGTTATTAGCAGAAAATTATAATGTTTGTTCGTGTTTTAAAGAAAAAAGCCCTTATGTTAGGTGCTGCAAAATCAGTGTTAGGAGGTGCTGAATGTTTTATATTCTGGAAAATGGTATCAGAGTAAAAAAGTGGGCGAGCGGATGGGCCTGTTGCGGCACGGAAGAGGCGAAAAAACCATTTCCACTGAGGCCTAAGGATTATAAACTTTTGAAAAGCTGTGATGGCATGACTGACCTTGCCGATAGTGATGCGCTGCGCGCATGGGAAGCCATGGGTGTGATCCGAAAATGTGAAAAAGGCGAAGCTCAGCTTTCGGAAGGACAGATTCAGGAATATCCAAATAAGCTGAACTGTGTCCTCGATTGGACAATCACCGATCGCTGTAACTACAACTGTCTGCATTGTTTCCATGCAGCGGACAATACTACACTGAAAGATGAGTTTTCCCGCGAAGAGGCCTTTCATCTTCTGAAGGAAGCACAAGCCTGCGGAATTACCCATGTTGAGCTCACAGGCGGAGAACCGACCATGTATCCGTATTTCCGCGATGTTGTTCAGGAGGTTCATGACCTTGGCATGAAGCTGGGATGTGTTGTAACCAATGGCTCGCTGATGACCGAGGAGCTTGCAGCCTTCATCAAGAGGCTTCACCCGGATTGTTTGATTGCGATTTCCTTTGACGGCATTGGAATCCATGACTGGATGCGTCAGCACAAAGGAAGTGAGGAGAGTGCCAAGAATGCCATCCGGATCTGCGTTGCTGCCGGTCTTAAGGTTGTCAGCAACATGAATGTAAACAGAAAGAATCGTGATGTGCTCTTTGATTCGGTCAAAATGCTTTCGGAAATGGGTGTTGACCATCTCCGTATCATAAAGACGACAGAAGTGCCCAGATGGGCTCTTAACTCCGAAGACTTTTCTATGACACCGGAGGAATACTATGATTATTCCATAGAGTTTGCAAAACAATACCGCGAAAGCGGTCTGACTATCCCTGTAAGGCTTTGGCAGGTTCTGGCTCTGAATGGACGTGACAAAATCTACCATATCGTTCCTGTTAAGGCATCCGGCAGCACTTTCTGCGAATATGAAATGATATGCCCTGACATGCTTAAAAAGCTTTCCGTCCAGCCTAGCGGTGAAATAATTCCATGTGCCCCGATGGCCGGAATACTCACCTCAAGAAACATCCACCTTGGCAATGTGAAGCATGACGGTCTGGTTAAGCTGCTTTCTGAAGGTGCGCTGTATGAACAGGTAACCTACACGGTTAAGGATAAACAAAAGGCCAATTCCAAATGTGCCGGCTGTAAGTATTTCAAATACTGTCAGGGCGGCTGTCCTGCCGTGGGATTACTTTTCAATGGCAGTCCTCTTGGTACCGACGATTATAAATGTATGTTCTTTGAAAAAGGGTATTACAAAAAGATCAGTGAGGCCATGGAAGGATGGAAGAATCTGCTTCCACTGACGGAAGCTGAGGAGCGTCTGCTCTCAGGAGAATCGTGAGAGCGCAAAGCACGAAACGCTTCGATATCGACTTTTGACACTCACATAATATATGAGTCGCCCGACAAATGGACGTTTATATCACATCCATTTTCGATATATTGTTCCTTGAAAACTTAATACACTATCTTTTTTATAAAAAATACGATTTCAGATGCACATGCGTACCTAAAATCATAGGATTATTAGCATCCTATTTCCATTCCTTATGCTAATTGGACACACTTATCCAAGCTAACAATATATTTGATTAGCTTAATCGTATTTAGTGCTGCAACTTTAAAACCGAAGAAATGCCTATTCCTTATCAGACCTCTTACAGGCATTTTATCAGCATTATGCCTTTTTCTTAATGATGCCGGAATCGTTTCTACACCATTCCTGAATCGAGCATGTTTTTTGAACTCCTCAGTTTTATAAAAGCGCTGTTGTTCAGCATGATATGCGGTTTTTTTAGCTAACTTAAGTGTCGCAACCCTCACATGCATCTGTGGGTTGCACTCAGAAAAATGCGGGCAGTTCTTACATGTATTAATTGGAAATGATGCTTTACATTTACCATCATTCTTATTGTATACATTGGATTTGGGTTTGTTTCCCGCGGGACACATTAGTATTTCTTTTCCGTCTTCCGAGAAAATAAAATCCGCATATATATCTGCAACATCCGCACCTTTCAAGTCAGTAGTGATAAGTGTGATATTCTTTTCTTTTGCTGATTTAACATTTTCATAACCACAATATCCCCCATCTGTCACCATTGTGATAGGGGTATCAGATTTTGGACATGAAGCTAAATAATCCTTGAGAAATTGACTATCACTATAAATATTTTGTTCAAACTGATAGTCCGAAATCACAGAATTATTTCCATCTGATGTCTCTACGACATTAGCAATATAACCTCGGTTTTCCTTGCCGGCCTTAGATCTGAATGTCGCGTCCGGATCCGCTGGATTCTGTAGTATTTTGGAGTCCATCCCGGATTGTTTGTTTTTAAGTATCAGGTTTCCGTCATTGTCTTTGTCAGTCTGTTCCTTGATAACACGTATAAGCAATTGATATTCACTACTATCATCATACCTGCTTCCGCAAGCAGAAATGATCAGAGCTGCATCTTTCAATACACGGGATAGTTTGCTGTCATTATCTTCACTACGATTGTGATATAAAACTCTATTATGATCATCTTTTTCAATATAGTGTTTTAGGGGTTCCGGGAAGCAATCATCATTTGATCGTTCCATACACTTTGCAAGATTGGCAACACATGTGTAAAGAAGTTCAAGACGACTCATCTTTTTGATGTTGGCAGCAATCATGAGTGAGTCCATGCGTCTCATACCTGTATTTAAACTCATCATCTTTGAAATTTGAGATGAAAGCTTAACAATACATTGATGAATAAGGTCAATACCTGTTTGCTCTTCATAAGCACTGCATCTGGCTCTGAATCTACCAAAAGTTCTATCGTTTAGCGGTTGCTCCTCAAAGCTTGTAGTATGCAACGCGTATTTATAACGAACATCAAAAGGAAGAGTTTCAACCATCTCTTCATCTGTTAGCTGAAACATCTCCTTTATAATAAGAGCACCTATAATTACGTTAATCGGAGTGTTACGGCGTGAAGGCTGATCACTGTACAATACTCGGAAAGGCTCTTCATCTATAGCTGGAAAAATATTTTCAGAAAAAAATTTAGCCCATGATTTTTCAAGCATTTTTACTTCTCTTTGGGTTAAATTAGAAGTAGAATCAAACAAGCTGATTTGCTGAGATGAATTTGTTGCAAATGACATAAACTATACCTCCAACAGATCCTATCTCTATTATACTATTTAGAAAAGGTAATGTATTAGGTTTTCAAGGTTCTAGCGCCCCATTTGTCGGGCGACTCATATATGATGTAAGGGTCAAAAGTACCAAATCACGTGCTTGCACGTTGATTTGAGACTTTATGGCCCGCCCGAACACGAATAACGTAGTCGTTTTGCACAGCAAAAGGACGAGAGTTATGAGAAACCATAGGTGCCTGTCACTGTGAACAAAAGTTCACAGTGACAGGCACCTATTTACTCGGTAGGCCGCACCGACTTTTAACAACTGCCACTTCGATAGCTGGGCTATCCGGTAGGCCGCACCGACTCTTACAACTGCCACTTTGATGAATGACCATCTAGCAGGCCACTCTACGTACCAAGAAGTTTAAGCGAAAACAATGCAAAATTCAATATTTTAATTACTCAAACTTCCCACACCCAAAAGGTGTGATGAACCTTGAAAACTCTATACTTTAGACAAATAAAATTGGCATAGGTCACTTTCAAATAAGGTATAATGGATTTGCTACAAAACATTTACCATGAAAGGACTTACGCCATATGCATATCTTACCACAGGGACAGCACACAGAGGAAGAAATAAATTGTTCAATTTCAGATTTTATTTCAACATTTGAGGTTGGAAACCTACTTCGTAAATCCAATGCCAACAAACAAAAGGGAATTCCTGTGATGAGTATCTTCCGGTACAAACTTGCGAATGTTTTTTCCGGAAGAAGCCTTTATATGCAG
>NZ_JNKO01000036.1 GCF_000702885.1 Oribacterium sp. P6A1 | reverse complement strand
CGGTTCTGTTTCGCTTTCCTTTACTTCTTCTGCCTCTGTTGTTTTGTCCTCGGTTTCTCCTTCGACAACTTCATCTTCATCGGATTTTTCCTCCGTGTTCTCAGACTCATCAGATACCTGTCCTTCA
Organism: Oribacterium sp. P6A1; assembly: GCF_000702885.1. Lineage (GTDB taxonomy): Bacteria > Bacillota > Clostridia > Lachnospirales > Lachnospiraceae > Oribacterium. The sequence continues at coordinate 18,587 of NZ_JNKO01000036.1, read as the reverse complement.
TCTATGTTTGAATCGGAATCTGTATTATCCTTATCGGTATTTTCATTTTCGGAATCTGAATCCTTTTTATCACCGGAATTAACATCATCCTCATTGTCTGATTTATTGTTTCCAGATGAATCTCCTGAAGCTTTTTCATTATTGCCTGATGAATCGCCTGATCCACCGGCTGTGTTTCCACTGTCTGCTGTGTCCTGGCTGTTTCCGGCACCGTTTCCGCTTGCATCACCTGAGCTGCCTGAACCGCCTTCAGTATTCCCGGAAGTACTGTAACCATTGTTCCCATAGCCATCGATATGAGACATGCGATAATAAACAGTCCTGCTGCCGCAAATTTCGGGGGGATGATATTGAGGAGCATGTTGGCTGTACTGAGTGCCCCTCCGGCTTTTCCCGCTATCCCGCTGAATGCTCCCGAGAGCAGGAAAATAAACAGCATGACAGTAATATGATGTGAGTGTCATAGGTAACTGCCACTAACCGATAGCATCGCCGCACTCATTCCTGTGCATACTGCTCATCACATTAAAGTCATATCGAAACATTTTAATGTGACATGGAGCTTATGTCCGCGATTATTTTTTGGTCGAACCATCTCGCAAAAAGTGCCATTGTATCATTTGATAAAACACTTGTTTTATGTTATAGTACATCAGTAACACACATGCAAGCATTAACGGAGGCTGTTATGGATGCTACTCAGAATGACAGATACTACATATGTATAGATCTTAAGTCTTTTTATGCCTCTGTGGAGTGCTTTGAAAGAGATCTTGATCCACTGACCACAAATCTGGTGGTGGCGGATGTCAGCCGAACAGAAAAAACCATATGTCTCGCAGTGACTCCTTCCCTGAAAGCTTACGGAATACCGGGACGTGCCAGACTTTTTCAGGTCGTAGAAAAAGTCAAAGCTATAAACGCCGAACGCCGGAGAAAGATTCACGGCCGGGAATTCACAGGAAAATCCTGCGATGCCGAGAAATTAAAGGAAGACCCTTTTTTGGAGCTGGATTATATAGCAGCGCCTCCTCAGATGGCCAGATATATAGATATCAGCACAAAAATCTATGACATTTATCTTAGGTATGTTGCGCCGGAGGATATACATGTGTATTCCATTGATGAGGTCTTTATGGATGTCACAACCTATCTTAAAGCCTATGCACAAAATCAGAAAACGGATACAGGGTCAAAAGCTGCTGTGGCCGAAAAGATGGCATCAGATATGATTCATGAAATCATAGTGGATACAGGAATCACCGCAACGGCAGGTATCGGCACCAACATGTATCTTGCAAAGATTGCCATGGATATCGTGGCCAAGCATATTCCGGCCAATAAAGACGGAGTACGCATCGCCATGATAGATGAGCGGAGCTACAGACAGCTCCTCTGGAATCACAGACCCCTTACCGATTTTTGGAGAGTCGGGATCGGATACGCAAGAAAGCTTGAGAGTCTCGGACTTTATACCATGGGTGACATTGCCAGATGTTCATTGGATAATGAGGAGCTTTTATATAAAAGCTTCGGTATAAATGCGGAGCTTATCATAGACCATGCCTGGGGATATGAACCCTGCAGGATGAAGGATGTGAAAGCTTATAAACCTGAAAACAGCAGTATGGGATCGGGGCAGGTACTTCACTGTGCCTATGATTTTGAAAAGACCCGTCTGGTAGTAAAAGAGATGGCAGATCAGCTGTCTCTTGATCTGGTGGAAAAGCATCTGGTGACAGATCAGCTGGTGCTCACTATAGGATATGATATCGACAATCTCACTGATCCTGTTATAAGCAAGCTGTACCACGGACCGGTAGTTGTGGATTATCTGGGACGGATGGTTCCGAAGCACGCCCATGGCACCATATCACTTCAGGAGATGACATCCTCAACCAGATTAATCACCGGAGCCTGCCTCAGACTCTTCGATCAGATAGTAAATCCCGATCTTCTGGTTAGACGAATCAATATAGTTGCCGGAAGGGTAAAGGATGAAAAAGAGGAGGACAAGACAGTAACCTTCGGGAATATGGAGGGTTCATGGGAACAGATGGACCTCTTTACCGATTACGAAAAAAAAGAAAAAGAACGAAAAGCTATAAAAAGGGTTAAAAAAAGAGACCGAAAGCTGCAGGAAGCTGCTCTCTCAATCAAACAGAAATTCGGAAAAAACGCTGTTCTGAAAGGTATGAATATGCTGGATGGTGCAACTATGAGGAGCCGGAATGAACAAATCGGAGGGCATAAAGCTTAGACTAAACCCTCATAACCGGAACACAGCTTTTGAGATATCTGAAATCACGCCCTTAAGCTTATTATATGATATAAGTGTCATGAAGTATCTTTCCCATTTGTGCTCGCACAAAAGTGGGAAAGATACTTCATGACACGCCCCACATGGAGCACGTAAGGACGCTTTTTGCGGCCTGGAAGTGCGGAATGTGGGAGAATCGTGAGAGCGCAAAGCGCGAAACGATTCTATATCTACTTTTGACACTCACATCATAATTTAAATGTTAAACGAGGAATATACGTGAAAGACAAACCGGAGTGGCACAACGTACATGGAATAAAAAATCATGAACTGTACGGCCATAATACAGATGTGATGACGAAGTACGGGGACATCATAGATCTGCAGCATCCCGACTCACTTAAACATAAACGGATGTCTCTTTATAACAGAGCAGCCCAGTTTGCACCTTTTGCAGCTTTAACCGGCTACGAAGAAGCAATCGAGGAAACCGGAAGACAGGTATCTGAGAAGATGATTCTGAGTGAATCTCAAAAGGAACTTTTAGACCGGCAGCTGCAGGAGTTAAAAGACCATTTATCAGAACAGGAGCTCTGTATCACCTGGTTTAAAAAAGATGAAAAAAAAGCCGGAGGAGAATATGTGACCACTAAGGGTTACGTGAAAAAGATCGATATCTTGGAACGAAAGATCCTCATGGAAGACGGGCAGATACTGAAGATGGACGACATATACGAAATAGGGTGGTGACTCATGTCACCACCCTATCGGTAAGTATCATAAATCCGGAAATCTTCCCGAAGTATGGTATGCTCATTGCATAGATACTTAATCCGGCTATGGTTATTCCTCTTTCAGGCAGCCTTACCGGTCTGCTGCGATTTTTCAAATCTGAACACCATAGGGTAGACACCAAAGGCCACAACAGAAACTATGGCATATCGCGCAAAGCGTATCACCAGCGCCGCTGTGCTTCCATCGGAAAGAAATTCCTTGGAAAACGGCAGCTTGAGCAGGGTATTCAACACCCAATAGACAACCAGTCCGCCAAGCACACGCAGAACCCTGAAGAGAAGCTTTTCCGTATTTTCAAAATGCACAAAGCGATCATCCAGAAGTGTGCCTCCCATGAAGCCGATCATCAGACCCATGGATGTGAAGTAATCTTCAGTCCTGCAGTAAAAAAAGCCCGGAAGGGCGATGATCAGCAGGATGCCATACAGTGTGATCGTGCTCTTTACACGCTCCTGAAGCATATTGACCACCGTAACACTGGTTAAGCCCAGCAGCCATCCCGCCATTACATCCGTAGGATAATGTGCTCCGACCACAAAACGCGAAATGCCTGTGAGCAACGGTAAAATGATTGCCAGGATCACTATCCACCGTTTCCTGAGGTTGGTTGCCAGCGATCCGAATACCGTTACCGCGTTGGTTGAATGGGCACTGGGAAAAGAATATCCCTGGGTTGAGATATCGTAGATGTCTCCGTGCGGTTCCACAATGCGCAGAATTTTAATGTTCTCATGATCGAAGTAAGGTCTGCGTCTCAGAACAAGATTTTTTATCATGGTGCTCCAGGTCAGTCCCATGATGGCGCTCAGTCCCATCCTTCTGCCCAGCTTTTTGTCATAACTCCAGTATATAAACCCTACGATCAGAATAAGAGGCAGTTCTTCTCCAAACAAGGAGAAGAATGACATCATAGAAATCGCCGCGCTGCCGAGGTTAGCCTGCAGCCACTCCATCAGTGTGACTTCCCATTGAAAGAAAAACGTGTTGCCGATTGCTGTCATAGTATCAATCCTCCCAAGCCTTATGATCTCTTAAATTGTTGCCTATGCATAAAAAAGTCGGCAACATCTCCTTTGGTGATAATGAATTATGAGACTTTAAGATAAAAAGTAACTATAATGGGAAGTCTCGACAAAAAATACCAAACATAGGAAAGTAGTAACCATGGCTGATTATGGCTTGAGGAATAGTGTGAAAAAACGCTTTACATAAGTATTTGTGCCGTCAGATGATCTCATGAGACTGGCTGCCGCAGGACTGGACACCGGAGCCTGGTTTTTATTATGCGCAGCACAACAGCCTTCGATTAAAAATCGAAGGCTGTTGTCCACTGAACATCATTTTCTTTCTGAAATCGCCCTGTAGCACTCAGGTCTTCTGTCCCTGAAAAGTCCCCATGAGAGCCTGTCTTCCCTTATCCCGGAAAGATCGAATTCCGCTGTGAGTATGGCGTCGCCTTCTCTTTCAGCCTGCGAAATGATTTCTCCCGTCGGATCGGTTATAAAGCTCTTTCCATAGAAGCACAGGCTTGATGACTGATTGCCGTTAGCATCACAAGGCTCCACTGTCTCTGTGCCATAGCGGTTTGCAGCAATCACGGGAATAACATTGGCAGCGGCATGTCCCTGCATGACCCTCTGCCAATGCCCAGAACTGTCTACATTAAGAATAGGCTCACTGCCGATGGCGGTAGGGTAAAGGAGCATATCCGCACCCATTAAAGCCATACATCTGGCAGCCTCGGGGAACCACTGATCCCAGCATATTCCCACTCCGATATTTCCGTATCTTGTCTTCCATACCTTGAAGCCTGAATCGCCGGGAGTGAAATAGAACTTCTCCTGATAGTAATGATCATCGGGGATATGAGTCTTTCTGTATACCCCAAGAACTGATCCGTCAGCATCTATCATTGCTATACTGTTGAAAAGAAGCAGCTCATCCTGCTCATAGAAGCTTATTGGGATGACCAGCTCTAACTCTGCTGCGATCTTTCTGAAATGATTAACCGCCGGATTTGACTCCACATCGGTCGCAAAGCTGTAATACTCATATCTTCTTTCCTGACAGAAGTACTGCCTCTCAAAAAGTTCCGGGAGAAGGATGACCCTGGCACCCTTCTGAGCCGCTTCACGAACAAGCTTTTCGGCATGTGCTATATTTTCCTTTGGATCGTTAGTGCAGCTCATCTGTACAGCTGCAACTGTAACATAACTCATCTTGTATTCCCTCTCTTAAAATGTGTCCATTACTGTGGGTGCCTGACATCTTTCGTGTCCACTGTTATGGGTACAGTATAAAATCACCACTAAAATCTACTGCGTGTAAAGCTCCCTGCGACATGTCTTTCATCACAGAGCCTTTCGCCCCGGGAAATGTCATGGACGCGGCACCTGCTGCGTGATACAGTGAATGTTTCCGCCCCCCAGAAGTATGGCCATGGAATCTATCCCAAGCACCTCTCTGTCAGGACAAAGATCCTTCAGTATCCTGAGGGCTCTTTCATCACTTTTTCTGTTCTCACCTCCGAACTGAGGCACCAGAACAACACCGTTTCCAAAATAAAAATTCACATAGCTGGCTGCCAGCCTTTCACCCGCTTCACGGTTGTCCTCGCCCTCTTCGAAAACGAGATTCTCGAGATCCTGCTCCTTCACCAGCACCGGATGATCCGGTATGGGAAGCTTATGTACCTTCAGCCTACGTCCCTTAGCATCAGTCACGGAAGTGAGATAATCAAGATCCGCCAGAGACATGGCATACTGTGGATCCTCTTTGTCATCGGTCCACGCCAGCACAACCTCGCCGGGAGCGATGAACGCACAGACATTATCTACATGCTCATTGGTCTCGTCGTTGTAGATTCCGAAGGGAAGCCACAGTACCTTTTTTATGCCCAGCGCATCCTTGAGGCGCTCCTCGATTTCTTCTCTCTTAAGCTGAGGATTTCGTCCTTTGCTGAGAAGACAGGTCTCTGTCACAAGAAGAGTTCCCTCTCCGTCAGTGTGAATGGAGCCTCCCTCCAGAACGAAATCACCAAAATCGTAGACGTCCTTCTTTACATGCTCACAAAAGGCAACTGCTGCTGCATCATCCTTATCGAAGCTCATGTACAGACCGTCCACGTCACCGCCCCAGGCATTGAACTTCCAGTTTATTCCCCGGATTTCTGTGCCGTTCGTCACGAAGGTGGGGCCAATGTCTCTGGCCCAGGCATCGTCAGTCGGGATCTCAACCACTTCCGCCATATCTCTGAGTCTCTCCCTTGCCTCCTGAAGATGCTCACTGTCAGCAAGGAACCAGACCTTTTCGTGCTCTGAAAGAGCTTTTGCGATGGCACAAAACGCATCCTGTGCACTCTCAGGGTCCCTGCCCCAGCTGCCGGGACGCACCGGCCACACAAGAAGTGTACCCTCATGCATTGCATACTCTGCCGGCATATAAAAACCATCGGCTGATGGCTTTGACTGATTTAAAATCATCTGATCTGTCACCTCTGTATATCTGATATGAGTGTCATAAGTCCTGCTCAACTTTTACCTGCTTAAAAGCGCGAAACAGCCTTTGACACTTCCGTCTTTATTCTGCCTCACGAAAGCCTGTTCCTGAAATCCTCATAGCCGAAGCTTCTGACTGTCTCCACAGTTCCGTCCTCATGCAGTAAAGCAATATCCGGAAGAGGCATGCCGTTAAAGGTGTTGTTCTTGACCATGGAGTAAATGGCCATATCCTCGAAGGTGAGGATATCCCCGATTTCAGGAGCCTTGTCAAAACTGTAATCTCCTATGACATCCCCTGCAAGACAGGTTCGTGCCCCGAGACGGCAGGTGCATGCCTTTTCTCCTGGCTCCCCTGCATCCTTAAGAGGCGGACGATACGGCATTTCCAGAACATCCGGCATGTGACAGGCTGCGGAAGCATCAAGGATAAGTATGGGAAGGGTATTCTCCACTATATCGAGAACCTTTGTACAGAGGTAACCTGCATTAAGGGCGATGGCCTCACCGGGCTCCAGATACACTTCCACATGGTAAGTCTCTTTAAGATGAACTATGGTCTTCTTAAGAAGCTCTATATCATATCCCGGTCTTGTGATGTGATGTCCGCCCCCCAGGTTTATCCATTTTGCCTCATGAAGATATGTGCCGAAGTGCTCCTCCACGTAGGCTGCAGTATCGGCGAGAGGCGCCGCATCCTGTTCACAAAGAGTATGGAAATGTATACCTTCCACACCCTTCGGCAAATGCTCCGGCATATCCTTCTCTCTTATTCCGAGACGTGACCCGGGCGCACAGGGATCATAGATTTCATGTCCCTCCTGAGTCGAGAACTCAGGGTTTATGCGGAGACCAACACTCACCTGAGCCTTTTCCCATATAGGCCGATGAAGCTCCAGCTGCCTAAGAGAATTAAAACTTATATGATCGCAGATTCTGCAGATCTCAGTCATTTCTTCCTCTGTATAGGCCGGACAGAATACATGATTCTCCCCCTTCATCTCCTCATGAGCCAGTCTTGCTTCAAAAAGCCCGCTGGCAGTTGCGCCTGAAATGTACTGTGAAATGAGAGGATAGATCCTGAACATGGAGAATGCTTTCTGCGCTAAAAGTATATGACAGCCCGTAGATCTTTCCACATCCCTAAGTATCTCGAGGTTTCGTATGATGGCCTTCTCATCCACCACATAGACCGGTGTTTTTAAATCCTGTATGTTCAATTTTTAAACCTGTTTCTTCTTTTACTCTACTGTTACCGGATTCTCGTCAACTACCCATGGAAGACCGAATTTGTTAAGCATATCCATGTATGGATCCGGATCGAATTCATCTGTAGTAAGAGCGCCGCGCTTGTTCCAGACGCCGCTTGCAACAAGTGCTGTTCCGATCATGGCAGGCACGCCTGTTGTATAGCTGATGGCCTGACTCTCAACTTCCTTGTAGCACTCCTGATGGTCACAGACATTGTAAATGTAGATGGTTCTCTCTTTTCCATCTTTTATTCCTGTAAAGATACATCCAATGTTTGTCTTTCCCACTGTTCTCGGTCCGAGGGAAGCAGGATCCGGAAGCAGGGCCTTCAGGAACTGGATAGGAACGATCTTCTGACCGTTGAAGTCAACAGGACTTGTGGAAAGCATGCCCACGTTCTCAAGACACTTCATATGGGTAAGATAACTCTGTCCGAAGGTCATGAAGAAACGGATACGCTTAACTCCGGGAATGTTCTTTGCAAGAGCCTCGATCTCCTCATGATGAAGAAGATACATATCCTTCTCACCAACCTCAGGGAAGTTGTATTCACGCTTGATGGACATGGCAGGAATCTCTACCCAGTGACCGTCCTCCCAGTAGCTTCCCGGCGCACTTACCTCACGAAGATTCACCTCAGGATTGAAGTTTGTGGCGAAAGGATATCCATGGTCACCGCCGTTACAGTCAAGGATGTCAATAGTGTGGATCTCATCGAAATAGTGCTTCTGAGCATAAGCTGTAAATACGCTTGTTACACCGGGATCGAAGCCTGTTCCGAGAAGTGCTGTGAGACCTGCATCCTTGAAGCGCTGATCGTAAGCCCACTGCCATGAATAATCAAAGTATGCTGAGAATCCCAGCTCCTTGCAGCGCTTCTCATAGATCTTTCTCCACTCAGGATCATCTGTATCCTCAGGCTCGTAGTTTGCTGTATCAACATAGTGAACACCGCACTCAAGGCAGGCATCCATGATGGTGAGATCCTGATAAGGAAGGGCAACATTCAGTACCACATCCGGCTTGTAGGACTCTATGAGTGCCTTTACGGCAGAAACATTGTCCGCATCAAGCTCTGCGGTGGTCACTGCTGTTCTGGTCTTTCCCTCGAGCTTCTCCTTCAGCTCATCACACTTTGACTTTGTTCTGCTTGCGATGCAAAGCTCTGTGAAAATGTCGCTGTTCTGACAGCATTTGCGGATCGCAACCTGTGCAACACCGCCACATCCGATAACAAGTAATCTGCTCATAAACTTTCTTCCTCCTCAAGTAAAAGATCTTCTACGTAACGCGGCAGCATGAAGGAGCCGCCATGCATATTTGTGGTATAGTACCAGGTTTTAATGTTTCTCTCGTTCCATCTCTTTGCATCGAAATTCTTCAAAGGATGGTACTTTTTGCTGGCAAAACCGAAAAGCCAGTAACCTGCCGGACAGGTGGGGATGTGTGCCTGATACACACGGTTTATGGGGAAACTGCGGAAGGCCTTTCTGTGCATGGCACGGCAGGCTTCCTCGTCAACATCAAAGAAGGGGCTTCCGTGCTGATAAACCATGATGCCGTCCTCATGAAGGGCACGGTAACAGTTTCCGTAGAACTCCTTTGTGAACATTCCTGCGGTATGTCCCAGAGGATCTGTACAATCGTTAATGATGAGATCGTACTGATCCTGTCTTGAACGTAAAAATCTGAGACCATTCTCGTTGTAGATCTTTACCCGGGGATCCTCAAGTCCGCAGGCATTGTCAGGAAACCACTCCTTGCAGACATCGATGAAGAGCTGATCCTCTTCCACCACGTCTATTTCTTCGATCTCCGGATAGCGGGAAAGCTCTCTGGCAACCCCGCCGTCACCTCCGCCTATGACCAGCACCTTCTTTACTCCCGGATGAACCGCCATAGGGACATGAACGATCATTTCATCATATACAAACTCGTCTGCCTCAGAAAATATGACGCTTCCGTTTGACACCAGGAATCGACCGAATTCCGGAGAATGGAAAACATCGATGCGCTGATATTCACTTTCACCGGAAAATAACTGCCTGTCCACCCGGATAGACATTTTTACATTATCCGTGTGAAGCTCTTCGAACCAGAATTCCATTTATTACCTCCATAGAGCATACCTGAATATAATTCGCATATGTCTCTCCTTATATATCTTGAAAATACTCCTATGAGATGTCTCATCTATATCTTCAATACATTCAGATGTGATATATCATCGCTTTCGGGTCCCTGCATGGAACATCCCTTTTCCTTTGCAAAGCTGATATACTCGATTATTTCCTTTGTGATGACCTCACCCGGTGCAAGGATGGGGATTCCCGGCGGATAGCACATAACCGACTCTCCGCAGACACGTCCCGCGCAATCCTTTATGGGCAGGGACTCCTTTTCCGCATAAAATGCAGTCTGTGGAGTGGTGACCACTTGAGGTGAGATATATTCCGCAGAAAACAGCTTCTTCTCAGGCTTTGAGTAAAGTCTGTAAATATCTGCAAGGGCTCCCACAAGCCTCTCTATATCCTGGATGGAATCGCCGATGGAGATGTATGCAAGGATGTTGCTAATGTCTCCGAATTCCATCTGTATGTCATACTCGTCACGAAGAAGGTCGTAAACCTCGATTCCCGCAAGACCTATCTTATGTGTAAGCACCGCAAGCTTAGTAACATCAAAATCATATACACTTCCGCCGTTTATGAGTTCCCGTCCATAGGCATAGAAGCCTCCGATGGCATTGATCTCATCTCTTGCATACTGAGCCATACGGGCCACCTTCTCAAAGGATTCCTTTCCTCGAAGTGCAAGATTCCGTCTGGATAGATCGAGACTGGCCATAAGAAGATAGGAACCGCTGGTGGTCTGTGTAAGGTTTATGATCTGTCGTACATATCCCGGGTTCATAGCCGGACCGAGAAGAAGTAATGAGCTCTGGGTGAGACTTCCTCCGGACTTATGCATTGACACAGAACACATATCGGCTCCGGCTTCCATTCCTGAGCAGGGAAGCTTGTCACTGAAGTAGAAATGGGTTCCGTGGGCCTCGTCAACAAGGGCAAGCATTCCGTGTTCATGTGCCAGTTTAACGATACTGCGAAGATCCGAGCAAATGCCGTAATAGGTCGGGTTGTTAATGAGGACCGCCTTTGCATCAGGATTCTCGTCCATGGCTTTCTTTACATCTGCTACCTCCATGCCAAGAGGGATGCCCAGCTCCTTATCCACCTTGGGATCGATGTAGACCGGTGTGGCACCGCAGAGTACCAGGGCATTGATGGCACTTTTATGCACGTTTCTCGGGAGGATGATCTTATCTCCCGCTTTGCATGCTGTAAGGACCATAGCCTGCACCGCAGAGGTGGTGCCCCCCACCATGAGGAATGAATGAGCCGCACCGAAGGCATCCGCCGCCAGTTCCTCAGCTTCCTTTATGATGGATATGGGATGGCACAGATTGTCCAGGGGCTTCATGGAATTAACATCCACGCCGACACACTGCTGCCCTAAAAATTTTACCAGTTCAGGATTTCCGCGTCCTCTTTTGTGTCCGGGGACATCGAAAGGTACCACGTGAAGTTTTCTGAAACGCTCCAGTGCTTCATATATTGGGGCTTTTTTTTGTCTACTGAGATCCATTGGATTACCTTTCCTTTAGGTTAAAGTTTGCATAAGTCCTGCGCACGTCTCCGCTCACGCTCCCGACGTGCTTATGCACTAAAAAGGGCAGTACCGCATCCGCAGCACTGCCCGTAATCATTCTTTAAATCATTTCAGATCTGTCTCTGCCTGATTGCCTATTGAACGTTTCACAAGTAGTGTGCTTTTAACACCGGTTATGAAGTAACCAACTTATAAAATTGAGCTTTTAACTCGATCAATATGTGGCATAACACCACTTCGGCAATGGCCGGCCCTGTCCGATGAGCTTTTCACAGAGGATATACATGATGTTTATCAAATATGGATAACACCTCATGATATTCATCCCTGCAACAGGCCTATAAGAGACAGAATTTTTCTGTCGAGATTCAGAATACCAAAAATTCACAGTATGTCAACAAAAATAATTTATTTTTTTAGTCAAAGATCCCATAACGTGTTATACACCATATTTTCTTCTTATACATATTATCTTAAATCTCCGGTGATTAATTCATATAAGTTCAAAATTTTCCATGCGCTGTAAAAAGTAAAAAAATGATGAATATTTCAGCTTTTAATTATAGGTTTTTCCTAAGTCATCCGCTTGCACTATCACTATAATGTATATGGACAAATACAATTCTTTTGTGTAGAATTACTTGCACGTGATTTTATTGCACAAAAGGAGATATTTATGAAAAAGCAGTTTTTAACAGCCACTGCTGCACTGGCAGCATTAGCAATTACAGCATGTGGATCACAGTCAGCTCCGGAGTCAACAACAGCTGCTGCTGCAACAGCCGCAGCCACTACTGAAGCAGCCGCTTCAGAGGCAGAGACATTAACAGGTGAAGCTGACGGTTTTGGAGGCAAGGTTACTGTTGAGCTTACAGTGAAGGAAGGAACCATCACTGATGCAGTAATCACCGGCGAGGGAGAGACTCCAACAGTTGGCGGCGCTGCCCTTGATACACTGAAGGAACAGGTTATCGCTGCAAACGGTCCTGATATCGATGGCGTGTCAGGTGCAACAGTTACATCCACAGCAGTTAAGAACGCAGTTTCCGCCGCTATGGGACTTCCTGTAGAAGAGCCTGAGACAAAGGCAGCTGCTGTTTCAGCACCTGCAGAGATCATTCCTGTCGAGGGTGGAATTCAGATGGGACAGGTAATCACAGCAGCTCACGGCAACAAGTGCTTCTCACAGGTTACAGCAGTTGTTAAGGATGATGTTGTTATCGCAGCTTACATCGATGAGTATCAGTTCGGCGCTGCTGACAGCGTAACTGGTGTTCCAAATGGCGATGACAAGGACAACTTCGGTGCCGGTTTTGCAGAGGGACAGATGCTTTTCAGCAAGAGAGTAAATGCTGATTACTACAGCAAGAACATGGCTGAGAAGGCAGGAAGCACAGTTCGTCTTAACGACAACTATGATGAGATCCAGAAGTTCGCAGTAGGTAAGACTCTTGAAGAGCTTCTTGCATATAAGGATGATGCAACAGCAGTAGACGCAGTAAGCGGTGCTACTCTTGCCGATACAGGAAACTACCTTGCAGCTATCGGTGAGGCAGGTAAGGTTGCTCAGAAGACACAGGCTGTAGAGTTCAACGGTTCAAGCGAGGACCTTAAGCTTAACATGGCTATCGGTGCAGCTCACGGCAACAAGTGCTTCTCAACTGCCGCAGTTCTTACAGATGGTGAGAATGTTATCCTTTCATGGATTGATGATTTCCAGTTCGGTTCTTCAGCTGACGTACAGGGTGTACCAAACTCTGATGATGCCGACAACTTCGGTGCAGGCTATGCTGATCCTTCAAACGTTCTTTTCTCAAAGCGTGTGAATGCGGATTACTACTCAGATCTTATGAACAAGAAGGCCAATGCCACAGTCCGTATCGATGAGAATTACAATGCCATCCAGAACCACGTAAACGGTATGAGCATCTCCGATGTAAAGGCACTTTCTGAGAAGGATGATGCCGTTGATGCAATAAGCGGCGCTACTCTTGCAGATACAGCAGGTTATGTAGGTCTTATTGCAGAGGCTGCAAAGTAAATAAAATAAGGCGAGGGTAATTCCCTCATGTAAAAAACTGCAGATACCTGATATGGTATCTGCAGTTTTTTGTATGAACGATATTGTTCGATCTTCCTGCCAGCATGGTCAGTCCGTTACTTCCGGGCAGCATGGTCAGTCCGATATCGACTTTTGATACAGCTGTCATTATAATTAAAAAGAGACTTCTGCTCATACATGGTGGGAAGGGTCTTCTGGGCATTAAAGAAGAGGAATGGATTGAATCGGGTCTGTGAACCTGCATGAGAATCCGGTTCCAGGGTTTAACATAGGGAGGTAAATATGACAGAGAATATAGTGGTTTTCGGCCATAACAGTGTCGGCATAAAGAGTGAACTGGGAATGATATATGTAGATCCTTTCAAGATGAAGGAATCACCTCTGGATGCTTCCTTCATCCTGGTAACTCATGAGCACTATGATCACTTTTCTCCTGAGGATATAGAAAAGGTTGCCGGAAAGGATACCACTCTCATAGTTCCTGAATCTATGAAAGCAAAGGCTCAAGAGGCTTCAAAACTTGTCAAAAAAATCATTACCGTGAAGCCCGGAGAGAGCTGTGACCTGGATGGTCTCAGCATTGAAACTGTTCCTGCTTACAATGTCGACAAAAAGTTCCATCCAAAAAGCAATGAATGGATCGGCTACATCCTGAAAACAGACGGCAGAAGGATATATATTGCCGGTGATACCGATGCAACTCCCGAAGCCAGGGCAGTACAGTGCGATGTGGCTCTAGTACCTGTCGGCGGAACCTACACCATGGATATTCAACAGGCCGCTGCACTTGTAAATGAGATTAAGCCAGCTGTTGCCATACCGGTGCACTACGGCTGCATAGTGGGTGAAGCCTCCGACGGTGAAGCATTTGCAAAACTCGTGAAGGAGCCTGTCAAGGTGGAACTGAAAATCAGATTTTAAATCGAGTAGGGCGGATTTCATCCCCCACTCGATGACGCGTTAGCCTTCAAATGAATACAAGTATTCGCCTGAAGGCCGTATCGCCTATCTTGTCCTTGAGGCCGAAAGGGATTTTTGCATTTTCCAGTAATATTTTCTTTATCTCATTATCACCTACGCGGGAATGGGTTCCGCTTGTACCCAATCCCAAAGTATGTTTCCGGTCATTGCCAAGCTTCATTGCTTCAGCATTATTCATAAATAAAATCCTTTCGGTTTCGTAGGCGGAAACCCACTGCCCTTGGGCGGTGGGAGGAGCCTTGTAAATTCGTAGCCATTAACCCTGGCTTTCTATGTACTTTTGTATAGTGGCTGATGATACTTCGCCAATACTGCAAGCAAAATATCCATCTGACCAAAATATCTTATGTTTCCAATAACACTTGGATAAGAAATTTGGATATTTCTGCCACAGATAATAGGTTGTTTGTTGTCCATGACCTATTCCACGACAAGAGTAATGTCGTACTTATGCATAAAGTTATTCAAGTCTTGAATGCTGGCACACCAATCACTGCGCTCTACTGTAAGAGAATGCATATCCATAACAACCGCAGAATACCGTCCATTATTTTCTTTTACTCGTAGTATATGTTTCTGAGATATCGGAATTCCTGTATCTACGCCATAGTACTTAATTTGAGTCATTGAAATCTCCTTGTAAGCAATTGACTTTCACTAATGATTATTTTATCATATATTTAGTGAAATAACAATGAGGTGCATTATGGAACAGATGACAGTCACGGCTAAAATTCAGATATCCGTTAGTGCAGACAATAAGGTTCTACTTGATAAAACCATGTCTGTTTATTCTGATGCCTGTAATTTTGTATCTGAATATGTGTTCCGTACTCATGACTTAAAACAGTTTTCACTTAACAAGGTTCTGTATTCTACACTCCGAGAGAAGTTTGGACTCAAATCTCAGATGGCTCAGTCTGCGTTTAAGACCGTCATCGCAAGATACAAGACCATCCTCGAAAATCAGAAAGAGTGGATTAAGCCATCCTTCAAAAAGCCACAGTATGACCTTGTATGGAACAGAGATTATTCTCTTACGCAAAACTGCTTTTCAGTAAATACACTGAATGGACGTGTTAAGTTGCCCTATTTCGCTGAAGGCATGACAAAATACTTTGACCACTACATCTATAAGTTTGGAACTGCCAAGCTCGTAAATAAGTCAGGAAAATATTTTTTACATATCCCTGTTACTTATGATATCGAAGAAAGTAATATCTCCGATATCTGTAACGTTGTAGGTATTGATAGAGGTATCAACTTTGTTGTTGCCACTTATGATAGTAAGCACAAGTCAAACTTTGTAAGTGGAAAGTCTATTAAGCAGAAACGCGCTCACTATTCTAAACTTCGTAAAGAACTCCAAATGCGTCAGACTCCATCATCAAGACGTAGACTCAAAGCTATCGGTCAGCGAGAAAACCGTTGGATGCAGGATGTTAACCACCAGGTATCAAAGGCACTCGTTGAATCCAATCCGAAGCATTCGCTCTTTGTTCTTGAAGATTTGTCAGGTGTCCGTAATGCCACAGAACGTGTCAGGACTAAAGACCGCTATGTTTCTGTATCATGGTCTTTCTATGACCTTGAACAGAAACTTATCTATAAGGCTAAACAGAATCAGTCTACTGTTATTAAGGTTGACCCTCGTTATACGAGCCAGTGCTGTCCTGTATGTGGACACGTTGAAAAAGCCAATCGTGATAAGAAGATGCATCTGTTTACTTGTAAGAACTGTGGCTATAAATCTAACGATGACCGCATTGGAGCTATGAATCTGTACCGCATGGGAATAAACTATCTCGAAGATAGTCAAGTACCTGATACAGTTACGGCAGAGTAAATCTTTGCCGTAAGGGGCGGTGTCAACCGTCCCATGATGCGACCCCACGGAAATTACACCGACAAAATGTAGGAGTTATTGCAACGAACTACAGGGGAGTCGCAAGCCACGTACCTTTAGGTGCGTGGTAGTTGACTTCCCTGCAAAGACACAGAATTCCGTACCCTCCCCATATGTGATAGTGATCCCGGGCGGCGCCTTCAACCGTCAGTGGGGTTTCATCGAGGGTCAGGCAATAGCAGCCCGTCTCAACAACATGGGGTATACTGCCTTCGTTCTTTACTACAGAGTTAAACAGGAGCCAGTCCTTCCTCTTGCCATTCTGGATATGGTGAACGCCATAAAGGATATAGAAAGGAACCACAAGTCTTACAACATCATCCCCGGTGAGTATATGATAGGCGGATTCTCCGCAGGTGCCACTCTTGCCGGAGAGATAGGTTCCGAAAACTTCGGTTATAAGGTAAACGGTATCCCAAAACCTCAGGCCATATTCCTTGGCTACACCGCAGTATCCATGAAAGAATTCTATGGAATTTACAGTAGCCTTCCTGATGGTCATCCGGGAAGAGAGAGCATCGCGACTTTCCTAAGGCGGGTGGGTGGTCCGTGCTTCACGGAAGAAACATTGGCACCCTTTGCTCTTCCATCTCACATCGGCTCTGATTTCCCGAAGACCTATATCGTTGCAAATGAAGATGATGGGACTGTTCCGGTGTCAAACAGCAGACTGATGGACCGCTGCCTCACCGGACTTAATGTTCCGCATATTACAAAAATCGGCACCAGGGGCGGTCACAGCTTCGGCCTGGGAAACGGACTTCCGGTTGAAGGCTGGCTTGAGGAAGCAGTAAAGTTCTGGAGAGAAAGCTGATCTAGGGCTGCTTCGCGTACTTTCGTGCTTTGCACTCTTAATTTCTAATTCTTAAAAAACCCCTAAAATATTGCTTGCTACCAATATAGATATATGTATTTGCCGACTCTTTAAAGTAGATATCTTATGACATGGGTGCCAACAGTATTTACCACTCTGGTCTCAGCGCTGACACACATTAGTATGTAGTGCGCTGCTGAACACTCATGTCTCGATAAGAGCGTGAATTATTAAGTGATGGAACACGAAAAGGAGGTTTACTTTGAAAAGAAGGAACTTATGTAGAACAAAAAAGATGTTGGCGGTGATAATTGCGGCATCCATGATGCTTGAATTCAGGGATGATAGCTATGGCAAATCAAGAATCATCTATAGCTGTAATAGATAATAATGTCGAAGTTACAGCCAAGAAAGAAGATAAATCCCAAACAGTAACGGAAAATGTCACATCACATGATAGTGACCCTGCAGTTTCTGCAACCAGTGGAGATGGTCACAGTGCCAAAGTTACAGTTACCGAAGATGCAAAAGCTACAAATACTTCCGGAAGTGCAACAGGTGTTGAAGCGAAATCTTCTGATACGAATTCCTCAACATCAGTAACTGTAGGCGGTGAGGTATCTGCAAGTGCAGAAAAGGGTTCTACTACAGGTATACGTGCTACTTCAGAAACCGGAGGCTCTTCAGATGTTTCTGTAGGCGGTGAGGTGTCTGCAAGTTCAGTTGATGGCTCTTCTTACGGTATTCAGGCTAATTCCACTAAGGGATCCTCTACAACTGTCAATGCCGAAATGAGTGTCTCGGCTACAGTAACCAAGGGCGATTCTTCTGCAACTGGACTAAATGTATCTGCAAGCGGCACAGGATCAACTACGAACGTTACCGTTGGTGATGATGTTTCGGCAACCACATCCGGCTATACCGCCACCGGTGTTAGTGCTACGGCTGGTTCCGGAGCAACTGTCAACGTTAAAATCGGAGATGATCTTACCGTCTCATCATCGGGCGGCTCTTCAGGTATCTCAGCAAACGCTATTGATGAGAAATCATCTGTAAACGTAACTGTTGGCGGTGATGTTTCGGCAACAACCACTAAAAATTCCGGATACAATGACTTCTCTGCCTTAAACGCATCTACCAGCACTGATAGTTCTGTAAGCGTAACTGTCGGTGGTAATGTTACCGGTAACGGAGGCATCTACGCGTCTGGATCCGGTAACACAAATATAAATGTCACTGGTAATGTTTCCAATACTTCTGAATTTGGTTCTGCATTAACCACAAATACCTATGGAGATAGTTCTTCTGTAAACGTAACTGTCGGTGGTGATGTAACCGGTAACGGAGGTATC
>NZ_JNKO01000035.1 GCF_000702885.1 Oribacterium sp. P6A1 | reverse complement strand
TCGTTTCTGAAAATCTAATTCTTAGAATCTTCAGGGTCTGTGTATTAATCGATCTTTGATTTTCAAGGTTCTGAGCTGTTTCAGAGAAGCTTTTTGTTTTGCTCTCTTGCGACAGCTCAGTTAATATAACAATTCCTGTTCTGATTGTCAAACGTTTTTTTGATTTTTTTTGATTTTTTTCATCTGTCATTAATAATAGATAAAATAATCGGCAAGCCTTACCCAGACTTGCCGACAAATACCAAATACTATTTCACTTCTGACTTCCAAGAATAAAATCGAACTTTGTAACTACGCCATTTTCATCGGTTGTAGCGTTAAGCAGGCCGATATATTTCAGGAATACATATGCGTCCTTTACCGGGATGCTTCCGTAATCGTAGTCAATATAATGCAGCCATGCACTGTTGCTTATCTTTATGGTCACATCCTTGGCATCGCCTTCCGGCTTGTCACTGTTATGGCTATGATATACCTTGGCCGGGAATACAGAATAATCACCCATATTCTGCCTGTCTCCCGTCTGAATCTCAACCAATGTGTCTGGATACTCAGCATACTCAGATGCAAAGCTGAATTCACTGCTTTCACTCTGAGTCTCTGTTTCCTGCGGAGCTTCCGTTTCAGGCACAGTCTCCGGTTCAATATTCACAGTATATGTCTCCGAAATAACAGAACCCTTATATCCATCACTTGCCACACCGTATGCTTCAATCTTATACGTTCCGTTTGCATCCAATGTAATCGGTGCCTCATACTTGACTTCCTCACCGGCTGCATCATCAGCAGTAAGGATATAGTAGATATCGTTGGCACCATTAACGCTGAGACTTACCGTTACTGCTTCACCGAATGTTCCTCCAGCAGGAGTTATGGCAACAACAGGGCACAATCTATCCAATGTCGCTGTAAGCTCCGCATCGTCAGGATATGCTGCCAATGCCTCCTTAATGACATCTATGGCTTTCTCATGCTCTGATTCGTTATAATATGTGTCCGCAAGATGCAGATATACATCCCGGCTTTGAGTCCCATAAGAAAGCAGCTTAATATAGCTTTCCTCTGCCGTAGAATAGTCCTTTGCCGCATAAGCACTCTCAGCAATGCTTTGAGTTCTTTCCGCCTGTCTCGACGGTGTATTGTTCCATGCTGTATAGCCCGCCACAGACACTGCTGCAACTACCAGAACAGATGCCGCAATAACCGGAATGCGCATAGCACTTCTCTTACCATCATCTGCAGCACTGTCATTGCTCATTTTATCAGAGTTCAAAAGAGACTCGATATATTCAGATTCAGCATCTTCTTCGGACTTTTTCTGCTTTATCATGATTTCTGCCCTGGTTTGCGAAGGAACTGTATCCTCAGATTCAGTATTTTCGCTCTCAGGATCAAAATCATCTACAACTTCTGCAGCTGTCTCTGCAATATCCGCTTCTATTCCGGATTCTTCAACAGCCTCAGTACTATCTTCCGAATCCACAGTTTCCGCTGTATCAACAGCCACCTCGTCAGACTTCTCTTCCGCCTCAATAACAGCCAGCATTTCTGCCAGCTCGGCCTCATCTGAAGCTGCATCTGAAGACATATCTATAGGGGCAGTCTCCGGCTTAGTTTCCTCTTCAGTTATATCCTCAGTTTCTGCCTCAGACTCTTCCTCTGAATCAGTTTCTTCAGATTCCGCATCCTTTGTCTCAGAAACTTCCTCTGTCACTTCAGATTCTTCAGCTCCTGACTCAGCCTCGGAATTCTCCTCTGAAGCCTCATTTTCCATTTCTGCCTCAGAATCTTCCTCTGAATCAGTTTCTTCAGATTTCGCATCCTTTGACTCAGGAACTTCCTCTGTCACTTCAGATTCTTCAGCCTCTGGGACTGTTTCTTCCTTTTCTTCTTCGGCTGGTTTTTCTTCAGTCTCCGGCTCGATTTCCTCTTCAGCTATATCCTCATTTTCTGACTCAGCCTCGGAATTCTCCTCTGAAGCCTCGTTCTCTATTTCTGCCTCAGAATCTTCCTCTGAATCAGTTTCTTCAGATTCCGCATCCTTTGTCTCAGAAACCTCCTCTGAAGCAGCTTCTTCAGATTCCGCATCCTTTGTCTCAGGAACTTCCTCTGTCGCATCGGCATCTTCAGCCTCTGCTTCGGTCTCATCCGGTTCCTCTTCGGCTGTTACTTCATCAGGCTCCGACTCTGACTCTTCTACATTCTCGGCCTCTTCACTCTCAGTGGATTCTTCTTCATCACCGAAAATGTAGTCATCGTCATCCTGTCCTGCTTCCGATGCATGGGCAGGCGCTCCATCAGAGACTTCATCTGTTCCGGTTTCTTCACTCACTTCCTGAGCATCACCTTCAGAAATATCCGAAGCAGGTTCTGCCGAAGAGATATTCTCCCTCTCAGCATCCCTTTCTTCCCCACCGGACATAAGGTCGATGTCTTCATCCGTCTCATTAAGCTCCTTTTCAGAAATAACATTTTCCTTCACCAGCTCTTCAGCTACTGCTCTGCTGTGACGTTCATGTTCTTCCATACGCTTTCTGAGTTCTTCTTCCGCTTTTCTGCGTGCCAAAGCATCTGCTTCCCTGGCTCTTTCCTCGGCAGCTTTCCGCATCTCGGCCAGTTTCTGAGCCCTTTCAAGCTGTAATGCCTTTTTATACATTTCATCCAGCTGATCAAACTCGGCCTCATACCGGTTCTTATCCGATGTGCCGCCAACTGCCTGATCATCTTTTCGGATCATAGTGTTGTTGTGAGCATCTGCTGCCTGAGCATTCTCTTCTTCCAACTTCTTTCTGAAAGTTTCGGAATTATAAACCGGAAGATTCTGTCTATGAATCACTGTAGCCTTCTCATCAGGTGCAGGCACAACAAACAGCATTCCGCAATACTGACAGAATGCTGAATTATCGCTTATTTCGTTTTTACAGTTATTACAAATCATGTGGTTGCATCAAGTAAATATACAAATTTACATACGACCTAAAAACCCGGTCCCTTTCTCCTTAAGATATAATATATGCTACTAGTCATTTATAAAAATAGCAATATTTTTTTGAATTATAAGTCTTTTATATAACAAAACAACCACACAAACATCACTTCTGCTGACTCAGGAAGAAATCATTCACTCTGGCAACCAGTTGCTGCTGATCCAGTGTTTTCAAAAGATAGCCATTGGGTCTCATGGCCATAACCCTCATGATACTGTCTCTGTCACTCTTTCCTGTGAGAAAATATACCGGTATATCTTTGGTGCGCTCGTTCTTACGAAGCTTGGCAAGAACCGTCGGCCCATCCATTATCGGCATCTCATAGTCCAAAAGAATCAGTTCCGGTGTGAACCTGTCCAGATAGTCAATGGCCTGAGGGCCTGAATTCACTATAGCAACATCATATTTCCCGTACTTCTTCAGCCATCCGCTGGATACATCCAAAAATGTACTGTCATCATCCACAAGAAGAATCTGATGCTTTTTTTCAGCATTGATCATCTCATCGCTAATGGTACGTTCACGTCTGAGCTGATCTATAAGAATCATAACATTGGCAGGATGAGGCATCTCTATCCTGACAAGATTCTTGGGGAATATCCTGTAAAACTCCTTGTATTCATTGGGTTTTCCGATGGCGCACACGATGCGATTCGAACATATAGTCTTGATGTACTCAAATACACTCAGATTGTTGAAATCCATATTGTCGAGATACATGATAAAAACGCCGGCATTCTCTGACTTTTCAGCTATTTCATCATGATCAAGGCCACAAGTCAGTATGGTATACCCGTTGTTTTTTAATATACGTATCATGGCCTGAGCCATAAAATTCAAATTACTTCCTATGACTAACGCGCAGCTGCTAAAAAACATCCTATACTTCTCCAGTCTGATTTAGTTTATTTACTTGTCACCAATTCCGACAGCTTAGACCAGTCAGGTCCCTTTGCCGCCTCCTTTATATCTTTCAATATTATCTCATATTCTTGCGCCAAGTGGTATCCCTTCATCATCTCAAGCATCATTTTTATGTCGTCAATGTCATAGGCCTCTACAAATCCGCTGATGGTGATCATAAAATCCTCCCACTCATCTTTAGACAGTTCGGGAAGTCCCGAGGTATCCTCTTCCTCCGACTTCAAGCAGGGTTCCAGAGATGTGTAAAGATTCTCTGCCATCTGTATAAGCCTTGGAGTGTCATTAACGATGATGTCCATCTGTTCAGCGTCTCCTGCTGCCTCAAGCTCCTTCGCCAGCGTAGAAAGCTCATTGGCTCCGATGATTCTGGCAGAACTCTTCATTGCATGAACCTTTATGGTATAGTTTTTAATGTCTCCTTTATCAAAGTTATCCCGTATGATACTGATATTGTTCTGTAAGCTGTCAAAGAAGCTTTGAAGGGCAGTCATGAAGCCTTCTGCAGAGCCGCAATGCTGCAGTCCGTCTTCTACGGAAATCTCTTTTATGTCTTTCAGCTCAGGCGGAAGTTCGTATGACGATTCCGCTTCATTCTCTTCTATTTCCCCATCATCTTCTTCAGCCGCTTCTTCGTGAATCAGCTCAGGGGAAAGGTAGAACCTCAATTTCTTCTCAAGAAGCTCCGCATCTATGGGCTTTGTTATAACATCGTCAAAACCGGCCTTCATGTACTCCTCTATGGCTCCGGTAACAGCATTGGCAGTAAGACATATAAACGGAGTATACATACACGGGTCTCCGTCCAGTTCCTTCATCCTGTGCAGCGTCTCGATTCCGTCCATAACCGGCATACGATAATCAAGAAAGATGATGTCATAGTGGTTGTTCTTAACCAGTTCTATGGCTTCCTGACCACTTTCCGCAACGTCAACATTTATCTTATTCTGCTTGACAAGGGCCTTGATGACCGTAAGGTTAAGAACCGTATCATCAACTGCAAGTATCTTTGCCTCCGGAGCAGTAAAAGCAGCGCCCTTTTTCTTGTATGACTCTCTTCTTTCCTCTATATTGACCTCTCCCATAGGCGACGGTGACCTGACAGCCTGAGTAAGAACAAAGGAAAATGTGGAGCCCTTTCCATAGACGCTTTCTACATTAAGGGAACTCTTCATCTGCTTGAGAAGCTTCTGAGTGATGTTCATACCGAGACCGGTTCCCTCTATGGTACGGTTACGCTTTTCATCAAGTCTTTCAAATGCCTCGAAAAGCTTGTTCTTCTCTTCTTCCTTGATTCCGATACCGGTATCCTCCACGGAAAAATTCAAAACAACTTCCATGGGATTCAGACTCTCAATCTTTATACGGAACCATATCTTACCCTTTTCCGTGTACTTTACGGCATTGGTCAGTATATTCGTTATAATCTGCTTTATACGGATCTCGTCACCGTAAAGAACCTCCGGTATCTCAGGATCAGCCTCCAGAATAAGCTGCAATCCCTTATCATCCGCACGTTTTTTAATCATGTGATACAGATCCCGGAGCATATCCGCCATCTTGTATTCAATAGGGATAACCGTAAGTTTTCCCGACTCTATCTTTGAGAAATCCAAAATATCGTTAATGATTCCCAAAAGCTCCACACCGGCATTACGTATATCCAAAGCATAGCTCTTGACAGTGGAATCAACGCCCTCTCTCAGGATCATCTCATCCATTCCGAGGATAGCATTGATAGGCGTACGTATCTCATGAGACATATGTGACAGGAATGAAGATTTAGCCTTGTTGGCACTTTCCGCCTTGGCTATGGCTTCATTCAGGTCATCGGTTATAGCCTGTAAAAATGTACTGGTTCTGTCAGCAAGAGGCACTACGCCCTCACTGTCCGGGGAACTGAGCACATCATAATAATCAACGTGCTTAACATCTTCGGGTATTCCTTCCCTTATACCCATAATAACGCTGGAAACATTGTGGGTCCCTCCGATTCCGTCATGAAACAGGAACTGTCCTTTTCCCCTTATGTACTGGAGGTTCTCATCGATGTTCTGAAAGGCTTTAATTTCTTTATCCTTAAATCCCTGTCTCATATCACTTCCGAAAAGGAATGAGCTTTCAGGCACGAATTCGGCAAATCTGTTTACCTTGTATGAAATCTCGCTGAATATACTGTTTTTATTTCCCGACGAAAAGCTCACTATGTCATCATCTCTGAAATGACCGAGAAAATAGAGCTGACCCGCTTCATCAAATCTATAGGGAATCCTGCTGATAAGTTCATTATCACGCTTTAACAGAAACGGAAATTCTCTTATATTGTCCAAAAGATATTCATCAGGCTTTATGTTCAGGTATCTGCTGTAGATGTCTATAGCCTTCTTTCCGTTTATCTTCTTTACAACGGTTTCGCCAATGCTTATCTCGGAGCCTTTGCTCCTTATCTCCACTTCAAAATTCTTGCCGAGAGGTCTCCATCCCGTAAGCAGCTCCGTGTGGACCAATATATCCTTTCCTGACAGAATAACCCCTACGATACCTCTCTTCATCTTCTCGTTCTGCCACACATAGTGGGTTTCCGACTCAATGTTTTCAAAATCCGCAGTCCATATACCCGCCACCGGAATCTGATGATTCTTTTCAAATACCCCAAGATCATATGATATCTTGGTCGAACTTCCTGAGGCAAAAAGAAGGATACAGGCCGGATTCTTGATGTGCTTGACCTTTTCGGACAGTTCTCCCATGGCCGCATCTTCACTGATATCCCTGAAAGAATAGGAAAAAGGCGTTATGACAGACTTTTCCAGAAGGCAGAAAGACACTCTCAGATATTCGTTATATTTGTGAGAGGCCCTTTGATGGATACCGATCATGTTTATATTGGGATATTCCTTCACAACAAGGGATAAGACATCATCCAGCTTTTCTTCGGTAAAGCCGTTGACAGTAAACACAAGGAACATATTGTTCTTTGGCTTATATTCTATGGCCTGATTCCATTCCTGAAGGACAGTCTTCATCTCATCGCTTTGGAATAGTATGAATGTTCTCTGTATCATAACTTATAACCTCTTATAAAAGGGATTCTGCATTTAAGTCAATGTTGATAATTCCGGCCAGAAGCATTTCCCTTCCATCCAGATTTATGGGCAGAAGAATATACTCTTTCTCCATATACTGCCCGTTTTCCATCTGGGTCTTAAAAAAATGTGCCAAATGCTTTGACTTAAGTTTCGATATTCTCTTTCTGACACTGTCTATATCCATAAATTCCAGAAAACGTTCTCTTTCTTCAGGATGAATAACTTCTTCACTCCAGATTCTGATAGCCTTATCTATATCCACCCCTTCGGTGATGCCGCCGTAAGATGTGGTATTGATATAGGTGTTCTTTACGATCTTATCCTCATAATCTATAAGGTCGAATCTATCGAATATCGCATAGACCTCCTGCATGGATTTCAAAAGAATATTTGTGGTATCCCTGGTTGCATCCTGGATGATCATGGTATATATGGCAAATGCAAATGCCCCGGTTTTTTTGTTTGCCGCAATAAAACTTGCTTTAAGATTTATCATCTTGCCCGAAAACAAATATGAAAACTTCAGATTCTTTCCACCGTTTTTCAGCTCTTTGATAAAGGGTCGTATCCTCTCCTGAAGAATACCGGATTTTTGATTCATGATACGTTCGGCAGCCTTTGGGTTAAGGCCCCCCAGCATGGCAAGAAGGCATTTATTTGCTTCATTTTGATATAAATAGGATATGGTATTGTCCTTGTATTCAAACACCGCCATAGCTTCTTCTTTAAAACTGTCGCTCTCCAGAGAATCTTCTATGGCCACCTGACCGATGGCATTGTAATAGTCCCTCTCTGCCCTGGCTTCTATCTCAAATCCCTGATCTTCCAGATCATCCAGTGCCATAGGTCTGGAGAAATAGTAGCCCTGTATCATCTCACAGCCCAGATTTTTGAAGAATATATACTCTTCTTCCGTCTCGATTCCCTCTATAAGGGTACTGAAATGCAGTTTTTTTACCATGTTGATTGAGTAGGCTATGATGGTTCTGGCTCTCTCCTGTTCATCAGTTCCCAATCCGTGAAGAAATCTTACATCAAACTTCACCACATCGTAGCTTCTCTTCAATGCCGTGAAAGATGAGTATCCGTGACCGAAGTCATCCAGCCATCTTTCGTGACCGTTTTCCAGGAGTTTGATCAGTGTATTCTCTATCTCGGCATTGTCCTTAAGTATGGATTCACTTACTTCAAGACACAGAAATTCAGCCGGAGTTCCGCTGTCTCTCTCGGCTTCTTCAAACACCTTACATATATCGCAATTCAAAAAGTCGGATTTAGTCAGATTAATGGATACGGAAAAGGGTTCTTCTCCGTTATCCATCTTTCCTCTTATATCCCTGCATACCGCCCTGATAACATAGGAATCCAGCAAGTGCAGTTTTCCGGCCTCATCAAGCACCTTGATAAACAGTCCCGGACTCAAAAAACCATGAACCGGATCTATCCATCTTGTCAATGCTTCTGCCGCGCACACCTTACCTGTCATTGTACGTATGATGGGCTGATAATAAATCTTGATATCTCCGCTTTTTATGGCATTCTCTATGTTATCAACTATGTATTTATTGAGCTCCTCTGCTGATACTGTTGCGTCCATGATAAACCTTTCTATAAATATATGATCACTTCTTCTTTCTCATATCAAACACCACCGGAAGGGCAAAAAGAAGATCCAGCGCCAGGATTACAGCAAGTATCCTGAAAGATCCTGTGAATCCGATGGCCGTCTCCAAAAAACCAAAGGCTGCGGAAATAACAGTACCTCCGACTCCCGTTGCCACGGTAATGGCAGCTATGACAGTTGCGGTCTTCGTTCCGCTGAAATCAGCCGCATAGGTAAGTACGTTAGGATATACGGCTCCGCAGAAAAATCCGAGGATAAACACCAGAACAAAGGCTGCATATTCATTGGTAACAGCAGACAGTACTCCGAGAAGGATTGCTGCACCGGTAGGGGCTGCGCACAAAAGAAACCGTCTGTACCTGCAAAAATAACCACATAGGATTCTGGAAGGGATCATCGCCATCCAGAAAAGTGAAACCGCAAAATATCCTCTTTCCGAATTTACATGATCATGCATGAATCCGTTCAGGAAGAATCCTACTCCGTTCTCCACTCCCACATAGATAAACATGATAATGCAGAGAAGCGCTACTCCTCCGAAGTAAATCTCGCTGCCGGAGGACGCCGCCGGATTATCCTCCGAAGCATCTGAATCCGTAACCTTTTCTCTCGGCTCGAAGCTTATCTTCCATAAAAGAATGGTGAGTATTAAGGAGATGATACAGTCAGATGCAAAAAAGCTCTTCCATCCAAAGGAATTCTTTATGGCAGCTCCGACTATCAGAGGCGCGATAACCGCGCCGAAGGCATACATGGCTGTTATTCCGCCCATCCTCTTATGTTTTGTCACAGGATAAGCATCATCCATTTCTGCTATGGCCACATACTGTATGATACTTGTGGCAAAGCCCAGAACAAACACACCCACTGCAAAGGGTAAAGAATGAGTTGCCAGAAGTATGATGATTCCCGAAAAAACTCTCATGGCCGTGAATAAGGTAAGCATTATCTTCTTACCGGCTTTATCGGCAATGGAGCCAAGTACAATAGGAGCTATCATAGTTGCGAAAAGTTCCACCGAAGCGATAACTCCCTGGGCACTGTGATCCAGTGCGTACTCCTCTCCGATGTACAAAAGTGATGCCTGGTATCCTCCGGTTTCAAATCCGTTCATAAAAATAGATGCCAGAAGCAATACAGATAGGTCATTAATGTTTTTTCTTTGTCCTCTTTCCATAATCGACACCTGCTATTGATACAAAAGTCAATACGCAACAACAATTCCCTGTTAGTATAAAAATCTCACAAAAATACTTACTATCCATATTTTTTATCGGCATAAATCGGATTTATAAAACAGCTCCTGATATTTTTTTGTGACGCTCTGAGAACTTACCTTGCCCACGCCTTAATTTTGACACTCAATTGACAAACTTCTGCATTAAAAATATAATGGGTTAAGTTTAAAAGTAACATTTCATTATGGAGGGGATAATTATGGCAACAAAAACAACAGATGTTAAATCAACAATTACATTACAGCTTAACGGAAAGGATTATGATTTTGATCAGATTGCAAAGGATTCCGTTGCTGCAGCACAGAACGTAAAGAAGGATGTCAAGACAGTTAATGTCTATGTCAATGCTGCTGATGCCGCTGCTTACTATACAGTAGACGGTGCAGGAAGCGCTGATTACAAGATCGTACTTTAATGGCATAAACAGATCGGACCGGTATCTGTAATCCGGATATTACGGTTCGTAAAACATACTTCAGTATAATGCAGTAAAGAAAAGTTACATAAAGAAGTTACATAAGGGCAGTTCATCTCCGGATGAGCTGCTCTTTTTCGCATGATTATAAAAATTTCAAAAAAACTTTTCGCATATTAATATTTGGAACAAATCCCGCCGATGTTGATAAAAGCAACAAAAAATGTCTGTTTTTGTATTTACGAGTAGTGAGGGAGCACCTATGTTTAAAGACCTAAGCATCAGAACAAGATTCACGCTGACACAGATCGTTATCACCATACTGATTGCCGTCATGATGATTGTAGCTTTAGTTTCATTCCATCAGATGAGCGCAAAAATGACCCATTTTGGAAACGTGGAATATGAGAACACCTATGCAGAGCTGGTTGTCAGAAAGGACCTTAATGCCACTGCAAAGCGTCTCCTTCTTGCTCTTTATCAGTCAGAGATCGAGGGTAATACTCCCGCAGATCAGAGAAAGGACTTCAACAAACGATTCGGCACCATGCAGTCCTATCTCGACAATATCATCAAGACCTGGGATGATAAGACCGTCACTGCAGATCTTCAGAAAAAATTTGATACATATACCGCTGCCGCTTATGAACTTTTGGACATCATAGAATCAGGTGAAAAAGAGGCTGCCATAGCGTATTACGATGTCAACTTCAGTACTGCCGAGTCATCGCCTCAGATGCAGTTCACCAATGCTCTCGATGACATAGGTGTTAAATGTGAGAATCAGGCCGCACAGATCATTAAGGATTCAGATACACTGAGCAATATCATCACCATAGTCATCCCCTTAACTTTTGTTATCATCATCGTTGCAAGTACGTTTATCTTCACTCTTCTTTCAAAGAGTATCACAACCGGTGTCAATGTGGTTGTCAGCTCAATGCAGAAGCTTGAGAAGGGCGAGTTTGACTTCGAGATAGATTCCTCCAAGTTCGGCAAAGACGAAATCGGAACCATGGTTGTTGCGGTTAAGCACACTTCCACTCAGACCTCCAATGTTATTCAGGATATCTGTTACATGCTTATGGAGATGGCAAGAGGAAACTTTGCTGCCAAATCACAGTGCTCCGACCAGTACATCGGGGATTACTCCAACATCATCAGAGCTTACGGTGATATCCACAGTAATCTGAGTGATATATTCAGAAAGATGAATGATGTGGCATCAAGCGTTGAGACTGGTTCAAGCCATATTGCAAACGGTGCCATGTCTCTTTCACAGGGTTCAACCGAGCAGGCTTCCACTCTCGAAGAGCTTTCCGCTACGGTTCAGACCATCAGAGACAAGGTCAATCTCAATGCCAAGTCTGCTAATGATGTTGAACAGTTCTCTGCAAATGTTGCAGAAAGGATCAATGCCGAAAACGAGCAGATGAGCCGTGTTAAGGATGCAATGGATGAAATCGCCAACAAGTCAAATCAGATTGAGAATATCATCAAGACCATCGACGATATCGCATTCCAGACCAATATCCTCGCTCTCAATGCTGCCGTTGAAGCTGCCCGTGCCGGCGCTGCAGGTAAGGGATTTGCGGTTGTAGCCGACGAAGTCCGTAACCTTGCCGGAAAGTCTGCTTCTGCCGCTTCCGAGACATCAGCCCTCATTGAAGA
Source organism: Oribacterium sp. P6A1 (assembly GCF_000702885.1). GTDB lineage: Bacteria > Bacillota > Clostridia > Lachnospirales > Lachnospiraceae > Oribacterium. The sequence continues at coordinate 6,775 of NZ_JNKO01000035.1, read as the reverse complement.
TACGATCTCGGCAATCCAGAACGGTTCAAAGCTCATTACTTCTTCAGCAGAGAGCCTCAATGAAGTTAAGGAGAGTTCCGAGAAGTCCAAGGAGCTGGTTGCAAATATCGCAAACGAAATGCAGCGTGAGGCTGTTTCCATTGCAGAGATCACCACAGGTCTCGAGCAGATTGCTCAGGTAGTACAGGAGAACAGCGCTACTGCCGAGCAGTCATCTGCATCCAGCCAGGAGCTCAACAATCACGCTACAGAATTAAAGAATATGGTCGATCAGATTATCGTATAATCTGTCATCCATGATAAATACCCATCCATAAAGGGGGAAGCCGCCATCAGTTTTCTGATGGCGGTTTCCTTTATCTTCCCACTTTTCAGTTTTTCCTTATCTCAGGCCGTTTTTTCTTCATTTTCTTTATATTTTAATCCTCTAAAGTGTTGACATAACTTTTTTGCAGAAATACAATCAAAACTATTAAAGCTTTTATTCTATATAAGGAGATTTAAGATTATGGCAAAAACCAAATCAACTACATTTAAAACCACTGCAACCACCGCTCCCAAAGCTGCCGAAGCTGTAAAGCCTCAGGCTGTAGCGGCTGAGCCTAAGAAAGAAGCTGTAAAGAAAGCTGCACCTGCGAAAAAGACAACCGCAAAAGCACCGGCTGCAGAGCCACTTGCAGAAAAGGCTGCAAAGAAAGAAACTATTGTTAAGTCATCCGTTACACTCCAGATAAACGGAATCGATTTTGATCCGGCAACAATTCAGAAAGCTGCTGTTGAAGCCGCAAAGAATATAAAGCCTGATGTAAAGGATGTCAAAGTATATATCAAGGCTGACGAATCCGCAGCTTACTACACAATAGACGGAGAAGGCAGCGCTGATTACAAGATCAAGCTGTGATATGATATAAGTGTAATAAGTCTTCTCCCTCTTGTGCCTGCATAAAAGCGGGAGACAGACTTCATGACACTTATATAGTTTTTAAGACCTTTCTTCAAAATTCAAAAGAGAACCCGTTAGATTCTGCTCGAGTCTAACGGGTTCTCTACAATCAATCTCTATACAGTCAAACCAAAACATGTGTGAAACACACACGTCCAATATACTTTCAGGCTGCGTCTGCCTTGTTTCTGTCCGAAACATAAGCAACTATATCATCAACCTTACGTCCTACAAGCTCAGCAAACAAGAACAAATTGTCTATACTTGGAAGACTGTCTCCTCTGAACCAATTATAAATAGAGGTAGTCGATATATTCATTTCCTTGCAGATTTCCGCAACTGAGTAATTGCTACTTTTAACAGCCAACCGTAACAGCTTGCCTGTAGCTTCCTGATCAATATAACTCATATGTCACCTCACTATGCCTGTGAAAAACTTTCACTTCGTGTAATCTTACCATATATACCATTCAAACGCAAAATCTACAATCTAATGATTTCCTTAAATAATATGGTCATTATGATACATAGTTAATAATTCGGCATAAGTTTATAAAAATATAAGGAATCTAAGCAGGGATACGGAAAAATGTCCTTTTCTGCTTCAATTATTCTCCCAGTCATCATCTATTCCTTCTTCCAGCAGTTTGCAATACTCCTCATAGCTTATATAACAGCCTCCCATGCTCTCAAGATGATCTGTATGGAACTGACAGTCTATCATATTGAAGCCATGTTCCTCCATGAGCCTGGCAATAAAAATCAGAGCAAGTTTCGATCCGTTTTCCTTCTCGCTGAACATGCTCTCTCCAAAGAAACACTTTCCGATGGATACTCCGTAAAGACCGCCTGCCAGTTCACCATCTATGTAGGATTCAACGCTCATTGCATAGCCCGCTCTGAAAAGCCTGCCGTATGCAGCCTCCATTTCATCCGAAATCCAGGTACCCTCTTTAAACTCTCTCTGAAGCCTGCATCTATGCATGGTATCCCCGAAATCCCTGTTCATCTTAATGTTTATATCATGATGTCTTATGAACTTCCTCATGGAATGAGAAACATGTATCTCCGAAGGGCGGATGATATACCTCTCTTTTGGACACCACCAAAGTATTTCCTCGCCCGGATTGAACCATGGAAAAATCCCATGTGAGTAGGCAAGAAGGAGCCGATCAAGAGAAAGATCACCTCCCACAGCCAGAAGTCCGTCATCCTCCGCCTCATCCGGCATCGGAAACCATATTTCTTTTTCATCTAACTGATATATAGCCATTGTGTTTATCCCATTTATTATCGCCCGGAACCTCAGTATTCATTGCATCAGTTAAGGGACTCATGTTTCTCTATCCCTACTCAATATAATGCAATCTTTGCCCGGCACGAAATCACTCTCTATCTGTTTTGTTCACCTTGCGTTTAGGCAGAAACCTTATAGTGAACTTATCATTCTTTGCATCAAGCTGACACTTTCCGCCCTTCTTGAGTTTTCCGAAGAGTATCTCATCCACCATCAGAGTCTTTACATCATTTCTGATGACTCTGTCAATCTCTCTGGCTCCATACTCTTTGCTGATGCCTTTTAGTTTCAAAAGCTGAACTGCCTCAGGCGTGAAGCTCAATTCAACATTCTTCGCCGTAAGCATTGAACTCAGTTCAGAAAGCTTCTTTTCTGCAACAAGTCCAGCCATGGTCTCATCCATGCTGTTAAAGGCAACTATACGACTTAGTCTGTTTCTGAATTCAGGCTGGAATACCTTCTTCACTTCTTCCATAAGGGTATCTTTGGTCCCGTCCTGAGCAAGGAATCCTATACCGGATTTGCCCAGTCTGCTGGCACCTGCATTGGAAGTCATGATGATGATCACATTTCTGAAATCAGCTTTTCTTCCCTGATTATCGGTCAGGGTCGCATAGTCCATGACCTGCAGAAGTATATTAAATACATCGGGATGTGCCTTTTCGATCTCGTCCAGAAGAAGTACGGAATTCGGGTTTTTGCGTATCTCTTCTGTCAGGAGGCCTCCCTCTTCATATCCTATGTATCCGGCAGGAGCACCCACCAGCTTTGCCACAGAATGTTTCTCCTCGTATTCACTCATATCAAAGCGGACAAGGGATATGCCCAGCTCTTTTGCCAGGGTTCTGGCGATCTCAGTCTTTCCTACGCCTGTAGGTCCCACAAACAGGAGACTTGCGAGAGGCTTCGATTCCTCTATCATCCCTGCCTTTGAGAACTTAACAGCGTTAACGACCTGTTTAACGGCCTCATCCTGCCCGTATACCTGAGAAAGTATTCTTTTCTCCAATGTTGCCAGCCCGGCAATTTCGTCTGTTTCCGTTGCTTCTATGGGCACTCTGCAGATCTTTGTCAGAACTTCATTGATAAGCGCCTTACCTACAGTCTGCTTCTTCTGCTCCAGCGGATGTATCTTTCTGTAAGCTCCTGCTTCGTCAATCAGATCTATGGCCTTGTCCGGAAGAAATCTTTCGTTAATGTATCTCTGGCTCATCCGTACCGCATATTCCAGTACGCCTTTCCCGTAAGTCACACCATGGAACTTCTCGTACTTCTTTCTGAGCCCTTCAAGTATCTTTATGGACTCATCGATACTTGGTTCCTTTATCTCAACATTCTGAAATCTTCTGACCAGGCTCTTGCTCTTCTCAAAATGCTTTTTATACTCCTCAAAGGTCGTTGCGCCGATAAAGCGGATCTTTCCTTCCGCAAGGTAAGGCTTCAGAATATTTGCAGCATCAAAGCTTCCTTCCCCTGTGGCACCTGCCCCCAGAAGATTATGTATTTCATCGATATAAATTATGGGATTATCTTCTTTTTCAATTTTAGAGAGAATCTTCTTAAGTCTCTTCTCAAAATCACCGCGATACTTGGTCCCTGCAAGAAGACTTCCGAGATCCAATGAATATATTCTGGCATTCTTTAAAGGAGCCGGAACCTCACCCCTGTTTATTCGTTCTGCAAGTCCATAGGTAATGGCAGTCTTTCCGACTCCGGGTTCACCTATATGGAGAGGATTATTCTTATCCTTCCTGCAAAGTATCTGAATAGTTCTCTCAAGCTCCTCTTCTCTTCCTATAAGAGGATTTACATTGTTAAGCATGTCATTTATACATGGGGCAAACTCCGAAACAGACTCTGATGCCTTACCATCTTCTGTATGACCAGCTTCCTCAGTGATAATCGGTTCATCTGTATCCTCATAGGTATCCAGAAGTTCCTCCATAAGTGTTACTTCATCCACTCCCTGCAGGTTCATGTAGTATACGGCATAACTCTCCTTCAGGTTAAAAAAGGCATGCAGAAGATGTGACAGCTCAACTACGCTTTTACTGCTGTTCACTGCCTGATTCTGGGCCATGGCAAAGGCTATCTGCATTCCGGCTGACATTTCAGGCTCGGCATCCTCTGTCTTCTCCACATATTTATCGATATAATCCTTTAAGTCTGATGATAATGTCTCTATATCTCCACCACAGTTTCTGAAGGCGATACTGAAATTATCATCTGAACACATAGCAAGAAGCACCATCTCCGGTGTCACATATTCATATCTGTTCTCGGAGGCCATCTTAAATGAGCTGTTGATTATAGCAGCAACCTCTTCTGTTACATTCATCTATATTATCCTTTCACGCTTTGTTTTATATTCAAGCTTCTTCAACCGTTATTTTAAAGGGAAATCCTGCCTCTTTAGCACGTATTCTGGCTGCATTCACCTTTGATACGGCGATGTCAAAAGGATAGCAGCCTATGACTGCTTTTCCGCCCTTATGTACAGTAAGCATAAGAGACTCTGCCTCAGCATCACTCTTATGAAATATATCCACGAGAACCTCCACTACAAATTCCATGGTCGTGAAATCATCATTGTGCATGATCACATTATATTTTTTAGGTTCCTGAAGTTTTATGTTTGTTCTTTCCTGTGTTGCACCTTGTGTCGCCATTTGACCGCCTTTTCTTCAATAAATTATCATCTAATATAGGGGATATGAAATCGTCCTGTATATTCTCTCCTAATGTCGGGATGCCGTTTTACTATGACCTAGCCTGACTATCCAGACATTTATATCATATCATTTAATCTTATCAAAACAAGAAAAGGTCCTACAGGATGACCTGTAAAACCTTTTCTAACTTGCAGCCAAGACATACATTCTATTGAATATTTCCTGCTTAATATATAATATGTTTCCGTTTTCCAGATGTACTTCGTAGTATCGTCCTTTATTCAGGTTTGTAATGCAAGCTGTGATACGGCTTTTTCCATGTTTTGACTCATATATCTTCATTTCATAAACTCCTTTCCCTAAATGACTTGTGGCGTATGATAGCATATTTTTGAATCTATACTTGTATTAATTTAAACACAATCATGTGTTTGGCTATAGATTCGTTTACATACACAATATCAAAGCAAGGCAAGGACATATTATACAATATTTATACGGTATTTTTGTGCACACCTACATTCTTCGTGGATTATATTTGTACAACATGTTGCATGTGTGAAGTTATATTAGTGCTATTTGCACATTTTGGGTAGTTCGAGCGTAATTCCTTTTCTGTATTTAATCACGGGGAGCGAAATTTGATATGGTTCCATCAAATGCTGAATTGTCCCAGTAAACCTCCCATTTTGTATACACTTTATCAGTTACCCATTTTTTAGAACTGTATGCATGAAATGGAGACTTAATATCCCAGTTTGCAATATTTGTATCCAGTGAAAATTCATAACTTCCCTTAAGGTCTCCCGGAATGAATGTTCCTGTTTTTACATCATAATAACCGCCGTCTCTATAAGAATAATCATCCGTATTATAATTATCCATATACCATGCCATGGCAGCTGCATAAGCCGCTCTTGCATTTGCCTGATTTGTTGCGAATCGTGCTCTCTTGAGTTGATTTGTAAAAATAGGCACGCTGACTGCAACAAGTACTCCTATGATGGCTACAACAATCAAAAGTTCTGCAAGTGTAAATCCTCTATTTTCAGATAATCTTTTCATATACTCTCCTGTCAGATATAGTATTCATGAAACATATCATTAAAGACACGAACGTAATAATAGCATTAAGTAATGTGTTACGCCAGCACATGGATTATGAATTTTTAATTAATTTTATAAGTGCACTTATGCAGTAAAGTCAGTTCGAAAAAACGGAAGGATTGCACCGGCCCACTCCGTTGAAAGTACATTCTGCTTGCTATGTCCGTACCGGTTACACTTCGTGTACCCGGATACGCACACGTCTTCGCAATCTGTTCTTTCAACTCGCAAGCCTTGGTACCTGTCCGGCCCTATTTTCTCCGCTATGTACTCTGATATATTTACCGAAAAGTAACTGACCTTGGCTCATGCTATTTATACTCATCACACTTTCCTATACTTCAAAAAAAGCTCCGATGTTGCCATCGGAACTTCTAAAGCTTATATCTATATTAGGTATCGTCTCTTGAAAACTGTACACCACATTATCAATTATTCTCAGTAATCCATCATTTTTTCTATCCGTAAATTCAACCTCATTGGTCAAACCCTCGACCTATTAGTAACTATCACCTGAATGCTTTACAGCACTTACAGCTTAGCCCTATCAACCTCGTAGTCTTCAAGGGGTCTTACTCTTGCGATGGGATATCTCATCTTGAGGGTGGCTTCACGCTTAGATGCCTTCAGCGTTTATCCAGTCCCGACATGCCTACCCTGCACTGGAGTTGATCTCCAACAGGTCCAACAGAGGTCAGTCCATCCCGGTCCTCTCGTACTAAGGACAGCTCCTCTCAAATATCCTACGCCCGCGCC
>NZ_JNKO01000034.1 GCF_000702885.1 Oribacterium sp. P6A1 | reverse complement strand
CACCCTATAACAAGATTCATGTTCTGAATCTGATCTTTAATACAGATACTCATTTGTCACTCCATTCCTCAAGGTTTACCCTGATGCGGTTAAGATACTCTTCAAACTGAAGAATCTCTTTATCCGTAAAATCACGATAATAAATATTCCCCATCTCATTGGATACGGAGTCATAAGCTTCTTTAAGTTCTTTGGCTTTATCTGTGAGGAACAGAAGAGTTTTTCTCTTATCAGCTTCATCCGTTTTGCGGCTTATCAGTCCGTTTTTTTCCATCCGCTCAAGCATGGTTGTAAGTGAAGTAATTGCAAGTCCGCTTTTCTCGGAAATAATTTTAATAGGAACACCATCTTCCTGCCATAAGACATATAGAATCCTTCCCTGAGCTCCGTTAAATGCATCAATGTTTTTTTCTGCCAGTATCCTTTCAAATATACGATCACCCAGCTGTTTTATTTTTGTAACAAGAAATCCACCATTTTTCTTCATAATTAAATACTCCTATATCGTAGTTTTATACTACGATATAGGAGTATTTGTGTCAAGCACACATATCCTAACTTCGGATTTTATGTTCTATCATTATTACTTCTGTGGAGATATACCTCTATAGATCTATCCCTTCAGCCTGCCGCAAAGATAAGAAGTTCAAAAATATAGTATTTTTCACAGGTAAGATATATCTGCTTCTCACTGTTCAAATCAGCTTCCTGTTTCATCATATACGAATCCCTGCTTCATAGCCTTCCTGAATTCCCCTGTATCCATTCTTAGCGCGCTCATGACAGTCTCCGACAGATACGATTGTAAAATCGCAGTCAGTTAAAGAATCTTCCAGGACTGTATTTGCACGGACACCGATAGCGATCACAACAGTATCAACATCTGAGATCTCAGCACAGTAATCATCTTTCTTGTACATGACGCCGTGTTCCTTCACTTCCTGCACTGCAGCAGAGGTAAGCACCTTTACTCCATGCTCCGCCATTCTCTTTTTCAGATAATAGGTAGGAGCAGGTTCGCCATCCTTCACGATCTGCGGAAGCATTTCTACTATCGTCACGTCCCCGCAGCCATGCTCAGCCAGATAATCCGCTGTTTCTGCACCTACAAGACCGCCTCCGATCACAACGACCTTGTTGCCGACTTCTGCTTCTCCCCTGAGTACCTTTTGTGCAACAACACCATATTCCCGAAGTCCTTTGATGGGCGGCATTGCAGGATTTGATCCTGTCGCAAGAATGACGGCATCCGGCTTCATCTCCTCTAATGTATCTTTGGTGACATCAACATGGAAACGAACTTCAACGCCAAGCTTTTCCAGCATGTGCTTCTGCCAGACAATGAAAGACGAGAAATCCCCTTTTGCCATCGGGATGGAAGCTGCGATCCATTGACCGCCAAGTTCTCCCGATTTTTCTAGAAGTGTAACATGGTGTCCTCTGCCTGCAGCTGCTATTGCTGCTTCACATCCCGAAACTCCTCCGCCGACAACCACTACCTTTTTTTGTTCTGCAGCTGGAGAAACATCATATACATCTTCCATGCCAGTGAGAGGATTTACAAGACAGCGGATCGGATGCCCCTGCTCATGTTCCCCTGCGCATCCCTGGACACAGCCGATGCAATGGAGGATCGAAGCAAAGTCTCCCCTGCGTGCTTTCTCCGGCATTTCGGGATCTGCAAGGGAAGCCCTTCCCATTGTACAAAGATCAGCGCTTCCGGATGCAAGGATGTTTTCCGCAAGCATCGGGTCATTGATTCTGCCGACTGCGATAACCGGAATATCCACGACCGTTTTCAATGCGGCCGCGTGATGGACAAAGCCGCCGACAGGAACCGGCGCAGGCGGGATGATAATATGTCCGGTCGCAAATACGCCCTGTGAACAATGGATACAGTCCGCACCAGCATCCTCTATCAGCCTTGCAATCAGCTTCGCCTCTTCTATTTCAAGTCCGCCAGGAACATATTCTTCCGAACTCATGCGATAGAAGATCGGAAAATCCTCACCCACCGTCTTACGGATTGCCTGTATGATCTCCCGCGGAAATCTTGTCCGGTTCTCGGTGGTACCTCCATATTCATCACAGCGTTTGTTTGAAAATGGAGAGACAAACTGGTTGATCAGGTATCCATGAGCACCGTGAACCTCTACCCCATCAAAGCCGGCAGCCTTTGCCCGCAGTGCAGCGTCCACAAACGACTTCTCCAGATCATGGATCTCATCAATGCTCATTTCACGCGGCGTTTCAGGCATAGTAGGATCTTTGATCGCAGACGGAGCGATCGGCTGTTCACCGGTGATCTGACTGGACGTTTCTCTTCCGGCATGATAGATCTGCGCAATGGTCTTTGCACCTGCCTTGTGAATTCTATCCGTAAACACTCTCCAAGGTTCTACCTGTCTGTCTTCCCAAAGGCCAGCCAGTGTTTTCGATGCCCCCGCAGTCCTTGTTACGGCAAAATCCTCTGTAATGATGATCCCATATCCGCCCTTTGCCTTGTGTTCATGATAAGCCATGAATTTTTCTGTCGGTGTTCCGTCTTCATTACAGTAATTCGTAACCATCGCGGAGACTACCATACGGTTTTTAAACTCTGTCTTGTTGATCGTGATCGGTTCAAAGATTTTCGTCAGTTTCATAATGCCCTCCATTAGTTCATTTGCTTTTGTATATTATTCCTGTCCCTTTCCAGGTCACAGACTTCTCATGCTGTCTCTTCGCATCCGCAATCGCTCTTCTCCCTGTTCGTCTGCACCCTGTTTGAGCATCGCCAGTATCTTCTCTTTGTTATCCGGAAGATGTCCATATACCGGCATCATATTGGAGACATTCGTTGCATCCAACAGTGTGTGGATGTCAAGCGTCTTCACAAAAGTATATAGTTCCTGTATCTTTTCTGTCTCTGTAGCTTCTACAAACTCACCCCTTCTCACTTCTTCCATAAGCGGCGTATCAGGGAAGATGGAGTGTCCGGAAGCCAGCACCCTGACAGGCGACAGGTGGTTTAACACTTCCGCCGTTTTTATTGCATGCCCCATACCATAATCATGACCTCCCAGTCCGTATAAGAAGATGACGGAATAATGCATTCCCGCCTCATCCATCTTGGAGAGCTGCTCCACGATATCACTTCCATGATATCCTTTGTTCATCTTGTCAAGAACCGCATCATCACCTGACTCTATTCCGAATACGATCATGTCATATCCCATTTCTTTCAGTGACTTAAGCTGCTCCACAGACTTGTTCTTTACGCTGTCAACCCGACCATATCCGCCGACAGAAACACCCCAGGGCAGGTATTCTTTAATCAAGTCCATGATTCTTTTAAGCCTGTCGTAGCTCAGCAGGAACGGATCTGCCCCCTGCAGAAAAATCCGCTTTACCTTCCATCCGGAATCCCGAATCTCCTGAAGATCCTCCCGTATCTCACTCTCCGGAGATACGGAGAAAGGTGCTTCCTTGTAAAAAGTGCAAAAGCGGCACTTATTATGCGAACAACCCGACGTTACTTGTAAAAAACAGGAACCAGCCTCATAAGGCGGTCTGACGATTCCACATGAAAAATGCATACGAATTCCTCCTCATTTCTATATATCCTTATATCTCGCTTTGTCGATATGTAAGAGTTTAAATTAAACGGGATCTTCATCCCGTCTAATCTATGCACAACTTAAATTTCGTGACCGAAGTAGTCTGCCAGCGCAGCGAGGATTTCTTCATTCCGTCTGTAATATGTCCACTTTCCGTGTCTTTCAGAAAGAAGCAAGCCTGCTTTTTGCAGCATATCTAGGTAATGAGATACGGTTGACTGTGATATCCCGGCTTTGTCGCGGATGCTTCCAACACACACACCGCCTTTCAGATCCACCACATCATCAAAATGTCCTCCCTGCGGCGGAAAGTTTTTCTCCGGTTCCTTCAACCACTCAATTATGCTGAGCCGTGTTTCATTTGATAGTGCTTTAAAAATTTCAATCTTATCCATATATTTATTATATCTATCTTTCGCGATATGTCAATGCTTATAAGTAAAAAAGACGGCAGATCAGGTTTACACCCCTTCTGGGGTATTCAAAGTTTTTGAGGGTCAATCATTTTGCGGGTCTAGTTTGAGGGTCTGTCAGACCCTCAAAACGCTTGGCAAACCCTCAAAAAGTTTGTTTATCCTATTTTTTAGGCACGCTATTAGATATCATTTGTGTGTATAATTATTCTGCATCATCTATATTTTCTTCTATTATCTTAATTCTAATAAGAATCATATATAGCGCTAATAATGTAACTTTAAATGCATATCTTAACTGTCCACCTTGGAGATAATCACGACCATGTACGCACTCGTTTCTTATATTCAAAGAGTTTCCATTATACATAAAATGATAAACAAACAACAAATCAGGCACGTTTTCAAAACTCCCTACCCTACATAAAATAGGCCAGTATAATCTGGGCACATTGATCAATAATCTAGGCTATCATCATTCAACAAGAAATCAAAAAGTCCAATAATTGTTATACCTTGATCATTCCTCCACACCGGGAAGTTTCCACTCGTAATAATTATCTTCTTAAATGAATCAGGTATTTTTATAAGTGACGCTTGTTCTTGCTCTACCTTTTCCTGATTTGGTAACGCGTATGCAGACTGGATATAATATCGCTTACTGCCTTGATTAACAATAAAATCAACTTCTAGCTGTTTACGTGCCTTTTTCCCATTTTCATCAACTCGAATTTCAACCACACCCACATCTACTTTGTAACCTCTATATATTAACTCATTATAAATAGCATTCTCCATCAAGTGTGTCTCTTCAAATTGGCGAAAGTTTAAAAGAGCATTTCGCAGTCCCAAATCTGTATAATAGTATTTTGAAGGTGTTCCTATGTATTTACGACCTTTAATATCATATCTTTCGCCTTTTTGTATCACAAAACTTTCGGTGAGATATTTTAAATAATTAGATATTGTTGGCATTGAAATTGACTTATCGCCACTACTATTAAATGTATCAGATATTTTCTGAGCATTTGACAACGAACCAATGGCCGATGCAATTACTTTCATTAAGGATTCCATACCAGCTGCATCACGAATATCGTACCTCTCAACTATATCTCTAATATATATTTCAGAATTTAATCGCTCAAGATATGCTTCTTTCGATTCATTATCTGGTTCTGCTAAAATATGTGGCAATCCGCCATAAAACAAATACTCTTGCCATGCTTCATATTTATCCTTTCCAGATGCAGGATAATACTCCGAAAACGCCAACGGTGCAATATGAATTTCATCGCCACGACCCCTGAACTCTGTCAAAATATCAGAAGATAAAAACTTAGAATTACTTCCTGTAACATATACATCGACATTCTTTTTTCTAAGCAATCCATTTAAAACACCATAAAGTCTAATAGGTACATCTGGATTTTTCATTTCTTCCTTTGTAATTGCATATTGCGCTTCGTCTATAAAAACGTAATACTGCTTGTTTGAATCAGTTATTTTACCTTTGATGTACTCTGATAATTTTTGAGGATCACAATACTCTATATAATCATCATCATCTAATGGAACAGATATAATACATTCCTCAGCCACTCCATCTTTGATAAGATAATCATAATATAGATTAAAAAGCAGATACGATTTGCCGCATCTTCTGATTCCTGTGATCACCTTAATCAACCCATTATTTCTTTTACTTACGAGCTTTTTTAAATATTTATCTCTTTTAATCTCCATAGAAAACTCCAATTTTAGATTTTCGGCATTATTACCACTTTTCTAAAGTATACTCGAATTTACAATTCATAGCAATCGCTATTTTAGAAAATTGGTACTAATACCTTTTTTCTAAATAATCGAATATAAATGACATAATAATAGACCAGTACGAATCACTGGGCGTCCCCAGAGGTACTGGTCTATGTAAGGTTCTATTATGTTCAACAAGCATTAATTTATCAAGCTATTTCTCTCGTAATATGTTTGCAATATCACCATCAATACATATACTTCTATCTGCAATTTCCTCTGGGCAGAATGATTCACCATAATTTAAGCAGGCATATACCGCCTTCTCGTTTGCCAATGTCATCTGCCAGAATGGATACTTTATGATTACAGGCGTATTAGCTCCTACTCCCAGCTCAAGATAAAGAACATGGAGATTCTCATGTCTGCGAATAAAATCAGAATATGCTGCAGATGCCCTATGCCATCCTTCATCTTCGACAAAAGAATCATCAGCTCTCAAATTCATAGTCATATCAGAGCCGTCATCAGGACACTTTGGAATCAGCTCAGAAGGAATTTCCATCAGTAGCTTACCATCAATCGGTACCTGAAATACTCCCTGATCATCTCTTACAAAGCCTTGTGCTTCCATAGCTTTCATTACCCACTCTTCATTATCAAAGGTTTTCTGAATAGCAGGATTCACGCTCTGAAACAAACCATAATCACCCTGAGTATAGAACAGTCTTTTCTTGTCAAAACCTGCTCTTTGAAACTGGTGATCTACATTTGTTGTGATAACAAAATAATCCTTATCGAAAACCATCTTAAGAAGATCCCTATACACTGGCTTTGGAGCATCAATATATCTGTTAAAATAAATATGTCTCGCCCACCAGGCCCAGCGTATTTCTTCGCTCGGAAACGGATAGAAACCACCTGAATACATATCTCTTATTCCAAATCTTTTGGCAAAGTCATAGAAGTATTTTTCAAAACGCTTGCCGCTATATGTTAAGCCAGCAGATGTTGATAGTCCCGCTCCTGCACCAATGACAATTGCGTCTGCTTCCTTGATTTCTGTTTTAAGTCTGCTTATCTGTTCTTCTTTGCTTCCCTTACCATAGGACATGCTTCTAGTAAAGTATCTCACAGCATTCATTCCTTTCTTTATAGTTTCCTGATAACCATTAGGCATATCATCATATAAGTTTTTCATAAATGGCCTTATCTTCATCTTTGAAAACATTAAATATCACCCTTTCTACCTTACCAGGATTATCACGGAGCCATTCTGACACAGTCTTAACGGCAACCTCTGCTGCTTTTTTGTTAGGAAAATGAAATACTCCTGTTGAAATACAGCAAAAAGCAACGCTCTTCAAGCTATTTTCAGCACACATATCCAAAGTGTTTCTATAGCAGTTCTCCAAATCCTTTTCCAATTTATCCGTAAGTTTGTACTGTACGATTGGGCCTACTATATGAATAACTTTCCTTGCCGGAAGATTATACGCATCAGTGAGCATTGGAACGGCAGTAGGCTGTTCATAGTCTCTTCCATATCTGATTCGGAGTTCATTCATCTGCTTGTTGCACTCGGCTCTCAACTGCACTCCAGCAAAAGTATGGATGCAGTTATCTATACAGGTGTGCATCGGGACAAAACAACCGAGCATCTGCGAATTAGCGGCATTAACAATAGCATCCACCGAAAGTCTTGTGATATCTCCTTGCCAGATAGAAAGTCCATCCCTGATAACCGGGATGTCTGACAGATTCACCACACCCTTTTCAGCCGCTCTCTCTAATAAATATTCATCCTGTACTTTCATTACCTCAGAAGATAATTCTTTTGGCATACGAATATTCATAAGTGACCTTAAGATTCGTCTTTTATCTTCCGTACTATTTGGAGTCTTTAAATCCTTATATTCAGCAGAATCTGCCTTGAACTCTTCTACAAGATAATCAAGACGTTCTTCCTGTGTTGTTTTTTTAGCCTTAGTTTCCATATTCCACATCCTTCTAAAAAAGACTCTGAAGTAAACACCTCAGAGTCTCATTGTTAAGCTTCTTTTGCCAACAGTTCCTGCATTCCGGATCTTAAATCATTAAGAGTGTATTTTTTCATCTCTGATTCCATCGCTTCCTGGATGCTTTTCAACTTATCATCCAAAAGTAAATGGATATTCCTACCAACAGGGCACTCTGGATTTGGTGATTCATGAAATCTGAATAAATCTCCATCCTCCAAAGGCTCAATTGCCTGATACACATCATAAAAAGTTATATCTTTAAGATCTCTTGTAAGCTCTATTCCGCCTGTTCCTCTGATAACATTTATTAGCCCTGCGTTCTTAAGCTGAGTAAGTATCTTTCTAATGATGACAGGATTCGTATTTATACTGGTTGCAAGAAAATCGCTCGTTACCTTGTGTTCATCTTTAAATGTATCCACACATGTAAAAATATGAAGTGCAACCGTAAATCTGCTTGATATCTGCATTTTAATCTCTCCATTCCATTTCGGTCGGCGCAGAACAATCGTCCACTGGACGATTTGCGCCCTCCTGCCATCATTTTACGTCGTGACAGATGTAGTTGCAATGGTTACATTAAAACTTTCCGTTTTCATTAGCCCATGTAGACTTATCAGCTAATGTCTCCATTACATCCCAGTGCTCTGCGATAAATCCGTTCTCAACACGGAACAGATCATAGTAGGTTGTAGGTACACCGCCAAAGGTTCCAGCAGGCAAGTGCATAATCTCCATCTGCAAGAACCATATGAGTCTTGTTATAAACCATTGAGATTCCCTGCTTAGCCATAGCTTCAAGTGCAGCTCCAAGACCTGAAAGACCATCTGCAATTGCTGTGTTATGCTGAATGTACTTGTCTCCGTCATAATATGAAGTAAGCTTATCCGGATTCTCCCCGCGGAGTACATCGCCTACAAATCCGGCAACAACCTTACGTGTTTCTTCCTTATCTACATCTTTCTTCTCAAGAGTTCCATCAATCTGAGTATGTCCTGAAGGATTAGGAGCTGCCTTGTCTGCCAGATTATCCCAGTGCTCTGCAATCTTACCGTCTGCATCGAATCTAAAAACATCGAATCCGACCTGCTCTCCTGCTCCTGCAAAATTATATACTGTCTGAAGGAAAACCTTATCTCCATCCTCGAATGCACGAATGTTATTAACTGTTGTTTTTACAGGTGCCTGTGCAAGTCCTTCAACTGCTGCTACAAATGCATCTGCTCCTGTACCAAATGCGAGGTTATGCTGAATATAACCTGTTGCAAGAAGTTCCTTTGCCTTTACGGTATCTCCTGATACGAATGTTCCGATGAGTGCTAATGCTTTTTCCTTATTTGTCATGATTATTTTCCTTTCCGGGCTCTGCCCTGCGAGGTAATTATCCTCGAATGTTAAAAAGTCCATTGATGTAACCACTGTGGTTTCATCTGGTGGCGTAAATATATCATCTCATAGATGTAATGCCAATAGTTACATCAAAATAATTTTTTAAAAAAATAGTGACTATAAATCTTTCGACTTATAGCCACCGTTTTTGTACCAATATATTTCTACTTTAATAATCCCTATCCCATGCTAATAGTTATTGTAACATCGCCATTTGAAAGCAACTCAGTCATGCCAGCCTCATCCTTATCAGATATGTGGCCTAACCGTGTGTATGACCAGCTATTAGACCCATAGAACACAACCATTTGATTCCCTGAATAAAGAACTATATCCCCTGATGATGTTGTCGTCTGTTTGTCATTTCTTGGAAGACTCTGACCTATAGATCCCACCTGCTCAAATCCGCCATACATTGACATCTGAATTATGACATCGCCTTTTTGAACCATATTTCGCAGCGCGTCTACTGCCTGATTGTCTTCCCAATCCACATTAACTTTTGTATCGCCTATTTTCATTGTCATAGAACTATCTCCAATAGCTTCATCCTCTGCCGATTCATTTTCTGCAGCAAGCTGATATATAGCTGTTCCCTCCGACATAACATTCTCTTCTGGACTTTCCGTTTCATTATTTTCTGATGCTGATATTTCAGTTACGGCACCCAGATCTAAGATTGTATTTTTGGTTGTCCCTGCACAGGCGCTCATGCAAAATATTATGGTCATACAGAATGCCAAAAAAATCATTTTCGTTTTCATCGCAGACTTCCTTTATTTTAGAGCTTTACCAAATTCGAAGGCTTCGTTTAACTCTTCAGTTTTTTTCGATGCCTCACCCATATCGCCTATGCCTCCGCAGAATAAGGAACCGGAGAATTCTGCCTTTTCAAAACAGTCAACCCATCCCTGAAGTCCGCTTTCAGCCTTTTGGGGCACAAACTCTTCATCCTCAGCTGCAACAGAGAGCATATATACATTCCTAAACTTATAGTCTGAAGGATACAGTGGATTGAGCCTATCCAAAAGAGTCTTCATCTGTCCGCTCATCTCGTAGTAATAAATTGGTGTTGCAAAAACCAGGGTATCTGTATTCTTTACTTTTTCGGCAATTTCAACAGCATCATCTTTAATGATGCATCTCTGAGTGTTCTGACAGGCCAGACATCCTGTACAGAAACCGATATTTTTCCCTTTCAGGCTTATATGTTCCACATCATGACCTGAAGCTTTTGCTCCCTCTATAAGCTTTTCCGTAAGTATGTCGGAATTACTCTTTGCACGAAGGCTTGTAGAAATCACTAACACTTTACTCATATCATCCCATCCTTTATTTCTTCTCTATCGGTTTAACATTCTCTATCTTCTTGATAAATTTTGCAGGAACGCCTCCTACAATGGTGTTTTCCTCAACATCCTTTGTCACAACAGCTCCGGCTGCAATTACAGCACCATCACCAATTGTCACACCTCTTGTAATTATCGCTCCTGCTCCAATCCAAACCCTGTTTCCAATATGTATAGGAGCACACAGAAGGTGCCTGTCATAAGGATTCAAATCATGATCCAAAGTGGCAAGGACAACTCTGTGACCTATCAAGGTATTATCACCAATATAGATACCACCCTGATCCTGGAAGTTACATCCGGAATTGATGAATACATTTTTTCCGATGTGAATGTTTCTTCCAAAATCCGTATAAAAAGGCGGAAACAGTCTGAAGCTTTTATCTACTTCCTCACCTGTCAGTTCAGACATGATCCTGACTATCTCTTCCGGTGTGTGATACTTTGTATTTAATTCCATGGTCCGCTTTATGGCAGCCTGGCTCTGCCTCATGGAACATTCATGCATCTCTTCTGTCATATCTTCTACTCTGTCCGAATTAAGATATTCCAGTATTTCTTCAACCGTTATCATTATTTCAGATTCTCCTTGAGGAAGTTCTCCAGCTTGTCAAAAGGAATATAATCCTTATCTCCGCCATCATATAGATCAGTATGTACTGCATCAGGGATTATCATTAGTTCCTTGTTATCTGCATACTTGCTGTCTTTGATCATATCTGCATAAGCATCCTTAGAAAAATAGCAAGAGTGCGCCTTTTCTCCATGGACAAGTAAAACTGCACTTCTGATCTCATTGCTGTACTTAAGAATTGGCTGATTAACGAAGGACTCACAACCTATCACATTCCAGCCTCCGTTGGAATTAAGGCTTCTCTTATGATACCCTCTGTCAGTCTTGTAATAGTCATAGTAGTCTTTTACAAAGAAAGGTGCATCCTCCGGAAGTGGATCTACAACTCCGCCTCCAAGCTTATATTCGCCAGTCTTAATGTCCTCAAGTCTCTGAGCACACATAGCTGCTTTCTTCTGATATCTCGCTTCTTCACTGTCCTCGGAATCAAAATATCCCTTGGCATTTACCCTTGTCATGTCGTACATTGTCATAGAAGCTGTAGCCTTGATCCTTGTATCAAGAGCTGCTGTATTTACAGCCATTCCACCCCAGCCACAGATACCGATGATTCCGATTCTGTCAGGATCAACCTTCTCATTCAAGGAAAGGAAATCAACTGCCGCCATGAAGTCTTCTGTATTGATATCCGGTGATGCCATATATCTCACATTTCCTCCGGACTCTCCTGTGAATGACGGGTCAAATGCTAGGGTCAAAAAGCCTCTTTCTGCCATTGTCTGTGCATAGAGTCCTGAGCACTGTTCCTTTACTGCTCCGAAAGGTCCGCATACAGCAATTGCAGGAAGTTTACCTTCTGCATTCTTTGGCACATACATATCTGCCGCAAGGGTGGTTCCATATCTGTTTACAAATGTTACTTTGCTGTGGTCAACCTTATCACTTTTCTTAAATGTCTTATCCCATTCTGTTACAAGGTTTAATTCTTCTTTTCTGATCATTTTACATTCCTCCGTTTTAATCATTTCTCTTTTTGAATCTGTCGTATCAAAAAATCCATGTTGTCTACTTTTTTCTGGCTGTCATGAAGTTCATCCATTAGGTGACATCGGCATTTCCTGAGATCTCGAAGAAGTGTATCTGTATCCCCTTCTTCATACATTTTCTTCATGAAGCATATTTGTTTATCGTCACAGCCTATATCTGAAAGGTTTTCAAGAATCTTTACCGTATCCATCTTATTTCTCCTTCCAGTTTTCATATTAAAATCTTGACCGGATTTTCGCTAATGAATAAAATAAATATCATGATATTCAATTTTAGAATAACGCTTAAATAGTCAGCTTTATGGAGGATTTCATGGAAATAAAAAATCTCAGATATTTCCTTGCAGTTGCCAGGGAAGAAAACATGTCAAAGGCTGCTGAGCAGCTCCACGTATCGCAACCCACTCTTTCAAAGACATTAAAAGCGTTAGAGGAAGAACTTGGGAAGAAACTGTTTATCAGACACAGCTTCAGTATTTCACTCACTGATGAAGGGATGCTCCTGCGTGACCGCGCACAGGATCTTGTGACTATGTCAGATAAGATTGAACAGGAATTTAACTCCCTGGATGATATAACAGGTGGGGATATATATTTTGGACTGGCAGAAAGCTATCAGATCAGATACCTTGCCAGAGAGATTTATAAATTAAAGGAAAAATACCCAAACTTCACTTATCATATAACCAGCGGAGATACTGAACAGGTTACTGAAAAGCTTGATAAGGGCATTTTAGACTTTGCTGTACTATGTGAAACACCTGACAGCAATAAATATGAATATGTTAAGTTTCCGGAAGCCGATGTATGGGGAGCAATCATATCTTCATCTCATCCCCTTGCAAAGAAAAAATCCATCCATGTCTCTGACCTGATAGGACAGCCTCTGTTTGTCTCTGAGCAAAGCTGGAACAATGAAATCAAAGCATGGGCCAAAGACAGATATCCTGAACTAAAGCTTGAGGGTTCCTTTAGACTTTCTTATAACGGCTCTGTATTTGCAAGGGAAAACCTTGGAATACTTCTTACATTTAAAAATCTGATAAATACCGAAGGAACTGACATGGTTTTCAGGCCACTTTCACCTGAACTAAAATCAGAGCTGTATCTGATATGGAACAAGTATCAGACCTTTACTCCTATTGCGGAAAAATTTCTGGAGCAGATAAAAAAGACTTTCAAATAATTCTCATGAGCTGACGCTCAATATGCCTTTATTCTTATGCAAAAGAAATGGACTCGGAGATGAGGTGTTTTTGTTTTCCTCATTTCTTTGTCCATTGTAAATATAACACACTCAAAAAAGCCTGAAAACAGACAACAAACGGACATTTTGCAGACATTATGCGGACATTGCCTCTTAGCGGCCATTATACCTCATCAGCCGTTTGCAATAGAACTGTTCTGAACGTAATAATAATCCCATACTGAGGATATTTACTCGCTTAATACAGTATACCCTTCATAAAAAGCGGCTATTGTCGCAACTGTACAGATGACCACCGCACTGTATTTTAAATCGAGAAATGTCATTGTCAACGGAAAAATGAACAGTAAACATCCGGTAATTTTATTAATTACAGAATGCACAGCCACAAGCTCTTTCCGTCTGATGTATCCCATAACGATATTAAGAAGTTTTATAATCGCTATGACAGATATCCATATGTAAATCCAAACCGGAACCTCCATTAAAGGGAGCAGCTTTATCAGGCAGACCACCGTGAACACTATATCCGCGATTGTATCCAATCGAGAACCCAGTTCACTGACAGTACCTGTTTTCCTTGCCACCGCACCGTCAATCATATCTGAGATTCCGGCAGCGATATACAACAAATAGAATACGGGAGTAAAGACCGGGCAGCCTAGCAAAACAACACTGAACGCTATTCTGATGCAGGTAATAATATTTGCCATAATTCATTGATTTCCGATTCTATTCCTATGCCTCATTGAATCTTATTATTTTTTCTTCTTTTATCTTAGTGATTCTAATATATGATTTAAAGATAGCTCACAGTATCAGCCAAAGGTTTACGGCTGTCATGATTTGCCAAAGGTCCAGCGCCATCCGCTGCATATCCAAGGTCCACAAATGTTAATACGTCCTCATTTTCCGGCAGATTAAAAGCTTCTTTTACCTTATCCGGATCAAAGAAATTCACCCAGCAACTTTCAACACCTACACTTTTGGCTGCAAGCAGCATATGAGTTGTCACAATAGCAGCATCTTCAATACCGGAGTCATATTTCTGTCCGGGATATGTAAATGTATTGTTTTTATCAAAAGCAACTATAAGTACTGTTGGTGCACCATATCTGCAGGGCGTAAGGCTGTCAATCTTTGCAAGCTCTTCAGCAGACTGAACTACATAAATGTGCTGCTCCTGATTATTCTTTGCTGTTGGAGCAAGCCTTCCGGCCTCAAGTATGACTTCCAATTCTTCTTTTGTAATTTGGATACCGTCATATTTCTTACATGAATAACGATTCTTTAAAACATCCATAAACTCCATTTGAACATTCTCCTTTAAAATAAACTTTTGGCAGATGCATCTGCTAAATTATCATCTATTTGTATAATTGCCTTTGCTGCGATTTTTTCATAACAGAGCCCGAATTATCACTATACCGAAGCCATCTCTTTATCAATCATATCTTCACTTGCAGCCATGGCTTGAAGTGTCATCTCGAGAACTTTATCCAGTTCCCACCCCAGCTGCCTGGCACCACGTTCAATAACTTCTCTTGAACATCCCGCAGCAAAGCCTTTACTTTTGTACTTTTTCTTTAAAGATTTCAGCTCCATGTCTTTTGTACTCTTAGAAGGTCTCATAAGTGCTGCCGCCCAGATAAGGCCGGTCAGTTCATCAGCTGCAAAAAGGACCTTTTCCATCTCATGAACCGGTTCAACATCAATCGTTACACCACACGGAACCGTGATGCCATAACCATGAGAGCAGACAGAATGGATGATATCATCACTGACACCACCTTCACGCAAGAGTTCCGGTGCTTTTAAACAATGTTCATCCGGATACAGTTCAAAATCTATGTCGTGAAGTAGTCCGACTATCCCCCAATGCTCCGCCTCATTGGTATATCCAAGTTCATTAGCATACCATTTCATGACCGCTTCCACTGTCAGTGAATGCTGGATGTGAAACGGATCCTTATTGTACTTCTTTAGTAATTCAAATGCCTCGTCCCTTGTAATCATTCCTTCTCCCCTTCCCTTCATGTAAAGATTCATGTTTCATGTATCATTTTAATCATCACATATCCATCTTTTAAATACTTCAGATTAAAATTCACCAAAACTATCTAAGTATTCTTTTAATCTGTGCCGGATCTGCCTCAGGCAATATCTTCATTAACTGCCTGACAACCAGGTTGTACGATTCCTCCGGTGTCCGCTTATACACCACATTCGTGAACTTCTTTCCAAAAAACTTTTCAATAACATCAGACCTTAATCCCATACTAACAACTACTGCTTGAAATACTTCTTTTCTATCATCAACGGGTAGTTTTGCAAAATTCTTCATACTATCATCTGCTTTTTCATCAGTTAATTGTTAAACAGTAAGTTTATAATCTATTTTCTTCAGTTCCATCTGTAGTTCCTCCCATAAAACTGTATTACAAACTACTTAACAAGCTCGGATTCTATTGTTTTGACAGCCAATCTTCCTTTGTCAGCAGACTTACATAGCCTGTTCTCTTCTCGTGCATCAGAGGTACATCCACATTCTCAGATCGCCATTGATACCTAAAGCCGCATTTCTCCTGAACACGCTTGGACTTGATATTACCTTCATAATATCCAGATTTTCTTCATACCTAAGTCTTCAAAAGCATGTCGCAGCATTTCCTTCACTGCTTCCGGCATGATTCCCCGTCCCCAAAACGGTTTCCCAATCCAGTAACCTATCTCGCATTCGTCATCTCTTTCAGTCATATCGGTATGCCCATAATACCTGTCTTCAGATACAGAATTAAAACGTCATATTAAAATTCTTTCTTCAGTCCGACCATCATCTTTTCAAGTCTGTCGCCAAGTTCTTCTTTCAATATCTCATAGGCATGTTTCTCAGTACAATGCCCGGTACAGACATAATCTATCCCTGTATCTCTGATCTTTTTTCCGACAAGATGTATCTCTTCATCTGATTTGTTATAGAGGTGGAACCCACCTATAAGACCATATACATGCTTCTCCGGAAATGTCTCTCTGATCTCAGTAATGATATTTGCTGCCCCTCCATGTGAACAGGAATTGATTATCAAAAGTCCTTTCTCTGTTTCCAAAACAAGGCTTTGTTCATGGGAAAAGTCATCGGGAATCCACCCGGCTGAGGTCTTCCTGTACATGGATTCTCTTTTCCCGATATCTGATAACCCCTTTGTTTTATGAGGAATCAGATATACTCCATCCATTATCTTGTAATCACCTGAAACCATTATGATTCTGTCGCGGTAATTGCTTAACAGGTCTCGTGGTATACCTATGTATTTTTTGAAAATGAATCTCTTCCCATAACAATTCGCATCAACACTATCCCTGATATAAAAGCCTGCCTTATCATTGTTTTCGAAAAAGGCCGGTATTCCATTTGCATGATCATAATGCGCATGGCTCAATACACCATAATCTATATCCTTTACTTCGATTCCAAGTCCCTGCATATTTTTCAAAAATAAGTCAGAAGCTCCTGCATCTACAAGTATCTTTTTATCATTATATTCAACAAGAACGGACAGTCCCCATTCTCCTTTGAACAAACCTGTCGAAGTATTATCAACGATTATTGTAAGCTTAGTGTTCATAGCTGGTCTCCGTATTAAGATTGTCTATTCTAATTTGCTCCATAACTTTTTTTACAGCCTTATAGAAACATATCCTCTCATTGAGAAGATAAATATCAGGAGACATACCGCAAAAATAATAACAGAAAGTATGATCTTCACTTTTCCGGAAATTACTGAGGCATATGGTAGTTTCATTGTTTTAATTCCCTCACAAAACATCCATATCCCGCCGCCCATTCCAAGTGCGGATGCAGCTGCCAATATAAGAAGCAGTATCGGAGCCACTTTGAAGAATACATAAGCTGCAGTCAGAAGTATATAGCCACCAATAAAAACAATCATTTTGTCAATCCTCGAAGTAATAAAATACGAAGCGTTAACCTGTGATTAAAACCAAAAATTTTAAACAAAATAATTTTGACCCATAAACCCCTGCTATTACTGGCTCTGTAAGGTTTTGTTTATTTTAAATATAATCTACAAAACAGTAATATACACCTATACAATATTGTAATAGTTTTGTTTGTTTTTACAGTAAAATATGTCATAAGTGGTAGATAAATGGTTTATTTCAAATTAAGCAAACCTCTATCTCATTTAGGCTAGAGGTTATTCGTGCAAATTTGAAGTTATCGAGCTCTTTCTCTCACATAAGAGCCCTACAAACCGCGATTTATCTCATTAACCAATTAGTTAAATCTAGTACTTTTATTCCTTCAATGTCATAGTTATCATGCTTTGTATTCGCTATCAAAATCTTAGGATATGCATCTTTTATCGCTCTTAGTGGAGACAACTCTCTTTCTAATGTATCTGAATCAGAAATATTATCTGATACTTGGATATATAGCTTCTCATTTTGTTTCATAGCTACAAAATCTATCTCCTTCTGATACAACTTGCCAACATAAATCTGGTAACCCCTCCTGAGTAATTCTAATGCAACTATATTTTCATATGCTCGTCCATAATCCATATTTCTTGTTCCAAGCATTGCATATCTAAATCCTAAATCGCTAAGATAGTACTTATCTGATGTTTCTAAATACTTTTTTCCACGAATGTCGTATCGTTTTACTTTATAGAACATAAATGCACTGCAGAGATACTTCATATAATTTCCTATTGTTATATGATTCGTCTCAACCTTATTTTGCTTAAAAACATTACTAATCTTACTAGCAGATGTCAGATTGGAAATATTGTCCATCATATAATCTGTTAAAGAATCCAAAAGTGCCTCTTCCTTAATACCATACTTGTCTACAAGATCACGTTTTATAATTTTAGTGTAAACATCCTTTATATATGATGCCTGATCCTCTTTTTCGCTGTATACGTATGTCCCAGACAAACCACCATTCATGACATATGAATCCAATACATTTGTTGTATTAGAATCATATCCATAGTACTCACAATATTCAGAAAAACTAAATGGATAAACTGGAATTTCTATAAATCTCCCAGTAAATAACGTCGATAAATCTGAGCTTAACAAAAATGCATTGGAACCTGTAATATAGATATCGTATTTTCGGCTGTTATATAAACTATTGATAGCAAGCTCAAATTTTTCACACATTTGAACTTCATCTACAATAATGACATTTGTTTTACCATCAATGTATTGTCCTTCGCAGAAATTATAGAGTTCCTTATATGTTTTTAAATCATCGAATTTTAAATCTGCAAAATCAACGTATATTATATTTGTATCTTCGTTTGTGCGTATCCATTCCATATATGCTCGCACCAACTCAGACTTTCCTGAACGTCTCAACCCTGTTATTATCTTTATATCTGGAGTATCCTTTAATCGAATGAGTCTATCCAAATAATCTCTTCTTTTAATAATCTTCATATGGGACCCACTTTCAAAACTTTAATTTCTTTTCACTTTTGAAAATGTTGTATCATCTGCTTTCAAAACTTACAATATTTTTCTTTTTTGAAAATATGCAAAAAGCACCGCTACAGTCAGGATTCATCTCTTGTATTTTGTTAAAAAATAAAAATTATTTTCATGTTGGCTCATTGTATAAAAACCGATACAATGTAAACAAGTCAAAGAGATGTGGCGTGTGCTTCACAGATCTGAAACGATTCGTGATGAAACTAAGAACGGTAGATGAAATGGCGTGTGCTTCATTGATTCGAGGTTCTTTTTTT
>NZ_JNKO01000033.1 GCF_000702885.1 Oribacterium sp. P6A1 | reverse complement strand
CAACTGGCTAATCAGACGCGGGTCCATCTTACAGTGATAAATCTTTTCACCCTGTACCATGCGGTACTGTGTGCTTATGCGGTATTAGCAGTCTTTTCAAACTGTTATCCCCCTCTGTAAGGCAGGTTACCCACGCGTTACTCACCCGTCCGCCACTCGCTCGGTAATCACTAGGTTTCATCTCTCGCTCGTTCGACTTGCATGTGTTAGGCACGCCGCCAGCGTTCATCCTGAGCCAGGATCGAACTCTCATCTTACAAATGTTAAGAGATTTCTCTCTTTAAGTTCTTCCCGTTCAAAACTTAAGCTTGGCTTTTGTTCTGTCCGTTATTCTTTACTGCGAATAAATTCGCTACGACTTTTGTCGTTTCTGAAAATCTAATTCTTAGAATCTTCAGGGTCTGTGTATTAATCGATCTTTGATTTTCAAGGTTCGTTTTTGTTTCGCTTGAGAACTTGTTGCTCTCTCGCGACGCCTAGTCACTATATCAAAGGCAATATTTTATGTCAATTGATTTTTTGTTATTTTTATTAATTAATTTTTTAACAATTAAATACATGTAATTCTGCACATTAATTTAACCGTATTAACATCTTTTTTGCATTTTTCGTCAAAAATACGAGTAGTCTGTTTTTTGAAAGTTATTCCGGTTTCAAATACTTTTTTTCGTAAATGCATTTCATCTTTGTGTCATACCTAATCTTTTTCTATAATTTCACTGTTAATTAATCTAAAATAATTTTCTAAAAATTTCTTATTAAAAAAGCATTAACCGTCGACCATATATATACAGGGCATTTTTATCCGGTTTTGGTGAGGTGAGTATATGGAAGATTTGATTATGAACTCGTTTTTAGTTGTTACTTTGATGTTTTTGTTTTCATACATCGCCAAAGGTGTAGCTCATATTTTTGGTGCTGCAATTCCACCTCTCAAAAGGAAGGGTACTGCGTCCTCAAAAATAAAATAAAAGAGTCGTGGTTTTTATTTTAACCTGCGGCTCTTGATATAATAAAACATAATTCTATTTGGATTGATTGACTGGGAGAAGCTGTTCATCTTAAAAAGATGTTACAGCTTCTTGTGTTGTATATTCCACATATTTTCATAATAAAAACACTGCACTCACTATCATTACCCATACAGGAAGAAGCAGTATGCTGAGAATCGTCGAAAGAACGACCACATTTGCGGCAAATGTCACATCACCATCATACTGACTTGCAACGACTGCTGTCATCGAAGCCGCAGGCATGGCTGCAAGAACCACTGCAACTCCTGCTGCAACCGAATCCATATTTACCAGAAAGCATCCAAGCATCACAACCGTTGGTATGATAACAAAACGGATAAATGAATACAGGCAGGTATGCCTGGTAATAAGACCCTTAAATCCGCTTTCCGAAAGGCTCATTCCCAAAAACATCATAGTAAGAGGCGATGTCATGTTTCCTATATTCTGAATACCGGTATTCAGGAACTCAGGAAACTGTATCTGAAATATCATTACTATCATACCCAGCCAGACAGCATTGATGCAGGGATGACTCAGTACCTTTTTTACAACTGTTTTTCGGTCCGGCGCCTCCGTAAAATAAGATACTCCGGCTGACCACATGACTATACGCTGAGGAATCACATAAAGGGCCGAATAAAGATAGCCGAGATTTCCGTAAATTGCTCCGGCTATGATGTTTCCCAGTATTCCCGAATTGGATGCGATAGTTGCATATTGAAATACTGTCTTTCTCTTTTTGGGGAGCCAGTTATAACATACAGACGCAGCCAATGCCAAAAACAGCTGTACCACAACAGACGCCACAAGCATTATCAGACCCTGTTTCAATATCTCTCCATTCATCTCTATCATGAAGGATTTCACGATATTACAGGGAAGAGTCACATACACTATCAGCGCTGTTAGTATCCCCTTTGACTCGCCTTTTACCAGATTCAGTTTTCTCACTATAAAACCTGCAGCCATTTCAAGAAACATAACCGCCTGCAGATTCATAAGCGCATGCATGTCTATCATACCCTGTCGCTCCCAAACACATCGAATTAATTAATATTACTAACCTTCCTAATCTTTCAAGTATAAGGAATAAATTCAGATTAAATTCATTTTAAAAAGCAATTACCTGCATTAATGAATATAAAATACCATAATTTCTTATTTATGATTCATAGATAAACTTTATATATAGAATAACCCGGGAAATATTCCCGGGCATACGTCTATGAATATTATTTTGTCAGTAAGAAAGCAAAGAATTCGTGCTTCTAAACTTTTTTAAATATCAATTTACGAACATGTACTAAGTACTAATCTTCCAAGTTTACTCAAGCCCCTTGATTGTATCGATAAGATAGTCTGTAAACTCCGCAGCACTTGCGTCCTTAGTCTCTGTAGTAAGAACCACCTTTCTCTCTGTAACTGTTGTTATCTCAAGAGCTTTCTCAAGTATGGCTTTACGGTCTGCGAAACCTATATGGGCCATCATTTCACCCATAGCCCTTATAAGAGAGCAGGGATTAGCATAGTTTCCACGACCGTGGCTCATAAGATAAGGCGCAGTTCCATGGATAGCCTCAAAGAGTGCATATTTATTTCCTATATTGGAACTTGAAGCTGTACCTAAGCCTCCCTGATGCTCTGCAGCAACATCTGTTACGATATCACCGTAAAGGTTAGGAAGAACCACAACCTCCATATCCTTGTTGAACTCAGGATCAAGCATCTTCGCTGCTGTAGCATCCACAAGCTTGTCGTTCACTTCTATCTCAGGATACTCTTCCTCCCCGATTCTATGAACTGTCTTAACGAAGTTCCCGTCAACAAGCTTCACGATATTGGCCTTTGTAACTACAGTCACATGCTTCTTACCGTTCTTTCTTGCAAACTCAAAGGCAGCTCTTGCGATTCGTTCAGCTCCCGGTTTTGTGAGAACCTTGAAATCGATTGCAAGATCTTCATTTACCTCGATACCCTTATTGCCGAGGATGTACTCACCTTCGATATTCTCACGGAAGAAGGTCCAGTCAATGTTTCTGTCCGGCATCTTGATGGGGCGAACCGCTGCAAAGAGATTAAGGCCTCTTCGTAAAAGAGAGTTTGCTGAAAGCAGATTAGGCCAAGGGTCCCCGGGTCTCGGTGTTACAAACGGTCCTTTAACAAGCACGTCGCACTTTTTGCACTCTTCCATAACATCCTGAGGCAACGACTCATTAAGCTCTGATCTTCTTTCGATAGTCATACCCTCTATGATATGAATCTCAACCCTGCCTGAAGCAATTTCATCCTTAAGGAGTTCATTGACAACTCTCAGAGCCTGCTCCATGATGATAGGGCCGATTCCGTCTCCCGGAAGGATACCTATTTTTATATGATCAAGTTTTGAAAAATCCTTGATCTCGCTATCCTCCTTCATGGTTTCTATTCTTGCAAGTTCAGCTCTTATGAGATCCCCAAACTTGGCTTCAGCTGCTTTGATCTGTTCTTCTGTACCCATAGTATCATTCTCCTTAAACATTAGAAAAATTACATTTCCGACACTGCTTGTCACATTATCCGAGACAGACCCATAAACTTATTTCTTGTCCTGGATTCATAGTGTTCCGCTGATTTTAATACTGTAATATCAGTGCCTCTGTTCAATATCTGACAACTCACCTCGTTGCTTTATAATTGCCTGTGTTTAAATTATATGGTCATAGCATCATATAGTAAAATATATATTATCACATACACAACATAATATATTTTCTATGCCATTTTCATTTTCACATTCTTATCCACATAATCAATAAGCTCATCCACTATAGCTCTTCGGTTCTTTTCTTTTTTATAAATAAACCAGGTTTTTCTCGATAAGCTGCTCCCGTCCTGCTTCAACATTGGCTGTAATGACAGATTGTATTCATTAACAAAATTATCCGGAAGAAAGCACAAAAGGTATTTATTTCCGCTGGCAATGTTTCGAAAAGCAAACTCAATATAACCAACATCCTCCGACGCTTCCGGAATCTCAGTGCCAAACTGTTCCTGCCACCAGTCCGCGATCTTCTCTTCAGTTTTACTGTTTGTCTGATAAGCAATTCTCTCCATTCGTGGAAGGTCTTTGAGCTTCACCGGTTCTTTGGACACTATATATCCTGCGGTATAATCTATAAGTTCATGATAAACATTATCTATATAATCAGAACGGATAAAAGCCACATCCAGCTTTCCCTCCATGAGCATGTGGTATAAAAGATTACTCTGTTTATTTACTACACGAATGCTTACATTTGGATGGCTTTTGATAAAACTGTCAAGATCATCATATAAAGAGTATTTTGCATAGGTATATGCAGCTCCTATGATTATATTTTCTTTTGTCTGTTCCTTTATAAGGCGTAAGCCCTCCATAACCTCATTTTCAAACTCCAGGTGCTTTACCGATTCTTTGTAGAGAAAGTCTCCCTCTTTTGTAAACACGACCCCCTGGGGCGTTCTTTCCACTATCCTGCAATCCAGCTCCTGCTCCATTATCTGAAGTCTCTTTGTTATGGCTGACTGTGACTTATACATCATTGCAGCAATTTTAGTTATACTTTGTGTCTCATGTAATGCGTTGATTATTCGCCAGTCGCTGTCTTTCATAAATAGCTCCAATCCATCTCAAAGCAAAAAAGTCGGATGTTCTCTTTTATTCCTTTATGATTCCCTTATCCACCAGCTGCTTCTTAAGGTGCTTAAGCTGTCCGCCGTCAAGAATAATCTCCATCTCGGCATCTGATATATCAAGTTTGCATTCGAAGCTGAAACCCCTGGTTTTGTCACGGACGGTTACTTTTCTTGCTTTGATCTGCTCAGGGAAATTCTCTATTTCAAGCTCGTCCAAAAGTTCCAGTTTGTCATAATCCTCCGGATTCTCGAAAAGCATGGGCACTATACCATGATTCATGAGATTTCCCTTATGTATGCGGGCAATGCTTTTGGCGATAACGCACTTGACTCCAAGATACATAGGATTGATAGCGGCATGTTCTCTTGATGATCCCTGACCGTAGTTCTCTCCTCCGATTATGATGGACTTAACAAGTTCTCTGGCTCTTTCGGAAAACTCAGGATCGTAACGGTTATAGCAGTACTTGGACATAAGCGGAATATTGGAACGCATGGACGAAAACTCCGCACCGGCAGGTGTGATATCATCGGTAGAGATATTGTCACGCCCCTTAAGTGAAATCCTGCACTGAAGATGCTTTTCCGGTTTTTCGGGAACAGGCAGGAAAGCGATATTAGGCCCCTTGATAACCTCCACCTTCTCAGCCTCTTCTTCCGGAAGAGGTTTTATGAGCATGGAATCATCCACAAAATAATGATCCGGTTCATGAATCTCTGAAAGCTTCTTAACATCATCTCCCATAATGTCCCATGCTGACGCAAATGTTCCCTTAATGGCGGTTGCCGCAGCTGACTCTGGGGAAACCAGATAGATATTGGCATTAGGAGAACCTGCACGGCCCCGGAAATTTCGATTTGAAGTACGTACCGCTATGCCGTTTGTGGGTGGAACCTGTCCGATGGCACAGCAGGGTCCGCAGCTAAGCTCCATTATGCGTACCCCGGCATCTATGAGCATATCGAGATAGCCGTCCTTCATAAGCTGTTTATAAATCTGCCTGCTTGCGATTCCCGCAGTACACTGGACATTTTCATCCACATGATGTCCCTGCATAACAAGTGCCGCCTTAGCAAAATCAGAATAGGAACCGTTGGTACATGATCCCATGAAGACCTGCTGTACCACAGGATGCTCGGTGAGGGAGCTTATGGGAACAACATTATCCGGCTGATGAGGAAGTGCGATAAGAGGCTCAAGGGAGGAAAGATCCAGTTCCATAACTTCGTCGTACTCCGCGTCCTCATCCGGTGCCATGGGAACAAACTGATCGCCACGATCCTGTGCCTCCATGAATTTCCTGACAACCGAATCCGCGGGGAATATGGATGAAGTAGCGCCCATCTCGGCCCCCATATTGGCGATTGTCAGACGCTCCGGAACCTCTAAAGTTTCAACCCCGGGTCCCACATACTCAAATACCTTTCCAAGTCCACCCTTGATAGTCACACGACGGAGCATCTCAAGTACAACTTCCTTTGCATTTACGCCGGGGCGAAGACTGCCTGTAAGGTTTACCTTGACGATTTTAGGCATGGTGAGTCTCATGGGAAGTCCGGTCATGGCGGTAGCCACATCCATTCCGCCAACTCCTATGCTTAGCATGCCTACCGCTCCCCCTGAAGGTGTATGTGAGTCACCTCCCATGAGAAGCTTGCCTGGAATTGCAAACCTTTGGGTATGAACCATATGACAGATTCCGTTTCCGGGTCTTGAAACATAAACTCCGTATTTCTCTGCTGCAGTTCTTAGATAGATATGATCATCAGGTGTTTTGAAATCAATATAAAGAAGATTGTGATCAAGATTTGATACTGAAATCTCCGTGCGGGCTCTTTTCAGTCCTATCTGCTCAAATGCAAGATAAGTCATGACAGCATTGATATCATGGGTCAGTGTCTGGTCTACTTTTACAAAAACATCCTCTCCCGGTGTCATAGAGCCTGATTCGAAGTGAGACTTAATTATCTTTCTTGTCAATGAATCTCCCATACTTGTTCCTCCTGAAAAAAAGTTTGTTATTAATATTACTATCATTGTAATAGAGGTAAGATTATTAAAAAGAAACCTTCCTCTATCTTTAATCGGATAAACAATAAAAAGTATTATGTTGCGCTTTCGGCAATTTACTTCCACACTAAAAAAGTTGTGTCAAAACCGGAACCGTATACCTATTGCCTGTTATTACTTTAATACATCATTTTCCGGAGGTAGAAATGGAATAATAAAATAATGCCATTCCAAAAAGTGATGCCCTTTTCTGAAATAGTTTTTCCTGAAACCGGCAGCTTCTAAAAGGTATACGCTTTATTACTGCGGCCTCAATTTATATTTCCCTCTTTCACGCCGACAAGATATACAGATTACTATACACGTTTTTCGGTTTTACATTTGGTTTTCAGTATTTATATAGAGTTATGAACATAGAAGATACGGATTTATACTGCAGAATGAATGGTGATTCTCATCCACCGTCCGAAGATAAAAGCATTAAGAGTCTGATATACAAGTTCAATCATTACGGTTACAGCCGCGAGGATTATGCAAAAATCAAACATTCAGTCTATCAGTCCGACTATAATAATACAAAAGCCTTTACAGTCATCTTTATGCTGTTCATGCTTTTTTTTGCCGCGCTCAGCATTTTTCATATAGTTCCCGGGAACTATCTCTTCAAGTATCTGTCTTTCTTTTCTTTGGCATGTATTCTTAAACTCGGGACATTTATCTGGGACCATAAACACGGAACCTACTCTCTTTTGGCCACAAGAGGTGTATTTATACTGCTTATCGGATTCGGAATTGCCGAATCTGTTTATGATGTCAATGTGGTTGCAACAGCCATTCTTCCGATTTTCATAATCACATCAACAGTTTGCGCCAATACTATATTCGAGTATATTTCCATAGTCACCATAGGACTTATGATTTTTATCTGCTCATCCAGCATCTGTAAATCTCCCGGGATCACACATGGTGACATAATAAACGGAGTGACATTTTATCTGGTTTCCATAGTCATGCACTATTACTATCAGAAAGCCCGTCTTGAAAGATTTCACACCTTCCATAAGCTTAATATGATCAAGAAAGAGCTATCCATTAACGCTGCATTTGACAAATTGTCCGGAGCTTTAAACAGAGGGGCTTTCACAGACATAACAAATAAGATCTTTGAGATGCCTCATGAGGATATCGCGGTTTGTTTACTTGACGTAGATGATTTTAAACATATTAACGATAACTACGGTCATGAAAAAGGTGATTATGCCATCGAGGCTCTTGGAAAGGCTGTTTCATCCATACTTAACTGCTCAAAATCCCCTAAAGATGATGCCTTGAATTATTTTCTGAAACCGGAAAACAATTATTTCGGTCGTCTTGGGGGTGACGAGTTCTTTATAATCATAAAGGATGATACGTCAGAAAAACGCATTACGGAATTTGCGGAAAAGCTTAAACAGGAAGTACACCATATCTTTATAGATTCTGACTTCTCTTTATCTTTTTCAATGGGCATAGTCATAGCCCATAAGGATGTACATGATTTTCAGACTGTGTACGCACTGGCAGATAAAGCACTGTATGAGTCAAAAAATAACGGAAAGAACTGCTATACCATATTGCATAGCTAAACTTCTCAATATAAAAAAGCACTTCTGAATATTCAGAAGTGCCTTTTTATATTGAGACCATAGTACGGGCTTCCGTATATACGGTCTTTAGATTCATCATTCAGGGTCTCCATCCTGGCAAAATGTTATGACCCAAGCTTTTATGAACTGCTCGTTCCCCCTGTGAACAGTCCATAAAAGTTTTTGAATCAAAGAGAAATATATGATTGGTTCTGCTTATGCAGTAATCATTAAAGTGGCATAAGTCCGATCATTACAGCAAAGAGCATGCAGATGATGGAGAATACCCAGACATATCCGAAGGATGCCTTGATATGATCCTTGATATCGACCTCAGCCACACCAACACCGAGCAGTGTTGCAGGTACCATCGGGCTGATGAAGGTTGCACAGTTACGGCAAACTACCATAGCGATGGCGATTGGAAGTGCGTCAAGACCGAAGGATGCGCCGATGGCGATCATAACAGGAAGCATTCCGTAGAAATATGAATCTGTATCGAATGCAAGTGCAAGAGGTACAGAAAGGATACCGATAACAAGTGGAAGATGATTTCCAAGTGTTGTTGGAAGGATCATTGAAATGATAGAAGCCATGTTTGAAACAACTGATGTCTTCGCCATCTCAACACCCGGCTTAGCGATAACAGCAGCGCCGTCAGCATTGAATCCATACACAAGTATACCCATAAGTACGGCAGCACCCATAAGTGTTGAACACATCATAAGTGCAGGACCGGCATGACGGTTGATGATCTTCTTCTGCATCTTAACAGGTGTGTAGTTTACAAGGATGGCAGCTGCAACGCCAAGCATGAAAGGAACATAGCTTGGGAACTGATCCCATACGAGAAGAGCGATAACTGCGATGGTAAGAAGGATGTTGAATGCAAAAAGCTTAGGTCTTGCAAGGTCATTCTCTTCCTTAACCTGCTGAACATCCTCTGTATCCTCAGAAGCACCCTGCTCAGCAAGCTTTCCGTGAAGACCTGCACCTCTCTTCTTTTCCTGGATACCGGCAAGAACCGCATGGCCAAGGCAAAGAGCGATTCCGAAAATCTGGATAGGAATGATGGTCCTCCAGAGAGCACCGGCCTCAACACCGAGAACAGAAGCAGCTCTCATTGTAGGTCCTGCCCATGGCATAAGGTTAAGTACACCCATTGAAAGAACGGCACATCTTAAAAGAGTTGTCTTTCTCATGTGCATCTTCTTATATACAGGAAGCATTGCAGGTACAACGATAAGGAAGGTTGAAGCTCCGCCACCGTCAAGATGACCTATAAGAGCTATTACGGATGTCATGACAGTAACGCCGATAACATTGTCACCAACCAGCTTCATGAGCTTGTCAATGATTACATCGAACATTCCTGCATCAGTCATGATTCCGAAATAAAGAACTGAGAAAACGAAAAGTGCTGCTGTAGCTCCGGTGCTTCCGAAACCGCCCTTAATGAGCTTTCCAACCTGCTCTATATCATAGTATCCGCCAAGCACAAGAATAAGTGCAAGAATTGACGGGAATACGATAAATGCAATGCTGGGAATTGTCTTGCTCTTGAAAAGTGTCACAACGATCGCAACGATCGTAAGAAATCCAAGAATACCAACTACAGTTGTTGTCATAGATTTTCTCCCCCGATTAAATTATAAACTCAGATAAATAAAGTGCACATTTCCCTGGGATTCTGAACTGCGATCATCCCCAGTGCATTTCATATTTATCTCTCAGCGGAGGCTATCTTATTAAACAAACCTTAACATAGCACCATGTATACATTAATATTCATTAATCCGAACCTTACAATTCGTTAAGATTCTTTATGTTACTGAAGATCTGCTCTGCAAGCCGTATAATCTCAGTTTCCGAAACGGGTTTCTCCATATAGCCGTTAATGATTCCCCTCTTCTTTGCTTCAACTATATCCCTGTTTATGCTGTCTGCCATGATGATTTTAAGAGACTCCTTTTTGTCGGAAAACTCAGACATAAAAATATCTGTTCCGGAATAATTACCCACATTTTCATCAATGAGAACTATGTCAGCTGCCATCTCCTGAAGCTCCATGTGCAGAGCTTCAACAGAATCGCACATAACTGCATTTATGTTTTCTCTGGCATTAAGGCCATCCTTCAGAAGGGAAAGTATCCTGTGGTTATCGTCAACCACAATAACGTTAATCTTTCTGAGCTTTATCTTAGGAGCCTGCTTTGCAAGGCCCTCCTCTCCTTCCTCGATTATTCCCTGCCCAAGCACAACATCCACCTGCATTTTCTCCTGCTCAAAAAAAGAAGTCATGGCATCACGGGATTTTTCAAGTACATTTTTTGCCCTGTTTTCATCTCCCAGTACCTCTACCACAGGAAAATATACAAAGAATGTGGTCCCCTTTCCTATTTCAGAATCTATATGAATGATTCCTTTATGTTCTTCCACTATCTGTTCCGCAAGGGACAGACCGAGACCTGTTCCCTCTCCGGGTCTCTTGGTTGTATAAAAAGGTTCAAATATCTGCTTCCTGACATTTTCACTCATTCCAACACCATTATCGCTTATTTCAAATACCAGATATTTTTTGAATACTCTTTCCTTTATGAACTCTTTTATTTTGATATCAGTTTGTTCTCTGATATAGGCCTTAAGCAGGAGTTTTCCATCCGTCCTGTTACTCATAGCCTGAATTCCGTTTACCGTGATGTTTAGAAGTACCTGATTTATCTGAGTACTGTTGCCAAGGATATATTCTTCTTTTACATCGTTTTCCGTTGTAAGTTCCACGGATTCCGGACATATGGATTCTGCCATACGAAAAAATCTGTTCACAAGTTTTGATGCCTCCAGATTTCTGAATATGGTCTCTACATTTTTTCTGCTCATGGCAGACATCTGGTGCACCACATCCTTTGCCTTTTCAGAAGCCTGAAGTATCTCTCTTGCGCTGTCGTATTCGTCAGAGTCTTCAGGAAGAGACATCATAAGAAGTTCAGCGTGTCCCATGATAGGTGTAAGGAAATTGTTGAATTCATGGGCTATACCCCCGGTCATGGTTCCCATGATCTGAAGTCTCTGCTGGTGAGCAATGGCATTTTCGCTCTTATGCATCTCCTCAAGCACCTGATTTAGATTTTTAAGGTAATCTATCTCATGGGCTGCTCTGTTGTTCACCGAAATAAGTCTTATCATGCCTACAGACGCGAAAACGAACACAAGCAGTATCCCTATGGCCACCATAACTATCCCCTGAAATCCTTCAAGAATAGGCTGATAATAATCATCATAATCCACAACCGCACTTACCACCCAGAAAGCATCGCCTATCTTCACAGGGCTGTAACCGCTTATCTTCCTGACTCTCGGAATTTCATCTTCCATCCACCAGTATGAATAGTAATCCGCTACACCCTCTTCACCCCTGTTCTGTTTTTCCAGAAGACGTTCAAGGCTCTGATAATCAAGATCCGGAAACATTTCCATTCTTCCTGATATAACGCTGATTCCCCACTGATCCTTTGAAGGGTGCATGAGCATGATATTATCTGAATTCTTCACTACGATGTATCCGTTTGTTCCAATGTGTACATCAGACAAAATATTCTCGTAATACCTGTCCTCATCTATCGCGTAACAGACATAAGCTGCTTCAGAGCCATCTTCCTTTTTATTCAGCTGTTTTTTAAAAATCAGAATATCTTTATCTACGATCTTACCTGAATCCAAAGCATTATTTTCTCCGGCATGAGAAAAAAGATCTGCATGTCCCTGCCAGATACTTATTCCGTTTCCCGCATCAGAGATCATCTGAAGGTCTTTTATTTCAAAACTGTTACGAGAATCATCCCCTGCTTCATTTCCCGCAGGCATAAAGGATTTTATGATATTTCCGTTTTCGTCCTCGACATAGACATTAAGCGCCAGATCGAGACCGCTTTCGAGATACTTCTGAAGTATCCCTTCATCATCCTTTTCCCCGGCCATAACAGAAAAGAATTCCAGCTCCTTCATATAATTGTCCATATCCGAACTCATATTTCTGCTGATGGTCCGGGCCATCAAAAGAAGCTGATCCTGTTGATTTTTCATTAGAGTATTTCTGTAATCATGAAACACCTTGAGTCCTGTCAGGAGCAGGATACCTGTGCTTATTATGCCTATAACCGCAAGTATCATGTATTTCCAGTTCATTCCTGTTTTTTTCATGATACCCGCATTCAGGATTTCTTCATATCTTGTTTGTATGGGATTTTTCTTCATATCTAACTTTTCCGGGCCCGGGATTCCTTTCCGAATTCACTCAGCCCCTATGAGACTATCAAACTTCATTATCTGTCAAGTATTTCAAACTTCATTGTCTTGACGAACTATACCATATAATTTAGAATTAAACCTTAATGTTTATTAAGATTTGAAATGGATAGGATATACAAGATGGCAGATAAGGTATTGATTGTTGACGATGATGTAAACATTTGCAGACTCCTTGAAAAAGTTATGAGAAGTAATGAAATAACTTCAGAAACTGCAAATTCCGGCAAAGAAGCTCTTATGAAAATTTCAACCGGGCATTTCGATCTGATTCTTATGGATGTGACCCTCGGTGACATGGAAGGTTTTGATGTTATCAAAAAAATAAGAGCCGATCATATATCGACTCCTATTATTATCATTTCCGGAAGAAATGAAGACTATGATTCTGTCTATGGTCTTTCCATCGGAGCCGATGACTATATAACAAAGCCATTTCGTCCCATGATACTGGGGGCCAAGGTAAAAGCGCTTATACGCAGAAACCGTCAGGCCCTTTCCGAAAACAGCGGTCTGAGCAGTACCATCCTTACAGTAGGTCAGTTTTCCTATGACACCTCTACCATGAGGTTTTACAAGGGTACTGAAGAGCTGTTCCTTTCTTCAAAGGAAGCCGCCCTACTCCTTCTCTTTCTTAAAAATCCTCAGCAGGTATTCAATAAGGATGTGATATACGATCACGTATGGGGCAATTCCATAGCTGTTGATGACAATGC
This sequence comes from Oribacterium sp. P6A1, assembly GCF_000702885.1. Taxonomy (GTDB): domain Bacteria; phylum Bacillota; class Clostridia; order Lachnospirales; family Lachnospiraceae; genus Oribacterium. The sequence goes on along the minus strand of NZ_JNKO01000033.1, from coordinate 6,723 downwards.
CATCATGGTTTACATAAACAGACTCCGAAGCAAAATTGAGGAAGATTCCAAAAAACCCACTCACATATTAACAGTCCGGGGACTGGGCTACAGATTTGTTCCATGATTCAAACTACTGTTATCGGCAGATTAAAATGATACTTAAACAAAGTATTTATAATTTTTCACTGTCTTGAAATAACGATTTCACCAAGTTCACGTTTGGGCACAAAATGTGTTCCGTTTTCATCCCGATAATAATTGATGCTGCCGTCCTTTGGAAGATCAACGAGCTTCACTGTTTCAGCCGGTTCTCCGAGGGCGATGACCAGCAGCGGAACGAGATTTTCCGGAAGGTTCAGATATTCTGTGAGAGGCTCAAGTCCGAAATTCCTTATCATAAGACCACCAAGATCTTTTTCAGCCGCCGCAAGAAGAAGTGTCTGTGCCGCTATTCCCACATCTATCATTACAGCCTGGGTATTTGGCTGAATGTCTTTATCCTGAAGTATAACAACAAACGCTGCAGGATGTGTTCCGTCCTTTGGAAGATGAAGCTCCGGAAGAGCACCTCCCCATCTGGTAAGGCCAAGTATACCTTCAACCTCTTCCTTTTCCTGAGCAATGTAGTATTTCAAAGGCTGCTTATTGGCTGCTGAAGCTGTAATTCGCGCAGTGTCTATAAGATCAAAAAGCTCCTCTTTTGTTATCTTTCTGTCTTCGTTGTACCCTCTGTAGCTTCTGTTTTTAATTACTATGTCCTTAAACATACATTCCTCCCGCTTTAATCACTCAATAATCGTTACCACTACAAGTATAAATCAAATTTTATATTCTTATCATGATTTTTTACATTTAAAGAATAATTATTCATGGTAGAATATAGGATACTTCAATATTCTGTTTGTTTATGAAAAGGTAATGCCTATGACCACAAGAGAACTTTTATATGTTAAGACCGTAGCCGATACTCATAATATTTCCAAAGCGGCAAAAAAACTCTTTGTTGCCCAGCCTTCACTGTCCCAGTCTCTTCAACGTATTGAAGAATCCATAGGTACCAAGATCTTCATCAGAGGTTCCGACGGACTGAAACTCACTTATGCAGGTGAAAGGTATTACCAGATGGCCTGTAAGATACTGAAGATCTACGATGATTTTGAGGCTGAAATCAGTGACATGAACGACCTGAAGACAGGTCATATAAGCTTTGGCATCACCAACCATCTCGGTGCCATTGCATTACCGCTGGTAGTACCGCAATTCAAAGATGAGTGTCCGGGAATCGACCTTGATATCTTTGAGGGTTCCACGGAACTTCAGGAAGAAAAACTCATTTCCGGAGATCTTGACTTTTCTGTCATGCATGCCCCTGTAGAGGGCACTGAAGCAAACCCTTCTCTGAATTATGAAATTCTTGCGAGACACCCCTTTGTACTTGCCATATCCAGCAAGAACCCTCTTGTAAATAAGGCTGTTCAGATGGAAGGCTATCCTTATCCTGTTCTTGATGTCAAGCTTCTTGCGGATCAGCCACTACTGACTCTGCTAAAGGAACAGCGTATACGCCATGTCACAGATTCAGTTCTGAAAAAAGCAGGGATACATCCGGAGATAAAATTCGTATCCAGAAACTATATGACTCTGGAAAAGCTTGCCGCCGAGAACATAGGTTTTACTCTTTTGCCATCCGACTATGTCAATGTCAACAAATATGACAACCCTCCGGTTTTTCTCTCCATCGATAATAAGTATTCCGCCTACTGGAGCCTATGTATAACCACTCTTAAAGGAGCTTTTCTTTCAAGAGCCGATGAACGGTTTATTCAAATTATACGAGAAAAGATGTCCACAAGAGACAGGTGATTATCTTTAATCCCCGGCTGATTCTTTCGATGTTCCATGAAACTTATCTTCTCTTTTACATGAAAAATCCGCCGGAGTCCTTTTCACTCCGGCGGATTGGTTTTATTAAAAAAATTATGAATCGAATGTCAAAAAGGAAATCAGAACCTTTCTTCCTTCAGCGGCTCTAAAATATCCTTCTCTTCCATACATATCTTTGAATGCCTCAGTCTTTCGGCTTCATATAAAATCTTCCCGACAGCTCTGCTGTTCTTATGGAATTTATAAAAGCACAGGGATCTATTTCTTTAACCTTGATCATAACCTTCTTTGCATCATCCGCACCTATTACAGAATATACAACATGATACTCCCTATGCTCATGAGACCCCTGAGCTGTCATAATGGACGCTCCATGATGACATACATCATAAATCATTTGAGCTATTTCCTGCGGCTTCTCTGTTATGATAAAAAGTGTCTGTCTCTGATATGCCCTGTAAAGAGTATGCAGTGTCTGAGTGGATACATACTGGAATACTATGGAATAAAGCGCCTTATCCCATCCAAAGAGAAGACCTGCCGCCACCAGAATGACAACATTGAAACCAAGTACCAGATTCCAGGTTTCCATACCTCTCTTTTGACTGAGATAAATTGCGATGAAATCAGTACCTCCGGAGGTTGCATCCACACTGAGGCACATACTGACCACAACTCCGTTTATGATTCCTCCGAAAATCGCTATCAACAATGTATCATAGGTTATGACATGTTCAGGTATCAGATCCGTAAAGAAACCCGAACATAATATCATCACCAGTGAAAACAGAGTAAATTTTTTTCCTATAAATTTAAACCCTATATATATGGGAATCGCATTTAAGGTGAAATTTATAATTGAGTACGGAAGTTCTCTCGATAAATAAATCTGACTTATCCTCTGTATAAGTACCGTAAGACCTGTTGCTCCTCCGGGATATAATCCGCCTGTTCTTACAAAAATTTTGACATTAACCGCCATCAGTAACGATGCCAGTACAACAACTATAAGTCTCTTCAGATCTCTCTTAAAATCAAACTTCATAGTCATTACCTTTTCCAATTCTTATTTATGATAACTATTTTGCCTGTATATCATAACTACCAGATATACCAGCATTAACTCTTTGTTATCCTTGAATACAATACTCTCCATTTATTTCAAAGTCCAGCGGGTTTTGAATTATTTATACGATTTTTATATCAATCATGCAGATAAAAAAACAGAAGCGATATTTCTACCGGCTTCTGTTTATGATTTTACCTTTTCAGCTTACCATCTCAAGGCTTTTCTTCATCTTACCATGATTTGTTTTTTTTTCCTCATAAAGCATGGCATCTGCCCGCTCTATAAGGGCGTTTAAACTCACCTTATCTGAACTCTTTACATATCTCGTCCATCCTATGGAGACATCCATGCTGAATGGAAGCTGTTCTGCTGATATGGCCTTTCGCAGTATAGTATGAATTTCCTCACTTATCCTCTCAACCTCATGCTTATCAGCAGTTTCAACGACAACTATAAACTCATCTCCGCCAAATCTTGCAACAAAACGATTAGGTTCATAGGAGCAGACCTTCTTAAGGACCTTTGCCAGTACCTTCAAAGCATGATCACCTTCATTATGTCCGTAAGTATCATTGATTTTCTTGAAACGATCTATATCCATGATCATAAGGTACAGTCCAGGTGCTCCGGAATTTCTGGCAGCATTCATCTTTACGGTCATAAACCTGTAAAGCTCATTTCTGTTATTAAGCTTTGTAAGCGGATCAAGTGAAACAAGATCGTTTGTAAACTCTATGTATATGAGAAGAAGCGCTATAGTCAGTCCAAAGCAGAGGAAAGGTATCCTTGTATGAAATACCTGTACTATACCGAGACCAACCGAGAATACCGGAAATATACCTATAGCCTTATACATATTTCTCTTTGCATAGTTCTCCTTGAGAAGGGACTTGTATATGGCTCTGACAGCCACCGCTATAGGATACGCAATGATAAGAAGAATAAGGAGCGGGTACAAAGGACCCAACACCAGTTCTCCGTTGCCATCAACATAGATGTACATCTTATGTATAGGTGTCGTTACCGTTGCGGCAATATTCAGTATACAGGGAATAGCCGTCAGTAAATGAACCCCCGGCTCTTCTATTTTTTTGTTTCCTTCGTAGAGCAGCATGAAATACGAAACAACATATGACATGGTAGCTGCTGCCCAATAGTAAATAATGTTTGTAAGATACAAAAGAAACGGAGTGGTCATTATCCTTCCGCTGTCCACAAGTACCCAAAACATATCCGTAGTGAGATAGACCATGGCAGTTGCCAATGTTTCTCCAAAAAACATCTGCCGCCGTTGTCGATCAACACTATGACTGGTTTTAAAATACAGAATAAGCAAAATCAGAATACAGAACACATTTGCCTCTATATAGTAAAACGCATAATCGCCCACTAAATCATTTATCATTAAAATCCCCTATATCTTTAAAAAAACTTAGATACATTGTTAAAATCATAAGTGATATTGCAATTCCTGTCAAACTTTAGTTGACTTCCATGCGCCAAAAATTTTATGAAATTGTTACTGTTCACAGGTGAACTTGTAGTAAAACAGCCGATCCGTTAAACTGAGTCTCAGTAATAACGGGTCGGCTGTTCTGCCAACTATGAGTCAAATCTTTGTGTCACTTCATCAAACACATTGGCTCCTTCATTTTGCCGTATCTTAACAAGCACGCTCTTGCCTTCACAATGATGCGTTATTGTATCAAAGCATCTGAAAGACATCACCTGCCCTTGTTTGCGCTTGTAGCCACGTAGAAAGCGCTCCGCTATGTTGTTTGTGCTCGGTACATTGACATTATGAAGAAACAGAAGATGTTCTTTGGAATGTTTTCTCATTCTCAAATATAGGTTATACCCATCTTTGTAGTATTTACTCGGAGGCACATACTCATATTCATCTCTGGCTGTTTCCAGCACTTTCATATACCTTGTCTCGAAATCGGCAACAACCTCCGAATCCATATCTGATTCGTGTTCATTACGATAATGGATCATTTCCCGGAGAAGTTCTCTCATTGATCTGTGCCAGGTTTTCTCTGGTTCCATCTCCATTCCATCTTTCAGATACCGGAGGATATGAGCCAGACATTCTTGGTGTTCTGAACCATAGTTATAGAAAGTGGATTCATGATCATGTACCAGTATGCCATTATAGTATTCTGTCACTGTACCTTTTACGCCTTCGTGTCCCTTTTTTTTGCGCGCAAAATAAAGCGCTGTTCCATCAGGCGCAACATTGATGAATACATATGCACTTTTACCGTTATAGCGAGCATTTGTGCAGTCCGTATGCATGACAGGCATAAGAAGCATCTCTTTAAAGGTTTCAGTTCGCTCTTCTTCGGTTTTTTCAGCAAACTCTTTTCCGAGTTTATTGATCATACCCTTCGAGATATTTAATTGATTGTTGGTGAGTTCTGCCAGAAAACGGCTGCTTTTATCAATAGAGACATTACAATCATTATTCAAGAGATAAAGGAATGCTTTGATACTTCCTCCATAGTTGACATCATCAACGACACCTTTAGGAAACGGAGCATGGTATTTCTCGCCCGTCCTTGAATTTCTATAGACTTTTGCGCGATATTCAACCACCTCAAGTACAAGCCTGATATTAACCAGCTGTTTCACAACTTCCTTGTTTGTTTCCTTGTAATCGGGATCATTTAAGATCTCGGATGAGGCAGGGAGAAATATCTTGCTTGTTGGTGCTAGTTTTCTGCGTCCATGACCTTGATGACCAGGCTGAGCTCCGGGTTTACGACCGGTTTTCTCACGATTATTTGTGATCTTTTTATGATTAACAGACTGTGAAGAGGGTTTTGAAGAATTCTCATAATCCCGGTTTATTTGCGCTATCAGTTTTTTGTTTTTCTCACGCTCATCTTCAAGTTCAGACGCTAATGCATAGTTAGCCTGTCGAAGTTCACTGTTTTTTTCTTTTAACTCATCATTCTTTTTGAGTGCACCAAGATAGAGCTCATAAATCTGATGGATACGACGTATGAGCTCCTTGGTCTTTGCCTTATGATCTTTTTCCTGATCTTCACAGACTTCCTGACACCATTTCCATATCTTTTCATTGATATGTGTAAGTTCCTGGATACGGGCATTTTTCTGGTCTATAGTTCTTTGAAAAGCACGGTTAGCCTTTCTATGTTCTTCTTTCATAGTCTGGTATATTTCCCCTGACTCGAAATCAGATATCTTTGTTAACGCAGCCTTTAACCGCATCTGAAGTTGTCCAATAAGATCAGTTTTTGTCATAGTCAAAATTTAAATTTCTTTTTAGCCTTATCAAGTATACCGTTAAAAAACGATAGCTCCTTTTCCTGCAATTCCAAGAGTTCTTTCAGTTGTTCATTTAACTCTGTAAGTGATTTATTCTCTTCCTCAAGACCAGCTATCTGTTTCTCATATCCTTTGATTAGCTGTTCCTGCATTGCTATAATTTTTTCTTCCTGTTTTCCCATGACTGTTACTCCTGAAAAAAGTATAGCAAAAAGCTCGATTTTACGCGAATTTCAAGGATTTGACATTCCGTCAAAATGACATGTGTATAAGCTTATGATTCGTCAGAAACCGGAAAAAATCGGACATGGATTTCCACATTTTCTGACATATGGACCAGAATAAACCGCGAATTGTGGATTACACAGATGATATAGGAGTTAATTTAAAAAATCCGAGAGGCTGTCCACAACAGCGTCTCGGATCCTTTGAAAATTAAATTTTTAAATTCAGCATTTTTAACAATATGAAATAGTAGGGGTGTGAACAGTAAC
>NZ_JNKO01000032.1 GCF_000702885.1 Oribacterium sp. P6A1 | reverse complement strand
GTTACTGTTCACAGGTGAACTTGTAGTAAAACAGCCGATCCGTTAAACTGAGTCTCAGTAATAACGGGTCGGCTGTTCTGCCAACTATGAGTCAAATCTTTGTGTCACTTCATCAAACACATTGGCTCCTTCATTTTGCCGTATCTTAACAAGCACGCTCTTGCCTTCACAATGATGCGTTATTGTATCAAAGCATCTGAAAGACATCACCTGCCCTTGTTTGCGCTTGTAGCCACGTAGAAAGCGCTCCGCTATGTTGTTTGTGCTCGGTACATTGACATTATGAAGAAACAGAAGATGTTCTTTGGAATGTTTTCTCATTCTCAAATATAGGTTATACCCATCTTTGTAGTATTTACTCGGAGGCACATACTCATATTCATCTCTGGCTGTTTCCAGCACTTTCATATACCTTGTCTCGAAATCGGCAACAACCTCCGAATCCATATCTGATTCGTGTTCATTACGATAATGGATCATTTCCCGGAGAAGTTCTCTCATTGATCTGTGCCAGGTTTTCTCTGGTTCCATCTCCATTCCATCTTTCAGATACCGGAGGATATGAGCCAGACATTCTTGGTGTTCTGAACCATAGTTATAGAAAGTGGATTCATGATCATGTACCAGTATGCCATTATAGTATTCTGTCACTGTACCTTTTACGCCTTCGTGTCCCTTTTTTTTGCGCGCAAAATAAAGCGCTGTTCCATCAGGCGCAACATTGATGAATACATATGCACTTTTACCGTTATAGCGAGCATTTGTGCAGTCCGTATGCATGACAGGCATAAGAAGCATCTCTTTAAAGGTTTCAGTTCGCTCTTCTTCGGTTTTTTCAGCAAACTCTTTTCCGAGTTTATTGATCATACCCTTCGAGATATTTAATTGATTGTTGGTGAGTTCTGCCAGAAAACGGCTGCTTTTATCAATAGAGACATTACAATCATTATTCAAGAGATAAAGGAATGCTTTGATACTTCCTCCATAGTTGACATCATCAACGACACCTTTAGGAAACGGAGCATGGTATTTCTCGCCCGTCCTTGAATTTCTATAGACTTTTGCGCGATATTCAACCACCTCAAGTACAAGCCTGATATTAACCAGCTGTTTCACAACTTCCTTGTTTGTTTCCTTGTAATCGGGATCATTTAAGATCTCGGATGAGGCAGGGAGAAATATCTTGCTTGTTGGTGCTAGTTTTCTGCGTCCATGACCTTGATGACCAGGCTGAGCTCCGGGTTTACGACCGGTTTTCTCACGATTATTTGTGATCTTTTTATGATTAACAGACTGTGAAGAGGGTTTTGAAGAATTCTCATAATCCCGGTTTATTTGCGCTATCAGTTTTTTGTTTTTCTCACGCTCATCTTCAAGTTCAGACGCTAATGCATAGTTAGCCTGTCGAAGTTCACTGTTTTTTTCTTTTAACTCATCATTCTTTTTGAGTGCACCAAGATAGAGCTCATAAATCTGATGGATACGACGTATGAGCTCCTTGGTCTTTGCCTTATGATCTTTTTCCTGATCTTCACAGACTTCCTGACACCATTTCCATATCTTTTCATTGATATGTGTAAGTTCCTGGATACGGGCATTTTTCTGGTCTATAGTTCTTTGAAAAGCACGGTTAGCCTTTCTATGTTCTTCTTTCATAGTCTGGTATATTTCCCCTGACTCGAAATCAGATATCTTTGTTAACGCAGCCTTTAACCGCATCTGAAGTTGTCCAATAAGATCAGTTTTTGTCATAGTCAAAATTTAAATTTCTTTTTAGCCTTATCAAGTATACCGTTAAAAAACGATAGCTCCTTTTCCTGCAATTCCAAGAGTTCTTTCAGTTGTTCATTTAACTCTGTAAGTGATTTATTCTCTTCCTCAAGACCAGCTATCTGTTTCTCATATCCTTTGATTAGCTGTTCCTGCATTGCTATAATTTTTTCTTCCTGTTTTCCCATGACTGTTACTCCTGAAAAAAGTATAGCAAAAAGCTCGATTTTACGCGAATTTCAAGGATTTGACATTCCGTCAAAATGACATGTGTATAAGCTTATGATTCGTCAGAAACCGGAAAAAATCGGACATGGATTTCCACATTTTCTGACATATGGACCAGAATAAACCGCGAATTGTGGATTACACAGATGATATAGGAGTTAATTTAAAAAATCCGAGAGGCTGTCCACAACAGCGTCTCGGATCCTTTGAAAATTAAATTTTTAAATTCAGCATTTTTAACAATATGAAATAGTAGGGGTGTGAACAGTAACGTCAAAAGTCTTATATTTATATTTCGGCTGTTTTTTAAAAAATTAAAAGAAAGCCCGTGGCAAAATCTTCGCCACAGGCCTTTCCTGAAAAATCACATATATCATTTATTAACAAGATCAATCATGATATCCGGAAGAATACCGTCATTTTCAGCCCATATTCTGTCTATCTGCTCTTCTTCAACCGGTGAAGTTCCGAGACCGCACTCAATGGTGACAGACGGAATGTCCAGCTTCTGAACAGCCCAGTCCTTGAATCCCGCCGCATCATTAGGCGCCCAGGAATCGGAAATACTGTAATTAGTATTGTTATGAACTATAGATGCAAGATTATATCCCTCGTTCTTATAGTTTCCGGTTTCTCCGAAATACCAGTAAATGACTCTTCCCTGAGTATGGTAGCTTATGGTCCTGTCAGGCATGAGAGCTCTTGTAAGGTCTGCCAATGCCTTTGACTCCACCTCTGACTCTGCGGAAGTACCCTTGTAGTTCATAGATGAAGGGTGATCTACCTTTGAGGGTGTCTGCTCCCAGTTGGCATCGAAATTACGATTCAGATTTACACCGTTAATGTTGTTCTTCCAGGTACGGACGTACTTGCCCATATCCTGGGCACCGTCCATATTGGCTATGCTCATGACGGACATCTTTGCCCCGTCAGTCTGAAGCGCATCTACGCCACCCTGTACCAGGGTAATGCCATCCGGATCCACCATTGGCACAAAATGTATGCATGTATTCTTAAGAAGTTCAGGAATAGAACAACCGTTGTATACAGCTCCCTTCTGCTGCATTTCAAGAAGAGAGGCAATCTCTCTCATGACAACCTGACAAACTATATATTCTCTTGCATGGATACCGGAATGCACCAGAATCTTGTGCTTTGCGTTAGGATCACCAACGATAACATGATAGAGACTGCGGTTATCCGCTGTTGTCCCGATGACATCCATCTTCATCTCAGGATACATGGCCTGAAGTACACTGAGATCATCCACCATATTCTGATAAGTGTATGCAGCTATATTGTTAAAATGGAATCCTGATGGAAGTGGTAATGTCTCTCCCAAACCGTTTTCAAACACATATCCTGTAGAACCTGATGAAGTCACTTCAGCTGTCCCTCCTGCCATAGGTCCGAACTCCGTTGTTGTGCTGCTGGTAACTGTACCGCCAACTGAGGGTCCAAACTCAGCAGTCCCATTTCCGTTAACAGCTGCCTCCGATCCGTTATTACTGCTTTCGGCTGCCGTCACTGCAGGAATCTGTGAGCTCTGTGCACTCTGTGTTTCCTCGGCGCTTACTGCCGGAACGATCTGCTCTGTGGTTTCCGCTTCTGTCTGAACCGAAGCTGTATCTCCGGAAACCGCTGAAGGCTCGGAAGCTACAGTAACGCTTACCTGATTCTCCTCGGCCAATGCGCTCATACATATATTTGTACTGATCACTGCTGCTGCAGCGATGGCGATAATACTTCTGTGTTTCATACCTACCTCTTTACGAAAAACTGCAGACTATTATATCCAATAGTTAAAAAACTGTGAATAAAGATTTTTTTACGATTTCAAAGCGACTCTGCGGCTTATTGTCATAACCCTTCCGAAGGGATTCAGAATCTCTTACATACGGATTTTGACCACCTGACCGCAATGTAGTAAAATGTCCGTGATTATCAATCTTGCTTTAGTATATCCTATTTTCAAACCCGGTTATTGACATGTATTTGACGGTTTTTATAAGAAAACATAAACTATATTTCTTTATGCTGATTTTTGATCTTATGGCGCTTGCCGCAAGTGCTGTCGCCTCGGAATCTTCGGTTTTTGCAAATGCCTACTCTCATTCCGTTTACAGATCCGTAAGCCTTTTTATAAGCAGCATCACAGGACTTCTGCCATTTTCACTGGTTGAAATACTGTTTTATGTCCTGCTGATTTTTATCCCCGGGGACTTGGTATTTCAGATCGCATCAAGCTTCCGAAAACACAGTTCAAAAAGAATCGAATCACCGGATGATGAAACCGGTGTCACCGGCCCGCAACAATCAGCCTTGCCGGTTTCACCGAAAAGTCCCCGCACCGGACCATCAAAATCACAGCGGCTCGCCGGAGCAGCATCTGCATTTCTTCTGCATCTGTTCCTGATTTTTTCGCTGCTTTTTACTCTCTATGTATTTAACTGCGGGATAAATTACCGTAGATCAAGCTTCTCTTCGGAAGCCGGTTTAAGCTCCGTATCTCCGGAACTCAACGAGAAAGCTCTGACAGAGCTGTGCGAATATCTGGTGGAGAATATAAATGCTTCAGAATTAAAGTTACTTTCCCCGTACACCGAGGCCACCTCTTCTTCTGATTGGGAGGCTCTATATACTTCTCCCGTTAAACTTGAAAACGGGGCATTTCTGGGAGAATCATGGTCTTCGGAAAAGCCATCTCTGTCCTATCTCCGAAACACAGGCAAAACAGGTCAGGCCGCAATGGAAAAGATCGGCACACAATTCCCGCGGCTCTCGGGACATTATCCTCTTCCGAAGCCTCTTATTAATTCGTGGATACTGAGCATACAGCAGGTAACAGGTGTCTATTCGCCCTTCACCATCGAGGCAAACTACAATCGGGACATTCCGTACTATGATATTCCTTTTACCGTATGTCACGAGCTTTCACATCTTCGTGGATACATGCAGGAAGAAGAGGCCAATTTCATCGCCATACTTGCCACCATCGGCTCGGATGATACCTACTTCAACTACTCAGGCTACGTTTCCGCCTGGGTGTACGCGGGTAATGCTCTTGCAACTGCAAATCCGGAAAAATTTGCCGAGCTCTACAACAGGATAAATATCCACACCCGTCAGGATATGCGCTACAACAACGAATTCTGGGATCAGTACGAAACAGAAGTTGCGGAAGCACATGAAAAGATCAATGATGCCTATCTAAAGTATAACGGACAGGCAAGCGGAGTCCTCAGCTACGGACACGTGGTTGACCTGATGGTGGTATACTATAACGACAACGGAACCCTTCATTACTGATCAGATGACACCTTTTTTTCAGTTATGACACACCCCACATGACTGGTGGCAGATTCCGTAGGAACCTGGCATATAGCCTAAGCCTTGGCGAAGCGAACTAAATGGGCTGACGTTCCCAGTTTGGCATAGCGCGAAACGGTCCGATATCGCCCTTTGCTATCTCACTTATCTCATTCCTTTGTTCCAACTTCAAGGAAACGAAGGAAATCAAGGGCAAGCTGCTTCCTGTCTGAAACCTTGGGGATTCCGAACACCGGTACGGTTCTTGCAAAGAAACCTCCCTCGGAAATCACGGAAACATCTGTGAGGATGATGCCAACCGGAATAGGGTCTTCCATTTTTTCGGGATCAGGAAGCCTGAAATCTTCTCTTGATATCACATCAGGATCGCCCATGAGATCTGCCGCAAGCTGCTCCATCTCGTCGAGAGTCTCTTCTTCAGGACTCTTTGTTCCCGGCGTTTTTTCTCCGGATTCATCACCTGTTTCAACTTTTCCGGCTGCGGCATCGCTTTCCTCTGCCATAACGCTTTCTGCCTGAGCCGCATCCAGATTTTTGAGCTTTTCCATAAGCGCACCGTCGATATAGTAAATCCTGTTCTCAGACTCATATTTACTATACTGTATTTCTCCCAATGCATCCCTGAGATCAGTAAATGCCCCATTAAGTGCATAATAGGTAAAAACTCCCGGATCTATGACCATAACATCCAGATCATGGGATGCGAACAATGCTGTGATCTTTGCATTTTGGGCCATGGAGTACTGGCTGTTTACATTGGGATTGAAGGTGGCTGTGGTATCAATGACTACCTTTTGGTTTTTTGTTGAAATCTCTTCATAGGCCGCAAATCTTCTCTCAAGCTCTTCATCACTTACAGTCACATCAGTACCGGAAGCATTGAGAAACATGCCGTAAAATGCCAGAGGTTTGTTGTTCAGAAATGTTGTCACCACATAGTAAATAAGCGAAACCGCAACTATAAATACTATGATATGGAACTTATAGTAATCAAATATGTACTGAGCTTTCTGTCCGAAGCTCATCCTGCTGAGTTTTTCTTTCTCGTTTCTGAGTTGATTTTTTATTTTTCCGCTCATATCCTGTCCTGCCTCGTTTTTCATATAGAATATCTATCTTAAATCCTGCACAATTTATGTAGATTTTAAATCCACGGATTTTATCCTGTTAAAATGATCCTCTTGTAACTTTTGTTTAAGAATCAGCTGTTATCTTAACAGAAACATATCAAAATATCCACTTTACGGAGAGCCGGTTTTGATATAAATTCTAATCGAGAAGGCATTGCACTGTGACTGCTCCTTTCGAGCTTATGTTCCGGTTCACTCTTTCTTGCACAATATAATATATTTTTAAGCAGAGTAGACGCTCGAGCGTATAGTGCCTTCCGAACGGGGAGTTTGTCGGAGGGACGAAGCCTTTTCAAGGTGCGGTTCGGTCGTCGCATCCCGCTGCAGCGAAGGACGAGCTATACCTTCTTTGTAGTCAGGGACTGCAAAGGAGGTTTTTTTATGTCAAAGTTCTCTACGAGAATGATCGTAACCCTTTCAGTTCTTGTCGCTCTTCAGGTCGTACTGACAAGATTTTGTTCATTTAATGCGTGGAACGTCCGCATAGGTCTCGGTTTCACCGCCCTGGTCATCGCAGCCATCTTCTACGGCCCGGTGGCAGCCGCAATAGTCGGGGGCCTCGGTGACTTCATCGGTTCCATAGCATTTCCGACGGGCTCATATTTCCCGGGCTTTACATTGACACAGGTCCTCATGGGACTGGTCTTCGGCTTTGCCCTTTACAGGAAATATTACAATGCTCCGCTGTTTTCTTTCGGAAACACTCAGAGTCAGCCTGAGGGAACCACTCTTACCGGAACTGCCCTGACACAGATTATCCGGATCGTAATCGCGGTCCTCATCAATCAGTGCATCCTGAGTCTCCTCATGAACACTCTTTGGATCTCCATCCTTTACGGCTCAAGCTTTACAGGCCTTCTTTCCACAAGAGCCATGCAGGTAGCAGTCACAGCACCGATACAGATAATTATCATTTCTGCTCTTCAGGGAGTACTAAAGAGAGCTGATATAAAGAATCTGCTGGCAGTATAAGCATTTTACGGAATCATCACCAAAAAACAGAACTGACTTCCGCGCGGCAAAAGCCCGGGAAGTCAGTTTTTTCACGGTAATACCAGATTATATTTTGATATAAGTGTCATAAGTCTTCCTCCACTTGTGCTTGCACAAAAGTGGAGGATAGACTTCATGACACGCCCCACATGGAGCACGAAAGGACGATTTATCGGCCTGAGAGTGCGGAATGTGGGAGGAACGCGAGAGCGCATAGCGCGAAGCGGTCCGATATCGACTTTTGATACTCAATGAAAGGCAGCAAAATGGACTGGAACGAAGCAATAGCACTTTTTCACGGAGCAGACTGGAAGCACGCGAAGATCGGTCTTGAGAGAATGAAGGATCTCATGAAAGTGCTGGGAAATCCTCAGAAGGATCTCAAATTCATACATATAGCAGGAACCAACGGAAAGGGGTCAGTCTGTTCCATGACAGCTTCTGTTCTCACAGCTGCAGGCTACAGGACCGGTCTCTATGTTTCACCCCATCTTGACGCCTTTAACGAGCGCATCTCCATAGATGGTGCTTATATCTCTGACGAAGATTTCAGAAGAATAGCCGGAAAAATAAACGCTGCAGTTTCAACTCTCCGGGAAGAACCCACGGATTTTGAGCTGATAACCGCTCTTTCTCTCTGCTATTTCGCAGAACAGAACTGTGATTTCGTGGTACTGGAAGTCGGTATGGGCGGCCGCCTTGATGCCACCAATGTCATCGACGCACCAGTTGCAGCCGGAATCATGAGCATCGGCCTCGATCATACTGAGGTTCTCGGGGACACAGAGGAACTCATAGCAAAAGAAAAGGCCGGAATCATCAAAAAAGGCTCTGATGTAGTTGTACTTCATCAGAAGCCTTCTGTTCTTGAGGTTATCGCTGAGAAATTCAGAAGAGTTAATTCAGAAGCTTATCCCGTATCTGATACTTCAGAATTGAACGATGAGCATAACTGCACATCTGAAGCCGAAATGACCACTGACACCGTAAGCTCTTCCTGCACATCAGAATCCAGTGAAAAAGCTGGCAATTCAGAGCATACAGCTTCCCATTTCTGCATCACTGACCCTTCATCACTTTCTGTTCATTCAAGAGATCTGTCCTGTCAGGTTTTTGATTACAAAAATTTCAGAGACATTAAAATGCCACTGCTTGGCGCATATCAGACAGAAAATGCCTCTGCTGTTTTAGAGATCATCTCCTGTCTTCGTGCCCGTGGTTATAAAATTTCTGATGAATCAGTCCGCACAGGTCTTCTTAATGCCAAATGGCCGGGACGCTTTGAGCTTCTCTCCACTGAGCCCGTTCTCATAGTTGACGGCGCACACAATCCTGACGGCGTCATGGCACTTATCAACTCCATAAAAACATTTCTGCCTCATGAAAAGATCTGTTTTGTCATGGGTGTCATGAAGGATAAGGACTACCACGAGATGCTCCGCCTCATCACTCCCTTTGCGGAAAGCTTCGTGACAGAACTCCCCTACAGCGCCCGGGGTCTTGATCCCGAAGTCCTGAAAAAAGAAATCGCCGCCTACTTTTCCGGCCCTGTTGACACCGCAGGTTCAGTGACAGAAGCTGTGGACAAGGCATTGGCACACGCAAAAGAAACAAGTACTCCTGTAATCTGCTTCGGTTCACTGTATCAGGTGGCGGACATCAGGAAACATGTTATGAACAGTGCAAACTGAAATTTCATCCAAATTCAATTACATCATTTTTGCAAAAATGATGTAATTGAATTCAAAATGATAAAATTAAAAATAGGTATATTAAAGCTTAATTATTACCCATTATCCAAAAAGCCTGGCAGCTGCTTTCTCCAGCTCTCTCCGTTCCTGTGTATCGTCGTAGCCGCTCTTTTTGTCATCAATACCCTTTATGATCTCATGGCTGAACAGACCATCACGGTTACAGTAGAATAAGATTTTCTGCACACCGCTGATGGAAAATCTCGCCTGGGCTTCTCCTTCCGGGTAAAGCTTCACAATCTGACAGCGATCCGGTGATACTGCTGCAATAAATGAAATGTAGTGGTTCTTGTTCATTTCGTGATCGATCCTGACGAAATACTCGTCCTCCACACGCTCAACAAAGACCATATGGTATTCGTCTCTGCTCCCACCCGAAGGGTGAGGAGAGCCCGCCGGCTTTGAGGCATCAAAGAAATCCGCTCCGCGGATTTCTACATCACTCAGCTCGGATTCAGCCGGCAGAAGCTGAATCCCATGACAATGAATCACCGCCTCCCCCATACTGTGGATCACATTACCGCAGACCGGACAGATATAGAATTTTGACCGGAGCATATTCGCCGATACATTTTCGTTGTGAATGGTGTTTCCGGAGATCAGCTCCGTTACGGAGATACGAAATGCATCCGCTATGGGCTCCAAAAGGGTGATGTCGGGATAGCCCTTTGCCGTCTCCCACTTAGAAATAGCTTTATCACTGACTCCCAGCTCCTCCGCAAGCTGACTCTGGGTCATTTTATTTTTTTCTCTCAGTTCTTTGATAACTGCACCTGTAACGTACTGGTTCATATTCCTCAACCTCCGTTCACATTCCTAAGATACTCAGCCTTCGGTATCATGGGTGTCTCAAGTCCTGCCACTGTCTCCGGTGAAAGGTGAAATGTCTCCCCATACTCCTCACCTGCTCTTTCGAATTTCTGAAGCAGAGGTTCTGCCACAACAGTGGCGGCGGGAACATTGAGCAAAGGGGCCTCGGAAACACATACCATGTCCAATCCGCAGAAGCACTGCCTGCACATCGCTCTGATCCCATCAAAATTCCCGCCCCAGTCGGGAAAACCGCAGCCGCAGATCACAAGTGTATGAATCTTCGAAAAATCCGCTCCTGCTTCATGATGAATTCTACCGTCCTGCTCCTCCACCATCCTCATTTTCACCAGCGGAACGGTCCTGTCGAGAACTGCCTTGAGATGGGACGGCATGGAATAGCAATACAGCGGGAAGCTCCAGATAATAAGATCCGCCTTCGTATAGAGATCCAGTATCTCATTCTGATCGTCCTCCATTACACAGTGGCCGTCCATTTTCTCCCAGCACTTGAAGCAGCCTCTGCAGGGCGCAACCGTCTTTTCGATGACATTGATAATGTCTACATCATGTTTCTCTTTTTTGTTGAGTCCCTTTAAAAAGCTTTCCGTCAAACGAAATGTGTCACTTTTCTTTTTGGGACTTCCGTTCAATACAAGTACTTTCATTTTGATCTCCCAAGGTCATGCACAAACCGAGCTGTGTGTGTCTCCATAAACACAACTCAGATAACATCTGCCATAACTACCGTAATCCAAATTGATCTCTTGAATATCGAGATACAATAAAGTTTTCACCGCGCGCTGCAGGGGAACTTTTTCCCCTCTTCTGAAATCTTAGTACTTGTATGTGCCAAAGACCACCTACTCAAAGTAGAATCAGCTTCAATCTGAGATTCTCACATCTCCATAAACCAGGCATCTTATAATTCCAGCGTACAGAATAACAGAAAAGAAAAAAGTGACGCCTAAATAACGTCACCTTCTTATTACATTGGCGCCAAAATGACGTCATATTTATTTATAAACCAGCAGGCCAGCCTTCACTCTTTCTTATCCCTGCATATATTATGTACGAAACTATAACCGTAAAAATATCTGCCACTATCTGTGTCCATACGATACCCATAACACCAAACAGTCTGTTAAACAAAAAAAGTATCTGAATATTGAAAACGATCTGGCGTATCACTGCCATCCAGAAGGAAGCATTACCCCTACCGATAGCCTGTGTAAAATGAACCATGGAAAAACAGAGGAACATAAGGGGTGTAGCAAAACATCTCGCCCTGAGAAACATAGTTCCGTATCGGACAGTTTCCGCATCTCCGATAAACGCCTGCATGATGACCGGCGCGAAAACATAATAAAGGATCACACAGGTGATTCCGATTCCCAGTCCTACAGCACGTCCGAATCTGAAAAACTCATCCATACGTTTCCTGTTACCGGATGAATAATTGTAGGCAAGAAGCGGAATCATACCGAGACAGATACCTATTCCTATATTCAGCGGAAGTCTCTCGGCTTTCAGAACGATCCCAATAGCCGCCAGCTCAATGTCTCCATAAGAGGCTGACAGTCTGTTAATAACGATATTGCAAAGGTCAAAAAGAATGACGCCGACTGCCGCCGGGATCCCGCCGAGAACCACCACAAAGAACATGTATTGTCTGGAATACTCAAGCACGTTGTCACTTGCCCCCAAAAAAATAAGGAGCGGAGTCATCACAAAAAAGCACATCAGAGAGAACGCAAGACCTAATCCCAATGCCATCCATATACAGGCCGCAGAAACTCTTGAAGCTTCATCGTCTTCACCTTTTCCTATGAGACGTGCTATCAATGTTCCACCGCCGGCTCCGAATATATTGGAAATAACGATAGTCAGCATATATACAGGAAGCACCAGTGAACAGGATGCCACCATATAAGGATTATTTGTTCTCCCAACAAACCATGTATCAGCCAGATTGTATATCTAGAAAAGCATCAACATCTAGTTAGATTGATTTTCTTTTTTAGCTATATGTTGTTGTGGTTTTACATTTATTCCATCGATTTTTTTGCTTTTTATAACTTTTTGCAACCAAAATGCAACCAGAATTTAATTGTCTTCTTTCAGTCGCTTTTCAATATCAGAGGCACTGTATAATACTCTAGTTACCGTGACAAGCTCTTCCTTGAATACATAAAATACCGAGTAATTATCTACTAGCATTCGTCTAAGTCCTTGTGAGCGTTCCGGTTCAAAATCTACCAGTCTGAATTTCTCTGGAAAGAAGCCAAGCTCAAGTACACGATCAGCTATTCTGTTATACTGCCCCATAGCATTTTCCGGTGATTGTAAATTAAATGCGATATACTCATATATCCCATCCATATCACCCAATGCTTTTTCAGTTATTTTTACAGGATATTCTCTCATCTGTGGCTCTCTCTAAAAGCTGCAAATGCAGACTTTGCATCCTGTACTCGTCCAGCTTCAATATCCTCAAAGCCTTCCTGTAATTTTGTATGAATCTCTGCAGTCGTCATAAGATCCGCATTAATAGCATCCGGTGCCTGAGGTAATGAAACTCTAAAAGGAATTCCTCCTGTGAGCGTAATCTGTCTTAAATACATATCAATAGCCGTAGACATAGGAATTCCAAGACGTGAAAGCACGTCTTCAGCTGATTTTTTCGTTGTAGGATTAACTCGTAAATTGAGTGTTGCTGTTTTCTCCATACGTATCAACTCCTTTTTATTTATTGTAACGCGATTTACGTTACATTTCAAGATGCATTTATATCTTTTCACTGAATGTCGATTCTAATTGTCTTTTGCACAATCTAATTTCTGCAAAAAGCTATCTTATCATTTCATTTTCTTTTATCATCAAAAGCTTCCTAAACATCTTAGGATTATTTAAAACTATAATGCAAAGACGTTCTCTTGTCCGTGATATATTTTGATAGAATAGTCTTGGGAACAAATAATCAGGATTAGGATGCTCTTTTCCTTCCAAATCGCCGTCATCACTATTCCTGAAATTATTATCCATAATAATAACCACATTATCGAACTCTTGTCCTATAACTTGATGAGAATTAATATTAGCAGAATAATGATCTATTCCATTAGAAACAAATTGTGAAGGTGTAAATGTAATAAACGTATAGCCTTTATTCTTATATAACCTTAGCAACTTGTCAGACTCAGTTATAAGAATATCACTAAAATGAAAGCAGACAAATCACAACTCGTAATTTGTCTGCTTTACACCGTTTTTTTAATTGTTAATGCCGAAAAAGTATCACCCTACTTTGGTAAATCTGACATTATTCTGTGCATTGACCTCTGTGAGTATATCACCGGAAAATAGATAATATACATCCCCAAGAACATCTGTGAAGAATCCCGGATTATTTGTTGGAATGATCTTAAATGTAGTACCATTGGTATCGTTTTCCAAAGACAGACTTCCAGCTTCTCCCGGCCAATCGGTAACATAAACCAGTATCGGACTGTCGTTTTTCTTCCATACTCCCACATAAGCGGAGGTATCAGCCGGATCGACCGGATTTCCCACACGTGCACCATCAGCGCCTACATAATAGCCATCCGGAGTATATGCATTGGTAAGCATCGCTCCGTCCTCGCCAAGATAATACTGTCCTACCCACTGGTTCGTCATTGCTCCCCAGTCACCTCCGAAGAAATACCATTTGCCGTCGATCTCCTTCCAGGTGGCTGCAGTGAAAGTACCATCATCCTCAAGATACATCATCCCACAGATATCCTCCACCCATTCCCCGGCAAATGCACAGGTACTCATCATAATCACCAACCCCAGAGTCAGAAGCCAGATTCGTTTTTTCATAGTTACCTCCTATACCATATCGTTTAATATGTCTATTATAATCCAATTTTTATATTGTCATTAATTTTTGAAAATTTTTTTCATCAAAAATATAAATAACGTGAGTGTTAAAAGGCAACATCGAATCCTTCCGCGTAAAGTGTTCCAGCGATTCTCATATATTTTCAACCTAAACCCGAAGTGCAATAAACTGTATCTATAACCGCTACTAAATTTAATATATTTTGAATTGTTTTGACGATGTGATTAAATAGTATTAATTAGTCGAAAGATGCATTTTTTGCACGTGTGAAATTCACTGTGATTAATAAATAAGTGTGAGTGCCAATGTCGACACCGGACAATTTTCACTTAAATCAATATATTTCAAATCAGCGAGGAAACTATGAGAATCATCGATATACTAAACAGCGGCAAGGTAACATTATCATTTGAGGTTTTCCCACCGAAAAAGATCGAGAATTTTGAATCAGTACAGCAGGCAACTGAAGATGTTGCCACTCTTCACCCGAGTTTCATGTCCGTGACCTATGGAGCAGGCGGCGGAACCTCAGAGTTTACATTGAACATCGCAAAGAATATCCGTGACAAGCACGGAGTCGAGGTTCTCCCACATCTCACCTGCGTATCCTCCACCAGGGAGCATGTTCACAATATGCTCCGGAAGTTCAAGGAGAACGGTTTCGAAAACATCATGGCTCTCCGCGGCGACATCCCGAAGGACGGAACTCCTCATGATGATTATCACTACGCTTCCGAGCTTATTGCAGACATAAAGGCCCACGGAAATTTCTGCATCGGCGGCGCCTGCTATCCTGAAGGTCATGTTGAGTGTGCTCACAAGGACGAAGACATTAAGAACCTGAAGCTCAAGGTCGATGCCGGTGTTGATTTCCTCACCACTCAGATGTTCTTTGACAATGCCGAATTCTTCAACTTCCTTTACAGACTCCGCGAAAACGACATTCGCGTACCTGTACTTGCAGGAATAATGCCTATCACCAATGCAAAGCAGCTGGGCCGGCACCGTTGCACTTTCCGGAACCACTGTTCCAACCCGCTTCAAGGAAATAGTTGATAAGTTCGGCGACCATCCGGAAGCCATGAAGCAGGCCGGAATCATTTACGCCACAGAGCAGATAATCGACCTCATTGCCAATGACGTAAAGCACATACACGTCTATTCCATGAATAAGCCTGATGTGGCTGAAGCGATCCAGAAGAATCTTTCGGAGATTCTGAAGATTTAAGAAAATCATAGCATTTCACAGTCTGAACAGTATATTTATTAACCAAAACAAATATGTCTCAAAAACTTCCTCTATATAGTTTGTCTTTGAGAATGTTCACTCTATGAAATTAAACTCTTTATCTGATTTTTCAGTGCCGTTGCCAAATGGTCGCGGCACTTTTGATATATCAATGAAAGTGGGCTTCAATATGCACTTTTTACAGCATTTACTGAAATATCATTCAGTATGGATTTCGCGAGAAACACTTTCAAAGCACATATACACCTATGATTGAATTACGAACCAAAGAAATATACCGGTTTCTCGGGTACCGGAACATCACTCCCACACCTGAGATAGACGAAAGGATAAGGCTCTGTGTAGAAAAAATGCAGGCTGCTGCCTCACCAAGATGCTTTTATCGGAAGTTTCCCATATCACAGGATGCTCCCGATATAACTCATATAGCGGGACTTACCATAAGATCAAAGAACCTGTACAGGAACCTTCAGGGCTGTGAAGAAGCTTATATGTTCGCCGCAACTGTGGGCTTAGGCATTGACCAGCTCATAAAGCGAAGTGAAGTAACAAGCATCATGGATGCCGCCATATATCAGGCGGCAGGCGCCGAGATGGTGGAGGCCTTTGCCGATTCGGAAACAGAAAAAATCAGGACTCTGGAGGAAAAAAATGGTTTCAGACTCCGCCCCAGATACTCTCCAGGCTATGGAGACCTGCCTCTTCAACTCCAGACCGACTTTGCAAGAATTCTCGACATGCAGAAATGGTGCGGCATCAGTCTTACGGACACTCTCCTCATGGTTCCGAGTAAATCCATCACTGCATTTATCGGATGCGTGAAAGCTGAAGCTACCATAGCGACTGTTTTTTCCGCCGCCAGAGAAAGCTCGACGGAAAATGATGAAGCTTACCTTGCCGATGTCGTGAATCCCCTGGAAGCCACCGGACTATCTGCGAAAGAATCCACAGGCTCGAAAAAGATATGCCGCAATACTCTTCCGGAAACCTCCTGCACCCAGTGCAGTATGGCTTCCGATTGCATTTACAGACACTGTTAACTAAAAAACTGACACTGCTTTACAAGCCTGCTGTGGCTTTATTTATATCAGCTCATATTACTCTTATTCGCATTATCCACTGATGCAGCTAAACTGCATCTGCTCAAACACATTTACAGAATATAGTGCTTCTTTCTGAATAAGAAAACAAAATTAAGGAGACTTTTCAATGCGTAAAAATATACTGGAACGTTTAGGAAAAGAATGGATATTTTTTGACGGCGGTACCGGCTCCATTCTTCAGTCAAAGGGCCTTCAGCCCGGAGAACTGCCAGAGACCTGGAACCTGACCCACCCGGATGACATCATCGACCTGCACCTTGGGTACCTGAAAGCAGGCTCCCATATCTTCAATACCAACACCTTCGGCGCCAACAGACTGAAGTTTCCCGACAATCTGGATGAGATAGTCTCAGCTGCCGTAGGTCTTGCAAAGGAAGCCCGCCGCATTTCAGGTCGTGAAGATGATTCCTACATCGCTCTCGACATAGGTCCCACTGGGAAACTACTTAAACCCATGGGTGACCTTTCTTTTGATGATGCGGTAGATATCTTTTCGGAGGTTGTCCGTATAGGAGCCCGTGAAGGCGCGGACCTTATCCTCATCGAGACTATGAATGACTCATACGAGGCAAAAGCCGCAGTTCTCGCCGCAAAGGAAAACTGTGACCTTCCTGTTCTCATTACCTGTGTTTTCGACGCTTCGGGAAAAATGCTTACCGGCGGCACTCCCGAATCTGCCGTTGCCATGCTGGAGGGACTCGGTGTTGATGGTCTGGGAACCAACTGTTCTCTTGGACCCGAGCAGATGATTCCTATAGTAGAGCGTCTGGTAAAGGCTGCCCATGTTCCGGTTCTTGTAAATCCCAATGCCGGTCTTCCGAAATCCGTGGATGGAAAGACTGTTTACGACGTGGATGCAGAAACATTTGCAGGCTTCATGCGCACCATTGCAAAAATCGGCGCCACAGGGCTCGGCGGATGCTGCGGAACCACACCGGAATATATCAAAAAGGAAATCGAAGCCGTTACCGCTCTTCCTTTCCATGCCCCTGTGCCCGAGGAGCACACAGTGATATCCTCCTTCTCTCAGGTTGTGGAAATAGGCGGAGGTGCAAAGCCAGTGATCATAGGCGAGCGCATCAACCCCACCGGAAAAAAAAGATTCAAGCAGGCTCTTATCGAACATGATATTGACTACATCGTTGACCAAGGATTACAGCAGGAGGATGCCGGCGCCCATGTTCTGGATGTTAATGTAGGCTCTCCCGAGATTAACGAAACAGAACTTATCGACGAGGTCATCACCAGACTTCAAAGCGTGCTTGCTCTCCCTCTCCAGATAGATACCTCAGACCCTTCAGCCATGGAACGGGCACTTAGACATTATAACGGAAAGGCCCTCATAAATTCCGTAAACGGCAAAGAGGAAGTAATGCACAGCGTATTTCCTCTTGTGAAGAAGTACGGCGGAGTCATCGTGGGACTTTGTCTTGATGAAGATGGAATTCCCGATACTGCCGACGGACGAATCCGCATCGCAAAGAAAATCTATGATACGGCGGCATCCTACGGCATCAGAAAGGAAGATGTAGTCATTGACGGGCTCTGCATGACCATATCAAGTGATCCAAAGAGTGCCCTGGTTACGCTGGAGACCATTCGCCGTATCCGGGACGAGTTACACAGAACTTCCATCCTGGGAGTTTCCAACATCAGCTTCGGTCTCCCCGCAAGAGAGCTTGTGAACTCCTATTTCTTCGCCATGGCTCTCCAAAACGGACTGTCCTGTGCCATCATAAACCCTAACAACCAGGCTATGATGCAGGCATATCGGAGTTTCTGCGCCCTCACCGCTCAGGACGAGAACTTCATGGATTTTATCGGAGCTTATCAGAATTACAAAACACCGGACAAGCGGGTTTCAGAGGCTGTTGATGCCTGCCGCTCCCGGGTTCTCAATGCACTTGGCATTTCAGCCGGAGACCTTAAGTCCTCCGGCAGTCCCCTAGGCGGGGGTAATGCTTCCTTCGGGGCACCAAGCGGAGGGTTTTCCTCTAAATCGGGAATAGGAATTCCTTCCGGAACTTCAGGCACAGAGGGAAACAGCTCACCGGGAAACTCCGGTTTTTCTACAGGCGCTTCATCTGATTTATCTTCATCTGGTGCTGCATCCCAAGTCGGTTCCGACAGCGCCCAGGGCTATCACTCAAAGCTCATGGAAGCCATCGAGCGCGGCATGGCAAAACCTGCTGCCGCCGCAACAAAAGAGGCTTTGCTCACAAGGTCTGCTCTCGATATCATCAATCAGGATCTGGTGCCGGCTCTTGATATCGTCGGAAAGGGCTTTGAAAAGGGAACTCTCTTCCTGCCTCAGCTCCTTATGGCAGCTGAGGCCGCAAAGGCCGCTTTCACTGTAGTCAAGGAATCCATGTGCGACAGTCAGCAGGAATCAAAGGGCAAGGTCATACTGGCAACAGTAAAAGGGGACATACATGACATCGGAAAGAATATAGTGAAGGTTCTTTTGGAGAACTACGGCTACGATGTCATTGACCTCGGAAAGGACGTTCCTCCCGAGACTGTGGTGGAAACCGCAATTCAGCAGGATGTAAAACTCGTGGGACTCTCCGCTCTCATGACAACAACTGTGGTAAACATGGAAGAAACCATAAAACAGCTCCGGGAAAAAAAGCCCGACTGCAGAATCGCAGTGGGCGGTGCCGTTATGACTCAGGACTACGCCGACAAAATCGGCGCCGACTGCTACGGCCGGGACGCCATGACTACCGTGAGATATGCGGATGAACTGTGTGAAAAGGGACTGCTGTAAACAGCAGTCCCTTAAAATGAATATTATTAATCATCATACCTCTGATATCAGACATATCCTATAATAAAAGCCATAGCATACTTTAACCTTGTACAGGAGTCTCACTAAAATACTTCATGACATCCTCTTTTGATACTCTTTTATAGGTTTCATTTTTTATTACTGCCATATAAAGTGCATCAAAGTCGCTGATATATACCTTTAAACTCCGTACAAGTGCTTCGAGTCCACGTTCCTTTTCTTTTTCTATTCCTTTATTCTCCATAGCCGTTGCATACGTACACAAATCTATCACGTATAATCCAATCATATTAGAAAAGTGATTGGATTATTCCTTTCTCCCAGGTTCTCTGGGCTATTTCTAATCCTTTTCTGATATATTTATTTAGGCACTGTGGATCTGTTTCTAAATCAATACAGCTTTGACTGGTGTGAGGTGACTCAGACCACAGCTTTTCGTCTAATACTGGTAATTAGTTTGTTAACGCTTGACGTTTAGATTTACGTGATTACACAGTCGATCTCTCTGTGGTAGACAACAGTGCCAACTATAATAATCAGGAGGTTATATCTAATGTCTATGTATTTTGCTGGAATTGATATTTCCAAGTACAAACATGATTGCTGCATTATAGCTGCAGCCGATCAATCTGTAGTTGCTAAATTCACTTTTAAAAACAATAAAGAAGGATTTGATCAACTATTCACAACTATTAACTCTTTATCCTCTCCCGAGGACATAAGAATAGGGTTTGAATCAACATCTCATTACGCCCTAAATCTTGAGCTTTTCCTTGAAAACGCCTCGCTAACGTTCATGGAAGTAAATCCAGTCTTGATATCGGAATATAAAAAATCAACCACTCTAAGGCGTACAAAAACCGATTCTGTTGACTGTGAATCTATTGCTCGATGGTTAATGACTGTTGAGTACAAACCCCATTCAAAAGGATTTTATCACTCTTATTCTTTAAAGTCATTAACCCGTCTTCGCGATAGGTTAGTCCGTCAAAGATCTTTATATCTTGTTAAACTCACTAATGTTCTTGACCATACATTTCCGGAGTTTAAGCCATTCTTTAATGAACGTTTTTCTAAAACAGCTCTATATCTATTAGAAAACTACGGCTCTGCTGAAAACATGTCTGCCATGAATGAAACTGACTATAATGAAATCCGTCGCATATCCCATGGTAAGTTTTCTCCTCAACAGTTCCTTGAGTTGAAGCGTTTAGCTACTAATACTGTTGGCATCAATAATTCCATATTTGATGTCGAACTTGAAAGTTTACTATCCCTTTTCAAATCCTTAGTCAAAGAAATAAATTCGCTTGAAGGCGAGATTATAAGGCTCATCAACGAAGTTCGTCCTCACTTCATGACCATTCCAGGAATTGGTCCTATTTCTGCGGCAGTAATCTACGCAGAATACGGAGACATTTCCAATTTTTCATCACCAGCACAGATGCTAGCATTTGCTGGCATTGAGCCAAGCGTAAATGATTCAGGTACAGAATCCCATGGTGGAAAGATGGTAAAGCACGGATCATCTCCATTGCGATATGTCTTGCTAAACTGTTGTCTTCCTTTAATTCGCTTCGATATGACTTTTGCAACTTACTATGCCAAGAAGCGTCATGAAGGTAAACCTCATCGGGTAGCTATAACCCATGTTGCAAAGAAACTCATACGAGTAATCTTTGCTTTAGAAAAACAAAACATAGACTTCAATTCTCAGAAATCACGCTAATTTCAAATAATATCTGATCCGTCCACCATCTGAAATACGGTATATTCAGATGGTTTATTAAAGTTACCCTCAAGTCAATTAATCCCAAATTTTCTCTAAAACCTATTGACTACTAATAGTTTGTCACCTCA
>NZ_JNKO01000031.1 GCF_000702885.1 Oribacterium sp. P6A1 | reverse complement strand
CGGTTCAATATTTGATCCTTTAAAACGTTATGACCATCAGAAAAATCCGATTGAATCCTGACCGACAGACCGAGTCTAACACAGTATGGAAGGATGGTCAAAAGGATATGTGGCATTCACAGAACATTTGTGCTAACATACTGTATAAGTCCAGTATCAGGCGGCAGCCTATCCTCACAAGCTTGCTTGTGAGGGGAGGCTGACATCTGATACGACAACAGGACTTGTGGCAGGTTTCGAAGAAACCTGCCATGCAGCGTCAGCCCTTCGCGCAGCGAACTAAATGGGCTGACGTTCCCAAGTATCGAGAAGAAGCGCGGATTCGAGCAGGAACATTTTTATATTGATTTATCGGGAGATAGTAATGATCAGTTTTATACATGGAGAACTGGCTGAAATACAGGAAGGAATGGTGGTTGTGGAGGCTTCGGGAGTCGGATACGGGATCAGAGTACCGGCCACTGTCATCGGAGCACTTCCTTCCATAGGAGAAGAGGTTAAGATATATACGTATTTTTCTGTAACACAGAACGGAGTAGAGCTATGCGGCTTCCTTAGTCCTGAGGACAGGGAGATGTTTACCATGCTTCTTACTGTAAGCGGTGTGGGGCCCAAGGGAGCCCTGGGCATACTGAGTGCCATGACTCCCGATGATCTGAGGATGGCTATCGTTACGGGTGACAGTAAAGCCATCTCAAGGGCACCGGGGGTGGGCAGCAAAACCGCACAGAGGATAGTTATAGATCTTAAAGACAAGCTTGATGCAACGGAAGTTTTCAGTACGGCTCTGGATCATGGCTCATCCGGCGGAAATCAGGTATTTTCGGGAGCAGCTGTGGCTCACAGCGCCCAGAGAGAGGCCATTGAGGCACTGGTGGCTCTCGGATACTCGGAGACGGAAGCAGGAAAAGCCGTTAAGAAGGTGGAGATCACAGCAGATATGACAGTTGATCAGATACTGAAGCTGGCACTGAAGAACCTGAGTTTTCTGTGATTGGATTATCCGAAAAACCCGAACTTTATTATGGTGGGATTAATCAGAAGAATCTGTTATTTCTATAGTTGGATAATCAGAATAATCTATATTTAGCATTTTTTACAGATAAAGTATTTTTATCAGAAGGAAATATAATTGATGGAACGTCGCATTATAAATACAGATGAAACGGTTGAAGACAGACAGCTTGAGCCGAAGATAAGACCTCAGAAACTTGATGACTACATCGGACAGTCAAAGCTCAAGGAAATGATGAAGGTCTATATAACTGCTGCAAAAAACAGGGGAGAGTCCCTGGACCACTGCCTTTTTTACGGACCTCCGGGACTTGGAAAGACAACTATTTCAAATATTATCGCAAACGAGCTTGGTGTAAACATAAAGGTTACTTCCGGACCTGCCATTGAAAAGCCCGGAGAGATAGCTGCTATACTGAATGGTCTTTCCGAAGGAGATGTGCTGTTTGTGGATGAGATACACAGACTGAACCGTCAGGTGGAAGAGGTTCTGTATCCTGCCATGGAAGATTTTGCCATAGACATCATGCTCGGCAAGGATGCAACAGCCAGGTCCATAAGACTTGATCTTCCTCACTTCACACTCATCGGAGCCACCACAAGGGCGGGACTTTTGTCTGCGCCTCTCAGAGACCGATTCGGAATCATATCAAAGCTTGAGTTCTATAATAAGGAAGAACTTATGGACATCGTTCTTCGTTCTGCTCATGTGCTAAATGTTGAGATAGATGATGAGGGTGCCGAGAGAATAGCATTAAGATCCAGAGGAACTCCTCGACTTGCCAACAGATTGTTAAAGAGAGTAAGAGACTTTGCGGATGTAAAGTATGGTGGTCGCATCACCAGAGAAGCGGCGGATATGGCTCTTGATATACTCGACGTTGATAAGCTTGGTCTTGACCAGAACGACAGAACCTATCTTTGCACCATCATTGAAAAGTTCAACGGAGGACCTGTGGGAGTTGAAACCCTTGCGGCAGCTTTGGGAGAAGACAGCGGCACCATAGAGGACGTATATGAACCATATCTTTTGATGAATGGCCTCATAAATCGTACACCGAGGGGGCGTGTGGCAACTCAAAACGCATACAGACATCTGGGGATACCCCATCAGGAAACCATGGAACTTTGATTTTGGAATGATGGAAGCTACATGTATTTAGGTGAGGCCTGGGAATCATTTGTCAGGATAGGGCATGTATGTTTATATAGAGACGAGGAATAAACTATGGCATTTATCGGAATTCTTATAGCTGACTTGATAATATTCGGCCTTTTTATTGCAGCTATAATCTGAAAGATTTCAGTTTTTTTGAGTTTAGCCGATGCTCTGTGGTACAATGGTCATATGTTGTGAGGATTTATACGTTGCGGTGCAGAGAGGGCGTGTTTTATGCGTTTTGGCCCGCAGATTTGACAAAACTACGGTTGTGTAGTAATATTCGGTGTATTTTTGACGATGTCTGAGATAGACATTGACATGATGTTTACCAGGAAAGAACAGAGATTAGACCTATGGCAGAGAAAAACACAGTAGAAGTTGTTATCGATGGAAAAATTTATCAGCTTTCGGGAAATGCTACCGAGGGTTATATGCATGAGGTGGCAAGCTATCTTAATCAGAAGATATATGACCTGAAGCGTCAGATTTCAAGCTACAACAAACTGGATGACAATCTTAAGGCATTACTGCTTCAGATCAATGTCTGTGATGACCTTTTCCGTGAGCAGGAAAAGACCCGCAGATTTGAAAGAGAAAAGGACGAGGCAGAAAGGGAGAGCTATAGCGTTAAGCATGATCAGGTGAAGCTTCAGATCAAGCTGGAGAATACTCTCAAGGAGCTGGAGAATACCCAGAAGCGTCTTGCGGAACTCGAAGCCAGAGAAGCAGTCAGGGAAGCGAAAGAAAAGGCTCTTGCTGATGACAGAGTGTCCTCCATCATCACCGGAGTGAGGAAGTAAAAGAACCGGTGAGTGCTAAACAGGAAGCGGAAGGATATCAGCTTTAGACACGCACATCATAGAATTGATAGTAAATATGAAATTAAAACGAGACAGACGTGTGGAGCTTCTTGCACCGGCAGGCTCCTTTAAATCCGTTGTGGCAGCAGTTAATGCCGGTGCCGATGCCATATAC
The DNA here is from genome assembly GCF_000702885.1 of Oribacterium sp. P6A1. Lineage (GTDB taxonomy): Bacteria > Bacillota > Clostridia > Lachnospirales > Lachnospiraceae > Oribacterium. The sequence goes on along the minus strand of NZ_JNKO01000031.1, from coordinate 21,449 downwards.
ATGGGCGGGCGAAAGTTTGGCGCCAGGGCATACGCGGATTCAGCAAAGGCTTCCGAGGAAGATATGGTGATGGAGGCTATCCGTTACTGCCATCTCTTCTCGGTAAAACTATATATGACGGTAAATATACTCTTTAAGGATCATGAACTTAAAGAGCTTTTTTCATACATAAAACCATATTATGAGGCCGGAGTTGACGGACTTATAATGCAGGATCTGGGGGCGGTAAAGAAGATAAGAGAATGGTTCCCGGATCTGGAGGTCCATGCCAGCACTCAGGAGACTATTTCCGGTGTGAACGGAGCCCGTATGGCACAGAAGTTCGGCATGACGAGAGCTGTATGCAGCAGAGAACTGAGCCTTTCAGAGATAAAGCGTATTCATGATGAGACAGGAATGGAGCTGGAGGTATTCTGCCACGGTGCCATGTGCTATAGCTTCTCAGGTGCCTGCTTTATGTCTTCGCTTCTCGGCGGCAGATCCGGAAACAGAGGCCGCTGCGCAGGAACCTGCAGACTTTGCTACGAGGCTATAAGTCACGGAGAGACGGCTTTGGGAGCCGGCGTCAAAGCCGGAACCGGGGATGAATTCCATAAAAAAGGATATCTTCTCAGCATGAAGGATATGCAGACCATAGACCTTCTGCCGGAGCTTATTGAGGCGGGAGCCTACAGTTTCAAGATTGAGGGACGCATGAAGTCTCCTGTATACACGGCGGGAGTGGTCAGCGTTTACAGAAAGTATCTGGATCTCGCCATGAAGTATCTGGATGGAGAGACTAAGAGTTACAGTGTGGATCCTGATGATGTGAAGATCCTCAGAGAGGTCTTTGACAGAGGAGGAGTTACAAGCTATTTAAAGAAGCATAACGGCGCAGATATGATCGCCATAGAGGAAAAGAAGTTCCGTGAGGTCGAGAAGTCGGTTCTTGACCATATAAACAGTACATATATAGACAGAAACAGAAGCTTGAAGCTGGATGCGGACATTAAGCTCACAGTGGGAGCACCGGTGGTGCTGACACTAAGTGATGCAAAGGGAAGGATGATCACCGTGGTTTCCGGGGATACGGTTTCTCCGGCGGAAAGCCATCCTATGGATGCGGAAAGTATTGAGACTAAGCTCAGAAAGACAGGCGGAACTGTATTTACTTTTGATTCTGTCAATGTTTCTCTGGAGGGGGATATTTTCTACCCTGTAGGGAAACTTAATCAGCTGAGAAGAGAAGCTCTCGATATGTATGAAGAGGAGATTTTAAGTGAGTCAAAGAGACAACCTGTCTAAAAAGAATAAAAGAGCTGTCGGGGGAAGCAGTGCGGAAGGAAGAGGTTCATCGGTAAAGAAGGATGCCTTTGAAAGAAGCCCGGGAAGATCAGGAAAAAAGTTCTCTGTTAATCAGAAAGAAAGATATGTAAAGAAGGTCAAGACTTTTTCCGGAGAGACAGGAATATCAGCAGAGGAATGGAACATGCCTGTGGCAGTTTCCGTGGAAACCGGGGAGCAGTTAAAGACTGTTCTCGGAGAGAAGGCAGTTTCCCGTATTTACATCGATGAAGCATGCTTCGGTATCCCCGGCAAAGATGCGGCTGGAAACTCAGGCAAAGGAAAAGCGGGAGAACATGAGACGGAAGCATTGGCAAAAATCATAAGAGAAATCCATGAAGCGGGAAAAGAGGCCGGACTGAGACTTCGGCGTATCGAAAGAGACACCGATCCGGGGCTTGATTCGATGTCGCTTCTCAGCGGACTCATTAAGCTCGATGCTTCACCGGACATGCTGCTTATCCGCACTTTTGACGAGGCGATGATGCTTTCTGACCTTGAGACTTCAGAAACTGGTAATAAAGGTTTAAACCACATAAGGAAAATATTCGATTATACTTGTTACGGCTATAACACTGAGGCGGTATCTATGCTTAAGGAGCTGGGGGCTGAGGGGCTTACTTACCCCATCGAACTTAACTTCAAAGAGTGCCTTAATCTCAGGAAAGCCGTAAAGGAGCTTTCGGACAAGGTACTTTCTGAGATACCTTATGAAATGCTGGTGTACGGACATCTTCCCATGATGGTGAGCGCGAACTGCATCAGAAAGACTTCCGCCGGCTGCGACCACAAGAACCGTTTTATGGTTCTCAGGGACCGTATGCAGAAGGATATGCCCGTAAGGTGTTATTGCAAGTATTGCTATAATCAGATTTTCAATGCTGAGCCTCTGGTGCTTTATGATCTCCCGGAGGACGTACGTTCCCTTGAGCCGGAGTGTCTTCGCTATGATTTTTCCGTGGAAACTGGATCGGAGATCCGTAAAATACTTGCAGGTGCCATACCGAAGGACATTACAAGGGGTCACTTCCGTCACGGAGTTGAATGATTATGATTAATTTGTACATTACAGCTACGAAGTACATTCAGCTGCTTCTGATAGCTCTGTATACCTATTGCAATTTCAGATTCTTATCCATACCCGATCAGGATGATGCAAACCCGCTGTGTGACTGGCAGCTTCGCATCATCCTGTTGGTGCATTTTCTGATGAATCTTACTGTATTTCTGAAGACGGGGGAGGTTTCGGCCCTTATCTTTTATGTTTTACAGCTCATATTTTTTATTCTATATACCTATTTTTCAGTACGCATATACAGAAACATTAACAGGCTGCTTCTGAACAATACCGTGTTCTTTCTGGCCTACGGACTCATAACCCTTGAGAGACTGGATATGGGAAAGGCCATCAAGCAGTTCGTGATAGTCATAGGAGCTGCAGCCATGACTCTGGTAGTCCCTTATATCATAGACAAGATATGGGATCTAAAGAGGTGGAGATACCATTTTGCGGTTTTCGGCATCCTTATGCAGGGTATAGTTTTCGTTATAGGTGCCACGAGTTATGGTGCGAAAATGTCTATCTCCATCGGCGGGTTCACCTTTCAGGCTTCGGAGATCGTTAAGATCACCTTTGTGCTGGCAACAGCCGGGATGCTCAGCAAGGCGGAGAGCTTCAGAGACATTGTCATAACCTCCATTGTGGCGGGAGCACACATGCTTATTCTTGTGATGTGTAAGGATCTCGGATCGGCTCTCATATTCTTCGTGGCTTATCTGGTGATTCTTTTTATTGCCACCAACAGCTTGTTTTATCTGATATTCGGGAACCTTTCGATGTGTCTCGCGGCGGTTTTTTCTTATTTTTCCTTCAGCCATGTGCGTACCAGAGTATTTGCCTGGCTTGATCCCTGGGCAGACATCGACAACAAGGGCTATCAGATAACCCAGTCTCTGTTTGCTATAGGAACCGGCGGATTTGCGGGACTTGGGCTCTATCAGGGACTTCCCAACAAGATCCCCATTGTTGAAAAGGACTTCATCATTTCGGCAATTTCGGAGGAGATGGGGGCTGTGACCGCTATCTGCATCACCCTGGTGTGTCTCGGGTGCTTCATGCAGATGATGGTGATAGGCACATATATGGAGGATTCATTTTACAAGTACGTTTCCGTAGGGCTGGCCATAGAGTACATCGTTCAGGTATTTCTCACTATCGGCGGCGCCATAAAGTTCATACCTTCAACCGGCGTTACGCTTCCCTTTGTGAGTTACGGAGGTTCATCACTGGTTTCTGCCTTTATCGTTTTTGCCATAATTCAGGCGCTGTATATCATTCAGGGTAATGAAGACGAGGCGGACGAGAGGGAGGTTCTTGACAATGTCTCCGGCCGGGAAGTCTATAACGGGCCTGATTACAGTGACGGCGGCTATGATGAAGAGGACTTTTACGAGCCGGATTATGATGAAAAGGTCTACGATGAATATGATGAAACATCCTACGATGATTCCGGCTATGAAGAGGATTATATAGATTCTGACTTCGATGAAGAGGATTACGATGAGCCTAAGGGCAGAGGAAAGTCTTCTGACAGAAGCTATAAGAACGAAAAGATCAGGGCGGAGGATCTGGGAATCTGAGGTCTGGCATTACATTTTAAAGGTTGTATGCATGTCTGGCATCACAAGTGAATCCGGAGATTTACGTCAGGAATCTTTATATACAGGTATTGATTTAGATGAAGAGTAGAAAATCGCGATCAGGAATCAAAAAAACAAACAGAAATATAATAAGGGTCATTTACTTCTTTTCCCTTTTGTTCTTTGGAATGATAGGCTATATGATTCATTTCATAGGCTGGGGTTCGGATGAACTTATGGGTAATGCCTACAACCCGAGGATGGAGGTCTTTAACAACAGATTTGTACGTGGCGCCATTATTTCCTCTGACGGACAGGTGCTGGCGAGAACGGTGGTAAGTGATACTAGAAAGAATTCTGATGGAAGCGGGAATCCTGAGGGAGCATACACTGAAACCAGAGAATATCCCCTGGGAGAGGTGGCTGCTCAGGCTGTGGGATACTCCACCAAAGGGAAGACAGGCATAGAGGCCCTTTCCAACTTTTATCTTATGGAATCAAACTCCAATCCTGTTGTTCAGGTGGTGAATGAGATAACAGAAACCAAGAGTCAGGGAGACAGTGTAGTTACTACCCTTGATGCAGGACTTCAGAAGATAGCCTATGAGGCACTGGGAGAGCATAACGGTGCGGTTATTGCGGTGAACCCGAAGACGGGAGAAGTTCTTGCCATGGCATCGAAACCAAGTTTCAATCCCAATACTATAGTTGAGGATTGGGAAAGTATAGTTAATGCTGAGAACAGCGACGCTCCGCTTCTCAACCGCTGTACCCAGGGACTCTATGCTCCTGGATCCACATTTAAGATCGTTATGGCTCTTGAGTATATGAGGGAGCATCCCAATGACTACCGGAATTTTACTTTTAACTGTGATGGCGAGTACCGCGATGCTGAAAATTCCGACTATGTGGTGCACTGCTACAGCGGAGAGGTTCACGGGGCAGAGGATCTCCATACTGCTTTTGCATATTCCTGCAATTCAGCATTTGCAAAGATAGGAACCATGATAAACAAGACAAAGTTCGCGGAAACGGCAGAGCAGCTTTTATTTAATCAGGAGCTGCCCATAGACATCTCATCCAGCAAGAGTCGTTTCAATGTTACGGAGGATTCCGGCGTATGGACTATGATGCAGACAGCTATCGGCCAGGGTGAGACCATGATGAGTCCTCTTCATGAGGTGATTCTGGCATCTGCCATCGCCAACAAAGGTGTACTTGCGGAGCCGAAGCTTCTCAAGCAGGTTCAGTCCTCTGACGGAAAGGTCATAAAGGTTTTCGGGGAATCGGCAACAAGGCAGCTTATGACTGAGGAAGAAGCGTCGGTTCTTTCATCCTTTATGAGATCCGTTGTCACCGATGGAACTGCGTCAAAGCTCAGGGATGCAGATTACGCTGCTGCCGGAAAGACAGGTTCTGCTGAGGTAAGTAAGAACGGTGAGACCATCACAAATGCCTGGTTCACAGGGTTCGCTCCCTACGATGATCCTGAAATCGCAGTGTGCGTAGTGGTGGAAGAAGGCGAGACCGGAGGAAGAACTGCAGTGCCTGTGGCAAAGCAGGTATTCGACTACTGGATAAATGAGAGATGAATAAGAGTCTCTCTGATGTTTCGGGTTCCAAGCGGGCAATCTGCCGTAATATAACCATATATAAATCAGCATCTAAATCGTAATGAGCCAATTAATCGATACTATAGTAGCATTATAATGAAAAATGGCCGTTAAAATGCTATAATAATAGCAATAGTAGAAAGGAACGGCTATATGGATTATTTGTGGGATATGCCTTCGGATGTAACAAAAAGACTGGCATCAAGAATGAAAAATATAAGGAAGAGAAAAAAGCTCACTCAAAAACAATTGGCAGGCAGAAGCAATGTGAGTTATGCCACATTGAGAAAATTCGAGAGTACCGGTCAGATATCGCTGGAATCATTCGTTAAACTGGCAATGGAATTGGGAGTTGTGAACGAAATAAACGAATTATTTACGAGACCTGTTTATAACAGTATCGAGGAGGTTATAAATGAAAGTAAATAAAACTCTCGATGTATATTGTCATGATAAGCATGTAGGGACTTTGGCAGAAATGCCGGATAAGAGGGTTGCTTTCCAATACAGTACAGAGTGGCAAAAGACAGGATTTTCCATAAGTCCGTTTTCGCTGCCTTTGAGGAATGATGTATTCATTCCAAATGAGCGTTCCGTCGACCGTTTTGCCGGGTTATTTGGTGTATTTGCAGACAGTCTTCCTGACAGCTGGGGAGGATTATTATTAGACAGATATCTACAGACACTCGGAATAGACATTGGGGATATTTCGACACTTGATCGCCTTGCATATATAGGTAAATCCGGCATTGGTGCCTTGGAATATATGCCGTCGAAAGAAGCTGATTATGATCTCAGCAGCATTGGACTTGATTATGATGTGGTTGCAAAAGAGTGTGAAAATTTACTGTCATCGAAACAATCCGACCAGCTTGACATCCTGTATAAAATGGGAGGTTCAAGCGGAGGTACACGGCCCAAGATAATGATCAAAGACGACAATAAAGAATGGATAGTGAAATTCCCTGCAAAAACGGATCCTGCTATCAGTGGTAAGCGGGAATATGACTACTCCTTATGTGCAAAAGACTGTGGTATCGTCATGACTGAAACCGGACTTATTCCTTCTTCTATATGTGATGGATATTTCAAAACTGTCAGATTTGACAGAGAACAGGGAGAAAAGATATTCAGTATTACGTTTGCAGCACTCCTGGAAGCTGATTTCAGAGCCCCTTCATGTGATTATGAGACATACCTGAAGCTGGTTAGAGTATTGACAAAAGACAATGACTATGACAAAAAGCAGATGTTTAAAACCATGTGTTTCAATGTTTTGACCCATAACCGGGATGACCACACTAAGAACTTTTCTTTCCTCTATACAGATATGAATGGCTGGCGCCTGGCTCCTGCCTATGATCTGACATATAGTGACACATATTGGGGTGAACATACAACTTCTGTAGGAGGTAAAGGGAAAAATATCACAATTAAGGATTTGACTAACATAGGTGTCGGAGCAGGACTGACTTCTGAATACTGCGACAAATGCTATTCTTATATAGTTGAAAAGACGTATGTGTTGAAACCATACCTATCTAAAAACTCAAGGGAAAAAGGTATACACCACAAATTAACGGAGCATATTGCTGAACTATAAGGTTCGAATTGAATCACTGGTAAATGAGTCGTCCTTGTTTGGTTTAACCGATTGGAATTCCAATCGGTTAAACCTGACGGTTATATTACAGACTGTATGATAGAAGCTGTAGGATAAGCTGTTAACAGGGTTACTAAAATTTTAATAAATCATAATGCAGTAAATATTGTAAAAAAACCCCCTTGGTACTACACTTGTATTACAAGGAGGTTTTATTATGTCTACTATTAGCTTACGAGTTCCCGAGGAGGAACTGAACATCTTAAAAAGATATGCCGAGTTCAATAATAAGAGTCTCTCAGATATCATACGTACAACGATGCTTGAAAAGATTGAAGATGATTATGATCTTAAGGTTTTTTCGGAATATGACAAAGAAAAGACTGAAGGCACATTAAAGACATATTCCCATGAAGAAGTCTGGAAAGAACTTGGATTATGAGATATAAGGTCGAATATACCGAAAAGGCATTGAGGTCTCTTCGGAAACTGGATAAGTCTGTTCTTATAGTAATTAAATCATGGATTGAAAAGAATCTGGTAGGGACAACAGACCCCAGAATCCATGGAAAGGGATTGACATCTAATCGCTCAGGACAATGGCGTTACAGGGTAGGAAATTATAGAATTCTTGCAGAGATTGAAGAGGATAAACTTGTTATACTTGTGATTGAAGTCGGACATAGAAGCAAAATATATGAAGGATGAACATGCCTTGGATTGACTTATCTAACGTTAGGATTAAGATCGGTCGTAAAGTGACATACCTTGACAAAGGGAGTATAATGGGTCTGCTGCGGGGAACCGCGGCAGACCTGTTTTTGTTCTATGAAAATATAGTGGCAATAAAGTTTAAATCTTATTTCGGAAATATATTGGAACCTATGATGCCATCCTCCTTCAGAAAGTTGACGTAAAGGGTTTTAATCATTATCTCAAAAACAGGGAAAAATCATTTGGAGGTAGTTCGTGAAGAGACTGTTATCCTACATCAAAGATTACAAGGTAAAAGCAGTTCTGGCACCGCTGTTCAAGTGTCTGGAAGCCTGCTTTGATCTTTTGGTACCTATGGTCATTTCCAGCATGATCGACACCGGAATAAAAAACGGTGATACGGGATATGTATTAAAGATGGGAGGCCTGCTTTTACTCCTTGCTGCAATCGGACTTTCCTGTTCCTTTACTGCGCAGTTCTTTGCCGCGAAGGTTGCCATACACACCGGCAAAGGTCTCAGAAATGATCTTTTCAGGCATATAAATACCCTTTCCTACAGAGACATCGATGCCCTCGGAACCAGTACGCTGATAACCAGAATGACTTCGGATATCAATGCTGTGGAAAGCGGTGTCAACATGGCTCTTCGTCTTTTCATGCGTTCACCATTCATCGTTTTCGGAGCCATGGTTATGGCTTTTACCATCAATGTTAAAGCCGGACTTATTTTTGCAGTCACCATTGCTGTACTGTTTGCGGTGGTGTTCGGCATCATTCTTACAACTGCGCCTATGTACAAAAACAATCAGGCACAGCTTGATAAGATCATGAAGACAACCCGTGAGAATCTTCTCGGTGTGAGAGTTGTCCGGGCCTTCAACCGTCAGTCCTCAGAGATAGAGCAGTTCAAGAGGGAAAACGACAGACTTACGGAGATGCAGGTTAGCGTAGGACGTATTTCTGCGCTTCTCAACCCTGTGACTTATGTGATCATAAACCTTGCTGTGGTTTATCTTATCTACAAAGGAGCGCGGTTTGTAGACATTGGCACCCTTACCCAGGGCGGACTTGTGGCTCTTGTAAACTACATGTCACAGGTTCTTGTAGAACTTATAAAGCTTGCAAACCTTGTGATTCAGATAACACGTGCCATGGCAAGTATGAACAGAATCGACGGTGTGTTCAGCATTAAGCCCAGTGTTCAGGAACCTGCCAATGTTTCTGCCGGAAACTCGGTCAATACGAATTCGGATTATGAAAGCGTAAGAGAAACTGCGCTGTCTAAGCAGGATATTAGGAACTTGAAAGACAATTCCATGGATGTTACAAAACCAGATGCTCCATTGGACAGTGAAAATAGTACAGCAGGAAGGACCTCCAAGGTATCCTTTCGAAATGTGGATTTTGCCTATACAGAAGGTGCTGACCCGGCTCTTTCCGGTATCACATTTGAAGCTATGCCGGGCGAGACTATCGGTGTTATCGGCGGTACCGGTGCAGGTAAATCAACACTTATAAATCTCATTCCGAGATTCTACGATGCAACAAAAGGTGAGATAGATATCGATGGATGTCCGGTTAAGGAGTACGGTCTTTCAGAACTTAGAAACAAGATCGGAATCGTTCCCCAGAGAAGCGTGCTTTTCCGCGGAACACTTCGTGAAAATATGCAGTGGGGCAAGGAGGATGCCACTGATGAGGAAATCTACGCGGCATTAAAGACTGCCCAGGCCTTCGATTTCGTAGAGGAGAAGGGTCAGGGACTGGAGCTTCCCGTTGAGCAGGAGGGAAGAAACTTTTCCGGAGGACAGAAGCAGAGACTTGCCATAGCAAGAGCTGTTGTAAGAAAACCTGAAATACTCATACTTGATGACTCTGCGTCAGCCCTTGACTTTGCAACAGATGCAGCCCTTCGTAAGGCCATAAAGCAGGACACTGAGAACATGACTGTATTCATCATTTCCCAGAGAGTTTCAACAGTCAGAAATTCAGACAAGATAATCGTTCTTGATGACGGCAAGGTTTCCGGAATCGGAACCCACGATGAACTTTACGCATCTTGCGAAGTTTATAAAGAAATCTGTCTCTCCCAGCTTAAAAAGGATGAGGCCGGAATTCCGGTGGGAGCATCGAAAAATGCTCCAGCCGAAGACAACACCAGTGCAGCGGCAAAGCATGAAAACGGAAATCTTTCCGGTGATACGGATAGAAGCGAAGTGAGTGCAGCCGGTAAGGAGACATTGGCAGAAAACGGAAAGGAGGCAGAGTGATGGCTAAGGGTAAACCAAGAAAGATGACGGAAGAAGACCGTCGCACCATAGGACGAATCCTTCGTTATATAAAGAAGTACATGCATCTCGTTATCATATCCATACTTCTTGCGGCTGTGACCGTAGTTCTGACTCTGTATCTTCCTATACTTACAGGTTCTGCGGTGGACACCATAGTCGGTGAGGGTGAGGTTGACTGGACAAAGCTTCTCAGTACGCTGAAACTGATGGGAATACTTATAGTGCTTACGGCTCTTGCACAGTGGCTCATGAACCATATCAACAATGTGGTTACCTTCAGAGTCGTGGAGGATATAAGAACAAAGACATTTAATCATGTGGAGGAGCTTCCGGTAAGCTACCTTGACAAGCACCCTGCTGGAGATCTCACAAGCCGTATCATTACGGATATCGACCAGTTCTCTCAGGGACTTCTCATGGGATTCACACAGCTTTTTACCGGCGTGCTTACCATTCTCGGAACCCTTGGTTTTATGTTTTACATTGAGCCTGTTATCACGGTGCTTGTTATAGTGCTGACTCCCCTCAGTTTTGTGGTGGCAAGTCTTATCGCAAAGAGTACCTACAGCCTCTTTAAGCGTCAGTCGGAAAGCAGAGGAGATATCACTGCTTTTACAGAGGAAATGCTGGGAAACCTCAAGGTGGTAAAGGCGTTTTCACATGAGAAGAAAGCTCAGGAGCAGTTTGAAGATATAAATGAAAAGCTGTCAGGCTACAGCTTCAAGGCGGTATTTGTATCATCCCTTGTGAATCCTGCTACAAGATGTGTAAACAATATAGTATATGCGGCAGTTGGTGTCAGCGGTGCCTTCATGGCTATAAAGACACTTATCACAGTTGGTGAACTGGTATCTTTTCTCAGCTATGCCAACCAGTACACAAAGCCTTTCAATGAGATTTCAGGTGTGGCCACAGAACTTCAGAATGCCATAGCATCCGCTGCAAGAGTTTTTGAAATCATTGATGAAGAGGCCATGGTCCCGGATGCTTCCGATGCAGCGGTTCTGGGAGCGGATGGTGAGCTTGAGGGAAAGATCGATATTGAGCATCTCTGGTTCTCCTATGTTAAGGACAGGGAGCTTCTTACAGATATCAACATTCATGTAAAACCCGGTGAAACCGTTGCCATAGTAGGTCCAACGGGCTGCGGAAAGTCCACACTTATAAACCTTCTCATGAGATTTTATGAGCCGGATCAGGGCGGAATCCTGGTGGACGGTCATGATAACAGAGAGGTCACCAGAGAGAGTCTCCGCAACAACTTCGGCATGGTACTTCAGGAGACCTGGCTTAAGGCCACAACCATAAGAAGAAACATTGCCTACGGAAAGCCGGATGCCACAATGGAAGAAATCGTTGAGGCGGCAAAAAAGGCTCACTGTGACGGCTTTATCAGAAGGCTCCCTCAGGGCTACGACACTGTTCTCGGAGAGGACGGAGGCTCTTTAAGCCAGGGACAGAAACAGCTTCTCTGTATCGCAAGACTTATTCTGAGGCTTCCGCCAATGCTTATTTTAGATGAAGCAACTTCATCCATCGATACCAGAACCGAGCTTCATATCCAGCATGCTTTCGACAGAATGATGGAGGGAAGAACCACATTTATCGTGGCCCACAGACTTTCCACCATCAGAAATGCGGATCTTATTCTGGTACTGAAGGACGGAAATATCATCGAGCAGGGCAGACACGAAGAATTGCTTGCAAAGGGAGGATTCTACTCAACCCTTTACAACAGCCAGTTCGCTGCAAGCTGATACGATTTTTAGTAACAGTCCGGTCGAGCCCCTTTGGCTCGACCATGTTTTGGCTCCGACTTAATATTAACAAATTTGTGTATTGTAAAAGTGTGGTAATTAGAGGATAATCCTTTAGTTGCTACACTTTTTTCAATAAAGGGGCAATGGAGCTGGGAGCTTTTATCCTGCCTCATTGAGTCATATTGTGCTGCTGAGATTACAATTAAAAAGGATGGTATCTATGGAAAGAATCAAAAGACTCATGGAGTCTCCATTGGATTTTATAAGAGAAAATAAATACAGCCTCTGGCTGTTATACCTGCCGGTTTATCTTGCATATTTTGCGGCGCTTCAGCTTAGGAGCGTTCCCGATGAAGCGGTGCGCATCATTGAGATCCCTTTGGACAGGATGATCCCCACAGTGCCGGCATTTTTTGTTCCCTATGGTTTCTGGTGGCTGCTGTTTCCGGGAGCCCTTTTTTTCTTTCTTTTCTTCGGGACCAAAAGGGATTTTCTGAAGCTCTGCTTCATCCTTTTCGGAGGTTATACCATCTGCATGGTGGTGTATACATTCTGGCCCAACGGTCTTGAATTGAGAGAAACTCTGGAGGGAACAGACATTTTTTCCATGGGAGTACTTTGGTTAAGAAGCATTGACCCTCCCCGTAATGTCTGCCCCAGTATGCATGTTTCAAGTACTGTGGCAATCGATATAGTAGTGAGACAGTGTACTTACATAAAAACCGGATACAAAAACATGGAAACTGTCATAGCGGTGCTGATTTGCGTTTCTACAGTTTTTATCAAGCAGCATTCTATGGTGGACGTGGCTTTGGGATTTCTGATGAGCATAATGCTTTGGAGAGCTTGGGAAAAGTTTTTCAGAAATGTTGAATGAATAAAATTCTGATGTTAAAATGGAATCAGATATATTTAGTCGGATTTTCATTTTCGGTTTATGCCAGGCTATCTGATGGTTCCGGCATACCGCATCGGCTCTGTTGTCCGGATGTTTAATGAGCTGATATTACTGAAGGAAGAAGGTGACAGTATGAGCATTAACTATGTAACGATTTCAAGAGAATATGGTTCCGGTGGTCGTGAGGTCGGCAAGAAGCTGGCAGACAAGCTCGGAATTCCATTTTATGATAAGGAAATCATCGAACAGACTGCGTTTAAGACAGGATTTGCTGAAGAGTACGTAAAAAAACAGGGTGAGTATGCCAATGCTAAAAACTGGATCGAGTATTCATTCTCTGCACGCAACAGCTACGGTATGAGTCCGGAGGATTATCTTTGGTCAAAGCAGAGAGAGGTTATCCTTGAGCTGGTAGAAAAAGGACCATGCGTTATCGTCGGACGCTGTGCGGATTACATACTTAAGGAGCGAAACGATGTTCTGAATGTATTCATTCACGCAAGTTATGACTACAGAAAGAATCGGATAACGACTATCTACAAGGATCCGGAGCATACGGAAAAGATGCTGAAGGATGTAGATAAAAAACGTAAATTCAATTACAGATACTATACCGAGCAGGAATGGGGAAAGTGTCAGAATTATGACATTACCCTTGATACGGGAACCCTCGGGGTAGATAACTGTGTAGAGATAATTCTCGACATCTGTAAGACCAGGAACGTGACTAAGGGCGAAAAGACAGAGTGACGGGAAATAATGATCTTTTCGGAAGGCATGATCAGTGTGGGAACATCAGATGAGATAATGGTGGATTAAGGGCCTGAAGGAAGATTAAGCCGGTACATATATACAGTGAGTGCCATGTTTTTGGCTCTCACTGTATTTGAAAATGAAAAATCAGGAGTTGAAAAGCGAGCTTGGAAGTTAAATTCCGAACCCGCGATTTTTGCTACGGAAAAACAGGAGGAGAGGTATGAGCGTGTTTTGTACTAATTGTGGAGCTCCTATGGATGATGATTCTAGGTTCTGTACTTCATGCGGAGCAAAAATGCTTCCTGAATCGGAGGTTCCGAATTCACAGGAATCTTCCCAACAGAGCGTTGATTCCACAGGAACTTCAAGTTCCGGAAGTGTTAATCCGGGAAATTTTAATGATGGTAATCTGAACAGTGGAAGCACCGGATGGGGTGGCGTCAATCAGCCGGCAAATTCAGGTTTCTCAGGTTCAGCGGGACCTACAGGGGGGTATGGACAAGGGAGTTACCAGGGGTCTAATACCGGTTCGGGACAGGGTTTTAATTCCAGGTCAGGCATGTACCAGGGTCCGCAGAACGGAAGTTACGGCGGCGGAATGCCCCCTCAGAACAGCGGAGGAGGTATTCCCAAGATAGTCTTTGTACTGGCCGGAGTATTGGTAATTGGTGCTATAGTGGCAGGGGTACTGGTATTCAAAGGATTAAATAAAGATAAGCCGGAAGATGCGAAGGAGACCACAAAAGCTGCAGTAGAGACCCAGGCCGAAACAAAAGCCGCAATAAATACCGAGACCGGAGAAAGCAGGGAATCCGTCAAAGAGACGGCTGCTCCGAAGGCTACGGGTGATCTTGCAAAGATAAATCTGCCGGATGGTGTTAAGGTTAAGACTGATGCAACGCTTATGGATCTTGTCGGTGAATATAAGGGTGAGATCCAGATGACCCGTATGGATGGGTACGAAGAAATGGATGATATTCCCGAGGAAGGCAAGAAGGCGATGCTGGACACTCTTGATGGTCCGATTGACTGCGAGCTTGAGATCACAGAGGACGGTCAGTGGAGTATAGAATGGCCTATTATGGATAGCAGTATGGAGTTCGCCAGTGACGATTATGATGATCCCAGGGATTTCACTGAGTCGGAGATAGAAGCTATGCATATCTCAGGCATTGATAACGGAGTCTATCATGCAAAGATCGAAAAGGAAGGTGAGATAGACGACGGAAGCACAGGCAGGATGACCCTTCATCATATAGGAGCATACTGTACGGATGGATCAGAAAGACTTATAGCCGGTAATTTCTATGCAAATATAGTCATGCAGGGAATGGATGTTACCATCGAGGGTGACTTCGTGGTGAAGAAGACTACAGAAGACATTGCAAAGGAAGAACTGGAGGATACAGATTCCTCCAAAAAGAAGAAGGATACAAAGGAGACTGAAGAGGAAACTGAGGAAGAAATCAAAGATTTCAAGGGAAATGTAGACTCGGATTCCCTCGGGAAAAAGGCAGATGCATTAGCTAAAAAGCAGGACAAGGAAAAGGAGACAGAGGCTGAAACCAAGGTGGAGATCCCTACAGTATCCGGAGGAAAGTGGAAGCAGGTAGGATCCGAGTGGATGTATGAGAAGAATAAAAAGCTGGTGAAGAACAGCTGGATTCTTCATAAGAACGTCTATTATTACGTTGATGAAAACGGATTTATGCTTACGAATGGTTACACACCGGACGGATATTATGTTGGAAAAGACGGAGCATGGGATCAGAAGAAGTCAAAGTATGATACAGCTAATGGCAGTGATAAGGGAGATGAACTGTCAGAGGCGGAACAAAGGGAGATAGCTGAGGATCTTTCCACATCTGAGGATGCTCATGCCCTTGAATTTGACTGGTTCTATGATTATGTGCTGAACAAGGGACGTGACAATGGCCGTGTGATCACTGATAAGAATCTTGCCAGAAGAATAACCGACGAGCAGGCAGCCCTGAACGGAGGCTGGAAGGCTTTTATGTTTACAAAGGATGGGGACTATGGCTCCGATGGTGAGAGATATTTCAATGCTACCGTTGATACAAAGGGTAACAAATTCTACGTAACTCTTAACTGGCATCATTATCTTGATCCTACTTCCGGAAAGACTGTTACAGAAACCGGAAATGATCTTTTCAGGGGAACCTATGATGATCTTGAAGGCACTGCTGTCTGCAGGTCTGACTATGGAATGATCGAATTTAATGAGTTCTATATTTCCACAGACGGACTGACGGAATATGCCATAGGCACCTTCCACTGGATTTCCGGTGAGATCGATCAGATAGCGCTGGCAAGAGGAGTTCTCTGATAAAGAGTTGACAGAAGAAATAAGGTTATAATAAATATGGATACTTTTGAAGCGGGTTATCCGTAGAATGATGGCAGATGATCGTGGCGGGTTCCTTCCGGAACCTGCCACGGTTTCTGTATAGGAGGGAAAGACGTATGGAGAAGATATTATCGATAATAAAGCTTTGGGGCAGGAAGGCTGTTGTGGTTATTACAACTCTGGCAGTTTGTTTAAGTCTTACTGCATATGCTAAAAAGAATACAGGAGCAACCCTCGATGACTTCGGCTGGTATTTTAACGACGAGTATCCTGCAAGAGGAACCACAGAACTCGAACTCTGGGATCTGGGTGGACAATGGAAAGGAATCATCAATGTGGTCAGCGAAGTTGACGGAGAGAATCAGTGTCGTATAGTGGTGGCTGATACAACTGTTGACTATATGGGATATAAGATAGATGTCAGTATGGAAGTGAAGGAAAGATATTCCTTCCCTGTTAGCGATCCCGATAGTATCGAAAAGCTGGAGACAAGCCCGGGGGTTGTCATGCAGATGAAAGGGGACTGGGACGACGCTCCCGGCATCATGGACATAGAAAGCCTGAGCAGTGATCTAAGGTATAAAATAGGAAAATTCGTAGAAAAGGACGGAACGCAGTACGCCCTGGGAACAGTGTATAACGGAAGCAGGGAAATCGGAGAAGTGGCGCTGTTTCGCACTCTTGAATGATTTTGACAAAAACTCAGGTGAGTGTTATAGTTGAAATACAAAAAGTATTGCCGATAGACGGTTTTCCCGTTTTATATTATTTGGTACATTGACCGCCTAACTATACCGGAGTTATGGGCGGTCATTTTCTATTGGAATGATCTTTTCCAAGGGCATAGCCCATAGAAAAACATGCTATGCCGAAGCTTAACACGCTTATCATATCAACAATATTCATGAGTGATGCCCTCCCTTCGTAAAGATTTCTCAAAAGAGATTTCTATATGATCAGAGGGTTTCATTCCCTCTGGAGAGGGAAACCGCCTACCATCTTGGCAATACCGTTCTTAACTATAGCATATCTTCATTCAAACAGTTACTCTCAGATCCTACGGTACCTCTTAATTTTTTATAAAATAATTGAAAAGCTTTATACAATCTATTAGTATAATTAAGTTCCGCCGATATAGTCTGTATGTCGGCGTTTCTTTGTAAGTTTTTAAAAAAGTGCTTACATCATCGATTTTTTTTATTTATTATTGTTGTTCTACCATTTTTCGGTACTTAAATTTCATATATTAAGGAGGAGATAAAATGGACGTTGTAAAAACCCTTTCAAAGTCCATAAGAGAATTCAAGGGTGCGGCTATACAGTCACCTTTGTTTGTCGTTCTTGAGTCTCTTGTGGAAACCATCATTCCGTTTGTCACAGCGAAACTCATAAATGAGATAAAAGCCGGCTGCGGAATGGATACCATAACAAAGTTTGGTATAGTGCTTATAATCCTTGCCACACTGTCACTGTCCTTCGGTGTTATCGCCGGAAATGCCAGTGCCACTGCTGCAACAGGATTTTCAAGAAACCTTCGAAAGGATATCTTCTATAAGATACAGGATTTTTCTTTCGAAAACATCGACAGATTCCAGACCAGTTCCCTTGTGACCAGAATGACCACGGATATACAGAATGTGCAGCTGGCCTTCATGATGCTTATCCGTATCGGTTTCAGAGCTCCCATGATGCTTATTTTTTCATTTGCCACAGCATTTATCATGGGTGGACAGATGGCATGGATCTTCGTTGCGGTTATCCCGATTCTCGGAATAGGCCTTGCCCTTGTGGTAAAAACCGTTATGCCTTTGTTCCGTGCAGTATTTAAAAAGTATGATGCCTTAAATGACTCTGTACAGGAAAATGTCAGCGGCATGAGAGTTGTGAAGTCCTTTGTACGTGAAGAGTACGAAAAGAAGAAGTTTGATGCAGCCGCTGCGGATGTTCAGATGGATTTCACAAAGGCTGAGAGAATCCTTGCCATCAACAATCCTTTGATGCAGTTCTGTCTTTATGTGGTAGTGCTCTTTGTTCTCAGCTTCGGTTCTTACCTTATCATCTCGACCAAGGGCTCGGCTCTTGATGTGGGACAGTTCTCAGCACTTTTAAACTACAGCTTCCAGATACTTATATCACTTATGATGCTCAGCATGATCTTCGTTATGGTGACCATTTCCGCAGAGTCAGCGGAGCGTATCGCAGAGGTTCTCAGTGAAGAAAGTACTCTGACAAATCCTTTGGATCCTGTTATGGAAGTTCCCAACGGCTCCATTGATTTTAATGATGTAAGCTTCAAGTATTCAAAGAAGGCCGAGAGATTTGTTCTTTCAGACATAGACCTTCATATAAAATCCGGCGAGACCATAGGTATCATCGGAGGTACAGGTTCATCAAAGTCCTCCATCATTCAGCTGATTCCGAGACTCTATGATGTAACGGAAGGAAACATACTTGTAGGCGGCATCGATGTTAGAAAGTATGACCTCAGGACACTTCGTGACCAGGTGGCTGTAGTACTTCAGAAAAATGTTCTTTTCTCCGGCACCATCAAGGAAAATCTCCGCTGGGGTAACCCGAAGGCTACTGATGAGGAGATCATAGAGGCCTGCAGGCTTGCTCAGGCAGATGAATTCGTTCAGGGCTTCCCGGACAAGTATGACACCTTCATAACCCAGGGTGGTACCAATGTCTCCGGCGGTCAGAAACAGAGACTCTGTATAGCAAGAGCTCTCCTTAAAAAGCCTAAGGTTCTTATCCTGGATGACTCCACCTCTGCGGTTGATACAAAGACAGATGCTCTTATCAGAAAGGGCTTCAGGGAGTTCATTCCCGAGACCACAAAGATCATCATCGCCCAGAGAGTTTCATCTGTTCAGGATGCTGACAGAATACTTATCCTTGACGGAGGTAAGATTCAGGACATCGGAAATCATGAAGAACTTCTTTCCAGAAACACCATCTATCAGGAACTCTACAAGGCACAGAATAAGATGACAGAGGAAACAGCAGCGGCCGTAGATGCAGAAGAAAATAAAGAAGGGGGTGTCAGATGATGGAAAAGAATAAGATACTTCCCAACAGAAAAACCATTGTAAGACTTATAAAGCTTTTATATTCATTTTACCCTAAGCTTGTGCCCTTTACGCTGGTATGCATACTTATCAATGCCATAGTAAGTGCCATTCCATCCCTGTTCCAACAGAAGGTTATCGCTCTCATTGAGGAGAACTGGAAGACGGGAGACTGGAGCGCGGTTTCAGGGCAGATTATAGGACTGGTATCGATTCTTGCAGCACTGTACTGTGTTTCACTTATTGCAGGTATCGTTTATAACCAGTGCATGGCCATCATCACACAGGGCTCACTTAAGAAGCTTCGTGTAAAGATGTTTGACGGCATGCAGGATCTTCCTATAAGGTATTTTGACCAGCATGAGCACGGAGATATCATGTCTTACTACACAAATGACGTAGATACTCTGAGACAGCTCATATCCCAGTCCATTCCACAGCTTATAGTTTCTGCAGTTACCATAGTTACTATTTTTGCACTCATGATGTATTACAGCATCTGGCTTACCATCGTGGTTGTAGGCGGTGTTTTTGTCATGACAAAGGTAGTTAAGAAGGTGGGCGGAGGCTCAGGAAAGTACTTCATGAAACAGCAGGGAGCCCTTGCAAAGACTGAAGGTTTCATTCAGGAGATGATGAACGGCCAGAAGGTTGTTAAGGTATTTAACCACGAGGAAGCTGCTGAGGCTGACTTCGACAAGATAAATGATGAGCTTTTTGAAGTTGCCAGAACTGCAAACAGATATGCCAATACTCTGATGCCTATCCTTGGAAACATCGGAAACATTCTTTATGTTATTCTCGCTTTTGTAGGCGGCGCCCTTCTTTTACTTAAGGTGCCGAACCTTAGCTTAAGCGGTATGGCTCTCAGCATAAGCATTACCGTTCCTTTCCTTAACATGGAAAAGCAGTTTGCCGGCCAGATAGGCGGTATTTCCCAGCAGATCAATGCGGTTGTCATGGGTCTCGCCGGAGTCAACCGTATCTTCACCCTTATGGATGAAATCCCTGAAGAGGATGATGGAACTGTTACACTGGTTCATGCAAAGGAAGTGGATGGTCAGATAACAGAGTCTTCCGATCGTACAGAGACCTGGGCATGGAAGCGTATTAAGGATGACGGTACCGCAGAGTACAGAAAACTTGAAGGAGATGTGGTCCTTAAGGATGTTGATTTCTCCTATGACGGAAATCATACGGTGCTTCATGGTGTCAATGTCTTTGCCCGCCCTGGCCAGAAGGTGGCTTTTGTTGGTGCTACCGGTGCAGGTAAGACCACCATTACGAACCTTATCAACAGATTTTATGAGATACAGGACGGAACCATCACTTACGATGGCATAGACATTAAGAAGATAAAGAAGGCGGATCTCCGTCATTCACTTGGTATCATCCTTCAGGATACGGTGTTGTTTACAGGTACCGTTATGGAGAATATCCGTTACGGTAAACTTGATGCCACTGATGAAGAGTGTATGGCAGCCGCAAGACTTGCGGGAGCGGATGACTTCATAAGAAGACTTCCGGAAGGTTACAATACCATGCTTCTTTCCAACGGTTCCAACCTTTCCCAGGGCCAGAGACAGCTTATCTCCATCGCGAGAGCTGCCGTTGCGGATCCTCCTGTTATGATCATGGACGAGGCTACCTCATCCATCGATACCCACACAGAGGCTATAGTCCAGAGAGGTATGGATGCTCTTATGGCAGGACGTACGGTATTTGTTATCGCTCACAGACTTAGCACTGTACAGAATTCAGATGTTATCATGGTACTTGACCATGGAAAAATCATAGAGCGTGGTTCCCACGACGAACTCATCGCCGCCAAAGGCAACTACTATCAGTTGTACACTGGGGCTTTCGAGCTTGAATAACAAGCCATGCAACGAAAAAGCAGGAGGTCATCCGGATGCTCGCATCCAGGATGACCTCCTGCTTTTTCGTTATACGGCGCCTATGGCGACGGTTATAAATGGGCATAGCCCATTTATAACAGAGCATGGCTTGTTTATAACAGAGCATGGCTTGTTTATAACAGAGCATGGCTTGTTCCGGAAGATAAGAATACCATCCGGATGCTCGCATCTAGGAGCTAGCGTAAAGTTTTTGTAGGTTTAAGAAAAAAGAAAAGAGAACGTCCATGATCCTTTGATAAAGTTAAGGTGACCAAACCAAACTTAAGGAGGGCGTTCTCTTGTTTAGTAGTATACAGCTTTTTGAGGAGCAGGGCATCAAGAATCTTAGAAAGGTTGAGGATAAGTTTATTGAAACGAAGGATATAGCTTCTTTCGTGAATGATGTTAAGACCGAGGCATTAAACCTTGCCATGAACATCATTGCTGAGACTCTTGAACGATATGATGAGGAGATTCGTAAAAGCACAAAGAGAAAAGATCATTGGTCCATTA
>NZ_JNKO01000030.1 GCF_000702885.1 Oribacterium sp. P6A1 | reverse complement strand
AAGGCATCTAAGCGTGAAGCCACCCTCAAGATGAGATATCCCATCGCAAGAGTAAGACCCCTTGAAGACTACGAGGTTGATAGGGCTAAGCTGTAAGTGCTGTAAAGCATTCAGGTGATAGTTACTAATAGGTCGAGGGTTTGACCAATGAGGTTGAATTTACGGATAGAGAGAAGATGGATTACTGAGAATAACTTATAAAATGTGGTGTACAGTTTTCAAGGCACGATAAAGATATGGCCCGGTGGCTCAGTCGGTTAGAGCGCCGCCCTGTCACGGCGGAGGTCGTCGGTTCGATTCCGTCCCGGGTCGCTATATGAGAGTTACAGATTCAGCTGAGTCTGTAGCTCTTTTTTTCGCGATAAGACCGTCAAGCGCTCCTTGGGCGTTGTGCTCGCACAAAAGACCAAAGGAGCATTTGACGGTCAACGCGGAATCGACCATCTGTGATGGGAGATTAAGGATAAGACTTTTAAATAATCAGAAATATACATATCTGTAGCACTTATTAATTCGAGAGATATTATCGTATTAATATATAGAATTAAAAAATAGTGAACAGGATTTTTGCCGCCACAATACCGGAGACAGAATGGAGCATATGTATGGTTATTAAAGATTCAATTCCTCGTTTAGAAATGATTTCATGTGTACTGTGTAAAGACGCACCGTGTAGTCAGGCCTGTCCGAAAATGGATCCGGCAGAGGCACTTTTTGGAATATGGATGGATGATCAAGATGTTGCGGCATTGAGATTACCGGAAGGGAATCCCTGCGCAGACTGCGATGCACCTTGTGAAAAAGCCTGTATCAGTACTGATAAGGTAAATATTAAGAATCTGATGACCAGGCTTGTTGATGTAATAAGACCGGAATCAGAGGTACCGCTTCCGGAAACGGAGGATAGGTTAAGATGTGATATCTGCGGGATACCTATTGAAAATCCGTTTTTGTTATCATCATCTGTTGTTGCATCATCCTATGATATGTGTGCCCGGGCTTTTGAAGAAGGATGGGCAGGAGTATGTTATAAAACCATCTGTAATTTTGATATACATGAGGCATCACCCAGGTATTCAGCTATAAAAGGGGATAACGGAACCATAGTTGGATTTAAAAATATCGAGCAGCTTTCGGATCACAGTGTGGCTGAGAACATGGAAATATTCAGAAAGCTTAAGGCAAAGTATCCGAACAAATTCATTCTTGCATCCATTATGGGGCAGAGTGAAGAAGAATGGACAACATTAGCTGAAGAATGTGAAAAAAACGGAGCTGATGCCATAGAACTTAATTTTTCATGTCCCAATATGGAAGAGGAAGGACTGGGATCGGATATAGGGCAGGTTCCTGAGCTGGTAGAGAAATTTACAAGAGCTGCAAAAAAACATACAACCATTCCGGTTCTTGCAAAGCTGACTCCAAATGTTGATGTAATGAAACATGCCGCGGAAGCAGCGTTTAGAGGCGGAGCGGATGGATTGGCAGCCATCAATACCATAAAAAGCATTACCGGAGTAAATTTGTATACAGGAGTATCGTATCCTGCTGTTAAGGGAAGTTCTGCAGTGGGAGGATACAGCGGAAATGCAGTTAAGCCCATTGCACTGCGATTTATCACTGAGCTTGGAATGAACCCGAAGCTAAAGGGAATGCATATAAGCGGAATGGGAGGAATAGAGACCTGGAAGGATGCGGCTGAGTTTCTGTTTTTGGGTTCCGGTTCAATTCAGGTGACAACTGCAGTAATGAAGTACGGGTACAGGATCATACATGAGCTGAAAGCAGGACTGAACTATTATCTGGCACAAATGGGACTTGATTCGGTTAAGGATATTATAGGTGCCGGTTTGCATTCAGTTAGTGAATCAACAAATGTGCTGGACAGAAATACTGTGTTGTTCCCAAAGTTCGATCAGGAGAGATGTATAGGCTGCGGAAGATGTGTCATCTCATGCAGTGATGGCGGACATCAGGCTATAAGTTTCGAAAACAGAAAACCTAAGCTGGACGGAAGCCGTTGTGTAGGATGTCATTTGTGTGTGCTGATCTGTCCGCAGAATGCAATCAGACCGGGTAACAAAAGAATAAAAAAACAGGAACATTAACAAATTCAAAGAATAGACATATTTTTTATGTATACTGCAACAATCAAAGTTCAGTGGTACGATATCTTCTTTTGGCACCCACATCATAGTATTGCAGAGGATATTTCGCGGGGGGTATATGGAAAGTATATACGGTGAGCATTTGCCTGATCTTGAAAAGGCTATGCAGTTTCTGGTTGATGAAATTAATATCGTTCGTGAGCGGATGAAGCAGGACGATGGCATGGATCCCGTTGAACATCTGATATTCAGAATAAAAACTGAAGAAAGTATGCGTGAGAAGTGCAAGAGAAAAGGACTTCCCGAGACGGAGGAATCGGCGCTTCAGATTATTCATGATGCAGTTGGTGTAAGGGTGGTATGTGCTTTTATTAAAGATGTTTATGCAATAAGAGATCATCTGGTAAATCTGGAACATTGCCGGGTGGTTGAAGAAAAGGACTATATAAAACACGCAAAGCCAAATGGATACAGAAGCTACCATCTGATTTTGAAGATCGGAGGAATGGTCTATGCGGAAATACAGCTCAGGACTATTTCCCAGGATACCTGGGCGGCACTGGAACATCATATACATTATAAGAAGATAAAGACAGAAAATGATGATCTGATAATTGCCGAGCTGAAGCGATGCGCGGATGAACTTGCATCCACTGATCTGTCGATGCAAACCATCAAGGATATGATGATGAGCAATTTGAAAAAAGCGGAGAAAATGAATTGAGATTATTACTTGCGGAAGATACATATGATTTGAACAGAGTTTTAACTATGGCTCTCAGGCATGAAGGGTATGAAGTTGATTCGTGCCTGGATGGGGAAGAGGCACTGGAGCGAGCAATGGAAAACGGATATGACGGGATAGTTATGGATATCATGATGCCAAAGATGGACGGGATAGAGGTCCTGAAAAATATACGGCAGAAAAATATAGTTACTCCGGTGCTTCTTTTGACGGCAAAATCTGATATTGATGACAGAGTTGAGGGACTTGATGCGGGTGCTGATGATTATCTTACTAAGCCCTTTGCCATGAAGGAACTTTTGGCCAGAGTCAGGGCCATGACAAGGAGAAAAAAGGATTACACAAGTGAACAGATTTCATTTGGTGATCTGGTACTGGACGGAGAAACATTTGAACTTAAATCCGTTAATTCCATACGTCTTTCTGTAAAAGAGTTTGAATTGCTGCAAATGCTGATGCTGAATAACGAGCATGCGGTGAACAGTGAGTTTCTGCTTACACATGTATGGGAAAATGATAAGGAAGCTACAGCACAGACTGTGATACTGTATATCGAATATCTGAAAAGCAAGCTTGATGCTGTATCATCAGAAGTATGTATTGAGGAAAGCGAAGAAGGATACAGGCTGATACATAAGTGAGTTGTCAGCCGGATAATAACAGGGAAGATGTGGCAATTTCCTAATGGGTGTACGAAAAGGCTTAAGATAACAGGTGGTTTTTGATGAATGAAGTCAGAATAAAAAAATTGAGATGGAAATTTGTTTTGGTTTCTTTTTGTTCACTTTTCGTTACCATGCTTTTAATTACGGGGCTTTTGTCGGGAACCAATTATTATCTTGCCAGAAAAAATATCAGGAATACGCTGCAGTATATAGTTAATAACGGAGGTTATCTTCCGGGCTCGGAAACAAATGCCGAAAGGGATACGGAACATCATTCGAGCTATGATGTAATCAGATTTCTTAATGAGATTTTCAATGTCGAGAACTATGAGAATACATCAAATCCTGAGTTTTACTATACGACGAGATATTTCGCTATCATATATGATGAGAATCTGAATATTTCCAAGGTTATCACTAATCATATTGCAGCTGTCAACCCGAAGGAAGCGGAAACATATGGAGCCATGGCCCTGGATGAACCTGTAAGCTTCGGAAGGTATGGTGACTATTACTATACTGTGGCAGATCTGTCAACAGGAGGGACCATTGTGGTTTATCTCGACAGCTCTGATATGATATTGGGAAGTTCCAGAATAATATATCTTTCCATGAGTCTCATTTTAATAGGTATTATCATTGCCGCCATCATAACAGGCATTTTTTCAAAATGGGCCATAGCTTCGGAAGTTCGAAATATGGAGCTGCAAAAGAGATTTATAACCAATGCAAGTCACGAACTTAAAACGCCTCTTGCTGTTATCAGAGCCAATACGGAAATGATGGAAATGCTTTCGGGGGAAAGCGAGTGGACCACCTCAACAATGAGGCAGGTGGACAGACTGAACGGACTCATAAAGAATCTTGTTATGATAGCAAGAGCCGATGAAAATGAAAATTCCGTAGTGATGCAGGAATGTGATATTACGAAATCGGTGAGGGAAACGGTACAGACCTTTGTGGCCATCGCAGAGACTGATAACAAAAAGCTGGAGGATAAGATAAGGGATGATGTAAAGATGACTGCATCTGACGGATCTATACGACAGCTGTCATCCCTTCTGATTGATAATGCAATAAAGTATTGCGATGAAGGTGGCAGGATAACTGTGTCTCTATCACAAAAGGGCAAGGGAGTTCAGCTTGTGGTTTCCAATGACTTCAAGGATGGTGCCAATGTAGACTACAAGAGATTTTTTGAGAGGTTTTACAGGGAAGACAAGTCGCACAATACAGACAGAGGCGGCTATGGAATAGGGCTTTCCATTGCGGAAAGTATAGTGAAGCAGTATAAGGGAAGCATTGGCGCCTATTGGAAGGATGGAATCATTTCCTTTGTGTGTATCCTTAAACCTATGAACAAATAATAATTTTCCATTAGGCCATAACTATAATTCATTGAAAAAGTGATAAAATTAAACATCTATACATAGAAAATAATATAATAACATGTTATCATTGCAAGGTGCATTTCGCGTCGGGAGCAGAAGCTCTGCGGGTATGCACCTTTTTTAATATTCTGAAGGAGGGTATTCGATGCCTATAGGTATAATAGTTAATGCATTATCAGTTGTTATTGGCGGAATAGTGGGAAATGTGGTAGGTTCCAGGCTTTCCGGGAGAATTATCGAGAGTATGAATACAGTTTTCGGCGCCTGTGCCATGGCTATGGGAATCAGTTCCATAGTACTGATGACCAATATGCCGGCAGTTATGCTTTCTGTTATTCTGGGAACCTGCATAGGTCTTGCGATACGCCTCGGGGAGAAGATCTCAGCCGGCGGTCTTTTGATGGAAAAGGCGATTTCCAAATTCTATAAGGGGAAAGGCGAAAGTGATGAGGAGTATAAGAAACAGCTGGTAACAGCCATTGTTCTTTTCTGCGCAAGCGGTACAGGTATATACGGAAGTATCGTTTCGGGAATGACTGGAGAGCACAGTATTCTTCTGGCAAAGTCTATACTTGATATAGCCACTTCTTTGATATTTGCATGCAGCCTTGGGCTTGTTACAAGCTTTATTGCCATTCCGCAGTTCATCATTTTCATGCTGCTGTTTGTTTTTGCCAATGTTATCTACCCTTACTGCAGTCCTTCCATGATAAACGATTTCAAAGCCTGCGGAGGAATTCTGCTGTTAGCCACAGGTTTCAGAATGATCAGAGTAAAAGATTTTCCGGTTGCGGATATGATACCGGCAATGGTAATTGCGATGCCTATAAGTCATATTTGGACTTCCTATATTCTTCCTTTGGTTTCCTGAGAATCCTGATATGGATCCGGAAGGAAGGATTAGATGTCAACGTTTGACATTCATGCAATAAAAAAACAAACAGAAAAACCTGCGCGGTTTTGCCCGGCAGGTTTTTCTGTGAACACTAAGTTTTGTTGAGTCTATTATTTCAGGAGATTTCCATAGATACACGCTTATGGTCAGGAGGACGTGTACTACGGAGTACGTATCAATTAGTCTTAACTAACTGATGTATACAATATAAACTATTCTTTCTCATGTGTCAAGTAGTGATTTGAAAAAAATCTAGTAATTTAGTGGGAATTTGAAATTGTATCTAATTAAAAACTTTTGGTTAAATACATTTGAAATCACTTGCAAAAAAACTGAATCCGACTAAAATCTTTATAGATTATTAAGAATTGATAGTAATAAAGGAGACTACGTCTATGAAGGACGCATCAACCCCTGGAGAATCATCCGAAAAAAAATACAGCTTTCTGAGACCTAAGTTCGGTAACCGTATAGTTCGTACCGTTATTGCCTGTCTCGTTACCGCCATTATCTACAGATATTTTCTCAGTGACCGTAACCCGTGCTTTGCACTTATAGGTGCTGTATACGGTATGGGCAGCCAGTTTCAGGAAGGATTCCACAACGGATTTAACAGATTCGTTGGAACTTTTATCGGCGGTCTGGTGGTTATTCCATCATATTGGCTGTATTATAATGCCCCATTCGGAGTTCCCAGTGAGGTGTATATGTGTCTGGGACTATTCTTCGTAATGTATATTAACTTTATCCTTGGTGCGAACAATGCTATCCAGCCGGGAACAGTTATATATTTTGTAGTAATGTTCACTCAGCCGGAAGCAGGATATGTGTCATATACGATTGCCAGAATCATTGACACAGGAGTCGGCGTTCTCATCAGTCTCGGACTCACAATGATGCGTCCTACTATGATAGACAGAGAGAAAGGCGTAGAATTGCTTACATTTTTCGAGGCTTTATCAGAAAGCTTCAAGGCATGGCGCTATGCCAACAAATCAGGTTCCCTTCCGCAGCTTGATGCAGAGGGAAGAGCTGCCAAGAGAGAAGAACGCAAGGCGAAATACATAGAGAGACATACATATTGAGATTAGGTATTGAAGAACAGATGGTTTTAATTAACCATCTGTTCTTTTTTTGAGATAAAGCCTTAACAAGGATGTCACACAAGTGCAGCACCCTCATTAAGGCCAAGGTGAAACCTCGTAGGGTTTTCCCTACGAGGATTTTTGTGTAATCACTCATCAGGGATTATGCCTGCATTAAAATGCTGTGAATTTTGATTTAATATGGGCGTATATGAGTGATTTTTAATTAACGAATATACAAACAGATGCAAAAGAGTGTACATAACTAAAAACACATGAGCAATATGCACAAATTAATATACAATTATTGTGAACTAAAACGATTGAATATGACCGAGTATGAACGTATTATGATGATATAAGTTTGAAAGTAAACTTTCAAACTCTGCTGGTGGGTCAGATACGAGAGTGGATGAATCCGGCTCGTGCCTGACCCATGGAGGAAATAAGGAGGTCTGCAATGATCTATACAGTTACTTTCAATCCATCCCTTGATTACATCGTTTCCATGAAGTCCTTTGACATGGGTATGACCAATCGTACCACTCAGGAACAGATGCTGCCGGGGGGGAAGGGAATCAATGTTTCCACTGTTTTGACTAATCTCGGACATGAAAATACGGCACTTGGTTTTGTGGCAGGATTTACGGGAGATGAGATCATAAGAAGACTTGAAGAAATGAATCTCAAAAATGATTTCATCAGGATAGACAACGGCTTCTCCAGAATAAATGTAAAACTGAAGGACTATGACGGAACAGAAATCAACGGTATGGGACCGGTCATAGATGAAGCTTCACAGAAGAAACTTATGGAACAGCTTCAGTCTATGAAGGAAGGTGACACACTGGTGCTGGCGGGATCCATTCCGGAGAGCATGCCATCAACTATTTATCATGACATCATGGAGAAGCTTCAGGGCAGAGGTATTCGCTTTGTGGTAGATGCCACAAAAAATCTTCTCATGAACGTACTGACCTTCCATCCATTCCTTATTAAGCCCAACAATCATGAGCTTGGAGAAATCTTCGGAGTAGAGCTTAAGACCAGAGAATCGGTTGTTCCCTATGCAAGGAAGCTTCAGGAACAGGGGGCTGTAAATGTACTTGTCTCCATGGCAGGAGAGGGCGCAGTGCTTCTTGATGAGAACGGAGAGGTTCACATGCACGAAGCTGCCAGGGGTAAGCTTGTTAATGCAGTAGGTGCGGGAGATTCCATGGTGGCAGGCTTCATAGCCGGCTGCGAAGAAAAGAAGGATTACGAGCATGCCTTCAGAATGGGAATTTCCGCAGGAAGTGCAAGCGCATTTTCAGAGCTTCTTTGTACTAAGGAAGAAGTTATGAAGGTTTACGAACAGCTTGACTGATATTCGGGACTACGTTTTTTGACATCGGGTTTTGTGCACGGATTTTAAAATCATTTTTTTAAATAAAAGGGGAAAACTATGAGGATTACAGATTTACTTGACAAGCGCAGCATTAACCTTAAAGCTGCACCGGGAAGCAAACAGGAGACCATTGAGCAGGCGGTTGAGCTCATGGTGAAGAGCGGAAACATTGCAGATGCAGAAGCATTTAAAAAGAAGGTATTTGCAAGAGAAGAGGAGTCAACCACAGGAATCGGTGACGGACTTGCAATTCCACATGGAAAGGGTGACTGCGTAAAGTCAGCAGGACTTGCAGCAATGGTCATTCCTGACGGAGTTGATTATGACTCACTGGACGGAGATCCGGTACACCTTCTTTTCCTTATCGCTGCTCCTGAGACCAAGGACAATGTTCATCTTACAGTGCTGTCAAAGCTCTCAAGACTCCTTATGGATGAGGATTTTGTAAATGCACTCAGAAATGCCAGGGACGAAGATGAATTCCTGAAGATTATTGATGCAGCAGATGCAAAGGACACCGAGAAGGAAGGCGGCAGTGCATCAGCTTCCCAGAAGAAGATCCTGGCAGTTACATCATGTCCCACAGGTATCGCGCACACATTTATGGCAGCAGAGGGAATCGAGAAAGCCGCAAAGGCAGCAGGCTGTTTCATAAAGGTTGAGACCAGAGGTTCAGCAGGTGCTGACAATGTCCTCACCGGGCAGGAAATCGCTGAAGCTGACTGCATTATCGTTGCTGCAGACGCTCAGGTTCCCATGGATCGTTTCGATGGAAAGAAGCTTATCGAGGTTCCGGTTTCAGACGGAATCAGCAAGGCTCCTCAGCTTATCGAAAGAGCCATAAAGGGTGACGCACCTGTTTACAAGGCTAAGGGTCAGGTAAGCGAGGAAGCAGTTTCAGGCGGCGGTAATACAGGACATAAGATTTATGTTCACCTCATGAACGGTGTATCACATATGCTTCCCTTCGTAGTAGGAGGAGGTATCCTTATCGCCCTTGCATTCCTTATTGACGGTCTTTCCATCGATCTCAATGCTCTTGCAGAGGCAGATCGTTCTAACTTCGGTTCCATCACACCACTCGCAGCTACACTCAAGGGTATCGGTGGCGTAGCATTCGGTTTCATGCTTCCTGTTCTTGCAGGTTACATTGCAGAAAGTATCGCTGACCGTCCGGGTCTCGCAGTAGGTTTCGTAGGCGGTATGATCGCAGCAAGCGGTAAGTCAGGTTTCCTCGGAGCACTTCTTGCAGGTTTCATCGCAGGTTATGTTATGAATTGCTTAAAGAAGATGTGTACAAGTCTTCCTAAGTCACTTGAGAAGATAGCACCTGTTCTTATCTATCCTCTTTGCGGAATACTTATCATCGGTCTTGCTATGAACTTCATCGTAGAGCCTCCTATCGGCTGGATCAACACAGCTCTTAATGACGGTCTCGCAAGCATGTCCGGTACATCAAAGATTCTTCTCGGAGTAATCGTTGCAGGTATGATGTCCATCGATATGGGTGGTCCTTTCAACAAGGCAGCTTACGTTTTCGGTGTAGCTTCAATAGCAGCAGGCAACTATGACATCATGGCAGCAGTTATGATCGGCGGTATGGTTCCTCCATGTGCCATCGCCCTTGCAACTATCCTTTTCAAGGACAAGTTCACCAAGGAGGAGCGTGAGAGCGGTCCTGTAAACTTCATCATGGGTCTTGCATTCATCACAGAGGGTGCCATCCCATATGCAGCATCAGATCCTATCCATGTACTTCCTTCATGTATCGCAGGTTCAGCCCTTGCCGGAGCTCTTTCAGTAGCCTTTGGATGTACCCTTATGGCACCTCACGGCGGAATCTTCGTATTCCCTGTAGTAGGAAATGCGGTTCTCTATCTTGTATCCCTCGTTGCAGGAACAGTAGCAGGAGCATTTTTACTTGGAGTTCTCAAGAAGAAAGTAGTATAATTTTGTCTTATGTTAGCTAAAAAAAGACAAACGGAGATCCTGGAATTATTACAGCAGAAAGGCAGCGTCACCCTGCAGGAACTTACGGAGGCATTTGACGCTTCCGAATCTACCATCAGAAGAGACCTTACGGTTCTTGATCAAAAAGGAGCTCTGACAAAAGTTTTCGGCGGCGCTGTAAGCAATGATTTCAGTGTAAATGTTAAGGAAGAAGAGTTTTTGGATAAGTCCGGACAGGCTGTTGAGCAGAAGCAGCAGGTAGGTCAGTACGCGGCATCTCTTGTAGGACCGGATGATTTTGTTTATCTGGATGCCGGAACCACAACGGAAGCCATGATTCCCTATCTCACCAAGGATGCCATGGGATATGTGACCAATGCTGTGGGCCATGCACTTATGCTGGCCCGGAGAGGCTGCCGCGTGATCCTTGTGGGCGGCGAACTCAAAAATTCCACCGAAGCTCTGGTAGGAAATGAGACTATAGTTTCCATACAGAAATACAATTTTACCAAGTGCTTTATGGGTACCAACGGAGTGGAACTCATAGCCGGATGTACAACGCCGGAACTGAATGAGGCACTGGTAAAGCAGGAGGCCATGAGGCATTCCAAAAACTGCTATGTCCTCTGTGACGCAAGTAAGTTCCAAAAGATATACCCTATACGTTTCGCCAATTTCCGGGATGTGATACTGATCACCGACGGAAAGCTGGATGCCCGCTATAAGGGTCGGGACAATGTCATCGTGATAGACACATAGGTGAGCAGCATGCTTACATTCCCGTGTGAGCTTCATCATTAGTGAGTGTCAAAAACTTAAAAGCTCTTTTACTGGAGGTTTCCTTCGGTAAGAGAGCTTTTTATATTGGGATTTATTCTTTCATATAAATATGACGAAATAAGAATTAAGAGTAGTGTCGGGTTTTGTTGTTGAATATTGATTATATTAAGGAGGGTTTTACCATGTTTAAAAAGTACGGGAAGAAAGTGTCAGGGATACTGCTTGCTGCATTGATGGTTATCTCCATGGGGGCAGAAGCCATGGCGGCAGTTAAGAATCCGTGGTTTAAGAGCAATATGAATGTGATTGGTTCAGAGGGAGACCCGTGGATCGAGGAGCAGGTCATATATTCAAAGGATGATATTGAGATTTCTGCAGTCAGTATTCTTGTGGAAGATGGTACCGGTAATGTGGCTATGTGGCTTAAGCTGAATAACGGAACAGACGATAAGCTGCAGGTAATAGGGAAAACCATGACAGTAAATGATATTGCGGTTGAGTCTTCTGTCTATATCAGCGCAGATGCCGGAAAAACCGATTATCATGTTTCTCTGATAAAGGGAGAAGAATTAGAGAAAAAGAAGATAGATAAAATTGAAAAGATCGATTTCGATTTAAAGGGATACGACAGTAAGTACAGTACTGTATTTGAAACGGATTTCCTGCATCTCGATGTCGGAACTGTTTCCGCTGATACAAAATCCGGGAAGGGATCCGGTACAGAAAAGACAGGAAAATCAAAGGATTCCAAAACTTCAGGCGGAAGTAAGTCTCAGGATGACCACTCCGAGGTAGAAGGTGAAGAAAAGTTCTGGTTCTACGGCTACTATCTGGGCGGAAAATATTATCCCGAAGAGGATGAAAAGGATATGCTTGAGTGGTATGTACTCCTTAAGGATGATGGCAGCGGATATCTGTATTGGGGAGACGATAACAAGGGCGACATCAAGTACTGGAATGGTTCCGGAGATGATTTCACAATGAAGGCCGGAGTATCGGAGTTTTCTGATGGCTGTTCTTTAAAAGACGGAATTATGAAGCTTGACATGGACGGCATCGGTATAGTGTTTATATCAAAGGATGTTAATAAGAAGAAGCTGAGCTGAACAGGCCTTTTATATTCCAAAAGTAATGTTTAATGTGTTATCCTTTTTGCCTTAGAATATACATATAGTAATAGGACACTATTAATTGTATAATGATAAATACAAGATTTTAATGGCAAAAGGGGATGTATATGGGTATTTTAATTGAAAATCTGGAAATGGTGCTGGAGTACGTTGTTTCTGTGTGCACCATTATGCTGGAGATGGTTGGTATCACAGTGCTTGTATGGAGCGCTATCCGCTGTTTCTTCGGATGGATACACAAGGATCAGCATGTAAGGCTCGATCTCGCTCAGGGAATAGCACTGGCGCTGGAATTCAAGATGGGCGGAGAGGTTCTTCGTACTGTAGTTGTTAGAGAGTGGCGGGAACTCGGTATACTTGGAGCCATCATACTTCTGAGAGGATTACTTACCTTCCTTATTCACTGGGAGATCGAGAATGAGAAGAAAGAACTTCAGGAGCACGCGAAGAAGACAGACACTCTGAAAAAGCATGGAGAATCTGAAGCCGTAAAATAACAGATGATATGGCGCCTGCATATATGTAATGATCATTCAATTAAATCTAAAAAAATGGTGAGCACTTTAGCGGTGTTCACCATTTTTTTCGGTATTATGAAAAATCTTGACTCGTAATAAAATAGCGGCTTATTTTTTATGGGATTTCAATGCTTTTTCAAGAGACGAGATGAGTATCTTCAGGGCTTTGATACGGGCATACTTTTTGTCATTGGACTCAAGGATGTGCCATGGGGCATAGGTAGTACTGGTCTTTGCAATCATCTCATCCACCGCCTGCTCGTAAAGATCCCATTTTTCGCGGTTTCTCCAGTCCTCATCCGTAATCTTCCACTGTTTTTCAGGAGTGTTCTGTCTGTCAGTGAATCTGGCCAGCTGGGTATCCTTATCGATGTGTACCCAGAACTTGACGATAACTGCGCCCCAGTCACTGAGCTCTTTTTCAAACTCGTTTATTTCATTGTATGCACGCTGCCAGTCGTTCTCCGAACAGAAGCCTTCAAGACGTTCTACCATAACGCGACCATACCAGGTTCTGTCAAAGATGGCAAAATGTCCTGTTTTCGGAAGTCTGGTCCAGAAGCGCCAAAGGTGGTGGCGGCTCTTTTCAAAAGGCTTCGGACTGGCAATAGGATGAACAATGTAGCCTCGTGCATCCAGAGCACTTGTCAGTCGTTTAATGTTTCCGCCTTTTCCTGCAGCATCCCATCCTTCATAGGCAACGATGATTGGAATTCCCTTTAAATATGCCTGGTTATGAAGAGCTTTGAGCTTGACCTGAAGATCTTTAAGCTGGGTTTTGTACTCCTCCTCAGATATGGTCTTGTTGAGCTTGATATCCTTCAGCTTTTGTGTGCGGTTCAAGGGGAAAACATTCTGAATCAAAGGCACCGTAAGGGTATGATTTTTCAATGCTACGTCGATACCGGCAACTATGGTTTCCATAACCTGCAGCTCTGCCCATTTTCTTGATTTTGCATCGATTACATTCCAGGGAACGGTAGATGAGTTTGTATCCTGCATGTACTTGTCGAACACCTTATAGCATTCGTCGTAATGCTCATTTTCCCAGATATCGTAGTCGTCTACCTGCCATGATCTGTCCTTGTTGTCCAAAAGCAGCTTTATTCGTTCAGATTGTTCTTTGTGGCTGATATGGAAGAAAAATTTCAGCACCAGATAACCGTTATCGGTAAGGGAACGCTCAAAGCGGATAGCGCTGTTCACGCGATTTTTATAGGTCTGTTTGTTTATGCGGTCAAACAGAACGTCCTTGGTGATTTCTGTCATCCATCCCGCATCCAGGAACTTGAATTGACCGGCTTCCGGAATTTCGGCAAAATATCTTGCGAGAAAAGGCTTCCGCTTTTCGTCCGGAGACGGGTCATGCATGGAAATCGCAGAAAAAAATCTGGGATCCAGATTCTTTATGACTTTTCCGAGGACGGTTCCTTTTCCTGCGGCACCCCAGCCCTCAAAAAGTATGAATACCGGAAGTTTGTTTTCTTTCATCTCAAGCTGCTGTTCCATAAGGCGCTGATGGGCAATTTCGAGACGCTGCTTGATCTCATCAGGTTCAGGCTTAGGAATTGATTTATAGGTTTCGATCATTATTGAATCTCCCTTCTGTGGATGCAATTTACGAGCATGCTTTAAATTTTCTTCGGCGAACTCATGTGTGATAATAAGATGTAAGAAGGTGAGATTATTATGTATTTTGAATAAAACAAAGAAGAGCCGATATCTTAACCAGACGAGATGTTAAGATATCGGCTTTTTCTATCTGAGTAAAAAGGTCGCGGTGGGGATGGAAGGGGTGTGGGCTCCGCTGACCTTTGTACCGACTGACTATATGGTGGGTATAGTAAGTAACCTTTTTGGTATGTCTAAATGATAGCATCATGTATGTCACAAAAGTGTCACAAAAAAATAAAATAATAGTAATGATTTGTTTATCCTCATGAAAATATGCAAAAAAGAAATTTTTTTGAAAAAAATGCTTATATGAATATCAAAGCCGCCGATGATATAACCAAGCCAATAATACATTGTTTTTTTATCTCCTTACAGAATGCAGAGGGAGCTATCTAAGGATAGCTCCCTCTGCATTTGCAAAAAAACATAGGTAAAAGCAACTTGCAATATCATTTCAGCTGTGTTAAACTCCCTCAGTCTTATCTATAAACAAATTACTTTACTGATCGGGCGTGCCCGGTCAGTTTTTCTGTATAAGCGATACTATATGCGGAACCCGGAGAGGGAAGCATCATATTGTTTATACTTATATTAAAAGGAAAAATAAATGACATTTAATGAGTTAAATTTGAATCACCGTATCGTTGATGCTATCACAAAGGCAGGATACAAGGAGCCTTCACCGATTCAGGAGCAGGCCATTCCTCTTATGATGGAAGGAAAGGACATGATCGCATGTGCCCAGACAGGAACCGGAAAGACAGCGGCCTTTGCTCTTCCTGTTCTCAATATGCTTGAGGATGTGTCCGGAGAGCATCCCCGTGCCATCGTTCTTACGCCTACAAGAGAGCTTGCCATTCAGATACTTGAGAATTTTAAGAAGTACAGCAGATATATGCATCTTCGTACAGTATGTTTCTACGGCGGAGCCAAGCAGGGACCTCAGGTAAGAGCCTATGAAAGAGGCTGTGATATTCTGGTGGCTACACCTGGTCGTCTTATAGACTACATGAATCAGGGAATCGTCAGTCTTAAAGATATAGAGGTGCTTATTCTGGATGAGGCTGACCGTATGCTTGATATGGGATTTATCCATGATATAAGACGTGTTGTCAGTGAGGTTCCCGAGGACAGACAGACTGTAATGTTTTCGGCTACCATGCCTAAGGAGATAGAAGCTCTTGCAAGGGATATACTTCAGGAGCCTGAGACCATCAAGATCGCATCTACCACAAGTCCTGCGGAGACAGTGGACCAGAAGATCTGTTTTATGGAGAAAGAAGATAAGAAGACTGTTCTTTCCGACTTTCTTAAAATGGAAGGTGTTAAGAAGTCTATCGTATTTACCAGAACCAAGCATGGCGCAGATCATCTGGTAAGAGATCTGGGAAAGCTCGGCATCGTATCCATGGCTATACACGGAAACAAGACACAGGGTCAGCGTCAGAATGCTCTTGAGAGATTCCGTTCCGGCAACATCAAGGTTCTGGTTGCAACAGATGTGGCATCCAGAGGCATTGACATCCCAAAGATAAGTCATGTATTTAATTATGAGCTTCCTGAGGAGACCGAGTCTTACATCCACAGAATCGGACGTGTGGGAAGAGCGGGACAGACCGGCGAGGCCATCACTCTTTGCAGTAAGGAAGAGATGGGGCTTCTTTATGACATCGAGAAGATGATGGAGAAGGAAATTCCCGAAATCGAGACAGAAAAGTCTATCGTTATCGAGCGTGTAAAGCGCGGTGAGAGAAGAAGATTCGGTAAGCCGGTTAAAGAAAAGGACGATGCCGGGAGAAAGAGCCGTTCCGAGAGAGCCGGCAGCCGCAAGGCCCGTGCCCACAAGGAAGAGCAGACCTCACGTATCGCCATGGTCCGCGCTGAAAAGAAGGAAAGACTGGAGAGAAGAAAGCTTCGTCTTGAGGGACTTTCCGTTGATGAGGCTGTGGCAGCGGTAGCAAAGGCCAAGAAGGCTGAGACGTCAGAAAAGACGAAAAAGGCATCAGAAAAGCCAAAGAAGGCAGCTGCTTCAGAGAAACCGAAGAAGACCGGATTTGAAAAGTTCTATAAGAAGAGCGCAGAGATTTTTGCCGAGGCAACCGCAAGCTTTGAAAAGAAAGAAAAGAAGAACAGAGAATCAAGAGAGGGCTTCGGTAAAAAGCAGGCAGGATTAAAGAACAAAAAGCAAAATACTGCCTTCGGCGGAAAGAAGAAGGAAAGAAGAGCTTCCTGATTATTCCGGAATAACAGATATAACCACAAGAAATAATGGATTCTATTGACATAAAGAGACAGTAAGACTATATTAAGGCAAAACATATAAGACTTATGTATATAGAGGTAGCGGTGTAAATGAGTACTCCACTGAGCCGGCGGGCTGAGAAGTGAAGGAAAGGTAATCACCGCCGAACGGGACATTGCCGCAAGCATGTTCTGTGGGGGTACAGAGAATATCTGTATCACTCCTCCGGTTTCGGAGAGGCGCTATTACTTATGGAATCTGATTCATATTTTTCGAGATTTAGACCGTATGTGATAGCACATACGGTCTTTTTTTACTACCCGATCAACGGAAAAAGGAGAAAAAATATGAAGAGATCCATCATTTCAGCAGCAGCAATTTTAGCAAGTGCAGCACTTCTCGCAGGATGCGGCAGCAGCACAACAGCCGCAACAGAAGCAGTTAAGACACAGGAAACTGAGGCGGCAGCTTCAGGAAAGGAGGTCCTGAGAGTTGGAATGGAGTGCAACTATGCTCCGTTTAACTGGACAACAACTGAGACCAATGATTTTACACAGCCTATCACCGGAGTTGATTATGCCGACGGTTATGATGTGGTTATGGCAACAAAGCTTG
The DNA here is from genome assembly GCF_000702885.1 of Oribacterium sp. P6A1. Lineage (GTDB taxonomy): Bacteria > Bacillota > Clostridia > Lachnospirales > Lachnospiraceae > Oribacterium. Next base: position 8,122 of record NZ_JNKO01000030.1, on the reverse strand, counting down.
CAGGTTCCATCGGCAGAGATGTACAGATCGTGAAGCTTGACTGGGATAACCTTATTCTTTCACTTCAGAATGATCAGATCGATGCCATCATTGCAGGTATGACAGACACTCCGGAGAGAGAAAAGGAAGTAGCCTTCACTTCACCTTACTATGAGTCTGAAGAGGTTATGATCGTAAAAGCTGACAGCAAGTATGCCGGTGCTTCAAGCATTCAGGATTTTTCCGGTGCGACAGTACAGGGCCAGATGAATACGGTTTATGATGAGGTCATCGATCAGATTGAAGGTGTGGTACATCAGCCTGCAGCAGAGACATTCCCGGCATCCATACAGGCACTTCAGGCCGGAGCCATTGATGCTGTAGTTTCGGAGCTTCCTGTTGCCAACGGAGTGGTAGCTGCCAATTCGGGCCTTGCTATCGTGAGATTCGAAGAAGGCAAGGGCTTCACTGCTGACACAACAGTTTCCGTTGCGGTAAGAAAAGAAGATACAGAGTTAAAGGATCAGCTTGAAAAGGCTCTTTCTGAGATATCTGCAGACGAAAGAAATTCACTTATGGAGGCAGCGGTTGAGCGTCAGCCGGCTAATGGTTAATAGATAATGTTCATTGAGAATTGTATAGAAATAATAAGTAAATATCATGCAAGTCTCCTTCTGGGAGTCCGTACCACACTTCTGGTGGCTCTCACGGGAACCTGCTTTGGCCTTATCCTTGGACTTCTTGTGGGAGGCTTCAGGGCAGTGAGACTTGATCACACAGCAAGTGATGCCGCAAGATTTATAAAGAAATTTTTTGACATCGTTGCCAATGCCTACATCACGATTTTCCGCGGTACTCCTATGATGGTTCAGGCGGTATTCATTTACTACGCCCTCCTGAACATCATCCACTGGACACCAACTGTTGCGGCGGTTTTCGTTATCAGTGTGAACACCGGAGCATATATGGCTGAGATCATCCGCTCGGGTATCCAGGCTGTGGACATCGGACAGACAGAGGCGGCAAGGTCTCTCGGTATGTCCAATGCACAGACCATGCTTGGAGTGATTCTTCCACAGGCGGTTAAAAATGCTTTTCCTGCCATAGGAAACGAATTTATAGTAAACATCAAGGATTCCTCTGTGCTCATGATCGTGTCCATTACAGAGCTGATGTTCCAGGCCAAAAGCATTGCCGGATCCACCTTCCATTTCACAGAGACCTACTTTATCGAGGCGGTGATTTACCTTATACTCACCTCCATCGCGAGCCTCATTTTGAATTACATAGAAAAGAGAATGAACTCTGACAGCATGTTTTCTCTGCCTATGAGCGATACGGATCCCAAAAGCATCGGATATATAAAGAAAAAGTTGGAGGCGAAGTGAGCAGTATGGCATCACCAGTAGTAGAGATCAAAGACATTAGAAAAAAATACGGTGAGCTTGAGGTGCTCAAGGGCGTGGATTTTTCCGTAAATGAAGGTGAGGTGGTATGCCTCATCGGACGCTCGGGTTCCGGAAAGTCAACACTGCTCCGCTGTATAAATCTTCTTGAAAAAGCAGATGGTGGAGTCATCACTGTTTTCGGAGAGGATATTCTTCATACAAAGGATATCAATGCCTACCGCGCGAAGGTCGGCATGTGCTTTCAGCAGTTCAATCTTTTCAACAATATGAATGTACTTGAGAACTGCGTGTATCCCCAAAGGAAAGTACTGAAGCTTTCAAAGGAGGAGGCAACGGAAAGAGCCCTGCATTTCCTTGATAAGGTTGGCATGAAGGAGTTTTCGGGTGCCAATGTCTCCAGAATTTCAGGGGGACAGAAGCAGCGTGTAGCCATTGCCAGAGCACTTTGCATGAAACCGAAGCTCATGCTTTTTGATGAGCCTACTTCGGCACTTGATCCTGAGATGGTGGGTGAGGTTCTTGGCGTTATGAAGGATCTTGCGGAGGAAGGCCTTACAATGATCATCGTTACCCATGAGATGGGCTTTGCGAGAGAGGTTGCAGACAGAGTTGTCTTCATGGATCAGGGAAGAATCGAGGAGCAGGGAACACCTGAACAGCTTTTTGAGCATCCTGTAAGCGAACGTACCAGAAGCTTCCTCAGTGCAACGAAAAATAAATAAATATTGGTAAAAAAAGAGTGACGGTACATGGTACTGCCACTCTTTTCTATATTCAATTGCTTGTGTTATTTGTTGATAATTCCATTGACCATTTGTCCAAAACAGACATACAATTTTTTCGTTAAATGTGCGATTATAATATCATAAATGTTAAATAATTAACGTTGACCCCAAAAACAAATGTTAATAACAAAAATTAGGTCCGGTACAAAAAGAAAAAGGACTTAAAAATCCCGGCGGAGGGAGAGGAGATTTATGAAGAGAAAACTTTTATCGGCGGCTCTTGTTGCAGGTATGGTCATGACAGGCTGCGGTGCCAATGCAGCACCTGAGGCTACAACAGCTGCTTCAAAGGCAGAGACAACAGCAGAAACCGCAGCAGCGACAGAAGCTGCTACGGAAAAGACTGAAGAAACAACAGAAGAATCCAAAGCGGAAGAATCCGAATCAGAGTCAGGCGCGGGTCTTACTGACGGAACGTATGATATCACTGTTGACGGCCGTAACGGAAAGATGACAGTAACCACTGAGATTAAAGACGGTAAGATTGCGGATGTAAAGGTCGGTGACAACACCGAGACACCTGAGGTTGCGGCAGCGGCTCTTGAACAGATTCCCAAGGATATCGTTGCGGCAGGAAGACCTGTTGTGGATGGCGTAACAGGAGCGACCATTACCTCTGATGCCATCATAGAGGCCGTAAAGCAGGCTGTAATAGCTGCCGGCGGAAATCCTGATGATATGGCAGGAGAAATTAAGGAGAAGTCGACTGAGGTTAAGGAGCTCAAGGCTGATGTTGTAGTTGTCGGTGCCGGTGCAGCAGGTGTTTCCGCAGCTCTCACTGCACAGCAGACAGGTGCTGAGGTAATCCTTCTCGAGAAGGCGGCAACACCGGGTGGTGTATCCATCATAGCAGGCGGCCCTATGGGTATAGACTCTAAGGATCAGAAGGAAGCAGGAGTTGCAGGAACCTTTACCACAGCTGATGTGCTTAAATACTGGCAGGACTATAACTGCTGGATGGATGACGGACAGCTTTTCTACAATATCGCAAACCGTTCCGGTGAGACCATAGACTGGCTTGAGGATAACGGCATGGAGTTCACATTCATGGGTATCGAGCAGGCAGCCCATGCAGACGGATTCCAGACCTACCATATTTATAAGGACCAGGAAAATAAATTAGGCTACTACACAAAGCTGGTTGATAAGTTCAAGGCAGACGGCGGACAGGTATTCTTCGAGACACCGGCCACAGAGCTTAAGGCAGAGAATGACAAGATCACAGGCGTTGTTGCGGTTTCAAAGGACGGAACAACCTATGAGATCTCATGTGACGCTGTTGTTCTCGGAACAGGCGGATTCGGTGCCAATGCTGACATGATCGAGGAAGAGGTGGGATTCCCTCTTGAGACATTTACAACAGGCACACAAACAGGAGACGGTGCAACCATGTCCCGTGCCATCGGCGCAGGAAAGGGTAAGACCATCCAGCAGTATCACGGAGTTACATCATATTCAGGTATCCAGACAGGTCAGGGCAAGGATGAGATCGCAAAGGCTATCTACATGCCTACCAGCGTTTGGGTAAACAGGAGAGCCGCAAGATTCTGTCCTGAGGATCTTAACTATGATACAGCTCTTTGCTCAAATGCAGCAGCAACTCAGGGCGAATATTACTTCTCAATCATTTCTGAGGATATGGTCAAGGCTCTTGAAGAGGGCGGCGCAAAGGCCCTTGACGTTGATACAGCGGTAGCTTACGAGCCGACTATCCCTATGTTCTCCATCGATGAGGGATGGACAGAGTTCCGTGCAGCTCTTGAGGAGGGAGTTCAGAAGGGAATCGTATTTAAGGGCGATTCAGTTAAAGAACTTGCTGAAAATATGGGCGTAGATGCTGAAACTCTTGAGAAGACTCTTGCAGATTACAATGCTTCCTGCGAAAAGGGTGTAGACCCTGTATACGGTAAGGCTTCAAAGTACATGAAGAGTCTTGGTGAGGGCACACTTTACGCAGTAAAGGCAAGACCTGTTTCACTTGGCGGAATCGGCGGTGTTCTTGTTAATTCAAACCTTCAGGTTATAAAGGACGACGGAACAGTTATCAAGGGACTTTACGCTGCAGGAAATGACGTCGCAGAAATGTACAACAACTCATATCCATTGGTAGAGGGTGTAAGTATGATGAACGCCCTTACCGGAGGTCGCATATGTGGCGAAAATGCGTCACTTTACGCACTCAATAACTGATAAACAGAGTATAAAAAACGCGCTTTTTGATGTTCAAAAAAGCGCGTTTTTTCATCTTTTCTCTTCCTTTTTGACATCTGTGTTAAATGATTTGTATAATGAAGCATGATTTCAAAGTACTGGAACGGAACAGACACTTATGGAAAAGCGTGAATTGTTTGAAATGATTGTAAAGGCGAAAACATTACAGGAGTTTGTAGATGTATGCGCCGGAAAGATAAATAACCCTTTCTGGATAATGGACGGGGCTTACAGACTTATCGCCCAGTCCGGTGAACCATCATCGGAGGAGTATCTTAAGGATTTTAAAGATGGGAAGACCATGGAAAAGGTTGACTGTTGGGTGGACAGCGGGCTTTTAAGCAAGGTAAGCGGAAGTCCGAAGCCCATTCGGATAAGAGACTCGTTTTATGATGAAGATATGGCCATTATGGATATTTTTTTGGAGAGGAGACCTATAGGAAAACTTACTATAGTCCTTCATGAACAGATGACTGATGATGAGGTTATGGGTATCAGTGACGCGGCAGCAGTTTATCTCAGGGCCCAGAATTGTACATCAGGCTCGACAGTGGAACAGGGACTGGCATTGCTCCTTCAGGACACGGCGGAATCCGAGAGTACCGGAAGAAAGATTCTTGAGTCAGCAGGCTATTCGGGAAAACCTCCCTATACGGTATCTGTGGTGGATACGGAGGAAAATGGCAGAACAGCTCTGCTTAATGCTTTCATGACGGATATAAGAAATACTGACTCTATGATCATCTGCGGGATAATAAGTAATCGCGGGTACATACTTACCTGCGGCGGACATGAAGTTCCGAAGAGGCTCATCAGGAAAAACCTGCGTATAGGGCACAGCCTGTCCTTTGACAGCCTGCAGCATGTCAAAAGCTATTCGATTCAGGCGGAAACAGCACTACGTTTCGGGCATGAAAAAGAAGAGAATTTTGAAGATCATTACGGTGATTATATAAAGGAATGTCTGGGCTTCGGTATGAAGCATGCAGAAGCTTTTATCGTACCTGAAATCCGTCGGATTATGGATTATGATAATGCTTACAATACGGAATATTTCGAGACATTGAAAGTATATGTCCGTCTCATGTGTTCAAAGCAGAAAACAGCGGATGCCATGAATCTTCATATCAATACGGTAAAATACAGGATAGGTCAGTTGGAAAAGGTTTTCGGAATAGATTTTACAAAGACAGACTCTTTGTTCGGATCTTTAATTGCGGCGGAAATCGTAATGGGCAAAAAATAAAAACAGTCCGGAACTTTTACTGATTTTTATGAGTGGATACACAAAATAATAAGTGATATATGTGTAAATACTGATAAAAGCATTTGACTGACCGGATTTACAGAATATGGTAAAATGAATTGAATGAAAAATAAAAAAGCTCAAAACCAAATATTCATGGTTTTGAGCTTTAATATAAGCAGTGCACCTTCAGGGACTTGAACCCTGGACAAACGGATTAAGAGTCCGCTGCTCTACCAACTGAGCTAAAGGTGCATTCCGTTGCTCTCTCGCAACGCCTGTACAATATACAAAGTATTCGGGGATTTGTCAATCGTTTTTTAAAAGAATATTATTTTTATCGAATCTGCTGAAAGAAAATCAAAATCCCGCAAAATACAGTGCAGGCGAATACACGGCTTGCGGATACTTCGGCTGTTAAGTGAGGATTCGGATGTTGTGAGTTGGTTCTATATTTAAGCACGAATGTATGGAGGCTATACTTGGATATTTTTCAATTGTTCGGCAAAACAGAATATCGAACCTGTGAGATGGCTGTCAATTTCGTTCAGGATGATAGTGATATAGAAAGCGGTCATATAATTGCGGAAATATACGGTGAAGAGGTGATCGGATGGAATAAGTACATTCATGCGTTATGCGCATTTAAGGAGGATGCTTTCTATGCGGATGAAGCATTGGCCTATGCTGACATGATCAAAAATGCCAACCGGAAATCTGAAATCACTATACCTGTTCACTTTCATCTGAGGGGCGGAAAGATTATGGATATGAGGGTTGATTTCGGCACATATAGTTTAAGAGTGGAGGATGAAAGATTTGCGGATCTTGAGGTCAGAAATCATCATGTAATGAATATCAGGATATACAAGAAGAAAAGGACAGGCTGGCTTCAGTGAAGCGATAATAATAACGGGGCTGTTGCTTTAAATGATATAGCTCTTTCCTGACAACAAGCTTTTTATTATTAAACTTGTCTACATGGAAGGGAACGTATCATTTTGTGCGACAGCCCCGTTTTTTGTGTATTAAGGTGGTTAAGATCAGGATTAATTGAATTTTCTTTCGGGCAGAGCTTTTGATCTGTACTGAATATTGCTTACCTGATATACAGTTATAAATGCCTGAGGGTCAATAGTGTCGATGAAAGACATGAGCTTCTGGAACTCGTGCTTATCCACGATGGTGATGATCTCCTCACGCTCTTCAAGGTGATATGCGCCGATTGCTTTGTAAATAGTAGCTCCGCTGTGCAGGTCATTTAAAATGAATTCACGAATCTCATCTTTCTTCGGGGAAACGATGCAGACTCTGCGTTTTAAATTCTGGTCAAAGATAAAATGGTCCAGTACGATGCCGTTGAGATATGTGCCGAGGACACTGAGTATAACGGTTTTTGTATCATAGGCAAGGAAAGATGAAAGAGCTATACACATTCCGGAAACTGAAAGAGCCTTGCCCAGTTCTATCCTTAAATATTTGTTGAGAATCTTTGCAACGATATCCAGACCGCCGGATGAAGCATTTCTATTGAAAAGAATGGCTAAACCGATACTTACTATAAAAGTGTAGCAAACGACGTCCAGAAATGCGTCTCCTGTAGGTGATGGGACATTAGGGAAAAGCTTTTCAAAAATGCCGAGGAAAACCGGAAGAAGAATAGAGGTATATATGGTTTTATATCCGAATTCGCTTCCGCAGGTGAAGAAACCGATAACAAGAAGGACTGTATTCAGAAACATTGTTATCTGGGCCATGGAAAAAGGGATAAACTTTATAAGTACAATGGAAAAACCGGAAATGCTGCTGATGGAAACGTGATTCGGTACCTGGAAGAAGTAAACCGCAATAGCGATTATCAGGGTAGCAACGCTCAATATAAATAGTTCTTTAATTAGTGATAATAATTTCATAATTCCTCCTGAAAAAACCGGATCATGTAAGCCGCTGACAGGGTCCTGTGATTGTGGCTTTGTAAGTCCGGAGAAACAACCCGTACATTCTAACACCAATTCATGGTGAATCAAACATAGCCGGATAAATATAATGAAAAAATAGATAAAATCAAATAAGCGGAAAAAATAATAAAAAAATTCAAAAAAACGTTTGACAATCGAAACAGGAATTGTTATTATAACTGAGCACTTGAGCGATGCGGAACACCAGTTCTGATAAACAAGTGATAAGAACCTTGAAAATCAAAGATCGATTAATACACAGACCCTGAAGATTCTAAGAATTAGATTTTCAGAAACGATGCAAATCGTAAGCGAATTTATTCGCAGTAAAGAATAACGGACAGAACAAAAGCCAAGCTTAAGTTTTGAACGGGAAGAACTTAAAGAGCTGTAAGCTCTTAACATTTTAAGATGAGAGTTCGATCCTGGCTCAGGATGAACGCTGGCGGCGTGCCTAACACATGCAAGTCGAACGAGCGAGAGATGAAACCTAGTGATTCTCGAGCGAGTGGCGGACGGGTGAGTAACGCGTGG
>NZ_JNKO01000029.1 GCF_000702885.1 Oribacterium sp. P6A1 | reverse complement strand
GATGGATTACTGAGAATAACTTATAAAATGTGGTGTACAGTTTTGAAGGTATGATAAACCTTCTTTCTCTGATATAACTGCCTGCTAAAAGCGTTACATGAGAATCATTATGATTCTATCAGAGTAAAATAAGATATTCCTTCATAGCTCAGTCGGTAGAGCACGCGGCTGTTAACCGCGGTGTCGTTGGTTCGAGTCCAACTGGAGGAGTTATGCCGGTATAGCTCAGTTGGTAGAGCAACTGATTTGTAATCAGTAGGTCTTCGGTTCGAGTCCGAATCCCGGCTTCAGGCTTCGAGAGAAATCTCGAAGCTTTTTTGCGTGATAAGGCTGTCACGCGTGGGTTGTACTTGTACATGTGTACATGGATATTTAACATCTCTGTTTATAGAAACAGCAATTACAGTCGATGATATGTCTGAGATATTTATTAAAAAAATATAAAAATTCACTGTATATTTGAAAATGTATGAATACAATTAATTTACCTGAAATATATATTATAAATGCGTTTGGGGTATTGCTGATAATCGGAAACATTATCAGCGGGTATTTTAATGCCAAAAGAAGCGTTGAAGATAAGTATCTATTCTGGATCACAACTTGCATATGTATTTCATGTATTGTCGAGTCAATAGTTTATACATTTTACGGTAGACCGGAGCTGCTGTACAGACTTGTATTGTATCTGGGGTATCTATGGCTGTACTTTTCAATATTTATTATCGGTCCTTTATGGGTTATTTTGATTGAGAAGCATAATAAAATAGGTAGTGGCAAGCTTTTACAGTCCCTTCTTAATTATATTTCATTGCTGGGGGTTGCGGTTCTTGCCATAAATTTCTACAGACCCCTGGTGTTTTATATTGATAAATCAGGTGTCTATCACCGGGGACAATTTTTCTGGTTTTATCTGCTTTCTTCACTGTTTTTCTTTTCTTCGGGAATTGCTGTATATATTAAGAAGAGAAAGATTTCCATGATTCCCTTTTTTCCGGCATTCCAGATATTTATCCCCATACTTGTAGGGATGATTACGGAATTGCTGTTTTACGGAATTTCTATGGTATGGGCAGGATGTGCAGTCAGCGTTACCCTCATGATCATGTCATTGCAGAACGAAAACATTTGCAAAGACAAGCTGACGGGTTTGTTCAACAGATATTATCTTGAACGTATTGATTTAAAATATGTAGACAAAGGCATCCTCTGCTTTATGATGATAGATATCAACGGTTTCAAGCAGATCAATGATAAATTCGGACATTCTGAGGGAGACAGGGGACTTCTGTTTGTATCTGAGTGTGTGACCAAATCTGTAGGGGACCAGGGCAGTGTTATAAGATATGCAGGAGATGAATTTGTTGTCCTTCTGAACACCAAGGATTACAGGGAAGCGGAAAGCTGTATAAAGCGTATCAATGATAATCTTGATAAGGTAAACCAGACTTTGAAGAAGGATTATTCCCTGTCTTTATCCATCGGATACGAAATCTTCGATATGAGACTGATCAAGATGGATGAGATTCTTGAAGTAATTGATAAAAAGATGTATATGGAGAAAAAAAGGTATTATAGTACCCATGACAGAAGGGCTCAGACCGAAAATGATTCCTGATATAATGAAAGCCATCGATGATAATAGTTTTATCATCGGTGGCTTATTTATAAAGGTTAAATATAAATCAATCAGATTTGAATCTGCATGTCAGAGATGAACGTCCGAAAACATACGTTTACAGATGAGAAGTATCAGAAGTTTGTGTTCTTGGGGAAATCATCATAGTAAAGCGCCATGTGAACAGGACTTGCCTCAATTCCGAGTTCATTGACAACCTTCTCATATATTTCGTCAAGCTTTTCCTGGGAAATATCCTTGTCAGGATCAGTCATTTCCCACGGATACTCGGGCTGCCATATAAGACAGTCATCAAAATACTCCTCACCAACAAGTCCTAAAAAACCGGTGGTGCCGTATTCGATATTTAATGTAAGACCTATGATATACGGAAAGTAATCCATCCCATGGTCAAATATGATAGTGTCGTACTCGTCGGAACCCACTTTATTGGCCTGATAGAGACATCCGAGCATATCATCCATTTCTGTTTCAGGATACAGACTTTTGATTATGTCCTTATGCTTTGCGATAAAGCTGATGGCATTTCCGCAATTCATATTCTTAAGTGCAATACCATAGCCGTATATAATTCCTTTTCCGAATTCTCGTTTATTGATACCCATATCAAACCTCCCCCCATGAGTCCTAATTCAATCATATCATAGCTTAAGACTTTAAGGTATTAATTTATTAAACATTTTAACCTGTTTGCAGATTCAGGATGAGCAGAAAAAATACCTTTTCATGCAAATGTTTATTCGACAAATTTTCTGAAAATCATTAACATTTGAATTAAATTCCCCAGGCATTTAAGAAATTTAATATTTATAGATAACTATAAATAAGTTTTAAGAAATAATGGTGATTTATACATAACAAAAATTAATTTATGTTATAAAATAGATATATAAGTCGATATACTTTTAGATAGAAATAATTGTATAAGGCATCGTAAGTGAACGAAAAATTAAATTCTTGAAGAGAGGGGGATAAGGTATATGGTTATCGATGAGACGATGATCTATAAGAGTAACGTGGACGGAAAACATGCGGCAGTGATAAACGAAGAAGATGATATGATCACTTTGATCACCGGAATGGCACATATCTTCACAGTGACGGCGAAAGAGCTTAGATCGGCTTTCACACCTACGCACAATACATTTTCACTGGAAAACATGGATTTGTGGCAGTTACAGGTACTCGACAGATAAGACGGACACCGACGGGTGACCGTCTTTTTTTTTCGCGATAAAGCCGTCAAGTGTTCATCTGTGCGTTGTGCTTGCACAAAAGTACAGATGAACATTTGACGGCCAACGCGTAATCGCGTAGAAAATTTTTTCTACGCGATTGCGATAAAGACTATATGCATATCGGAAAATTGGATTATAATGTTCAGAAGTTCGTTTAAATACAGAGCCGATCAGACTGACATCTGCATGTCAGAAATTACGGCTAAAAACAGCGTTAATAAGAGAGGTTTTTAATGTCAAAAATAGTTATTACAGATGTGGATGGAACATTGGTTAAGGATGGAACGCTGGACATCAATCCGGAATACTATGAAGTGATTGCAAAACTCATAGAAAAGGGGATTCGTGTGGTTATATGCAGCGGGCGATCCTATTCCAGTGTGTCAAAGCTTTTCAGGCCCCTTGCAGACAAGCTGTATTTTATATGTGATGGCGGTTCTGTCATCAGAACAAAGAATGAAATATTGAAATCATATCCATTTGATAAAGAGCTTTGGATGCAAATGTATAAGTCCGCAAAGAGTGTGAAGGACTGTGACTGCTTTATTTCCACAGTAGGTCCCTGCTATGCGGAGGATCCGGACAGTGAGATGTACCGATGGCTGGTGGACTCCTATAAGTTCGATATGACCCGGATTCATGGCATAGAAGAGGTAAAGGAAGACGTCATCAAACTTTCCGTATATCATACCAGTGATTGTGAGGGCGTATGCAGGGATGATTTTATTCCGAGATGGAAGGATAAGGCAAAGCTTGCATCATCAGGCTCCACATGGGTTGACTGCGTAAGCAAAGATGCAAGCAAAGGCACTGCGCTTAAGCGGCTGCAGGAATATCTCGGTATCTCAAAGGAAGAAACCTACGCTTTCGGTGACAATATTAACGATATGGAGATGCTTCAGAATGCAGGTCACAGCTATGCGGTTGAGAATGCCAGAGAGGAACTTAAGGCTGTGGCAGATACAATAATCAGGCCCTATTGGGAATATGGCGTCCTGGAAGTGATGAAAACATTACTGTGATGGGATATAATGAGAATTATTAGTGTGTTCCGCGCGAAACGATTCGATGTCAACTTTTGACACTCACGTCATATATTGTGAGATAAGTTTACATCACCGCGAAGATGTCCGATATCGAGTTATGATATAAGTGTCACGGTTTGATGTTTTTGGAAGGGGGGTTACTATGATTAATGCTGTTGGCCGGGAGATTCCCGATGAAATTCTGAAGCGATATGGCAAGGAAGGTTTCATGGGCAGTTGCTACAGAGACAACAAACCATATAAAAAGGCAAGTGTTTCTTCCCATGGAATGCTGGATCCGAACAGAAAAAAGGTGGTTTCTTCCATAAAGGAAGCTCTGGAAAAGTGCGGTGCCCACGATGGCATGGTATTCTCTTTCCATCATCATTTCAGAGACGGAGACTACATAGTGAATATGGTCATGGAGGCTGCGGCTGAAATGGGTCTTAAGGATCTTACGGTCTGTGCAAGTTCTCTTGGGGCTGCCCACAGAGTAGTGGCTGAGCTCATCGAAAAAGGCATTGTCACAGGCATCCAGACCTCCGGAATCAGAGACAAGATAGGTGAGGCGGTGTCCTACGGTAAGCTGAAGACTCCTGCCATCATCCGTTCCCACGGAGGACGTGTGAGAGCCATCGAAGAGGGGGATGTTCACATAGACATCGCATTTATCGGGGCCCCTACAGCTGATGAATACGGTAACCTCCGGGCCATCGGCGGGAAGAGTGATTGCGGCGTTCTTTCCTATTCCGTGGTGGATGCGAAGTATGCGGATTATACCGTTGCCATAACAGATACACTGGTGCCTTTTCCCAACTTCCCGCCATCCATTTCCATGACAGACGTGGATTTTGTGTGCGTAGTGGATGAAATCGGAAATCCGGACAAGATCGCCAGCAACGTCATCAGAATGACCCAGGACGTGCGTGAACTGAAGATGGCAGAGGACTGTGCAAAGGTTATGGCCGCAACACCGTATTTCAGGGACGGTTTTTCATTCCAGACCGGGGGCGGCGGCGCTTCCCTTGCGGTAACGAGATTCCTTGAGCCGCTGATGTCGGAGAGAGACATTAAGATGTCCTTTGCAATAGGCGGCATCACCAGGCCCATGTGTGAGCTTATGGAGAAGGGATTTATCAGAACCATCGTTGATGCCCAGTGCTTCGATAAGACAGCCATTGAGTCCATATCGAAGGATCCGAGACACTATGAGATATCCACTTCCGAATATGCAAACCCGCTGAACAAGGGCGCATTTGTGAACAAGCTGGATTTCGTTATACTGGGTGCTCTTGAGATAGATAAGGAGTTCAATGTTAACGTCACCACGGGTTCAGATGGTGTGCTTCGCGGGGCACCGGGAGGACATCCTGATACGGCCGCAGGCAGCAAATGTTCCATTATCGTGGCTCCCCTTATCAGAAGCCGTATTCCGACGGTGGTTGACAGAGTTGTCAATGTCACAACCCCGGGTGAAGCAGTGGACGTGCTGGTTACGGATTACGGAATCGCGGTAAATCCCAGAAGACAGGATCTCATTGAATACCTTACAAAGGCTAAACTTCCTGTGGTTAAGATTCAGGAGCTTCTGGACATGGCAAAGTCCATAGCAGGTGAGCCTGAACCAATAAAGTTTGAGGATGAGATAGTGGGAATCATCGAAGGCAGAGACGGAACCATCATGGATGTGGTTAGACGCGTAAAACCCCAGACTACCATACATGAGATACTTTAAAGGGCAACGCGGTCATTGAGTACCTAAGGTACGAGATGACTGCGTTGCCTATATTAATTATTTGACCCCACTCGCTTCATGTAATACTATCATTATCATGAAAATAAAATGCAATTTCCTTCGAACAATAATTATATGTATTTCTATATTACTTGCCCTCTCTTCCTGCGGAAAAAAGCCTGAGGGGGATTTCGCGCCGACCCGTTTTGAATGGTCCGGCGGGTCCGGAAGAGTTAATATAAGCTGTGACAGAGTTACGGTGACAAATGAAGGAACCATGGCAGAAATCACATTTTCAAGTCCCAACTATGAATATGTAAGACTTGATGATGAGAAGATCTACGGTGATCATACCGAAAAGACTTCTACTTTTCTGGTTCCTGTGGAAACGGATAAGGAGCTTAATCTTATAGGCTGCACCAGCGCCATGTCAAAACCCCATGAGATAAGCTATACCATATTTGTTTCCATAGATGACAGTTATAGAGGTGGTGAATCAAATTCTCTGAAATCCTCCGATGACTCATCAAATCTTCGGGAGATGGTGAAAGATTTCCGGGAATCGATAAAGGGAGAAACGGCTCTCAAGCCTCCGGTCATAGAAGGACTCAGCTTTGACCACTCGATGGAGCTTTCCTACGCAAGGTGCTTTGCCGTCCATTACTATAACAGTGATATGGATTCCGGAAATTCCCGGTATAAGTTAATCACGGTTCTTGACGGCAGAAAGTACCTGCTGGTACCGGAAGGATGGGACACACCCGGGAATCTTCCGGAAGAAATCACCGTTCTCAAACAGCCGCTTAATGATATCTATCTCGCTGCCACAAGTGCCATGTCTCTTTTCAATGTTTTGAACCGTATATCTCTCATAAAGTATACGGGCACAGACATATCCGGCTGGGATATAGATGCCCCGATAGAAGCTCTCAGGGAAGGTAAAATGACATTTGCCGGAAAGTACAGTGCCCCGGATTATGAAATGCTCATTGACGGCGGATGTGACATAGCCATCGAATCCACCATGATACTTCATTCACCGGAAACGAAGGAACAACTGGAAAAAGTGGGCATACCTGTTTTTATCGACTGGTCAAGCTATGAGAGTGACGCTCTCGGAAGAACCGAGTGGGTGAAATTATACGGTGCCATGACAGATCATGAATCGGAGGCGGAGACATTTTTCCAAAATGAATTACGCCGTTCCGGAATTCCCGAGGGCTTTGAAAAGACAGGCAGGACAGTGGCATTTTTCTATTTCAATAACCGGGGGCTTGCGGTCATCAGAAACTCTGATGACTACATTCCGAAGATGATACGTGACGGCGGTGGTGAATACGTTTTTGATTCCCTGAAGGGAACGGGTGATGGCGTATCCATGGACATATCTATGGAGGAGTTCTATGCGGCAGCAGCCGGTGCGGACTTCATAATATACAACGGAAGCATAGACAGCTCGGTGGATACTCTGCAGGATCTTTTGGCAAAAAATGAACTGTTAAGAGACTTTAAGGCGGTAAAAGAGAATAATGTCTACATCGTTGACAAAAAGTTTTATCAGTCAACAGATACGGTTTCCGAGTTTGCCAGGGATGTCCATATCATGCTTTCGGGAGACAGCGGGGAGAAGATGTTTCTGAAAAAACTGAAATGAAAATTACTTGTGCCGTAAATCATTATCAGGAGAGATACATTTAATTAAGTGATGGCATGATACGACATCCAGTCATTTCTTGCATAGGGCTCTCACATTTGTATCAATTATGTGCCCGGAAAAACGAGGTTTCAGATGAAGGAAGGATCCACAATGAAAAAAGCCAGAGCAATACGATACGGCGTGGTGTTCGCCCTCCTTTCTGCGGCTTTTTTCATCCTTATGATCTTAAATATAAAAACCGGAAATGTAGATATACCTGTATCGGAGATTCTTGAGATTCTTGCCGGAGGAGATGAGGGCAGCAGCGCCGGAAGCATTATCCGCATGATCCGTCTCCCGAGGCTCCTTATGGCGGCGATTCTGGGCGGAGCTCTTTCGGTGTCGGGATTTCTGCTTCAGACTTTTTTCCAAAATCCTATAGCAGGCCCCTTCGTCCTCGGGATCTCATCCGGGGCAAAATTTGCGGTGGCCCTCAATATGATATTCCTTCTTAGAGTTTATCGCAGTGTCAGCTCATGGAACATGATAGCGGCAGCGTTTCTCGGCGCACTTATCACAACAGGATTTATACTTCTCGTGTCCCGGCGCATTAAGGATTCTGCAGGACTTCTGGTGGCAGGAATCATGGTGGGATATATCTGCTCGGCAGCGACGGATTTTCTTCTGACCTTTGCAGAAGATTCGGACATTGTAAATCTGAGAGGATGGTCACTTGGCAGCTTTTCAGGTACGTCCTGGGACAATGTCTCCGTAGCGGCATCAGTGGTTGCCCTTATAACAGTGGCATCATTTCTTCTTTCGAAACCTATAGACGCCCTTCAGCTTGGGGAGAATTACGCCCGAAGCATGGGCCTAAATGTCCGTTTATTCAGAATACTTCTTATATTATTATCAAGCATCCTGTCTGCGACTGTCACTGCCTTTGCGGGACCGGTATCCTTTGTCGGTATAGCAGTGCCATTTTTGACAAAGAGCATGCTGAAGGTCTCCAGGGCAATAGTTGTGATACCGGCTGCCTTTCTTTCCGGGGCTGTATTCTGTATGGGCTGTGATCTCATAGCGAGGTGTGCATTTGCACCAACAGAACTGAATATCAGCACAGTGACCGGTATTTTCGGTGCGCCCATAGTTATAGTGATGCTGATAAGAAGGAAAAGCAGAAGATGGAAAGAATGAGCGAAAAAGAATTGATCAAACTGAATAAGCTCTCGGTGGGATACGGCAGGAAGGTTCTGATCGGGGATATAGATCTTTCAATAGGCGAAGGAGAAATCGTTACTCTCATAGGTCCAAACGGCGCCGGAAAATCCACTATATTGAAAACCATAGCGAGACAGCTTGAACCGGTAAAGGGAACTGTATTCATAGACGGTAGGGAACTATCGAAACTTTCCTTTCATGAGCTTGCGGAAAGGGTCTCCATACTTCTCACGGAACGTATAGACCCGGAGCTGATGACGGTGAGAGATGTGGTGGAAGCCGGAAGATATCCTTATACAGGCCACATGGGAATGCTCAGGAGGCATGATGAGGAAGTGGTGGGAGAAGCATTGGCACTCTGCAGTATAGAGGAGCTTTCAGACAGATATTTCAGAGAGCTTAGTGACGGACAGAAGCAGAGAGTGATGCTGGCGAGGACCATCGCCCAGGAAACGGAGATACTTATTCTGGACGAGCCCACATCCTATATGGACATCAGATATAAGCTGGAACTTCTCGGACTTCTCAGGAAGCTTCGTGACAGCCGGAAGATGACCATCATCCTCTCTCTTCATGAATTTGAACTTGCGAAGGTTGTCTCGGACCGCATTATCTGCGTGAAAGACAGAGATATAATCAAAGCCGGAACACCGAAGGAAATCCTGAACCGGAAGGTTCTCTGTGAGCTTTACGACATCAGCGGGGAAAGTCTGGAGATACTTTTGCAATCCATGGAAAGCGTGGTATAATCTCCGTTAAAAGTTTTGGATAAAAAATAATTTTTAGTTGTGGTGTGTTTTTTTAGGAGGGAATTTATGAAGAGAAGAAATCTGACAGTTTTATGCGCTGCAGTTCTTGCATCGTCAATGATCGCAGCCTGCGGAACCAATGATATTCCTGTGGCTTCGGCGGCTGCTGAAACACAGGTTGAGAGCACCGAAAGCGGAAGTACTGAAGCCGCTGAAAGCAGTGTATCAGAAAGTGAAACGGCTTCTGAAGAGGACAGTGATAAGGCAGCAGCTGATCATGTGGCAGAACTTATAGATGCCATATATGTTCAGGAGTGGAATGAGAACACCGATAAGCAGTGTGCGGAGGCAAAGGAAGCATGGGATGCCCTCACCGATGAGCAGAAGGAACTTGTTGAAGGTGAGGAGGCTGATCCTGATTATTTCGGAAGAGATACAGGAGATGCTTCAAAGGACGATCCTCTGAACGGAGATGAAATCGGAGAGAATGAGCTTCTGGTGGTGAGCTTCGGAACCTCCTTCAACGACTCCCGTACCGAAGACATCGGAGGCATTGAAAAAGCCCTTGCCAAGGCTTATCCTGATTGGTCTGTCAGAAGAGCATTTACTGCCCAGATAATCATCAACCATGTTCAGGCCCGGGACGGGGAGAAGATCGACAATGTTGATCAGGCCCTTCAGAGAGCCGTTGACAATGGTGTAAAGAATCTTGTTGTCCAGCCCACACATCTTATGCACGGAGCTGAGTATGACGAGCTTACCGAAGCGGTTATGTCCTATAAGGATAAGTTCGACAATGTCATCATCGCAGAGCCTCTTCTCGGACAGGTTGGAGCTGATTCAAGCTCTGTGAACGAGGACAAGAAGGCTGTGGCAGAGGCTATCACTTCTGAGGCTCTTTCTGCAGCAGGCTACAAGGATCTGAAGGCCGCAGAGGAGGATAAAACAGCCTTTGTATTTATGGGACACGGAACATCTCACTCGGCAAGCGTGACCTACGAGCAGATGCAGGCTCAGATGGAGTCTCTTGATTATGCCAATGTCTTCATCGGTACTGTTGAAGGAAAGCCTGAAAGTACATCCTGCGAGAATGTGATCGAAAAGATCAAGGCAGCAGGCTATAAAAAGGTTGTGCTGAGACCTCTCATGGTGGTTGCGGGGGACCACGCCAACAATGACATGGCAGGCGATGACGAGGATTCCTGGAAGAGCCTTTTCACTGCATCAGGTGCATTTGATAAGATTGATACCCAGATCTCAGGACTCGGCGGCATAGCTGATGTTCAGAAGATCTACGTGGCCCATACAAAGGAGGCTTTAGAGAATATCGGAACAGCTTCTGATAAGAAAGAAAACAGTGCTGACAGTAAGACTCCGGAGGACGGAACCTACGATGCCCTCTTTACCACTGACAGCAGCATGTTCCATGTGAATGAGGCCTATGACGGAAAGGGTGTCCTGACTGTTAAGAATGGGGAAATGAACATTCATGTATCCCTGGTTTCAAAGAACATTACAAATCTTTATCCGGGAACAGCAGAAAAGGCAGAAAAGGACAGCGCCGGAGTTCTGCAGCCTACAACAGACAAGGTGACATATTCTGACGGAAAAACAGAAGAGGTTTACGGCTTTGATATCCCTGTAGAGAGTCTTGGAGAAGAGTTCGATCTTGCTATCCTCGGCAAGAAGGAAAAATGGTACGATCATAAGGTGAAGGTTACTATAGCCTGAATCTGAAGCCGGTTATTTTAAGTAACTTTATTAAATTAACAGGAATTTTAATGAGAATTACGATTATCATATATGCTGTGGTTATAGCATTGGCACTTGTATTCAGTTTGCTGATAAACATGCTGTATCATGCCTTTTTGAATAAAACTTCTTTTAATCCTTTTATTTCAGTATGGATTTTTGGTATTATTCTCTTCGGTCTTTTTATATATTGGATGTAGATATTATTCTAAAACAAAATGCGCCGAAGATAAGATTAGGACGCGATGTCTATGCCCGGATTCGACTATCCGGACCTGTCTGTCAACGGGTCAGATGCATCCTTGCTTAAACAAAATTTTTATGACCCCGGAGGAGAAAATATGAATGTAATCAAAAAGAAGATAAGTGATCAGGATGAGCACTATGTTTTATATATTTTTGATTCGGACGAAAAGAATTATTGTGCCTATCTGGGTAAGGGGGATGAAGACCTGCTCATATTGGTATACAAATCTTCCGATGAGAAATTTCAAATCATGGATGAGTTTATCGCTTATATCGATGGCAGAATCATGGATGAGTCTCTGGTATCGACATACGACAGACTTGCGGAATCCGTGGTCAAGTGCACAAACGAAAAGCTTGAGGAATTTGACAAGAATTTAAGACAGCTTGATAAGGAATGCGGCGATGTAAAGGCTGATTTGGAAAAGCGCGCACAGAAACTGAAAAACGATCTTGCCAACAACATCGACATAAAGAGTATCGAGGAAATAGATGCCCAGTCACCTCTCGGAAGACATATTATCGATGCACTGAGGGAGAAGCTTGGAGTGATGCCGAATATGCAGCCTGTACCGGCTTTTATGCCCCAGGGCAGGGCATTTCAGATGAAAGCGAGAGTCGACAAGGACGGAAAAGTTTCATTTACTCCCGATGATATCAACAACATGATGATGGAGATCCTTTCCAATATCATTGTTACCGAGGTTAAAAGCGGCCGAAAGCTGTCGGAGGCCATAAGTGATATCGACAATATAGTCAATACAGTGTCAAAGAATGCAGCAGAGCTGACCATCCGATTCAGGTCGTAAAGTCATTTTTAGAAATATAAAATAAAAATTAATTCTGCAAAACACGAATTGACGAAAATAATTTTGAATGATAGTATAATTGTACAAGAAGATCTGAGATACTTTTTGAATATCTAATTGTTTTAAATTTTGATTTAAAGTGTTATGTATTGTTTTAGAGTATCGTATCTTCTTTGTACATAAAATATATAGAATGTGAGGTTATTTATGAGAAGACCACACGAAAGGGTAAGGCTCTAGCATCGAAAGCGCAAAAATGCTAGGGCCTTTAACCTTGCAAAAAGACAAAAAAGAGACCGCTGATACCTTTCGGTACCAACGGTCTTATCTTTCGGAAATATCTATCAAGCCTTAGCTGCGATAGCGCCTGTAGGACAAGCCTCCTCGCAAGCTCCGCAATCAATGCATGTATCCTCGTCAACTACATACTTTGAATCTCCAGCTGAAATAGCCTCTACTGGACATACAGAAGCACATGATCCGCAGCTAACGCACTCGTCATTGATAAAATGTGACATGGTGTTTCCTCCTTGAAATAATATAATAATAAAAACTTAGTGTTCGATGAAGTGTTCAATCTCATCAATATATGTATTTTAATATAGTTTGTAATAAAGTACAATAAAATAATTTTCGCACATTGTATTTTTTTGGAAAATCTATTTAGCCATGACTAACTGCAGGGTAGCGGAAAAAATGTGCTATTATGATAAGGAACGCGTACTTTGTGCCGGTTCCGGAGGATCTGGCATACAGCGTAAGCCATCGCGAAGCAAATTCGAATTGGCTGATGTTTTTAAAAGCTCGAATCGGTCCGATATCGGTTTTGCATGGAATGATCCCGATGACGCCGTTAATTTACGAGGTATATTATGTCAGAAAAGAAAAAAATCACATTCGGTACGATCATATTTTACATGATTCCGTTGGCGGCTCTTTCCGCGGCTCTGTTTTTCGGATATTTGTTTTTGAAAGATTATCTGCAGTACAAACAGGCAGAGGATGAGTATGCAAGTCTTAATGAGGGATACATAAAAGAGGTTTCCGACACTTCAGATGGAGACAGAGCCGATGACGATCTTTCAAGACTGAATTATTTTCCTGAACTTAATATTGATTATGCGGGACTGAAAGCAAAAAACCCGGATTTTGCCTGCATCTTATATATTCCGACCTTAATGATAAAATATCCTGTGGTGTATTCAAAAGATAATGAAGACTACCTGCACAGGACCTATGAGGGAAACTATAATTTCTCAGGGAGTATCTTCTATGATTATCTCTGCGAAAAAGATTTTGCGGGATACAATACTTTTCTGTATGGTCACAACATGAAAAACGGTTCCATGTTCGGAAAGCTGAAAAAGCTTCAGGACATGGCGGATGATACTTATAATAAGTATTTTTATGTTTATACAGAAGATAAAGTAAGGAAATACGAGATCTTCTCTTTCTATCAGACCTCCGTCGGCAGTGAGGCATACACGGATGTTACCGATGAGAAAGTCTATGATTCCTATATTAACTATTGCCTGAGAAATTCCTGTTACAAGGGATATAAAAAGGATATAGATTTTGCTGACAGACCCGATATAGTGACATTATCCACCTGCACGGGGCCTGCGGGAGGCACGGAACGCTTTGTTGTCCATGGTGCATTGATAGCGAAGAAATTAAATTTTTAAATAATATTAAAAAAAACAATATTGTTCAAAAATTAGATTGCAAAAATAACCAAAAATGTAATATCATTTAACCATAACTTTAAGCTTATTAGAGCTATCATCGAAGCATAAGATTTTCTTATATTGGGCATAATGGATTTTTTCTTCGTAAATAAGGAGAGATTACTGTTTAAATCAATGAGGGGTATGTGTCTTATTCAGGAAAATTGGTTGTATAGAATGAAGAGGGGTTAAAAATGAATAGTGAAACTTTTATCATTAATGTCAAATGCAGAGAGAATTCTTCCTGGCAGGGTAAGGTGACATGGGCACAGAAGTCCAAGACCAAGTATTTCAGATCAGCTCTCGAACTCATCAAGATGCTGGACGGAGCTATGGATCATGCGGATTCACCGGATGAGATCTTTGAAGATGAAATGGAGGAAAGCCAGGCAGGCTGATGACCGGGAAGGGCGGTCTGCTTTTTTCTGATCGGATTTAAGCAGGACCTTAAATCGGTATGCGGTCATCGCAGCCTGCATAATTTATTATATTATGACTTGCTCGCTGCAGGGCATGTCATGAAGTCTCATGAACGTGGGGTCCTGGGGCAGCGTATCATGGAGAGAGGGGTATAAGAGTATTTATGGAGAAGCTGAATGGCATTGATCTTGTCTGTATTGCGGTGGACAATAGGACTGAGGAGGACTTCAGCGGAAGTATTTTCACGCAGTATTCGGAGGATGCTGTTAGATTTGATTCCAGTAAGGACATGCTGAACAAGCTTGATGAGCTGTATGATGAGTGGGGATTCCCCGAGGCTTCAGAAAAGCCGCGCAGTTTTTTGTTTCGCCGTCTGAATCCCGAAGGTGGAGTACAGCCGGAGAATCCAAAGAAGAGACTTGTAAATATGGCAAAAGAGGTAAAATCTCGGGACGTAAGCGGCGATAAAGGCAGGCTTGCGACTTTTCATGTGCTTACCGAGATGAGACAGCATTCAAGCTGGCAGGGTAAAGCCCTTTGGGTTGAAAAAGAAGAAAAAATAGAATTTCTGAGTGTTTTGGATTTACTGTTCTTTATTGATGATGCATTAAAAACAAGCTGAAATATGTAATTGGTCAAATTACTTTCACATTAATTAATTCTTAAGAAAATCTGTCAGGATTTTTTGGTTTAGTGCTTGTTGAAAAATTAATTTTCGTGTATCATTGCAGTATTCCAAATAATACTAGATTTGTAGGAAGCCGGGCGCAAAGTCCGGCTCTTTCTTCGCTCTGAAGTAAATTTTAGCTGTTATTTATAAAATCCTCCAAAACGAACGAATATATTTAGTGAGGATATATCGAAAGCATCATTCTAGTATTGAGCTTTAGTCACATACACTATAATTTTACGAAAGCTGTGAATAAATGAGAACGAAAAGACTTGGAGATATGATGGTAGAGTTAAATCTGCTTACGGAACAGCAGTTAAACGAGGCTCTTGCCATACAGAAAAAGGAGCATGAAAGACTGGGTACCACTCTGGTGGATCATGGATACATCACAGAGGCCCAGATGGTAGATGCTCTCCGAATCCAGCTGGGTATAGATTATATAGATCTGACCAAGACCGATATCGCACCGGGGATGTCCCAGTACATACCCAAAAATCTTGCAAAGCAGAACAGGATGGTTCCCGTTTCCATGTCGAAGGACAGCCTGTTCCTTGCCATGGCTGATCCCACCAACTTCATGGCCATCGAGGAAGCCAAAAAGGCAAGCAAGAAGAACATCATACCGATGATAGCAGCCGGCAATGCTGTGGACCATGCCATCAATACTCTTTACGGCAATGAAGGTGCCGCCCAGGCTATGGCACAGATGCGCGCAGAGGCCGGTATAACCGACGATGAGGTAAAGAGTTCCAGTGACGATGCCATAGATGCAGGGGAAGAGTCTGCACCTACCATCCGACTCGTAAACTCCATTATCGAACGTGCTTTTATTGAAAATGCTTCCGATATCCACTGGGAGCCTACAGACGGAGATCTGGTCATCCGCATGAGAATCGACGGAAGGCTTCACAAGATCCTCACCATTCCCAGAAACCTTATGGAGCCGGTAGTGTCGAGAATTAAGATCATGAGCCGAATGGATATCATTGAAAGACGTATCCCTCAGGATGGCCGTGCCAAGGTTCGTGTGAAGGGACAGGACGTGGATCTTCGTGTATCCACCCTTCCTTCCATTTATGGAGAAAATATAGTTATCCGTATTCTTAGAAGAGACGGTTCCAGACTTAACAGAAGAGGAATCGGAATACCGGATACAGAGGATGAGAAGATATCAAAGCTTCTTCGTCTCACCAGCGGAGTTATCATGATCGTAGGACCTACAGGTTCAGGTAAGTCCTCCACTATGTATGCCCTTATCAATGAGCTTCTTTCGGAGTCGTCAAACCTCATTACACTTGAAGACCCTGTGGAGTACAACATTAACGGAGCCATCCAGGTTCAGATCAATGAAAAGGTGGGGCTGACCTTTGCATCGGGTCTTCGTTCCATACTTCGTCAGGATCCTGATATCATCTGTGTCGGTGAGATCCGTGACAGTGAGACTGCAGAGATTGCCATGAGAGCGGCCATCACCGGCCATCTGGTTATCACTACCATCCATACTGAGGACGCTGTCAGCGCCATTGACCGTCTCAAGGATATGGGTGTTGCGCCATATCTTATCGCAGCGGGACTCAGGGGAATCATTTCCCAGAGGCTCCTTCGCCGTATATGCGTGAACTGTAAGGAAGAGGAGGAAGTGCCTGTTACAAAGATCAGGATGGCTGGCCTTACGGAGCGTCCGGACAGAAAATTCTATCATGGCCGGGGCTGTGATATGTGCTTTAATTCCGGATACAGAGGACGTATCGGTGATTTTGAGGTTCTGGTTATGAATGACGCCTTGAGACAGTGCATCACCAACGGGGGAGATAAGCAGGAGTTCCAGCGCCTTGCAAAGGAGACGGGATATGTCACCATGCTTCAGAATGCGGACCGCCTCGTGGAGGAAGGCATCACAACTGTTGACGAGGTTATGAGAACAGTTACGGAGCTGGATGATTTCTGATGCTTACACCGGGACTCTTTCTGCACTTTATTAAACAGATGATTTAAAATGATTCTGTGCTTTTTAGTAAGGGTGGATCCTTACTTGAACTTTCGTAAAGATGAAAGAAGTGTTCTGATCTTAGGAGAGGATCGTCCCAGGCCGGGAAAGTATATATGAATAAAACAACAATAAAACTTCTGGCACTTGTAACCATGCTGCTGGATCATACAGCCTTGATCATACTGACTCCGGGAATAGAGGGCAAAACCCGGATTCTGGAGACATTGCATCTGTCCCTTTCAACTGCCGTTCTTTTAAACAGGATATTCCTTAGTGTGGGCAGCATGGCTGGCTCCATCATGATCTACAGTGTGATCGAGGGCTACCACTACACAAGAGATACAAAGAAATATCTGCTCAGGTTTATGGCTTTCGGAGTAGTCTCCCAGATTCCCTTTCTGATGCTTCATATCAGATTTCTGAATATGCTCATAACTCTTGCCCTATGTCTGATGACGGTGCATGTGAGATATCATGTGACGGATATGGGAAGAAGAGGAATGCTTTATCTTCTGCTTATAGCGGCGAATCTTCATACGGACTGGAACCTGAGAGCGGTGCCCTTTACATTGATACTGATGCAGGCTTTCCATCCGGAGCCAAGACCGGTATGTCTTAGTATAGACAAAAAGCAACTTAAGTTTGCATGGCTGAAATGCGTCGTTCTGTACATGGTAGTGGATTTCTTTTCGCTGGAAAGCATTACCAATGTTTTCACCGGCTGTATAGGTGTAGTGCTTGCGGCTTTGGTAACTGTGTACTTCTACAACGGAAAGCAGGGAAAACAGGGTATATATATGAAATACGGATTCTATGGGTTTTATCCGCTGCATCTTATAGCGCTTATTATGTTATCCGGTGTAAAACCGGGATAAGTAACAGGAGGAAAAGATATGCTGCACATCGAAGATATAGTGGCACTTGCCAAAAAAAGAGGAGCTTCGGACATTCATCTCATAGAGGGACTTCGTATCAAGTGCCGTCTTGACGGACGTATAGTGGATCTTGCGGAAAATGTTCTCAGCCGGGAGGACTGTGAGCATCTCGCGAAGGAGATGGCGGGAGAACATTTTGATTCTATTAAGGAAATCGGAGAGCTTGACTGCGGCGGAAATATCGCATCAGAGCGTGTGCGTATAAATCTGTTCCGGCAGCAGGGAAGCATCTCTGCGGCAATCAGAATCCTTTCGGACAAGATACCTGATCTTGACGTGCTGGGACTTCCCCCCGTGGTTTCAAGCTTCCCCTCTATTCAAAAGGGAATCATCCTTGTTACCGGAGAGACAGGTTCAGGTAAGTCTACAACCCTTGCCGCCATACTGGACAAGATAAACCATACAAGAAACGAGCATATCATAACTCTTGAGGATCCTATCGAGTATGTTTACAGTTCTGATAAATGCATCATCAACCAGCGTGAGATAGGAAAGGATACGGAAAGCTATGCCAATGGACTGAGAGCTATCCTGAGAGAAGATCCTGACGTAATACTCATCGGAGAAATGCGTGATCTTGAGACCATTGAAACGGCACTTACCGCAGCAGAAACAGGTCACCTGGTTTTTGCAACCCTTCATACCAACGGTGCCGTAAGCTCAATTGACAGAATAGTTAGCGTATTCCCGGATTCCAAGCAGCAGCAGATAAGACTCCAGCTTGCGGGAGCTCTGAAAGCTGTTCTTTCCCAGCAGCTCCTTCTGAGGGCGGAAGGAAAGGGAAGATGTGTGGCTGCTGAGGTCATGATCATGACCAATGCCCTTCAGAATCTCATCAGAGAGGGAAAGACTCATCAGATGCAGAGTTTCATGCTGAGTTCCGCGGATCAGGGTTCCCTGACCATGGATAACTGCCTTTTGAAGCTTGTGGCCGAAAGAAAAATAAGCACTGATACGGCTGTTGAAGCGGCGGTGGATCAGGATTATGTAAAAAAGAGATTATTCGGTTAATAGTAAAGAAAATCAATCAAAATTGTACTTCAAAAAAGCCATAAAAAAATGAGCGTTTTTATAATAAAAGAATAATTTTGCGATATAATGTTATTGGAATTTTAAATTTTCGAATTTAAAAGATGAATAGCCGTTTTCTAAAGAAATATGTAAAATAGGTCGATATATTGTATAGGGAAGATATAAATTCAGTTATTGCGTGATCGGTTATTTTTTAAGAGAGGGTTACGAAACATCGGAGGGGGATGTTCTTTTAATCTGACTATGCAAAGGCTTATTTATATGCTTTCGGGAAAATTGGTTTATCCTATGGATGCTTAGTGGATCGAGGTGAAGCTGTTTGACTACATATTCATATAAGGCTTTAACTGCAGAAGGCATAGAAACCAAGGGCGTGGTTCAGGCTCAGGATGAATATGCTGCCGTAAGACAGATAAAACAAAAATGCCCCATAGTAACGAGCCTCACGCCGGTAAATACGGAACTGTCCAAGGTGAGACAGATCCTTTCAAAAGATATCGGCAGTCCCCGCATCAAAACCAGAGCCCTCGCGCTGATGTGTTCGCAGTTCGCCATAACACTTCAGTCCGGGATGCCTATAGGAAGGGCTATCGACATGATAGCGAAACAGACGGAGGACAAAAAGCTTCGTATCATACTTACAGATGCCGCGGAGGATGTTCTGGGTGGTTCGACTCTGACCAACGCATTTGAAAAATATGAGGATGCTTTTCCCCTTACGTTTCTGGAGACTATCCGGGCAGGTGAGGTATCGGGAACATTGGAAAATTCTTTCTCAAAGATGCATAGGTACTATGAGCGAAGCGCAAAAAACAGCGAGAAGATAAAAAGTGCGTTGACCTATCCGATTTTCGTTGTGTGCGTAGCTTTTATCGTACTTATCATAATCATGGTGAAGGTTATACCGACTATGGCAGAGGTTTTCTCCAGTCTCGGCGGTGAGCTTCCGCTTTTGACGAGGATGATGATAGGTATGGCTGAATTCATGCAGAAATGGTGGTTGCTTCTTGTTATACTGATCATTGCTTTTATGATTTTTTGGAAGCTCTACACCAGAACTGAAAAAGGTATGGCGACACATGCCAGGATGATGCTGAGGATGCCTGTTCTCGGTAAGATCAATGTCATGAACGGTTCGGCCCAGTTTGCCAATACCATGTCCACCATGCTTGCATCGGGGCTTACGGTCAACAACGCCGTATCTGTCACATCTAAGGTGCTTGATAATTATCTTTTGCAGACCGACGTAAAAAACATGATCGGAAAGATCGAGGAAGGAAAGCAGATAGGGGAATGCATGAAGGATTGCAGTTACTTTCCTGATTCCCTGAAGGATATGTGTTCTGTGGGTGAAGAGACCGGTGAGCTTGATAAGACACTGGAGACCATCGGAGATTACTTCACAGGCGAGACAGAAAGACTTATCCATCAGGCCATCACCATGCTGGAGCCTACGCTTCTTGTAATTATGGCGATTTTCGCCGGATTCCTTGTAATATCGGTTTATCTGCCGATGTTTACTATGTACGACCTGTTCTGATGAACAGAAGCAAAATACTGACAATTAACACGAAAGGTACTGCTGAAAGCAGATCTTAATAAAAAAATGAAGAAAGTTTTAGGAGGGTAAAGTTATGTTTAAGAAGTTAAATAAAAAGGGTTTCACATTAGCCGAGCTGCTGATCGTAGTTGCTATCATCGGTGTGCTCGTAGCGATTTCGATTCCGATTTTCACGGCACAGTTACAGAAGGCTAGATTGGCAACAAATCAGGCAAATGCTAGAGCGGCGTATGCAGCAGCAACTGCTGCGTTGTTAGCTTCTGATGTTACGGCAACAGAAGGTAATTTTGAATATACAGTAAGTACAGCTTCCGTTGGTACTTTGCAAGCTTATGATGAACTGGGTACAACAACTGCAATAAACTCATGGGATCCCGATACGTCTGTTGGAGGTGTTGTTTTAGGAACCACTGTTGCTAAAAAATGGACCGTTGCTATTAGTAAAGATGGAGAGGTATCATTTGATGCGTCAGCTACTTGATTAATTCGTGACTAAAAGGGTATGTATCTTGCGATTGATGATATTTGGTTTTCGTGGATTTGCATATACGATTTTAGTATAGCATTGAAAAATAGATGTTCAGCACGGAGTATTAATGATGTAGAGCAGCGTAAAATAAAAGACTAGATAACACGCTGGATATTTACGGCAGCGGAATGGGGATTGGAATGATAGTTAACATTCTAAAAATAAGCTGATTTACTATAGCAGAGATGTTGATTGTGGCTGCTATAGTGAGCAGCTTGATGGCTATTTCCATTCCGCTGTTTGCGTTACAATTAGAGCGATGCAGATTCCAGTAGTAATGTATGACAATACTTATTTTTGTATAGTGATTTATCTGAACTGAGTATGCTGGAATTTACATTGAAAAGGATTTCTATATTATTTTTGTAGGAATCTTTTTTGAGGTGAATATAGGTAAAAGGGGGCTCAGATCATGAAGAATAAATGTATAAAAGGATTTACTATGGCGGAGCTTCTTATAGTTGTTGCCATTGTGGGAGTGCTTGTTGCCGTCTCCATTCCGTTATTCACCGCTCAACTTGAAAAAACCAGAGAAACGGCTGACATACATACTATGCGTGCGGCGGCAGCCCTTGGGCAACAGTTCTACTATGCGGGAGTTATAGACAAAAAATCTGCTGAAAAAGCAGGTATGCAGTGGTACACGAGCGGAAGTGATTCGAGTTCCAAAAGCAATGCTTTCGCTATCTATATACCTGATAAAGGCGCATTTTCAGATAAAGACTATAATGGCTCCATAGATGCGGGACTTAAAGCCTATGGTAAAGGCACAAAATTGGATGGTGGAGTGGATCTTATGAGAGCTGATAATCTTCGAGTTTATGATCCAACACTGGACTACACAAATGCAGTGCTTCAGGTTTCCATATTTCCCAATGGCGATAATAAGAGAGTGGAAGTTGCATGGAAAAAACTTCAGAAAGGTAATGCTCGACCTTTTATCGGAAATGGTGAAAAAGGAAAAGATGGGTATAAGTATAGTGAAGACACTTATCCCCGCATGGTAATTAAATTGAGCTGATGGCATGGAATGCCTGTATCTTTGCCATAATTTTAGCTGATCAATTCATAAGGCTTGTGCCTTACTAAGGGGTCGGTCCTAACATAAGCTTTTACAGTATAAAGGACTTCTATGATATAATTTTTTCGTAGGAGTCCTTTTTAAGGTAAAGGATTACCGAGGGGGTATATGATGAAAGGCAGGAGAAAAAACGGGTTTACCATGGCGGAGCTTTTGATAGTTGTCGCCATTGTGGGAGTGCTTGTGGCCATTTCCATTCCTATTTTTACTTCTCATATTGAAAAGGTCAAAGAAACACATGATATCGCTATTATGCGGCAGGCGGCTTCCGCGGCTATAGATTTATATTATGCAGGTATAACAGATAAAGTCAGTGCGAATGCAGTTGGCTTGAATTGGGATGGAAGCTCTTCTGCCAATGCCTATGGAACCTATGACCCTAGAACAGGGAAATTTTACATGTACAGGTGGGATCTTCCTGAAGGATCGAGAAAATATGGCAAGGGAACCAAAAAGGACGGGGGAATGACCTTTGTAAGGGGAAATGATAACGGGGCTTATGTCTCCACTCTGGATTATACCGATGCAGTTGTAATGGTTTCGATTTACGTTAAAGATAATCCTGCTCATGTGGACGTTTATTGGAAAGAAAATAATTATACTTCTCTTGGAAAAGATCAATATATAGGCGGATATGAAGGCTCCAGGAATAAGCCGAAATACTGCATGAGGATTACATTGAATTAAACACTTTGAAGAGGTCGTTTCATTGACTTGATGCCAGTGAGACGTCCTTTTTGTATTTGCCAAACAACCGTTTCTATAAGTATTTAAATAATCCGTACTACCGTATACAATTGATATAGCAATTATCATAGTCAATTTATTTGATGAAAGAATCGATGGAGTAGAAAAGGTCAAAAAACTAAAGTCAGAGTATGGTTTGAAGATGACAACAGAAGTGGAAAGAGAGGTGGATGATATGTGTACATATGCAACAGCAATAGAGAACAGAGGCATTGAAAAAGGTATAGAGAAAGGTGTGATAGAGGGAAAACGAAAAATGGTAGAAGATATGCTTCGTCTCGGAAGAGAACCTATTGCAATAGCTGATTTTTGCCATCTTCCATTAGACTATATACTGGAGATTCAGGAAGACTTGCTGGCAGGTGAAAAAAAGTAAAGAATTCGGTGACTGGATGCGGCAAGGCTTGCTGTTTGAAAGAACATCGAAAAGAGAAATCCTTCCCGGACGAACACTTGTGTGTACGTCCGGGAAGGATTTTTTGTATGAGATGTACTTTCAACACAGTGGGCCGCCACTCGTGGCAGGTCCCTTGGGGACCTGTCATATAGCCCCAGCCCTCGCGAAGCGCCTTTCAATGGGCTGGGGTTCCCACCCGCATCGGGCACCGAATTCTGACCGTAGTGATACCGTCCCCCCTCCTCACTTAAAAAAGAACAATAGTTCTTGTGAATATAGACAAGTCCTCGCCCCGCATGATGACTGACATTAAAAATGGCTTTGATGTTAAATTGTCTGAAAATATTTGCGGGATTACTGCTATAATAATAGTGGGCTATTTTTTGACTAGAGACAGGAGTGAGCGGATATGACATTAAAAAATATAGTCAAAACTTGTGTGCTGATGGGGGCTGTGACATTGATCACTGCTTTTGCGGCTTTCGGAGAAGGATGGGATGATTCCAGCGGCAGCTGGCAGTGGATAAAGGATGACGGAACACCGGCAGTGGATACCTGGAAATCGGCTAATGGTTACTGGTTCTATCTTGATTCCAGCGGGCTTATAGCCAGAAATAAGCTTATTGTGGAAACGTCCGAAAAGGGTACCAACTACTATTTCGTTGATTCCAACGGAAAGCTTCTCAGGGATGCCTGGAAGGCTGTGGCCATCGATCCTGCAGACAGAAAGGATTACAGAGCCCAGTACTGGTGGTACTATTTCGGGGATGACGGTAAAGCCTATAAATCAAACGGCGGACCGCTGACAGAGGATCAGATAAAGACTATTGAAGGCAAGAAGTATGCCTTTGATGCGAATGGCCGTATGCTGTACGGCTGGGTCGACAGCAGCAAGGTTAAGATCCAGGATTATGATGACGGCGCATGGAGGTATTCGGATTATTACTTCGGAGACTGGGATGACGGTCATGCAGCTCAGGGCTGGAAGCAGATGAGAGTTTATGTTCCGAAAGAGGAGGATTATGAGGACTACTGGTTCTACTTTGACTCCAACGGAAAGAAAGCAAAGGCGGAAAAGAAGGTAATAGACAATTATAATTACTATTTTGACAGTGACGGTCATATGTCGAAAAGCTGGGCCCTTTCTAAGTGATATACCTGGCCGGTACAAATGAATGGACAGCCTTCAGAGATTAGAGGTCGTTTCCTTGACGATAAGTCTTGGAAACGGCTTTTTCGTTGCGATTTAATGCAAACGATTGCTATAGGCTCCAACAAAGCCAAACTTGGATACTGTCGGAAAAGACATAAATATGCACAAACAACGCCGTGAAAAACACAACATAAGGCACAAAAGCTACAACTATTTGCAAAGGACATGCAATAAATTGCAGAGAGTTGCAGAAATATTGCGCAAATTATTTGCAGGTGATATAAATATGACATAACAAATACAAACGATTGCAAAGGAAGAAGGGCGCCTCTTCCGGAGCAATTAGGAATCAATTTAGAATCATAATTCTTATTTAAAAGGAGATAATATCATGGCAAAGGTTAAAAATTTCAAGACAATATTCCCGGCAGTTTCAGTTCCACTTAACGATGACTACTCAATCAACGAGCAGGAGTTCAGAGTATACCTTCGTTGGATCAAGAGCTTCTATGACAAGGGAATCCAGGGTCTTGTATGTAACGGCCACACAGGAGAGATCACAGGCCTTACAAGAGCAGAGAGAAAGAGAGTAGTTGAGATCTGTGCTGAAGAGTGCGGCGATATCATGACAATCGTTTCAGGTGTAAACTGTGAGAACACTCAGGAGTCCATCGAGATGGCAGCTGAGGCAAAGGCAGCAGGAGCAGACGCTATCCTTCTTATGCCTCCTCACATGTGGCTCAGATTCGGTATGAATCCTAACGCTCCTTTCGAGTACATCAAGGACGTAGCTGAGGGTGCTGACATCGATATCGTTATCCACCTCTATCCTGCAACATCAAAGGCATTCTACCCTGTAGAGACACTTATCAAGATGTGCAAGGAGATCGATCATGTTAAGTGCATCAAGATGGGTACACGTGTTACATCTATCTACGAGCATGACGTAAGACTTCTTCGTCAGGAGTGCCCTGATATCAGCCTTATCACATGCCATGATGAAACACTTTGCGTATCATGGTTCCCTGGCATGGACGGTGCTCTTATCGGTTTCGCAGGCTGCGTACCTGAGCTTATCTGCCCTGCAAGAGAAGTATTTGCAAATCCTGACAAGCACACACTCAAGGAAGCTCAGGACTGGAGCGACAGAATCTATCACATCAGCCAGGCAATCTATGGCGGCGGACAGCCTTCAGGTGAGGCTCATGCAAGACTTAAGGAGACACTTGTACAGAGAGG
>NZ_JNKO01000028.1 GCF_000702885.1 Oribacterium sp. P6A1 | reverse complement strand
CAAATTACGCTATTACGCATTATAAATATTTAAAAATTGACAAAAAAATAAGGCGTGGTGCGCCTTCTGAGGGTTTGGGGTGTCAAAGATCCGGTGCCCTGCTTGCCACGATTTGCCAAATAATGTTGGACAAACGGAATATTAAAAAGAGCAAATTTTTGTTATAATAATTTTTTGAAAGTATTATGTTAAATATACAATAGGTGGCAGTATGATAGATATATATACAGAGAAAAAAGAATCAAAAGACTGGATTCTTCAAAATGATCTCTATTTTAATCTAAATACAAGTAATGAAGACCTTTCCGATGAAGACATTAAACTTATCAAACAAATTGATGGTGCCAAGATAACACCTGATAAGCATATAGAAACAAAGTATGGCATAGGAACAATTCGTAATTTGTCTTCCGGGTGCAAGACATTGCTTAATATCGTGAAACATCCTGAAAAAGTAGTATGTGTTGAAGAATGTGGTCCAAATGTTTTGCAAGTAATATTCACTATGGATGATATCAAGATATATATGTCGAGGCCTTCTCTTTTTGCTATACCTAATGATGTAAAAATCAGATTTAACGATACAGATGTTGTCACAGGTGGAACCGGATATCAAAGATGGTGGAGCAGAGAGTATGAAAGGAGAGAAGCACTTGATTTATAAGAAGATAATATTTAAAGCGGATCCATTTTCATATGATCTGGAGTTTGATGACAGAATAACACTTGTAGGTGGGGATAGTGGAACAGGGAAAACGGTTCTCTATGAAATCCTGGAAGATTTAAGACTTACCGATGAATATAAAGCTATTAAACTTTTTAACTATAAATCAGATGATATTGTTACATCCATAAAGCTGTGCAGACATAATTTTATAGTGGTGGATAATGCAGATATTTTGCTTGATGATGATATCAAAAAATTTATCAACTTTGAATTTTCCAATCAGTACATGCTTTTTTCAAGAAATTGTGATGGATTAAATGTATCTGATAAAAGTTTTAAGGTATTAAAACTTAACGATAACAGGATCACATTGGAAGAGGAGCTTTGATATATGAAATATCTGTGGACGGAAGATACCGGAGCGGGACTTCATTTCTGGGAATTAGTCAACAGACTTATTTTTGATGGAACTCTTAAAGTTGAAAGCAAATTTAGTAATCAAGGTATTTTGGATGCACTGGATGATTTAAACCTGAATGATGAAGATAAGTACTATATTGCATTTGATTATGTGGTTGACAATCAAGACATTCGCAATAAGTATAGACTGTTGAAATCTATTTCCGATGTATCTGATGGAAAGATCATAATACTTGATATGATTTGCTTTGAGTACCTGATTCTGGCATTTGATAAACTGGTTCAATGGACCGGGTCAGGAAAAACAGATAAAATCAGAATGAGAGAGGATATACTAGCTGCTGTTGAGAATCATAGGATAAATCTGTCAAAAATAGAAAATGAAAAGACTCTACAGTATTTATCCGGATTCAAGAGATTTTCAACAGAACGTGTGATGAAATCTCTGACAGGTGAATTTACGGAAAACGAAAAGTGGTCTATAAAGGGAAAGCTAATGGGCGAATGTTGGTACAAAGACTGCTGTGTGTCTGATCGCCCTGATAAAAATAAGTGTGGTAATCCAGAAATCAGAGATGGAAATGAGAAGATGAAGGAACTGTTTCAATCGGAAACCATAAATAGAATTATCTCTACTATATGAAGCAGCATTATGCCGGATAGTAAAATGACAAGGATAGTACAGAATGATTCTTGCAAAAAAAACAAAAGATCTATGGTGAATACAAGCTAAGTTTCCGGGTGGATGGCATTTTCAAATGCTATTTGCCCGCTTTTTAATTCTCAATTGAGCTTGCCACGTTTGTCCCGAATTCCAGATGACATTTACAAACCTGTCCTTTAAATCGTGCAGGATGATATAATAGGAAACATTATGAGCGAAACAATAGAGTATTATGATAATAATGCTGAGAACTATGCTGATAGCACGGCGAATATCGATTTCTCCGAAATGCAGGATGCCTTTCTTTCAGAAATAAAGGTCGGAGCTTCCATCCTTGACTTCGGTTGTGGCAGCGGACGGGATTCACTATATTTTCTGCAAAAAGGCTATAATGTTACTGCTCTGGATGGCTCATCCGCAATGTGCAGAATTGCCCGGGAGAAGACCGGAATTCCCGTAATGGAAATGGACTTCAATGATTTTGATGAGCTAGATAAATATGACGGTATATGGGCATGCTCATCCATTCTTCATCTTACGAAACATGAACTTAAGAATGTTTTTATACATTTATATTACCGGAATCAGACGGAATAAAAATTGAATATTTCGGACATTTATTTGATAACACCAGTGAGTGCTACAAGATGTTCTGGTTTCAGGTGATCATTGAGAAAATTCTTGCCGGACAAACATCTGCCAGCTACGAAGAAATCATTGATGAAATGATTTCTGATGCCTGGTACATGGTGGCAGAGTATCACCTTAATCTCGGCCCAAGAGATAATCTGGAATTTGCAGTTAATCGGCTGGTAGAAATCTCCGGCTTTAAAGCATCGGAGGAAAAGACTATACTTTTGACTTATATCCGGAATTGTAAGGATCCGGAGGTGCTACGGTATAAGAAGATACTGACAGAAAATGTACCATATCGTCTACAGGCACCATTTCTGGATTTAAAGACTAACGATTGGAATGTGGGGAAGAAGCTTTTGATCGATAGGATCAATACCTACTATCGTCTGATTTATAAATTTGACCGGCTGGACGGACTGAACACAAGAATTAGTTTCGATGAGAAGTGGAGTGAGTATATTGTAAGGAATCAGGTCATCATTAAAGGTTGGCTCAAATATAATCTCGTCGAATATCTTCAGAGAAGAAATCCAAATGTTCCCGGTGTGATAGATAAGCTTTATCCGCCACAGGAGCGGAAACTGGAGGATATCCAGAAGTATTGGAAACTCATTATGACTGTCAGACCGGTGGTAGAGATTTATGGGAACGGAATGCTAAATGAGAGGGATATTTCCATAGATCATTTTGTGCCCTGGTCTTATGTTGCAAATGATGAAATATGGAACCTTCACCCCACTACGAAAAGTATCAACTCCGCAAAGAGCAATAACCTGCCAAGATGGGATGTGTATTTTAAGAAGCTGTCCGAAATAGAGTATCTGTCATATCAGCTGATATGGCAATATGAGGGGATCCATAAGGAATTTGAGAAAGTAAAAAAGAAACATCTGAATTCCACAATGGTGGAGGGAAGGCTTTATGCGCCTGGCCTTTCAGAAAATGAATTTGGTGAAAGACTTTTGGAAATCGTGCTCCCGGTATATCAATCTGCGAAGTCAGCGGGGTTCCGTGAGTGGGAGTATACAGCTGTGTAAGAGATGAATTATGGCAAGTATTTGATGGAATACTATAAGCCCTGGTACATTGTATAGAATAAAGGACATGACATGGATATTCAGAGTAATAGATTCACATACAATCTGGCGGACTTAATGCCTGCAGATTTTAACTTGTCTGTAGAAAGCTATGGTCAGCAATACGACATCATCTCAAAGGTGGCTTATCTCATCGGAGTGCCGAAGAAAATCTTCGAAAATGAAAACGAACCACCAAAGATAGATATATACAACAGACTGGAGATTGAGAAGAAAGCTCGTATCATCAGGAATCTATGCAGCCTCAGGACTCAGCTTGAAAGGAATTTTCTGAAGAGATGCCAGGGCATACAGCGGGAAGGCAGAAGCATTATCGGTATGCCGGAGTATATTCCATCCAGTATATTACAGCAGCTGTCAGAAGATGGGATTGATATATAATTGAAAAGATCATTCTGTTTGATGATGTTCATGCAGCTTCTGCGTGGGAGATGCTTGGTTCTTTTGTAGATATACCGGTCGAGTATATCCTGATTGAAAGGCTCAGAGATAATAAATCACTAGCAGACGTAAAGGTTGCGGCCAGAACCACGAAAGAATTCTTTTCAAATGGTGTTGATTCCTTCGTGCTTGCATCAAGTGATTCTGACTACTGGGGACTTATGGAAGAACTTCCGGAAGCAAGCTTTTTTGTAATGGTAGAACGTGAAAAGTGCAGTTATGCTCTGAAAGAAGCTCTTGTTAAGAACGGGATGTTTTACTGTTACATAGATGATTTTTATTCGGGTGAAGGCGAAGAAATCAAGATGGAGGCTCTTAACAGAGAACTCTCAAGAGCGATAAGAGCAAGACTTGATCTGAACCTCTATCATCTGATGGATGAAGTACTGGACAGAACAAGGATAAGAATGACTAAGCCGGAAATAGATACTTTTATAAACCGGAAAGTGAAGAATAACCTGAAACTTGAAGTTTCTGAAGACGGTAATGTAGTGATAGAATATAGATTGAGGAAGTAATTCAATGAATTAAAAACATTTGATTCAGGTTCGTGCTTTATATGTAAAGACTTGATTAATGATTATCGTAGTACAGAAAAAGTACTATATGAATACAATGCAGAAAGGAATAAGTGAAGTTATGAGCAGAAAAGATTTTGGAGCAAAACCCTTTAGTTATCCTCAGCCGGTATGGATTATAGCAACCTATGATGAAAATGGCGTACCAAATGCTATGAATGCGGCCTGGGGTGGAATCAGTGAGACAGATGAAGTATCAGTTTGTTTATCTGTAGGGCATAAGACCTGTAAGAATTTTGAAAAGACCGGTGCCTTTACCATCAA
This sequence comes from Oribacterium sp. P6A1, assembly GCF_000702885.1. Classification (GTDB taxonomy): domain Bacteria; phylum Bacillota; class Clostridia; order Lachnospirales; family Lachnospiraceae; genus Oribacterium. The sequence goes on along the minus strand of NZ_JNKO01000028.1, from coordinate 24,852 downwards.
TATGGCAACTGCAGATTATGTTGCGGCCTGTGATTATGTAGGAATCTCTTCAGGAAACAAAACTGAAGACAAGTTTGCAAGGGCGGGGTTTACTGCAACTAAGAGTTCTCATGTTAATGCTCCGATTATCAACGAGCTTTCAGTGTGTCTGGAGTGTAAGGTCAAGAGTTTTGATCACGAAAGCTGCATACTTAAAGGGGAGATCGTTAATGTTAGTGTTGATGAATCAGTTCTTACTGATGGTAAGGTTGATGTCAGCAAGGTAAAGCCTATAACCTTTGATCCGTTTAATAATGCTTATCATGTTGTTGGTGAAAAAGTAGGAGAGGCATGGAAAAGCGGAAAGAGCCTGATGTGATAATATATTATGTATGATAATGAAAGCTGAGGGATGTCTCTCAGCTTTTTGAAATCAGGAAAAGCTTTTTGACTTGTATGTTATTGATGTAGTCAAAACGTAAATGGATGGTCATCGATGCAGAAAATCAGGTGCGTAGTTGAGAGAATCACATATCAGAATCCTGAGAACGGGTACTCAGTTATTAAGTGTAAAGTGAAGGATTATACAGAACTGGTCACAGTCATTGGCAACATGCTGGATGTCAATGTGGGATCAGTTCTTTTGATACACGGAAACTGGAAGGTTGATACTAAGTACGGTAAACAGTTCATGGCAGATACTTGGGAGGAAACACTTCCGGCGACTGTTTATGGGATGGAGAAATATCTCGGTTCAGGGCTCATAAAAGGAGTAGGTCCAAAATTTGCTCAAAGGATCGTAAGAAGATTTGGTATTGATTCCTTTACTGTGATCGAAGACAACATTGAACTTCTTATAGAGGTTGAGGGGATCGGAACCAAACGTATACAGATGATTGCCGAGTCCTGGCAGAAACAGAAAGAGATAAAGAACATCATGTTGTTCCTTCAGGAGCATCAGGTCAGCACATCCTATGCTGCAAAAATATTCAAACAGTATGGCAATGAAAGCATTACAGTCATGAAGGAAAATCCATACAGGCTCGCTGATGATATCTGGGGCATAGGCTTTAAGACGGCCGACCAGATCGCAATGAAGCTTGGCTTCGGAAAGGAATCCTACATGCGTCTCCGAAGCGGCCTGATGTTTACGTTATCTGAGCTTTCTAATGATGGTCATGTATATGCAGAGCGAAAGCAGCTTATTGACAGGGCAAAAGAGCTGCTTGAGGCATCAGAGGAAACAGTTATAAGTACCCTCGATGATATGATCAAAAAAGAGGAGCTGATCCTTGAGCAGAATATCATAAAGAAAGATGCTGAGGGAAACAGCATTATACCGATATACCTTCCGCCTTTTTACTATGCAGAAATAGGCGTTGCATCAAAGCTTAAAAAGCTTAGTGATTCCCCGGCACAAGATAAGCTGTATGCAAGGCTTACGGAAGCAAGGAAGAAGACCGGGAACAATGAATTATCCGTTGATGTTGGTGCCATAGAGAAGATAACAGGTATGTCTTATGATGACATCCAGGCAGATGCCATAAGGAAGGCTGCCACAGCCAAAGTTATGGTACTTACAGGCGGCCCCGGTACGGGAAAGACCACAACAACTCATGGAATAATCTCTGCTTTCAATGCTTATGGGCTTAAGATACTTCTTGCAGCACCTACAGGGCGTGCGGCTAAAAGGATGACAGAAACTACAGGAATGGAGGCAAAGACCATCCACAGACTGCTTGAGTTTAAACCGCCTGAAGGTTATCAGAAAAATGAAGAAAATCCACTTGAAGGTGATGTTCTTATTATCGATGAATGCTCTATGATAGACATTATTCTGATGAACTCCCTCCTTAAAGCAATCCCGGCAACCATGAGACTTATATTGGTTGGCGACATTGACCAGCTTCCGTCAGTTGGTGCCGGTAATGTCTTACGTGATATCATAGATTCCTCTGCATTTCCTGTGATAAGACTAACCCGGATCTTCAGACAGGCGCAGACCAGCTGTATCATCATGAATGCCCACAGGATCAATGAGGGTAAGATGCCGGACATAAGTAACCGAAAGGATACGGATTTCTTCTTCATAGAGAATGAAGATGCCGAAAAGGTTTCCGGTGAGATCGTGAATCTGGTGAGGAATAAACTTCCGAAGTATTACCATGTGGAGCCATCACAGATACAGGTGCTTACTCCAATGCAGCGAGGCGTTGTTGGAGCCACAAGCCTAAACCTTTCACTTCAGGAGGCCCTTAATCCGGCTGAAGAAGAGATATTTATTAAAGGCAGGGGCAAAGTCGTCATGCCTAAACCAAGCCTTCACCGAAGCGGTTATGTCTACAGGACAAACGACAAGGTGATGCAGGTAAAGAATAACTACGATAAGGAAGTCTTTAATGGAGATATCGGTATCATTGAGTCTGTAAATGATACAGACAGAACCCTGAAAGTTAACTTTGACGGACATATTGTGGAGTACGATGTCAGCGAACTGGATGAGCTTGTCCATGCCTATGCCACAACCATACATAAAGCACAGGGTTCAGAATACCCTATCGTCGTCATGCCGATCCTTATGAACCATTACATAATGCTCCAGAGGAATCTTATCTACACAGGTATAACTCGTGCAAAAAAGATCCTTGTGTTGGTCGGCACAAAGAAGGCTTTGTCATATGCAGTCAGAAATGTGACAGTGTCAAAGAGAAATACTATGCTGAAAGAACGGCTGAAATGATAAAATTTGGGATAAATACATGCGGATTAACTGTATTGATTTATAAATAAATGCAAATATTCAGACAATTTAAGTGGCCTTTTTAAAGTACACCTCATCGTTTATTGTATATTCAGAAACAGATCAGAAATGAAATCTGATAGTAACTGGTATATAGAACGAGGAGGTGTTTTTATGTTGAATGAAATGCCAGAGGTACATAGAGAAGATAATGACGAGAAATAATTCCGGGAGGCGGCATATGATAAGGCGTATTATCTACTGGTTAAACAGAAAGAAAAGAATCCAGGAGAAGAGATGCGGACAGTGTTGTCTGACATGTCCATTTTATGAAGAGTGCAGCGAGGACAGATAGAGTTCGGTACAAGGATGTTAACGCCAATTCATTGTATGAGGTGAAATCATGGAAGCATGTTTAGGGATAGGCAGTTAATAAGTAGTAAATGAGCTATCAAAATCACTGATGATTATTCGGATTCAGCCGATATATCTAATGATAAGCATTATGTAATTATTTTGAAGTAAATCATTATAGTTATTTAAGCATAACAAACGAAAACTGGATAATTAAATCATTATGTCAAAAATAGAAAAGAAGAAAATATTACTACCTTTAATAATAGTTCTTTTTTGTGCTTATATAGGATTCAGTATCAGCAATAAAAAAGTACCTGATTTTCAAGATGATATATCGGAATTGACATACAGCTATGAAGAGATACCGCTTGAGAGAAATGGCATAGCTCTGCATCTTGATTGTACGAAGACAGAAGGAACAGAAATTGATAACAATATCCTTTTGATACATGGATTGACTTATTCATCTCATGAATTTGATATCGACTATAAGGATTATAGCCTTGTACGGTTCCTTGCTAGTAAAGGATATGCTGTGTGGAGACTTGACATTGCGGGATATGGACGATCAGGCGTAGTTACAGATGGCTTTATGCCTGATTCTGATTATGCAGCTGAAGATATCGATGCTGCTGTAAATAAGATTTGTCAGGTAACAGGACAGGAGAAAATCGACCTACTCGGATGGAGTTGGGGGACAGTAACAAGCAGCCGGTTTATAACAAGCCATCCGGAGCATGTAGAAAAGCTCGTTTTATATGCGCCCATTCTATGCGGAATTGGTGAATATGAAGTAACGGAGCCATTTCATCATAATACATGGGAACACGCTGCTGATGATTTCCAAAAGAACGAAGATGGAACATTTGACCAAACGATTACAGATCCGATAGTGATAGAGCTCTTATGTTCAAGCTCATGGCATTACGATGGTGAATCAAGTCCTAACGGTGGTCGTCAGGATCTTTGTGTGGACAAATCGCAGTCTTTGATAGATCTTGAGAAAATCTCTGTTCCTACACTTGTCATATGTGGCGATAAAGATCCGTATTTAAACAATGAACAGATAAATTCCTGTCTTGCCTACCTTCCGGAAGGCTCAGCACTGAAAATTATCGAAGGGGCATCACATGTTGCTTTCATCGAGGAACCATATTACAAGGAATTTCACGAGAGAGTTATACAATTCCTGAATCAAGAATAGGATATTGAAGCAAACAGCTTATAAAAGATGATTTAGAGAAAAAATATAACCGTTATATCGAAATACGTTTCATAACAAAGGATAAGGTTCATAAAATCACACAAAAGACAATTAAAAATGATTCAGATATTGCCAAAGGACTATCTGCTATATTTGGCTTATTAAAATGAACTTTGGCAATTATGCACAAATAAACAATAATGACCTCAAAAGCACATGGCAAAGCAGTAGACTATAACTTCATTTGTCTTTGATACTGTAAAGTCGATTGAGTCAGGCCACAGACAACGTGTTTGATAGCTATTATATTCATCATTGTATAATTGGAAAACAGAAAGGCGGGATCACTCCTGGCTTTCCATTACATCAGGAATATTTAATATCTTACAAATGTAAAGGAATACAGTGACGAAGGCGGAAAGATTTTTCAAAGAACGTGGCATCAAAGTTCAGTTCGTTGATATGAAAGAAAAGGGCGCACGATGTCCAGTGGACATCGGCTTTGCGCCGACCGAAGCGGAGCGGAGACGAGCAAGGGAGAGTTCACATCCGTTGCTCAAGCTAATGGAGGCATTGAGAACATGATAAATCTCGATGCCAAGGATAAGGATACTCTGGCATTGATTAAGTACATTGCCGATGAAGACAAGCTGGAAAAGATACTCGAGAACCAGCAGGTGATCAAGACTCCTATTGTCAGAAATGGAAAACTTTCTACAATCGGGTATCAGCCGGATGTGTGGAAGAAGTGGGAGTGAAAGAAACCGTTGCTTGAGGGGATGATGCAAATGAATTACAAGGTAATTGACAGGGAGAAATACTATAGAAAAGGTGTTTTCCGACACTTTTCGGAAGACTGTAAATGTTCGACATCCATGACAGCGCGAATTGACGTCACGAAACTGGTTGAATATTCCAGGAGTACGGGGACAAAGTTTTATATCAACTTCCTGTATCTTCTCTCCAAGGTTTTGAATTCGCGTGAAGATTATAGAATGGGATATCTTTGGCAGACAAATGAACTGATCTGTTATGATGTGATCAATCCTACGCAGTATGTTTTTCATGAGGAAACTGAAACGTGTACTCCGGTATATACATCATACGATGAGAATTATGAAAAGTTCTATGCTTCAGCGTTGAGGGACGTTGAAGAGGCGAAAAAGACAAGAGAATATGGACTTGATATGGCTAATCATCCCAACTGGTTTGATGCATCCTATATATCATGGCTATCATATGATTCTCTTAATATTGAGCTGCCGGATGGACATTTATTTTTTGCACCTATCATTAATTGGGGGAAATACAGGGAAGAAAACGGTAGACTCGTCATGCCTGTGACAGTACGTCTGAATCATGCAATTGCAGATGGATATTTAGTAGCAAATGTATTTCGTCTCTTGGAGCAGGAGATAAAGGATTTTGTTGAGTTGTAATCGATAACGTCAAGTTTTCAGTGATGGAGAACAATGCACGGAAGAGACTTTTAATGCGTGGGATTATGTAGATCAATAAAACAGTTGTATAGACTGTAGCCGGAAAGGAATGGCAGTGTATTATGAACGCATATACATTATTCAAGCATGGTAGATCGTATCGGAAAAATGCAAGATTCGGCACACACATTTTTATCGGAGCACATCGATTTAAATATTATATGGAAGGGCAGCCGTATTATTATTACAGTGACAGACCGTATACCATCAGTGACGCCAAAACATGGAAAACACGTAACCTGATCCGTTATGTGGTTCTTTTAGTAGTTAGCATATCTTTGCTTTTTGACAGACCCATGAACATATCTGAATCAGTAAATATCCTCTTTAATATCGGGATTTTTTGCGCCGCAGCGTTCTGCTTATATAGAACGATCATATTTTTTTTAATTGATCCTGAAAAAGACCCGATGCTACAGTCAACTCAGTGCGTGGATGAATAGAAAATATTTAAGGAGCCAACATGCCATTTCAAATCATCCGAAATGATATAACAAAAGTTAAAGCAGATGCCATCGTAAACACTGCAAATCCGGATGTCACAATCGGTGGAGGTGTTGATTTTGCAATATATTCGGCTGCCGGGAAGGACAGACTTCTGGCTGAGAGGAAGAATATTGGTGTCCTTATGCCCGGTGATGTTGCCATTACACCTGCATTTGACCTGGATGCCAGATACATAATCCATGCAAGTGGCCCATGGTGGAATGGCGGCAATAAGGGTGAAGCCGAACTTCTCAAAGCATGTTACGATAAATCGCTGAAGCTGGCGGCAGAATACGACTGTAAATCAATAGCATTTCCACTTCTTGCTACCGGTACTTATAAGTTTCCGCAGCGTCTTGCCATGGAGATAGCTGTCGAGGCTTTCACCGGATTTCTTGAAGAACATGATATGGAGATTATCCTTGTGGTGTTCGGACAACAGTCTGTAAAGATTTCCGGAGAGCTGGGAGAAGAAGTCAAAAGCTATATCGATGATGACTATGTTACTGAGACATTGGAAGAGGAATATGTCTGTGACAGGACGTCTCAGGTAGCTTCGGACTATAGGGAAGTTCAGGATGAAGAGTCGCTTGATGAAGTGATTTCTGATGAAGCAGTCACTGAAGATAAAGATGTACTGCCGACATCCGGTTCAACTCCTGACAGACTACCAATGGCTGGAAGTTTACCGGGTAACAATGTTTTTGCATCTCATAGTGCCTTCGCTTCATCTGCATCCCTTGATGACATGCTAAAGAGCATTTACAAAGAGTCTTTCGAAAAGCACCTGCAGAAGCTGATAAATAAGAAAGGTCTTAAGAATTCTGAGGTTTATGCGGCTGCCAATATCTCTAAACAGTATTTCTCAAGGATCATGAAAGGGACTGTGAATCCATCAAAGAAAAAGGTACTGGCCTTAGCTGTCGGACTTCGATTGAATCTCGATGAGACTATTGATTTTCTTAGAATCGCGGGATATGCATTATCACCCATATCCCAGACTGATGCGGTTGTAAGGTACTTCATTGAACGGCATGATTACAACGTTATAAAAATCGATATAGTTCTCTTTGACTACGGTTTGGATCCGTTGTCTAAAGACTGATTTCATTTTAAAGGTAAACTCCGGGTTTACCTTTTTTTAATTGCGAAATTGTATCCTTATTACAAGAGATATGAAATGCCTCGCTGCAGAGGGGCAGATGATCAACATATGTCATTGGCATGAAGGGTTCTGTCCGGATAATTCAAGAATCCTGTCCGCGTAACTCAGGAATCTTGTCCGGGTAATTCAGGAATCATCATCTAAAGAAATCTGAAATTATTTTGAATTTTGCAGGAGGTATCATAATGAGTAAAGGTTATACAGAGATAGTTTACATACTGGACAGAAGCGGTTCCATGGGAGGTCTTGAATTAGATACAATCGGTGGTTTCAATGCCATGATGGAGAAGCAGAAAAAGACCGGGGAGAAAGCATTGGTATCTACAGTACTGTTTGATGACGTATGCGAGGTAATTCACGACAGAGTTCCGATAGAAAAGATAGAGAAAATGACTGATAATCAGTACTACGTGAGAGGATGCACTGCGCTTCTTGATGCGGTAGGCGGAGCCATTCACCATATCGGTAATGTCCACAAGTATGCACGACCTGAGGACAGACCTGCCAATACTATCGTTGTGATCACAACTGACGGTATGGAAAATGCAAGTTCACGTTATTCAAGGGAACAGGTCGAAAACATGGTGAAGCGTCAGCAGGAGAAATACGGATGGGAGTTTATTTTTATAGGTGCCAATATCGACGCCTACGCAGAAGCCCGGAAGTTTGGAATACGAAAAGAAAGGGCAGTTAATTATGTAAGTGATGAAGCAGGTACGGCCAATGTCTATGCAGGTATTTCAAAGGCAGTATGCTCAGTGATGATGGCTCCATGTGCTGCAAAGGCGAGTGAATGTCTCGACAGCAGTTCATGGGATGAAGATATAAAGGATGATTATAATAAGCGTGGCAGAACTCAAAGTAGGAGATGATCGTTATGGCAGTTAAAGGTGCAATACTCGGAGATATTCTTGGATCTCCATATGAGTTTTACAGACCAGATGATTTTAGCTGGGAGACAGTACCTTTGACCGGTAAGTTCCCGGTCGGATTTACTGATGCTACAGTAATGATTCTTGCCATCAAGAAAGCAATACTTGAGGGTCTTGATTTGACAGAGACCATGGTAGAGTTTGGCAGGAAGTATCCGAACTGTGGCTATGGTAGCATGTTTTATAGTTGGATAGCCGGAAATGATCATAGTCCCTATGGAAGCTTTGGAAATGGGGCTGCCATGAGAGTTGCATTCGTCGGTGAGTATTATGAAGACTATAATGAAATGCAGAGGAAAGCTGAGGCTACGGCAATAGTTTCACATAATCATCCGGAAGGTATCAAAGGTGCTGTAGTAACTGCCACATGTATATGGATGGCAAAACATGGAAATAGTAAGCAGGAAATATTTAACTATGTCCTAAGCCAGTATCCACCAGAGAACTATGAAAACAGCATAGCTTATAGCCTGGATGATATCGAAAGAATTATAGCAAGTTTTTTGTGAGTCAGGGTATGGTATGATGGATGTATTCAATTAATAAAGAGGATATATAGAGATGTATATACTTCATTTAGAAGATGACATTATTAAGCAGTACCATATCCAAAGAGCATTGGAAGATACCTGCTTTTCTGATTTTAAGCTGGATCATGTAAATAATCTTAGTGATGGCATTAAGAATATAGAAAGACAGATAAAAGCAGGAAGACTATACGACCTTATAATCACTGACATGTGGTATCCGGAAAGAAATAAAGAGGCAGAATCTGCTTCAGGTAAGCAGATTATTAAACTTGTAAAAGAAAAAGGATGGAACATTCCTATCATAGTTTGTTCTACTGTTGATTATGAAATTCCCGGAATACTGGGTTCAGTTCATTATGATAAGAATAAGGATTGGGAGAATGAACTTGTACGGTTAGTACGAGGGCTGTCACTACATAGGTGATCAAAATGGATAAGAAAGAAAAGGAAATAAGTAAATTCATCAGTCTGATATTAAGGCATAAACCGGAGGTCATCGGGATAAGTCTTGATGAACATGGATGGGCAGATGTCAGTGAACTTATTAAGGGGATAGATAAAACACATAAGCTTGATATGGAAATTCTTGAAAAGATAGTATCAGAGGATGAAAAGCAAAGGTATTCATTTAACGATGATAAAACTCTGATACGTGCCAATCAGGGGCATTCCATAAATGTGGATGTGGAATTAAAGAACGCTTCTCCTCCTGAAATACTTTGGCATGGGACTGGTGAAAAGTATGTTGTATCCATACTTGCAGAGGGGATTATTTCGAAATCCAGATTATATGTTCATATGTCTAAAGACTATGATACAGCGGTAAAAGTAGGAAGGCGTCATGGAAATCCGCAAATTGTGACCCTGGGCGAATTAACACCGGAATGGTGGATATAAAGAATATAAGCTTCCATATATATCTGGAAGTAACGAAGAAGGTTGATTGATATCTATGGGAAATGAAAATGGCACATGGATTATGCATGGCGTGGAATGGGATGATCCCGAATGTCTGCATACCGTGGATGAAGCAATTGAATATATAAATGAAGTTGGCTTTCTGCCATTATTCAAGAATGATATTCCGGGTTTTTCTCTGGAGGAAAGAACGGTATCGGAGTATTGGTGGTCGGAAGATCTGGAACGTGATCCGTGGGAATGGAGAGAAATCATTGCCAGAAGCGGTAAGGTCGCTTACGGCAAGTTCTTCGATAAGAAGGCAGGTTTCATTTCCAAGGAATGGATGCCGTACTTTGTGAATTATCGCAGGGATGGATATGATTTTGACGCGCTTTGGGAAGATGGAAAAGCTTCTGTGCGCCAAAGGAAGGTCATGGATCTGTATTCCGAAGAAGCTGGATTGCAGGATGAAGAATACTTTTCTTACGAGATAAAAGCCAAAGCAGGTTTTGGCAAGGAAGGTGAAAAAGGCTTCGAAGGAGCCATTACTGGACTTATGATGCAAATGTATCTGTGTATGCGAGATTTTCGGCAGCGCACGAATAAAAATGGTGAAAACTATGGCTGGCCCATTGCAGTATATGCGACACCAGAGCACCTGTGGGGCTATGACTATGTAACCTCAGCATACAAGGAAAGCCCGGAAGAATCCGCCAAGCGAATCGCCAAGCATATCATAGAGGTATATCCAATCGCCACAGCCGAGCAGATTAAAAATGTAATCGGACTAAAGCCAGGTGAGCGTAAGGAACCTGCAAAGAGAGCTCCGAAGGAAAAGGAGGTTAATTACCCGGCAAATCTGTTGGAGGACATGGGACTTAAAATGAAATCTCTGACTAAGGATCAGCGAATGGGTCTTGAATATATCTTAGGGCTTCTGAAACCGGAAGCGCAGGCAATCCTTCAGATGCGCTATGAAGAGGGAAGGACCTATAAGGAAATGGGACCGCAGGTGGGCTGGTCAGCTGCAAGTACCAGCAAGCGATGCAAGAAGGCTGTGGAAAAACTGAAAGATCCAAAGCTGACTGTGTGGGTAATAGAGGGATTTGACGCACATCTCGGCGGGTACGATGACCAGGTAAACGAATTGAGAGAACGCCTGTTGAAGGACGGCAAATATAAGCAGGCCAGTATCGTATATAACACGCCGGATTACCTTACCGGTATTAGCAAGCAGCATTCAGGCGCATTACTTCGTCAGGGATACAAGAATATAGGTTCATTGTGTCTGCTTATGGAAGATCCGTTATGGTTTGACCAGATACCGGGAATCGGTTATGAGACATCTAAGAAGCTCAGCCGGGCAATGATGAGAGCAGGGTTTCTGAGCGTACACTCTATGACGATGAAGGTAGTAGCAGACAGGAACCTTTACTATAAAATGGAACGAGAGAAGAACGAGTAAAATAGGCAGGTGTTTTTAAAGTACACCCTAGGCGGTATCTTATAATCAGGCAAAGTAGCTTGATTAACTATTGGAGCATATTAAAATGGTTGATATAAGAATTGCAACACAAGATGATATTGATTGTTTGATGAGTATTCGCCTTGAAATGCTAAAGGTCGTGAATGATCTGCCTGAAGATTATGAGTATTCAGATGAAATGATAAATGAAAGTCGCGATTACTTTTTGAATGGAGACCAGATAACTGTTCTTGCTACAGACGGAGATGCTGTTATCGGCTGTGCATCAATGAGTTTTATCAGGATAATGCCAACATTTGATCATCCTTCAGGAAAAAGAGCTCATCTTATGAATGTCTACACAAGATATGAATATCGCCGACAAGGGATTGCTCAAAAGATGGTTGAGTTGTTAATAGAGAAAACATGGGAAAAAGGTGTCACTGAAATAAGTCTTGATGCAACTGCATCGGGAAGACCACTTTATGAAAGAATAGGATTTAGAGATTCAGAAGAATGTATGGTTTTGACAAAACTATAGGTGAAGGGGTATGAGAGAAATAACACAGAATGAGGTAAGCAAGCTGTACGATTGTATTCGTGAGTTATCAGAATATCACAATACAACATCGCAAATACTATAATACATCTTGCGAAAACATAGGTAATCTACCTTTTCACGTTTGTTGCATCTCTCAGAAGAAGTTCTCTTGTTATACTCAAAGATCCTGAACAACATGGAGTAAGGCTGTTGATCTGTTGACAGAGGAGTACTTTCAAGAGTAGCGATGAGACTATCAACGGAGAAATCTTCGACAAGTTCAGCTTTATCATCCGGATTTTTAGGTTTTTCAACCTTCTTAATTTTTGGAGGATTTGTCAAGTCCTATATTTGGTATTTAAAAAAAATGGGGGGATTTGAGAAATGGAACAAAAGAAAAAGCCCTTGGAATCTAGGCTAAAGATTCCGAGAGCCTATTGATGAGCCGGGGGGACGGAAAAGTCATATCAAATTGCATTTTTCCGTCTCCCTGGTCCATTATCAAATAAGAATACGACAATTTTGTTTTTATGAGCAGCAAGTTTACATACTCAGTTAACGATTCTTCGATAGCTCATGTGAGGGGCCGCAGTATTCGCTTTTGCGTGTGATGAAGAAAAAAATCGCAATCATAGATGCCAAAAGCTCTGTAACCGCCTGAGCAAGCCATAAGCCGTCTGTACCGAGAAACACAGGCAGGACTAAAATCAACACCGTCTGAATAATAAAGGTTCTGAAAAAAGCCAGGATCCCGGATACTAATCCATTATTGAGTCCGGTAAAATAAGCGGAAGCATATTCGTTGAAGCCCTGGAGCAGAAAAGCAAAGGCATACATACTCAGTGCGTGGATTGACAGTCTATAGACCGTCTCATCATAGCCGACGTAAATTGTGGAGATCGCAGGCGCGGTGACCCGTGCCAGGACAAACATCAACATGCCGAAAACAATGTTCAGTATGAGTCCCTTTTTCAGCAGGTTTTTCAGTTCCGGGTAATTTTGCGCGCCAAAGTGGTAACCTACGATGGAGGTGGTTTGCATTGCCAGACCATAAAATACAGAGGCGAAAATCCCCTCGACAAAGATTGTCACACCATAAGCTGCAACACCATCCTCGCCCAGCATTCTGAGCAGCTGAAAATTGTAAAGGGCAAAAATCAGCGATGTCGACATGTCATTAACCATCTCGGAGGATCCGTTTCCACAGGCTTTCAAAAGCGGTTTAAGCTGAACTCGTCCCTTGCAAAAGTGAATGGAACTCGAATTCGGTCTTGCAAAGTAAATCAGGGGAATCAGGCCGTTCAGACAGGCACCGATTCCGGTGGCTACGGCAGCACCTACCATTCCCCAATGAAAAACGGCCACAAAGAGCCAATCGAACAACAGATTGCTGAACAGGTTCCCAAGAGAGATGTAAAATCCTAGTTTCGGCTTTTCAGCTGTGATCAGGATGCTCTGAAAGGTGTAACCTAAAATCATGATGGGCAGAAACAGGAAGAGGGTATGGCCGTAAGGAAGTCCGTATTCCAGAATCTCCGGTGTTGCGCCGATCAGCACTGCTACCGGGCGCAAAAACCATATTCCGAGCACGGTCATCAAGACACCTATTATGACCGCTGTCTTGATGATTGCGGTGAAATAACGATTGGCGTTCTCCGGCTTTCCGTTGCCCAGCTCAGCTGCAATCAGCGCGCTTCCTCCCGAACCGAACATATAGCCGACCATGGACAGAAGCAGCTGAAATGGATAGATGATATTTATAGCGGAAAAACCCGTCTTGCCTATGTAGTTTGAGACAAAGTAACCGTCAACCACATCATAGGTTATGGAGATCAAGATCATGCCGATGGTCGGCATGGCAAAGAGCAGCAGCTTTGTGTAGGTAAAATGATCGGATAGCTTAATCTCTTTCATCTTTTTCCTCCCACTCGTCTGCACCTTCCAGCACTATACGTTCAAAATGGTCTATATAACGGTCATGGAAATCTCGTATTTTTTCTTTCGAGAAGCAATTGGCAGCCCATTCTATTTCGGAATCAAAAAGGCCGCTGTTATCGTCGTTTTCCAGGAATTCCAACTCCAGACGCGCACCGGGAGCATGGTGACGGTTTTCCAGTTCAATCTGCAATGGATACAGAGATGCAAGCTCGTCGGCATTCATGTTCTGCTGGTAGTTAACCTCCATAGGATCGTTGTAAAATGCGGAATCCTGAGCGGCAAAATAGTCATAGCTGCAGTGGGAGATACCATCCGCTACCTGCCGTTTTATTTCGACAATCAGCTCCTCCAGGCTGTGTATCTGATTCATGTGGACACCAACCGGCAGATTTTTTATCAGCATTCCTACGGAATCGGACGCAAAGCTGCCGAGACGATTGTTGAAGATCCAGTTGGTCATGATGTCATTCCTGCCGCTGGTCTCATGCAGGGTTAAAATGGCCGCAGCAATAGCTATGACACTTCTTGTGGTGTTCAGCCGTTTTTCAGCCTCCTCAAGATCAGAAGCGTCAAAGGGGAAACGGATTACGCGGCCTGCCGCCGTGGGAACGGATTCCTCCCTATCCGGTTCGGGAATATGGCACCAGTCATATCCGTCGTACTTTTTCTCAAAATAATCCTTGTCCTCCAGATACTTCGGCGACTTGCGAATATTGTCTTCATTGTTAAGGTATGCACAGTAATAGTCGGGGGGAAGCGGCTCGCCGTGATAAGCTTTGACTATACTGGACATGATTAGACCGATACAGGCCCCGTCCATTGCCAGGTGGTGGACATCATAGAAGAGATAGCTGTATCGTCCGGTAAGGAACATGCGTACCCGCAGCAGTGGTGAGTTGAACATAGGGAAGGGCTTAACCAATTCGTCCTTCATGCGGATAATGTCCATATCGGTGCACGTTTCAAACTGAATTTCGGGAAGCATCTCCGGGCAATAGGTCTGGACCAGTTCCCCTTGCTCGTCAAATCCAATTTTCATCGACAGAGCAGGATGATGATGAATGGCCTGATTGACCGCTTTCCGCAGGCGTTCAGGATCTATCTTTCGATTAAAGCGGAACAGATAGTACATATTGTTCCACATAGTGGAATGGGTCTTTGCAAACTGATAATCAATAAGCTTTGTCTGCATGGCGCTGAGATAGTGAGGTTTTTTCCGCGCCTGTGCTTCGATTTCATCCAGACTTATCCCTTTTTCCGGTTTCAGAAGCATGGCGGCGATGCGTTCGATGCTTCGCAGCGAATAGATGTCTGCACTTGTCACGCCGTAATCCATAAGTTTTGAAGTCAGGACCATGCTTCGCAGCGAATCTCCGCCCAGCTCAAAGAAATCATCTTCTACACTGATCTGATCAGGCTTCAGGTTCAGAACCTCAGCAAAGGTATCCAGCAGCATGCGCTCAGTATCATTCCGCGGAGCGGTCACATTCCGTTCATTCTGAGTTGGCTGTGGATCGGGAAGAGCCTTTTTATCTACCTTACCGTTTACAGTCTCCGGGAGTCTGTCCATCTGTATAATGACCGACGGGATCATGTAATCCGGCAGTCGTTTGCCCATAAAGGCCTTTAGCTCGTCCAGATTGACTGAATCCGCAGAGGTAATATAACCCGCAAGGTAATCCGTGTCGCCATGGCAGAGCTTAACGGCACTACCCTTGATATCGGGGTAGCTGCCCATGACACGTTCGATTTCGTCAAGCTCGATGCGAAAGCCTCTCAGCTTAACTTGATTGTCGATTCGACCCAAGATACAGATACGTCCGTCCTCCGTCCATGAGGCGAGATCACCACTGTGATAGGCGCGCATACCTCGATAGGTAAAAAATGCCTTAGCTGTTTTGTCCGGCAGATTTACATAGCCGCGCCCGACGCAGGCTCCGCAGATAATCAGCTCTCCCTTCTCACCGACGTCAAGGCTGTTTCCATCGGCATCCATGACAAAGAATTGTGTGTTAACGATGGGGCCACCAATGGTAACCTCTTCATCCGGCCTCATTACGACGGCCGCACACCCCATGGCACACTCGGTCGGTCCGTATACGTTCATAATCACGCTGTCTTCCCGCAGGGCGCGCAGCTTCATGTACAGATTCTTCGGGAAGGCCTCCGAACCGACATCGTAGAACTCAATCTGTCTGAGCGCCTGAGCGCACGCAGGTATCCCCACGATATTGGAGAGAAACGTTGGGGTGCAGGTGATGCCGTTGACGTGGTTGTCTTGGATTGTCTTTGCCAGAAGGAAGGGATCATGGATTTCCTCTGATGTCGCAAGGCACACGGTATTCCCATTGCATAGCGGTACAAATTGTTCCACGATCGAAACATCAAAGGAGAATGCGGCCATCGCCAGTGTGATGCGGCCGGGTTGGGCGTAGTGCATGATTTCAACGGATTTTTCGTTTCGATGCACGTAATTAGCAAGATTTCCCTGTTCGATCATGACGCCCTTGGGACGTCCAGTGGAGCCGGAGGTATAGATGCAGTAGGCCAGATCGCCGGACACGATTCCCTCCGCCGAGGGATAGGTGTCATCGGTCTGTGTTTCAAGGATGTCCTCCACAGCCAGGACTTCAAAGCCGCCTTCGGACAGAGCCGTCCGTTCTTCGCACAGGTTTCTGCTTGTCAGCAGAATGGTGGCGGAGGCATCTTCCATACTAAACAGAATTCGTTCATCCGGATAGGAAACAGTAAAGGGAAGAAAAGCCCCGTGTGCCTTCAACACGCCTTGCTCCGCTACATAGGCAAATTCTGTACGTTCCAGCAATATGCCTACCAGAACGTCACGGCCAACACCTTTTTTGATAAGTAAATTGGCTACTATGTTGGAGAGACAATCCAGCCTGCCATAGCTGAGTGCTTTTCCCATGCAGATAACTGCAGTTTTATCAGGCGAGAGAAGCGCGTGAGCATGGATCTGTTCGGATACCGGAATAAAAGGAAAAACCAGATCTGTCTGATTTGTCCGTTCAATAAGGGACTGTGTTTCATTCTTTTTTATGGTTGTCATAGTTAAACTAATTCCTTTCTGATTTCAACACGCACAATACTTCAAGGCTTTTTAGCCCGAGATAATAACATGATACCAATGTGGTCAATCTTCCGTCAATTTTACAGGAGAGCATTATTCTTATAATTATCTAAAGAGACAGCCCATAAGGGAGTTTGAAGATGCCATTACAGACAGATACTACGGAGCAAATGCAGGAACCGCAGAAGCGGTGGAAAGCAGACTAAAGGAAATGAATGCTGACTACCTTGTTTTGGAAAGTGATATTTCAAATGAGGAAGCGGTAAAGGATATCTATTCTGCAGCCATTGAAAAATTTGGTCGAGTAGATATTTTGCTGAATAATGCTGCAACTGATGATGAAACCGGACGTGACACCATCGAAACGATTACACAAAATGTGATTGATGATACATTTGCGGTCAATGTTCGTGGAAGTATTCTGATGATCCGGGAATTTGTAAAGCACCATGGTGATTATGGAAGAATCATCAATATCTCTACCGATGCCGCTCAGATTTTTGCAGGATAGATCACATATGGGGCAAGTAAGGCAACATTGGAAGCATTGACTAGAAGTATCGCCCTTGAAGTTGCGAAATATGGAATTACGGTAAACTGTGTTGCTCCTGGACCCACTCAAACGGGATGGATAGATGATGAAGAGGTAGCTCTTAAGATCTGTTCAGAGCTTACTATCTATTGATCAGATGGCGGAACTATTTCAGCGTGATCGTAGTGTAATTGGAAAGCATGTACGTAATATCTTTAAAGAGGGAGAGCTGGTTAAAGATTCAGTATGGGCAAAATTTGCCTACACTGCTTCGGATGGAAAAGAGTATAATGTAGATTTTTATAATTTAGATGTCATTATCTCTGTTGGATACCGTGTGAAATCCCAGAGAGGTACTCAGTTTCGTATATGGGCAAACTCTGTATTAAAGGAATACATTATTAAGGGTTTTGCCATGGATGATGACCGTTTAAAAGGAAATGGCGGCGGAAATTATTGGAAAGAACTCTTAGATAGAATTCGTGATATCCGTTCTTCAGAGAAAGTACTTTATAGACAGGTGTTGGATTTGTATGCAACCAGCGTGGACTATAATCCTAGAAGTGATGAATCTATTCAATTTTTCAAGATAGTACAGAATAAGCTTCATTATGCTGCTCCCGACTTATAACTTCATAAGCTTCTTTTAAGTCCATCCCCGATAACCTCAACAATCATTTTGATTTATATTTTTCTAATTGCTCTCGCAGTTCCTGATTCTCTTTTAATAGTCTTCTGACTTCGTCCTTGAGACCTTTCATGGTCTTTGGCATTTCGTAATCATCACTTCCTGCTTCATAGGAAGGACTGCGCTTTTTGCATCTGCCATCGGTAGGGATAATCTCTTTTGTTTCAGGGTCAACACGGCCTATCAGCTTTCTTTTGGATTTGGATCGCTTGAGTTCCGGATCCCAGAATGATTGATTTTCATAGGCATATGTGATTCCGGATCTTTTGTCGGTCTGATACGCTATCTACAATGACAAGTGGGACAAGGGCCCTATCGAGAAGGATGCTATCCAGTAGGCTATCCCGAGAAACCAGACCTTCGATCCTACAGATCCTGTAGTTACAGCTGCTCAGGATGCTGCCGCTGCCGCTACCGAAACAGGCGGAGAGCCACAGTAAAACAAAAGCTTTATAAACAAAAGAGGTTTGTCGCTTCCATGGCGGCAAACCTCTTTTTTTCTGACAATATAAGCTGCTATCCTTTTTTATCAGGCACTTTTAACCCGGCAATTTTCTCATATATCTTCTCCATGATCATCGCGTTAACAAGCGAGATAAGCACTGCCCAAATAAATATAAGTATCGATACCCTCGGAAGCAGGATCACCGGCTGGAAATAATAGTATATAAAGAAAGTATGTGTAAGCCACATAAAGGTGGAATACCGACCGAACAGGCATAAAACCGGCACCACTTTCCTTTCTGCTATATCCGAATGAAGCATCAGTGTTAAACCAAATACCAAAAACGGAGCCAGAATTATATCGGGTTTGGATTCCCCGGGATTGGCAGGTACCATGAACCAGCGAATGACGAAAATCAAACCCGTCAATATAACACCTGTTATGGCCTTTAACTCAGACGGCAGATTACTATCCAGCCAGTCAAACAATCTCCATTTTTCAACAAAATACCCGATCATATAGATATAAATATATGAAATGAACATTTCCAACGCCATCAGACCTATTTCATTTATACCACTGCGTGCCATGTTGGCACAGGCAATGAATGGCAAGATCACGGCTACCAAAACCAATACGGCCGTTTTGATAAAAAGCTCTCTTCTGTTTCTATGATGTAAAGAGAGATCAAACAAAGGATAAATGAGTGCAAACAACAGATATTCAAAAAAGTACCACCACTCAATATTTATGGCGCTAAAGCCTGTTATCAAGGCAAGGATAACTTCGATCACACTGGTTTTGACACCAAAAAAAAGAATACCGATAGGAACAAAAATTGCAAATACAAGCCAAAGCTTTACGTATAGTTTCTTCATCCTTGCTGCAGAGTATCTCACGCTATTCCTGAACCTCGGACATGCTCTCATCTCCGGATTCTTCTTTGATGCGATGGAAGCCGCATATCCCGAAATGAATGCATAAATCGCCACACACAGTCTTCCATGATAGGCAAATCTCGCTCCAAAATCATAGTTGCCAAATATAGAAATATAACCATATGACAGTCGATCCGGTATGCAAAAAAGATGGTGGAACACCATCAGCAATATCGCGACGCCATAAAGTGCCTGAGAATCCTTCTTCTGCAAAAATGAAGATATATTTATTTTATCTCTGGTTGTGTTTTCACTCATTTTTCCATCCACTTTGTCGGCTCTCTTCTCTCCCGCAGGCATAAGCAAATGATATGTTTATAAATCTGCCACACTCTATTTTCTGTCAGTGTTTCAGTCAGTCTAGAGACGGTTTCATACATATCATATATATGTGCTTCGACACTCCCCGTAAGTTTTATAAACAATAGACGTACTGATAAAAAGTTACCATTCACAGATAAATGGAAGTGAAGAATGAAGCTCACATCAGTGGGCTTTATTTTTATTGTTGAAACGGTTAGAATCTTTGTATTAAGCAAATCGGCAGTTTGTAGGGCTCTTATGTGAGAGAAAGAGCTCGATGACTTCAGATTTGTTTGGTTAAAACTAGGAGGCACTTCATGAACTTGAATCGTATTCATCATATTGCTGTGATATGTTCTGACAAAGACACCGCACTGGACTTTTACCATAAAAAGCTTGGATTTCAGATTCTTCGTGAAAACTATAGATCAGAAAGGGATGATTGGAAGATTGATCTTAAGCTCGGTGAAAGTGAAATTGAACTTTTCATTATGAAGGATCATCCACTTCGTCCTTCTCCCGAAGCTTATGGATTACGCCATCTCGCTTTCCGGGTAGATAACGTGGATGAGGTCGTCGCAGAATTGGAGTCTATGGGTATACCTTGTGAACCGATACGACTGGATGCTTTCACGGGTGAAAAAATGACATTTTTCCGTGACCCAGACGGGCTTCCTTTGGAAATACATGAGTAAACCTTTTGATAATTTCAAGTTAGCTGTCCTTAGGTATGTTTGCAGTAACTGTTGTTGAGGGGATTTGCGATACGCTTACAGAAAAGATAAGCGACTTATGAGAACAAGTTCAATATGTCAGAAAAATTGCCGTTTGACAGGATGATTACTGTTAAATGGCTCTTTTTCTGTTATAGTAAAAATATGTTTTTGTTGGAGGGTGTTGGTGAAGGCTGTTCTAATTAGACATATGAGTTTAAAAAACGAGTGAGGTAAGCAATGAAACAATACATTGTTGATGCTTTTACAAACAAACCTTTTTCCGGGAATCCGGCGGCAGTATGTGTAATGGATAAATGGCCGGAAGAAGATTTCATGATGAAGCTCGCGATGGAGAATAATCTGAGCGAGACAGCATTTATAGTCAAGGAGGAAGAGGGCTATCACCTCAGATGGTTTACTCCGGGATCTGAGGTTGAACTATGCGGTCATGCGACCCTGGCCTCCTCTTTTGTGATATTTAACTACTTTGAGCAGAATAAGGATGTAATAGAATTTAATACTCTCAGCGGAAAACTAACAATTGCCAGAAAAGGTAAACTTTATGAGATGGACTTTCCCACATATGAGCAGCAGGAGATACCAGTGACAGATGATATGGAAAGTGCTTTTGGAGTGAGACCCGTTAAGGCAATATTGGGACCTGATCTTGTATGCATTTTTGAATCTGAGGAGCAGATCCGAAACATGCAGCCGGATCAGAGTAAACTTGCTGAGCTACCCGGCCGTGGGCAGGATGTTACTGCAAAGGGAACAGATACAGACTGTGTATCACGTAGCTTCTTTCCTAAACTTTTGGTTCCTGAAGATCCCGTGTGCGGTTCTGCACATTGTCAGATAGCAGATTACTGGTCAAAAGAACTGGGAAAATCAGAGATTCATGCATATCAGGCATCAAAAAGAGGCGGTCATCTATACTGCAAACTGCTTGAGAACGGAAGAATAAAAATAAGTGGAGAGGCTACTTTGGTTGCTATCTCAGATATTGTTGTTGATTTTTAACTTCTAGGATAATGGCTTATGGAATTAAGAAGACTTAGAGACAATGAAATAAAATTATTACAGGATTTTCTGCATGAGGCAATCTATATTCCGAGAGCCACCTGCCAGAGAGATTATATATCAGCCTGAACTGAAGATTTAGGATTCCTTGATATGTGTGATGCAGAAGATGCATCAAATGAACAGCTGTTACAGGTGGCAAAAAGAGAGGGATTCAATCTCAATAAATATAAAAAAGCTATTAAAGAGGTTGTTAAGTGATGAAGATAAAGCAGATCTTTGATGGGGATTATGGATGCGAAGAATTACAGCCGGGGCAGAAGCCCAAGGTATCAGTCACTCTTGTGGATGATGCCGGAAATGAGAAATTTGTGTCAGTGGAAGATGACTGGCTAACTGAGAATAGATTGGATATTGGCTCAGAGTGGCCAAAGGAGATTTGACTAATGAAGCATTACATAATTGCTAAGTTTAAAGATAGGTGCGATACGGAGAAATTACTCCCAGAGATCAAGGAGTTGTTTAGCGCTACGCTGGAAATCCCGGGTGTGGAGTCATTCGTGATACATAAGTCCAACAGTACCAGAGAGAACAGATACAGCATCATGATAGAGATGAATCTGTCAGCGGAAGGACTAAATAACTTTGATGCATCTGAGGTGCATAAGAAGTGGAAGGATACTTATGGAGACAGACTTGAGAGCAAGGCAATATTTGACTGTGATTGAGCACTGGAGGAGCAGTATGAAAAGATTATGTGTCGCCATGTTGATACTTCTAAATGAGAAGAGATAATATGATGTGAGTGTAAATAGTATTTGCCACTCACTGAGAGATTAGCACCAACGCACACATTCGTGTGCAATGTGCGTACATCATAAATATTTTATTTCCTAAAAGAGAGCGGATTTAGCAGGCACATGCTTTGCACTGCTAAATCCGTCCCTTTCTGCCTGTCATGCTTTCTTTAACGCATCCATCATTATATCATCATGATCAAATGCTAGATCTTTAAGAGTAAGTTCTGTTTCGCCATTCACGAATCGGTAATTGTCATTTTCGTGTATAACAGTAAACCATCCCGCATCCGCAGCATCATCCGCGGCAATAGGCTTTATCTTATCAGGATCAACAACAGCCAAATATGCTGCTGAAACTGTCCATCCGCGGGGATCCCTTCCCGGCTTGCTGTAAACTCCTATTAACGTAAGATCTTTCGGTGCCATTTTAACACCGGTTTCTTCCAGAAGCTCTCTCGCAGCTGTTTCCTCAATTCGCTCACCTTCTTCAGAAAAGCCACCGGGAAAGGCCCATTTCCCGAGACATGGATGATTTCCTCTCTTTATGAGTAGTACCATTTCTTCTGAGAACTTCTTTGTGATTATGCAGATGTCTGCTGTCAATGACGGCTTCTTCCACTTATTGGAATCATAGGATTTCAAATATTCTTCTTCTGTAAGTCCGTTCTTGTCTCTTATTTCACTCATTGTCAACCTCCATTAAGCATTGCATTTCTTTAATTCTTCAATATATTCAAATCCGAATAATTCGATCTGGTCCAATACCTTCCTGAATTTTTCGCCCATTTCGCTAAGGCTGTATTCTACTCTTGGCGGAACTTCAGCGTATACTTTTCTGACGATCAGCTTATCATCCTCTAATTGTCTTAACTGTCTTGTGAGCATCGTTCTTGTTACTTCCGGAATGTTACGTTCGAGTTCGTTAAAACGTTTTGTCCCGGTACTAAGCTGAAAGAGGATAACTATAGACCACTTCCCTTGAAGGACTCTTTGGGTTGTTGCATAAGGACATTGACCGTAAATACTTTTCATAAAAAATTCTCCTTGAAAATGCGCAATAGTATCAAAAAAGTAACTATGTATTATAAATGTTCGTACTTGTTTAAATGATTCTTAGAGATAAAATGATGATACAACAAACAAAAACAAATAGCAAACAAATGGAGGAAAACAATATGTCAAATTTTAAAAAAGTAAATGTAACTGAGGATCCAAGAACAGAGCTTCATGATGTACTGGGGCTGACAGGAGCAGAAGTAAGTATCAATCATCTTCCTGCCGGCGCAAGTGTTCCTTTTGTGCATTCACATAAAAAGAATGAAGAGATCTACATCATCCTTTCCGGAAAGGGTAAGGTTTCGATAGATGGTGAGGATGTTGAAATCGCTAAGGGAGATGTAGTTAAAATTTCACCTGAAGGGAAGAGACAGTTCTTTGCGGCTGATGATTCAGAGCTTAGTTACGCATGCATCCAGGTTAAGGCCGGTTCAATCGAGGGCTATACTGCAGATGATGCCGTGATATACTGATTCCATGTTTCAGTTTCTTTTCAGTATACGGATGAAGAAATGGCAGAAGTTGCAAAGCTTAATAAGAATGAGAGATATTATCACAGAACAGATGAACAGCTGGTTCAGTTTGCAGGGTGGAAGCCGGATTTTGAAAAAGCCTGAGATTAAGTGTACAGCTCTGACGGAAATCGCAGATATGTTCCCATCTTTGACAGTACAAGTGTCTATTAAGTCTCAGGATTGAAGCACTTGGCAAAGCAGTAGACTATAACTTCATTTTTCTTTGATGCTGTAAAGTCGATTGAGTAAGGCTACAGACAACGTGTTTGATAGCTATTAGATTCATCATTGTATAATTGGAAAACAGAAAGCCGGGACTACTCCTGGCTTTCACTTAGTTTGAGAATCTTTTCAGCCTTTGCAAAGAATTCTTCAAGGCTGTAGTACCCACTTTTACGAAGGATTTCTTTCCCTTCAAAGTAGAGGATAGTTGTTGGGACTCCAAATACTTCATGCTGAGCTGTCTCGGTTTGGAAATCTTCTACAGGTACATATCTTTCTACAACTGAAGGATGTGACTGTAGCCATTCGTCTATCTTATGAGTGATTGAGCGACAAGGACCACAGGTTTCTGAGCCAAATTGTAATATAGTTAGAGAGTTATTTGTAATAACTCTATCGATAGTTTCATTTATATGTAATGAAGTCATAAGATATATCTCCGCGAAATCTGTTATTATACAGTGGTATGTTAATTAAGTAACAAGGAGATTGGCTTTCAGCGGATCATAGCCTCTTGCCACACACTCAACAGATGCATAAAAACTTTTCATATCTATAGCGATATAAACACGTTGCAGCTTCATATCAGTCAGGCACTTACATTTTCCGGTAAGACAGCCCTGTCATCGATGTAGTAATCACAGGTGATCTTACGGGAGTTGTTGCCATACTTCTCTATGATCTCCGGAAGGTTGTCATTTATGGCATCGAATTCCAGATTCTGTTCCCTGCACCATGATACAGCTTTATCCAATGCCTCACCGGCACGACAGGTCCATAATATCAGTTTGTT
>NZ_JNKO01000027.1 GCF_000702885.1 Oribacterium sp. P6A1 | reverse complement strand
CTGCTTCTTGAAAAAACATTTACAAGCTTATACCGAAAGATATTTATTACAGGGATTCCCTTTTGCTTTTCGGCATTGCATTTACGGAGTAAGTTACCTACCTTAAAGGTTGAAATAAAATCCGAAACTGAGCAATTAATTTCTTCCTCTGAGTGCTGTCCTTGTGGTAAGATATGCATATGGCGTAAGTCCTTTCTTGGTAAATGTTTTGTGGTAAATTCATTATACCTTATTTGAAAGTGACCTATGCCTTTTTATTTGTCTAATGTATAGAGTTTTCAAGGTGCATCACACCTTTTGGGTGTGGGAAGTTTGAGTCTATAATTTATCTAATTCTTTTAAAAGCTCAGGAAGATCATCTTCAATAATTTCCCATATCAGCTTTAGATTAATTCCTTCATAATCGTGTATTATTCTGTTTCGAAGCCCATATATCTGGCGCCAGGGTATTTGGGGATTGGCAGTCTCAAATTCCGGATCTATTTTATTAGCAGTCTCTCCGAGCTGACTAAGATTAAAAACACACGCTTCAACCAACATCTCATTATCACTAAAACTTTTATAGTCGACATCCTTTGTGTAATTTTGAAGCTTTTTTATATTCTCTATCATTTTAACGACAATCAAGTCATTTCGCATATATTTCTACCCCAGTACGGTTTATTTCTCTTTCTACCAAAGATCCGGGATTCACATGGCTCACATCAAAAACATCCACTTCTTTGTTGTCTAATGAGGATTTTATATCACTTATCAAACCAACAAAACGAAGTCCTTTTAATCCGCTGTCTACTAATATATCAACATCACTTTTAGAAGTGGCAACTCCTTTACTGTATGACCCAAAAAGAATTGCACGTTTAACATTATAGTTTTCGAACACAGGAGCTAATAAGTTCTTCAATTCTTCGATTGTGTATATCTTATCGCATTTCAAAGTGAAGGCCTCCTTTAATGTTTCATTTTGCTGTTTGGGGATTCTTGAGTTCATTCAGTATTTATATTCAGATTATAACATCCATGCTAATGAGGAACAATAAGACTGATAATATGTCAACTGATTCCAGTATGCATAATATACTACCATTTCTCTATGTATATTGAGTGTAACACAAGATGGGGATATGATAGAATACTAATAATCATAGGTTTAATAAATATTAAAAATTAACGCTTAAAAAAGTGTGAATCTGCCTGTGGCTGCTTCACACGGATTGGAGTTTATATGAAAAAAATGATTTCCTGGAATGTTAACGGCCTTCGTGCCGTTATGGGAAAGAACTTTATGGAGGAGTTTCAGAAACTTGATGCCGATATATTCTGTCTGCAGGAAACGAAGCTCCAGGCAGGACAGATAGAGCTTGAGCTTCCCGGGTATCATCAGTTCTGGAACTATGCGGAGAAGAAGGGATATTCCGGAACGGCGCTTTTTACCAAAGGAGAACCCCTGAATGTGACTTATGGCATGGGGATTCCTGAGCATGATACTGAAGGGCGTGTTATAACAGTGGAATTCCCGGAATATTATGTTCTCACTGTTTATGTTCCCAATTCCCAGGGAGAACTCAAGAGACTTCCTTACAGAATGGAGTGGGAGGATGCCTGGAGAAACTATATCAGCGAACTTGATAAGAAAAAGCCGGTCATCTACTGCGGAGATCTCAATGTTGCACACGAGGAAATTGACATTAAAAATCCTGCGACAAATCATCATAATGCCGGATTCACTGATGAAGAGCGCGCAAAGTTCTCAAGACTCCTTGATGCAGGTTTTGTTGACAGCTTCCGTATGCTTCATCCTGACGCAAGGGATGAGTACAGCTGGTGGTCCTACCGAATGAAGGCAAGAGAAAGAAATGTAGGCTGGCGTATAGACTATTTTGTTGTATCCGATAGGATAAAGGATAAGATAAAGGATGTCGGAATTCATCAGGAGATATTCGGATCGGACCACTGTCCTATAGAGCTGGACATTGATCTGTAAAGAGATGGAAAAAAGAAGTGAAAACTGTATAAATTGAACATAATCATCAAAATCAAAATGTTGATTTAAGCATTTTTGACCGTTACATTCCCAATAGGATGTAACGGTTTTTGTGTATTTATGTTATACTTAGACCAATTATATACAAAAGTTGATTTATCCTATCCCTCAGATGCACCATTGGGAGACAGAAACGGGGGCAGAATGTTTGGATTAAAAAAAGAAAATAATATATATGTATTTGAAGCAGTTGTTGAAACAGAACAGCTGTATCTGAACCTGTATGAAGGTAATAAAAAAGTACGTCAGATAGCGTTTGATCCTTATGAACGAATAGGAGATGTCTGGAGGCTGGAAGTAGCGGATGATATCTCCGGGTTCAGCTATTGCTATGAGGCAGACGGGCAGGTCTTCACAGACCCCAACGGAACGGTTTTTGAAGGAAGAAAAAAATTTGGTTATCTAAAGGACGGAACCAGGATACTGAAAACCCCGGTGGCAGAGGCTGTAGCGGTACCGGAACAGAGTGCAGAGTGGCTTAAGGACAGACCTCTCGACACAGCTTATGACGAGACTATAGTTTACCGTCTTCATGTACGTGGTTTTACAGCCCACAGTTCTTCCGGATTGAATAAAGATGTGAGAGGAACCTTTCAGGGCATCATCGAGAAGATCCCTTACCTCGTTTCTTTGGGGATAACTGCGGTGGAACTTATGCCTCCCTACGAATTTAATGAAGTAATGCTTCCGGAATACGGAGGTCAAAATCCGTATAAGACAGAGCTTCGGCCAACGGGACGTATAAACTACTGGGGATTCACAAAGGATGCCATGCAGCTGGCGCCGAAATCCAGTTTCACCTCGGATCACAAAAATCCAAGAAATGAATTCAGAAAATTAGTATATGAACTGCATAGGAACAATATAGAGATTATAGTTGATCTGTATTTCACCTACGAGACTCTTCCCGACTATATCACAACAGTTATGCGTTACTGGCGTATCAATTATCATGTTGACGGCATTCACATGATAGGCTCCGCACCCTACAGCGTTATCGCCAGAGATCCTTATCTGAGCAGGTTTAAGATCTGGGCGGACAGCTGGGAGGGGCAGATGCAGCAGGGAGACCGGTACGGTGGTACCTACAGACATTATGCCCCGAGATACCTGGCGGATTACAATGATGGTTTCCAGAATGATATGCGCCGTGTCCTTAAGGGGGACGAGAGTATGCTGGGAACCCTTATGAACAGGATCAGGAACAATCCTGCAGACAGGGCCAACATACAGTACATGGCCAATGTTTCCGGCATGAGTCTTTTGGATTCCCTTTCCTACGACAGAAAGCATAATGAAGAGAATCATGAGGATAACCGGGACGGAACCAATCAGAATTATTCCTGGAATTGCGGTGAAGAGGGACCCAGCCGTAAAAAGTCTGTAAAGGCTCTGAGGAGGAAGATGTGGAGAAATGCCTATCTTCTTCTTATGCTCAGCCAGGGAACGCCGCTTATTAATTCAGGAGATGAGTGCGGTCAGACAAGACAGGGAAATAATAATGCCTATTGTCATGATAATACACTGAACTGGATGGACTGGCATCTTCAGGAAAAGAATAAAGAGTTTTTTGATTTTGCCAAAAGAATAATAGCATTCCGAAAGAAGCATAAGGTATTTCATCAGCCTCAGGCTCTCAGGCAGCTTGACTACAGATCTGTTGGTATTCCGGATCTCAGCTTCCATGGTGAAAATGCCTGGAGACCGGAGATGGAAAATTTCAGACGTCAGCTGGGAGTCATGTATGCCGGTGAATATGCTGAGGATGATACTTTTATGGTCCTTTATAACTTCCACTGGGAGAAGCATGATTTTCTTCTGGCCCACCCTCCGGTAGGAAAGAAGTGGGCAGTGGTCATTGACACTGCTCTGGATGAAGAAAACGGCATGTATCCGGAAGGACAGGAAAAGGAACTTGATGTGTATGAACGTATCGTTGAGCCCAGATCCATAGTGGTTCTTAAGGCTGTAAAGGATAAGTCATACAGACCTAAGCGCCGGAGAGCAGTGCGAGGTAATAAAGGAAAGGCAGACACTGAAGCAAAGATTAAATCTGATGCAGAGGCATCATTAATAAAAAATACTGAAGAGATCGTGAAAACGGACAAAAGCAAAGATTAAGCTACCGTGACAGGACACTAAGGAGGAACTTATGACCGAAAAATTATATGATGTGATGAACTGGGCAGATGTTGAGGATGTAACTTATGCGGAGACCGGTGATCCAAAGAGTATTCTTGGAGCTCATGTTATTCCGGAGGGGCTTCTGATTCAGACATTCATACCGACAGCTAAGGATATAGAAGTTAAGATCCAAGGTGACAAGGTTTATCAGATGGAGCTTGCGGATGAAAACGGTTTTTTTGCTGTACTCATTCCTATGAAAAAGAAGTGGGAAAAAGAGCTTCCCAAGTTCTCTTATCTCATAACTTATGATAATGACACAACCACAGAATCAGAGGATCCGTATTCATTTGCATCTATTTATACTGATGAAGATATAAAGAAATACCAGGCGGGAATATGGTATGACATCTACAACAAGATGGGTGCGCATCCTATAACCATAGACGGAGTCAGCGGCGTTGTTTTTTCAGTATGGGCACCAAATGCAGAGCGTGTTTCCGTAGTAGGTGATTTCAACCTCTGGGATGGAAGAAGAAATATGATGCAGAGTCTGGGAGGCTCCGGAATATTTGAGATTTTCATTCCCAAGCTCACACCGGGAACTGTTTATAAGTATGAGATCAAGTGCCGTCACAAGGAGCCTTTCCTTAAAACCGATCCTTATGCCAATGCCATGGAGATGCGTCCTAACAATGCTTCAGTGGTTGCTGATCTTGACAAGTTCCAGTGGACCGATAAGGAGTGGGAGGATAAGAAGAAAGAAATAAAGACTTCCGGCATCAAAGAAAGTCCCATGAGTGTTTATGAGGTTCACCTTGGTTCTTTTGCAAGGAAGCAGTCTCTTGTCAATGAAGACGGAACTTCCGTTGACGGATCAGAGTTCTATAACTATCGGGATCTTGCCAGGAAGCTTGCGAGTTATGTAAAGAAGCAGGGATATACGCATGTTGAACTTATGCCTATCATGGAGCATCCTCTTGATGCAAGCTGGGGCTATCAGGTATCAGGCTACTATGCACCTACCAGCCGTTATGGTTCACCTGAAGACTTCATGTACTTTATGAACTATATGCATAATGAGGGAATAGGAGTTATCCTTGACTGGGTACCTGCACACTTCCCGAGAGATTCATGGGGACTTGCACAGTTTGACGGAACAGGACTTTATGAGAATCCTGACCCTGTACTTGCAAGCCATCCTCATTGGGGAACTTTGACATTTAACTACCGTAAGAATGAGGTTTCAAACTTCCTTATAGGAAGCGCCATGTACTGGGCGGACAAGTATCATGCAGACGGACTCCGTATGGATGCGGTGGCTTCCATGCTTTATCTTGACTATGGACGTCAGGGACAGGGAGCTCCGAGAAACATGTATGGAGGAAATGAGAATCTTGATTCTGTAGAGTTCCTTAAGCATCTTAATTCACAGTTCCATAAGATGTTCCCGGGAACACTTCTTATTGCAGAGGAGTCAACAGCATGGCCGAATATAACAGGTTCTGTCAAGGATGACGGTCTCGGATTTGACATTAAGTGGAATATGGGCTGGATGAATGATTTCCTCGGCTATATGCAGACAGATCCGTTCTTCAGAAAGGGAAGCTACAATCAGCTTACTTTCTCCATGATATACAATTATTCAGAGGACTTCATGCTTGTGTTCTCACATGATGAGGTGGTTCACGGAAAGCGTTCACTTCTCGGTAAGATGCCGGGACACACATTTGAAGAAAAGTCCCGTAACCTGCGTACAGCATACGGTTATTTCTGGACACATCCTGGAAAGAAGCTTCTCTTCATGGGACAGGATTTCGGTCAGTACGATGAGTGGTCGGAGAATCAGGAGCTGGAATGGAATCTTCTGGAATATCCTGTACATAAGGAACTTCAGGATTATGTCAGGGATCTTAATTCCATCTATAAGGAGCATCCTGCTCTCTGGCAGCTTGACTATTATCCGGATGGATTTGAATGGATCAACTGCAGCTACAGTGACCTGTCCATGGTGATGTTCATACGAAAGACAGATAAGCCCGAGGAGACCATACTTGTGGTTACCAACTTTGACAATATCGCACATCCTAAGTTCAGGGTCGGAGTACCGTTTATGTGCAACGCAAAAGCACTTATTTCCACAGATGATGAGAAATACGGCGGATTCGGTATGGTGAAGCGTACAAAGATTCCGGCAAAGAAGGTTTCATGGGATGAGAGGGACTATGCGATAGACATTGACATCCCATCCATGTCAACAACAATCTATCAGCTCACACCATGTGAAGAGCCAGAGGAGAAGCCGGCCCCAAAGAGAAGTACTTCAAGGACTGCTGTAAAAAAGACAGTGGGAAAATCTGCTGCAAAATCTGCTGCAAAATCTGCTGCAGTAAAGAAGACTGAGGAGAAAACAAAGGCTGAAAGTAAGGTGAGTACCAGAAAGCCTGTAGCGCCGAAGGCCCCAAAGAAAGCTTCCGGAGCAGCACGCCGCAGAAAAGGCTGAAACTTATTTAATAAATATATGAACTTATGTCGAAATAATCTTCGGGGAAAAACATAAGCGTATTGTTATTTTGGTTTATGACACAGACCCATGATTTCGGAGATTCCGGACTTATGGGTCTTTATATCAGGCTGATATTTGGAGTATATGGTATGAAGAAAGCGGGAATGCTGATGCCGGTATTTTCTCTTCCGGGAAAATACGGTATAGGAACACTGGGTGAGGAAGCATATAAGTTTATTGATATGCTGTGCGATACGGGTAATAAGATATGGCAGGTTCTTCCTATGGGACCTACCGGATTCGGGGACTCTCCGTATCAGTCCTTTTCTGCCTTTGCGGGTAATCCGTATTTTATTGATCTTCAGTTACTTGTTAAGGAAGGACTTTTGTCTGTGGAGGAACTGGAGGAATTTGATTTTGGGGATGGCAGGGTTCCGGATCAATATGGCGGAAATCCTGAGGATATTCAGGGAGACAGTCCATATAAAGTTAATTATGGAAAATTGTATATCAGTAAGACAAAGGCACTGAAGCTGGCATTTGAACATTATCTTAAGCAGGGCGGTGATGTTTCCGGGCTGTATGAAAAATTGAGACCTGAAACTGTTGAATACTGTGTTTTTATGGCAATTAAGGACAGCTTTAAGGGAGCCAGCTGGGATGTGTGGCCCAGGAAATTCAGAAACTGCGATGCAAAGGAGCTGGAACTCTTCAGAAAGACTCATAAAGAAGAGATAGGCTTTTATGCTTTTCTGCAGTATCAGTTCATGAAGCAGTGGGGTAAGGTTCATGAATATGCAAAAATCAGAGGAATAGAAATCGTCGGAGATATCCCTATATATTGTGCGCCTGATTCAAGTGATGTCTGGGCTCATCGGGAACTGTTCCAGTATACCAGTGACGGAGAACCCAAGAAGGTTGCGGGAGTTCCGCCAGATCTCTTTTCTGCGACCGGTCAGCTTTGGGGAAATCCGCTTTATGACTGGGATATGCATGAAAAAACCGGGTACAAGTGGTGGCTTGACCGTATGGATTACTGTTTTGAAATGTTTGATATCTTACGTGTTGATCATTTCAGAGGATTTGAATCATATTATTCCATTCCTTTCGGAGATAAGACTGCAGAAAACGGTGAGTGGGTTAAAGGACCGGGAATGAGTCTTTTTGATGCCATGTATGAGCATTATGGTACAAAAAAACTGCCCATAATCGCGGAGGATCTGGGAATCATAACAGATGAAGTAAGGGAGCTTATGGATAAAGTTGGATTCCCCGGTATGAAAGTTCTTCAGTTTGCCTGGGATTCGGGACCTGAGAATGCTTTCCTCCCGAATAGTCTTGTGACAACTAACTGTATTTATTATACGGGAACCCATGATAATGATACCCTTCGTCACTGGTTCGATGTTCTTCCTGACTGGCAGAGGGAATATATATACAAGTATATGAGCAGATCTGTTAATGACTGGAAAGCCATGCCGGAGCTTCTTATCAGACTGGCTATGAGTACAATTTCCGATACGGTTATCGTTCCGGCGGCTGATTATCTTGGACATGGTTCTGAGGGACGCATTAACTTTCCGGGAACATCCGGTAATAACTGGATGTGGAGGATGAAGGAAGGGGCGTTTACAGACAGTATAAAGGGATCAATCGCGGAGATAGTAGGGGTTTACGGCCGTTATCAGAAGGCCCTCCCTAAGCCTTGTCCGAAGCCGGAGGCTGTAACGGACACGGTGCAGGATGAAGAAAAAGAAGATAAGCCCGGTGCAGCTCCGGATTCAAGTGCAGATAAAGAACAGGATCATGATTGAGCTGAAACTGTAAACAGATAAAAAGAAAAGCCAGAGGCCGCTGCCTCTGGCTTTTACTGTCATTGCCAAATTAAGAATCATACAGGATTCTGTATCAGTTGAGGATCAGTTTACTGCGAAGTTGGCCTGAGCCTGGTTCTTTGCCAGGTCACTTACATAAACAGTTATGGAATCCGCTGCCATGGAGAATGTTACTCTTCCTGTGGTTTTGTTGACATCTGTAGGTTTTAAATTATTTCCGAGACTGTCAACAGCATAAATAGAATCCCAATCAACTCCGGACTGTGTGTCTGAAACTTCAAACTCAAGGTAGCCTGCTCCGAGAACAACTGAATCCTCATCAATTAACGGGTTTGCTTCATCAAGAAGGTTTATCTGAATGTTGGAGGATCTGGTCATGCTGTTGATTGCT
Source organism: Oribacterium sp. P6A1 (assembly GCF_000702885.1). Taxonomy (GTDB): domain Bacteria; phylum Bacillota; class Clostridia; order Lachnospirales; family Lachnospiraceae; genus Oribacterium. The sequence continues at coordinate 21,541 of NZ_JNKO01000027.1, read as the reverse complement.
ACCGCAGTTATGTTCAGATTTCCGTTATTTGTGAGGGTGCATTTATATGTGGAACCACTCTTCTCTAAAGGAACATCCTGTCCTTCAATGGTTGCGGTGACGGATTTAAGTGGGATAAGAGAGGAAACCTTAAATGATACCTCTGCGTTCTGGTAATCCTTAGTATCCGGTTCTGAGGCTTCTATAGATGGTGTCTGAATAACAAAAAGAAGTATAAGACCGTTTATAAGGACATAGGGGATCAAAAATCCTACCAGAAAACGAAAAATACCTGAATGTGCTGTAGCCGGTTTTGGCTTTACCTGGGTGCTGTGAGCTGCATAACGTGAGGCGCGTCTATCTGAATAATTTCTTGCCATAATTACCTTCCATTACTTATATTTTTAGCCATAATTTGCGATAAGTATAACAAAATGAAACTTGCGTTACAAGAAGCTTGTTGTTATACTTACTTAATACTTAATTAAAATTTCCAGAAAATTCAGTCTTGGTTTCCAGAGTTTTTTCCAATTTATATAAAGTAAAAAAGTATATTGAAATAACATAATACGCGTTCGTAAGTAAATGCAGTATGTGAATTGTGCCGCTTCAAGGAGGTTACATGGCAGACGAAAAAGATGAGAAAATGACAGCTGACGAGAAGCCTGTTGTGAAAAAAACAAGGGCAAAGGCGGTCAAAAAAGAGGCGTCTTCGGAGGGGGATGAAAAAACTTCTGTAAGAAAGCCTCGAGGAAGAGCTGCAGCTAAAAAAAGTGATACAGCGGGGGCTTCTGAGAGCGTTGATACTCAGCAGGATGCCGGGGCTGAGGAGAAGCCAAAGAAGCGTACGGTGACCCGTCGTACCACAAAAAAGGCAGCTGAATCGGAGACTAAGGCAGAGAACCCGGGTACTTTGATGGCTTCGGAGATAGCCGAAGAAAAGCCTGAGACTAAAAGTACAGTTCGAAAAAGAACCTCAGTCAGAAAAAAAACAGAAAAAACGGCAGAGAATTCAGAGCCTTCGGATGATAAGACAGAAGTTGCCGCTATAGAATCTCAGAATACTCCTGCTGCTGAGATTCAAGAATCCTTCGTGGAAGCAAAGGAAGAGAATATCACCGGGGATTCTCCAGAAGCTGCGCCTGAAGTTGAGTCTTCATATACTTCAAAGAATGATTCTCAAAGAAGCGATGAAGCGCTGGAGACGGCAGCTGACAGAGTACAGGATAACAGAGCTAATCTTCACCGCAAGTCCATCGTTGTGAACAGAAGAGGAATACATGGCGTAAAGCCTGTAAGGAACAATGATCATGTACAAAGACCAGATGGTGTGAACAGGCAGGAACGTTACGGCAGACAGGACAGAAGCTCTGAAACTGTTGAACGTGAAGTGAGATATGACAGAACCGATGCAGGCTTTGCACAGGAATATGCTCAAAAGGATAATGTTTCTGCCTTCAGGCAGGATATTCAGAATAAAGATATACGACGTATCGAAAAGGAAGCAGCTGATCGTACAGACGAGGATATGGCAAAAAGAGATGCAGAGATTGCCAAGGCTGCTGAGAATGAGAAAACAGACGAGCTTGATAATGAGACTCAGAAGGCTCCCACAGGAAATCCCTGCGGCGGTATACTTGAAGTTATGCCGGATGGTTTTGGATTCACAAGATCTGCCAATTTCCTTCCCGGAGACAGCGATGTATATGTAAATCCCGCTATCATTAAGAGATACAGGCTTAAGACCGGAGATGTTATCAAAGGTCTTTACAGAAGTAAGAATCCTAATGAGCGTTTTGGCGCCCTTTCATATATCGAAACAGTAAACGGTAAGCCTCTCAGTGCCCTTGGGCAGAGAAAGAACTTTGATCATCTCACCCCGGTTTTTCCGGATCATCGCATAAAACTTGAGGTAGAGGGAGAAAAGGCCCCAACAGCTTTGAGACTTCTGGATCTTCTTGCGCCTATTGGTAAAGGACAGAGAGGTATGATAGTATCACCTCCCAAGGCCGGTAAAACCACCCTTCTCAAGCAGGTGGCAAAAGCTATAGTTAAGAATGAGCCTAATATGCATCTTTTGATACTGCTTATTGATGAGCGTCCGGAGGAAGTTACGGACATGAAGGAAGAGGTAGAGGGCGGACTTGTAACAGTTATTTACTCAACCTTCGATGAGGAACCTTCACATCATAAGCGGGTTGCCGAGATGACCATAGAAAGAGCTAAGCGTCTGGTAGAGCAGGGAGAGGATGTTACCATACTTCTTGATTCCATGACCAGACTGGCAAGAGCATACAATCTGGTAGTTCCTGCTTCGGGAAGAACTCTTTCCGGAGGTTTGGATCCTGCGGCTCTTCATATGCCCAAGAGATTTTTCGGTGCAGCAAGAAATATGCGTGAGGGTGGTTCTCTGACTATCCTTGCAACAGCATTGGTGGACACGGGCTCACGTATGGATGATGTAATATATGAGGAGTTCAAGGGTACGGGCAACATGGAGCTGGTTCTCAACAGAGAGCTTCAGGAACGACGCATATTCCCTGCTATCGATATCGTTAAGTCGGGAACCAGAAGAGATGATCTTCTTCTTACCGAACTTGAAAGAAGTGCTGTGGATATTATTCACAAGAGAACCTATGATGAAAAGACGGGAGCTGTGGAAGAGGTCATCAATCTCTTTGATAAGACCTCAAATAATGAAGAAGTTTGCCAGTTCATAGTAAACGGTAAGCCTGTTTTACGTCAGCAAAACCCGAATTCAAGGCTTGCTATAAAGATAAACAGACCTCAGTAAAGTGATAAAAGATGTACATACTAAGCTTTGAGTATCAGGCATCCTGTTTAAATAGAGACATATTAAATACACTTTAAAAAAAGGTATTGCAAATAAATTCTATTTGTGATAACTTGATAAAGCTTTACTTAAAATCTAAGCATAGCTTTTCTTCAGGAGAGATATGCGACTTTATATGGTTGGAAACCATGTAGAAAGAGGTACAAAATGAGACAGGATATTCATCCAAAGTATTATCAGGCAACAGTTACATGTAACTGTGGTAACACATTCGTAACAGGCTCAACAAAGCCAGAGATCCACGTAGAAGTTTGCTCAGCTTGCCATTCATTCTATACAGGCAAGGAGAAGTCAGCTAACGCTGCAGGTCAGATCGATAAGTTCAACAAGAAGTTCGGTCTTAACTGATAAGTGGACAGGCTCGTTTTACAGCGGTCGTCTGATAAAAATCGGGATTGAAAGAGTACGTGCGATGCATGTGCTCTTTTTTCTTTGAAAAATCCCAAAAGAGCACCGGTACAAAGCTTAACAAATTATTCACATTAGATTTATTGAATAAGCGAAGTATTTCGTATACACTAATTGCCATGAAAAAGACTACAATTATGACTTCAAATCAGAAGATGAATATAGAAGATAAAATAAAGGCAGAATATATGACAGAAAAGATAAATACAGAGAATGGTGGCACAGCTTCAGGATGCAGCTTATCGGAGAAGCGTCAGGGACAGGTATACAGTGGTATAGGCGGTCAGGCGGTTCTGGAAGGTATGATGATGAGAAACGGTGCCAGGTATTCGGTTGGAGTCCGTAAGCCTGACGGGACCATAGAGGTCATGGAGGATACCTATATTTCCATGACAGACAAGTATCCTATCTGCAAAGCGCCTTTTATAAGAGGAATCTTTTCCTTTGTGGATTCCATGATACTGGGAACCAGGTGTCTGAATTACAGCGCAAGCTTTATTGAGGATGATCCTGAGGATGCAGATAAAGAGCCCGGGAAGCTGGAAAAATGGCTTGATGATACCTTTGGAGAAAAACTTGAACCGGTTATCACCGGTATAGTGATGTTCTTTTCTTTTGCGCTTGCCATGGCGCTTTTTGTATTGCTTCCGGCATGGGTGGCAAGCTTTCTGAAGCCGTTCCTGCCCCATGAATCACTTCTCGGATTCATCGAGGGAATCATAAGAGTTACACTGTTTGTTATCTATATAAAGATAGTTTCCCGCACACCGGACATAGCACGGACCTTTCAGTATCATGGTGCGGAGCACAAATGCATAAATTGTGTTGAGCATGGTCTGCCCCTGACTGTAAGGAATGTTGCAGCTTCAAGCAAGGAGCATAAGCGCTGCGGAACCAGCTTTATAGTGTATGTTATGCTTATTTCCATACTGCTTTTTATGGTGATACGTTTTGACGATATCTGGCTTAAGCTTGCAAGCCGTCTGGTGCTTATTCCTGTGATCGCAGGTATAAGCTATGAGGTACTTCGCATAGTGGGCATGTATGATAATGCTTTTACCAGACTTCTTTTTATCCCCGGAATGTGGATGCAGGGACTCACCACCAAGGAGCCTGATGACAGTGAAATAGAGGTGGCCATAGCTGCGGTTGAAAAGGTTTTTGACTGGCGTAAATTTGAGAAGGATACTTTCGGTATTGAGTTTCAGGAAACAGAGGGCACAGTGGAGCAGTAGTTGCTCTTTACAGTGCATCTCGGTATGAAATTTCAAAAGAGGATCATACTTCAAAAATCAGCGGGAGAAAAACAAATATGCAGATCATTACCTTCCGCAGTCTCCTTGGGGAAGCTGCGGAAAAACTGAAAAATGCAAATGTCCCGGACCCGCGTTATGATGCGCGGGCTCTTCTTATGTCAGCCTTTTTACTGGATCCGGCTAAATTTCTTATGTATGAGGAAAGCAATCCGGAAGAGCTTATACCTAAGGTACTGAAGGATAAGGAAGCATTGGAAGAGGCCCTTTGGACATTTCGGAAAAATATAGAAAGACGTGAGAAAAGAGAACCTTTGCAGCAGATCCTTGGTACTGTAGGATTTTACGGGTTGGATTTTAAGGTGACTCAGGATGTTCTTTGTCCGAGATCTGACACCGAGACTCTTATTGACGGAGTTCTGGGAAATCTTATGTATGACAACATTCCGGAAAGATACCGCAATATGAAAGAGAAGGTGGATAAGTTGACATCCGGAAGTCAGATTGTGGATGATGACAACGCCAGGCTCCTTGACATGTGTACAGGGTCAGGCTGTATAGCCGTGACACTGGCCAAATTCGGTCATTTCCGGAGTGTCACAGCTGTGGATATCTCAGAAAGAGCTCTAAAAATCGCAACATATAACAGAGACAATATCCTTGAGGACGGGGAAAGAGACAGAGTCCGTATGATACATTCGGACATGTTTTCTGAAATTACGGGTAAATACGATGTGATAGTTTCTAATCCGCCGTATATTCCGTCAGCGATAGTAGATACTCTCGAGCCGGAGGTTAGAGATTTTGAGCCAAGGATCGCATTGGACGGAACTGAGGACGGACTTAAGTTCTATCGTATTCTTGCATCAGAGTGCCCAAAGTATCTAAAGTCCGGAGGATATGTATTATTCGAGATAGGATACGACCAGGGAGAAGCCGTTTCCGGACTTTTGAAAGAAGCCGGATTTAAGGACGTTATGGTAATTAAAGATTTTGGAGATAATGACAGAGTGGTCATAGGTGAATTCGGTTCCTGCAGGGACCATGGAGGTAAAAATGGACATGTTTGACCGTCTTGAATCCATATCAAGACATTATGAGGAAATTCAGCGCTTTATGACTGAGCCTGATATAGTGAATGATACAGAAAAGTATCTTAAGATGATGCGTGAGAGCAGTGATCTTGAGCCTTTGATAAGCACCTATAAAAAGTACAGGGATGCTGTGCAGGCTGAGAAGGATTCTCTTGAAATCCTGGCTTCCGAGAAGGATCCGGATCTGGTGGAGATGGCAAAGGAGGAGCTTCAGCAGGCAAAGGCTGATCAGCCGGAGCTTATTAAGGAGCTTCAGATACTGCTGCTTCCCAAGGATGAGAATGATGACAAAAACATTATCATCGAAATAAGAGGCGGAGCCGGTGGGGATGAGGCTGCACTTTTTGCCTATGAGCTTTATCGTATGTATATAAACTACGCGGAACGAAGAGGTTACCGTACCGAGCTTGTTTCTGCCAATGAAACCGGAATAGGCGGAATGAAGGAAGTGGTATTTATCGTTACCGGTAAGGGAGCATATTCAAGGCTTAAGTATGAGGCCGGAGTTCACAGAGTTCAGCGTGTTCCTGTAACAGAGTCAGGAGGACGTATACACACATCAACTGCTACAGTTGCGGTGATGCCTGAAGCTGAGGATGTTGATGTGGAGATCAATCCTGCCGATGTAAGGATGGAAGTATTCAGATCATCAGGTGCAGGCGGACAGCACATTAACAAGACATCATCAGCAGTACGTCTTATTCATGAGCCTACCGGAATGGTTGCGGAGTGTCAGGAGGAACGTTCACAGGTTCAGAACAGAGAGAAAGCTATGCGTCTGCTCCGGGCAAGATTATATGAGTTAGAGTATAATAAGAAGCAGAATGAGGCTGCTGAAGCCAAGCGTTCACAGGTGGGTACCGGAGACCGTTCAGAGAAGATAAGAACCTATAACTTCCCTCAGGGAAGAGTTACAGATCATCGTATCGGACTTACACTTTATTCTATTGATAAGATATTGAACGGAGATCTGGATGAGCTTCTGGATCCTATCATTTCTGCTGATCAGGCTGCAAAGCTTGAGGAATTGAATAAAGAAGTGATGTGATCATCAAGGAGATGATATAGTGGCTAGAGAATTAAAGAGTTTGAGAAGAAGACAGCAATCCCGAAAGGATTCATCTGGAGGCAGCGGAAAGCTGATTCCGGTTATAGCGATCATCATATTGTTACTTACGATTTCGGTGACAGGGCTTTATTTTTATGATAAAAAGTTTGCCCCGTCCAGAGAACCTGCAGATAAGATCGAGTACTTTGGTGTCAGCGGTGATGACGTTGCCATTTTTCTCAATGATGCTCAGGCTTTGAATGAAGACGGTACAGCCATAAAGGCGAAGTGTATAAACGGAGGATTGTTTGTTCCTTTTGAATGGGTGATGTCTGAGCTGAACAGAAGATATTACTGGGCTAAGGATATCAATTCCATCCTGTACACACTTCCTGCCGAGACTGTTAAATACGGTCTTGGAGATACTCTGAAAGACGGATCCACAGCATTTATCCGAATGGGTGATTCCACAGACAATCTTTATCTCAATATCAAGCTTGTGGCGGAGTATACGGATATAAGTTATTCCGGATTTCTTTCGGATGAAACAAAAAGAGTGTTTATTTCCAGTGACCGGAGTACTTATAAGCAGGCCGATGTAAAGAGAAAAGAATCAGTAAGACTTCTTGGCGGAGTTAAGTCAAAGGTTCTTACAAATCTTGAAGCGGGTGAAAAGGTAAAGGTTCTTGAGACACTGGAAAAGTGGAGCAGGGTTGTCACAGAGGATGGCTATGTAGGCTGGCTCAGAAATTCACATCTAAGTGCACTTTACGATGTGACGCCGGAAAGTACATTCAGTGCCCCGGAATATTCGCATATCACAAGAACAGATGGCAGTAAGGTGGTTCTCGGATTCCATCAGGTAACATTGACAGAAGCCAATGCTTATCTTGAAGACCTCACCGGGAAGGCTTCGGGCATGAATGTTGTAGCTCCTACATGGTTTGTGCTGACGGGGGATGACGGAAGCTTTACCTGCTACTGGACCCGGGACTATGTGGATAAGGCTCATGCAAAGGGCTATCAGGTATGGGCTACAGTAAATAATTTCGATGGCGGTGACATAGATGAGTCGGTTTTCCTTACAAGCACTGCTCTTCGTGGAAAGCTTATCGAAAACCTTGTGGCTACCGCAGTTGCGGGAGGAATTGACGGTCTCAATATCGACTTTGAGCTTATTCCGGAGAGACTGGGAAGAGACTACGTTCAGTTCATGAAGGAACTTGCTGTTGCATGCCGTCAGGCAGGAATCATTCTGTCTGTGGACTGCTATGTTCCGTATTCATACAACAGATATTATGATATAGAGCAGCTCGGCGAAAATATAGATTATGTTATCATCATGTGCTATGACGAACACTATGCCGGAAGTGAGGCAGGAAGTGTTTCTTCCATAGGCTATCTCAATCACGCTGTTTCCGAGACCGGAAAGATGATGGATCTTGACAGAGTGATCATTGCGGTTCCTTTCTACACCAGAGTCTGGGTTACTGATGGGGAGAACAAAACCACATCGGATGCAATGGGAATCAAAGCTGCCCTTAAATGGGTTGAGGAAAACGGAGTCCAGCTCAGCTGGAACAGCGAAGTGGGTCAGAATTACGGAGAGATACAGGACGGAGACAAGCTGAAGAGAATATGGATGGAAGACGAAAAGTCATTGAAGCTGAAGCTTGATGTCATCAATGAAAACGGCTGTGGCGGAGTTGCCGCCTGGAAGCTGGGGCAGGAGCCTGAAGGACTATGGTCAGTGCTTGATATGAATAATGTATCAGGTTAATAGGCAAAAGCCTGCAGGAACGCCGGAGGGAAATACGAGGGCGTTCCTGTATAGACTTTGGGCGTTATATATGCAATGAAATTTAGATAGAGGTATTTTGTAAATGGAAACAATAGTAAAAGGTATGGAAGGCGTAGAAGCTGCCGCGGAGATAATTAAGAACGGCGGTCTGGTGGCTTTCCCTACAGAGACTGTATATGGTCTTGGCGGAAATGCTTTGGATCCGGAGGCCAGCAGAAAAATATACGCGGCGAAGGGAAGACCTTCCGATAATCCTTTGATAGTACATGTAGCATCTGTTTCCGAGGTGTATCCCCTGGTTTCCGCTTTTCCCGAGTCTGCAAAAAAGCTTATGGAGACTTTTTGGCCGGGACCACTGACCATCATTTTACCTAAATCGGAGATAGTGCCCTATGAGACTACGGGTGGGCTTGAAACCGTTGCCATACGTTGTCCCGAGAACAGGGTAACCCTTTCCTTCATAAAGGCATCGGGACTTCCCATAGCGGGACCAAGTGCCAATACTTCCGGAAAACCAAGCCCCACAGAGGCTACTCATGTTCTGCATGATCTTAATGGAAGGATAGATATGATACTTGATGACGGACCTGTGGGTATAGGTGTTGAGTCAACAATCATAGATATGTCCGGAGAAGTACCTACCCTTCTGAGACCGGGGGCAATAACCCTTGAGGAGCTCAGCGATACTCTGGGAAAAAAGGTTGAGATAGATCCTGCCATAGTTGCAGGGGGTGTAAACGAAGGTATACGCCCCAAGGCTCCGGGAATGAAGTATCGTCATTATGCCCCAAATGCCAAAATGGCACTTGTGACCACAAGGCTTCTTAAAGAGAAAGACTATGATGTCAGTGAAGAAGAGCGACTTCAGGCTGACAGACAGGTTTCGGATTATATCAATGAGCTTGTGGAGAGGGATGAGGCAGAGGGCCTCAGGGCAGGAATCATATGCTGCGATGAAACAAAGGCGCTGTATGAGAGAGCTCAGGGTAAGGCTTCCGATATAAAGATCATCGGTCACCGCAGTGAACCTTTATCCATGACACATGAGCTTTTCAGAGTGCTCCGTGAATTCGATGATGATAAGGTTGAGAGAATTTATGCCGAAAGTTACAGTGACAGAGGTGTGGGATTCGCTCTTATGAATCGTATGAGAAAGGCTGCCGGAATGACAGAGCTTCTTGCGGATGAAAAATGAAATATGCCCGGGCACCCGGTTTCCCGGGACTGAGGCGTGAAAAAACAGGGCTGAAGGAGATTAATAATGGAAGACAGCGGAAAGAGAAGAGATTATATTACCTGGGACGAATATTTCATGGGAGTTGCGGAGATGTCCGCCCGTCGGTCAAAGGATCCCAACACACAGGTGGGGGCATGTATCGTAAGTTCCGATAACAAGATACTGTCCATGGGATACAACGGTTTTCCAAAGGGTTGTTCAGATGATGATTTCCCCTGGACGAAGATGCATGCCAAGGATGATCCGTACAATGCAAAGTATTTCTATGCTACCCATGCGGAGCTCAATGCCATTCTGAACTACCGTGGCGGATCCCTGGAGGGAACGAAGCTGTATGTTACACTGTTTCCGTGCAATGAATGTGCAAAGGCGCTGATTCAGGCAGGTATAACCACACTGATTTACTATTCCGATAAATATGCCGACGACGCCTCCACAAAGGCAAGCAAGAGAATGTTGGATGCGGCGGGAGTGAGATATTATCAGTACAAGCCAACAGGCAGAAATATTGAATTATGTTTGTAAAGAATGAAAGCAAGGCGGACAGGACTCACAGAGTGGACAGGATAATGGAAAGGCTGGATTCCCGTTACGGCAGCGAACCTCCGATTTTTTTGAAAAGCAGCAATGCATGGCAGCTTTTGTTTGCGACTATACTAAGCGCGCAGTGCACTGACGAGAGAGTAAATAAGGTCACTGAGAAGCTGTTTAAGAAATACGTGGATCTCGGGGCATTTGCTGAGGCGGATATCACAGAGCTTGAAGAGGACATCAAGTCAACAGGGTTTTATCACAATAAGGCGAAAAACATAAAAGCCTGTGCAGGAGACCTTCTTCAGAGATTTTCAGGCGTGGTTCCCGATACTATTGAAGAGCTTACCTCACTTCCGGGTGTCGGAAGAAAGACCGGCAACCTGATTCTCGGGCATATATATAATAAAAATGCCATCGTTGTGGATACTCATGTAAAGCGGGTATCCAACAGACTGGGACTTGCGGATTCACAGGATCCTGAGGAGACAGAGTATCAGCTTAATGAGACGGTTCCGGAGCAGTACTGGATACGATGGAATACCCATATCATTTCTTTGGGAAGAAGCTATTGCAAGTCTGCTAGACCTGATTGTGAGGGCTGTTTTGTTAATGATCTTTGTCCGGCCTGCGGTAAAGAGGAGATACTCGAGGCCACAAGAGCAGGTGCCGCCGGAGGAAAGAGACGGAAGACTAAATCCAATATGTGAGATAGAGAGAAGAGCAATATGTCAGAATGTGAGATGTGTTCAAATTACACATATGATGATGAGTATGATGAATGGTGCTGTGATGCGGACATTGACGAGGATGATGTAGCCCGCATGTACAGCGGAAGAACGAGGCATTGTCCTTACTGGCACAGCAATGATGAGTACAGAACTGTTAAGCACCAGTCCATAGGTCATCTGCCGGGATACAGTGATTCCGGTCGTTTTATTGATGATCTTCATGATGAAATTTCGGATGGCGAGGTCTAGGAGACCTCGCTTTTCCCATGTATATTTATACAATTTGAGAAAAGGAAAGAAGAAATGTTGAATATAGTTTTACATGAACCGGAGATCCCCTTCAATACAGGAGCCATAGGAAGGACCTGTGTGGCAACAGACACAAAGCTGCATCTTATACGTCCCTATGGCTTTGAGATAAGCGATAAGTATGTTAAGCGTGCAGGAATGGATTACTGGCCGAAGCTTGATCTTTCAGAGTATACGGATTATGAGGATTTCCTTAATAAGCATCAGGAGATACATTTTGCGGATGAATTTTTCGGAGAGAATATCCCGGTTGAAAACAGTGAATCCGGGGAGGGGAATAATGTCTGGGACAGAGATACTGTTGAGATTCCTAAGCTTTGGTTCGCCACTACAAAGGCCCGGAATGTATACAGCGAAGTTCAGCTCGGACCCAATGATTTTATCATGTTTGGAAAGGAATCTGCCGGTATACCTGAGGAGATACTTGTTGATCATCCGAAATCCTGTATACGTATTCCGATGTGGGGAGATATACGTTCACTGAATCTGAGTAATTCAGCAGCAGTGCTTTTGTATGAAGCCTACAGGCAGAACGGCTTCGGAAAGCTCAATAAATATGGAGAGCTTCATCGTCTGCACTGGTGATTTTTGTTCCGGAAACAATTATACTTAAGATAATGACATGGCTGGTCGATATTGACTTTGTATGATCAAATCATTAAATGCGGGATAAAGGACAGCGCATTATGCGGAAATCCGCATAATGGTGTTTTTGCTCTGTACTGAATCCCGAAAAGACAGCTGGAGGGGACTTGGATGCATCGAAATCTGAAGGGGGATAAGACCGGAAGAAATAACAGAACATCAGGATTTCGTTATAGGCAAAAATCAAAAAAAAGAAGCTTCGGTATAGGTAATGCACTGATGATTGCCGCGCTTATTGCCGCAGCGGGCTTTTTTGTTGTGGAGAGGGGATATGCGCCGGAGTGGCTGCAAAGAATAGGTACGGAGGTTATCATCAGGAAATCTGTTCCGGACCCCGATACCTACGAAAGCTTTGATACAGATGAGGAAACAAAGGCTACTGAAGCGGAGGATCCGGAAAAGGATACAGGATGGGTAAAGCGTGAAAATGAATGGTTCTATCTTGATGAGGACCATGAGCCCCTTACTGATCAGTGGATAGACGATATTTATTATGTCGGAGAGGATGGCGCACTGCTCAAAGACGCAACTGCACCCGATGGCCGGAAAGTGGACAAGAACGGTGAAGTGATAAGTATGACCGGAAAGGCCTATGGTGCTTATCTTGATGAGCTTAAGCGGCTTGAAAAAAAATACGGAAAAACAGGAATAGTCAGCTCCCGGGGTACCGGAGAAAAAGATGAATATAAGGACATGGTGGGAGTCGGTCTTGTGAAGCTCATAGATTTTAACAGAGATGGTCTGGATGAAATGCTTGTGGCTTACTATGATCTTAAAGACAGACATTATCACTTCAGAGTTTACGGTTACAAAAACGATGATCTCAGGATGTATGTGGATGAGCTCATGGGAGGAAACGGAAATCCCATGGTGTATTCTGTGGGAACGGAAACTCTGGATGCGGGTGAAGAGTATGTGGTGACTCATTACGGTATAAGCAGACATCGCATATTTGGATTTGATTCCGGGGGGAAGTTTGTAAAGCTCAAGGATATAGGACTCCGTAAGATAGACGGAAAGGATAAGAATGATTCCGAGGTTGCAAGAGTGACTGAATCATGGCTTTCCGATAATGAAAAGAGCTATTCCATGACTATGCTTCAGGACTATCGGGAAAGAATAAGGGAGATTACGGCTGCAAAGAGAACCCTTCGTATCGGAGCCAATGCTTCTGAAAAGGGAAGCAAGGCAGAAAAGGCTCCACAGGATTATCCGGATAAAGCAAAGGAGTATACAACCCAGCAGCTTACTGAAGCAATATATCAGCAGACTTCAGATAAAATTATTGATTATATATATTCGGATTTCAACGGTGACGGTGCGAGAGACATGGTAGCCATGACTATAAGGTACGTTCATTTTGAAACGGAACCGGGTCTTACAAGTGCACCTGACGAGGCTGACAATCCGGTGGAATTTGACGGTGGATATGATTATTGTGCCACCTGGTGGTATACGGATGGCGAAGAGACATATTCATTCTACGATTTCACAGTACCTGTAATGACCGGACTAAGGTTATATTCCGTAGAAACAGATTCCGGAAATCAGCTTGCTGCCACCATGTATTGGAGGGATTCCATAATGTCCCACTATACACCGGGAGAGATCATCAACAACGGAAGAACACCTTATGTTATAGATGCATACGGAACAACGGGAAGAACCACCTCCACAGAGAGTACCGGAATCATCTATAAATTTTCAAGAGATGAAGGAGCAGTGGAGATGTTCAATGAATCAGGCTATAATTTTTCTGTTCCTTCCCGCAATTGTATCCAGTACGAACACGCAGTCTACAGTCCCGGACCGGACGGAACCACCTGTGAGGACTGCTCTTACGGAAGTCTCAGATACGATGGTGTCATGAATAGATGGAATATTTTTTAGAAAATTATAATTTTTCTTAAAAACGAATGGTATATAGGGGCTTTGGTGTTGTAAAATATACTCGTATTCATCAGTTCGTCTGGAGGCTTGAAAGGAGAGGGGACATGCAAAAGACAGAATTATTGAAAATTAACAGTGATGAAGAGTTGTCTGCAGAAGCGCTTAATGTAGTGGACGAATATATCAAGGGCCAGAATCTGGATAAAAAGAAGGCTTTACATCTCAGACTTTTGGCTGAAGAGACTGTCGGAATGGTGAAATCCATGACCAGAGAGTATGAAGCGGTTTTTTGGATAGAAAAGGAAGGCGAGGAGTACAGACTAAAGCTTCAGGTAGAAACCATCATGGATAAAGGCAAGAAGGATGCACTTATTTCGGTTTCCAAGAGTAAGAAAAATGAGTATGCGAAGGGCTTCATGGGGAAAATAAGTGATATCATAGAGGATGGTCTTTTGAGCTTTGATGAAAGTATGAAGCTGCAGCAGGAGTATGGTTCCCCTATGCCTTATTATGATTTCATTGGCATGGGAATCATGGGGGAGATGCCTACAGCAGGAGTGCCGATGATGTGGTCACTCAGCAGTTATCGAGACTCCCTGGAGGATGCATCGGAATCAGAGGATACGATGAAAGCTGCTGACGAACTGGAAAAGTCCATAGTTGCAAGTCTTGCCAAGGATGTTATAGTAGGAATAAAAAGAGACAAGGTGGATCTGACCATAGTCTGCGACAGATGACGGTACTGTGTCATAAGGATGAGTAATTATTATAATTATCATAAAGGAGAGAATAGAGTATGTTAAACATAACAAAAACAAAAGAAGATGCAAAGCTTGATATCGCTTTAGAGGGACGTCTCGACACCACTACCGCACCTCAGCTTGAGGAGACTATCACTGCTGAGATAGAGGGCGTGAAGGAACTGGTATTTGATTTTGCAGCTTTGGAGTATGTATCCAGTGCCGGACTCAGAGTACTTCTTTCTGCCCAGAAAAAGATGAATAAGCAGGGAAGCATGGTTATAAGAAATGTTTCTGAAGAGATTGATGAGATATTTAATGTAACAGGTTTTTCAGACATTCTTACTATTGAGTGATCTGTTTTACAGATTTTGGATGATTCTCATAAAGGGAAATGAATAAATTATAAAGAAGACTTACCTCGAAATACTGAGGTAGGTCTTTTTTTATGATTTTTTCTGCAGGATTTTTATATTGACATCAGAATAACATATGATAATATATTCATATGAATGATGATTCATTCATAATCCGGTTGTAACAACATATTATAAATGCGGTATCGATTCGGATTTTGGCAGGTAATGGTGCCGGAAAGGGAGCGGAAAGTGGCAGAAGAATATGATGAGAAAAAGATAGATCATCTTATTCAGAACGTTTCCGAGGATGAGCTCAGTGATCTTGCGGAGCTGTTTAAGGTATTCGGAGACTCCACCAGAATAAAGATACTTTATGATCTTTTTCAGGGAGAAAAAAACGTTACTGAAATATGCGATGATCTGGAAATGAACCAGTCGGCTATATCACATCAGCTTAAGATACTTAAAACAAGCAAGCTGATAAAGTCACGGCGTGACGGAAAAGCAATGTATTACAGCCTTGCGGATGATCATGTAAAGGTAATTATCGCAATGGGCAAGGAACATGTGGAAGAGTAAAGGAGAATAGATATGAAAAAGAAGTTCAAATGTGAAATTGATTGTGCTAATTGTGCTGCAAAGGTTGAAGAGGCAGTAAAGAAAATAGAGGGTGTAAATGACGCAAAGGTGAATTTCGTAATGCAGAAATTTACACTTGATGCTGATGAAGAAAAATTTGATGAGATACTTAAGCTTTGCATAGAGACAGGAAAGAAGATAGAGCCTGATTTTTCTGTGGAAGTATGAGAATCTTCGAATCGGAAGAAACCGGAACACCGGTGTGCTCCGGATAGAGGATAAAATGGATAAAAAACTGAAGAAGGAATTATTTAAGATACTTACGGGCGTAGTCATTTTTTTTGCTCTGCTTGCAGCAGAAAAGACCGGGATTTGTCCTGCGTTGTTCGATAATAAGCTGATCAGCTTTCTTATATATCTCGTGCCGTATTTTATCAGCGGTTATCCGGTGGTGAAGAAAGCGATACTGGGAATAAAGAACAGGCAGCCTATGGATGAGTCTTTGCTTATGACTGTCGCTACTGTGGGAGCATTTGCAACAGGAGAGAGCTCAGAGGCTGTTGCGGTAATGGTGTTTTACCAGGTGGGAGAGTGGTTCCAGAAGTATGCTGTGGGACAGTCCCGAAAAAACATTGCCGGCCTCATGGATATAGTGCCTGAGGAAGCAAATGTGGAACGGGAAGACGGTACTGTGGAAACAGTGGATCCGGATGAAGTGGAGATAGGAGATATACTTGTAATCAAGGCAGGAGACAGGATACCTGTGGACGGTGAAGTCCTTTCGGGAGAATCTCTTATTAATACTGCAGCCCTTACAGGAGAATCTGTGCCCCGCAGTGTAAGAACGGGTGATACGGTTATCTCGGGATGCATAAACGGAGAAGGACTCTTGAGAGTCAGGGCTTTGAAGGTATTTGAGGATTCCACAGTTTCAAAGATTCTTGAGCTTGTGGAAAATGCTTCTGAGAAGAAATCAAAGACTGAGAATTTCATCACCCGGTTTGCAAGAGTATATACACCTATAGTTGTATATGCGGCCATAGCCCTGGCGGTGATCCCATCAATCATAACAGGTGATCCCGCAACATGGTTCTACAGGGCCTGTACATTTCTGGTTGTTTCCTGTCCATGTGCGCTGGTCATTTCCATACCACTTGCATTTTTCGGAGGAATCGGAGCGGCCAGCTCCAACGGAGTTCTCATTAAAGGATCAAATTATCTTGAATTACTTTCAAAACCGGATACTGTGGTTTCGGATAAAACCGGTACTCTTACAGAAGGAAATTTCAAGGTTTACAAGGTGATAACCGAAGAAGGGATCAGCAGAACGGAGATCCTTCGTTTAGCAGCCCTGGCTGAAGGGATGAGCAGTCATCCCATCGCAAAGTCCATTAGGGATGAGCTTTCTTCTCAGGTTCCGGATTATGTGATAAATACGAATCTTGTTACAGATACCGAGAATGTTTCCGGACAGGGAATCATATGTAAGGTTGAGGACAGGAGGGTGTTTATCGGTAATGATAAACTCATGAGAGATAATGGAGTCGTATTTTCCGAAGTGAATGACCCTGCAGCCACCATATCCTATGTTGCTGCAGAAGAAGATGAAACTGTCAGATATCTCGGTGCCATACTTATCAGAGATCAGATCAAGAAAGAAGCAGGAGAAGCTGTTTCCGAAATGAAGAGGATCGGAGTAAAGAATATAGTGATGCTCACCGGAGACAGAAAAGAAGTTGGAGAAGCAGTGGGAAAGGAACTTCATGTTGACAGAGTCTGTGCAGAGCTTCTTCCGCAGGATAAGGTCTCCAGGGTGGAGGAACTGCTGGAGGACCTGAGGAAAAAGAATGCCGGTGAAGGGGTACTTGCTTTCATAGGAGACGGAATAAACGATGCACCTGTACTGGCAAGGGCAGACGTTGGTATCGCTATGGGATCCATAGGATCTGACGCAGCTATAGAAGCGGCAGATGTTGTTATCATGGATGATGATTTAAGGCGTATTCCCACTACCATAGCTATCGCGGTCAAGACCATGAGCATAGCAAAAGAGAACATAGCCTTCGCACTGATTGTGAAGATAGGGGTGCTAATTCTCGGAGCTTTGGGAATAGCCAATATGTGGGCAGCGGTTTTCGGAGATGTGGGAGTATCGGTGCTCTGCATACTTAACTCAATGAGACTTCTGACAGCTAAGAAAACCATCTGATGATATAAGGGTTTCTCCCGCTTTTGTGCAGGCACAAATAATCATGACATTTATATCAATATAAAAAAACGTATCTGACGAGCTGAAAGGCAATAGCTTTTGGCTGTCAGATACGCTTTTTTTATAAGTTGTGAGTCTGTTACGGGAAAACAGACCAATGTGCTTCATGTTAAGACCTGGATTTCAGGAAAATCAGGGCTTTCTTTGCTCATATGCGCTTATGGCATCAAGCTCCGGAGATACACCGTTGTGGGATTTGAGATAAAAATCCTTGATGCGTGAAAATGTTTCCGGACTCAGCACATGCTCTATGCGGCAGGCATCCTGTCCTGCGGTATAAGCACTTACACCGAGATCAATAAGCACGTTTGTTATAACAACATGCTTCTCATAAGTTCCCTTTGCAACCTTCATACCGTCTTCGGTCAGGGTTATGTAGCCGTTTGAATCAACAACTATCATTCCTTCCTCCCGGAGTCTTTTCATGGCTACAGATACTGAAGGCTTCGAAAAGCCCAACATGTTTGCGATATCGATGGAACGAACCACCTGATGATCCATAGAAAGCATAAGTATGCTTTCAAGATAGTTCTCGGAGGATTCGTGAGTCTCGTAAGCTTTCATATTTTCTACCTTTCAATGAATAAACTTAAATGAGTATAACATAAAACAGCAGGGTTTAGTGATATTTTGTGTGCTGCCCGACAGTTGTTAAAAATTTATAAAAAATTTATAAATTTTAATGATAGTTTTGACTAACTTTTAATGGCTTAAAGCTTGACTTTAAAGTTAGCTGATGCTAATTTATTAAGGAATAATGTTAGTAAGAACTAACGAAAGTTAAATTATTCTAACAAAAGTTAGAGCTATCTAATAAGCGGAGGTAGTACATGTTACCATTGTCTATGGTCGGTGTAGGTGAAAGACACATGATCAGCAGAGTGACCGGAAAGGAAGACGTGAGACAGCATCTTGCAGATCTTGGTTTTGTTCCGGGAGAAGTGGTTTCGGTTATATCAGATACCGGAGATGGAAATGTTATTGTCAACATCAAGGAAACAAGACTTGGTATAACCAGCCAGATGGCATCAAAGATCATGGTTGATTGATACGGATATACTATGTGTTGCAGGGTTATTTAACGTTTGAAGCTTAGCTTAAAGAATGTTGGATAACCATTTTTTACGCACATAGGGTTAGACATGACTAAGAAAAGGTAACTTTGACTAACTTAAATATATATCATAAAAGGGAGATGAATTTATGAAGACACTAAGAGATATTGCTGTTGGTCAGTCCTCAACCGTTCTTAAGATCCATGGAGAAGGCGCACTTAAGCGAAGAATCATGGATATGGGAATCACTAAGGGAACAGACATTTTCGTACGTAAGGTGGCTCCTCTCGGAGATCCTATAGAGATAACTGTTAGAGGTTATGAGCTTTCTATACGTAAAGATGATGCAGACATCCTTGAGATGGCTTGATGGTACTAAAGAAGGAGAGGCAAAAGTATGGAAATTAAAGTTGCATTGGCCGGTAACCCCAACTGTGGTAAAACCACTCTGTTCAATGCCCTGACAGGCAGCAACCAGTATGTCGGCAACTGGCCGGGTGTTACTGTCGAAAAGAAGGAAGGACGTTTAAAAGGAAACCGTGAGGTTGTTATTCAGGATCTTCCGGGCATTTATTCCCTTTCTCCCTATACACTTGAAGAGGTAGTATCACGTAATTATCTCGTAAATGATAAGCCGGATGTGATTCTCAATATCATTGACGGTACAAATATCGAAAGAAACCTTTATCTCACAACCCAGCTCGTTGAGATCGGGCTTCCCATGGTCATTGCAGTAAACATGATGGATGTTGTCCGTAAGAACGGAGATAAGCTTGACATCGAGAAGCTTTCAAAGGAGCTTGGATGCAGGATTGTTGAAATCTCGGCTTTAAGAGGTGAAGGTATCGATAAGATTTCAGAGCTTTGCATCGAGGCTGCAAAGGCAGGAAAGAAGAATGAGCTTCCTGCAGTATTTGACGGTTCTGTAGAGCATGCCATCGCCCATATCGAGGAGCATCTTGAAGGAATGGTTCCTGAAAAGAATCTTCGCTGGTTCGCAGTTAAGGTTTTTGAACGTGACTCTGTGGCTCTTGAGCAGCTTAAGCTTAACGACAGTACAAAGAAGGACATTGATGCACATATCGCTGATTGTGAGAAGGAACTTGATGATGATGCTGAGTCAATCATTACAAATCAGAGATACAACTACATCAAAAAGCTTGTGGACGGCGCTGTGGTTAAGAAGAGAAAGGTCGGAGAGCTTTCCACTTCTGATAGGATCGACCAGATTGTCACCAACCGGATTCTTGCTCTTCCGATTTTTGCGGTTGTAATGTTCCTTGTTTACTATATTTCCGTAACAACACTTGGAACTGTAGTGACAGACTGGACCAATGATGTATTTGTGGGAGAATGGATTCAGCCGTTCTTCGAGAATCTTCTTACCAGCGCCGGAGCATCAGACTGGGTTATCTCCCTTGTTGTTGACGGTATTATCGGCGGACTTGGCGCACCTCTCGGGTTTGCACCTCAGATGGCTATAGTATTCTTCTTCCTTACAATCCTTGAAGACTGTGGATATATGGCCAGAGTGGCATTCATTATGGACAGACTTTTCAGAAGATTCGGTCTTTCCGGTAAGTCATTCATTCCATTCCTTATTTCATCAGGCTGCGGCGTTCCTGGTATCATGGCAACTCGTACCATCGAGGAGGAAAAGGATCGTCGTATGACCATGATAACAACCACCTCTATTCCATGCGGAGCCAAGCTTCCTGTAATTGCAGTTATCGCAGGTTACCTTATGGGAGGTGCATGGTGGTTCGCTCCGACGATTTACTTTGCCGGTATTGCGATGGTTATCATCATGTGTATCATCATGAAGAAGACAAACATGTTTTCAGGTGATCCTGCACCGTTTGTAATGGAGCTTCCTGCTTACCATATTCCTTCTGCAAAGAATGTTTTCCTTCATGTCTGGGAGAGAGTATGGGCATTCCTTAAAAAGGCCGGAACTATCCTGTTCCTCTGCTGTGCGGTTATGTGGTTCCTTGGAGCTTTCGGTATAGTAGAGGGGGCATTTACACTGGTAGAAAATGTAGAGGATTCCTTCCTTGCTTCCATCGGTAATGTTTTTGCATGGATGTTTGCTCCTATCGGATTCGGCAGCTGGCAGGCAGTCGCAGCATCACTTTCAGGCTTTGTTGCCAAGGAAGGTCTTGTTACCACACTTTCAGTTGTATCCAGTCTCGGAGAAGAGCTTGAGGAGTATGATGAGGCCATGAATGTTGCTTTCCGTGCGTTCTTCCCAACCAGCATGGCAGCAGTATCATTCCTTATCTTCAACATCTTTGATTCACCTTGTCTTGCAGCTATTTCTGCAATGGCTAAGGAAATCGGAAGCAGGAAGTGGTTCTGGTTCGCCATCGCTTTCCAGAATATCAATGCTTACCTTATCTGTCTTATGGTTTACCAGCTTATCGGTTTAATGGTTGGTCAGGTTGCATTCAGCGTATTTACAGTTGCAGCGGTTCTTGTGCTTGCGGGATATCTTTACCTCCTTTTCAGACCGGATCCAAATGCAAGAAAAGCAGTTTCAGGTGTTAAGCCTGCTGTGGCTTAACGGGGAAATACAAAAATCCAGAGAGACGCACAGGACTGTCAGATGCGTGCACAAAGTGAAGTTTTTGCGGGTCGGAGCATTAGCTCCGGCCTGTTTTTTTCGCGATAAGCCCGTCAAGCGCCTCATTGGGCGTTGTGCTTGCACAAAAGATCAAGGAGGCATTTGACGGGCAACGCGGAATCGACCATCTCTGATG
>NZ_JNKO01000026.1 GCF_000702885.1 Oribacterium sp. P6A1 | reverse complement strand
GCTCTATCAAGATGCCTTCAGAAACAATCAAATAAGTTTGTAGGGATCTTTGGCTCAATTTACTTCTTGACAAAGGTCATTACATATCAGCTTTTCAATGATGTTTTCGGTTTTGCCAGATGTTCATAGGGCAGGATGAGACGTCCCTTATAAAAGCCGCAGCCATCGTTCATTTTTGTATTATCCACAGCATTGAACATATCAACCCTGACTTTTGAAAAATCCAGATTTCTGAGTTCAATTATACGATTGTAGGCTTCATCGAAATAAATACATTCACCTACGGGAATAGTGTTCCTCTGTACCAGAGGATTTTCCTGCTTTTTCTCGTAGAAATAATGGTTTGCGGTACCGATTTCGGCAAAATCGTCCATATCCTTTGTTCGAAGCTGCAATTCTGTGAAGCCCCTGGAGATATTGTCATAAAACGTAATGTGTAATGATCTGTAACCGGAACTTCTGGGATTTGCCACGTAGTCTCTGTAGTATGGTGCCACGGAAGGAGAGAGTAATGGAGATGCATTCTCCTGCTTAAGGGATGAAAGTTCAGCGGTGAAGCCCCGTTCTTCCAAAAACTCAGGCAGTACATTGGCAATCTCATAAAGATAATTCAATTCCGACTCGGCCTGATTCTCCCCCTCGGAAAGATTACTTAAAGGTAAGGATATGACTATGCGGTAAGCAATGAGATCCTTGAAATTATGAACCTTTGCTTTTATGGCAGAGAGAGGAGGATACTCACCGTGGAGTCTGTAATAATCATATATGAACTGAACTATATAGCCATTGAATTTTTTTTCTGCACGCAATAATGATTTGATGCGGCCCTTCAGATTAAATGACAGGAAGGGATATCTTTGTGACATAAATATATAGAAGTCCTGTATTCTCTGGGATTCGGAAGTCAGAAATTCATTGTGCTCCAGAATCTGTGACAGTTCGATAAGAAAATTACAGTGGGCAATATCTATCTGATTATGGGATTTCAAAGCGCTGGCTTTTAAATCTCTGCTGTAGTTGTGAAGAATTTCAAGGACTGTATGCCCGTCATATAAATAATCGTTTAGTTTAACCATAATTAAATAATCACAAAAAGACTTAGAAAAACAAAATATATTTAACATCTATAGCTTAAATTATATGGAAAAAACACTCATTTGCAAATATTTTGAAGCCTAATGCCGATACACTTTAAAAGGATGTTTAAAAAATATAGTGTTTGGATTAAAAATATGTGGGAATAAAGAGATATTAAATACTTTATAGAAATATAATATTTAATGCATTCAAAGCAGGGTGTCACTTTAGCAATTAAATAGTATAATACCTACTTGCCTGACAAGGATTGTTAAGATTGAAACAAACATTAAACCTTATTTTCAAAAGATGTTGTATTCGGATATGAAAGAGATCACACAGAACAGAATTGATAAATTAAACAGAATGTTTGAATCATATGCCATGGTCGCAGAGGGAACGGATGTATATGTCTGTGACATGAGATATAATTATTCCCGCTGGTCAAAGAGCGCAGTTGAATTGTATGGACTGGAGTCGGAATACATCTATGCGGCCGGAGATGTCTGGGAGGGATATATTCATCCCGAGGACAGAGGCATTTACAGGGAAAGTATAGATGAGCTCTTCAGCAGCGGCGAAGGAAAGCATGATATCCAATACAGAGTCAGAGATGTATCAGGAAAGTATTATACCTGTACCTGCAGAGGGATTGTTTTAAAAGATGATAATGATGAACCGGAATACTTTGTCGGAATGATAAGAAATCATTCTGTAAATGAAAGTGTAGATAACATCACAGGATTACGGAATCAGAACGGATTTTTTCAGGATGTACACAGGTACTTGAAATCCCATGTTCCTATTAAGATAGTTATGTACGGTTCAACAAACTATACAAGGATCAATGATATCTTCGGATACGATTTCGGTACACGTATTTTTCAGCATATAATCAGGTTTATGCTTGATCATGACGCGGGTAAGGGGGATTTATACAGACTTGATGGCGTGAAGGTTGCGATGATAAGCCGGGATGCCACCATAGAGGAACTGGAAAAAAACTATGAATCCTACAGAGAAAGAGCTGCTACGGCTTTTGAGTTTGAAGGAGAACAGGTTAAACTCAATATCAATGCAGGCGCTATTTCAGTAGACAGCTTTGACGTGGATGTTGATACTATCCTGTCCTGTCTCATTCATGCATATCAGGAGTCCAAGTACACTAAGCAGGGAGGCTTCTGTTTCTTTGATACAGGATTAAGAAAAAACGGTATTGACGAGCTGGAAAGAATCAACAGGATAAGGAAATGCGTAGCCAACGGCTGCAGGAATTTCGTAATTTACTATCAGCCTATTCTCGATGCAAAATCCGAGAATCTTGTGGGAGCAGAGGCTCTGATACGCTGGATCGATGATGACGGATCCCTTGTCATGCCTAATGATTTTATTCCTGTCCTTGAGAGCGATGCATTGTTCCCGGAACTGGGAGAATGGATATTGAGACATTCCATGGAAGAATGTCTGGGAATTCTGGATACTTGTCCGGACTTTGTTTTAAATATCAATTTGTCTTATGCACAGCTTCAGCAGCTGAATTTTCTGAGTGTTGTAAATAAGGCGATTGAGGAGGCAGGTTTTCCTCCGGAAAATCTGTGTCTTGAGATAACCGAAAGGTGCAGGCTCCTGGATCATAATATGCTTAAAGACTTAAGCGGCAAGCTTAGAAACAAAGGAATTAAGATTGCAATTGATGATTTCGGAACAGGTTTTTCATCACTTGAATTGCTTCAGGAATTGCCTATTGATGTGTTAAAGATTGACAGACAGTTTGTGAAGGATATCGTCAGCGATGAAAAGCAGTCATCTTTGGTGAAACTCGTAAATAAGCTTGCAGGAATCTTTGGAGCCATAACATGCGCTGAAGGTGTGGAAACTGTTGAAATGAGAGATACCTTAAGGGGCTGTAAAGTTGATAAGATGCAGGGATATCTTTACTCAAAACCTATACCTATGGACACATTCGCTGATAAATATTTGAAATAACAAATTATGCCTAATTTACAGTTTTTTGCGTTTGCTGCTTATTTTGCACATTCTTTAACCGATAAGTATATATAAGACTATGTGTCAGGTTACTGGTGTTCAAATAAAACATTATCGAGGGAACGCGAATGAGTGAGTTAACTAATGAACAAAAAGATATTTTAGGCGAAATTGCGAACATAAGTATGGGAAATGCGGCTACTAACTTAAGTAAGCTGGTTAATCTTCCCGTTAATATCACGACACCCGGAGTCAGTGTTATCAATCGCAGCGCGGCTCTGGACGATTATGAGAGGACATGCATATTCGTTCAGATACATTATATTGTTGGACTTGACGGAAACAATGTTTTTATTCTTCAGCAGCCGGATGTAGTATCCATTACGGATCTTATGATGGGTGGTGACGGGACCAATAATCAGGAAGAGGTGAATGAGATGCACCTTAGTGCCATATCAGAGGCTATGAACCAGATGATGGGAGCATCGGCAACATCTCTTGCGGCTTTACTCGATCGTATGGTTGATATCAGCCCGCCGGAAGTGTGCAAAATTGATGTTGACAGTGTAAAGACATTTGAAAAGATATTTGCTTCGCCCCAGGATCAGTTCGTAAAGGTTGCTTTCAAGATGGATATCGGCGATCTTATACACTCAACTATGGTTCAGCTTTATCCGATTTCCTTCGCTGTAGAGATGGTCGATAAATTTACTTTAAAGAAAAAGGCCGGACAACTTTAAAATTTAAATACCGTCGACACTTGAAAACAATATATAAGGGGTTTCCTATTTATATTTTTTATAGTATAATTTATAAAAATATATAAGTATATATGCGTGTATACAATGAAATGCTGCGAAGGAATGCGGCACGCTTAATACAAGGAGGTACCCCCTATGAGTTATCAGGCAGTAGAAGGCGTTGCCAGATACGATAACCTAGAACGTATAAGTACGGAAAGTCGATGGCAACAGTATCTTGAGATGCGAAGCAGAAACAACAACAAACTCGATCAGGCCTACCAGACTGAGCATAAGGATTTTCAGGATGAGGATTCTGAGGAAGCCAAAATGAACAACAGGATTCTTTTTGAGCGTCCCAGTGAGCAAAGCCTTGAAAATCTGAAGCGTAAGGTGGATAACGGAGATGCTCTGACACCAAGCGAAAAGGCTTATCTTCAACAGTATGATCCAGAGACTTATCGAAAAGTGGCTGACAGAGAACAGGAGCTGAAAGAATATAAGCGTGTTTTACGTGAAGCCAAGACCAAGGAAGAACTGAGAAATGCGCAGATAAATCATTCAGGTATAGCTCACAGAATCGATACTCTTTATGCAGAGAGTTCTGTGTCGATAGAGGATGATTTTTTACTGGATGAGGAGAGATCTACATATGATCGTGTTGTCTGAAGAAGTTGAAGCAACAATAAATTAAAGGTTCTGAGATGTGATTATCTCAGAACCTTTTTTAATGTATGAAATGTTTTTCTATTAAGAAATCTTTGCGTAGTGCATCTCAGTACCCTGATTATCAGTGATAACAAGCTCGATTGATGAAGGGAATGAATACTTGAGACCGTTGATAACACTTACGTACTGATTTGTTCCAAGGAATGAAACCTGTGAAGTAGCACCAACAACACCGTTTGTTGTCTGGATAACAGTAAGTGACTTATCGTTGTTTATAGAAACCTGACGTGTATCTGTGTAGTATGCATTTACAACACTTCCGTTAGAACTCTTTGTATATGCCCAAAGATATGTTCCGATATGTGAAAGGCTGTTGTTTACATCACCGGATGCTGCATTAGGAATCCACTTTCCGTCAGCGCCTACGAAATATCCGTCAGGTGTCCATGTGTTTGTGAGCATAGCACCTGTAGGTCCGAGGTAGTAGTTTCCAACCCACTGGTTTGTAGTGAATGTGCCGTAATCGTTAAGGTAGAACCATGATCCGCCATACTGCATCCACATGCCGGCCATAGCTGTCATAGATGAACCTACGATCATAAGTGATGCAAGTCCTGCTGCTAATAATTTTTTCAACTTCATATCTAACCCCTCCTTATTCTGGGAACGCCAGTCCTCATGATTGATTTACTTTTTTAAGGTCTGACGATGCATGTAAGCTTATCTATACTTAAACGTAATCATGCAACAGCTAAAGTATAGCACATGTGTATTAAATTCAAATCAATAATTAAAAGAATTAACAAATAGGAAAAAAGAGTAAGGATTGAAAGAAATTCTCAATTTTTTAGCGGATTTAACTTCATATAGGAAGAATAAAATTGTAAAATTAAATAGAAAAGAAAAAATATTTTATAAGCTATTGATTTTATCCGATATAAATGATAAGAGAAGTTATCGTTTGGTTGGATACTCTTTTTGTGTTTCCGGTATAAATTTAAACCGGAGAAAAGGGAGTGGATTTTTGGCTGCGATAATGTATAAGGAAGGTTTATGTACCATACAAGCATAGGGTTGATGATATATGTTCTGGTTATTGCATTTGTCCTGGGAGCTGTATTCGGAAGCTTCATAGACTGTACTGCCTGGCGTATCGTAAAGAAAGAGAAAGTTCTCAGCGGACGGTCTCATTGTGATGTATGCAATCATCAGCTTGGAATCAGAGATCTGATACCGATTGTTTCATATATCGGTTCAGGCGGAAAGTGCAGGTATTGCGGGGCAAAGATAAGCTCGGAATCTACATGGGTCGAGTTAGTCCTTGGCACGGTTTTTGTTGTATTTGTTTTTAAATTTGATGTTTCATTTGTTGCCCTGAGAAGTATGGGGCTTGCAGTTATACTTATGGGACTCAGTCTCGTGGATCTGAAGACCTATATCATACCCGACAGATTTCATGCGGCGGGTATAGCGTGGTGGCTGCTGACACTTCCGCTCATAACATACACAAAGGGAGTGGGCATTATGAGCTATCTGTCACCGGACTTCTATCTTGCGGCAGCAGATAATATTCCCGGGGATTTTACAGGCCTGACCTTTTATTCCTACCTGATCAGGGATTTCATGATGGGCTTTGTGAGTGCTTTATCAGTGGCACTTTTCATGATGATAGTATCCCTGGTTTTTGACAAGGTATCGGGTAAGGAATCACTGGGAGGCGGAGACATTAAGCTGCTGTTCGTGACAGGGCTTTATATGAGCACCTTTGTTGCATTTTTTAATCTGATTCTGAGCTGTATAGTCGGGCTGATTTTTGTTTTTTGCCTGAAAAAGGAAAAAATACCTTTTGGACCGTCTATTTCGGTGGCATCTTTGGTTTCTATCACGATAGGAAGTGAGTTTATTGTTTGGTATACTGGTTTACTGGCATAGCGCGAAGCGGTCCGATATCGACTTTTGACACTCATGTCATAGTATGAATATGCGGTTCAGGTTTTAAAATGAATACTTAAACTTTGTTGATGGGTCAGATACTGGTGAGGAGGAATGCTTCCCGTGCCTGGTTCATGGAGGTAAGAATGAAAAGCACTAAAGTTGTCGGCATTGACATAGGTGATTATCGGATAAAAGTATCATATATAGTAAAGGGAAATGTTAAAAAGTCCTTCTATGAGGATGTACCTGACAATGCTGTTAAGGGCGGCATGATAAAATTTTGGGATGCCATGGCGATTTTTTTGAAGGATACCTTCAAGTCGCATGGAATCCGGTGCAAAAATGTTATTTTCAGCGTACCCGTAAACGGAGTTTATGTCAGGGCGGTAGAGCTGCCTGTCATGACCATTAAGCAGCTGGAATTGAATCTTCCCTTTGAGTTTCAGGATTATATTTCAGACAATACGGATAAATATTTCTATGATTATGCCGTTATCGAGCAGGGCGAAAAAAATATGAAGCTTCTTGCTGTAGCCTGCAGCAGAGAGCTCATAAACAAATACAGAAATTTAGCGAAAAACGCAAAGCTGAATCCTATAGGACTGGTTCCGGATGTGATCGGAATACAGCGGATACTGAACAGATACAATCAGCTGTTTTCGGTTCCGGCAGATAAGGATTATGCCATACTGGATATGGGTGATCAGAGCTTCAAGATTCATTTTTACAATCATGGGGTCTACGACGTAACCAGAAGCCTGGAGCCGGGAGGATATTCATTTGCACAGACGATCTCTGAGATAACGGGTACTGATGTTCATATCGCCCGTATCACGGAAGAGGAAAATGTCAACGACATTCAGACTCATGAAAAGCTTGTACAGCTGTATGAAAGCAGGGCGGTAGAGATCATGAGAGCGCTGAATTTCTATAGTTACAGCAATACTTCAAATACCATTGATACGCTTTATTATTTCGGAGGTTCAGGCAATATCAGGAAACTGGTAGAGATACTTTCGGAGACTCTGAACATTCCGGTGAGACCCCTCAGGGATCTTGCAGGTATTTTAGATGAGGAAATTGGACTCGCTTTTTCGCTGAGTCCTCAAAGCTACGGTGTTGCGCTGGATCCGGATGAGGATGTGACAGCTCTTTCGGAAGCGGAGATCGCAGAAGCAAGAAAGCAGCAGGATAGTTTTGAAACTGCTGATTCATCGGAGAAAGCAGAGGCTTATGAAGACAGCATATCAGCCGTTACAGAGAGTTCAGATAATGAATCTTCCGGAACAGTTATTCCGGAATCTTTCCTGAATTCGAAAACACAGATTCATGTTCCGGAAGGGAATGATGAAGAACTGGTGAGACTTGATGACAGTGAACCTGAAGAGACCGGGCAGGGTGCACATTCCGATACCGTCGGATATTCTTCCGAAGAGAGTACTGTCGAAGATACGAAAGAAGTAAACACAGATACATTAAGAGCTATAGAAGAGCTTACGGAACAGATAAGTAAAGGGAACAGTTGAGTATAGGGGGCATATTCTTGGCTACCACGAAAACGTCGAAGAGCATAGGGATAAGACGTGATAAAAAGTATCCCAGTAAAAAATACATAAATCTCATGTACAAGGAAAAGAAGGTAAGAAATATAGCCTTCTCCCTTTCGTTGTTTGCAGTTTATCTTGTACTTCTGTATTTCTTCACAAAATACGGTGTATACAGGGAACTGAGTAAAGCAGATAATGCTGAGAGGATTTATGCCGAGAAGCTTCATGAGCTTCAGGAACTTCAGGAAAAGAACAATGAGTTCATGGATGTCCGGACTGAATACAGCAGATACGGAAACAGCTACATGACGGATGAGGAATCAGCCGCCCAGGATATGGTGACCATGCTGAACATCATTGACGAGCGCATACATGAGAAAGGCGCTATTCAGAGTGTCAATGTTTCCGGAAATGTGGCAGAGATAAAACTCGGAATAGCAGATGCCAACCGTCTTCCCGAGATCATCAGGTCTTTGGAGGAGTCGGAGTATATAAGCTATGTTACGGCCCAGACAGCCAGCACGGTGGAACAGAATTACAACAAGGTTACTGTGGATGAGGAGGGCAATGTCATCGCTCCCCAGTATGTGGATGCATCGATCACAGTATATTTCCGTTCACCTGAGGAAGTAACCAATGCCGTTTCAAGCGGAAGTGAAACTGTGGATGCTTACCTTGATGCGAGTCCTACCGGACAGGCTGTAGGGGATAATGCTTACGTACCCTATATCATGGAGACTGTCGCTCCGGAGACAGAGGATGGAACGGTGGCTGAAGAAAAGTCAGAGAATTCAAAATCTGAAAACAGCAGTTCTAAGAACAGCAGCTCAAAGAACAACAGCTCAGGCAGCAGTTCCAAGAGCGGAAGTACGGGAAACAGTTCCGGAAGTACCGGTTCTTCATCCAAATCAAGTTCCAAGTCTTCTTCGAATTCTTCGGCACAGGCGGCGGCCCAGCAGCAGGCAGCAGCTCAGGCGGCAGCCCAACAACAGGCATGGGCAGCCCAGCAGCAGGCAGCAGCCCAGACAGGAGGAAGTACTTCAGCACAGAACGTTTATATCGATACCCCTTCCGCCAATCCTTTCGGAAGCGGTTCGGTTTCGATACAGAGCGGATCACCCTGGGGCTAGGGAAAGACATTAACATCGATGTGATTATTTAGTTGTTTAAGGAGTAGGAAATATGCTTAACAGGTCATTCACAAAAATCGAAAAAGTATTTCTGCTCATATTGGTGGTTCTGCTGTTGGGACTTGTATACTACAGATTTATCCGTATACCTGTAAGAGACAGGATAGAGGCGGCAGATACTTCTATGATAGAGGAACAGTTGGAGGTCGAAAAGAACAAAGCCCTGCTTATCCAGTCCATGAAGGAAGAGGTAAGCGAAAATCAGGAAAACATGATAGGTGTTGTTTCGACCTATGACAATTTCAAGGCGGAGGCGGCGTTTCTGAACACCATTTTTGTTCCGCTTGCGGAAACTTATAACTACGGCTTTGAGGTTCCGGTGGCAGAGGACAATACTGTCCGCAGAAACATTAAAATCAGCTTTACCGCATTGGATTACCGGATCTGCAGAAAGATCATCCAGATGGTTCATGACAGCCGTTACCGCTGCATGATAAAGGATGTCAATGTTTCTGCCGTGAGCAAATCCACCGAAAATTTTGTAAGCGTGCTGAACAGTCCGATAAGGTGCAATCTGACGGTGACATTTTATGAGACTCTGATCGGAGCAAAGACCACATCGGGACTCATCATGGGAGAATCAAAAAAGAAGAATGAGTATGTTGGACTGGCAGGAGCGGATTTCTCCAAGCTGGAAAGAAATACACTGGAGACTATCGCTGAATCAATAGCGGCGGAAAACGGATGATGTATCCGGAGATAAAATGATCTGCCGGGAATACATAACGGGAGACATGGTACTTGAGCCGATTAGATTAATCTGTATGTCAGCATTATGGATTAAAGATGCATTAATGGGAGATGAATAGAAATCTGCGGATTTTTTACTCTGCATTTTAGCTTTTGAGTGTAAAGGGTCGAAATGGGTGCGATAAGTAATAAACTAAAATCAAATAGCGGTGCGACTCTCATGATGGCTCTCCTGTTTTTTGTGGTCTGCGCGGTTACCGGAAGCATGATACTCCTTGGTGCTACTACAACAGCAGGCAGACTTGAGGGCATGAAGGCCTCTGACCAGAACTACTATGCCGTAAGATCTGCTGCAAAATTCATAGAGAAACAGCTTTCAAATGAACATATAAAAGCCAAAGAAAAACTTATTATAGAGGAAACAACTGTAACAACTATTGAAGATGAGGTTCCTAAAGAGGAAGTTACAACAAGTTACACTTATGAGAAGCCTGTTTTTTATCATGTGGTTAATGGCAGTGAACAGTTGATAAATTCTGATGTAAGATCAGAGGATAATATACTTTTGTATCTGCTTACAAATTCTTCAATCACCAATTATGGTGAAAAAACTTCTGAATCGAATTCTGATACTTATCCGGATGCCTTTAGTAAGGACTGGTTCAAGAGCGAGAGTGATATAAGTGATGAGGCCAAAGAGGGAATTACTGTAAGCGATACGGAAATCAGTGTAAAAAACGGATCGGAAGATATTTCCGGATTAAAGGTAAAAATGTCAGTAAATCTTAAGCCATCAGGGGAACTCTCAATAAAGCTGATTAATGATATCCAGGAAGACTCGGCCGGACTTGCAATGAATGAATATTCTATGGTTTTAAAGATGCAGTGTAACAAAACAGTTACACCCCATGAGAGTACAGTGACAGAAAATATAAGTGAAGATGAAAAAAAAGAGACTACTACCATTACAAGGGAGTACGATTTAACATTTACGCCTATAATTATAGAAAAAGCTTAGGTAAGGATATGCGGTGTTTAAAAAAATTGACTGAAAATAAAGGTGAGACTATATCTGAGGTTTTGGTTGCCACACTTATTGCGGCGGTTTCAATGCTTATTTTCGCAGGGATGGTCATGGCTTCGCAAAACATAGTTAAGTCCAGCAGGGAAACCATAAAAGACTATTATTCCAGGAACTCCATGATGGAAGTTAGGGGAACGGAAGTGAAAGAGTATTCGGGTGGAAAAATAGTTTTCAGCAGGTCTCCGGTTTATGAAAAGTCTCAATATGACAGTTCAGATGGCGTTAAACTATACAGTAATGAGAAAAACGAGTCTTCTGACGAATATAAAATGATCATATATAGCTATTGATATGAGAAGTGAAAAAGATTGTATAAAAGCATTACAGCGAAAGAGAATAAAAGGGATGAAGGAAAATAACATGTCTGTTCTGAAAAGTATTTCTGAAAAAATTACAGACAGTCGGGGATTTACGCTTACAGAGACTCTTTCTACGATTATAATCATGTCTATGGTTGGTATCATGGTGGCTACAGGAATGACAACAATGGCCAGAGTTCACAGGCAGATGACCGAGTATGAAGAGGCTCAGATGCTGCTTGCCAATACCCTTACTCTTTTAAAGGACAAGCTTATATATGCAAAACCGGATTCTGAAACATTCAGTGTTGAAAGCGGAACCTTGACTTTTGAGCATGCTTCGGAAGGAATCATAAGGCTGAATACTGTTTCTGAAGGAACCGGAGGTTTAGCCATCAGCTATAAAAAGGATGGAGGATTTACAGCCCCCCAACCTCTTGTAGGATATCAGAAAAAAGAAGATATTTTTACAGATTGGAACGTGACATACGATGATGATCATTTTGATATTGATCTCTCTGTGAAAAAGAAAGAAAATGATTCGATTATCGAACTTGTAGGTATCGAACACATAAAGATAGTTCCTGTAAATGCCTGATTAATGCTTATGGATAGTCTTTCACCGGTAAAGAAGTTTCAAAGCTTTTCGTAAATCAGCATGATGCAGGAATACAGATTACGGGACTTGATGAAATATGATAGAAACAGTAAAACGAAAAACCAACAGTAAAGGATTTTCTCTTGCTGAGATTCTTGTCGTCATTGCGATCATGGGAATACTTGCGGGAGTTTCTTTTGTTGCGGTCAGCAGATATATAAGAAATCTTCAGGCACTTGAGATGGATAATACAGCGAAGGAAATATTCATCGCTGCACAGAATCATCTCAGTGCTTCTTTTGCGAGTGGAGAATATGAAAGAAAATACCAGGAATATAAGGATACAGATCTGAGCGCTAATTATGGTGCAAAACTGGACACGAAGCCCGGATATCTGGATGGCGTTGATTTTGTTAATGAAGATTCGGTTTATCGTTATATCATATCTAATGGGTCAGGAAAAGAGGGGGGCACGAAAGCTCTCATTCTTTCGTATATGCTTCCCGGTTATGCCATAGATAAGGAGATAGAGGAAGAAGGAAATTACCTTATCGTTTATGAAGTAAATTCAGCTTCTGTACTTGCTGTTTTTTATTCGGGAAAAGCTCACACCTTTTTTGGCGGCTCTCATATTCATCAGTTTACAGCTGATGAAGCATATGAAAGCGGAAATGCTTATCTTAAGGATGCTGTTAATGACAGGTCTAAGAGAGTTCATTACAGGAAAGAGACGGAAGATTCCATCATAGGCTGTTATACTGCAGCTGAAAAGGATAATATCACATCAGTAACTTTTAAGCCGCTGAAGGTAGACATTGACAATGGTTCAAAGTTAAAGGTAACTATAGAAAACCCTAATTACAAAACCTATAATACCTCAACAGACCAGCAGACCATACTTTTAAAGGTAAAGGGACTTACCAGCGAAAACCAACAGATCATGTATTTAAAAACCCTTGGAACTGTGTCAGGGGCCGCTGTTAAGACAAGATACTCCAACGCAAACGGACCTTCGGTAAGTGACGATAATGTGTCATACCCTGAGTGGGGACATGAAACAGTATTAAAATCAGAATATTTCACCTTTACTCTGGATGACATAACCTCAAAGAACGGCCATTTTTATAACAGTTTTCCATATATGATTCCGGGCGAGCAGCTTGAAATAGAAGCTGAGATCATGGATGATTCAGTGCTGGCAGCTCCTGAAAGCACAAAAGCTGAAGTAAACAGTCTGTTTCAGAGCCTTAACGGGAGCAGAGCGGAAATCAGGAACATAAGGCATCTTGAGAATCTTGACCCTGATATTTCCAATCTCAGCTTGAAGCGTAAATGTCTCTATGACGAGCTTAAAGGAAAAAAAGGAGAGATAAGTGTAACGGATGCATTCCAGTCAGGTGATATCACTTATAGCGGTAACGGATCCTTTGTTTTTGATATAAGAAAAGATATTTCAGATAACGCCGGCAGAACCCTGAAGATTTATAAATATGATGGGTCAGTTTTGGGAGCAGGATACTATGGTGTATCTAATGAGGACCTTGTTAGCTATGATGGCTACAGTCACAGCATCAAAAATATATATTCATCCACAGGAAAGAATGGTGATACAGGTCTTTTCTCCTATGCTTCATTAAATGATGGGACAAAGACCTTCAGCATCAAGAATCTTACAATAGAAAACAGTGATTTTGTGAAAAGCACCGATGCAGGAAATGCAGGGGGCTTTGTTGCCCATGCTGTTAGCAAGGCTAAACTGACGAACTGTTATCTCA
The DNA here is from genome assembly GCF_000702885.1 of Oribacterium sp. P6A1. Lineage (GTDB taxonomy): Bacteria > Bacillota > Clostridia > Lachnospirales > Lachnospiraceae > Oribacterium. The sequence goes on along the minus strand of NZ_JNKO01000026.1, from coordinate 21,675 downwards.
GAATGAACAGTCACAAAATCTGCTCTCTGGGTGACGGATGTGATGCCGGAGGGTTTGTAGGAAAAAGTGATAACCTGCTTGAGATAGTAGAATGCGATATCACAGGACAAGATAAGGTATCTTCCCAGTATTCAGGTTCTGCTATAGAGATTATTTCAAATGGCGGAAATGCGGGCGGATTTGTCGGACAGAACACAGGAAGCCTGATGCGTGTCAACAATTGTAATATCCTTGGAAAAGCTGCAAATATATCTGCAAAAAGTGGAAGTGCCGGCGGATTTGCGGGGAAAATCACAGGTGTGTTCAGGACAGAGCATGTTCATTTTACAGGAGCAGACAATAAAATCAGTGCTTCAGGGGATGCCGGAGGCATAGGCGGATGCTCTAATGAAGCTGAACTGAGCGCATCCGATATCAGAGATGACACTTTTACTGTGGAAGGAAATGAAAATGCCGGAGGACTTTTAGGAAGCACCAGTGGGAAAGCGAAACTGCTTTCCTGCTATGTACTGGGCGAAAAAATAAAAACAGAGGGCAAGGGAGAAAGCAGTAATGCCGGAGGAATAATAGGAAAGGCATCAGGCGGACTGGACATAAAGAAGACTTACTGTACTTCATATGTTTTTGCAGGAAGCAATGCAGGAGGTTTCATAGGCCTTGTGGCATCGGTAGCGGATAATGACATAGATGGTTCTTATGCCTCAGGACATACAAGAGGCGCAAGCTACAGAAACGGAACTGAAAAGAAAGTTTCAGCTTATAATTTTAATGTCAACTCAGGCCTCAATGCGGGAGGCTTCATTGGTAATGCAGAAGTTGCAGTCAATGTAACAAATTCCTATGCAACAGCTTCTGTATACGCTTCTTATGCCGGTGGGTTCATTGGCAAAAGTAACGGGATACGTATTTCAAACACCTACTGTACAGGACTTATAGATTCTGTGACAGGAGGAATCAAAGGAGGCTTTGTGGGAAGCGGAACAGCTTCCGGAAAAGATGGCAATAATGATAATTACTATCTGAAGGGTGTGGGATTTAATGAGTCGATTGCGGCAGCAGGAACCGGTACAGTGACAAATATTTTTGAAACCTCTGGTGATGAGATTCTGAGAACAGCTGATAAAGTTGCATATCCCTGGGATGCTGAACTGGGAAATACCTATGCATATAAAACCATCAGACAGTTAAGCGGCGCTGAATCAGACTTTGATGATCACCGGGGAGACTGGGCTCTTGCTAAGCCAAATAACCTTAAATTATTTATCAGTAATGAAGAAAAACTTCTTGCTGTGCTTTCTTTACCTTTAAACAGCCTGAATTCTAATACTGTCGCTTCATTTCTGATGGAAGGCATGACCAGCGGTAGGAAAGCATATATGCAGATCAATCTGGGTATGCTCAATAATGGAATAAATGATGTCGAAACCATACCGGAAGAAACAGCTCTTTCAAATCTTTCCGGTGAACATGACGGGTCAGAGATTTTTTATATCAAATCCGTAAGATATAATAAAGTAATTTACGGTGATATGGCGTATTTTGGAATCTACTTAGATGATGTTACAGAACCGGGACTGAGTTTTGCTTCTCAGTTTTATGATGGTTTCGTAAACGGGGAGGATATAAGGATTTCGATAAGGCAGGGATTTGTAGACTGGATTAAATTAAGGAGTGATGCTATCACAGAACTTTCGAAGCCTGTTGGTAAGAGGCTTCCTATGTCAGGTATCACCAATAGTCTGTTTGCGGCAGGTTCAGGATATATTCAAAACGAAAAGTATGAATATTCACATTACAGTGATATAAATCCGGCAGAGGCTATAGCGGCAGTCCCTGCCAGTGCATCTGAGTACAGTAAAACAGCATTGATCATGAACTTCAGACATCTTCAGAATCTGGATACTACAGTCTCAAACATTGACAGTGATTACACAAAAGTTAAGCTGTTGAAAGATCTTTACTGGAAAGCTTCTGATGATTCTGTAAGCAGTGCCGGTTCAGCAAACAGGGCTTTTCTGGATGCCATAAAAACTGAAAGCGGGAAATCATCTGTATTGATTTATCCTTTCAGAGAGGCAGGAGATGAATCGGATCCTGAAGCCCTGACGGTAGAAAATGCATTTTATGGCATTTACAATCCAAATATTCTGGACTTTGACGGAAATAATAAGAGTATCAACAATATTTTTATTTATAACAAAAATCCTGTTTCAACCGATCCGGAAAAAAATGCAAGTGCAGGTCTTTTCAGACTTATAAAGACCTCTACCGGAGAGACTAAAAAGATTCATAACCTTACTCTGATCGAGCCTGTTGTGGTTTCTGAAAATGGAAGTGCCGGTGGACTTATAGGTGAGACTGATAGAAGTGGAGAGTCTGAGAATGGTAATGGTGGTACCTTTAAAATATATAATGTTTATGTTTACGGAAAGAATGCACTTGTAAGAACATTATCGGAGGATAAAAATCCTAAAACTGGCCCTCATGCAGGTGGGCTAATAGGATATGCGTTGTATGGGGCTTATTATATCAATGATTCCGGCGCATCTGCATATGTTTATGCAGAAAAATCTCGTTGTGCCGGAGGATTTATTGGAGCATTTCAGCCTAAGAGACAATCAACTATTTCAGACTGTTTTGCCGGAGGACACGTTAGTTTGGATGAGACTTATATTGGTCGTAGTGCTCTGTCGACGAATATAAGTATTTCGGATCTGTCGACGGTGACAACCATAGTAGAACCTGGTGGATATAATGTCTGCGGATATATAGCAAGTGGAGGATTTATAGGGTACATCGGAACTGATATGAATGAACAGACTCTCATTCAAAGATGCTTTACTACATCATCGGTTCATTCTGAGGCAACAATAGGCGATGAAACAAATAAAAGTGGTGCGGTAGGTGGATTTATTGGAAGAATGCAACACAAATTTCAGAAATATAGTAACTGTTATGCGGAAGGTAAGCTTTACTCCGGCACAGATTTAATGGGTGCTTTTATAGGACATAACTATAATGGTAAAAAATGGACTTTAGAGAATGATAAAGATAAAATACCTATATTTGAAAACGTATATGTTCTACAGGGTGACAACTTTAATGATGATACAACTTTGAAACTAGTGAATTTTGGAGATCCGATAAGCTCACCAGCCTATGAGATAACCGGAATAGAATTTGTAGATCATGATTCGTCTCATATTAGAAATGACTATCATGAGTTTGTTGATGTTATTACTTTCAATAAGAAATTAGAAGAATTCCCATACAGGGATACATCCCAAAACGGCTTAGGGCATACAGTATTTTACGGCGACTGGATGGTGCCTGAAAAGTTAAGCCCTGTTTCTGTGGATAATGGAAATAGATTAAAGGTTTCTGTATATCTGAAAGAGAATGAAACTTACAGCACTGAACTTGTGGGAACTACTGTCTATAATGTGACATATTTAAGATTGGAGGGAGAATTAAGTAAAGCAAAGGAGTACTATAAAGTTCTATACAATGATGACGCTGTGATTATTCAGGCCATACAGGTAGGTGACGGATGGCAGAATTACTTTAATGTAAATACCGGCAGAGCGGTATATGTAAAAAGAGGCGGAAAGAAGTTTTTGGACTTTTATGTTGACAATATATCAGGAAACAGGACCAATTATAAGGGAACCATGCAAAGCTTTTGGACGGAACCTACAGCCGGAGAGAATTTCACGGTTTATATCAGTCCGACTTTTGATGGCATAAAAACCTCAACAGATATTTCCATAACTGCTAATAGCCTATTCCAAAAGACAGAAAAGAATGCAGACGGTACTTATACAGCATATATATCAAACAGCCGACATCTCATGAATCTGAATCCGGCCATTTCCGGTCTTGGAATCAGGATAACAAAAGCCATACAGACTGATGATATTTATTGGGAAGATGATGGTACCTATGGTACAAACCTTTATAATGCTGAAACCCAGCCTTATCTTACAGAACTGCCGGCAGCTTCTATGTATGAATTGTATAAAGACTACAAGCTGAGCAGTGCAGGAAAGATGCTGTCCATATATAATCCGGATATCACTGAGTATGATGGACAGATACGTACGATGCATAATTTTAATCTGGACACTAACTATATAAACGGTGGAGTAAATGCTGGATTGTTTGCAAAAACAACAACTGCATTAACAGTGAAAAATCTGTTTTTCAGTAACACTACCGTGGGTAATTCTGATTTACAGACAGGTACGCTGGCATCCGGAATTATAGTTGGAAATCCGGGAGCGAAGCTGACTGTGGAAAACGTCATTATTTATGGTACTACTACGGTTTTGAGTCGCATGGAGAGTGGTGGTGTCGTTGGCTATACAAGCTCTGACCTTACCATGAAGAATATAAGCATAGATGGAAGAATCGATGTTTATGGTTATGTAGAAGCAGGTGGAGCGCTGGGTTATATGGACAAAGGTTCTCTGAACATTAACTGTGTGGGAGTCTTTGCTCACTCCGGTCGTATTAGCAATGGAACTCTCAATGCGTATAATGGCGATTTGGGAGGACTTATAGGAAAGGTTGCCGGGGTCCATATGGATATTAAAAACAGCTTTGCCACAGCTTATCTATCTGGATCCGGTATCGGAGTCGGCGGTTTCATCGGAAACATCAGTGATCATACTTGTACAGGCAACATATCAAATTGTTATGCCGGCGGTCATACTTCCGGCGGAACTGTGGTAGACAGGACAGATGATATGGAAATAGCGGGGCGCTGGAATATAATCGGTAATTACTGCAGTTCTATCGGCGGATTTGTCGGAGTGGTAAAGAGTTCATCTGTTAATCCTGTGACAATAGAGAATTGCTTCTCGACTAATTCCATAACTTCTTTGGGACCCGGACTCAATGCCGGTCAGGATTACATAGGAGGATTTGCTGGAGTTTGTTCTGATAGTTCAGTGATAAATAACTGTTATACAGTGGGATATGTAAGACCATGGACTTCGGTTTGGCAGCATCATGGAGCATTTGCCGGCAGAATAGAAGGCTCTGCATCAGTTACTAATGCTTATTATCTTGACAGATATGACGGTTATAATAACATGCATGAGCTGGCAGAGGCTGCTAGCAGTGGAACTATAAGCATAGTCGAAGACGGAGAAAATGAATGCATCCATATATGGGGAAATACAGATAATGTTGACAAAACCGGAGAAGGACATACTTTTCATGTGGATTCGCTTCATCCTATAGCTGATTATCCTTATAAAAACTGGACTGATAGTAATGGTTATATAGAGGATTCGGATACCAAATTAATGTTATTCTATGGTGACTGGGGAATATTGAGGTTTTCGTGAATGTCACATGGAACCGGATTGGCTGTTAGCGCACAGAGCGGAGGTAGTGGATATGGTGCTTACAGAATTTGATGAGAAATCGTTTGTAAAAGGAATGAAAGAGGAAGGTTTCGAGGAAGGTTGGCAGGAAGGACAGCAGTCGCTTCTTTTCTCATTGGTGAATGAAAAAGTTATGACACTACCTGATGCGGCTTCCAGAGCAGGACTTTCTGAGAAGGAGTTTACAGCTAAGATGGAGAATTACCTGAAGCATCATAAGAATGACTAATAATCAAAACGGAGCTGCGAGAAATCGTGGCTCCGTTTTATGTTAATGTTAATGCAGTTATATTCTTTTCCATTTTTATGTGTTACATTCATTCTTTTTTCTTGACAGACCGCCCGAAGGTCTGTATTATTTCATTCATACACTTTAGCGTGCTACTACGGTAGAGCGATAAAGCGGAAATTGCAGACATAATGAAATCTTATGACAGAAAGTTTTATTATGATGATATACTTAAAAGAGTGAAAGTATATATGAGATCATAAGCTTGAATCAATCATATTTTTATGTCGGTTTCTTGAAAACTAACGGTTTTGGATAACAGAGAAGAGGTGCCGGATGTCAAAGTTTTTTAATTCTATTTATAAGGGGCTTACGCCTTATACGCCTGGTGAGCAGCCACAGGATAAGAAGTATGTGAAGTTAAATACCAACGAATCGCCTTTTCCGCCGGCACCGGGAGTCATCGCGGCGGTGAATTCCAAAGAAGCTGAAGATCTGAGACTCTATTCCGATCCTGAGCTTAAGCCTCTCAAGGCACAGCTGGCAGAGACCTTTTCTGTTAAGAAGGAAAATGTCTTCATAGGAAACGGATCCGACGAGTGCCTAAACTACGCATTTATGGCATTTGGAGAAGACGGGTTTGCATATCCGGATATCACCTACAGCTTTTATAAAGTAATAGCCGAATTAAATCTCATTAAAACAGATGTGAAACCTCTGAATTCTGATTTCACTATTGATATAGAGGCATTCCTGGGAGAAAAGAATCCGGATGGAAGTTACAAAGGCATAGGCAGAAGCATTGTCATAGCGAATCCAAATGCTCCAACAGGAATCATCATCAGCCTTTCCGATATTTCAAGAATCTGTGAAGCCAACAGTGATCACGTGGTTATGATAGATGAGGCCTATGTGGATTTTGCAGCGGAGGGTACTTCGGCGGTTGCCCTGATCGGGAAATATGAGAATCTTCTGGTGACTCAGACCTTCTCGAAGTCCAGATCCATGGCAGGCGCAAGAGTCGGATTTGCTCTTGGAAACGAGGCCCTCATTCAGGATCTGGAGACACTTAGAAATTCCAATAATCCATATAATGTGAACAGGATTTCCATGAAGTGCGCAGTTGAAGCACTGAGGGATAAGGATTACTTTGACACAAACTGCCGTAAGATAAAGGAAAACAGAGCCTATACGAAGAAAGCTCTTGAGGGTCTCGGATTCAGGGTACTTCCTTCAGAGACCAATTTCCTCTTTGCGGAAAGCAATATGATAGAGGGCGGAGAGCTGTACAGGGCACTAAAGGAGAGAGGGGTTCTGGTTCGTCACTTCAATGATCCGAAGATTTCAAACTTCAACAGAATCACCATAGGTTCCAGAGAGGAAATGGATGCATTTCTTGAGGCAGTAACAGATATCCTGAATTTTCCGGATTTGAGATGCGGGTCTTGACATCATAAGTGAGTGGCAAATACTTGGGACACTTATATCATATAATTCAAAAAAAGGCTTCAGCCTATTTTTCGGGGTGTGTAAATGAGAACAGCAGAAATAAATCGTGTAACAAATGAAACAGATGTGAACCTGTGGATTGACCTTGACGGAGACGGCAAGGAGTCGGAGATCAAAACAGGCATAGGATTTTTTGACCATATGATGACTCTTCTCAGCCGTCACTCCGGCATACAGATGAGCCTGACCTGTGAAGGTGACACCTGGGTGGATGATCATCACAGCGTTGAAGACATTGGCATCACACTGGGTGAAGCACTGAAGGAAGCTCTCGGGGATAAGAAGGGAATCAAGAGATATGCAAGCCTCACACTTCCCATGGATGAGGCGCTGATACTTGTTTCCGTTGATGTAAGCGGAAGGGGAGGCTTCTACGGAGACATTCCATTCCCGACAGAAAAGATCGGAACCTTCGACACCCAGCTCGTTACAGAATTTTTGACGGCATTTGCTGCTAATGCAGGCATCACGCTGCATGTGCGTGAGCTTGCCGGATTTAACAGCCATCATATTGCAGAGGGATGTTTCAAGGGCCTCGCTCATGCTCTCCGAGAGGCGGTTTCCTTGGATGAACGTTTCGGAACCGACATCCCCAGCACCAAGGGGGTACTAGCCTGATGATCACGAGTAAATTGAATTGTTTATATGAAAGATACGGATACCGTCAGTTCAAGATGACGAAGTTTGAGCCTTACGATCTCTATGCAGACAACAGGGACTTTCTTAAGTCAAATCAGCTCATAACTTTTACGGATCTGGACGGATCATTACTTGCTCTTAAGCCGGATGTAACCCTCAGTATCATTAAGTCAAATCTCGGCGGTGAGGAAAAGGTTTACTATAACGAGACGGTTTACCGCCCGAAGAATCACAGGTACCATGAGATACTTCAGTCCGGTATCGAGTGTATAGGAAAGATTGATTCCTACAGTGAGGCGGAAGTGATTGCCCTGGCGGCAAAGTCTCTTCAGCTTATTTCCGATAAGTATGTTATCAGAATTTCCGATGCGGCTTTTCTGAAGCAGATGTTTGAGACCATGGGACTCAGCGAAAAAGCTGAGGAAGAGGCCCTGAAACTTTTCTCCATGAAGAATGCTGCCGGCTTTGACGAGCTGGTTACTAAGGGAATGCTTACTGAGGCAAGTGCAGCTACTCTTAAGAAGATGGTGGATCTGTACATGCCTTTCAAGGAAGGTGTGGCAGAGCTGAAGAAGTATGCTATTTCCAATGTCTCTGCCATGATGGCTTCACATCTTGCGGAGCTTGCATCTATCTTTGACAGTTTCGGTGTCCTTGACTGCATATTCCTTGATTTTTCACTGGTTAATTCCATGGATTATTACAATGGAATCATGTTCCAGGGAGCTGTAGCGGATATACCGTTCACAGTTCTTTCCGGAGGACGTTACGACAAACTTCCGGAAAAGATGGGACGTAAGGTTGGAGCTATAGGTTTCGCTCTTTATCTTGATACCGTTGAGAACTACCTTGTAAAGCCTCACGACTATGACGTGGATTATCTCATTACCTACGACGGTGAAAAAGATACTGCGGCAAAGGTGGCTGCAGTGGTTGAAACATTTAATCATGCGGACTGTAAGGTGAGAAGTGTGAGACTTGACGAGTTAAGCACTATGGAGCACAAGATAAAGGCAAGAAAGACTCTGAGCCTGCAGGAAGCGGAAAAGGAGGCGGCTGAAATATGATTAATATTGCACTTGCAAAGGGACGCCTCGGAGAGAAGACATACTCCATGATGGCGGCTGCGGGATTTGACTGTCCTGCGATTCTCGAGAAGAACAGAAAACTTACCTTTGAGAATGCAGAAAAGGGCGTTCGGTACTTCTGGGTCAAGCCGTCGGATGTGGCCATATATGTAGAAAGAGGCGCAGCAGACGTTGGTGTCTGTGGAAAAGATATATTACTTGAGTACGAGCCGGATATCTATGAACTTCTGGATCTCGACATAGGAAAGTGCCGTATGTGCGTGGCTGGACCCAAGGATTTTTATGACAACGAAGAGCGCACTCTGAGAGTTGCCACCAAGTTTTCCAATGTTGCCAGCAAGTACTATGAATCCATAGGGAGAGACATTGACATCATAAAGCTGAACGGTTCCATAGAGATAGCACCTCTTCTGGGCCTCAGTGATGTTATCTTCGATATAGTTGAGACAGGAAGCACTCTTAGGGAGAATGACCTCCATGTGCTTCAGGAAGTTGTGCCGGTGAGTGCCAGACTTATCTGCAACAAGGTGAGCTTCCAGTTCAAGCATGAGAAGATCATGGAACTTAGAGACGGCCTTTCGAGGATAGTAAACAGCGGCGAAAAGGTGGAGACAATCAAGCTGGAGCATTGAGATGAGAAAAATATATGGAAGCTGATTCCGGCAGAGTTGGGACTTTGGTAAAGCGTATTTTTAGAGGCGAAGGTTTGTGGCTTTAGTGAGTCCTTCTGAATCAGATAAAGCATTTCTGATGTTATAGGAAGAGTGTGCTGTTTAGTCATGTGAATCTGAACGGAAACATGGTCGTAATACAGAGTAATGAAAGAACAATCTGAAGGAGAAAGAAATGATCAAAATTTATGAGATGGGAAAAATAAAAGACGAAGAGATTTTCGCCCGTTTTGAACCTACAAGCAGTGTAGAAGATATCGTTAAGGATATTATCGCCCATGTAAGAGAAAAGGGTGACGAAGCCCTGAGAGAATACAGCTCTAAGTTTGATCATGTGGAGCTTTCAGATTTTCTGGTAACTGAAGAAGAGATAGAGGCAGCCCTCAAAAAGGTAGAGCCTGAGTTTATAGCTGTTCTTGAAGAGGCAGCTCAGAATATAAGTGCTTTTCACAGTAAGCAGGTGAGAAACAGCTTTATCATGGCGGACAAGCCCGGTGTTATTCTCGGCCAGAGAGTCATTCCTCTTGAGAAGGTGGGACTTTATGTTCCGGGAGGTACAGCGGCATATCCCTCAACAGTTCTTATGGACTCCATTCCTGCAAAAATCGCCGGAGTTGAGGAGATCGTTATGGTGACTCCTCCCAACAAGGAGGGTGGTGTCAATCCTTACATTCTTGCAGCAGCACATGTTGCGGGGGTTGGCCGTATATTCAAGATAGGCGGTGCCCAGGCGGTTGCAGCTCTTGCCTACGGCACCGAATCCATTCCGAGAGTGGACAAGATAGTGGGTCCCGGTAATGCTTTCGTAGCGGAGGCAAAGAAGCAGGTATTCGGACAGGTTGGCATCGATATGATAGCAGGTCCTTCCGAGGTTCTGGTACTTGCAGACGGAAAGTCGGATCCACGTTTTGTGGCAGCAGATCTTCTCAGCCAGGCGGAGCATGATAAGAATGCTTCCGCTGTGCTTATCACGGAATCCATGGACCTTGCAAAGGCGGTTCAGGAGGAACTTGAGGTTCAGCTCAGGAAGCTTACAAGAGAAGACATTGCCCGCCCGTCCATTGAGAACAACGGAAAGATCATAGTGGCCCGTGACCTGATGGAGGGAATAGATGCGGCGAACCGTATCGCTCCGGAGCACATGGAGGTCTGTGTGGATCAGCCCTTTGATTATCTCCCTCTTATAAAGAATGCGGGTTCTGTATTCCTTGGACGGTACAATGCAGAGCCTACGGGAGACTATTTCGCAGGTCCTAACCACACACTTCCGACATCTGGAACAGCCCGTTTCTATAGCCCGTTGTCTGTTGATGATTTTGTGAAGAAGATGCAGTACAGCTACTACACAAAGGAAGCACTGGAGAAGGATTACGATAAAATCTCACTTTTTGCAAACAGGGAAGGTCTCACGGCGCACGCCAGGGCAGTAGACATCAGATTTGGAAAAGAGGACAGGGACTAATGATAGCAATAATTGACTATGGTGTGGGAAATCTTTTTTCACTGAAAAGTTCTATAGCATCTATCGGAGCTGAGGCTGTGGTGACATCGGAAAAGGATGTCATTGACAGGGCTGATCATGTCATTCTTCCGGGCGTAGGGGCTTTCGGGGATGCGGTAAAAAAACTTCGCGAGGCAGAGCTTTTTGATTTTGTTAAGGAACAGGCAGCCACAGGCAAGCCTTTTCTCGGAATCTGTCTCGGTATGCAGCTTCTTTTCGACAAATCCTATGAATACGGAGAACATGAAGGACTGGGGCTTGTTCCCGGAGCTGTGCGCCCTTTAGAAGGTGAGATACCTGAGAATCTGGACATTCCTCATATGGGTTGGAACGGTCTTCACTTCACCGAAAGGCTCGGACTTTCACCGGATAAGTGTGATGCCTTCGGAGCTCCCACAGGCAGATCTTCTATTTTTAAGGATATAAAAGAAGGAGACCATGTGTACTTCGTGCATAGCTTCGCTGCATTTGAATGTGCGCGTAATGTTACAGCTGTGGCAGATTATGGTATTCCCATTACTGCAGCAGTACAGAATAACAATGTCTATGGCACCCAGTTCCATCCCGAAAAGAGCGGTGATGTAGGCATGAAGATTTTAAAGGCATTTGCAGAGCTCTGATATGGGGGCTTATACCATATTAGTTAATCCGCAGTGAAGCGGATAAAAAAGCTTTTTAGCAAGCGATGCATGAACTTATATTCCTGATAAGTGAGGTTGATTGATGATTCTGTTTCCTGCTATAGATTTATATGACCGGAAGGTCGTGAGACTTTTAAAGGGTGATTACCAGAAGATGACAGTATACAGTGATGACCCTGTTAAGACAGCAAAGGATATTGAGAGCATGGGTGGAAAATGGCTTCACCTTGTGGACCTTGAAGGGGCCAAAGACGGAACCACACCGAACTTTCCGGTAGTGGAAGCCATAGTGAAAGAAACCGGCCTCAAGGTTGAAATAGGTGGCGGTATCAGATCTTTCGAAACCATTGAAAAGTATCTTGATGCAGGGGTTTCCAGAGTTATCCTGGGAACCAAGGCTGTGAAGGAGCCGGAGTTTCTTAAGGAAGCTGTTTTGAAATGGGGAGATAAGATAGCAGTCGGAGTTGATGCGAAGGACGGGCATGTTGCCGTTAACGGATGGCTTGATGTTCTGGATGTGGATATGTTTGACTTCCTTAATGATATAAAGGAAATGGGAGTTAAGACAGCTATCGTTACTGACATTTCAAAGGACGGCGCCATGAAGGGAACAAATCTTCCGTTGTATGAGAGACTTTCGAAGCTGTCAGGCATAGACATTACAGCTTCAGGCGGGGTTTCGACACTTGATGACCTTAGGGCTCTTAAAGCTATGAATATCTATGGTGCGATACTGGGAAAGGCCATGTATAACGGGGCCATAGAGCTTTCGGAGGCGCTTGAACTGGTCAATTCCTGAGCTGAAGGAGATATATGAACGGGATATTCGATTCACGAAGGTGGTTTTTGATTTGTAAACCTGTATTTATGTGAAGTGGCAGGTTTCAGTGGTATTCTAATCTTTTTAAGAAGATAAATGGCTTATGGGCAGTTTACCTTGTGGGAGAGGCTGATGATTACTAAAAGAATTATTCCCTGTCTTGATGTAAGAGACGGGCGTGTGGTAAAAGGTGTTAATTTTGAAGGACTCAGGGATGTCAACAGTCCTGTGGAGCTGGGAAAATACTATAGTGACTGCGGAGCAGATGAGCTGGTATTTTACGATATTACAGCGAGCTTCGAGGGACGAAAGCTTTTTACTGATATACTTACAGAGGTTGCGTCAAAGATTTTTATCCCGCTGACTGTAGGCGGAGGCATTAACACAGTGGATGATTTTGACAGGGTGCTTAAGTGCGGGGCCGATAAGGTTTCTGTGAATTCCGGTGCCATCAAGAATCCATCTCTCATTGATGAAGCCGCAAAGAAATACGGTAATCAGTGCGTAGTTCTCTCTGTGGATGCCAAGAGAGTGGATGGTTCCTATCATGTTTTCCTTAACGGCGGCCGTGTGGATACAGGTATGGATGCTCTTAAATGGGTAAAAGAAGGTGTTGAGCGCGGAGCCGGAGAGGTGGTGCTGAATTCCATAGATACAGACGGAGTTAAGAAGGGCTTCGACCTTGAGATGCTGAAGGCTGTCAATGAGCTTGTGAAGGTTCCGGTTATTGCCTCCGGCGGAGCAGGTTCCATACAGGATTTCGTGGATCTTTTTAATGAAATACCTGACATTTCGGCCGGCCTTGCAGCATCTATCTTCCATTTCGGGGAAGTAAAGATAGATGATCTCAAGAAGAGACTGAAGGAAGAAGGAATTCTGGTAAGAATCTGAATATAGTTCGGGTTTAGAGGTTTACGGAAGCAGCGGAAATTGAATGGAGATTCATATGGCTATCGAAAATTTTGATATAGAAAAAGTAAAGTTTGATGATAAGGGACTGGTGCCCTGCATAGTTCAGGATTATGTGACGAAAAGAGTCCTGACCCTTGCCTACATGAATCGTGAATCCTTAGGCATTACCCTTGAAAAAGGCTGCACCTGCTTTTGGTCAAGATCAAGACAGGAGCTTTGGTTAAAGGGAGCAACCAGCGGCAATTTCCAACACATTGTCACCATGGAAGCCGATTGCGACAGGGATGCAATTCTTGTTCAGGTGATGAAGGACGGTCCCGCCTGTCATAGAGGAAATGACAGCTGTTTTGATGATTCGCTGTATAAGGAATGGCAGGAAAACAAGCCGTCAAGAAATGTTAAGGATGAAATCTGAAAGATTATAATGATGTTTTACAGAGCCTGTTCGTCATGGTATGGTGAACAGGCTTTTTGGAATAAATAGGAGGGTTTTAATGGGTAAGGCAGTTGAATACATGGATATATATGATGAGAACAAGCAGAGAACGGGGCGCATAGCAGACAGAAAGACTCCTCTTAGGAAGGGTGAGTTTATGATGTATGTTCTCGCCATTCTGGAGAGACCATCGGATGGGAAAATGCTCATAACCCGCCGTGCCCTTGATAAGAAATGGGCAGCAGGAGCCTGGGAGATTCCCGGGGGTGCATCCATGGCCGGAGAGTCTTCTTTTGAAGCGGTTGTAAGAGAGGTTCAGGAGGAGACGGGACTTTTGGTCACAGTATGCCCCGAGGAGCAGAGAAGTCCCATATATTCATACATGAATGAGGATCTGGAAAGAGGAGATAATTATTTTGTAGATATCTATCATTTTATTTTTCCTTTTGAAGAAAAAGATGTTAATATTCAAAAATCGGAAGCTATAGATCATAAATTTGCAACTATAGAAGAAATCGGGGCGCTTAATGAGAAGTCGGAGTTCCTGCATTACCGGAGACTTCTTCAGGCGATGGGAATTGAAAATTGAAATAGCTTAAATAGGATTATTGATGGAAACATTTGATATAGACGAGATAATAGACGAGCGTAAAACGCTTTATACAACAGATGATCCCCTGACAGGCAGGATAGAGGTCTGCGAGGGTTACTATGATGAAGAATATATGCGGTTCCTTCTGGTGGACGGTTCCATGCAGTCGGCGGAACTTCTTGAAAGAGATGGAGAGCTTGAGCTTCCTTTTGATTATATGGAGAGCTTTAACTGGATATTCAGACTGAACAAGCACATCAAGAAAACCCTTCTCATAGGCGGTGGCGGCTTTGCCTATCCTAAGTACTATCTTCACAGGTATCCGGAGCGATATATAGACGCGATTGAGATAAGTCAGAAGGTCATAGATGTTGCAAGAGACTATTTCGGGTTAAGAGACTTGGAGGAAAAGGCGGGAGAGCATCTCAGGGTCATAGTGGGGGATGGTAATGCCTATCTCATAGATCTGGCACTGAAGATAAGAAGCTTTGAAAACAAGAAAGCAGCTGCCGGAAAAGATATAAAAGGGGCGACTTCGGAGCAAAGTGTTGGTGAGACATCGGAAACGGGTACCGTTAAAGTTAAGGATACTCTTTCGGAACCGGGGGCAGATGGGAAAAGTGGAATTATGAAGTACGATGTTATCCTGAATGATGCCTTCGTAGGACATAAGTCCAGTTCTCTTCTGAAAAAATCCGCAGAGCTCATAAAGACCTGTTTAAATGAGGACGGAATCTATGCAGCGAATCTGGTGATTCCCCTGAAAGGGCCGGGGTCTCAGCAGTCCAGGAAGGACATGGAGGTTTTTGCAGAGGTTTTCAACTACACCTTCCTTCTTCCCTGCGATGACGAACTGAATCCCTATGCTCCTCAGAACTGCGTTTTTTTCGCTTCCGACGCGCCCTTTGAGATGTGAAAACTTCACGTAGATGAGGAGAAATATATGGAGATAAAAGCAAATTATCATACACATACCACATTTTGCGACGGTTCAGATACTGCAGAAGATGTTGTAAAAGAAGCGATAAAAAAGGGCTTTACCCATCTTGGATTCAGCGGGCACATTGATCCCGGGGTTCGTATGGACTTTCAGGCCTATGATGAGGAAATAAAACGACTTCAGAGTCTCTATAGTGACAAAATAGATATCCTCCGGGGTGTGGAGCTTGATAATGTCTACGATCCGAAATCTGTTCCGGGAGTGGAGTATTACATAGGCTCTACTCATTTTATACCGGTACCGGGAAGTGAAGTCTGGGAGAGAACAGTTGAGAATGGAACTCATCTTGAAACAGATCCGGATTCCGGTCTTTGCGGAGTAGACGGATCTGTTCAGGTGCTTCATGACAAGTGCAAACAATACTTCAATGGCGATTTCTATGAGATGTCAGCCCGATATTTCGAATTCGAGTCTCTGATCTGTGAACGTATGAGCCCTGCTTTTATCGGTCATTTTGATCTCATCACAAGATTCAATGATATTTCAAAAGAAGATGGCGGACATTTCCTGGATGAAACTTCGGAAAAGTATCTTAGACCCGCAAGAAAATCCCTGGATAAACTTGTGACTTACGGCATACCCTTTGAGATAAACTGCGGAGCCATAAACCGGGGCAGGAAAAAGGAAGCATATCCGGGGCCGTTACTTCTTAAGTATATCCATGAAATCGGAGGGGAGATACTTGTTTCATCCGATGCCCATCAGAAAGAACTTCTGGAGGGAGGATTTGAAGAAGCATTGGAAGCTTCAAAGAAAGCCGGATTTGACCATGTGAATATACTGGTGAGAAATCCGGGCGAAGGATATGATCCTGAAATATACAGGTTTCCGAACGCGACCAGGGAAAATGCGTTCGGAAATCCGGCAAAGCCGGATGGTTTTTTGGCAGGGGCCAAAAAACCACGTGTACGGACATCGAATTTCTTGGGAAATTCGATGTCCTACAGACCGGCAAAAAATACGTGGGATTCAGAAGGCGGCTGCCTGTACTGGAAGAGAGTGAGTATTTGATGGTCTTAGCTCCCACGATTTGTTTTTTAATCGTGGGAGCCACGCGGCTTTGAGCGGTTCAGATGAATCCGCAAGGATTCTTTCTCTGACCACTTAGGGACCAGATTCTTGATTTTTCCAGCATCGGCGCCTCGAACTAATATGGATTCCATCTGACTCGACCGGCTGAACTGTTGCTGCTTCGAAAGAGGCATAACCGATATAACCCAAAGTTATCTTGACTTTTTCCCGGGAAAGAAATATGATGAACAAAGTTTTAATCTAATAAACTTAAAGACGTTGATGGTGCACAGTAGTTTGGAACCATCTCTCTAAAGAGAATGACCGTGAGGCGCTGAGAGCGGTCTGAGAGATATCCGAAACGAATTTTCCCACCGGAGTTGTCCGGGTGAAGTTATAGTAGTCCGGAACGTGTATGCGCGTTAAGCATTTTGAGAGTCTGATGCATGGCTTATGCAGTAGTTATATAAAGCCGGGTGTCAGGAACAAGGGTGGTACCGCGATAATTCGTCCCTGTGTCATATTTATGACACAGGGATTTTTTTATAAGGAGAAAGAAATGGAAAACACAAAGTTGGAAGAGCTGAAGAAGCTTGCTTCGGATTGCATCCGTGAAGCACAGGATACCAATGCACTTAATGATATCCGCGTAAAATTTCTCGGTAAGAAGGGTGAGATCACTTCCCTGCTTAAGTCTATGAAGGATCTTAGTCCTGAGGAGAAGCCTAAATTCGGACAGATGGTCAATGCTATCCGTCAGGAGGTTGAAGAGGAACTCCAGAAGCATATGACAGAGCTTCAGGAGAAGGCCAAGGAAGCAAGAATGGCAGCAGAGACCATTGATGTAACACTTCCTGCAAAGAAGATGGCTTACGGTCATGCTCATCCAAACACAAGAGCCCTTGAAGAGGTTGAAAAGATCTTCGTAGGTATGGGCTATGAGGTTGTTGAAGGTCCTGAAGTAGAGCTTGATCAGTACAATTTCGAAAAGCTCAATATCCCTGCAGGACATCCTGCAAGAGACGAGCAGGATACATTCTACATCAATGAAAACATCCTTCTCAGAACCCAGACTTCATCCGTACAGGCCAGAGTCATGGAGCAGGGCAAGCTTCCTATTCGTATGATCTGCCCGGGCAGAGTTTTCCGTTCAGACGCTGTTGATGCTACTCACTCACCTTCATTCCATCAGATCGAAGGTCTCGTAATCGACAAGCATGTTACATTTGCAGATCTCAAGGGAACACTTGATACCTTTGCCAAGGAGCTTTTCGGACCTGAAACCAAGACAAAGCTTCGTCCTCATCACTTCCCGTTCACAGAGCCATCAGCAGAGGTTGACGTATCCTGCTTCAAGTGCGGCGGAAAGGGCTGCCGTTTCTGTAAGGGAGAGGGCTGGATCGAGATCCTTGGCTGCGGTATGGTTCACCCACACGTTCTCGAGATGTGCGGAATCGATCCTAATGAGTATCAGGGCTTCGCTTTCGGTGTAGGTCTTGAGAGAATCGCTCTTCTCAAGTATGAAATTGATGACATGCGTCTTCTCTATGAGAATGACACTCGTTTCCTCAATCAGTTCTGATAAAAGAGCGGGATAGTCACGTACTGCTGATAAAAATTGAAGAAGACATCTATTTTGAGGATTATAAGGATTTAGTACAAATCAAAGTGAAAAACACTTAGTACTAAATGAGAAACCACTGGATTTCATATATAAGATATCTTCGCAAACAAAAGAAGGTATTTACAGAATGTAGAGGAGAATCAAAATGAATACATCAATGAATTGGATCAAGGAGTATGTTCCTGATCTTGACTGTACACCAAAGGAGTGGACAGATGCAGTTACTCTCACAGGTACAAAGGTAGAGACCTGCAGCATTTTAAATAAAAATCTTGATAAGATCGTAACAGGACAGATAAAGTCCATGGAGAAGCACCCTGATTCAGATCATCTTTGGATCTGCCAGGTAGACGTAGGACAGGCAGAGCCTGTTCAGATCGTAACAGGTGCACAGAATCAGAAGGTAGGAGATGTTGTTCCTGTAGTTCTTGACGGAGGTAAGGTTGCCGGCGGACATGACGGCGGTGAGCTTCCTGAGGATGGTGTTGTGATCAAGGCAGGAAAGTTAAGAGGCATCGAGTCTTACGGTATGATGTGCTCCATCGAAGAGCTTGGTTCAAGCCGGGAGTTCTATCCTGAAGCACCTGAGGATGGTCTTTACATATTCCCTGAGGGAACTCAGGTAGGACAGGACGCACCTGCACTTCTCGGTTTCAATGACGCTATCCATGAGTATGAGATCACTTCAAACAGAGTTGACTGCTACAGCGTGATCGGTATCGCAAGAGAGGGTGCAGCAACCTTCAAGAAGGCATTCCACATGCCAAAGGAAGAGAAGTCAGGAAACAATGAGGATATCAATGACTATTTATCGGTCGAAGTCATTGACACAGACCTCTGTCCCCGTTACACAGCAAGAATGGTTAAGAACATCAAGATCGCTCCATCACCAAAGTGGATGCAGATCCGTCTTGCAAGTGCAGGCATCCGTCCTATCAACAACATCGTTGATATCACAAACTACGTAATGCTTGAGTATGGTCAGCCGATGCACAGCTACGATTACGATAAGATCAGAGGACACAAGATCATCGTAAAGCGTGCAGCAGACGGTGATGTATTTGAGACTCTTGACCAGCAGGAGAGAAAGCTCGATCACACTATCCTTACCATCTGTGATGCAGAGGGAGCTATCGGTCTCGCAGGAATCATGGGAGGTCAGAACTCAAAGATCACTGATGACGTTAAGACCATGGTATTTGAGGCAGCTACATTTGACGGTACCAACATCCGTCTCAGCGCCCGTAAGGTAGGAGACAGAACAGATGCTTCCGCATACTTCGAGAAGGGTCTCGATCCAAATCTTGCAGAGTCAGCTATCAACCGTGCATGTGCTCTCATCGAGGAGCTTCAGGCCGGAGAAGTTGTGGGCGGAATGATCGATGTTTATCCTGTAAAGCGTGAGCCTTCAGTTGTTGTATGCAAGGCATCAGACATTAACAGTCTTATCGGTTTCAACCTTACAGCAGAAGAGATGAAGGAGTATCTTGAGAGAATCGAGCTCAGCACAGAAATAGGTGCTGACGGAGATACTCTTACAGTTACAGCACCTACCTTCCGTCAGGACATTCATCGTATGTGTGACGTGGCTGAGGAGATTACAAGATTCTATGGCTATGCCAACGTACCTACCACTCTTCCGGGTGGCTCTGACGTAGCAGGAAGACTTGCTCCGGATCTTGCTGTAAATGAGAGAGTGAGACATTATGCTCAGGCTCTTGGATACTCACAGGCTTTCATGTACAGCTTCGAGTCTCCGAAGGTTTACGACAAGCTTCTTTTCCCTGAGGATGCAGCCGAGAAGCAGCAGATCAGAATCAGCAATCCTCTCGGTGAGGACTTCTCTGTTATGAGAACCTCCAGCCTTAACGGAATGCTTACAGCACTTTCTACAAACTATAACCGCAGAAACAAGTCTGCAAAGCTTTATGAAATGGCCAATGTCTATATTCCGAAGGCATTACCACTCACCGAGCTTCCTGACGAGCGTATGACTCTGACACTTGGATTTATCGGCGAGGGAGATTTCTTCACCATGAAGGGTGATGTGGAGGATATCCTTAACCAGCTTGGAATCCTCGGACGTTTCAAGTATGATGCAGAGGGATGTGCTAAGCCATTCCTTCATCCTGGTCGCCGTGCAAACATTATTTATGATGGAAAGGTGATCGGATTCCTCGGAGAGATCCATCCTACAGTACTTGAGAACTATTCAATCGGTGACAAGGCATACGTTGCAGTTCTCGATATGCCTGAGGTTTATCCTCTTGTAAATGATGATACCAAGTACACACCGCTTGCCAAGTTCCCGTCTGTGACCAGAGACTTCTCTATGCTTGTTCCGCTTGATGTAACAGCAGGTCAGATCGAGGACGTTCTTATCCAGAGAACAGGTAAGCTTTGTGAGAATGTTGAGCTTTTCGACGTATATGTCGGTGCACAGGTGCTCGCGGGCTACAAGTCAATGGCATACAAGGTTACACTCCGTGCCCAGGATCACACACTTACAGATGATGAGATAAACGGAGTTGTAAAGAAGATCCTTAACGGCCTTGAGAGAATGGGTGTTTCACTCAGAAGCTGATGAAAGTTAATTAATGTATATTTAGAGACTATGCTAAGATAAAGAAAATCACAGGTGCTGTTTATGATAAAAATGAATCTGTGTGGAAATTATAATACTGAGTCTCATATCAGTCTCATCAAAATGAGACTATGTATTAATTGAAAAATGCTGAAATGGTGGGATTTATATAGGAAAGTCTCATTGCAGTCTCACCATAGTCTCACTGAGTCTCATGCGTAAATGAGACTCAGTGAGACTTAGTTATAAAATCTATATATGAGACCTAAAACAAAACAGCAAAAAATATAAGTGCCTGTCCATATGTTTGGACAGGCCTTTTGCTACAATTAGAATCATAAAAGGGGGAGTGTAAACAGCAGGAATACATGTATAAAAACAATGTTCACACTGTTCCTGATAGGATTGTAAGCATATCCCAACCTTTTGTAAGACCGATAGTCAGAGGCAAGAGCAAATCGCCTGTAGAATTCGGTGCCAAGATCGATCTTAGTATTGAAAATGGACTCGGCAGATTGGAAAAAATATCATTCGACGCATACAATGAAAGCGAAGTATTGATATCTGCTATTGAGAATTTCTTCAAGCGTAATGGTCATTACCCAAAACGAGCACTTGCTGATAAGATTTACCGAAACAGAGAAAATCTCGCATACTGTAAAGCACGCGGGATAAGACTTGCGGGACCAGCTTTAGGAAGGCCCGGAAAGAATGTTTCAATTGATAAGCACACGGAGTACGTGGATAGCGTTGATAGAATTGAAGTAGAGCGAAAATTTGCATTATCAAAACATAGTCACGGTCTTGGATTAATCATGACAAAACTTGAAGAAACAAGTCGAAGCTCTATAGCACTATCGATTATATCCATGAACTTAGATTGCCTCCTCAGGCTTTCTTTGTTCCAAAAATTGATTTTGATATTTTCAAGGTACAATTGTTTATATGAAGCAGCCGTCTGAAAAATTAGGCGGTTGCTGAGCATACACTAATTAAGTAAGACGTAAATGCGACGTAAAAAATTA
>NZ_JNKO01000025.1 GCF_000702885.1 Oribacterium sp. P6A1 | reverse complement strand
GTCGGGAAGAGCAGGACATCTCTGATGGCAGCACTATCTGTCAACAGCATAACAAGTCTGTCAATGCCATATCCTATACCACCGGTAGGCGGCATACCGATCTCCATAGCGTGAAGGAAGTCCTCATCTGTATGGTTGGCTTCCTCGTCACCTGCCTCAGCAAGTGCATCCTGAGCCTTGAAACGCTCTCTCTGATCGATAGGATCGTTAAGCTCTGAGTAAGCATTACACATCTCACGTCCGTAGATGTAAAGCTCGAAACGCTCAACCTTTGAAGGGTCTGATGGCTTCTTCTTTGTAAGAGGTGAGATCTCAACAGGGTGATCCATGATGAATGTAGGCTGTATCATCTTCTCCTCGCAGAATGTCTCGAAGAAGAGGTTCTCGATATCACCGATCTTGTGGTGATCCTCAAACTCGATGTGGTTCTTCCTTGCAAGCTCACGAGCCTCCTCAAGATCCTTAACTGTATCGAAGTCGATACCTGTCTCCTCCTTGATAGCCTCTGTCATGGTCAGACGACGGAATGGCTTTCCAAGGTCGATCTCTGTGCCCTGATATGTGATGGTTGTTGTACCGCAAACCTTCTCGGCAAGGTAACGGAACATGGACTCTGTAAGCTCCATCATACCATTGTAGTCTGTGTATGCCTGATAAAGCTCCATAAGTGTAAACTCAGGGTTGTGACGTGTATCAACACCCTCGTTACGGAATACACGGCCGATCTCGAATACTCTCTCAAGCCCACCGATTATAAGTCTCTTAAGGTAAAGCTCAAGAGAAATACGAAGCTTAACGTCCTCATTAAGAGCATTATAATGTGTCTCGAATGGACGTGCTGCTGCACCGCCGGCATTGGAAACAAGCATAGGAGTCTCAACTTCCATGAAATCACGTCCTGCAAGGAAGTTACGGATCTCACTGATGATCTGTGAACGCTTGATAAATACCTTCTTTGATTCCTCGCTCATGATGAGGTCAACGTATCTCTGTCTGTATCTTGTGTCAGTGTCCTGGATTCCGTGGAACTTCTCAGGAAGTGGATAGAGAGACTTTGAAAGAAGAGTAAGCTTCTCTGCATGAACAGATGTCTCGCCTGTCTTTGTCTTGAATACATAACCCTCGATACCGATGATATCGCCGATATCAAGCTTCTTGAATGCCTTGTACTCATCCTCGCCGATACCGTCACGAGCTACATAAGCCTGGATTCTGCCCTGCTTGTCCTGAAGGTGTACGAATGAAGCCTTACCCATGACACGCTTCAGCATGATACGTCCTGCGATAGCCACATGCTGATTCTCAAGAGTCTCGAAATTCTCTCTGATCTCCTCTGAATGATGTGTCTGCTCGAACTTTGTGATTTCAAACGGATCCTGTCCTGCTGCCTGAAGCTCTGCAAGCTTGTCGCGACGAGCCTGTACGATGTGATTTGTATCCTCAACAGGCTGATTGTTCTGCTGATTGTTCTGCTGATTCTCTGCCATGTTTCTCTCCCTCTTTGATATGAAATCCGCACATGAAGAACCATGTGCCTGTTCTTCCTAAATGCAGGTCGTTTAAACCTGCACTCCGCTTTATGCTAATGAAGACGGCCGGGCCACATTCACCCAGCCGTCAGATATTAAAACTTGACTATATTATATTATCTACTTTAATCTCCGGAATCCCAAGGCTCTGCTTCTTCGCAGAAAACCACCATCGTTCCTTGGGGAATTTCAGACATTATGACTCGCAAAAAAGACTAATGAAATTACTCAGCCTCGTGACGAGCTACCTCAAGTACCTTGAACTTGAGAAGACCTGCATCAGTCTCAACCTCTACCTCATCACCTGCTTTATGATGAAGAAGAGCATGTCCTACAGGAGACTCGTTTGAGATCTTTCCTGCAAGGCTGTTTGCCTCTGAAGAACCTACGATATAGTATGTAACTTCCTCGTCAAACTCCTCATCAAGAAGAACAACGCGGCAACCTACATTGATCTCACCCTCAACAGTATCGTCTACAACCTCTACATTCTTGAGAAGTGTCTCAAGCTCAACGATTCTGGCCTCAATATCACGCTGCTCATCCTTCGCTGCATCATACTCGGCATTCTCTGAAAGATCGCCCTGCTCTCTTGCTTCCTTGATCTTTGCAGCGATCTCCTGTCTGCGGTTTACCTTAAGATCATGAAGCTCTTCCTCATACTTCTTGAGACCTGCACGTGTGAGTAAGTTTTTCTTTACTGTCTGCTCCTCTGCCATGTTTGCCATAGCTCCTTTCACATAAAAAACTGATTATACCCGGGGCGGTCTACCCATATCCCGGTCATATCTTAAATGATCAGAATGCAAAAATCTTTGATGCATCAGAAATTTTTGTATCCCTCTCATATGCCTCGGCCAATGCCTACGTTCTCAACACATCCTCGATGCGTGAAAATTCTGAATCCCTATGCACCGGATAATGCCTGTTAATCTCTGCTATGCTCATCCACAGTGCCTGTAAAACCACAACTCCGGTAACTTAGATGTTAAAATTTCGGCTTTTAGGCGCAATATTACACCTTTACCTTGCGATTTTACAAATGCTGATTTTATACATTAATAAGTAGTTTGTCAACCAGCTCATAGAGTTTTTCAATGCTCTCCGCAGTATTTACCTGAGCTCTCAGACGGGATGAGTTTGGAAGTCCTTCCGTATACCATGAAATGTGCTTTCTCATCTCACGTATAGTTGTGAACTCACCCTTTATTTCCCGCATCAGCTCTGTGTGTCTGTGGATCATATCTATGATTTCTTTAAGTTCAGGTTTCGGAAGAAGTTCTCCTGTTTCAATGAGGTGTACCGTCCTCCTGAAGAGCCACGGATTGCCCTGGGCGCCTCTCGCGATAGCCACACCGTCGCAGCCTGTCTCATCAAGCATTCTCTTTGCATCTTCGGGTTCAAAAATGTCTCCGTTACCGAATACCGGTATCTTAACAGCTTCCTTTACACGTCTTATAACGTCCCAGTCTGCCTTTCCTGCGTACATTTGAGAACGGGTTCTTCCATGAATAGTCACAGCGGATACACCGGCACTTTCTGCCATCTTTGCGAATTCGACTGCAGTATCATCCTCCTTCATGAAGCCCTTTCTGAACTTCACAGTTATGGGGACATGGCACTTTTTCACCATCCGGCTCAATATATCATAGGCAAGGTCAGGATGATTCATAAGATCACTGCCCTCATGGTTGTTTACGATCTTTCCCACAGGACATCCCATGTTCACATCTATCATGTCAAATCTGTCCTCTATCTGATGGGCGATATCCGACATTATTTCAGGATCCGAGCCAAAAAGCTGAACCGCAACCGGAGTTCCGTCACCATCCCTTTTCATAAGCTCTTCCGTATTTTTATTCTTATAAAGAATGGCCTTTGCGCTGACCATCTCTGTTGTGGTGAGTCCGGCACCCATTTCATGTACCAGTGTTCTGAAAGGGAGGTCTGTAACCCCCGCCATGGGCGCCATCACCACGTTGTTTTTCAGTTCAATGTTTCCAATTTTCATTATTATTCTTTCATTATTTCTTCGAAATGAGGATCATTCCCCAAATAGCGTATGATATGCTGTGTTCTCGGCGTCGGGATCATCCGGGTGAACCGGCATGTCCCAGGAGCCTGTCATTCGGATGGAGCCCTGCTCCTCCTCTGTGACAACGCCTCTGTCCGGGTACTCCTCTGAGTCCTCATCTGAAGCATTAAGCTCCTCTAAGGTTGCTCTTCTTACCTCGGCGATTCCCTCAGGATTGTTGGCCCCGGGCTCGGCATTTCTGTCCTCATCCGTAATCTCCACCTCTCCATCGCCTCTTCTTACATTGCCATGAAGAGCCTGAATAGCTGAATAGTAGGTCTCAAGCTTTGTGAAAAGTGCCTCGTACTTCTCGGCGATGCTGTCAATCTTCTTTCTTGAGTTGTCCTCATCAAACATCACATCCCCGTCCTCATGCATTGACTTAAGCACCAGCTTGTTGTCAGCATTGAACTCCATAAGGAAGATTCCGCCGATCTCTTCCGTATACTCCACAGAGATTATCTTAAGCTCTTTAAGTACATCCTCCG
Organism: Oribacterium sp. P6A1; assembly: GCF_000702885.1. Lineage (GTDB taxonomy): Bacteria > Bacillota > Clostridia > Lachnospirales > Lachnospiraceae > Oribacterium. The sequence continues at coordinate 33,538 of NZ_JNKO01000025.1, read as the reverse complement.
GAAGATTGTTGTACTCCGGATTCATGAAAAATTTCTGATTATATGAATTAGCCGCACAAAGTACCACATTATTGCCTTCGAGGCTTGAATTTACATTTTTTAACATAGCTTTACCTCCATATCATATCGAACTCATACCCATTTTCACAGGATATCGGATCCCCAGGGAATTCGATTTCCATATATGTGTTTTTTGACTTTAGTCAAAAATCATCCTGCTAAAAAGATTTCTGAACGCTTTTTCCTTGATTGCGTTCAGAAACCTTTACATTTCATGAGTATCAGTTCCATCCCTGTCACCGTTCACCGTAACGCGCATGATAACACAATTATCAATTGTGTGCAAATAAAAAGATGATCAAATAATACTTGTCCCATCGGTGAGCCGGAATATCAAAAGCCTCCCATGAGGGCGCAACTCACGCGGGAAGTCCTGATAATAAAAAGGATGCGGTGAAGTAAATATACTCACCACATCCCTATCATATTTAATCTATTCCTTATCTGATCCATCCCATTCAGATACAGCCGTCATTATCTTACAAGAAGATTTGCGATTCTGTACTGCTCCTCAGGAATATCCTTCTTCATCTGAAGTGCTTCCTGGATGTCGAAATCCACGAACTCACCGTTCTTGTATGCAACTACGCGGTTTGACTTTCCTTCGCAGAGAAGCTCTGCAGCCTTTGCGCCCATCATAGATGCATAGTAACGATCCTTACAGGTCGGTGAACCGCCACGCTGGATATGTCCAAGGATGGTAGCTCTTGTCTCGATACCTGTTGCAGCCTCGATACGCTTAGCCATAGATGCACTGTGGCCGATACCTTCTGCATTGATGATGATATAATGCTTCTTTCCTCTCTTACGGGCCTCGATGATACGATTGATGATAGCCTGCTCGTCACCGTCGTAACGCTCAGGAATGAGGATCTCCTCGGCACCGTTGGCAACACCGCACCAGAGAGCGATGTAACCTGCTCTTCTTCCCATAACCTCGATGATGGAACAACGCTCGTGAGATGTGGAAGTATCTCTCAGCTTGTCGATAGCATCCATAGCTGTATTGATAGCAGTATCAAAACCGATGGTATAGTCTGAACATGCGATATCGAGATCGATGGTACCCGGAACACCGATGGTGTTAATGCCTAATGCCGAAAGCTTTCCTGCTCCGCGGAAAGAACCGTCACCGCCGACAACTACTATACCGTCGATTCCGTGCTTTCTGCAGATCTCAGCTCCGCGCTGCTGGCCCTCAGGTGTTGTGAATTCCATGCATCTTGCTGTATATAATATAGTTCCTCCATGGCTGATGGTATCGGATACGGATGTTGTATCCATATCAACGATCTCCTCCTGAAGAAGGCCTGCATAACCTCTCATGATACCTTTAACCTTAAGTCCCTCATGAATAGCGGTTCTTACAACAGAACGAACGCAGGCGTTCATTCCCGGCGCATCACCACCTGATGTTAAAACGCCTATTGTTTTTACAGATTTTGCAGCCATAGTTATTCCTCCACTTTTTGTCTAGTTTCTCCCTAATAATAGCCGTATGGCGACATTTGAAATCAAAGTATAACTCATCCGAAAGTCTGACTTTACCCTTCGGAATATAATGAATGCAGAAGCTTCTGACATTCATATATGACATGACACACATGCTTTTTTACCGCAGAAATGCCTTATCAAAGTATTTCAAACTGAGTCTATATAATAGTTTAATTTTGTACTTTTTTCAATACTTTGTATGTAACTTTGACATTTTTTTCACCAAGTAAGTACTCAAACTCTTTTAGTAGTGAATCATTCACATGAACCGCCTGATCGCGGTTGAGATTTTTCACTGCCTTTTCCTGTCTGAGATAAATCGAAACAAAATCAGACCCCTGATGTTCATATATGACCCTGCCTACTTTTTCCCTGAGACTAAGAAAACTGTCCTTGGATTCAAACTGCAGCCACAGCTCTTTGGGTGCTTCCTCAAAGCCGTAAATATTGTCTGCAATCAGTTTACTGTCTCCGTCACCGGTGCCGTCCACGTAACCGTAAATAAATACCTTTCTGTCCTCAGTAAGAAGTGAACGCTTTATCTCAAATACATTGGGGAATACAACTACCTCCACTGTTCCCACCATGTCTTCGAGCTGTATGAAAGCCATCTGCTTCTGCTGTTTGGATGTAATCTTGGTCTTAACCTCGGTTATGATACCTCCGATGGTGACTCTCTGTTTGTTTCTGAGATTGACATTTCCGGATTCAGGATCCCTTCGGAAGTCAAAGCTTGACGCAGAGACATTGGCCTTTATAACATCACTGTACTCATCCAGAGGATGACCGCTGAGATAGAATCCGAGAGCCTCCTTCTCAAACTGAAGAAGCTCTCCCTTGGTGAATTCAGTAAGCTTTGGCATGGTAATACGGAATTCAGCCGCTTCCTTGTTATCCTCTCCCAGAAGATCCGCGAGAGTCATCTGTCCGGCCATGGAATTCACCTTTTCCTTGGCCTTGCTGTCGATGATCATGGGAGTCATGGCAATCTTCTCTCTTCGGTTGCCCTTCATGCTGTCGGTGCCCCCGGCCTGGACAAAATACTCGATGGCACGTCTGTTAATGCCTTTCTCCGTCACTCTCATGACGAAATCTTCAAAATCCTTGAAGGGGCCGTGAAGTTTTCGTTCATTGATTATCTGAAGAGCTGCGCTTCGGCCTACACCTTTTACGGCGCTGAGTCCGTATCTGATGGAACCGTCGCTGACAGAGAAGCCAATCTCTGCCGTATTCACGTCCGGCGGAAGGATGTTTATGCCAAAGGATTTCACCACATCTATATATTCGGCAGTTTTTCCCTGATTATCCATAAAAGATGTCATAAGTGCAGCAAAAAATTCTGCCGGATAGTAGCAGCGGAGATATGCGGTCTGATAAGCCACAACTGCATAGCAGGCGGCATGAGACTTGTTAAAGGCATACTTGGCGAAATCTATCATCTCATCATAGATCCGATTGGCAGTTGCTTCATCAATTCCTTTGGCGATACATCCCGGGATGCCCTCCTCTTTATTGCCGTAAACGAAATTCTGCCTCTCCTTTTCCATGACAGAAGCCTTCTTCTTACTCATGGCACGGCGAACCAGATCAGAACGCCCCATGGAGTAACCCGCAAGATCCCGGACTATCTGCATTACCTGCTCCTGATAAACAATACATCCATATGTGTTCTCAAGGATAGGCTTTATCTCAGGACAGTCATAGGTGATGAGTCCCGGATTACGCTTTCCCTTTATATATTTGGGAATAAAATCCATGGGACCCGGTCTGTAGAGTGCAACGCCGGCTATGATATCCTCAATATTCTCCGGCCGTAACTCCTTCATGAAGTTTTTCATTCCCGCAGATTCCAGCTGGAACACGCCCTCGCATTTTCCGGCAGATATCATCTGGTAAACCTTAGGATCGTTGTAATCCATATTGTCTACAGTGAGATTGATGCCGTGAGACTGATTTGCGAATCTGATGGCGTCCTTTATAACCGTCAGGGTACGAAGACCGAGGAAATCCATCTTGAGAAGTCCCAGCTCCTCAATGGTCGTCATGGTGAACTGGGTTGTAATGGAACCATCCGATCCTCTGGAAAGCGGCACATAGTTCACAACAGGCTGACCAGAGATAACCACTCCCGCAGCATGCATGGAACTATGTCTCGGAAGTCCCTCCAGTCTCTTACTCATGGTGATGATACGATAGGTCTCTTCATCAGACTCGTACATCTTTTTAAGGTCAGGGCTCAGCTCCAGAGCCTTGTCCAGAGTCATATTAAGCTCATTGGGAACCAGTTTAGCTATCAGATCGCATTTTGCGTAAGGTATATCAAGAACACGTCCCACATCTCTGATAACGCCCTTTGCCGCCAGTGTACCGAAGGTGACGATCTGGGTGACATTGTCCTTTCCATACTTCTCTGTTACGTAATCAATGACCTCCTGACGTCTCTCATACTCAAAGTCCACGTCCACATCGGGCATGGTAACACGTTCAGGATTCAGGAAACGCTCGAAGATCAGGCTGTAGCGCATAGGGTCTATGTCGGTAATGCCTATGGCGTAGGCAACTATGGAACCTGCCGCAGACCCTCTTCCCGGACCAACAGATATATCGTGGGTTTTCGCAAAATGAATATAATCCCAGACTATAAGGAAGTAATCCACAAATCCCATGGATGTGATGGTATCAAGCTCATACTGAAGACGTTCTCTGTGTTTTTCCGCTTCCTCACCGTAACGTTCCTTAAGCCCGTTCTCACAAAGCTCTGTGAGATAACTAAGGGAAGTATATCCCTCCGGAACCTCATACTTTGGCAGATGATAATGTCCGAACTCTATATCAACATTACATCTCTCGGCTATTTTATGGGTATTATCCAGCGCTTCTGCTGCGTAGGGGAACAGCGACCGCATCTCTTCCTCTGACTTTATGTAAAACTGCCCTCCCGGATAACGCATACGGTTCTCATCCGCCACCTTTTTTCCTGTCTGAAGGCATAGAAGGATGTCATGTGCCTCTGCGTCAGTCTTGAAGGTATAGTGGATATCATTTGTGGCAACAAGAGGAATACCAGTCTCTTCATGAAGCTGCAGGAGACCGGCATTGACACGCTTCTGCTCCGGAAATCCATGATCCTGAAGCTCCAGGAAGAAGTTCCCTTCCCCGAAGATACTCTGATAATGAAGAGCCGCTGCCTTTGCCTCGTCGTACATGCTTCTGGCAAGATTTTTGGACACTTCTCCGGCAAGACATGCAGAAAGAGCTATGATTCCCTCATGGTACATACTAAGAATCTCATAGTCCACACGGGGCTTATAGTAGTAACCGTCTGTAAATCCTGCAGAAACTATCTTCATAAGATTCGCATAGCCCGTATCATTCTCCGCAAGAAGCACCAGATGATAATACCTGTCATCGCCTTTTACTATTTCTCTGTCGAATCTGGAACCGGAGGTCAGGTAGATCTCGCAGCCAAGTATGGGCTTGATGCCCTGTTTCTTTGCTTCTTTATAAAAATCTATGACGCCATACATAACTCCATGATCTGTGATAGCCATGGAATCCATACCCAGTTCCCTGCATCTTTCCACCATCTCCGGTATCCTGCCGGCACCATCCAAAAGACTATATGATGTATGAACATGTAAATGTGTAAAAGCCATCTGAAACTCCTTAATACAAAATATCAAAAAACTGCGTGCTCTTCGGGAATACCTGCCCATCTGCATTCGCTTCGCGATGGCCGGTGCTATATGCCGGATTTCTGCGGAATCCGCCGCCAGTCATGACACTTATCTAATCATAACACACAGAATCAAATTTTAGAATATATGTTCTTAAATATATATTCACGTTGGCCGAAAAATGCATATCCATGTATACATGATATTCCATTGTCAGCCAACACAAAAAGGCAGCCGCCTGAAGCGACTGCCTGAATATCATGTATAAATCTATATGTCAATTAAACTGCTTCACCGCGCAGATACTCTGAGATAGCCTCTACTGCATCATTCTCATCAGAACCCTCTGCAGATACAACAAGCTCCTGACCGTTGTTGATACCAAGTGCCATCATACCCATAATAGACTTTGCGTTTACTTTTCTCGGACCGTCTGCCATGTAAATACGTGACTCATATCTGCTTGCGATCTGTACAAGCATAGCAACCGGATGGTCATCAGATTTTTTTGGTAAGTTAACTACCACGTTTGTGTCCTTCATCATTGTCCTCCATGAAGATCAGCTAAATGTCCGCAATGAAAATACCTTCGCATTGCTAACCAACAAAAAACTCAACTTCTTTTTTATACTCCCCTTGCGGTTTTTTTACGTAACTCATCGGCAATACTTGCCAGCTTCCTCATACGATGATTGGCCCCGCTCTTTCCAATCGGTTCACTCAGACGTTCTGCAAGTTCAGCCAGGGAAGCATTGGGATCCTCTAACCGCTTCTCAGCTATCTCTCGCAGTCCCGGGTCTATCTTACGAAGCCCCAGTTCTTTCTCAATCAATTCTATATCTTCAATCTGCCGTATTCCCGCGGAAACTGTCCTCTGAAGGTTAGCAGTTTCACAATTCACACGGCGATTTACTTTCTCGCTGACTTCCTTCAGGATACGCGTGTTCTCAAATTCCATGAGTCCGTCAACCGCACCCATCAGGTTAAGAACATCGGAAATCTGTGAAGCATCCTTTAAGTACACCACCAGATGGCCGTTGCGATCCATGATTCTCGGTTCCAGCCCGAAGGTTCGGAGTTCCACCGAAACGCGGTCTGCATCTTCTGCTCCGTCGCATACAAACTCCAGATGATAATCCTTCTTGGGATCAGTAACCGACCCGGAATTCAAAAAGCGCTCTCTGACATAAGAACGAGTCTCAAAATCACGTGAATCGACGTTTCCAATATTAATAACTTTTTCATAAGCTGTAAAGTCTTTTTTCCTCAACTCATCCTTTACCCTGCTTGAAAAAGACACCTTAGATTTTGACCCTTGTGCCATAAAACCTCCGGGCATTATATAAAAGTATTATAATAACTCTTTGAAGCCTACCGTATTTTGTTGAACATTTTTCGCTTTATCAACACTTTTTGCTGTTTGCGATCAAAAGCAGCCGTCCATACAAACTTCTTATAGCGAAACAGCTTTCAGTATAAGAAATTTTTATAGAGTCACCGCAGACTGATGTCTCTGTGATCAAGCCGCAAGCCATAGTCCGCGTTTTTTTTCAGCCTTTCATAAAGAAGACATGCTATGGTGACCGATCGATGCTTTCCGCCGGTGCATCCGATTCCTATAACCAGCTGATTTTTTCCTTCCTCTATATAATGAGGAATCAGAAAGCTTATCATATCATGCAACTTTATCAGAAATTCTTCCGCCGTCCCATCCTTTTTTACGAAATCCCTCACGTCCTGATCAAGTCCCGTATGGGTCTTTAGTTCGGGAACATAGTACGGATTCGGCAGAAATCTCACATCAAAGAGAAGATCCGCATCATCCGGAATTCCGTATTTGAAGCCAAAACTGAGTATCGTCACCTGCAGATTCTCATAGGCACGATTCTCCTCAAAGATGTTTGCTATCTGCTTTCTGAGCTCTTTTGTAAGAAGATGTGAGGTATCGATGATGAAATCAGCATTATCCTTTAGCCATCCCATTTCCTGTCTCTCTGCTTCGATTCCGGTCTCCACACGTCCGTCCTTGCTGAGAGGATGAGCGCGTCTCGTTTCCTTGAATCTCTTGATGAGAGTCTCGTCGGAGGCATTGAGAAAAAGAACATCATAATCAACATTGCCCTTTATGTCCCAATCATCAAATATCTCCTTAAGAAGAGGCAGGTCTTTTCCCGAACGCACATCTATACCCAGTGCTGCCTTGGTTATCTGCTCGTTGCCGTCAGTAATGAGCTCTGCAAACTTTTCAACCAGTGGTATGGGAAGATTGTCAACACAGTAATACCCCATATCTTCGAGAGATTTTAAAGCTATGGTCTTTCCGGCGCCGCTCATGCCGGTAACTATCAGAAGTTTCCCCATAATTTGACCTCCGGAGTTAGCTCCACGCCCTGCTCCATAAGAACTCTTTTGCGGATCTCTCCTATAAGCCAGAAAATATCGGCTGCTCTTGCAGTTCCGTCATTGATCACAAAGCCGCAGTGCTTTTCACTAACCTGCGCTCCCCCATGTCTGAAGCCCCGGAGTCCGCAATCCTCGATAAGTTTTCCTGCGAAGTGGCCCTCGGGTCTCTTGAAGGTGGATCCTGCAGAAAATTTCTCTATGGGCTGCTTATCCTTACGTCTCTGCTGGTAATCCGCCATCTCTGCTTCTATGGCTTTTTTGTCACCCTTTTTAAGTGCAAATGTTGCTGCCGCCACAATATACCCCTCCTCGGGAACTATGCTGTACCGGTATCCAAGCTTTAGATCTGCTGCGGCAAGTTTCTTTATCTTTCCGTCCCTTGTGATGACCTCCACGGATTCGAGAACGTCACACATCTCTGTACCGTAAGCTCCGGCGTTCATGGTCACTGCGCCGCCTACAGTTCCCGGAATACCTCTTAAGGCCTCCATACCTGTAAGGCTGTGACTTGCGGCAAACTGGGCTGTCTTACCGAGAGATGTTCCGGCGAGAGCTCTGATGCGGTAGATTCCATCAGCATCTGCACATTCTGCATTTCCCCTGCCGCTCACAAATTCAATTCCGTCAAGAGCCTTTCCGATTTCTATAACTATGGAATCGACCCCCTCGTCGCTCACCAGTAAATTTGTACCGTTTCCTATTATATTGTATAAAAGCTTCTCTGAGTGTAAGAACTCTATGAGCTTCTGAAGCTCGTACTCATCCTCAGGAACCACGTAAACCTTTGCCGGACCGCCAACCCTGAAACTGGTATGTTTGTCCAGGGGTTCATTTTTTAATACTTTCACAAAACCTCCAAATCAGAGAAAATATCGGAGGAAGTCATATATGGGACAACCTCCGATTCTTATTATAGATATATTTCTGAAATCCATCCGGTACATATGACCGGAGCCTTAATACGAACGATAAAAAGCTATGGATTCATCTCATCATCATTCTTCATTCGCCTTCATATTGGCTGTAACTCTGTCATAAAGCACCTGAGCCGCATTGTAACCCATCTTCTTTGCACGGTTGTTTACTGCAGCACATTCAACTATGATGGCGATATTACGTCCGGGGCGAACCGGAATATCATAGCATATAACTTTGTTTCCAAGAAATTCTGTATAGTTATCCTTGAGTCCAAGTCTGTCGTAATCCTTGTCCTTTGACCACTCCGCAAGCTTGATAACCATGTTTATATTCTGAGTGTCCATAACGCACTCTACACCGAACATCTGCATTACGTCTATGATGCCAATGCCTCGAAGCTCGATAAAATGCTTGGTTATATCAGGCGCTGATCCTACCAGTGTCTCATCACTGACTTTTCTGATTTCCACAACGTCATCGGAAACCAGTCTGTGTCCGCGCTTAATGAGTTCAAGAGCTGCCTCAGACTTACCGATTCCGGAATCTCCCATAATGAGAACACCTTCACCGTAAACATCTACGAGAACTCCGTGAACGGAGATCATAGGAGCCATCTTGACTTTAAGCCATCCGATGATCTCAGCTTCAAGCTCTGTTGTGGGTCTCGGTGACTGGAGAAGCGGAATCTGTGCAGCACGGCATGCGTCTATCATGCAGCTGTCAGGTTCAATGTTTCTGGCATAAATGATGCAAGGCATATTATATCTTGTGATGGCATCATACTTGGCACGGCGCTGCGGAGCCTCAAATGTCATAAGATAAGCATTTTCAACATTTCCGATGATCTGTACACGCTCGGAATCGAACTGATCAAAGAAACCTGTGAGCTGAAGCGCCGGACGGTTTACATTTGGAATGTTGATAAATTTATCGTCGGTACTCACATCAGGTGTGAGATTTATAAGTTTTTCCTTCTTAATAAGTTCACTTACACTGACCTTGTCTACACTAGTCATAATGAGCCTCCATTCTGTAGAAACATAGTTAATATAAGTATATTTAGCCTAAGAGAAAAAATCAACTGACTGTAGGATATGACGATGTCTGAGGCAAATGGTTTATCCGTTTAATTCCCTGAAGAATCTGACATTTGCCTTGTAAAGCTTTTTAAAGCTTCCCGTCATACCATTCCATAAACTTGATTTCCATTGAAAATGGTTCTATGCTGTACATACACTGCTGCATAACACCCGCATCATAATTTCGGTACTAAAGCAGTAAAATATTAGTTTTTCGGAGTTACAAAATGATTTCAAAATCATCTCCCATCGGAGTATTTGACTCAGGAGTCGGTGGGATTTCGGTACTTCGTGTTCTCAAACACGACATGCCAAATGAGAATTATATTTTTTTCGGGGACAGCATAAACGCCCCCTACGGAGAAAAAAGTGAAACCCGCATAAAGGAAATGTGCGATAACAACATTAAATTTTTATTTGAACACGGGGCGAAAGCCATTGTTATTGCCTGCAACACCGCAACATCAGCTGCTGCAACTTATCTGAGAGAAAAGTATCCCGATACCATAATCGTTGCCATGGAACCTGCTGTGAAGCCTGCCGTAGACAAGTCAGAGACTGCTCACCCTCATGTACTTGTTCTGGCCACCAGCGCAACCATTCACGGAGAGCGTCTCCATCATCTTATAGGACGATTTTCCGATGATGCTGACATTAACGCTGTGGCAGCTCCGGGTATCGTTCCACTGGTGGAAGCCGGAAAAGAAGATTCAGAGGAGATGCTCAATTATCTCAAAGAGCTTCTTAAACCTTTCAGAAGTGCACAAGACGGCGGCGAGGGCAAAATCGTAGACAGCGTAGTTCTGGGATGCACCCACTTCCCATTTGCCATGAAAAAGATCCGGGAGGCACTGGGATATGATGTGACATTCTATGACGGGGCATACGGTACATCCCGCGAGACTAAAAGAAGGCTTACGGAAGCGGGCCTTCTGAATGACAGCTCTGCTGACGGCAGCATACAGCTGTTCTCAACATCAAAAGAGACATCTCCTACTGCACTGGCCGAGAGACTCCTGAATCTGCCCTTTGACTATTCACCAGAAAAATGAAAAGTCTTTTATTAAATGTAGTTAATCAGTATCAAGAGCCGGAGTGGCTCCATATATGAACGTAAAGCCAAAGCGCCCCGGTCCTAAATGAATTCACTCCGGCCCAAAAATTTCAGGACATGTTGATCGTCGCTAATCATAAATCTCCTTGCATTTATAGTTTTGTCATGTTATAGTACTACGGTATTTCAAATTATATTGTTTGTAAGGTGGTGAGGATTTATGAAAATCGCACTTGTTATTATATTTTGTCTTATTGGTGTAGCTCTTTCTGCTATCATTCTTATGCAGGAAGGAAAGAGCGCAGGTCTTGGTGCAATTTCCGGTATGGCTGAGTCTTACTGGTCCAAGAACAAGGGTCGTTCTATCGAGGGTGGTCTTGAGAAGTTCACAAAGTTTGCAGCAGTTGCATTCTTTGTTGTTGCACTTATCCTTGATATCATCTGGTAAATTAAAGTATTAATTTAATGACATTTGCTCAACACCTGCATACAATGTATGCAGGTGTTTTTTGATATAATTGTGAAAGCGCCTAACGCGTAACGATTCTATATCACACCACCCCATTTCGACGGACTATATGTCCGGACAAGGAGTTTTTTTATTTATGGAAGATTATCAGAAGGAAAAGCTTTCCAAGCTGATTGTAGATCTCGTAAAGGATAAAATCTACCAGCCCATGAAAGCAAAGGAAATGGCCAATCTTATCGGCATACCCAAGGCCGAGCGTGCCGCTCTCCAGGAGGTTCTGGACAAACTGGTGGCCACCGGAAAGATAGGCATTTCCCAGAAAGGCAAATACGGCCGTACCGAGAACTTCACTCATGTAGGTACATTTACTGCCAACCAGAGAGGCTTTGGTTTCGTTAGTCTCGAAGGTCATGAGGATGAGGAGGATATTTTTATTCCGGAGGATTACATCGGTCAGGCCCTTGACGGTGATAAGGTCAGAATCATTATCACAAAAAACGGTGACGGAAGCCATCGTTCGGAAGGTCACATCACCCAGATTCTCGAGCATGCCAACAAGGAAATAGTCGGTATTTACCGCAAAAATAAATCTGTGGGCTTTGTAGAGCCCGATAACCAGAGGATACTAAAGGATATCTTCATCCCTCAGGGCAAGGACATGCGTGCCGTGAACGGTCACAAGGTAGTTGTAAAGATCCTGAACTACGGAGACGCTCACCACAAGCCGGAAGGCATCATCAAGGAGATACTTGGTCATGTCAATGATCCCGGCGTGGATATCCTCTCTATCGTTCGCGCTTACGGGCTGCCGGAAACATTTCCAAAGGACATCATGAAGGCAGCGGAATCTGTTCCGGAAAGTGTACCGGAGAACATTATCGCTGAAAGAAGCAGTCACGATTTCAGAAATCTCACCACTGTCACCATCGACGGTGAGGATGCAAAGGATCTGGACGATGCCATATCATTAAACTTCGATGAGAATACCGGTGTTTACAAACTGTATGTTCACATCGCAGATGTTACCCAGTATGTAACAGAGCACTCTCTCATCGATCAGGAGGCTCTCAACAGAGGCACTTCCGTATACCTCACCGACAGAGTCATTCCCATGCTTCCGAGAGTCCTTTGCAACGGCATCTGCTCTCTCAACGAAGGAGAGGACAGACTGGCCCTTACCTGCATCATGGATTTCGACAAGAGCGGAAAGCTTCTGGATCACGAGATCTGCGAATCAGTCATCAGATCAAACAAACGAATGACCTACAACGGTGTTCATTCCATCCTGACAGGAGCTGAGCTCACAAACGGAGAGGACCTTTCCACCTATCTTCCTTATAAGGAGATGCTTGAAAGGATGTACGAGCTGTCAAAGATCCTCCGTAAAAAACGTCATGAGCGTGGCGGAATTGATTTTGATTTCCCGGAGACAAAGATCCTTTTGGACGAAAGAGGCAAGGTCACCGAGATCCTTCCCTACATCCGTAACGAAGCACACATGCTGATCGAGGACTTCATGCTGGCAGCCAATGAAACTGTGGCAGAGGATTTCTTCTGGCAGCAGATCCCCTTTGTTTACAGAGTTCATGAGAAGCCGGATCCCGAAAAGTTCACGGCACTCAGTCTTGCGGTGTCCAATTTCGGTCATTTCATAAGGATGCGTGACGAGGAAAGCATTAGGCCAAAGGAAGTGCAGAAGCTTCTTGAGTCCATAGAGGGTACGCCGGAGGAGCCTATCATAAAGACCATGACCCTGAGGTCAATGAAGCAGGCCCGCTATTCAACCGAATGCAGCGGTCATTTCGGACTCGCCGCAAAGTACTACTGTCACTTCACTTCTCCTATAAGAAGATATCCGGATCTTCAGATTCATCGTATAATCAAGGAAGATTTGAGAGGCGAGCTTAAGAACCGCCGCCTTGAGCATTATCGTAATCTTCTTCCCGGGGTTGCAGACCGCTCTTCTACCCTGGAAAGGCGTGCTGACGAGGCCGAGAGGGAGACAGACAAGCTCAAGGAATGTGAATGGATGATGCACCATATCGACGAGGAGTTCGACGGTGTGGTTTCAGGCATTACCAATTACGGACTTTACGTGGAGCTTCCAAATACTGTTGAGGGCATGGTATCTCTTAGAATTATGGACAGCGATTATTTCGTATTCCACGAGGATAAGTATGAGCTTGTGGGAGAACGCACAGGCAAGGTCTACAGACTTGGAGACAAGGTCCATGTAAGAGCTCTGAGAGCCGACAAGCTCACCAGAACTATAGATTTTCAGATTGTAAAACCGGACACAGATCCTGTACAAAATGAGGTAACTTATGGCTAATTACGGAAAAGAAGAAGGCACAAAACTGATCGCCAACAACAAAAAGGCATACCACGATTACTTTGTTGACGAGACCTTTGAGTGCGGCATAGAACTTGCAGGCACTGAAGTAAAGTCTCTGAGAATGGGCCAATGTTCTATCAAGGAGGCTTACTGCAGTATAAGAAACGCCGAGGTCTATATTCTCGGAATGCATATAAATCCCTACGAAAAGGGTAATATCTTCAACAAGGACGCTCTCAGGGACCGTAAGCTTCTTATGCACAAATATGAGATCAACAAGCTGGTGGGCAAGCTGAAGGAGCAGGGTTACGCCCTTGTTCCGCTGAGGGTTTATTTCAGAAAATCTCTTGTGAAGGTGGAAATCGGTCTCTGCCGCGGTAAGAAGCTGTATGATAAGCGTGCGGATCTTGCCAAGAAACAGCAGAAGCGCGAGCTGGAAAGAGATTTTAAGGGATCAAATCTCAGAGTCTGATGTGGCCGGAAAAACTTAAATAATTACTGATAACCATATGGTTTAACATACTCCCCTGTATCTCTGAAAAGATAGCAGGATATGTTTAAAACATATGGTTTTTTTGTTATCTTGTATATCTGTTTCGCCGATATCATTTACGTATGCAACTGAGATTAAGGATAGTACTGTTTATTGGCGGAGTCTTATGTATCAGAAAACTTTTATAGCTCGCGATATCAATGATATAAAAAAAATAGTTGATAACTTTGACCTCAAGGGGTTCTATTCCAATACCGTGGAATCATTTGTTCAGTTATACACAACACGGATTCCTGAGGACGATTTAAAAGAGATGCTTTCTCTTATTAGCTCCGCTTTTCCGGGGATAAAAACTGCGGGCATTTCTCTTTTCGGTGCCCGGGAAATAAACAATGATCCTTCTGTTCTTCTGAGCTTTATGTTCTTCCATTCCGGTCATTTGGAAACTTTTCTTTATGACTTCACCGAAATAAGTGAGGAAGAAGGCTCTGCAGAGCTAAACAGAATCCTTCGTTCCGGTACACATCTTAAGGGCGTGGCATTGTATCCCGCGGGATACTCCATCGGCATCTCCAAAATAATCGAGGATGTCTCCGAGGGACTTTCCCATGTTCCGTTTTTCGGAAGTCTCGCCAGCACCCATATGGATGATTTTTCCAGGAACGTACTTCCATTTGCCTTTACCGATGATACAGTCAAGTACGGTCTTGCTGTAGTTGCATTCTACGGTGAAGATCTGAATATACAAATTGATGCATGTCTCGGGTGGAAGCCTCTGGGCAAAACCTTTACTGCTCACGTGAACGATAATATTCAGATGCGTGTAGGCGACACCTGCCTTGAGATGCTGGATGACACTCCGGTGAAGGATCTGTATAAGTACTATCTTGATGCCGACATCGACGGTTATAATATGATGAACATAAATGAATTCCCCATAGTTCTGGAACGAGACGGAATTCCTTATGTTCGTATACCCTTTTTTTGCGGCGACAACGGAGAATTCTACTATTACGGAGATATAAAAGAAGGGGAAAAGGTTCAGATAGGCTACGGAAATCCAAGAGAACTCATCAGAGAATCCGAACTTCTTAGTATCAGGATGCAGGAATTTGTTCCCGAAGCAATGTTTTCCTTCATTTGTGTAAGCCGTTTTATGCTCCTCAGGGATCGCTATATTTCCGAAATCGATAATCTGACCCGTATACTTCCTCAGGCTACCTATGCCCACGGCTCCGGTGAAATCTATAAATACAACGGATACGGCGGTTTTCTGGCAGGATCCATCGTAGCTGTCGCCATGCGTGAAGGTCCCATTACCGATTCCATGCCCCGTACAAATTTTCAGGCAGGTCAGGAACCAAGGTCAAACGGCCTTGTGCCTCTCTCTGAAAGGCTGGTCACTTACCTTGAAAAAACATCTCTGGATCTAAATGACATGGCCATTAAAGCCGACCAGGCAAATATGGCAAAAACCGAATTCCTTTCCAGAATGTCCCATGAGATTCGTACTCCCATAAATGCCATCATCGGTATGAATGAAATGGTCCTTCGGGAATCATCAGATCCTCAGATTCTTGAGTATGCCGGAAATATTGCAAACTCCGGAAGCATGCTTCTCAACATAGTAAACAATATCCTGGATTTCTCCAAGATTGAGGCGGGAAAGATGAGTCCTATTCCAGTGGACTTTGACTTGTTCAAGCTGATTTTGGATCTTGTGCAGATAGCCCAGCATTACTGCGAGAAGAAAAATCTGAGATTTGAAGTTATAGTGAATGATGATATGCCTTATCAGCTTCATTTTGATGAGGTCATGCTGAAACAGATCATCGCAAATCTAATATCCAATGCAGCCAAGTACACAGATAAGGGCACTGTGACATTTTCTTTGGACTTTGAAAAAATTGATGACACATCAGAGTATCTTACTGTACACATAAAAGATACCGGTATAGGCGTGAAACCGGAAGACCAGAAGAGAATGTTCATCGATTTTGAGCGCTTTGACGAACAGAATCATCGCACAACCCAGGGAAGCGGACTGGGTCTTTCCATAGTTCAAAGGCTTCTCAATATGCATGACAGCAAACTGGAATTTGTGTCCGAATACGGAGTGGGATCGGATTTTTATTTCACAATCAAAATAAATGTCAGGGATTGGGCTACTGTAGCTTCACATAAAGCAAATTATGAAAGTGAAATAATCAAAAACAACCATTATCACGAATCTTTTAAGGCTCCAGGTGCAAATGTACTGGTTGTGGATGATGTTGAAGTCAACAGGTTCGTTTTCAAGTCATTGCTCAAAAAAACAGAGCTTAATATAACAGAAGCATCAGGCGGTCAGGAAGCACTTGACCTTTGCAAAAAGAACCGTTATGATTTGATCTTCATGGATCACCTGATGCCCGGTTTAAACGGAATAGAGACTTTCCACTCCATAAGAGATCTTGATCAGGACTGGACAAAAACTGTTCCCGTGATAGCGCTCACTGCCAATGCCATATCCGGCGCGAGAAATATGTATATAGAGGAAGGATTTATAGATTATCTTTCCAAGCCTATATCTCCTACCTATTTGGAATCAAAGCTGATACAATATTTACCAAAGGATAAAGTACAGATTGTTGAAAAGGATGATTCTGCTACAACTTCTGTGAAGGACGTGCTGCATATGAACAGTGCAAGCACAAACCTTGATGATCTTGGTTCCCTTCCAAATATAGCAGGAGTTGATATCATTGCCGGCATCAAGTACTGCGGTGATTTCATAACATATCAAAAAGCGCTTATCGGTTTTGTGGAAAATATTCCGAAGCAGCTGGACAAATTTAATCAATATAAGAGCCTGGAAGATCTGGACGGATACATACTTTTGGTTCATTCCATAAAGAGTACTTCCCGGGTCATCGGAGCAAATCAACTGAGCAGGCTGGCAGAAGTACTGGAAAAGGCCGGAAAATCAAGTAATTTTGATTTGATTGAAGAAAATATGCCTGTTTTTGTTTCAGGTCTCTCCGCTATTTATGAAAAACTGGCTCCTGCTTTGAAACTGTTCCATGAAAAAGAAACTTCCGTGCAAAGTGTCTCTTCGGGATCATCTTTAACCTCTCCGGTTTCAGACCAGTCAAATACCGGAGCATCAGTTTCTGACAACAACAAAGCTAAAGAATCCATAGATATAATTACCATTAAATCGGGAGGAGAATCAAAGGATATGAGTAATGACCCAATCGGACGTGTTGGAGAAATCCGTAAACTTAATGCGGAGGAGATGTCAAAGGCCTTTGTTGTCCTGAAGCAAAAGGCTGATGAATTTGATTTTGATTCCTGTGAAAAGCTTGTTGACTTCCTTACAGCACAGTCTGTATCCAATAAGATGAAAACAACTCTTACGGAAGTAAAGAATGCACTTGAGGACCTCGATTGGGACAAGGTCCAGAGTCTCATCGCAGACTTTTAAATTTTAATCATAATTAATTAGGGGAAATATATGGCTAATGACGATCGAAAATTAGTTCTGTTGGTAGATGATGATATTATGTACATAAAGATGCTGCATGGTGCCCTGATGCAGCATTACCGTATAGCTATGGCAAAAAACGGTGATCAGGCACTGGCATACCTGAAGAAGAATAAACCTGATCTTATCCTGCTTGATTATATGATGCCTGTCAAATCCGGGCGTGAGGTTTTCTATATCATGCATGACGATCCTGAACTCCGTGATATTCCTGTCATCTTCCTGACAGGTGCCAATGATACGGAAAGCGTTATGGAGGTTCTGAAGCTGGGTCCTGCAGGTTATGTGCTGAAATCAACTTCTCTTATAAAGATCACTGAGACTGTTAATGCTTTCTTCAAAAAACAGGCTCAGGCAGCACAAACAGACCGGGAATCATGAGCGCAGGTGTATCTACGCAGGTGTTCATTCACTCAACATCCACAATCTCCACCCGCTCCGGCGCAATTCGCAGATCGGAGACGCTGGATTACTGCCACTTTGTGGCAGTAATCCAGCGTCTCCTGTATTTTCCCGGCAAGGTATGAAGTACGGATGACTCCATCCGATGTCTGAATGTCGGGATACTCCGTCTCGTCGAATAGGTTGGTTTTCCTGTGCCCCCGGGAAATCTGAATGATGGCAAACAGCAGATCCTCGGAGGGAATATCGAACAGATCTGCATATTTACGAATGAACAGGCCACTCAGCTCGTTATGAAAGTCTCTGATGACCTTTTCCGGTTTGGGATTGGGGTGCTTTTTCAGGTATTCCTCCATATCCAACTTCCGGGTGAATGCTTCGAAGCTATCCCGGGAAATCCCCATGCCAACATCATGGAGGTAGCAGCTCATTACCAAGGCATAGCATTCTGGTATCGTCAGTGCCTGAACCTGCTCTCCCAGCAGCTGATTGCAAAAATACAGCACGTCCATGCTGTGCAGGGATTTTGACACCCCTTTTTTGTGTTCGACCATCTGGCTGAAGCATTTATCCCGTCTGCTATGCGCCAGGCCTCTCCTAAATTGGTAGCAAACAGGCCTATTGCAACATAAGGGATATTCAGGATAATCTTCTTTTTTAATTTCTGATTCATCGTGTCTGCTCCTTCCTCCATACTATCTACGTTGATACAATCTCTGCTTTTATGTGTCAGAAGGGTTCGCGTGATCCCAGCTTTTTAGGGTAGGTGTTCACTTCATTATATCAAAAGAGTACTCTTAGACCCGTATATACTATCATCAAACCGGAAGTTATCGAAAAATACGCTCTGCTATTCATAAGAGCTATGAAATCGGCCAGGCTTATGCCGCTTCTTTCACCAGGGTGCTCATGCCGCAGATCGTCGCTGTCTTCTTCTTGAAGCGAACAAGAACGATGAACTCATAGATCAGCAGGGCCACATAACCAATTAGGGCTCTGATCATGCCGCTCACCTCACCCCTCATCAGACTGGAGTTGAAGGCAGTGCATACATCGTACAACGTATGGACGACAATGGGAACAAGAAGCGCCAGCACATAGTTCAGAACAACAGAGCCTTTACCGTTCAGTTTGCTGAACTTCGCCCTTCCCAAAAACTCCGCCATGACCATATTGAAAGTCATATGCGCAGGGACAGAAATCATTCTCACAATTGTGGAGACGATGGTCGCATCGTCTGCACCATAAGAAAACTCCTCAATAATGGAAAAGCCGATACCCACGCACGCACCGATCAGAATGTACTCATAAACGTTTTTAACCTTTTTGCGAAAGATGAGCAGTATAACGATGATCAGGATCAGCTTGGCAATCTCCTCCAGACCGCCGGCGAGAATGAGGGCGCGCTCCAAAGACTGGATCAAGTTCATTTCGGACAGCTTCACAGCATTCGGGTCCGCTGCCATTGCCTTAAGGTAGCGCATGGAGAAGGGAATCGTCAACGGATGAGAGAGCAAGCCGATAGCAATGGGAAGCAGGGCCTGCAGCCAGCCAACGGGCTGTGGAATTTCTCTCTTGACCATTCTCCAATACAGTAAGCCAAGAAAAACAATAGTAATCGCTGTTGAAAGAATAGACATGGCGTTCATGTGTGTTGTCTCCTTTTTTTGATTACCTATTATAGCACAGAATCTTTTTGGGGAAGATGCAATATATTCTCCATTGATTCCTGATTCTCTCCACTATTCTGCTGTAGACATTCTCGTTATACCGGCATATGGTGGACAATTGATTCCTCCTGAAAAACGCATATCTCATCACTCCTTATAATGTTCTCTTGCTCTGCCTGAGTGCAGCCATTCTGCCAAGATTACCATGCTTTATCTCATGATCAAGGGCTGCGACAATCTGATCCTTACGCTTTAAGAAATCAGGTCCTGTCAGGTTCTTACCCGAAACCGTATGATGCGTGATAAATGAACAGTCACATTCAAGGTTCTCTACAAAAAGCTTTAATTCCTCCAGCATCTCTTTTTCCGAAAGGGGATCAAATTCACCACTCTGTGCCTCTTCCAGAAGCGGAGTCCCGGGGAATAATGTGAGACCGCCTGTTCCAACAAGCATAGGCTTACACTGACTGAATATCCTGGCAGAATTTATAGCGTGCTCACGACTGTGAGACTTTCCGGCAACGCCTTAAGAAAAGTCATCCAGTAATCAATCCCTGCTTCTTCAAGCTTATGACACTGCTCGAGGATATCCTCCGCGTGATAGCCTTTGTTTATCATATTAAGCGTCCAGTCATCTCCGCTCTCGACACCAAGTGATATTTCTTTCATTCCCAGTTCCTTAAGCTTCTTCAGCTCTTCCACCGTTTTGTTCTTAAGGTCAGATACTCTTCCTGCCAAATAGATGTATTCCATCTTGGGCAGGTATCTATGTACCATCTCGAAGATTGGTGCAAGCTTGTCATATGTTAAGACAAGCGGATTTGCGGAAAGTATCTGTATTGTTCTTGCATTTGGATCACTCTCAGACAGTTCCTTTAAGTCCTCCTCGATCCACTCCATAGGGGACATCCTGAAGGGAACGTCCTTGTACATGGTACAGAACTTGCATTTGTTATGAGTACAGCCCTGTGTGATCTCAAGTAAAGGCCATGTAGGCCAGTATGGGTTTCTGTATACGGTTCCTGTAAAATGCATATCAATCGCCTCCGTTTCTTAAATCATGTTCACGTACGAGCATTTATCTCCTGTACTATGTGTATAACATACAACCGAAACTTGTAATTATCCACTTACAGAATTATAATTCTGATATATATTCTTACATATTTCATATTCTGTAAGAAACGGGGTGTGATATGGCTGAAAGAACAAAGATTTGGATAGCAGATTCTCTTAGAAAGCTGCTATCCCATAAATCAATAGACAAGATTCGGGTAACCGAGATCTGTAAGGAAGCTGAGATTGAGCGCCCTACATTCTACTATCATTTCAAGGACAAATATGACCTAATGGCATGGATGATCTTTCAATCTGCCTACGATACGGATGTTCTTGATCTCGACTCAGCAGCTAAGGCTCTGGACAGGATGAAAAAAGACTGCATCTTTTATAAAAGAGCCTACGAGGACAACTCGCAGACTCCCATGTGGCAATATATGCTTGAATATTTCGTGGAGCGTTATGCCCAGATGGCAAAGCAGAACCTCGGTACGGATACCCTCGACACTCAGATCCTGTACAGCATCAGGCTATACTGCTACGGGACTCTTGGAATGACAAGGGAATGGGTGCTTACCGATAACATAACCCCTTCACGGACAGCTGTACAGATGATGTTCGAATCCATGCCTGAAACCTTGAAACAGATATTCCTCGGCAAACAAATGGAGACTACCAATGACCGGTAGTCTCCTTCTTCTTTTGAAATTACACACTCTCTAATGAAGTATTATTACTTTGATGAAGCTTTCTTTTTTGTGGCTTTTTTAGATGTTGCAGGCTTTGATGCTGTTGCAGGCTTCTTTAACTCTGAAGACTTTTTATTGACTGTTGCTTATAAAGCATCCCTTATCATCATTAAGTGCATCTATATCATCAAAATATCTCTCGTACAGTCTCATATACCTGATATATCTGTTTATCTTATTATATAAGAACTCTAACCATGCTCAATGGAATAAATTTTTTAATAATGGTACCTTCTGCGTAAAGCAAACATAAATATGCTTCCTACAACAGCTGCCATCAGCTCAGCAAAAACAGGAATGAAAACGGATAGGCAAGTGCTTCTGACAGAACAAACATCACTGCAGATGATATACATATTATGGTAAGCAGGTCTTTGTCGAATACCAGATAATCAGCATCCTTACCGGCCGTGATAGAACCCTTTTTATCCACAATACCAAGCTGCTTTGCGCCATTGATCGTAAAGCCCAAAAGCATCTCTTCAATGCTCATCCTCTCATTAGTTAAGGAGATAAGAAGAAAGTCCGCGTCATTTCAACATATAGTCCAACAATCCTTTGACCTCTGTTATTCTGTCTTCAATCGTATCGCACGCTAATTTCCCGTCTTCAACGATAAGTGCCTGTGGAAACGCCTCCCAGTCGAGACCGTCGAAGCCCGAAATCTCGTTGCGATAAAGCTGCAGGGCATCTCCGCTGACAAATTTCAGCAACAAAGCCCGGAGCATCTCGGACAGATCCGCGTTCATTACGCTGCCATACATCTGTAGTGCTTCGCTGTTCCCGAGCAATGTTGCTAGAACGTCTGCGGTACCCGAACCCAGATTCTCGATCAGTGCCTTTTCGTCCCAGTACATCAGATGCACCTTGTTTCCACCCTGCGACAGCTTTGCCGCAACACGATAAATACCCAACGCAGTCCATTGCCCGTACAGCTCTGATTTCGCCTCAAGCTCGGATGAAGTCAATGTCTGAGCCTTAATATACGCCCGCATCGCCTCGGCGACGGAACCGTCTATATCGCCCTGAAGGTCGTCCACAGCCGCCTTTACCGCGTCCTTGTAGTTCTTACTGCCGACGGAGGATCGGATCACCTGCATTCCCCCGCCGGTAATGCCGACGATAAACTCGATACCCGAAGCGGCTCCGTTTCGATATGCCTCATACACCTGCTTAGGGATCAGTTTTCCGTCACAGGTCGGTGTGCACATGCTCATCCAAAGCCTTTGCACAGCGTCTTTTAGAGCTTCCGTATCCAGGTGCAAAAGCTCCGCCATCGTCGAAGTGTTTGTTTCTTTCAACAATGCTTTTGCCAGGGCTCTGGAGGCATCCGGCGTATCACAGGCAGACTCCGGGCTGCCGTCGAACACGAAGGCCCTCCGGAACAGACCCCTCACCTGCTCGCTGGCGGCCAGCAGGCAGATGCAGGTCGCGCCGGACTCGAAGCCCAGCACCGTGATCCGCTCGGGATCACCCCCGAAGGCTCCGATGTTTTCCCTGATCCACTTCAGTGCCGCGATTTGATCCAGCAGCCCGAGGTTCAGGGTGTCCGGGCAGGCCTCCCCGCCGGGAACCTCAGAAAAATCAATGAACCCGAAGATACCGAGGCGATAATTAAAACTGACAAGCACTACATCCTGATTCGCATTTACATAATCCTCACCGTACAGCAGCGGATCGACCGCGCCGCCGTAGGTAAAATCTCCGTGGTGGAACAGCACAAGCACCGGCTTTTTCGCTTCCGTCTTTTCGTCCCCGGTGGCTATATTCAGGTACAGGCAGTCCTCGCTCTGCCGGTGATGCCTGATGATCGAGCCCTTATGCTCCACCTGTATGGCCGAGGCGCCGAAGTTCTTGGCCTCAAACACCGTCTCCGACGCAGGGAGCGGCTCGGGTGCCTTCCATCTCAGTTCGCCTACCGGAGACTTTGCGTAGGGAATCCCCCAAAAGATTCGTGTCTCCTTGTACTTCTCCCCGACGTAGATGCCGGTTCGCGTCCTGACCGCACACTCGACATCATATTCACCGTGAACAGCCCGGTTCCGCTGATTCACTTCCTCGATGTCCCTGTCCGTCACGTCGAACACATAGCCCTCGCTTCCGTCCCCGTAAAGCTTGCAAATCTTTCTGACACGATATCCACGTATGCACAGATTCACCACAAAGCCGACAATGGGAAGACCCACAACCCACGCAAACTCTTCCTCCAGGTCTTCTATCAGGGACGTGCCCAGCAAATGCCTCGAAACAAACTCGGCGATCAGGAAAATAAGCAGGATCGCCACATAAGTGAATACCCGGTTGACCGTTTTTTGCTGGACGGTCTTGCTGAAAACGATCCTGCTGATGAGCTCCTCCAGCGTAATTCCGAGGGCAAAGCAGACCGCTATGCACGCAGGCTGCGTCCAGCCCAGATACATCGGAATCGTATAGCCAAAGCCATAGCCCAGCGCCGAGATGAAAGCCACCATAAAATCATCGATTGTAAATAACTTCTTCATGATTTTTTTTAAGCGTGAGTGTAGACCCACTCTCCGCCCACCATGGTTCCAAGCACGGGCGAATCCTGGATATGCTCCGAATCGCACTTGGTAATATCATCACCAAGTACCACCAAATCTGCTTCCTTCCCGACAGTAATACTGCCCAGCCTGTCATCACAAAGCATCTGATAAGCCTCATTAATGGTGGTCGCTTCGATCATCTGCTCTATCGTTACGCGCTCGCTCGCATTATGCAGTGTGTCCGGACGTCCGGGAAGCTGACGAATCACACCTTTCTGTATGCCTGTAAGCGGATAGGCCGGATTTGTAACAGGATAATCACTGGCAGAGGTTACCGTAACTCCGGCATCAAAGAATGCCTTCATCGGAAGCTGATTTTCAGCACGTTCTTCGCCAAGAACAGCGACCATCATCTGAAAATATTCCGGCTCGAAATCAAACCAGTGAGGATCTGTAGAAGCTATAACATTTAGTTTAGCCATACGGGGGATATCCTCCCTGTCTACCACCTGAAGATGAGTTATGGCATCCCTGTAATCGTGAGGTCCTGTCTCCTCCAATGCCTTCTCTATGGCATCCAGAGCCATGCAGAGTGCCCCGTCTCCTATGGCATGAGCGTGTACCGTAAATCCCAGCTCATGAGATTTTTTGTATATTTTAATAAGGGTTTCCATGTCAAAGCGAAGCTGCCCATGATGCTGATGCTCGACAGACCACGGATCTGTGTAAGGCTGCTTCATATATGCTGTCGAAGGTGTCCCCGGCATCGTACCGTCTATCTGTATCTTGATATTGTTAAGCTCGAACATGCGCCCCTTGGTCTTCTTTCTAAGCTCTGCCGCATGTTCTATCTCTGCCATAGTATCATGACCTTCCGCCTGAAATACCTGATAAGCGGCATAGACATGCATTTTAAGCTTTCCTTCCATATCAAGCTCATGGCAGGCAAGTGCGGCATTGTCTGTAGTATCCCAGTTGATGATAGGTTCAAGGATCAGGGTCTCTCCATGAGCCAGATATTCCTCCTGATAGTGCAGGAATCCCTCCTTATACTGCTCAACCGAGAACACGGTAAGCTCCTTTAGCAGATCCATAGCACCCTCACGGAAATAACCGGTGGGATTCCCCTGATCATCCCGGGTGATTATTCCGTCACTTATATCCGACGTGTTTTTGTCGATTCCCAGACGATCCATTGCGGCATGATTCACCCAATAAGAATGATGACCTATATCCGCAAGAACGATCGGTTTGTCTGTCAAACCATTAAGCAGATCCGCAGTGGGACCGTTCGGTCCCATATCCGGTGTGGGTATGAAGCCTGAGCCCTGAATAACATCCAGCTCCGGACGCTCCCGGATGAACTTCTTTATAGCAGCAAGATGTTCCTGTAAGGTACCCATGGGACTTAGATGTACAAAGAAAAGCGCTTCCGTTCCTCCGGGTGCGATATGAC
The DNA here is from genome assembly GCF_000702885.1 of Oribacterium sp. P6A1. GTDB lineage: Bacteria > Bacillota > Clostridia > Lachnospirales > Lachnospiraceae > Oribacterium. The sequence continues at coordinate 8,190 of NZ_JNKO01000025.1, read as the reverse complement.
CGTGTCCCTCTCCAAATCCCGGAAGAATGATACCTTTATCATACCGGATCTCCTCCGTATCCTTGTCAATATATTCCTTCACGCCTTCTTCGTCTCCCACATAGACGAACTTTCCGTCAGAAATCGCAAGTGCCGCAGCCTTGGGCTTTTTCTTATCAACTGTGTAGATATTACCGTAGATGACCTTATTTGCTTTCATTATCTGTATCTCCTCTTATTGTTAATTTACTTTCTTTCCCGCAAAATACACATCCGTCGGTTTGTTATAGCTGAAGCCCTCATGCTTGGCAGTAAGCAGGTCAGTATCAAAAATAAGGAAATCAGCATCCTTACCCTTTTCAATAGAGCCCTTGCTGTCTTCTATACCAAGCTGCTTTGCTCCGTTTATCGTATATCCGAGTATCATTTCTTCTATACTCATTTGCTCATCGGCGGAAGGATTTGCTCTGACGGTCCAGTCTGTTTCGGCGGCTCTGGTCTTCTCATTTATCCACCTTGTCATGCCGACCTCCATGCCAAGGTACGGACTCCAGTTGTTAAAATCACCATAGTGGATATCATCGCTGGACCATGTAACATTGGCACCGGTCTTCCAGACCGACTTACAGCGGTACATCTTACCCGCACGCTCCTCACCAAGCAGCTCGCACCACGTCTTATAAGGATCTCCGCCCATGTTTCCTGCATGCCACCATGGTGTATAATTGGCGTTAACACCTAACTTTGCGAAACGGTCAATATCCGCGTCATCCTGAATCTCAAGATGTGCACAGGTGACTTTCACATGGTACTTATCCCCAAGCTCCTTCTTAGCCATCTCCACACCGTCAAGTACATTACGGGATGCGCCCTCACCTACAGTGTGCAGGTGCAGGTCAAGTCCTGCCTCATTAAGCTGAATAAGAAGCTCTGCGATCTGATCCTTATTGAAAGCAGCCGTTCCCTTGTCCCCGGTATCTTCATAAGGTGTCACAAGTGCTGCCGTTTCAATCTTTAAGGTACCGTCATTGAAAATCTTTAAGGTATGCACCTTAAGGTGTTTCGTATTAAATTCACTGTTAAAGCTCTTAAGCTTTTTTATCGCCTCCGGCACCTGGCGGGGCTGTGTGATCACATAGCAGCCGTCTATATAAACGGGAAGCTCTCCTTCCTCATCAAATTTTTTTAATTGTCTGTAAACCCTCTCATGAAAATCATTGCATTCCGGAATACCGGCATCAAAGACACCCACGACCCCTGCATTGACAGAAAAATCGAACCAACGCTTTAAGGCGGCATCTATCTGTTCATCTGTCAGTTTTTCCGCACCATCGATCAGAAAGCGGGTTTCCGCAGCCGCTTCAAATATATTTCCTGTTATATGTCCATCTTTACGCACATAGTAACTAAGTCCCGGCACGGGATCGATGATATCATCCGTAATGCCATGACGCTTAAGAAGCTTTGAATTTGCCCATATGCTGTGTGCCTCACCCTCTAAGATCATGATCTCACTGTCGGCACAGACAGCATCAAGATCTTCCTTTGTAATCTCTTCACCATGTAGAAAAACACGCTCCAGAAGGAAATTGTAGCTCTCCTTGCCCGGATTGTTCTTAATATGATCAGCTATAAAGCCAAGGGCTTCCTTTTTGCTGTCACACACGATATACTCGCCCATATCCTTATACTCAAATCCGACGGGCATGGTAACATGGACATGGCTGTCGATGATTCCCGGCATTATGAATTTCCCGTCAAGATCCGTCACCTCGCCCTCATAATCCGAAAGACCGGCATCATCGCCGACATAAACAAATTTGCCATCCTTTACCGCAAGGGCTGTAGCCCGCAGGGTTTTCGTGTTCGATGTAAAGATTTTTGCGTTTCTTATGATTATGTCTGCCTTCATAGAGCCTCCTTTAATTAAGCCAAACAATATACAGTCATTGTACTTAAATAAATGTTAAAAGTCCGTTAAAACATAAAAGTGGTGAGGGTGCATTAACAGTCTTAAGTTATTAAGACTGTTAATGCACCCTCACCAAAACCAAAAAGGGGTTACTTATTTGCCTGGTTTTAACAGATTGTTTCCATGCGCCCAGTCATACTGGGACATATAAGCACCATAATAAAGATTCACGGCACCCGGCTTTCCGTCAAGATAGTCAAAATAGTCACACCGTACCTTTTTTCTGTCGATTCCCAGCACTCCCCATCCCTGGATCAGAATATCTGCCTCACCTATGTCTGATAATGTCTTTAAGAGGTCCTTCTTTGCGACACGAATATAAGAGTCGGAACTGTCCCGGAATATGACATTACAGATTTCAGTGACCGGACAGAGAACACCGGCCTTGTTTATCAGATAGGCCAAAAGCTCTTTCGAACGTTTTGTAAAGGATACGACAGGCTCTCTGTTATAAAACACTTCAAAATCACCAAAGCACTGGATAGACAATCCCTTCCCCATGTTCCCTTTAATGGCATTATGCCGAAGCTGCGATAATGCATGCTCTATCTTTTCTACCGTAACAGGCTTCATAAGATAGTCACTGGCTCCCAGTTCGAAGGCTTTGTGAGCGTACTCGCTGTATCCGGTGGTAAAAACTATGTCGCACCCGGGATATGCTGTTTTAATGCACCTTGCCAGGTCAACGCCTGTCATGGCTCCTATCGCTATATCCAGAAATGCAATATTGATCACCCCTAAAGGTAAGGCAGCAAGCGTATCATCGGCATTATCAAAAGCCACTATCTCAGCTTCCGGCAGAGCCTCATGAACACGTTTGGTCAATTGCCTTAACAGGATGGGTTCATCTTCTACAACAAGTATTCTCATTCTCCATGCCTTTCATTTATTTGGGAATCCTTATGGTTACCTTTGTTCCTTTGCCCGGAGTGCTCTCGATAGTAAGACTTCCACCTACCATTTCCCGGATCCGGTATCGGGAATTCTCTATTCCAAGATGCTTTCTCCCGTTATCCTCATGCACTGCAGCATCAAATCCGGTTCCGTCGTCAGCTACCGATACAATATAGTGCTCACCCGTTTCAAACGAACCGATCCTCACAGTCCCTCCATCTTTTTTCTCACAGACACCATGTTTTATTGCATTTTCAACTATAGGCTGGACCGAAAGCGCCGGAACAAGGAAAGAAGTGCAGTTTATATCGAATTCAATGTTCAGTTTGTTTTGAAAACGAAGCTTTTCAAGCCATACATAAGTTTTAATGTGATTCAATTCTTCCGAAAAAGAAACAGGCTCGCTTTTATCGGCAAAATCAATATTCTCACGCAGATACTCCGAGAATTCACCTATGGCTCTGGCAGCAAGCCCCGGATCTTCCTCACACAAGGCTTCGATGACCGCCAAAGAATTACAAAGGAAATGGGGCTGCATCTGCGAGATCATGGCTGAGACCTGAAGTTGAACCTGTTCCTTTTCGTATCTTAGATTATCCTTCTCAAGTTCATCATTTACGTTAAAAAACATAAGGCAGACCGGCATCATAAACACAACTGTCGCCAGACCCCACACCGATACATACTTGTTTAAAACGTCCAGATTCAGAGACAGCATGGAAAATAGTACGGGAGAAAAGATACAGCATATAAAAGAAAGTTTCCGGGTTCTGCTCAATTTGGAAAGCAAGGTAGCAACCGACAATGATATCAGACAGAATAAATCCAGAAGGATGCTGATATGATCCTCAATGACATCAGAATATAATCCCTCATCAGTGACAAGAAAAAGAACCGGCCTGAATCTGTTGACGAGAATGGCAACGGAATAAATGATAACCCCAATGGAGATAAGCACGGTAACCATGCGTGTGACGGCTGTTTCCTCAAGAAATCTCTTCTGATAGAGCCATAAGGTCAGGAAACAGGTCATGGAAAAAAAATAATCTAAGCCTGTAAGTACATCAATAGCGTGGCTATGCCCCGGCATCCCGTAAACACTGCCTGTAAGAGCTGCAAAGAATACCGCAACAAAAAGATTAAAGAGAAAGAGGGTAAAATAGCCCATTGCTCCAAGGTAGCTATCCCTGAAGCACATATATCCCGAAAAAACTGTCAAAAAAACGAGACTGATAAGATAGATGATCCTTAACATGAACATTGAGTCTCTGAAAATATTATTTTTCACCGATACTGCAAAGGCAAAAAACGTTAAAAGGAACATGAGCGCGGACACAAGCAAACAGAATGTCTTATTATCGATCTTTATCATCCTCATCTTCATTTCCTTTGACACATACCTTCCAGATTTATACTATATTTACGTAAAAATGACAGTTCTTTACTGCTGCGAAAGACAGAGGCTTTTATCTTCGTTCTCTATAAACTCCACCTTTATGCTTGCAGTTCTCCCTGCGCCGATCCTTTGGTTACGATAGTCTCCTCTTTCGATAAAAATGTAAGTCAAAAAAGTTTGATTTGGCTGTATCATCATCCTGTCATCCGAAAGCTTTCCGATTGTTGCACGTTTCGGATAGGTGATCTGTTTTTCAGGATCGTAAATCCTATCGTATTCGTACTTCACATATGTCGTTCCGCCTCTTTTTTCAAAAATATATTTCCCTGGCGCATCAGGTAAATCCACCCAAAAATCGTAGTACATAACCCCTCCTATATATAAACCTATATATAGGAGGCTTGTTATAACAAAATAGGGCTATTTTTCAATAGATTTTTTTGTTTTTGAGATTATGCGTTACTTGTTTGTAACCATGTAATGCACGATGGATGCGCATCTTGCCGCTGCTTCTTTTTCAAAGGTTGGATAATCCACTGTGGCAGAGCCGTCCGCCTTATCTGAAATGGCTCTGATGATAACAAAGGGTACATTGTTCTGGTAGCAGATCTGAGCTATTGCTCCGCCTTCCATCTCACAGCAAAGTCCTCCAAACTCAGATGTTATATTCCTTTTTTGCTCATCTGATGAGATGAACTGATCTCCCGTGCAGACTCTGCCCTCAAAAACATTAACTTCCGGTGCACATTCTCTAATAGCGCTGACGGCATTTGCCATCATGGTCTCATCTGCCGGCAAAGAAACAGAGCCTATCCCATCAAGCTCTCCCTTTTGATTCCCTATGGCAGTCAGGTCAAAGTCGTGCTGCACCGCATCGGTTGATACCACAAAATCTCCAATATCTATCGAAGCATCAAGTGAGCCTGCCACACCGGTATTAATAATCCTGTCCACACCAAAATTCGTAATAAGAACCTGAGCGCAAGCCCCCGCATTAACCTTACCGATTCCGCACTTAACGATAACTACATCCTCACCGTCAAGATTTCCTTCATAGAACTCCATCCAGCCAATATCTGTTACCTTTACGTTTTCCAGCTCCTGCTTAAGGGTATCCACTTCCTCATCCATAGCTCCGATAATTCCGGTTTTTACCGATGACTTAGCCTTTTCCCCGCATCCTATGAGTATGCAGCAAAGTACCATTGCAATTACTACAGACATCAGCGTAATACTTCTTTTTCTCAAATTTAATCACCTCGTTTCCATTATCATGGGCAATCAAGTGGGACAGCCCCCTCTTCTATTTTACTATATATTCTTGAATTTAAAATTCAAGAATACATACTTGACGGTCAAGACGAGACAAAACGAGTCAAAGCGAGACAATGTCGGCCACATACTTTATTTTTCAAAATCCGGTTTCCAACCAGCAAACTGAATAAGCTGTTCATCTGTTCTATGATAATATCTCTCGTTCTTATCAAGCTTGGCGATTTCTGCCATTTCTTCAATGGTTGCCTCATCACCATCAACACTTACGGCAATGTCCTCATGCTCGGCTGAATAATAATTGAAAGTACCATTCTTTAATCCCTCTATAAATTCATCAGCAGACTGCCTTACTCCTGTCATATGATAAAGACAGTAATCTGCAGACATAAGACTTCTGAGACCTTCTATGTTTTTCTCTATCATATAATCCCAGTAGTCTTTATATAGTTCTGAAATTTTTTCTTCTTCTGTTCCGCTGGATCCAGCATCTTGATTACCTTAGCAGGTACACCACCTACAACCGCATACGCAGGTACATCTTTTGTAACAACAGCTCCCGCTCCAACGACTGCATATTCTCCGATGGTTACGCCAGGACAGATAGTTACATTAAGGCCAAGCCATGCATTTTTCTTTACAGTGACTTTTCCATAGGTATATTTAAGAATGATCCTCTTGCTGGCAAAAATCTTATTACTGATGAAGACATTTATGGTCACACTCTTATGGTAGGTGGTGGCTCACCGGCACTTCTCCGCTCCGTTCAGCAAAAGCTTATTTCATCAGGTAAAATTGAATATTTTAATAGTCCAGATCATGACACCACACTTACTAACGTTGCTTCAGGCAAAGGAATCTGTCTGGCTCCCGGTTTTCTTAATGACCACAGCGGACAGTTTGCCTGGATTCCTTATGACTGCGATGATAGTTTTTCATGCGTCCTCTGCACTCATAAAGCGGATCAACGTCATAGCCTTGATGCTTTTATTAAAGTATTACAGAAGTTATACAACGAAGCGGTCGCATTTCCTCTGTAAGAATTACCATTTTAAATCCTATTAGGGATTTTTTAGTCAAAGTAATCCTTCTTCTCCCCATAGCGTTAAAGCCTGAGTAACCAGCGCAACAACCATACCAACTATAACGCCCTGCTATTGATTTACACTTAAAACTGCCCCGCATCTACTTTTTTGAGTATCTTGTTCCCCTCCCCGTTCCATATTTTGTAACATATCCTACGTCCACCAAAGCATTCAAGATTCGTACTGTTTTATCTTTGCTCCAATTGAGCTTTTCTGCTATTTCACTGCTACTATAGCGCATCTCACCAGTTAACAACTCTAGCAATTTATTTTCATCAGATGTAACCGACATTGTTGCAGATAATACAGGCAGTGTGACAGTAATTGAATTATCTTTTATTTCAAACTGTGGCTTTATTGGGCATTCTTTGTATGCATCCAAAATTCGTTTTATTCCAGTACCAAACATCTCAATATAGTGCAATCTAAAGAAAATGTTCCCTAATACAGGATTTCTCAATGTTGAAATATTGCCATGTAAATATTCATCCTCACTAATTCCACTTGGCAACCCACCAGGCGAAGAAATCTCAATCTTATCCTCGAACATTGATATCCTAATATTTGCATTTATATCCCATGTTCTATGTACTAGTGCATTTGCAACTGCTTCACGAAATGCTTTTTCTGGGACCTTTTCTACCAAAACTCTATCAAAACCTTTAATTTGCTCATATTGATAGTATCTTCTATACATATTAAGAGCCTTATTATACTGTGTAATTATAGACATATGAGTAAAGCTCTCGCGATCTAGTATTTCATCAATAGAGTTACCAAAACGAGCAACATCAATTCCAGAAAAATTATTTTTATCAGATAACAATGAAGCCGCATTATTAAGCAGCCCTTCTTTTGTATAAAGTCCTAACGTCCTAAGTGTATCGTCATTAACTTTTGTTATTCCTAATTTTTCAATAAGACTTTTCTCAAGCTCTTCAAAAGTCATATCCTCATCCTCATTGACTAATGATTCAAAGTATAGATTATTTCCCTCAAGAGTAAGTCTTTTTAATTCAATCTGGTCAACCTCAACAGAAGCAGTATCACTTCTTCGATATGCTTTTCCCTTGTATAAATATGGCTTATATCTTCCTTCAGTTATATCTAATGTTATAACATTATTTAACCTATTAATTGAAAGAGAATAATCAGGCTTAGGAGAAATGGAATCATTAATTTTATTTTCAATATCGAGACATTTCTGATCTGGATTATCTATACCAATGACCGCTCCATCATCAGCAATTCCAAACAATATTTTTCCAGTTCCAAAATTAGAAAAAGCACTCACTGTTTTCAAAAATGAATTTGTCACTTCTGATTTATATTCTAGAGTTCTTGTTTCTTTCATTGGCAATTCCTCCTAAAATTCATTTCAATATCATCATATGATAAGTAAGACGTAAATGCAACGTAATTTTTTACGTCGCATTTACGTCTTACTTAATTAGTGTATGCTCAGCAACCGCCTAATTTTTTCAGACGGCTGCCTCATATAAACAATTGTACCTTGAAAATATCAAAATCAATTTTTGGAACAAAGAAAGCCTGAGGAGGCAATCTAAGTTCATGGATATAATCGATAGTGC
>NZ_JNKO01000024.1 GCF_000702885.1 Oribacterium sp. P6A1 | reverse complement strand
CATCATACCATACCCTGACTCACAAAAAACTTGCTAAAATTCTTTCTATATTATCCAGGCTCCATATATATCCGGAGGGCGTCGTTAATGATGTGATATATGCTGCAGATATCATCATTCCCACAGTCATCAGCAATTCATTTATCAATCCACGTGAAGAACACAGTTTTAAGCTGAAACTTTTCTTCATAGGCCATAGTAACTTTTCACCACGCTTGTTGAGAAGATCTATCACAAGATGTGAGGCAAATCCAATCGCAAAGTAAGGTGCTACTGTTGGAAATATCACTTCAACACAGGAAGTGAACAGAAAAAGTGCGAGAAATGAATGCATAAAGGATCTATGCGGCTGCTTCATACCAAAGATACATAGCCCGATAAATACTGAAAAACCAAAAAGTATACGATATACATTGCTGTCGCTTATAAGTCTGTAATAAATTCCAAGATGATAATGGCATTCTCCAAGAACTACTGCTACCAGAGCCAGGACACTGGACATTACTATCTTATCTGCTTCCTGATGTGCCTGCGAAGTTCCTGAATCTATATCACTGATAACACCTCCGATGGCAGCTGCTCCCATTCCAGGAACTAAAAGAGACTTCGTCTCCGGTCTTAATACAATAAGTGCTGTTGCAGCACCAACAAAAAAATGGGTCCGTCCAAGCATACTCGTGCCCTCCTTATGTTTATTCCCAGTTGCAATTACACGAAATACGCTCAAAGGTGCATATTTCAAACTTTTATCTTCAATTATTATACTCGTCCTTACTATATTTACAAGAACATTAGTTTTTACAAATTTTTTAATAACTTTATAAAGCGTCCCTTAAATGAGACGCTTTCGGAAAACTCTTATTTCCTTACTTACCTTCGCAACCCCTAAAACCTGTTGAAAGAAGTATGCGAAACCTTCCACTTGATAAGCTTTATGCCTACCCAGAATCCGTAAATTCCCAAAGTGATAATGGTCAGCAGAAGCCATTTTATCCAGTTTCCAAAAAGTCCAACTGCTGATCCTTCAAACTGTAATCTGCGACCATTGATAACAGTATGCTTGATTTCCCAATCATATACCATTGTATATGCCCACGGCAGACATATGCCACAGGTACATACCGTCACAAGACAGCCAAGGATTTTATATCCTATAAGCTGTAACAGTCCTCCATCAAAATATGATTCCATGCCTCTGCCTGAATCTGTATAGGTATGAGCCACTCTCCATTTCTTAAGCTTAATGCCTACCCAGAAACCATATATGCCACATGTGATTACCGTTAACAACAGCCACTTTATCCAGTTCCCGAACAGACCTACAGCTGTCCCATCAAAATGCAGCCTTTCTCCATTTATCACGGTATGCTTGGTCTCCCAGTCGTATACCATCGTATATGCCCACGGCAGACATATGCCTAATGTACACACCGTGACAAGTATTCCAAGGATTTCATATCCTATAAGCTGTAACAAACCACCGTCAAAATAAGATTCTCTCATGCGACCTCCAAGTTTATAGTTCCCACATATTCCATACTTCAGGCTTAAATCCAATGGTAAATTGCTTACCATTTACTACTATCGGAATCTAATTGTTTTATTTCCTCACCCTATATTCTATCTCAACATTATCGTCACTCCATTACTGAAATTTTCATGCATTTACAGTATCATCCAAATATGCGTTCAAGAACTCTGCCGCAAGGCTCCCGGGCTTAATGTTCTTTCTGGCATCTTCAAAGGAGAACCACTCAAAAGAATCTATTTCTTTATTTGGCGAAAGCTCACTGTCATCTTCAACGAATACCGTAAAATTACACATCAATGTATTTGATGGCTCAAAGAATTTAGTTCTGTTGAACCGAATCTTAGCTGCAGTCATCCCGGTTTCCTCTTTTAGTTCCCGGAGAGCAGCATGCTCTAACTGTTCGCCGCGATTAACATATCCCGCAACAAGAATAAAGAAATCCCGTCCGTACTGCTTGATGAGAAGTATCTTTTCATTCTTTTTGTTAATGACTATCATGCTCACGGCCACGTTGTACATAGGAAACCTGAACTCATTGCAGGCAGGGCAGAAAGGAATGATACCTTCTCCCTCCAGCTCCTTATCAATCAATTTTGTACCGCATATTTGACAATACTTATCGCTCATAGTCCGTCCCTCTACGAATATACTTGATATACCTAACTATAGACCATCCCAGCTCTTTTGCCCTTATAGCTGATATTTCCTTTAATTCAAATCTTTCCTCACGGCATGCACCTCTGGCACGGCTTATATCCTTCAGCTGTAATTTCATCCCGTGACTGATCAGAGTACTCTTTATTCTTCTCTTTCATATCCTTCACCGAATCACATCCTGGGAGATGAAACCTGTGGCTACTTGTGTTCTTCACATATTTATATGTGCCAGCCTCCGGTACCTGTGTTGCTGCCAATGTCTCATTCGGAACACCGGCACCTGCCCCAGTCACCTCCTGAGGCTTCAGTATCATCTCTCCCGGCGTGAAGTCATCGCACGGTGCCATATCATAACTTATATGTCGACCATCTGACCTGATTGTAATAGTCCCCTGTTTGTCCGTACGGAATAAATGAGTTCCTGCAGCCTTAAGTCGTGCCAATGCCTCAGCATGGGGATGCCCATAGTCATTACGGTCAGCACAGCTGATGACAGAGTACTCCGGAGTGACATACTTCAAAAACTCTTCGGATGATGAGTTGAAACTTCCATGATGACCCACCTTATATACATCAGAGTCAAGCTCATCACCATAGCGCCAGGCAATATCATTAAGTTCATTTTCTTCCGCATCCCCGACGAACATGAAACTTGTATCCCCACAGGTTACTCTCAGAATGATCGAGTTGTTGTTAGGATCTTCATAGCTGTTTATAGGTCCCAGAACTTTGACCGTGCAGGAACCAAGTGCCAATGTCTCGTCCGGCACAGGAGCTCGTGGTTTCAGATACTTATAATCAAGTGCATCCATAACGCCATGATATATTTCATTGTCCTTCGTGTAGTCCGGCATCAGAACATTATCAACAGGAACATTAGTGATCACCGAAGCAGCACCGCCTATATGATCGGCATCCGGGTGAGTAAGCACCAGATAATCAAGTTTTTCTATTCCCTGCTTCTTCAGAAAAAGCCGTATCGCTGTACCTGACTCGGGAGTACCGGTATCAATGAGCATCGCCTGACCACCGGATCTCAGAAGTGAAGCATCACCCTGCCCTACATCGATGAAATCAACTGTCAGCTCTGCTGAATCCCCCGACTGAGCTGCCAAAACAGTCAGAGCAAATGCAAGAACCGTTATAACAGCCAATAAAACAATCTTTATCTTACTCAACATTCTTCTAATCATCTGTCACCGATACACTCATCAAAGAACGGACATGTGAGGCAGCATTGCCCGCACTTTTTTTCAAGGATTCTCTTCCTCCGATGAATCCAGAAAACAAATCTTCTTCTCATAGTCCCAAAATTCATCTATAACACACCCCCCCTCGTATCCTGTATGCCATCTCCTATCAGGTACTTTCCTGATTGTTTCTTTGCTTCTGACTATACATTACACGATGAGGTGTCCTTTAAAAATACCTGCTTAAATCAGCATGTTATTACACAATTAATCATAAATATTCAGCTATTCTTAGTCTTTTTAAATAAATATTTACCCTTACCTTTGCCCTTAATACCATAAATCAGTTCCATATCCAACATTTTTTTAATTAATGTAGATGCAGGAGAGGCTGTGATGCCCAATATTTCCATAACATCCATCCTTCCAAAGTATTTTTCATAACCAAATTCAGTAAATAGTATTTCAATATGCTGCTTTGTTTTGGCAGACAATTCAATATGTAACCCTATATCCTGTTTTACTTCCTCAATGTCCTGTTTTACTTCCTCAATGTCCTGTTTTGGATTCTCAATGTCCTGTTTTATAGTATTCCATCTAACATGAAGATATCTGTTCTTTAATTCGTTTGACTCACCCATCAAGAGATTGCGTAAAAACAGTTCCAAATATTCTGTGGTCTCACGAATATCCTTCGTATAATCATTATAATTAGCTCTTACAAGTGCATTTCGGAAATACCATGAATTCTTTGCAAAAAGATCATTTGTCACATTAAACCCAAGAGATCTGAGATATTTGATAAAGAATACAGCTGTTGTCCTGGTGTTTCCTTCTCCAAAAGCATGAATCTGCCATAGCCTTGCTACAAACTTTGCAAGATGTGGAATCATTTCCGAAACCCCGTCTAATGGATATTCGTATTCTTTCTCCATTCGAAGGTCATAATCCAGCAATTCTCTGAGTTCCAAGGCATTTCCATAATGTACAGAAGCACCATCCAATACCCATTCTCGCTTAGATATGTTATAGTCCCTTATCTTTCCGGCGTGCGAAAAGATACCGGTAAATAATCTCTTATGTATTCCAATATATTGAGGCACAGAAAAAGTAAATGCATTTTCTGATAAAACTGCAGCAATCCTTCCTGTGACAGTATCTGCCTCTCTGGTTCTGTCAGAGTCTCTATCCAAAGACTCTTCATAATAAGTTTCAATAAGTTTATTTGCCTCTGAAAGTGTAATCTTCCCATCGATGTTATCTTTAGCTATTCCTTTCAGATGCTCAGAAGTTTCCAATCCGTCAACCGCCTGCAACCCCATAGCTGTATACCAGGCATACCCAAGCTCTTTTCTTGACGGTTCTGTATGTCTTAAATATTCTTCAAAAGGATCTTTTTTAATATCATCCATTTTTCTCTATCCTATCTCCCGATTCTGCTCAGTCTTTCAAACACTTCCTGATTCATACGGCAATCGTTCAAAGCTCTGTGCGCTCCTGCCGTGGAAATGTCAAAGTACTCCGCCATATCAGTTAACCTGTGATGTCTGAGCTTCGGAACCTTCCTTCTTGAATAGTACAGAGTATCTACATAATCATTTGCCAATGTCTCTCCATACAGTTCCCGGCACTCCCTATACAAGAACTTCATATCAAAAGACTGAATATTGTGCCCCACGAGTATACTGTCTCCGATGAATCCGAGAAAATCCGGCAGTACCTCATCAAATGTTCTTGCAGCCTTCACCATTTCATCTGCGATCCCGTTTTCCCGGCTTGCATAATAAGGAATCTTGCACTCAGGATTTACCAGTTCTGAGAATTCCTCAATTACCTTTCCGTTTTTTACTTTCACCGCCGAGATTTCAACTATCTTATCATTTTCACATGAAATCCCGGTGGTCTCAAGATCAAATAACACATAGTCCGGAACATACCCGTTAAGTCTTTTACCGCATCTATTTCCAAGCATAGCAACCTCTATTTTGCCTTTCTAAGACGATGTACCGTGTACTATTAATATTCTTTAACATTATTATATATCTTATTTAATAGAACACGGTACTAATGTGTGGGGGAACAAACCGAACCTTGCCCCGAACCTTCCTCGGTATCACTATACTGAAAATCTTTCATAATTCCTGCCTTCAGCATACGTGTGACCAACCGGATGATGTTCGGGTCTTTGATACGTGATTCTATGAATTTGACTATCCATTTGTGGTCAAGGTGGTCAAAGAACCCCTTTATGTCTGCATCGAGGACATAATTGGTATAGTTCGACTCAATCATAGTATTCAGTTTCCGAAGAGCCATGTGACAGCTCCGATTCGGTCTGAACCCCATCATTTCATCATAAAACATTGGTTCAAATACCGCTTCCAGTATCCGCCTCAATGCCTCTTGCACCAATTTATCTTCATAACAGTAGATACTCAGTGGTCTTGTTTTCCCATTATCTTTTGGGATTTCCACCCTTCTTGCCGGTTTTGGTTTGTACGACTTCCTTTTCAGCCGTTCCACCAAATCAACAAGGTTTGCATCCAGATTTCTACCGTAATCCTCTTTGGTTATCCCATCGATACCTACGGCTTTATCTCCGTCCATCATCATGTGGCAATCCCTTAGGAACTTGACATCAATCAAATGTTCGATGGATGTAAACACCATCTTAAGATTTTGCGCAGATAAATCCGCTATTCTCGCCAATTTCGTTTCCATTTGTTTTCTCTTCTTTCTTCCATCTCTGTGTATGGAGAAGCCTACCTCTGCGTGTAGCAAATGTTTCCTCTTTGATATTGTCTCGCAGGTCAGGGCTGTGAGGAACAGCCCACTCTCGACTTCCCTCCGGTATTTATGTGTTCATACCTTCATCGGTACTATTCGGACCTCCGACTACCTATAGACCATTTACCGTTCTCCCTTTTTGGTCGTTCGATATTCCATCCCTTCACACTAGGAACGGAGTCTATGGGTTCTCCCCTGTTGACACTCCATCTTTGTATTACATGAATAGCTCCTTCCGACACCGCCAAAGCATCTGCCATCTCGCCATAACGAAGGCAGATATATCGACTTCCGTACTGTCAACTACGTCGTCCTTTGGATTTATAGTCTTTCGGTGCTCAATCACTATCCCTGCAACCATGCTGTCTACGCTTCGTGTAGCACGTTACCATGCCTCACGCAAGACTCGCTTCCGATGCTGCGGCTTACAGCTTATCGGGCGGACGTTTGCAATCCGCTATATGAAGCGCCCTTAGCAGGGCGCACTGACAGGCACCTATGGTTTGAGTCATCAAATTGGAGTGAGCTTTGTCATGTCAGTAATATCGATGTCAAAATCAAAATCGTCCTCATGATGATTCAGGATATCTAAAATCGAGATATTCTTAGGCTCAAAAAACATCTGATCCCAGAATGACTTCGCATCGTCCAATGAGGTTTCTGTTTCAAAATCTGATATCTTTTTGTCCAGCGGCTCAACCGTATTAAATTCCGGAATATTTATTTTCTCACTAAAATTAAACATGGCACTTATTTCAAATACTTTTCTTTCCAAGCTTTTTGATATTTATAGTTACCCTGAGAAAAATCTGTGTAATCGTAATCGACGTGCATATCGCCCTTGTCTGTAACTGTCATGGTCATATTAGTCCATTCCTCTTTGGCTTTCGCACGCTCCTTGCATACAACCTTATCAATGTCCTGGAATGTCTTAAGAAGACTCTTTTCTGATACATCCTCCAAATCAAAACATTTAATGTACTTTCCTTCTATCTTTTCATAGAATGCAAATGAATAGGAACCTGCACCATATTCAAGATAAACTACCAGCTTAGACCATCCATCTACTAAATATTGACCAATCTCATCAAAGATTTTCTGATATACTTTTTCATTCATCGTGATACAACCTCGCTTTCATTTCTAAAGACCCTTACATTCTTATCGCCATCAACAGTATATGTAACCACATATGAATCTGGCCGCTTAGAGTCGCTCTCGTACATCGGCTCAACTTTCAAATTAACATCAGCTCCATCCTCTACCGCATCTCGTAAGCTCATTTCAAGGTTTTTATAATCCCCTTGATTCAACTTTTCATTCATTGGTACAAGGTTATCCAGCTTATCACTGCCGCCGAACTGATGCCCGATCAAGTGCCCTCTATCATCGCCTTCTTTGTAATCCTTATCAGCAAGATTGGTAAAAGCTTCCATATCACGTTCTTTCTTTTCCGGAACTTTAAGCTTACCTTCTGCAGAACTAATTCTTCCCTGAGCATCTGTTGTATATTTATAGCCGTTCACTTCATACTCAGTATTAGGAAGGAGCTCATTCCCTACTCGATAGAGTTTGCCATTGTCATCATGAAATTCCTGATCTTCTGGCGTACGTTCTTCAGTTTCACGGAACTTATTCTCCCAAAAATCCTTTGCTTCATTCACAGACATTGAAGTTTCTGGTTTTATCTCTTTGAAATTTTCGACATTAGGATTTTTTACTTCAGGAGTCTCGTTAGTTTTTATTTCACTCTTCATCAGAAAACTCCTCCGTTTGCCTTGTATACTTCTGTAAACTTGATAAATACATTATTATAAGCGGCATCCCTTAAAGTCTGCTCATAAAGAATCAGACCCAAAGCTAAATCAATTTGTTGTTTTGAATAATCCTTCGGTGAAGGATTAAGGCTCTCAACAACCTTTCTTGACCATTCCACGATGTCGTTGCACTGCTTAGCTTCAATGATTGCTTCCTGTGCTGACATAAAATCGAATATCAGCTTACGAAGCTTTTCTAAAGCATCCTCACCTTCATCTGTAAGGTAATCCATAAAGTCACGCTTTACATGAGTCTCAAGTTTAGATCTAATAATCCTACTCTTCAAAGCTCTAAGATCTGCCTTTTTCCCTTTTCTGTAAAGTTCCTTGTCCATAATGCAATCCAACAAAGACTTTTCAATATGTTCCTTGCTTGGCGCTTTGTCATCATCACTAGGAATATACTTATATGGTTCCTCTGGTACATTGAACAGATCCACCTTACAAAGCACCGGTTGAATCCATTCATTCTGATATACTGCAGCCACTCCGCAGGGAAGCTTAGCTATCTCAGTAATCTGATCCTCATTAAGATTTGCCGCTCTACCAACAAGCTCTCTATCTGCCTGATCTGGTAATCTGAGAATAATCTTAGTGTTAGTATTTCTGATTACAGACATATCCATAAGTCCAGGAGCCTGATCTGCAATGATAAAGCCTTCCCCATAAGTTCTCATCTCTGCGATAGCATTTGAAAGCATCTCTACACTCTTACCAAGGAGATTATTGCCCTCTGCAGACTGATCAGAAGATGTTCTTCTCAGAAGATTGTGAGCCTCTTCAAGAATAGTAAGGTGCTTAAGCTCTGAGTTCATACCTTCTGCATTAGACAAACGGTACTCCTGCAGCTTCAAGACCATCATTCCCATTATCAATGACTTTGTCTCACTTGAACCTACACGACTAAGGTCGACAATTACATTCTCATCAAACAACTTACTATCAGCAATTTCATCAGCAACAAATATCATACCGTTGATTCCATTGCAAAGTGACTCAAGTCTTGTGAGAAGGGATCCCTTATATGCCCCCTTGTTCTCCGCATCATATTCGCTACTATCAATCTTCTCTTTTACATTTCTTGCAACGTCTTCAAATGAAGGATATAAATCTTCTCCATATCTGTTAGTTGACTTAACCAAATCCCAGCCACTATCCACATAAGACTGCTCAATTGCACCCTTTAATACTGCTGGCATTGCTGCATACATAGGCCAACAAACATTGAATATTTCCACCAGCCTATCTAAATGCTCAAGCACATGAATATTCTTAGGGAAGCTGAATGGATTGATTCTAAGTAATGGACTAATTAGTGGATTAGTTCCATATACAGACACATCCTTTCTTCTACCAAAGACATTTTTATATTCACCTTTTGCAGGCTCCACTACTAAGAAATTAACGCCCTTCTTTCTTGCCTTCTCCAACATATGATGAACTGTATTACTCTTACCGGAGCCAGTAGAACCAGTAATAAAAGTATGAGAAGCCAGTGATTTTTTTGAAAGACTTACTGCATTCTTCTCCGGATGATTCATGTGGAAGATACTTCCAAGCTTAATTTCATCTTCTTTAGAATCCTGCTCATCATAAGTAATGACATTTCTTCCAAACTCCACGCACTCAATAACTGGTAATCCTGCAATTGATTTCTGAGGGAAGTTCAAAGAATAAGCAAGCTCTTTACCTGACAGACAGGTTGTAGCTGTAACAATTGGGGGATATACAATAAACTCTGTTTCCTCATCAACTTCTACCTGTACAACACCATCCTCTACCTTACCTACTGCTGCAGGGTTCAATCCGAATACTGGATGACGAAGCATCTTAATATAGTTGCTGATTTCCTTTGCCTGGCCTGCTTCATCATCAACGTTTCCGCGCCATGTATTGATTGCAGACTTTGACATATAAGACTCTTCACCAAGAGTTAATGCCAAATATGAATGTGCTACGTTGCTTGCAACATTAGCATCTTCGCTGAGGACATAAGCAGCAAAGTCCCACATACCAAGAGCTGTGCTCTGCTCATATCTCTTCATCTGCTCAGTCAAAAGTTCAAGGGCATGCTCTACGTTGTAATTGGTATAACTTTGAGTGATACCTTCGTTCTTTCCAAGCATTGCTGTTGTGGTAGATGATCTGGCAAAGTTCGCGCCAATATTTCCGCCAAAATTAACTGCCTTAGAAACACCAGAAGTCTTAGCCATAGCTGTCGTAACAGCTTTGCCAAGGGTATTTGCTACTGCTGTTCCTGTAGTTTTACCTATAGTCTTTCCAACAGTATTTGTAATTCCCCTTGTAACTGTATCAGCTGCTGATTTTCCAAGCTGGTCGGTGACAGTCTTGCCCCAGCCTTCGGAAATTGTATTTCCGGTTGAAGTCTGGGTAAAGGAACCATCAACCTTACCTGTTGATACATTAAACCCTTCATTAAATGATACTTGCCCGCCGACACCAAGTGGTGCTGCGGATACAGTTTGAGAAGAGCCCACCGAAACACCAGCATTAATAGATTTTGCTGTATTTGTACCCTCACCAACAGTCTCTGTAACTGCGCTTGATCCATTAGTCGAATTTGCTGTACTGCTGGAACTATTTGTCCCTTCCATGTGCGCCGAAGAATCTGACTCTGCACGTGAACTACTATCCTGTACACTATCATTCTCACTTGAGGTATTAGTTGTAGACTCATTCTGCGTTGTGCTGTCAGTATCAGTAATGGAGCTGTTTGTTC
The DNA here is from genome assembly GCF_000702885.1 of Oribacterium sp. P6A1. Lineage (GTDB taxonomy): Bacteria > Bacillota > Clostridia > Lachnospirales > Lachnospiraceae > Oribacterium. The sequence goes on along the minus strand of NZ_JNKO01000024.1, from coordinate 31,240 downwards.
CATTCTGAATACCGGCACTTGCACCAACATTTACACCAACTGTCGCAGATGAACTAAGACTTTCATTCTCTGTACGCTGGAAACTTGTCTGCCATGAAGCGTAAGGCTTCAATCCAGAATAAAACTCACACAGCTTAAGTTTTCTGTCCTCTACATCCAATATAGGTGTAGCCAAAAGAATAATTGTATATTCCTTCTTGTTGGAATCCGGAATAATACCATCAATAAGCTTTTCAATAGTCTGGCTGATAAACTTCTCTGATTTCTCTGTTGGAATATTAGATGCCATAGCTACAGAATAATTCTTATCATCTCTAAAGCATGGAAGAACTCCTGCACCATCCTCATCTGCCCACTCAGCACCAGGGAAATTTCCGCGAATTGCTTCTACAATCTGATCTTTGTAATTATCTACCTCTGTACTACTTGCAGCATTCTTGCTATTTACAACAGCAAGATAAACATTAGTCTTGCTCTGCTTGCGATCAAATACTAAAGCAATATTACAGTCCTCATTTGACAGAACCGCATATACATTAACAAGTTTCTCCAGATTGTTTTCTTTCTTGTCTGTAACCCACTTTGTGATGTTGATGTATCTGATATTATGTCCATCATCAAAGCTCTTCCCATACTCTGCTTCATTTTGAAGAGGTAAATATAGATCTTTAATCTGCGGCAGATATGCATTAAATATCTCAACACTACTAGCAGCCATCAAACGTTCTGTCTGCTCTCTTGCAGTAGGATCATTTGGATTTGGCATCTCTAGCAAATACTTTTCACGTAGTAATTGGACATTTTCGACCTGTGCCGGACTCAGCACTGCCAAACCAGCAACCTTATCACCGGCTTTTCCTCCAATCTTTTTTACTACATTCTTGATACCCATCTACCTTCCCTCACTTTCTGTTACACTTCTTTCCAAGCCATTAAATCTATGATGTCATCGAGTGATGTCTGTATTGTCTTCTGATTATTCTCTAGTTCTGCAATACTATCAGATTCAATTCTGATAATCTCAGCTATACTCTTCAGCTCAGGATTAAGCTCTGTAAGGTTTGCCTCTATTACACCTAGCAAACGATCTTCCCAAATTTTGAATCTTTCAAAGCAGTTACTATTCATCTTTTGAGACATATTATGAACAATCTTACTGATTCTATCGTTATAACTTGCCGCCAATCTGTTAGTATTAAGCTTCTCAGAATCGCTTAAACGTAATCCAAACAATGCTCCTTTAAGGAACTTCTTCTTTACAAATACACTTTCTGCATCATCCTTGAAATCTACAGATGCATAATTCTTAATCATGTCTGTGATTTCATCGCGCTGCGAATCTGACAAAGCATCCGACTGTGCTATCTCTCTGATAAGAGCAGTCTTAAACTCAAGCTCCTTCTCTCTCCAATAGTTATCAAGGTGAAGATCCAACTTCTCCTGTGCATCATCCAGACTAACTGTATAACAATTGATAACGTACTTCATGATTTCATCAGAAGTCTGCTTATCAAGTTCTTTCTCTGTCTCATCCTTCTTTGTCTTGGATTCTTGAATCTCTTTGAAATCCTTTGCTGCATCATCAACCATCTTCTTGGCATTTTCCAAGAAATTCTTTCCAAAGAGCCCCTGGCTACTTTCCTTCAGATGCTCCCAGAACTTATCCTTTGACTCTTCGTATGCCAGCTCCCTCTTTTCAAAGTTATTCTCTGAGAAATGTTGGTTTCGCTTTTGTGCATCCATATTTGCTAGAACTTCTGCACTAAATCCATATGTAAGTTTCTGTGCTGCATAAGCCTTAACTTCTTCCTTTGAATGGAACTCGTACTCATCCTGCATATTCCTTGAATATTTAGCAATAGCTTCCTTTAGCTCCAAGGTTTTTGAATCAAGTTCCTGCGTGCTCTTATCACGGGCCATCTTCAAAGCATTTGTCTTGGCGTCGATACGTACATTGGTTTTCTGAATTACTGTACTTAAAAATGCACGCACCATCTGGCACTTATTGTATGCTGAATGTTTACTTCCGAAGTTCTCCATTTCCTTTTCTATGCAATATAATCCACTGTTCGCATAGATTAGGTTTTTACAAGCTTCAGAATAATCAATCGCATTCTGCTTGATTTGCTCAGGCATAATGTTGTACTTGTAAAGTGTCATATAATCTTCATCTTCAGGATCATTGTACATTTCCTGCTGCGCTCTATAGGTCTTTCTGTAGAACTTATCAATAAGCTGACCATTGTTTTTTCCGCCCAAGCCCATGATTGAAGAAACAAAGAAGATACCACTTGCATACATCTTTTCAACAGCTTTGTATTCAAGGATTTCCTTTACATGAGCATCTGAGAATCCACCTTCTTCAAGGTCCGAACCATCTGCTTTATTCAGAACAATCATGGTAAATCTCTTATCAAGAGCTTCTATAGCTAATACCTTGTCACAAAGACTGGCATTGTCTTCGCTATCAATAGACTCATACTGAGTAACCCAAATCGGAATACCATTTGAGAAGCCATCCATAGCCTCTGCCAATACCTTTGAATGATCTGCGTTAGAATTAGAGTTTGAACCAGGTGTATCAAAGATAACAAAGCTATTTGCCGACTCTCCCAGCACTCCTGTCCTCGCATAAGGTACATCAAGAGTAATGACATTACCAATTTCTATCTCATCCTTATCCTTCTTCTCATAGCTATTTATAAGATCAAGGGCAATTCTTACTATTGTGTAAAGATCCTTCGCTTCAGATTCATCAATTGCTTTCTGAATGCTTGAAAGCAAATCATTATCTGGATTTCCCTTTATAACACGATAATTAGAGCCTTCTACCGACAATTCAATTCTCTCATCATGAAAATCGAAAGCAATTTGAGCCCAATCTGGCTGTGTTGACCTACGAATCTCATATATCTTTGCTGTAACAGGATCACCACCACTAGGCAGAATCTCTGCACCAATGAGTGCATTTATAAAAGTGGATTTTCCAGCACTATAATTTCCAAACACACAAATCGGAATAACATCATCAAGTGCCTGAGAAACTTTATTTAGTCCCTTAACTACTGACTCATCATCCTTAACAATATTCTCGATAATCGGATTAACCTTCTCGAATATCTCCTTTATATCGCCCTTTATAAATCTGGCATTTTCAAGAATCGTATTCTCTCTGATTAGGTCAATTTTATCTTTTACATTTGGATGCTCGCATACAGTAGCAACCTCAGCGAACTCATCCTGAGTTCCTTCAAAGTGTAGCTCAACCTTTTCTCTACCTTTAACGTAATATTCTTTTATGATGATATTAATAATTTCCTTAATCTTGAACGGCAAAAATGATCGCTCAGAATCAGTCTCACGCAGCCTGCTCTTTTCATCAATCTGCTTTACATCAACCCACTGATTAGTAGCCTCATCAAAGCTTAGATAAGCTATTTCTCTTGTATATGGATTGCTCTTAATCTTGATCTTGTTCATTAAAAACCTCCAGTTCAGGCCTCTACCTTGATTTATATTCTACTCGCTCACGTGTCCCATAATATGTACACATGATCAATACTATTATTGCTATTATTTACTCTTATCTCTTATCAATCCGTTTTCAGACTCTGTAATTCTCTTATTACATTCTCCGCATCTTGTGAAATCGCACCACTTTCATAGGTTCGATAAAGCTGTCCAGGAAAATATTTCTCATAAATGTCTATCTTATTAAGCCAATCAGAATCATATTTCTCATTTCCCAACATTCCTACATGCTCCCAAAATGCCTTAGCATTATCTGGCATATAAACAGTAAAATCAGGATTGATGTACTTACCCGGTTCATACTCAAGCAGTTCTTCGTATTTGTACTCTATTCCAGACTTAGCTAGTAAATCGCAAATAATAACTTCTGATTTACTTCTTACATGATTTCCGTCAACTGTCCTATAAATACGATTTAGTTGGTACTTATCCATTCCCAAGTATCGAGCAATTTCCTGATGTAGTTGTTGTGAATTCTCATTATCTTCTAAAAGATATACAAAATAGTCCAACAAGCCATGCTTATACTTTCTCTTCTCATCTATATCTGAAAGCATGATATTCATTCGCTCTTCAGAAATATCTGTATCATCAACTTCAACCACAAGCCAACGTTCTAAAGGTTTACGTAGCTTGATTGTTTCATTTAGAACACCTTCATATATTTTTTCAGACAAGTACTGAGCTTCTAAATCATTTTTCTTTAGCGTCTTTACATATCCCTTTGCGGCAGTCGACTTATACCATTGTTCTATTTTAGGATCCTGAACATCATATATCTCGCTCAAGCCCGAAAAGCCTTTACATACGACGCTTATCAAACCTGCCTTCATGTAATAAGGTAAGCATTCTTGAATATCTTCGTTATCGAAATACGGCAGAACTCTTAGACCTGCCCTCTTGCCAATATTCTCATATGTCTTCCTTAGCTTTTCCTCTGTAGGAAATGATCCATCTATGTAATAAGTCCTCTTAACATCAATATTTTTATTTGAATAAAGAAGATATGCATTAGCACCGTTTCCATCTCGTGCTGCTCTACCAACCTCTTGGTAGTACTGTTCTGCAGATTCAGGAATCATGAAATGAATAACGACTCTTATATCCTTAATGTCTATACCCATCCCAAATGCATTAGTAGCAAAAAGCACATCAATTTCATTGTTTTTAAATTTCTCAATGATTTCCATGCGCTCCTTTGCTCCCATATCGCCGTGAAATTCTTCTGCGTTAAATCCTCTCTCAACAGCCTTTTCGCAAAGTCCTTCTACACTTCTCTCACCATATTTCCGGTACAGATACACAAGAGTCTTTTCCCCTTTATGCATCTTTAGTATTTCCCAGAATTTCTCTTCCTTCTCATCTTCTTTAATAAATTTCTTAACATGCAACTGAATCTCATTTCTCATGAGAATAGTTTCTTTAAGAATATTCTTTCTCGCAATTTTGAAGGCATCACAAATATCATTTAATTCCATAGGATTAAGTGTTGCTGTCAAAGCAAGTATTCTGCACCAGCTATCTGAACCAAATAATCTGTCCATAAAATCCGGAATTCTTTTATAAAATGGTCTGAAGCTCATTCCCCACTGGCTTACACAGTGGACCTCATCAATGACAAGCAGCTTAATATCGTCTTTTCGCTGCTTTAAACAGTATTCAAAATAGCCATCAGTAGCAATCTTCTCCGGACTAGCAAAAATAAAATCTGGTGTAATATTTCCCTTGGCAAGATCAGATAAAGTCCTCATCTGTTTCATAGCATCGATTCCACCATGAATGACAAGAACATCATATCCATGCTCTTTGATTTTCTGAGCCTGTTCCTCTATTAAAGCGGTCAATGGTGATACAACAATCGCCATACCTCCCATTTCTATAGCAGACATCCAATATGCCACAGACTTTCCTCCTCCTGTTGGCATTATGCAAAGAGTATTATCTTGTTCTACGACATTTGTAATAACATTCTTCTGAAGCTCTCTAAGAGTGAAATCGAATTGTGGAAATTTCTCTTTAAAATCTTTTTCAAGATTAAGCAAAACCCATACCTCCATCTCTTATTTGTGCTTTTAAGAATGAAATCTCATCATCATGTTCATTGGCTACATAATCCAAGAATGCATCAACAATTACATATCTATATTCCGGATCTATATATGCCCCCATCTCATTTGCCTTATCACGCAAATACTTATAAATATCAAATGCATAGTACGCAAATAATTGATATGGATAGAAATAATTCTGCTGGGTAATGCTCTTAGAGACATCTATCATAAGAAACTCTGAATCAGTCTTACATCCGAAGCTTTCTTTTCCAGATAAATACCATAAAGCCCATAAAGCATTTCTACTTCTATTTGGGAATAATCCAGGATGCACCTTAAACAGCATATGCGTTTTTATTCCACCACCAATAACGCCATAATACGTATATTCGTCTGTATCCAACAATTCCATACCAAGATCGCTATAAGTTTCTACTTCTTCATATGAATCTGGATTATAATTATCTGCATAATCGTTCCCAAACATACATAAATTGGTAACTACCTGCAGCAATCCATCTGCATCGGCGCGATTAAATGAACCTCTATATTTTTCTAATTCTTTTGCTTTTTTATTATTTAGCGTTTTTCTTATGATAGGACATTCATTACGTAAAACCTTAGACTTGAACACATCTGCATCTTCGTCATAATCTTCTAATAACTCTTGATCAAATATTTTCTCGTAGTCTTCTCTATCTTTCTCAAAATCATCTATTGCTTCTTTGATAATTGAAATATAATTTCCAGAAATAGCCTTCTTATTTTTTGCCTTTGCAGGATCAACCCCAAATTTCTTCTGAAGCATTTCAAAATCCGCCATTGAAACTTTACTTCCTGCTCCCGTTTCAATAAATCTCTCGAAATACTCGTCTATGTTATTTCTTATTACTGCTATAACCTTCTCTACATGGGCATCTTCATAACACACATCCTCAACACCCGTGTTATCCATCCTTGTAAACATAGAACCCCGCCTTTCATACTAATTACAAATCTTTTAGTTTTGTTCCGTTTTCATCTTTCCAATCCACTTTTCCATTAGACGTATGGCCCATAACTACTGCTGATGCAGCTGATGGAGCATTAAACTCATAGTCACGTTGAAAGACACGATTTACTATTGTTCCATCATTTTCCAATTGCTGTCTTAACCTAAAATACGATTTTCCTCTTGTCTCAAAAGATGGTACTGTTCCCTCTGAAACCCTAGATCCTTTCAGCACAGTTAATCCTCCAGCACTTATAAAACCTTTTGCTTCTGCACCAGAGCCCTTGCAAAAAAGATACTTCGTATCATCTGCGGCCTGTGGAATTGCCGAAAGTACATTATATCCGAGTGTAGCTATAAGAATCTTTATATTATCAGTAAATTCTTCCATTGAAGCAATCTGGGATTCCTTCAACACAGTTTTACTATATGTATTCTTAGTAAGAACTTTATAGCGCCCACATTCACGAGCAATTTTTACCAAACGATCCTCAAGGTAACGTATTAGAGCCTTGTTAAGAGCACTACCTACAAATGCTACCGCAGTATTCCAGTAATAATCCTCTTTATCTGATTGAAAATCTCTTAAATGTTGCTTCAACCTATCAAGAACATTTTCCGCCTCTCCTATATAAACAGAATCTTCGCCATCCTCCTCTTTGCAGAAAAGGAAGTAGATCCCTACTCCCTTTATATCTTCCCTGTCACAAGCAGATACCTCTGTTCTCGGAATCTTAATTGCCTTACCATTCCAATTTGATAATTCTGCAGTTATTAAACTATCCGCATGACCATTTACAAGGAATAATTCGATAGATTTACCATACATTATTTATACCTCTCACTGTGTATACTTATTTCTCGAAGCTTTTAGTATCTGCAAATCATTAGATACACTTCCCCATCTGTCGCGAATTTTCTTGCTTCTATTCTCTACTGAAAATCCCAATTCATATAAAATATAATATTCCAAAATCTGAAAAAGTACGTTCTTGTATATATTGAGCTCATCGATTGTAAGAATCTTATATTTGTTTTTTATATTCTCATCGTAATGGATATAATAATTCCTTGTGCGTGCAATAACTGCTGGGAAATCATCCTGTTTTATATCTCCTGTATCAAAATAAATATTCCCTTCAGCGTATAACAAATCTGCCAAACGACTCTCAAGTGTAACGAATTTGTTACTGTTCGCCATCAAAGTTTTTTCTACATACTCTGCATTTGTAGAAGATAACCCTTGTTTTAATGCTGTTATCCTTTGCTTAAATACTTTCATATCATTTGTAACAAATCTTGAATGATACGTCTCTAATGCTTGTACTACGTTAAGAAATGTTCTTGTACCTGTTTTCCTTTTAAATAGAACAATTCTATGTATAAATCAATTACTGGTTCTAATTTTTCATGTTTATTCAAATAAGTAGCAACGGAATTGTTCTCTATTAAATCAGATAGCGTTATCCAGTTAAAACGTCTTGCCTGCTCAATGTTTTCCTCTTCAATTGCTTTAATGCTTTTGCCATAAATATCTATTTGTCGTTCGAATGATTTATCGCCATAATCGTCCCTAATATTATTTGAAAAAGCATATATCTTTTCGACTCTGACCGTCCTTAGCAAAGCTATCTCAAATAGCCTTTTCAACTTATCAAACACTTCCACAAACTCTTTGAAGCTTTTTTCTCTTGAAAATATAATCTCAATTATTCCGTGCTGTTTTAAGCATATCTCCTCTTTTAGGAGTTCATAATCAACGCAAGGTAAAAATGAGCCGACCACTTTATAATAGATCGAATAATCTTCCCCTTCATATATTATTTTTGAAACCGGCTCCTGTTTTGCCTTTAATTCGTAATTCTCGCCAATACTATAAATGGATTCTTCACCCCATTCCACAATATCCGCAAGAACAAAATCCACCTTAGAAAAAGACTGTCCTTCTGTTGACGTATTGTTAATACCGCTCAACAAGTACTCTGCATAATATGTATAAACTGTCACTCCGGTAGAGATATTGTCATTCATGCCTCCCCTGTTAAGTTCCAATAGGGTAAATTCATAACCAGAATCCAACTTACCACTTAGTTTCTCAATTTCCAGTGGAACTTCTAAGAAATCACCAATTCCATGCTCTGAATGATGTTTAATTTGTAAAACTATTTCACCACCTTCTTCGGTGTAATATAATGAGCATTTATATTCTTTATTTGAATAATAAACTATGCCACTTCCTCTAAATGGTATTTGCATTCTCCACTCCTAACATTTACTCAAGCAGGAAATATCTCATCCAGTATCTTCATAAACTGCTGTAATTCTTCTTCACTTTTTGGCATTACTGGAATATCAAATTCGTCCATGAGTCCTGCTTTTCTAAGTTCTTTCCACTTTTCCAAATCTGTAGTTACCCAAATATTTGTATTGTCAAATAATACATTGGTTTTTATGCAATCATCCTGCAACCGCTGTATGGATTCTTCCATACATATCCCCATTCTAATTAATGTTGCATAATCAGATCTTCTTTCTTCCGGTATATCTCTTAGATCCTCTGTGTCTGAAAATACCTTTTTTACTGTTCCCTCTTCTGGATATATATTTAAACTATTTCTGAGCGGAAACTTCCTACTAAAAATCTCATCTTCTTTTTCTTTAGTTATTCCTTTTGCAAGGCGATATAGCCCACTATCGAAAGCCACAAAATCCACAGTCAATTGTTCTGGTAAAAAATCCTTGCATAATGATTTCACCGCTAATAGCTGCTTCTTCATGTCTTCTGCTATTTCTTCTAAAGTCTCATATTGCTTAGCATGATATTTTTCATCTTTATGAGCGGAGTTTTTATCTCTCTCGTAATAGATTCTATCGATGATTTCATCTTGGCATATTGCCTTTTTGTCTTTTGGAAAGGACTTATCTAATACCACACAGATATTTATATAAAATTTTCTTCTTGTCTCATTAACCTTTTCACGGATATCTATCATGGAAACTGCTTCAGCATTTTCTGCTAGGTAAAGCATAGTATCAACGCACTTTTTTGCATCTATGAAATATCTTGCTAACTCCCAGTTATTCATAATCAAGTTCACCTATCGGAAATTTATTGTTACACACATAAACGATAATTTAGCGGCTTAATCCGCTATTGATGCCTGACCATTCATCAATAATGGTAACAACCAGTCCCTTAACGAGGTGAGCGTATTATTTTCTTGATTGTTAGCCTCTATAGCGAATAAATATTGGTTAAGCTCTTCAAGGTAGCCCTTTTTATTTGGAATTACTATGGAAATATTCTCTACATCTCCTTTAGTAATGAACTTTACAATAGATCCATTTGAACTAGCTTTGAATTTTTGTATGCTTTGAGATGCTGCAAAATAAATTGCTCCATAATATATAGGGGCATTTGGAATTAATACATAAGTTCGCTGATAAGCATTAAATTCACCTGTATAGTGTTTGACATTAAAGTCGCCATTTCCAGCAATTAGAACAGCATGATCTTCAAAAGCTGGCGTATCACAACACAACGCATCAGAAGAACATGTAAAGAAAGGATATATTCCATTTTCTGTCGAAAAATTTGCATCTTCTTTTCCTGTTGTTATTGTCAAGAGCTCATGAACACTTTTTCTTATCCAACCAGCAGGAAGACCGTCATTTAATTGATTAAACCAATAATTATATTTTGTTTCTGCTGACTTGTATAAATTATCGTTTATCTCATTATTAACCCTTATTCTTTCATCAATGGTCCATAACAAGTCAGCGATCTTTTTTTGATCATCCAGCCCAGGTATTTCAACCTCTACATCGTATATTCTTTCTGGGGAAGTATGTTTAACTTTAGTTCCTGATGAGGTAAGTTCTAATTGATTCCGCACAGACTTTGTCATAAAAAGGTAATATGCGAACATCTTTGTAATTTTGCCTTCATCACATGTAATAAGACCAATTCTCTGATTGTGGAGATATCTATCATCTTTTGGAACAATCGCAGTACTTCCAAGAAGACCTGCAACTTGTTCTGTCATAGCTACAACCAAATCGCCTTTTTTGCATAAATACTCAGATGGATATTCGCCAGAATAAAAACGCTCCTTTCCATCATTGTATTTAAATCCGCCTTTCTCATAAAAGTTTCCTGGCGTGAGTATACTCTGCTCTCCCTCGTCACAAAAGTATTCTCCTTTAAAAGCCCATCCATGTTTTACGGTAAGCAGCTCTCCCATTTTATATTTTTGCATATTCATCATCCTATATACTTTCTATGTGAAGCTTTCACATTACTTTGCTTTACCATTGCATACTGCAATGTAGTGTCTATACGCCTATGCCCCAATAAGCACTGTAGCTGTTCTATAGGCATTCCCTTGTCTATCGCCACTGTAGCAAGAGTTCTTCTAAATCGATGCGGATGCACCTTTTCAATCTCACATTTTCTTCCAATATCTCTCAATCGAGATTCTATACCTCCAATTTGTAACCTGTTATATGGCGCTTTCAAAGATACAAACAATGCACTATTTCCGTCACATCTACTATCCAAGTAGTTTTTTAAATGAATTTTTGCCCTTGCGTCAAAATATACTACTCTCTCTTTATCTCCCTTTCCCAGAACCTTGCATTCTCTTTCAACAAAATCGATGTCTTCCCGGTTGAGCTTCACTAATTCACCAACACGCATCCCTGTTGAAGCAAGAAAATCTACTAATGCAATATCTCTTGGCTCTTTGCATTCATCTCTCAATATCTCAAGAGCCTCTTCTGAATACGCTTCCTTTATGCTAAGTGTTGTTTTTATCTTATGAATCCTTCTTACCGGACTCTTAAGAATGTAGCTTTCATCCTCTAGCCATGAAAAAAAACTAGATAGAATACGACGTATATTGTCAATTGTAACCTTGCTCGATCCATTCTCTTTCTGGTAATTTGACAAATACTCTCGCAAATCCTCAGTAGTTATCCTGTTAGCACCTTTGTCCACTTTAATCAGCATCGATGAAATTGTTTTTTCATAGTACGTAATAGTTTTTTCAGAACACCCTTCAACACGCTTAGCTGAAATAAACAACTCCAAGTAATCTAGCACCTCTGTATCTATTGTCTCCGACTTTAAAATGGAGTAACCATCAACTACATTTTCAACTACTTCCTGTAACTTCTTTAATTGTCCATTATCTAGGAACGGCATCATTTTAAGGACTATCTCATTTGTAAACTCTTTATTCATAAGTGTTCTCCTCTCTTTTTCTATGGAGAACAATAATAAAGATGATCTCTATTTTCCAATAATCCCTATAAACGATAATTTACATCAGCAACTTCAAACACTATATAATTATTGGTTTATTCAATACGATTTCCCTAATAGTGAGAATCTTCCTTATAATACTAGCGGCGGTAGTATGGTTTATGACGAAAAATTGCAACGTAACGTACCATCCAACTGGGAAACAAATTCTATTGGGAATACGAGTATATATGTTTCCGATTACACAGCCAATGGAAGTTTTAAAGGTTTAGCGGATAACGTTCAGTATAATCAAGGTGAACGCTATGCAATGCTCATAAGAGTTGTGGACTTTAATAATAATTTTGATCCTCAAGGTGATTACATATATGTCGACAAACACGGTTATGATTATCTAAAAAAATGTCAATTATATGGTGGTGAAGTAATTATATGTAATGTGGGTAATACTGGAGCAACATATAGATGCCCATATTTAGGTGTTCCAATGGCGCTTGGTCCAAATGGAATAGTTGTTAATCATTCTGTTTTAAATGGTTTTTTGTATTTGCATTTTCGTTCTGAAATAGGTCAATTTCAATTACAAGCTATCTCATCTGGCAGTATACAGAAAAAGTTTAATAAAACAGATTTCAGAGATCTAAACTTATGCATACCTCCAACAGAGGTTTTACAAAAGTTTAATGCTATTGTTAATCCTATTTTCGCGCAAAAAAGAGCTATTTGGGATGAAAATAGAAGATTGGCACAGCTACGCGACTGGTTACTTCCTATGCTAATGAATGGACAAGTCTCAATCATTGACTAAGCTGTTAAATTATCGTTTATCTTTTGATTGTTTTTTATCTTCCCGTTGATACCACTTAAAAGTCTTGCAATCTTTCTCTGTACCTCAATCTCAGGAAGTGTTATAAGCATTTCCTCTGCTGTATGAACATTAAAATGCTTTTGAATAGCTCCAACCTTATTGTTATTAACTTGCTTTTGTCCCCAAAAGTTAATAAAACCTGCTAAGTAAGTTGAATCCACCGACTCATTATCAGGATGCACTATTACCACATCAGAACAATTACATCCATCGTACTCTTTAGGTACAACTGCGCATGTTCCCGGAAGCCCTGTCCTTACTATTACCACATCTCCTTCATGTAGCATCGATTTACTTATTTTTATATTAAAATCTTCAGAAATATATCTTATATCATCACTACTAATCTCAAACGGCTTTATATTTAGAGATCTCAAAAATGGGACCCCAGATTCTGTATATTGCTCCGTCATAGAACCAACAAATCCGACTGTAAGATCTGCTATTTCTCCAAGCTTAACTGTTTTCATTTAAATTTACCTTTTTCAACTGATCCATTATTTCCTTCTGGAGTTTATCACCTTCATCAAATAATCCCTGTAACTCTGTCATGTAATTGTTCATCTTATCAGTAAATTCCTGAGGTGTTAACTCCACATACTCAATTTTCACCTCAAAATACTGCCCTGCTGAGAAAGAAAGCTTTTTCTTTTCTATATCCTTATAACTTACAACAACACTAAAACCATCAACCTGCCTTTTATCGTTGAATGTATTAATTATCTTGCTTATTTCTTCATCACTAAGAACGGTCTTTTGGTTCTTACCATCAACCTTTTCTTTCGTGCCTAGATTTGAAGCGTCCATCAATACAACATCGCCATCTTTATTTGCTTTATCCAAAAAGATAATAGATACGTTAGTACCTGTGGTTGCAAAGATATTTGAAGGCATTGATATAACGCCCTTTAGCATTCTTTCACTTATGATCTTCTCTCGAATTTTCTTCTGAATACCACTGCCCGCTGTCAAAAATCCCGTAGGTACAACTATTGCTGCTTTGCCATCATCCTTCATCGAGCAAATAATATGCTGTAAGAACATCAGATATATTGCCATCTTGGCTTTATCCTTGTTAGGAATGTTTGGTACACCTGCCCAAAACCTCTTATTATATGCTTCACCAGCCAAAGTATCTCTTGTCTCACTGAAATCAACATTGAATGGAGGATTAGAAACAATGTAGTCAAAATGCTCGATATCTGTTTTTGTCTTATTTAAATGTCTAGGATTAAGCAATGTATCATCCTGAATAACATTAGGTAATGAATGAACCAAGTTATTTAAGATTAGATTTAGTCGCATAAACTCATTAGACTTTTGCGTAATATCCTGAGTATAGATTGTGCAATGATCTTCGCCAATCTGATGCGCAAGTGCCAACACAAGTGTACCTGTTCCTGCAGAAGGATCATAAACGGTAACATTTGTTGCTCCATTTGGTGCCATTATTCTAGCTATAATTCCCGCAATTACATGTGGAGTATAGTACTCAGCATATCTACCTGAATCCTTGTTATAATCCTTAATCAAATACTCAAAAATATCAGCAAAGAAATCATACTTCTGCTCAAAAACCTCTGCAAAGCTACTTGTAGCAAGCTTTTGAATAATCGCACTACAAAGAGGGTCTTTTTTCTCATCGTCTGTTATCTCTCTTGAAACAGGAGTGAAAAGTTTAATCTGTGATTTTCCACCAGTATGCACAGCAAAAATATCCATATTCATGTTGGATATATCTTCAAGTGCTTTATCAAAAATCTTATGAAAATCAACTTCTCCTTTATGAGCATACACAGATGAAATGAGCTGCTGTTTTCCCAAAACTGCTGTACCAGCATCCAAGCTAAGTAACATCAATTCATAATCTGCATGGCTCTTTGCTTTTAATGCTGCTTCTATCTCTGCAGTACTTTTCCCTTTAAACTCCGAAACTTTTTTTCCAAGTTCATAAATAAACTTGTCATTCAGAAATTTATAAAGAAATGACTGTGTTATGATTTTGTATTCACCAGGACTGTTTCCAGCTCCAGCCTGATTGCATGCTGACTTCAAGTCATCAATCATGGAATACGTTTTTTGTTTTACTTCTGTAATCTGCATTTTTAATTCCAAGTCCTTTCATGGAAGTATTCTTCAGAAATACAACTTCCTACTTTTTTTACATTCTGGGCATCTATCTGAATATCATTGTCATGAAACACCCTTATGATAATTGGGTACATATTTTTTTCAAAATATGGCTCATTATCGAGAATCTTTTCATTCTCATAAACCTTCTTGTCAACAGATTCTTTCAGTGAAAGTAACACCTTATTAAGCAACAAATCTGACGATATAGGGCTGTTTCCTTCACGCAATCTTTTGTGAGTTCTCATATACTTCAAATCACCATAATATTTTCTGGCTAACATTGCATCAGCAGCATTTTTCTTTCTGGCTGCTTCCTCTATTCTGTTAAGCTCTTCCATATGTTTAGTCATTTCTTCTGCAGTGAGCTCTTCCATATTTTTCTTTGCAAACAACCTCTGTAATTCTTCCAGCAAAGATACATATTCTGGATCTTTAGGGTCATTGTTCCTTTGCATTTCTTTACGAGTTCTTTCAAGTGTCTCTCTAAATTTGTCTGCAATTATCATTTCGCTTTCAGATACCTTCTGGAATTTGAAATCAATTCCATCAAGTGCCATGTTCAAAATTGCACTCATATCCTCAGCATTAGCAAGTGCCTCTTTCTGATTTACGATACTAATTCTATTTGCGACCTCATTGTAAAGAGAATTGACATTATCAAGTGTAAATTTCTCTGCCAGCTCATCATATCCAAATAACTTTGATAAATTTGCCAACTCTTTATAAAGCTCCAATGCCTTACGTACTTCAATCAATTCACCCTTGCTAAGTTCAGAAATCTGCTGAGAGAATAATTCTGCATTTTCTGTATCATATAAAAATAACTTCTCAGCTATATAATCCAAATCCTTTTGGATTTCATCTTGTCTTTTGAAGATATTGTCATATTCCTTGAATGCATCTCCTAGCTCTAGCTGAAGTTCATCAAAATACGCTTTATTGGTTTTATCAAATTCTTCTCTAATATCTGCAAAATCTACAACATATCCATATCTAAAGCTCTTATATGGACGGTTTACTCTTGTTAGAGCCTGAAGTAAATTATGATCTGTTATTTTTCTACAGAGATATAATTTCTTCAATCTTTTTGCATCAAATCCAGTCAAAAGCATATTATACACCACAAGAAAATCTATCTCTCCTTGCTTAAATTCATTCTGCTCTTTAGCTCTTGTTTCTTTGTCATCCTCATCGTGCAATATCAGAGCACATGTATAATCAATAGTTGGTGTAGATAAAACAAAATTCAATGTCTTATCCTGTGCATCAGCCAGCACAGCTTTATAGTTTTTGGATTTAATTTCTTCAAACACTGCTCTAGCTTGTTCTGATGAATCACATACTATCATTCCACCAATGCTATCATCATTTAGCATTTTTCTACTTTTCGTGAAGTCCTGAGTAATATATTTTACAAGAGGTTGAACATATCTTGGATGCGCATATAATTCCTTCCTTGGCAAAGATCCCTTTACTGCTTTAATCTCTTCCAAGGTAGAAACTAGCGTCATTCTATATTCAGTTTTGATACCTTCTCTAATAAGACGCAATGTGTATCTATCCGCTATGGAACGATTATAATAATACTTATGTATGTAATCTCCAAACACGTCTTTTGTCTTATATTCTTTACTTATAAGCGGTGTACCCGTAAGCGCAATCATGACTGCATCTCTATCAGATGCCATCAAATTTGCCAAAAAGGAACCTTTTGGATTATAGCTCCTATGCGCTTCATCTAAAAAGTATATTCTCTGTATACTGAGGTCATAATCCAAAGGCTTTGCTATTGCATTAGCTGAAAGTTTTTGAATGTTAACTACAGTTATAGATAGCTCACCAGTATTATTCTTATCACCTGGCTTTTCAAACATTTTTTCAAGTTCAGCCTTATTCTTAACCTCATCAACCACGAGACCTCTTGATCTAAATTCGTCTGCAGCCTGCCTTAACAAATCCAATCTATCTACGATAAAGTAAAACTTTGCTATTATACCTTGCTTCTGATAATAATCAGAAAGATAGTGTGTATTGTAATATGCAAGTTCGGTTTTACCACTCCCCTGTGTATGCCAAATAACGCCATGCTTCACACCATGGTTCAGCTTGTTTTCAATTGCTTTTGTAGCAAACAACTGAGGATATCTCATGATATGTTTTTCAAGTCTTCTAATTCCGGTATCTGGATCAGCCTTATCCACAAAGCATAATGAATACTTCAAGATAAACATCAATCTTTCATGAGAAAGCATAGAAGTGATTATTCTATTCGTAGGAGATGTCGGAGAGATATTAACAGCATATTCCCCACTACCTTTGATAGAAACCAAATTATTATCTTTCAAAATTTCATTTTCTACTTCTTCATCTATTGAGGATATCTTTCCAAATATGGTCTCATCTTCTTCTCTAAAATGACTAAAGAATAATCGCACATAATCAGTTGTAGAATAAAATGCACCTTCTAGTGGAACAGCCTCCATGTCATCATATTCACTATTATTTGAGAAAATCATAAATTGGGTTATATTTGCAAAACGTCTGAACTTTTTATTTGCAAACCTTTTATTTATGCGCTCATACTCAGCCTGGATTCCATTTTTATTGTTAGGCTTTTTTACCTCTATGAATACCAGTGGCATTCCATTAATCAAAACTGTAATGTCAGGTCTAAATTCTTCACTTCCATTTTTGCATGTGAACTCAGTGACAACTTCACAAATATTGTTATCACCAGCAATTGTATTAAAATCGATCAACTTAAGACCCTTATAACCCTTTTTCAGGTAGTTATAGAATCCCTGACCTAAATCATCCTGATTTAATGTATTCTTTAGATCAGCAATGATATCTTTTGCGTCCTGATCTGTTAGTTTTGTTCCATTCAGTTTATTGATTCCATCACGAAAAGAACCAATAAAAATATTAGTATCCTCATCATATTGTCCCTCAGCATCTTTTAACGACCTATATGTATAACCAAGTCGTGTAAAATGTACTAACGCTGGAATCTTCACTCTGGAATTTTCATTATGAATTGTTGTCATATCGACACCTCCAAAGGCACAAGACAATTTCATCAATAATATGATAGTCTATCTATTGTGCAATATGATGGACTATCCTCAAAGATTATCAATTTTTCTTTTTCAAATAACAACTGCTATCCGTATATCATATATAGTCTTCGTCAATCAGCTTTTGAAGCATATCTCTGAAGTTGGTTTTTGTAATTTTAAGATCCTGTCCACTCACTAATCTTTCAACTCTTGGATAAGCTTCTGACTTTTCAATCTCTGCAATAATACTTCCGCTGTCTCCTTTACCATGTCCACTATGTGGTGTAGGACCAAATAGAACAACACGATACTGCGGAGCATACTGCATTTTTCTGAAATCATATTTTTGAGCATCTTCATAATCCAAGCAGAACTCAAAACGCTTTTTATCTATACCAAGCTGTTTACCAATAGATGCCAGAACTTCTTCCTTGACTTCAGTGCCACCAACTACAACAATTTTGCCATCCTTATATGTTTCAAATTGATTTTCTCCGCCATGAAGATCTGATAGTCCCAAGAGCTTCAATAATTCTTCAAGCTGACCACTTCTATTGGCTCTCGATAAAATCTGTGTTATCTTGTCGGGCAAAACTTCCATGATAGCGTCTTCAAGCTCTGATAATTCCTCAATAGACAACATATCACTTCACCTCCCCGAAGATACCTCGCAAATCATTCTGTGCTTTCTGAATCTTAAGCTGCAACACTTTTATTTCGTCCTGCTTTGCCTGGTACAGATTTGCAATTTCATTTTGCTTTTCCATTGATGGCAATGGAACAATCAGCTTCTTAAGTGACTCAGCTGAGATATTCGGAATTGTTGCACCTACAACAATTGACTTAAGAACAGCAGCTCCAACTTCGCTATCGAAAAATGCCTTGATAAAATATGGATTAACCTTTTCTTCATCCAGCTCGATGATAAAAAGATTACCATTTCCTAAAATCTTTCTTCCTTCCTCAACCTCAGCAACTGCAACCTTGAATGGTGCACCATTCTTTGAAAGCAGAAGATTTCTATTTCCAATGCAATATTTATCAAGCTTTGAATCCATCTCTTTAAGGTATGGTAAGTCCTCAGAAATCATTCCATTCTGAATATTGGCGAGCATAAGATACTGAGTATCTGTTGGTTCTTCTGAAACCATTTCATCAAGCTCACTTGCCTTAAGAGGCGCACCTCTGGTGATACGCTTCATCAAGCTACCAAGTTCTACACCATCTTCAATCTCAACTGTCTTTTCAAGATATCTTGATGGGTTAAGCACAAATTCATTATCCTGTAGGGTCTTCAAATTTACAGTAATTGTCTCTTCCCCATCATTTTTTAAGAGACTGATGATGTGCTCAATATTTTCGTCAGTGATGATATTCTGTCTTCTTCCCTGCTCACATAAAGATGTAGCATCAACAAGCCTTACTTCCTTATTGCCTCTGCTAAGAACAAGCATAGTTGTAGGAATATTTGTAAACTCAAATAGCTTTGCAGGAAGAGAAATAACTGATTCAACATATCCATTTCTGATAAAATATTCACGGATTTTCTGATCAATGCTATTCCATGTACTTCCATTAGTCATAATAGCAACTGCTTTACCGGAATCAGTAAGATGATCAAAAATGAGAGAATTGAAAATCCAATCAGATGATGTTGCTCTCTTAATTTCAGGCATCCTCTTATGAAGATCATCAATGTAATCCGAACCAGTCTGCAGATGAATAAGCCTCATTCCAAATGGATAATTGGAAAAAATCTTATCAAATTTTCTATCCATTGAAACCGCAAACATATCGCCAAGTTCAAGCTCTGTATTATCAGCGAAAAGTTCTGCTCTTATCTTTGATATCTCATGAGAATAAGTATTAAGCTCTATTCCATAGAATAGATTGCTTTCACGTCCTTCTGTAGCAAGTGTAATAAAATCACCGGCACCACTTCCAAAATCTGCAACTTTCTCATTATCTTTAATATCCAAAATCCTAAGCGCAAGCCTTGAAAGAGATTCTGGAGTTCCATATTCTCCGCCAAATCTTCCAGCCCCTTCTCTTGGAAATTCAAACAAATATGCAAGCAGATCTTTTTCTGAAAAAACTTTTGAGAGCTGAATTGCTACCTCTATATTTTCTCTAGCAATTTCCTTTGCAAACATTACTCTCTGTTCTGAAATCTTATCCTCAATAAAAAAAAGCAGATCATCAATATTATCAATCTCGTTTGTCACTGCAATGTATGCAAGGTACACAAGAACAAAATTCAGCTTTGAATCTACTGGTGCCATCCCTCTTATAAAATTTGCTATCTTCCAGCTAATCTCACTTACAACCTTATCATCAATCTTTCTAATTTCGTTTCTATCTAACATGGGCTTTCTCCTTTGGTTATTTATAACCATATTGTTATCTGGTGAATAAAATATATCTCCAGATTCTTTGGTTGTCAATAACCAAATTTTGGTTTTTAATAACCATATCGCTTAATCATCTCAATAAATGTACAAATTATCTACTATGCAAAGCAAAAGCAGACAGCCCATGACTTTTACTAATTCACAGAACTGCTCCTTATTGTTCAATTTACAATCTCAAATGCTTTTACAATTGGTCTCATCCAGAGCCAATCATCACATATTATCCAATTCATCTTCAAATTCCAGCCATCCGAGCAGCCTATCTTCTTCTCTTTCCCTTCTTAGCTCTTCCTGGCGACGTTCAAATTCTCTTCGCTCCTTTTTGCTCATGTTGCTTGTAAGATCCTTGTACTGCTTATCTGTTAATCTGACATCCTTATCTTTCTTTCCAAAAAACATAACGCTACCTCTCTTTCAATCCAGGCTTCCATCTCTCTTGAAGATTTCATAAAACTCGCAAGTGACACAGAAGTGTTTACAGAATTTGTTGTTCCTATGAATACATTTCCTGAGCCAATATAGAAGTCTCTCCATACTATGTTCTCATCAACAGCAACCTTCTCTTCTAAGACCTTCTCTTCACCTTGTGACTAAAGTGTAAACCTTTATCTAAATAGGTGCCTGTGAACTTTTGTTCACAGTGACAGGCACCTATGGTTTTACAGCCATCGCTATTACCTCCTTGCCTTTCTGCCGTTTCCGCTGTTGATTGTCAAGTAAAATTGACCCCGGGTCAGTTTTAAGTGTAAATCAATAACACTCATCAAAGAATCGACATGTGAGGCAGCATTGCCCGCACTTTTTTCAAGGATTCTCTTCCTCCGTTGAATCCAGAAAACAAATCTTCTTCTCATAGTCCCAAAATTCATTTTAGACACAAAACACCTCCCCGCATCCTGTATGCCATTTCCTATCAGGTTCTTTCCTGATTGTATCTTTGCTTCTGACTATACATTACACGATGAGGTGTCCCTTAAAAACGCTAGCTTAATTAGCCAGCATTTTTAACATTTTCAAACTGTTTTTATCAGAGCTTACACTATGCTGTCCAATCCCTTAAACCTGATCTGCTCGATAAAAGCTTTCTGTTCAAATTCAGGTTTATTTCGCAGAAACTGAACCAGGCTTGCCATTTTTATACCCATTTCTTCAGGATCTTCTTTTATTATCTAATAATTATGTATTCACCTTGTGTTAAGCCTGCTTTTGATTTTATCAATCAAAGTCACATCCGCTGGAAGCCACTCTACACTGTCTATTGTTTGCAAATCAAGCCACTTCGCCGCCTCATGCTCCTTTAATGTCAGCTTACCCTTCTTTATGCTGCACAAAAAACAATCCATGGACAGATGAAAAGTCGGATAATCATACTCTATAGTCTCTATGAAGTCCTCCACATTGATTTCAGTATCAAGTTCCTCCTTGATTTCACGAGCTAATGCCGCCTCCGGTGTTTCACCTGTTTCGATCTTTCCTCCCGGAAATTCCCAGCCATCTTTAAATTCCCCATAACCCCGCTGTGTTGCAAATACTTTGCCCTCAGACACTATCACAGCAGCCACTACTCGAACTATTTTCATAGTTGGTCTCCATTCCGCCGTCTTTTGCCGGCAGCACAAATAGTGATAAAAATCTGTTTTTTCACACTATCATTCCTTTGTTAACCCAAAATCGTATTGCAGATATTCCGGAAGAGCATTCTCCATATGGATATCAAAAAGATAGGTTCCATTACCGCCCTCTGTCTTCCGAGGATTCTGAAGCTTACCCTTTCCGACATAAGTAAAGGGCAATACTAATCCATTTTCCGCAGACACCTTTCGAATAAACACATGCGTAAAACTACTCTTTATTAATTTCTCCAGATGAGACTGAGGAAGATTTGTCATTGATTCCCACTGGAACAAATCCGGCTGCAGAAACTTATCCTTATAATTCAGCTTATCCGCTTCATCTAAATCCTTCTTAAGTGAAGCAAAAATAACCACAAAGTCATCATAATAGTAAGTTCCAACTTGATTATTTGATGGATTTTTTAGAAGCTTTAACTGAACCTGATCCATGCGATAATTCTGCCAGAGTTTGAATCCGGTTTCATCACCGGCATCAACTACATATCGAATCAAGCCGTATTCCAAAAGGTCTTCCACATATTCTAGTAATTGATCATCCATCGACACTTCCAGACGTAATACATCTCCTTCTCGTTTAACTACCTGAAGATAAGTTAATGCATGGTCAAGTTCCATCTGAGTTGAGCCCGGAATCACTTCTTCCAAATATGTTTTTACATCTTGATAAGTTTTTTCTCCGCCAAGTAACAGCTTAACAATCCGGTATTCATGAGTCCTAACAAGTGGTAAAAAACCGGATAAATAGTTGATAAACTCTACCTGCCTATCAGAAAAAATGGGAAGGTTCTCCTCACCAATTCCCTTTAGGAAGTTATAATAGCTGCAATTCTTTCTTCCCTGTGTTTTTACACTCATAAACCGTATCAGATCAGGCGCACAATCATTGTTGATATAATCCACATGCCGAGGATAGAATTCTGCCCCAATATATTTCTTGAAGTTAAAATAATCCTGTTTGAGATATTTGATGGCATTAAAATTCTCTTTATCAATATACTCAAGAATCTCCTCTTTACTCAAGTCATCAATATGTATCTCTACACCATAATCTTCAAGTCCAAGAGCAGTGAAATCATCCTTTACCAAGGATGCCATCAGCCGCTTTTCCATGACAAAATTTTCTGATAAAGATCCTAATGCAAAAGCAATCTGAACACTTCTCTTATAACTATTTCCAATAAAGTCAAGTACAGTCACATATTCCTTATTCATGTACTTTCGAAGTCCACGTCCTAACTGCTGAATAAATATGGTTGTAGATTCAGTAGGCCTTAAAAACAGGACCATATTCACCCCGGGAATATCTACACCTTCATTCAAGATATCAACCGTAAACAGTATTTCCAGATCATTGGCATCATTCTGAAGATCATTGTAGGCACGTACACGCTCGCCTATATCATTCTTTCCGGTCAGATAGGCAGTTTTATACCTCTCGCCCAGAGCCTCACACATCATACGAGCATGTGTAACATTTCTACAGAAAGCGAGACATTTCAGCTTGCCTTGGGGATGGTGCTTTTCTATCTGTTCTGCTATAAAATCGCAATGATCCTCTCTTGCCATCTGTGCGATCATTCTTCGTTCATCATTTCCGGAAAGTCCGTAATCCACAAGCTTGTCACGAATTCCATAATATTTAAACGGTACAACCAGATCATTGGCAATGGCATCTCGAAGTCTTAGTTCATACGGTACGTTATGATCAAATAACTCGAAAACATCCTGGTTATCTAATCGTTCAGGCGTTGCAGTGAGTCCAAGCAAAAATTCCGGTTCAAAATACCCTATAATTTTCTTATATGTTTCTGCAGTGGCATGATGACATTCATCGATTATAATGTAGTCAAATTCAGTCTTAGAGAACAGTTCCAATGTATTACACATGGTGATATTTGTTGCAAATACAAAATCTGCATCGGACTCTTTACTAGTGCCACTGTAAATACCATATGAAACATTCTTTCCAAACACTTCCTGAAATGTCTCCAAAGATTTTTTAAGAATCGATCCCTCATGAACGATATACAAAAGTCTCTTCGGATTAAAATTAAGCGCGTCAAAGGCCGCAAGGTATGTCTTACCACTACCTGCGGAAGCTATTGTGAGGGCACGATTCACTCCCATTGCTCGATATCTGTTCAGTTCCTTCAAAGCTTTCTTCTGCATATAATTTGGCCTGATCTTAGATGCGGTCAAATCATAATCCATATCCCAACGCTCTATGGCAAAATTAAGCTTTGTAGCATATTTATTTATAAGTTCTGCATCCAGCAGCTCTGTTGCTTCCCATTTCTCATTGAATTCTTTTAATGCCTCATCATATACACCTGGCTCGAAACGCTCTGCTACAGATACATCCCACTCTATATTTTTAATCAGTGCATACCTGGTAATATTAGAAGATCCTATCACCAATTCTCTATGGTCATCAAACTCAAAAAGATATCCTTTTGAATGATATCCAAGTGTTGCATAACCGGTATCGTGAAAGCTTTCATAATCAAGATGGCATTGAAAATTCCGGAATCTCCCCATCAAAGAATAGAAGCTCTTAAGAGACTCAATATCAGTAAAATTCTGATAAGTCGAAGTAATAATTCTTCCCCGACAGCCACGTTCCACTGCAGCTTCAATATCTTTGTACAACAAAACCAAGCCAGCTTTCTTAATAAAGCTGACCGAGAATGAAAAAGCCTTACAGTGTCTCAGATTTTCCTTGATTTTGTCCAGGAAAGTTGTTTCTGTATAATTTGTCAGAAATTGATTTTTCAAAGGTAATACCTCCATGCGCCCCTGCTTGGCCGTAAGAGTTCCTACCACCAATTTCATAGCTTAGGCGGCTATAATATCGGGGAGAACCATCAGATTTAAACTCTTATTATGATTCAGATTAAGAGGGCATCTACATCTCTGGGAAATTCAATCAGTCTGACAGCCTGGACCCTCCCACATCGGATATCTTTCTGCCCTCTGGCATGATAACTGGCGATTCTTTTGGATGTAGTTCTCCATCTGCCTTAAGGAATTTCCCTGACTTTTCATCATATCTATACCACCTTGTACTAGATCCCTTAACCCCCATGGTGACCACCTCTGAAAGGGAGCCATCAGGATAAAGCTCGGCAATTCCTCTATATGGTGTACCATAAGAGTATACGGCATCTCCATCATGTGAATATATATCCACAATCTGCCCATAATATGTGATTATAAGATCAATACAGTCATCGTTGTTTATGTCATAATAGTGATACCTGACCTCATTATTATTTGTTGTTTTCGGCCATCCATGCTGAATGAGTTCTGTTTTATATCCTCTCTCATTTAACTCTTCTTCTGTATATCCTGCATCCTGGGCCTCTTTGTAACTAAGCAATACTCCCCAGTAAGGGGCGACTTCTTCATCAACCGATTCGACTACCTCATTTACTGAAACCTCTTCTATTTTTACACTCAGGTCTTCACTGACGACTACCTTATAGTTCATATCAAGATTATCAGCTATCGGTGAACGCGCCTCTATAAGCATATCTGTTTCACCTGGTTTTATTCCCGTGAACGTGAACACCTCATCATATCCGGCACCAGTCATCATATCATGATCTTCTTTGGCATACTCCCTCATAGCGGTATAAGATACAATGCTTTCGTCCTTAATGATCACATTATATTCCGGTCCACCTCCGTCAAATGAATCAAATCGGAGAGTTACCTCTTTATTGACCGGATCAGCCTTTTCCTCTGTTGTTTTCTCAGCCTTGTTCTCAGTTTTTTCCTCTGTTGTTTCCTCAGATGTTTCTTCTGTTACTTCACTTTTCACAACTTCACCTGTCCAGTCTATAATGCCCCCAAACTCATAAACATTCTTATATCCCATGTCAGCGAGTTTCTGAGAAGCTTCTTTGCTCCTCCGTCCGCTGCGACAGTAAACAAGAATGATCTGTTCATAATCAGGTAATTCTTCAGGCGGATCGTTTTCTATAGTTTCATTAGGTATAAGTATGGCTCCGGGAATATGCCCTTCAACATACTCATCCTGTCTTCTGACATCAACAATCACATGACCGTCATCCTGCTCCATCATACGTTTTGCATCATCCTGTGTTATAATCGTATAGGAAAATGTCTGAAACATACCGTCACCGTCCATTATCTGATCCTTTGATTCACATCCCGAAAGTATAACCATGGCGCACACGGCAATTACGATTAAACATTTTATGTTATTCCTTCTCATAATCCTCCCATATCAGCGTAGTAGTTTTCAAGATCCTCTCTTAACTGCTTTTCTATTCTGTCAAAATCATCCTGAGAAAGCTTATTAATTTGATCTCAACGATACATCTATTATAATCCAAAGCTTAGCCAAATTATAATTTGAATCTTCAAGGAATACCATATTCTAGCAATATCGGCTGTTTTCACAGCCACATTACACAGAATGAACGTCATATGCTTATTTACAAAAACTGTATGAGCATAGAAAATAATACCTTAAAAAAATATAAATCTGACTCTAAGAGCAGTAGAAAGCAACTACTGGAACTAGGAAATAAGATCCTTTCAATTAACCATGTTGACAGAAAAGACTATATTGAAAAATTCAACACCCTGAAAGAATCTCTTGAATCCGAGGTGCTTACAGAACATGAATCTGCGCCCACCACTATTATTACATCATCTGCAGGGTATCCATCACATACACCGGATGATTCCCCCCCTTCAGAACCTAAGGAAAAGCTCTGTCCAAGATGTGGAAGTAAGATGGTTCTCAGAACAGCAAAAAAAGGTAACTATCAAGGTAATCAATTCTGGGGATGCAGTCGATATCCTAAGTGTCGGTATATAGAAAACTTAATCCCGGATCACGATTAACCGGAGGAGGTAAAGAATAATGGAAAAGGGTATGTATAAGTATGAATCGATGGCGCTAATTATAAAAGATTATTTATCTTCTCTAAATACCCCGATAGCTCAGCTCACTGCTCTAGACGCCAGAAAGCTTCCTGGTATGGATCAATATGCATCAAATTCCTGCTATGACAATGTAGCTCGCGCTATGGATCATGTCGGCAATACTTATTTTAAAGGACGTGCTTTGAATGAAGAAAAAAGAGGCAGTTCTACTTTTACATATGAATACCATCTAAAGTAGTAAAAAAGTTTCTGGCATCATCAAGTGCGTCATGTTCTCTGCCAGAGAAATCAACTCCTGCCATATCTAGAGCCATCTTCAGTGATAACTGTCTGTCAAAGCCAAGATGTGAATCGAATTCTTTCTGAAAGTCAGCCCATTCCTTGTCTAAAATAGTTGCTTCATCCCGAGACTCTTCATATTTCTTTAATACCATCTCTTTTGATATCTGATCGTAGTCAGTGTCGCTCCAGGCATAAACCGTTACATCATCGCCTGGTCCAAGGCACCAGTTTGTAAACATTCGGAGCGCTTCATTGCACTTCGGCGCGTTTACCAGCATATCGTCAGTGATTCCGGTGAGCCTACTTATATTCTTTGCGATGCCATCACAGTGTTCTGGTTTTACATATGTCCGGAAAGAAGATACATTAAAAGAAAAGCATCCTGACCGGATACTGGTACTTATAGGCTGAGTTGCCGGAATGCATTATCATTTCGAAAAAGAAACTTACGAAGGGATGAAACTTCTTGAGTCTTTGGTTCCGGGAACGGAACTTAAGCTTAAGCGTGAGCCTGAAAACAAGCATGACCAATGGGCTATAGCATAAATACAAATGAGGGTATGCATCTCGGTTATGTGACCAGGTATAATAATGAAGCTATCGCAAGGCTTATTGGCAGTGGGTACGTATTCTCTGCGTATGTAGAAGATATTAGCACGGGCAAACAGCAGTATATGGTTAAGCTTATCCTGGACAAACTCTCCCGGAACAAAAAGAATAAATAGAATGAAACAGGTACCTGATCATACCACAATAATTATTTGCTATGAATAGGAACGGTCGAGGAACTTGGTTTGTCCAAATTTCTCGACCGTTCCATATTCATATTTGAGATATTTGTTTTATATGATCATCCTTCAGCCCAGTCTCCACCACTGCCTAAAGGCTGTTTACCCTGCGCCAGATAATCAAGATCCCTTAACATCTCCGCTGCAGAAAGATCATCGTAGCATAGCTCTGTGAAATTACCGGAGATTGCTGGAGCTGTATCTGCATAGACAAAGGCTTTGTTAACTTTGTCATAGAATAGGTACTCCGGTATAAATGTCGTGGTTGCATCTACATTAGCACCGGTATCAATCCGTCCGGAACGCTCATAGCAGATATAGTCTCTTCCATGAGTTCCATAAGGCAGAAAATAATCACCATAAGAATCAGCTGCTATGAAGTAAACATTAACCCCATCACTTGATAATATCTTCAGGCCATATCCCGGATAGTTAACCGTCATTTCTGGAATATTGTCATCATCCAGATAGAAAAGTTTGTAGCCGGTACCATTGGATTTAGAATGCTCCTGCATCACGATGTCCTTATACTTCTCGCATATAGTTGGTGTGATTCCAACTGACACATTCTGTTCAGTTCCTTTTGTCTGGACAACTCCATTCACAACCCACTGTCCGTAAGCATTGACCTGATAACCATCCAGAGTTGTCGTATTGGTAAGAGCCTTACCATCGTCTCCCAGATAATACCATTTATTATCGAAATCGACCCATCCTCCGGTAAATGGTGATGCTAAAAATATATCAGCACTTGGATCATCATATCCTAATGACAGCTGATCGTTATTAAGTGAATATGAAATATATTGGGTCATGCCATAATATGATCCATCATCAGCTTTTGTTAATGTCACAGATGAATAACCATCATCTACAGTATAACTTCCATCATTATTTTCCGTGACAGATATTGACTTTCTGGAATTACTTAAATCTCTATAGGGAGATTCCTCAGGCATTATTGTGTATGCATAATAGTAAGTCTGATCAGCAAAAGATGTCATAGAAATCAAAAGGGTAAAAAGTGTTATCAAATATAGATATCTTATACCATGTCGTTTTTCGTTTTTCATAGTTGGTCTCCTTTACATATAATACCGTCAATAAACACTCCGGCTGACAACATTATCCAACCTGTAATACGTGTTTTTTCAATCTGTTCTTCCGTGGGAAACATCTCCAATGAGCCATTAATAATTAAGTACAGACCACATAAAGCAACTATTGTCACTATGACAAAAACAATTTTCAATACCATTTTTTTCATTCTTCAATTTATCTCCTTATAATTTTCAAGAAATGCCTTCCCGTAGTCCTTCAGCTCTTTAACAACATCCTCCGGTCCCACAACCTTAACTTTAGTTCCAAGGCCAAAGATCCAGGCAAAGAACTGTGGGCTCACATTCACTTCTACCGAGAACTCGCTGTGGGTATCATCAACAGGGCGGAATGAGATATCATCTTTTCCGAATCGATCCAGGAAGACCCCACACATACTGTTATCAAGCTGTATGGTCACTCTTTTCTTAGGTCCGCCATACATGCTGAATGTTGATTTCGATAGTTTCGCCATATCGTATTCTTTGAATTCTTTCTTACCGACGCGGGCTTCATCTGTTATTGAAATTCGCATCATCTTATCTATACGGTAGCTCTTTATCTTGCCATCCCACTCGTCGAATGCAACCATATAGTAGTTCTCATCCATCCAGGTAAGCGCCCATGGGCTTAATATAAACCAGTCTCCGTTACGGCGGGGAACCAGTTTCTTATTGATGTCCCACTTATAATACTTGAATCGGATCTTCTTATTATCGTTGATGGCGTTATAGACTTCATCAACATTGTAGAAAACACTTTCGTTCATGGACTTCACACGATTATCGATAAAAACCTGACGCTGGAGTGTGCTTCCCTGATATTCACTGACAAAGGTCTTGAGCTTGCTGATCAGATCCCGGGATTTGGTCTGAGTGATGAACTTGGAAGACTGTATGGCATCAACGAGAAGCTTTACCTCGGCAAGTTCAAACTCTCTGGAAGCTACATGATACAATGTGTCCCGTCCTGCCTGCTCCTTGATGATGTCTATCCCGAACTTCTCCATATCCGCAAAGTCCTGATAGATGCTTTTACGTTCCGCTGTCACATCGTACTTTTCAAGTTCTTCCATGATCTGAGACATGGTAAGTGCATGATCATCATCAGTCTTTTCCAGCATTACCTTCATGAGATAGGTGAACTTAAACTTCTGGTTGGTGCCTCTGGACATCTTTTTATTCCCCCTGTTAATGCACACTTGAAAATAGAATACACATAATCCATATCACAACAAAAGCTGTGCTTATTATCCAAAATTTTTTAGTGCCATGTATTCCCAATGGATCTTTTTGAACAAACTCTTCTGCAGAATCCACCCAAATCATTTTTTTAGCCTCAGATACAGATGCATCAAACAAAGTCTCGAAAAATGCGTCAATATCCTCTCTTAAAAGGTATTGTACACTTATCGTATCGTTTTCCCAGATGTATCTGACCCTTATCAAGGTTTTATCGCTTATGCTTTCAAATCTGACAGCGTATTTCTGTGGATGTGCAACATATAGTCCGCCTGTATTTTCTGTATTATCGGCAAATAGTATGTATAAGACCCCATCATTAGTCTCCACTTCGTACTCTGAAAGCTTTCCCGTCACTTTCCTTCCTATCCTTGACTGACACTCATTTATAGATAGAAGCGTTTCATAAACGTAGTCGAGCCTCCCGGCTCTTTCATCCTCTATTTTCATTTGAATATTCGGATTCAAATTGTAACCTGTAGGCATTAATTCCTCCAATCAACGTCATTATCTTCAAATCTATTCTAGCATATGATAAAAAGTTATACCGAAACTTATCAAAGTGTCTATTCATTAAAGGTATGTGCTGACATAAATGCTACTATTTTTACAAAAAGTTCACTGTTTCTTATAATTAACTTAAACTTCCCACATTAAAAGTGGGCTTTGAACCTTGAAAACTCTATATTCTAGATAAAAATAATCTTACGCCACTTTATAGCTGCTCGTTAGAGCATCCTGCATATATTCAGGTAACCTAAAGAAGAAATCCTTATAGATTTTCTCAACCTGCTCATCTGTGATGTGAAGTATATTTTTTATGCTTAAAGTCATTGCCTCAATTAGTATAAAGAGCGAATGCTGGAATGTAACGTCCTCCATTTCACTAAGAAGTACATAGAAGATTTCACCTATAGTACGTTCATCCTGATCTTTTCTCTGATATACAGAAAGGTACATGTATCTT
>NZ_JNKO01000023.1 GCF_000702885.1 Oribacterium sp. P6A1 | reverse complement strand
AACAGAAGTATCCTGAATATAGGATGCTCTTTTTTGTGTGAATAAATAAGCTGTGCTAATGTAAATCCGATGAGCATCATAGGCAGGACCGTGCCTATTGTGAATGCCAATGTATTTAAGAGACATTGATAAAACCTGATATCTTTGAATATTGAGATATAGTTTTTAACTCCCAGAAACCTGATCCTGCTTAATTCTGTCATATAATCCCAGTTGGTAAAGCTGATTCCAAAGGTTACAAAGATGGGTATAAACCAAAACAGTAACATCGGTATACATGCAGGAAGGATATACAATGATATTTTGATAGGAATAGTTTTGTTCATCATGTTCACATTTACTTTTCTTGTTCATTTTTAGTACCGTATTGTGAATTATGAACATTATATGCATAATGAAAAACTTGTCAATCATTTTCTTTGCAATTTTTGACATTTTGATCCGCCCTATTGACTCCAGTAACTTTTTTAATTGTTATTTTATACAGAATTACAAAAATGGAAAAAAGAATATGCCTCTGAATATGCTTTGTTCATAAAAGGCGCACGTCGAGTTGGTAAAACGACGATAGCAGAAGAACTTGGTAAAAATGAATACAAATCATATATGTCTTTTTGACTATCTTTTTATATCTTCTTAAATGTCCGCAAAGCCTTATTAGAATTAAAAAGAACTTATCTCTGAATGTAGAAAATGTGATTGAATGGTGCAAAGAAAAAATTAGCCTTTCTTATGCGGAAATCACAAGAAAAGGAAAAAACTGGTATATAACGATTGATAATTGTATTATTACGGTAAATAAGTACAGTTATACCGTTATCACTGCTCATAAAATAAAATGATAATTTTTTCTATAAAGGAATTAAACACATTTTCGGTTATCGGGCAGGAAATAGAACTTACTAATTATCAAAAAAAGAATATTCAGATTAGTACACAGTTTTGGAGAAAGTTTAACAAAAATCGTATCTTTCACAATCGAGAAATTAGGTAAAATATGCTTTTATGGAAAGAAGAAATGGAGATGTCACTTATGCAGGAAAGTCGATTATTTAAAATTGTATATTATTTGCTTGATAAAGGGAAAGCCACAGCTCCAGAGTTGGCAGAAAAGTTTGAGGTTTCGGTTAGAACAATTTTTAGAGATATTGATGCCCTTAGCGAAGCAGGTATTCCAATCTATGCGGAAACAGGGTGTAAAGGTGGCATTTGTTTAATGAATGATTTTGTTTTAGACAAAGCAGTTTTGTCCGAAAAAGAAAAGCAAGAGATATTAGCAGCGTTACAAAGTTTGTCCGTAATAGGAAATGTCTATGAGGATGCTACGCTTGTAAAGTTGTCTGCACTTTTTAATACTCGTTCTGAAACATGGTTTGAGGTAGATTTTTCAAGGTGGGAAACCAAAACAGAAGATAATGAAAAATTTGAAACGCTAAAAACGGCGGTCATCCATCATAAATCTGCGGAAATTTCCTATGCAAGTGGCGATGGTCAGTACAGCAAAAGAAAAGTACAACCGCTAAAATTGTACTACAAAACAAATGCATGGTATTTAAAAGCATTTTGCACCGAAAGACATGACTTTCGTATGTTTAAGCTAAATCGGATTTTAAGTATTAAACTTTTGAACGAGGATTTTATCCCCACATCATTCCCGGAAGTTCAGAAAATGCCGTCACAGACTTATGGGAAAGCTGTTCTTCGCTTTTCCAAAGAAGTAGCCTTTCGTGTTTATGACGAATTTAGTAGCAGCCAAGTGATTAGGCAAGATGATGGATATTTGCTTGTCACGGCTGAAATGACAAGAGAACCGTGGCTTATCGGTGGATTGCTTTCATTTGGTACTCAGGTTGAGGTGATAGAGCCTGTGTATTTGAAAACACAGTTAGCGGAAAAAGCAAAAGAAATTTATGAAATGAATAAAGCATGACATAAGGTGTCAGTATTTATACGATATAGTATATTTCATAAATAAAAGAAAATAAATAGACGAGAAAGGAAATACTTATGAAGATATTGATTATTAATGGTTCACCATACAAGGAGAACAGCACCACATTAAAAATAACAAGAGCTTTTATGGAGGGGCTGAACGAGACTGCGGAGATTGTACATACGATTGATTTGGACATAAATCCGTGTCGTGCCTGTTATGCCTGCTGGGTGAAAACAAATGGCAAATGTGTACAAAATGATGAGGCAATCGCTGTCCTTAATAAAATCCGTGAAGCTGATTTAGTAATATGGTCAATTCCATTATATTGCTACTCTGCTCCCTCGCACTGTAAAGCCCTCATGGACAGAACCGTTTGCTTTAACTCAGCAGAAATGTATTTGGGGGATGATGAATGTACACACCACTATGGATATGAAGATGGTTCTAAAAAAACAGTGTTGATTTCCTCTGGTGGTTTGCCCGATGTAAAAGGAAACTTTGATGGACTGGTCTTTCAACTAAAGCGTATGTTTGGCGAAAATACCGCTACAATCTTATGTGCAGAAGCAGGATTGTTTTTATCACCTGAAACAGAACCCTTGACACTACCTTACCTTGAAGCTGCAAAAAAGGCAGGAACAGAATATAAAGCAACAGGTCTGATTTCTAAAGATACACAGATGATATTAGATGTTCCAATGATACCAACAGATATGTATATTGCAAATGTAAATGCTACCTTCTCTGCAATGAAAGAAAAGAACTAAATTTACGATACTGTTGATAAGAGCAAAATGATAGATACAAAACCATCTGCCCTAACAAGTAAAATAAAAAAACACGGGAGATACACAGATTTTTGTGCTATCTCCCATGTTGATTTCAGTGTCATATCAAGGCTCATTCAATCGTGGTAAATTCGTGGTAAAATGAGTGTTTTCCTATACTTCAAAGTGCTTGAAAGTATAGTGTTTATGCGAATAATCAAAAAAAGCTATAAAAGTTATTTAGAAATCATATATCACAATTAATGTTCAATCCGCTAATGACACAATAAGAGATCTTTTGTTAATAGTCTGTTAGATTTGAATTATTTTTATAGTGTCATTCAATTACAGTAAGCTTGAAGGAAAACCGGAACTGTCTGTAGGCTGCGCCTCATATCAGCCAAAGGTAGACAGAGGATATGATGATGTTTTCCGCCGTGCCGATAAGCTCATGTATCAAAGAAAGCAGGAACTTAAGTGGTTCTGAAAAAAATATGACCACGTTGCGCCGGGCACAACGTGGTCTTTTTTACGCGTTAAAGGCTATTTCATGTACTGCCTTATCTCCTCATGCTTATCTTCGGTAACACCAAGAATGATCTTTTTTACATCTTCTTCGACCACCGTGGCCTTCAAGCTCACCGGGACATACTTTCCGTTTATGATCAGCCTGTAATAATGAGAAAAATAACCGTTTTTCTGAATTTCAGAGAGCATATTTTCCTTCGTGAGTACCCTGAGATGCCTCTCCATATCCTCCGGAGCGATCGCCTTTGGAGCATCAAGGATCACATCTGCAAAGAAGTCCTCCCCCGTCTTGGCAAGACCAAAGTCAGCAAATTCTTTCGAAGGGTTGTACTGCGTATAATTGTTCGTTTCAGGATCAATTGTATATAGAACAATATACTCCGGAGATAACGCTGCTATTCTGCCCAAAGATATTTTTTCCTGCCGCAGCTTATTCTCTTCCTCCAACTGCTTCATTTGTGCGTCAATGATACTTACACCCAGAATGATCCGGTTACCGCCATGCAGCCTGTTGATTTTCATATTGACATACATAGGTGTTCCCATATCGATAAGGCGGTACGTTATCGTAAATACGCCCTGTTTTTCAATATCCCGGAGAACTCTTTCCTTCGTGAACAAGGCCAGGAACGTTTCTCTGTCCTCCCTGTAAATGCGGATCATTGCATCGCGTCTTGCCGACTCAAAGAAATCCTCGCCATGCCGGACCACAGACAATTCTTCTCCTCCAACCTTGGATGAGTATTCAGTGTAGCCGTTTGTATCCAGGTCGATCAAGAAGATATTGTAATAGTCCGCAGCAAGGGCCTGCGCGATATCGGCATAGGTCGTGCTTTCATCCGGATCAGAGATGGAAAGTACGGCGAGGGATACCGCCACACTGCCTGTAACCGGATTAGTATTGATTCGATGTGCAAAAGCATGAACCATCGAACCATCCGGCATCGCTTCATCAAAAAACGCACTATTTACAACAGTACAGCATTGTTTGACCACATTTTCAAAATTATACCCATACTTGATGACAGAACTTGTATAGTTGTCCCTTCGATCTAAATATATGTCAACGTTGAAGAACCGCTTCACAAAATCCTGGTAGGAGCGATTACTTCTCACATATCTGGCCTGCCCATCCTTGACCTCAATGATTGCTGCCGGAAGCGATTCAAAAACATTATGGAATGCGTTCTCTCCACCACCGGAGATGACACCGAGGTCGAACAGGTTAACCCGGCCGATGCTCTCGTAGTATTCGGATTCCTCAGGGTTTTCGTTATCGATAAGAGCATTTCCTTTGAACAATTCCCGTATCTTTTCAAAAGAGACCGGCTTGCCGAAATAGTATCCCTGGAGCTTTGAACAACCAATTTCCTGAAGAAATCGAACCTGCCCCTCTGTCTCAACACCTTCGCAAACGGCATCCATGCCCAGAGAAGCAACCATTCTCATAAGCTCTGTCAGGATGATTTTTCCGGCTTCGCCCTCATCGAGCCTGCGAGTCAGGCTCATGTCAAACTTGATCAGATCGAAAGAGATGCTTTGCAGCACTTCCAAAGACGAATATCTGCTTCCGAAGTCGTCCATCCACACAGGGAAACCGAGGCTCCGGAAACGCTCGACCTGTTCCTTCATAAAATCAAAGTCACTGCCGATGACGCTTTCCGTAATTTCTATCGTAATCCTGTCTCTGCTGATGCCTGCCGCATCCACCCTTTTCCTGATCTCTTCAACTACGTCACAGGCGTCAAAGTCGGAACGAGAGAGGTTGATGGAATGAGGTATAACAGTGAACCCGTCAGACATTTGCACTTTGATAGATTCCAAAACCCGGTCGACCATATACAGATCCAGCTTATGGATCAGCCCTGCGTCTTCCAGGGGCGGAATAAATGCGGCAGGGGACAGCATTCCTTTTTCGGGGTCTATCCACCGGGCCAGTACTTCCGTATCGCAAACCTTCCCGTTTACCGCTCGAATAATCGGCTGAAAATACACTTTAATCCACTTCTCTTCTATTGCCCTGTCAAGATTTTCGATAATGTACTGCAGGTTCTCCTCGTTTTCCTGAATCCTTTGGTCATAAAACGAATAACCTGAGGAATAGGTGTTTTTCAAGTAGTCGCTGGCTGTTTTTGCACGGTCACATGCCAATGTTATAGATACCGTTTCGCTTTGCCACTGATATATCCCTACATGCACAGGCAGGTTTTTTCTTCCGTTCAATTCACGGCATTTTTTAAACAGGGCCTCCAGTTTTTCTTCCACTCCCTGTTCACTTGTTATCACAGCAAAATGATCCGCTCCAAAATGACTGCAGATATCTTCCGAAAAAACACTCTGCAGGCACCGAGCGAATTCCTTCAATAGCACGTCCCCTTCTGCAAAACCATACTTTATATTGAAACGCTTCATACCGCACAGATCCACGTACAAAAGCGTCGGTCTGCCACCCTCTTCGGTGATGGTATCCTTTCTGACCGAAGCCAGCTCAAAGAAATAGCTCATACTGGGAAGTCCTGTAAGAAAGCTGTAATAGCTTGCTCTAAGCATGCTTTCCTCTTGAAGAGCCGTATTGAAGGCACGGTTCACAGCCGTTGTCTGGGAGCCTTCGCTTTCAGCAACATACGCTCCTTCGTCTGTATACCACACATAAGCCAGACGAATACCTTCTTCTGTATAGATATGTTCTCCAATTCCATGAATAATGTGATAATCACCGCCATCGTATTTCATGCGGCGAAAAATCACCTCATATCGCCCCCCCTCTTTGGCGAAACGGTAGGCAGCGTCCTTTACTCTGGCAGTATCATCCGGATGAGTATTACAGAAGGCATCTTCCTCTGTATACCGGTAAGCTGTACTATGATCCGGGAAGTTAAAAAGTTTGCAATAACCCTCCGAAAGTAACAGGATACGAACTTTTTCGTTCACAAACTGATAAACAGCCAGGGGTACCGGCATCTGTTCAATCCTTTTTTGTTCTTTATCGCTGAAATGGAACTGTTCCATATATTTCACCCCATACCGCCATGCTGGTGACGGCTCAAATCAGAAAGACTATCTTTATCTTTTATCGGCATCTATTTGAACCAACATAAGAAGTAAGGGATGCTAATAGAGCAGGGGAAATACCCCCTGCTCCACTGTGCGGATACTTTATTATCTACGGGCTATCTTAAGAGATTTCAAATACTTCTTTTGCCCATCTGTAATCCGATAGCTCTCTACGCTTTTCTGAATTGCCTTGTTATGTGTCCAGTCATCAAGCCTCTTCCCTTCTATGTATGGAAGTACACTTTCATACTGTTTGGCGAGAGCTGTAGCAAAATACCATGCGATCATCATATTGACGTAATACTCTTCGGATCTGAGTCCGGCTACCATCTCCGGATATGCGGAATCATAGTCATCATCCAGAAAATGCGCCATCAGCATCCCAACACCGAATCTTACAACATACGTTTTGTTTTATTATTTTAATTGTTCCCAATACATAAATAAAGCCCACAAAGTGAATTTCATTTCAAAAATCTATTTAATTATGAATAGTAAAAAAGAGACCCAAGGTCTTATAAAGCCCTGGATCTCTAGCTTTCTTTCAAATTTTGTTTATCATTTAGCACGATACTTCTCAATGTATGTTTCAAAGACATCGCACTTTACGAGAGGCGGCATACCTTCGATAATGTATACAGCATTAGCTTCTTTAGCAATACGCTGAAACATAGTAAGCCCCATACTATAGAGTAATGCACCCTCACTGTATCTAACCATTCTCCTGTCGTTATTCTTCATTATGTCACCTCCGTTCTATTATTCCGTACTTGAGATCAATACATTCAACAGTAGAAAGGATCACAGCCTTTTTTATGCTATAAATCTGTTTCTTGAAATTTGCTAGTTCCATCTTATATTCATCTGCAAGATCTTGAAGAGCTTCATTTTCTCTTGTTAAGTATCTAACGAACATCTCTTCATCTTTGGTTCCTAGTGCATGTATGGCATTACACAAGATGGTGTAGTCATCCTGCATATCCTGGATGATGAGTTTATCTTTCACATGCTGGTCAGGATTATCAGTTCCCTTTAGGACATGTCTCAGATCGCTCTCAGATCTGGCTGTGCTTAGCTCTAAATTTGCAATTGCCTCATTCATTGTTGGATTACTGGTTCCACTCTTTTGAATTCTTACCCCAAGCTCTCCAGAAGCTGCTTTTTCGTTGTATCGCTTCTCGGCCTTGACGATAATCGCCCAGTTAGATTCATATCCCGCTATTATCTTAGGAAATCGCTCATAGTTTTTTAGAATGAACTTAGCTTTGCATTCAGGATCAGATCTTGAATAATGATGTAATTTCTTCACATATGAATACTTTGCTTCCACTTCCATCAAAATTCTCCTCAGTTGATTGATTACCAAAGTAGCGCGTTACTCTTTTTGTCTGACAAATATATTTTAAATTAGCAAAGTTATTAAGTATGTAACACGATTGACTCGTTAATTAGATATATTGAGTCGTATTGTCACATTCAGTAGTTTTAATACATATTTGCTCTTTCAAATTCTACGGCAGCTTTAACTTGTTGAAGTATCATTTTCTTTACAGCCTCCGTTCTGACAGACTTGAGTAAATGTTCTATCTCTGCTATTGTCGGGTCTTCCGATACAATTCCATCAAGTATAAAGTTAGGAGTACTGTTCAAGACTCCAGCAAGCTCTACAGCCAAAGACCATGAGACGGATCTTCTGTTAGTTTCATACGAAGAAATATTGGAACGATCCTGAATGTGCATCTTCTCTGCCAGTTCTGACTGTGATAACTCGGCTTTTATTCTTAGATACTTAATTCTTCCTCCTACAGTTGTTGTGTCGATTTCAACGTTCTTCTTCATCTTTCGCACCTTTCTGGTGCCTTCCAAAAAGGAAACCGATCCGATAAAGCCTTATATCCTGAGTGCTGTAGATGGAATCCGAAAAGATAACCAAAAGAAAAGAAGCCTGCAAAACATATACTAAGTCATATACAAAACATATCCGTGTTCTCACACAGCAGTTCTGTTGACCAGCTTCCGTTTTGCAGGCTCCTCTTTACATTTTTTTATAGTTACAACATTGGGAATAATCCTAATGCTTGGATGCTTATCGCATCTATATCGTATAGTTCAGCTCTCGGCAAACTCTTGACCATCCGCGTGTTGCTTATCCGTATCTCTTTTAACACCTCAGGCTCTGCACCACGCCCCCCTCGGGCTAAGGCTTTCTCATGACAGAGCCCTGGCGACCGGTATAGCAGTCTTTCCGCAGGGATCTCACTATATTTAGTTTTTCATTGAAATCCGTATCAAATCGTATCGGATGCGCTTGAAATATAATAAGCTTCAGGTTTCGCAACTATCTTCCTATGTTCATGTTCCGGCATATTAATTCCGTTCGTATAACCTAAAAGGTGGATTCTGTCTTTATGTTCAGGTTTGCTATCATCATGTTTTTCTTCAAAGATTGTGACCTTTCCCTTTTTGACAACAATAGCAATGTTCCGCCCACATCCGTAACATACCATATTACATTTAGACTCTCCCTGTATTTTTTGAATAAATGTCCCACAATAAGTACAACACACAACCAAACTCTCTCTTCGGATTAACTTCCTATTCATTCTCTATGCCTCCTAAAAAGCTCTCAGTTTTATAATCTCTTATCGGTAAATGGAAATAATTATCGGCAGCTGTTATACCATCTAGCGAAGCCACTGACTACATACAGTGGAAGCATTCCTGTTAAGCTTTCTAAAGTAATATAATTACTTCCAATTCCTGAATAAATCATAACAGAACCAATATTCCTTTTCGGCGGAACAAAAACATAATACTGGATCTGCTCAAATTTATGAGCAGGTCTTTCGTCCGCTGCTTTCAATCTACGATATCCCTAACTCATTCTCATGAGAAATAGGATGCTCCTATTACTCATAAGAATATACATGTATTTTTTTACGTTTTCGGATGAGTATTCCTATGGTGATAAGTCATACTCACTCATCTTTCATGTCAGTTTCGTCATCGTTCAGAGAATATTCTGCTCCGCAGACTGGGCATAATACATCCCAGTCTCCATTTAGCCACATACCAACATGACCGCAATTTTTACAAGAGAGCTCGTCTTCATCAATTAGTGACATAATTCGGTTCCTCCTTTTTGGTTCTATTAGTGTTTGGTAATACCGTAGAATCCGGAAAACCTGTTAACTTATAGTCTATATGCAGTGACTTTCTGCAATGCCTGCAATATAAATCTATTCTCTTACTATCCTTAACCATTTTGTTTAATCTCCTTTTTCAAATATTCTAGGAAGAAAACTGTTGTTTTCCATGCACGTGCTTCGAAGCATATGAATAGTAACAAAAAAAGTGCGTCATGAAAACGCACTTTTGTCACTTGATAAGTTACATTCTTTGCCTTTACCTTTGCTTTTGCCTTTTATAGCTGTTAACCCAACTCTCTCCAATAAAATGTTTAAATCCTCCAAGCTATAGCATTCATTCATCAAAAAATGTTTTATAATAATATCTCGTTCCATGGCTGGTGATAAAACATATCCTGCACTTATAAGAAGATTAATCACATCGTCTAATCTCAACTCCATACAAAATGCAAAGGCAATAATGGTATCTTTTTCAGGTCTTATTTTGTTATGTTCACTCTTATAAAAATTGTATAGATCATAAAATGTTTTTCTCGAAAAACCATTTTGTACCAGCTTTCTTCGAGTTTCTTTCTTTGCCTTATCCCCTCTATCTTTAAATATAGTATTCAGTAACTCTATCAGTTTACTTGATGGATTTCCTAATTTTTCAAGAAGTGTTTCTCTATCTGGTATATTTATTTCTTTTATTATATTTTCATATGCATATTTTTTTGCATCAGTACTTGCTATGCCGTCTTCATACACACCCAATTGCTGTTTTATCTGTTCAAACTCTGTCTTTATATATGCACTTTCTACATACAAATCAATATCAGTTCTTGCATAGAGCTTTGTACATGGAACCATAACCTCATGCATCGGGTGACAGACTAGAGTTTGTTCTCCATCGTTCAATATATAGTTATCATAGTACCCATAGCTTTTTTTTACTTTTACAAAAGTGGGGATAAATTTATCAAATGGTACATTAAGTATGAATGATATACAACCTTGCTTATCAAGTCGCTTCTTGGTTGGCTCTAGACTATTTCCTAAAAGGATTAATCTATATATTTTCGGAATTTCAGCTAGTATTTCTGCTATACGAGCGTAATTATGCCTATTTTCATCTTGATTATGTCTTCTACCATCGGCTGTTTTATAAATATCCATACACAAAACATAATATCTGGGAATAAATACGTTGTATTTAGTTATAA
This sequence comes from Oribacterium sp. P6A1, assembly GCF_000702885.1. Lineage (GTDB taxonomy): Bacteria > Bacillota > Clostridia > Lachnospirales > Lachnospiraceae > Oribacterium. Next base: position 32,529 of record NZ_JNKO01000023.1, on the reverse strand, counting down.
AAGCATTTGCCGCCAGATACTCATCTTGGAACTTCTTGTTAATATGAGCTTTAGCATAATCTGGATACTGCAGGCACATCATTGTGCTAAACACATCCCAATCCCTTTCAAATTTCTCATTGTACAGTGTCGCAGCATGAGTTAGATTTCTTCCTATGATTTGTATGCATTCAATCATCCCAAGTACTTTTTTTTGGCGATTATCTTCCAGAGTCTTTTCTGTGATATTAATAAACCAATTTGTTTTATTCTGCACTTTTTCTTTGATTTTTTTTTGCCATCTCTTTATTTCCGGCATCTTTTCAGCCATTATTGATAGGTCTAATTTTTCCGGTAATTCCAAATATTTTTTTTTCTTACATACTATATTTAATTCATTTTCAATGAATTTATTTGTCCAAATTACAAACATGAAAATGAATGTATCATAATCATCCGATACTAGTAGTTTAGAAAAGTATGAATTGAAACAAATCCAATCAGTACATTTTTCATATATTATTTTATCTGCTAAATCAATTATCCCTTGTGGTTCCATTTCTATTCTCCATTTCTAAAACATATAGTTAGTTATTTGAGGTTTTAGTGGAAGAGTTTTATGAAGCATATACGTTAGTAATTTCGATTAGGATTCTTTCGGTGTTAGACTATCATACCTATTCGATAGATCGATTATATATGAATCAAAACAAGCATTATTCCTTATCCGTTTTGATGTTTCCTTCATTTGTCATTGGTGTTTATAATATGGCAGCTTTAAAAATATTTTGTTCAACTTAGTTTCCAATTGTTTAGTTGTTTATTTATTTCTTCACCCTATACTCTATCTCAATATTTCCATCATCGGAAATCTCCAGCTTTAGATTATTCTTTATCTTCCGGTTGATGAAGCTCTCTATATCCGACCTAGTCATCCTTATCCTCGTTCGTTCAAGCACCTCATCCATCAGGTGATATAAGTTCAGGTCAAGTGATGCTTTAACAGCTCTGGACAACTCCCGTTGTAATGCCTCCATCTTGATTCCCTCACCATCCCCAGAATAGAAATCATCGATATAACAATAGAAAATTCCATGCTGTATCAATGCTTCTTTCAGAGCATAACTGCACTTCTCATGCTCTACCATAATAAGAAAATTCGCATTCGGAAGCTCCTCTATCAGTCCCCAGTAATCCGAGTCACTTGATACCAGGACAAAGGAATCAACATCATTGGAATAAAACTCCTTCGCTGTTCTGGCAGCAACCTTAACATCGGCAAGAGATTTGTTGTCCTTAAGCCTTTCAATCAGAATATACTCCACCGGAATCTTCACATGAGAACTCAGCATTTCCCATGCTGATGCCGCATGAACATCATCGAAAAGAATGATCTTCTCAATCTTTGACAGTCTCTCGGCATCAAGATTCTTTACCGCTGCGCAAAGCCTGTATGGATCTGAATTCTCACAATCTACGATGAAAATACACTTACTGCTGTCCTCGATGAACTTATATATATTTCCCTTTGTCCTGTCACTGACATCCGACACCAGGCTCATATCCACAAATTCATCATTGTTCCAGGAATACAGTAGTGGTACAAATTTACCGTCACAGTAAAGGATATTTCCTTCATCCTCCGCCGGCCAGTTTATATACTGCTGATAAGGATAATGCATAAAGTTCGTATAGTAGAACTCAGCCGCCTTCTTTGTTCCGGTCTCACTGAGTCCATCCGGCATGATAAAAATATCCGAGAGATATTTCCATTCAAGCCAGTCTGGGAACAGATCCCTACAGTTATTTATACGATTCTTTATGTTCTGATTAATGTTTATCAGAAACTGGGTCGGTTCCTTCAGGTTCTTGTATATATCTATACCATCTTCTGAAAGCTGCTGTAGAGTATTTGAAGAAATATACTCAGGCATTCCGATAATGCTTCTGCCTTCACGCTGTATGCCCTGGCATATCTTTAGAAAGCCCCTCTCAAGCTGAGTCCTTAGACTACAAAGATTCCGAATGATACGAGCCTTCTTCTCAAGCTCCAGCCTGTTGTAGATATCTACTTTTGGAGGCTCATTTTCATTTTCGAAGATTTTTTTAGGAACTCCGATGAGGTAAGCTACTTTAGAGATGATGTCGTATTGCTGTCCATAACTTTCGCCGGACAGATTTATATCAGCAGGAATTAAGTCTGCCAGATTGTAGGTGAATCTATTATTCTGTATATCCATGTTATTCCTTTATTCTATAAAATGTATCAGGGCTTATAGTATTCCATCCAATCCCTTAAATCTTATCTGATCAATATAAGCTTTCTGTTCAAAGTCAGATTTATCTTTCAGGAACTGAACAAGGCTTGCCATCTTTATACCCATTTCTACAGGATCGGATTTTCCTTCCCAGGCAGATAATCCTCCTGCCTCTAATATTTCTCTTCTTAGGTCCTCTTCATTCATATATACTGTTCCTTTCGCTTTATATCGCTCTATTTCCCGATTATGTGAAGTCTTTCAAACACTTCATGATTCATGCGGCAATCGTTCATAGCTCTATGTGCCCCTGCTGTAGAAATGTCAAAGTACTCCGCCATGTCAGTTAACCTGTGGTGGCTAAGCTTGGGGAGCATCCTTCTTGAGTAGTACAACGTATCTACATAGTCATTTGCCAATGTTTCTCCGTACAGTTCCCGACACTCCCTATACAGGAACTTCATATCAAAGGACTGAATATTGTGTCCCACAAGTATGCTGTCTCCTATAAATCCCAGAAAATCCGGCAGTACCTCATCAAATGTCCTGACATCCTTAACCATTTCATCTGTGATTTCGTTTACTCGACTTGCATAGTAAGGAATCTTACACTCTGGGTTGATCAGTTCTGAAAACTCCTCAATCACCTTTCCGTTTTCAACTTTCACCGCTGAAATTTCAACTATTCTGTCTTTCTCACATGAAATCCCGGTAGTTTCAAGATCAAACAATACATAGTCCGGAACGTATCCATTCAGTCTTTTCTTACATCATAGTAGCCTCCGATTTGTTTTATACGTTTATATCTCACGATTTTATAAAATCAAAGTGATCGCCATAACCGGAATGCCAATCATAGCCATGAGACACATGAGGCATCCGCCAGAAGGAATCAGCTTTCCCAGCATCCATAGATCAAATAAATCATCGTTATCGTCCATATTACCCTCTAAATTAGATTTTCTCAGTGATATCTACTGCCTTGCAACATTAATTATACAGACAAAACTTTCTGTCACTATTTTAGAAATGATTCTGACCAGGCAATCAGTTCCTGGATCTTCTTTCTTTTATCAGCTTCGAACTCTTCATCAGTAGTTCCTTCATAATAGAAATTCAGGAAACAATTATTGGTGTAAGTACAAAAATCAGGAATACTGTCAAAATGATAGAAATGCGCAAACCTGATATTACCGTATGGATGATCCTTACTATGTCCTTCACAGCAGAAAGAAGTACGATAACCTGCCCTGTTTAAATTTCTTATAACCGGATAGATGTTGCGATCTATCTCTACACAGCTCTTATTATCATCGCAAACGCATTGTCTTCTTTCTGCAAAACAATGAGGGCATACGTACACATATTTGTCTAAGTCGTAGATTTTCTTCTTGTCTTTATTCTCTTCCAAAGAATACGGATCAACCACTCTTTTTTCTTTAAACTCTTTAGCCCATTCGTTGAACAGCTTGAATTTTTCAGCCTTATCCTTTTCGTATTCCGCTACTGTATTTCCTTCACAGTGTATCTTGAAAAGACCGTCTTCATCATTTTCTATAGACTCACTAACCGGAAAGGTTTCAAACCCTGGAAGCTCAGGATATGTCTGGCATCTGAAACTAATTGTATAATCGCCTCTGGCTTTTTTTCCATCCCACACCGCTGTGGCATCTGTATACTCAAATCTCCACTGCTGAAGAAACTCTGTTTCTTCGTCATCATAACATGTATTCCCAAGAGTTTTTAAAAAAGGCTGAAAATCATTATCTATAATCGTTACCCCGAGATCCGGCTCTTTACATGTGCACTTTTCAAGTGACTCAAAACATCCGCGACACACTCTTTTTCTTTCATTTAAATCCAATCTGATCTTCTGAAGTTTCCTATAATCTTCAGTGTTTTTTAAATCGAACAGTCCCTGGGAAATAACTCTTTCAGATTTTACATTTATCAGGCCAATGTCTACACCGCCGCACTCCTCTATAACTTCTGCAAAGCTATTTAAAGTTATAAAAAGATTACCAAGATCGATCTTTCCATCTTTAAAAGGGTATGAGTTTTCAAATGCAGCATTCATACTTACACCATCGCCATATAATATAGTCAGACAGCAGTTCATCTCCTCTGTATCTTCAAATTTTTCTTCTGTTATATAGCTATAGAATTCCCCAAAGGTTTCAAAAGTTGTTCTTGAAACAATATTATCTACGTCACCTTTAAAAACATCTACTACAAATAAAATATGGTCTTCCGCAATCCCTGTCTTAACTAGCACTACATTTCCCTCCTACAAAAGTACTTTTAGTACATCACCGTTTTTGCATTCATATCAGCTTTTCTGAAGTCATCATAATCATCTTCACCAGCTACATACCTGGCATAGTCTATATAGTGACGCTCTTCCATAGATCCGATATTTTTATTGTCGTGTGCCGCATGTCCGAAGAAATTGACATGACACATGGTCATATCCTCCATGATCCTGTAAAGATCATTTCCAGGGCTTCTTGTAGGCTTGAACCCGTTGCCAAAAGAAAAGCCTTCTCTTTCCGCATCCTCAAGAAACTTCTTTTCGATGTCTCTCTTAGGAACGTAAACATATACAGCTCCAGATAAATTTGTTAATTCAGTTATAGTCCTGCTCATTATTCTTTCTCCGTATGTTAATCTAAAATCGTAATCGTTCATTTATATGGTTTTATTTCAACTGAACTTAGCACCTGCTTCCTCAAATCTTGCTCGCATAGTCGGATTATTCTTAGTCAACTTCTTTATTGTCAGATCATCCGCCTTATTATTTGCGAGTCGCAGATTGTTCTCAGAAGATGTCAAGGCATCCTTGATCTTCTGCAGATGCTGAATAGATTTATCAATCTCATCAATTGCATCCTTAAACTTACGGCTTGCCAGCTCATAGTTTCTTGCAAATCCGGTCTTAAATGTTGCAAGATCTTCCTCAAAATGAGTAATATCAAGATTCTGTTCCCTGACAGCTAATAATTCCTGCTTATATTGAAGTGCATTAAGGGAAGCATTCTTCAGCAGTGAAATAAGCGGGATGAAGAACTGCGGTCTGATAACGTACATCTTCTCATATTTATGAGATACATCTACAATTCCCTGGTTATACAGTTCATTGTCTGATTCCAGCATAGATACAAGTACTGCATATTCGCAGCCTTTCTCTTTACGGTCCTTATCAAGTTCCTTAAAGAAATCCTCATTCTTATGCTTAGTAGCTGTGGTTTCCATCTCATTCTTCATTTCGAACATGATAGAAAGATACTCAACTCCATCATCAGAATAATCGCGGAAGATAAAGTCCCCTTTGCTGCCAGTACGAGAATCATTGTCCTTTTCAAAATATGCATTTCTAAATGCAGTAGAACGAATCTGATCAAACTGAGTCTGGCAATGAACTTCAAGTGATTCTCCTATCATCTTTGTGCTCATCCTTGCCTTCAGATCCTTATAGAAATCAATCTGTGTCTGAGCCTGCTGGAGTTCTCCTTCATACTGTGATTTCTGAAGCTGAAGCTTCGACTCATAATCATTTTTCTGCTTTTGATTAGCGATTTCCAGCTTAGATGTGGCTTCTGTAATCTCCAGCTTCTTCTGGGTCTCAGCCATCTCAAGCTGTCCTACTAATTTCTGGCGTTCCTCCCTGGCCTTAAGGAGCTGATCCTTCACCTTATCAATATCTTTCTCCAACTTCTTACGCTCATTAGCGATAGCCTGAGCCACCTTAAGCTCCTCTTCAGCCCTTACCTGGCCAAGTCTCTCTTCAATGCGTTTCTCAACTTCACGCTCAAATTCTTTTGAGTGTACCTGCTGTAAAATTGCAGCATAATCACTCTCATCAACTGTAAATACTTTTCCGCAATGTGGACATTTTAATTCGTTCATCTTTTCAAACCTCCAAATTTAAAAAACAAATCTTTTTTACATCCGTAACTATACCTTTATCCTGATTCCCTGACTTTCGCTTGCCTGTTATTCCTAAATGAAGTACAATGTATAATTAACATTTATATAATCATGCACATGCAAACATAGAGAAATCGAACAATTCACCCATAGAACTTGCAACACTTGACGGTTCCATATATTCCTTTATCTTCCTGAGAGTCAGATCAAACAGGTTTCTGTCTCTGAAGATATGAAGAAGTTCTGCCGTATTTCTGGCATCATCAAGTGCATCATGTTCCCTGCCGGCAAAATCGACACCTGCCATATCCAGCGCCATCCTAAGCGAAACCTGCTTCTGAAACCCAAGATGTGAATCAAACTCATGCTGGAAATCAGACCATTCATTAAGCAGAAGATCCTTTTCTCTGTCAGAAACATGGTAATTCTTGAGAAACATTTCATTTGAAATCTGCATATAATCTGATTCACTCCAGGCATATATAGTCACATCATCATTGGTCCCGAGGCACCAGTTTGTGAACATTCTCAGAGCCTCACTGAATGATGGAGCATTCTTCACCATATCGTCTGTAATGCCTGTCAGTCTCGTTATCTTTCTCTCGATGCAGTCATTGAACTCCGGCTTAACATATGTACGGAAAGAAGCTATTTCCTCAAGATTATCATCAAGCATGACTGCTCCTATCTCTATAGTTTCCATGTTCCAGATTTTTCTGGCTTCTGACTTTCTGCGAATTGTGTTCATTTCCAAATCTACGACTATATGCTTCATTCTGTACCTCCGGTTTATTATCTTTGTTTCCCTGTTCTTTATATACACATCATAAGCCTTCAGGTTCATTAATAATCCGAATTATGTATTGCCATTTCTACAGATACAGTTACAATGGATTTATAAGGAAGGTAAAGGGAAACTTGCCCGATAATAACAGTGTTCATGATGCTGCATACAACAACCCTGAAACAGGTGAACTATGGCAAAAATCAATTACAAACAGAAAGTCCTGGACTACCTTGTCCAGCGTGCTAACGAATACATTCAGAGAGATATCCTGATTTCTGAAACAGGGATATCCAAATCAAGGCTGAGCGAAATACTTAATTCCATCAGAGAGGATGGCTATATTATCGACTCTCCTCCCAGAAGCGGCATGCTAAAGCTCTTGCAGGGCAACGATCAGAATATCATTCCTGCCATAAAAGACAGCGATCTTCGCATGTGGCTCATCATATTTATCTTATCGAGATATGGCTCACTTTCTTTCAGAGACATGGTTTTAAAGATTCTCAGCATCAAAGACTACGATATGGAATACTCTCTGAAAATATCCGGCAGGAAAGCCTATGATGATAATCACCTTATCAAATCAATAAGATCAGAGAATTCCTCAGAAATGACTGATCCGGATTCGATAGATGTCGCATCAGAACATCTGTCTGTAACCACGCTTCGCAAAGATCTTACCGCCCTGAGAGATATGGGGATTGTGACTATTAAGCATGATACTAATGTACGATATGAGCTTACAGGAAAAGCTCCTTATATAGTCACCCTCTCGGATGACAGCCTTTACAGTTTCTGCCTGCATTATGAAGAACATATGTCTACAACAACAGAACTTCTCCCGGTCAGAAATGTTTATCAGAAAGCAAAGATGATCATGAATCTGGAGGGGTCAGATTATACTCAGAGAGTATTCGGAAAAACAAACCAGATAAGTCAGAAACAGATCGACACATTTAACAGATTTATAGCTCACCCTTATAAAACAAACCGTCTTTTCATTAATTCTGCTTACAGAGATAAAAAGCGACATGACCTTATTTCAGTATGTCTGCTCTTCTATAGTGTTGAGACAGGATTCTTTTATGCTTTATGTGAAAACCATACAAAGAATAGTATGGAATCTGTCCGGCTTGATTACATTGACGGCATTACAGTTACAGAAGAGAAAAATACAGTCTTCCATAACGAGAGCTGCTTCAAGGTATATGAGGAGATGTTTGGCGCAGGTTATGACAGTGAGGTACACTATGTGAAAGTTCTTGTTCAGGACTTTGGAAATAATATCATCCCCAGATTCAGGAACCTCTGCGGATTACGTAATGAAGCATCTTTCAGGCCCATAGAAAACCCGCCTGAAGGCTGTATATACAGTTATATATATGAGGATAATGTCAGAGGCCTTGAAGATTTCGCCAGATACCTGAGGAGCTTCGGCTATTCTGTGCTTGCACTGGAACCGCCAGAACTGAAGGAAAAGATGTTGAAAAGCTATCACAGAACCCTTGAAAAATACGATAAGTTAGAAAGTCTTATAATCATAAATGAGAAAGACCGGTAAAGAGCTATGAACACACATACTTTCGATATAATCAGCAGCCTGCTTTCCCTGATAAAATCAGAAGATTTTGAGTCAAATATTACGGCACTCTCGTCTTCCTGCGAGATTCCTCTTGGTTTTACCAGAAAATTCATCCTTCAGATGATGAACAACACCATTTTATCTTCCTGCCTTGATGGTACAGATCCGGATAATCCGGACCAGGAAAACTCTGTTATGGAACTGTTTTCAGATGAAAAAGAACAGTTTTCAGCAGAACTGCTGGCCGGAAAATACGACGATGTCATATGGCGCCTGGATCTCAGAATACTGAATCATGATGATGATCAGATGCTTGGTCTAAGCGCTCTTGAATATGGTGCTCTGCAAAATCTTTCCGGGACAGAGCTCCCGTTAAAGCACAGCTCTGTATTTGAACAGAAAGACAATATAACGAAGATTTCAAAATCGGCAAGGAAAAATCAAGAAATTATACAAAATGCCATTTCCGGCAAGCATGCAATCTCTTTTTTATACAGAGACGTTGAAGGGAATCTTGAATCCCATCAGGGTTTCCCGATAAATATATTCACCAATGTATCGGATAACTGGGTTTATTTTGAACTGGCAAATGATTATACCTACCGGTTAGACAGAATAACATCAGCAGTTAAAGAAATAAAAGATTATGGGCCATTCCCGGTAATCACAGATGATCCCAAGAAGAAGTATATGTGGGGGTCCTATTATGATGCCAGAATTGAACCAGAACATGTAAAAATCGTAGTGACCGATATCAATCCAAATCTCATCCAGAAAATCAGGAACGATATTCGGCATCGCGAGGGACTTTGCAAATTCTATCAGGAAGGCGATTTCTATTATTACGAAGATGATATTATCGGTATGACAGAATTCAGAAGATGGCTCCGGGGGTATGGATCCTCCATTCAGGTGATTGAACCTGCATATGTACGGGAAGAGATAATTGCGTCAGCAAATAAAGCTCTTCTTTACTATGCGATGTCCGATTCCTGGAAGGATCTCTGATACCGGAACATACCTTAGCATTTTGCCGGAGGTGTTATTTAAGTGCCTCCGGCAGGATGCCCAGGAAATAATTCTCAAGATGCTCCCAGATTTCATCACTTGTGAATCTGTTTTGGAACAAGTATGAGAGCATGGCCACAGATATCTTGTGTCTCTCGCCTATTGCCTCAAGAAGTCTGTTTCTGTAAATCTGAGGCTTATCACGAACGATTCTCATATTCTTGGTTTCGTTAACATAGATATATATCTGGCTGTTAGTTCCTCCGAGGGACTTAAATCTGAGTACCCCGAACGCCTCCAGGATACCAAGCACTGTCATGATTTCCTTTGTCCTGTTACTGTTATTAACATTGCTGACATACATACATCCGTTTTCTGTTTCTTCCTTTATTGAACGGAAGCCCTTTTCAATCCAGCCAAAATAATCTCTTGAAGCAGGATTGAATCTGTAGATCAGTTTGTCATTTTTAAGAGTTCTTGTGTCAAATAACCTGCTGTTCATTCCACGGGAATATGACTTTGCAAAGTTCGTTATGGATGCAAGGACAACACTTACTACATTTTCAGCTTTGTATGTATTAATCTTTCCATACTCTGCTACCAGTTTAACGAGATCCTCTCCGGATACATACTTATTGTTTCTGACGGAATAATTTACTGCTCCTTTCACTGCCTCAAAAACGTTGCTAAAAATCTGATCATGCTTGTCTTCCAGACTTACATCTACAGACATTGCTGTTGAAAATGTATATTCATGGTTGAATCTCAGGTCATCACTTCCTGTATAAAGAAGGTACTTGAACTTTGGATATGACATCTTATCTTCATATGAAGTCTGCCATATCTTCTTCAGATTCACTTCACAGACATTAAGTCCTGCATTCTTAAGCTGAGCACATCCGGGATAACGGCTGTTAAGTCTTTCTCTTACAGCAGGTTCCATTGCAAGATATCCGTACGCAAAGACAGGGACCGGACGCATCCTGAAAGGAGTCATGCCTCTGTTCTCATAGTCTTTCTGAATAAGCAGCATGGCTGTCTTGACCTTGTTTACTATATCTTCATCACTTCCGAAAGGACTTTCAAAAATATAGGCAAAGCTCTCAGTATCAATGAGCATCTCATTTCTCTTTTTCGTATGAGAATTCTTCCGGTCAGAATATCTGTGATCCTCGTACAGCTCAAGAATCTTCTTCATCACTTCCACAAGCTGATTCTTATAGAGTCTTGAAAGGCCATGAAGTCTGTTGATGTGTTGGAAGTCATTGCTCATATGCTCATAAATTGCATGACCATCTATATTTTTGTCGCGGGCCGCACGTCCGATTTCCTGCATATAGTCACAAACATTTCCTGTTGGAGCATAATGAGACACAACTGCAATATCCGGAATATCTATGCCCATTCCAAAGGCTTTGGTGGCAAGCATTATAAGCTTTTCTCCGCTTAAGAATGCCTTGAAATTTGCATCCTTGTCATCCGGCAGCATTTGTCCATGATACTTTGCGACGAATTCTGAAAGATTTTCCTTATAGCAATAAGTGCTGAATCTTTCTATAAGAGCAACTGTAGGGAAATATATGAGTGTCTTTCGACCACGCATCAGGCTGTTTCTTATAAGCTTCACCATGGCATCAAACTTATCAAGTTCATACTCTGTACGATTGTGATTGGCTTCGATCTCATTTATCTCTATGGAAATATTGTCCCTCTTCAGGTATCCAAGATACGTGATTGGGTCAACCATATGCATGCTGTTCAATGTTTCCTTATACATATCCTCATGACCGCCATAGATAGCTGTGGCCGTAAATGTCGCTATCACAAAAGACATAGGATCCTCTTCAGCTTTTCCCTGTGTAGTACGAAGCTTATTTACATGATCTCCGAGATACCAGTAATCCGGTCTGAACTGTTTACCCCAGGTGGTTACAATATGAGCCTCATCGACAATTATCATTCCGATCTTCCTTGACCCGATGAGTGTTTCGATACCGCTTCTGCCAAGCAGTGATTCTGGAGACAGGTACAGGATACTTACATCCCCTCTCTTAACTTCCTCCAGTATTTCCTCTTTGATGATCGGTGAAATATCGGAATTGATGGTTCTTGCACCCATATAACCCTTTTCATTTAGTGTCTGAACCTGATCGTTCATGAGACCGATAAGAGGCGTAATGACTATAGTTACAAGACCATATTTTTCCGCAAGATACATGGCCGGAAGTTGGAACATCAGCGATTTTCCGGCTCCGGTTGGAGCTGTAACAAATATATCTCTTGCATTTTTATGATTGATACAATTTTCAACCTGTGAAATCATATCTCCGATTATCTTCTCCTGTGATACCTCGATAACCTTCTTCTCTCCTCTTTCCAGTGCCTGAAGATCATAGTTTCTAAACTTTCGAAATTCATCATATCCCCAGTACTTTTGCATCAGTTCCTTAACTTCCGGATATGAAATGATCTCGTCATAGGAATAGCATCCTAATGAATGCTCCTCTTCGATGTTTTCAGGCTTTCCAAGCGTTATAAGCTCGATCTTTTCATCTTTTAATGCATAGTCCTCGAGATTATATGAGCATTCATAACCATTACCTGATTTCAGAAAATCACTGTAAATGTAGAGATATTCATCAATATCAGCAAGCTCTGTATCCTTGTCCTTTTCATCATCAAAATGATTGCAGAGAGATGATGCAATTTCTTCAGTAATATCAACATCCACAGGGTAAGTAACAGAAAGTGCTCCGTTTGTGATGATTACGATATTCTTGTACTGACGAAGGGCAAAATCGTAAAGGCATACAAACTCATCAAAAGCTATCATCTTTACAGGTTCAGCCGCAAGGCTCATCAGTCTGGAAATATTGTCTGAAATCGTATCAGAGATAGCAGTTCTTGCTAAACCAAATTCAGTCACACTGAAACCTCTCAGTACGAAAAGTGTGTTTGCAGCATTCTTCTCTTCTATTATCTTTTTAATATCATTTATATAGTTACACATAGAGCCCCTCCAGTTTTCTTTTCTTTGAAGTTAGTTTTTTTATTGCCTTGGATTCAATCTGACGAATCCTCTCACGTGTTACGTTGTATATCGTCCCTATTTCTTCCAGAGTCATCCTGTTATAGCCTTCCAGACCAAATCTCATGCTGATCACTGTGTGTTCTTTTTCTGAAAGAGTATCAAGTAATTTGCTTATCTCCTCAGAAACCATTTTTTTCACAATCTGATCTTCAACATTATCCTTGGCGGGAATGAAATCCATTATCTCGGTGTCTCCGCCATCTGAGTCATTGATCACTTTATTAAGACTTGAAGTATGAAGATACATGTCAGCATACATAACAAGATTCTTTATTTCTTCATAGGAGCAGTTTGTTTCATAGTCTTCATTCACATACTCCCGAAGATCTGATATAGAACAAGCTCCATGGAGTTTTCTGCACTTATTGATCCGGATAACCTGCTCAAACACATGTACAGGAAGTCTCATGCTATAGCCTTCATTAATCGCAGCCCTGGTAATAGCCTGACTTATCCAGTTACATGCATAGGTTGAGAATTTATAGCCCAGGGATACATCGAACTTTTCTACTGCTGTCATGAGTCCCATGCATCCTTCTACAAATAAATCTTCCTCATCCAGAGCAGTGACTCTGTACTGCTTAAGAATTCTGGTAGCAATCTTATGTACAAGTCTTTCATTATTCAGGATGATAGCATCTTTTGCTTCTTTCATTCCCCTCTGAGCAAGTACACAAAGTTCTTCATTTGTGAGTCCCTTCAGACTGCCTCCCGTATAGTAGAAGGTTTTATTGACAGACTCATCAATGACCTTATAGCCGTTTACTGTCAGAATCGAAAGGACGCTCTGAATCTCATCTTCTTCAAGACCATCTACAAGCTCCAGAAAATCGTCCTGACTTATTTCCTTCTCTTTATTAGCATAATTTTTAATCAAAGATAGAATAAATGTTGAATTCATAACTGCCTCCCATCATCGCGTTCGTCTCTCTTGTTTATGAGATAATAATACCGTTTCATATTCATTCTTTTTCCGAATTATGCTATAAAAAATAGAGAAATGGATTTTCACCATCTCTCTAACTTAATTTCACATAGTTGATAAACTATACTTCTCTACAAAGTAATTAAGGGCAATCAAAACTGATTAGACCACGAAATATTTATGAGTTCATACCATGCTCCCATAAGATATATTCTATGCCCTACCTTTTTGTTCAGCATTTTTCTTTCGATTAGTTCGAGCGATCTCGCATTATAATCACCATTTGGTATCTGATATACTTTCTCTGCACCATCTCTTGTATTTCTGACTTTAAAATAACATCCTGTAGTAACAAATTCCGGTAAATCCTTTTCAGGTTCAACCTGTTCATCTCTAGTGACATATACATCATTAACAATACTAGTTTCTCGATTCTGTATATCATTCGTAGCAGAATCATTTTCTGTATCCTTTGCAGGTAATATTTCTTCTGAAATATCTATCTGAGATTCACTAAAGTCTTCTGACTCCAATGGATTTGCATCATTTAGTTCTATTTCCAATCCATCATTTACACCATTCAACAACTCATCAATTTTAAATATAATAATATCCTTAATCTCATCAGAAGATAAAACATCTAATACAGTTGCTCCTCCTACAGCATTAAGATACTGAATCGCTGGTCGTATATGTTCTCTTACCAACAATTTAATATTCTTATCATTATAATATTTCAGCGCATTACAAATGCCCCTTATAATTGTTGGATTTGATGCAAAGGTGTTGCTATAAAAAATATCACTAATCTTAGTACTGATATCTGACGGTCCAAGTATGTCCAACATTTCAAAATGATTAGTAGAGTTGAATTTGTCATAGGTTGCTCTGCCAATCCACCAGCACTTGGCTAATCCATTTCTATAAAATCCGGCTCTTCTTCCACCGGAGAAAAAGAATCTAGATAATATACCACTGCTATCCTTTTCTTTATCCTTAAGAATAGCATTAGTATATCCATATCTTCTTCGCATATACTTGTAAAAAACGCCATTGCAAAGACCAGCCCATAAACGCTCATCAGAAGCTTGAGATTCACTGACATCTTTCATAGCATCATATATCCGCTTACAATTTTCTAGGTCAATTTCACCAGCTGAACTACCAGAAGAAAGTGAAGCAAGTTCTAATCCAGGTATTTCCTTAAATAATACAAAAGGATCTTCCCCAATCTCATCTTCCATCCACGAATTATCATCCTTTTGAAAATAGTAAATATACAATTTGTCTATATTAGTTTTTATGTAATCCAAAGCGGATTGCTTCATGAAATAGATTTTCATGATTATTCTCCCAATACTTCTGAAATCCTTAATATTGCGTCACCTATAGGAAGCATTAACATATCCTGAACAATATCAGAAATCATATCTTCGCCATTTATAATATCATCTATAAAGTTAAGGCCATTATTTTTATAAAAGTTCTGAAGCTTTATGAACCAATACGCATCTTCATATGGCTCATAATCTTCTGTTCGAAGAATTTCGAGCATATATGTAAGTGCAGGTATAATCAATAATGATCGCATTATTGACTGCACTGCAGAATTATTCTGATACTTTATATAATTATTATATATGTCATCATCAACAGTTATTTTTATTCTATCCTGATCTAATCTAAACTGTATTTTATTATGTTCATTTTGGTCTATTCGCATTTTTTTAATGATGCTAAATATTGAATCCTTTTCTGCTAGTTCTTCATAATTTTTCGAAATATGTATAGGATCCATATTTTCATAAGCCAGAATTGATGCCTTTGGAATAGTAATGTTAATTCCATCATAGTCGTCATTCAAATAATCATTTTTAAACCCACTGATTGTATCTTTAGATACAATCATGGCAAGAAGATTAATATTACCATTAACTCTGGAATTCATAATTCGATAAGTCTCGCTATTGGAAGACGTACGAATTACTGTCCTAAACGCAGTATCAGAACACTCTATATGAATAACATACTCTGCCATGCCTTTACTAATCAATTCTTGTAAACCTGGATTCTCCAAATTCATTTCGAATTTAACGAGGATATCATTAACACCTTGCTCAACTAAAGAAGTATTAACGTAAAACTCTCCTTCAATATAATCATCTGAATCTTCACATAAAACAGGATATGGGAATAACCTATTCTTAATTACCATTAATATTTACCCCCATAGCATAATTTTGTTTTCCATTTACTACAAAATCAACAACTGTTTTTTGATTTGCCTTTATATTATTAAGAATGATCTTTCCATCAGCTAGTGATGCATTTGAACTCATAACGCCCTTCACATGTAAAGGCAATGTTTGCCCATTTTCTCCAACTGTAACTACTTCAATTTCAGCATGAGGTAAATCTCTATCGATAGTAAGAAATAATCTATTCTTACCGCTTTCAAGGGTGATAATTCTTGTCTTAAAATTTGATATTATACTTGAACCGCTTTGTTCATGTTTTTTTCCACTTGTGCCTCGAGATGAAGTTTTTCTAGTTGCATTTTTTTCATTAGAACTACTACTTCCACTAGATCTATCATGGTTTTGGGAAGTATTTGAATTTCCATTATTAGCATTATCCCCAGTCTCTTTATCAGTTCCATGAAACTCAGAAGAAACATTATTATTTGAATTAACACTATCAATAGTTTTAAGGCTTGAAGAACTTTTTTTGATATTCTTAAATGAAATCTCTACATTCTTTGTAGTATCAACCAATTTTTGTACTTTATCACTATTGTCTCTATTACCAGACACGGATGAATTAAAACAATCACCAATATCAACAATCGTTTCTTCTCCAGATTCCTCTTCGAGTTTCTTATAAATAGTTTGACTTACCCAAGTTTCAAGTTCCTTTTTATATTCTTTGGCTAATTTGGGATTATCATGTCGCTTGGGATCCCAACTATTATGTTCAGGATTTTCCATTTTTCGGAAAAACTTGTTAAGGTTATCTCCCTGAAGTTCAAGAATTCCTGAAAATGAAATTCCTTTAGGGAGAGACTTAATTTCTGCAATCTTCATTCCAGAATTACGTACTACAAGAATTTTTTTATTCAAATTTGGTCCAAATAGTAATCGTAATTTAAGATTTCCAAATCCATGAAAATTCAGGTTTTCTTCTAAGACATTTTCATCATTTCCTGACAAAATCTTATAAAAACAATATGCATTCTTTGCTCTAAGTTTATTTCTCTCTAAAATAGCGCTAAGTTTTTCTTTATTGATAATTCTATCTTCAATCTGAACCGAAAGCTTTCCATAAAAAATGGACATAAGAAAGTTTTCTAATATCTCCGCAATCATTAATTCAGTCCAAACTACAGAGCCCTCTGTGATCCATTTAAAACCAGGAATAAAAATATCTGTGCCAGTTTCAGTTCTTTTATAAATCCTATCTAATTCTTCCATTCTTTCAATAGGTTGATTTTTATCAGGATTTCCAAAAAAACCTGTTGCTCTACGAACCGGGTCATCATCACCATAGCTTTCATCTGAAAATGCCATAAGATTAGCAACCCCCTGTGCAGCACAGCGACCCTCTAAATCCATTGTTCTATAAAACACTGTTTGAAAATACGAATTAATAAACGCAGCTGCTTTACCGATACCATAACTTCCAGCAGCAGTGTCATTACTTTTTACGTTTACACCAATACTCTTAACCAATCCTATCCATGGAGTAATAGGAGCATCATCAAAAGCACCTTGCAATCCTATAGTATTGAAATCACTAATACGTAAAACAGATAAAGAATTTAGCTTTAATATTTTTATAGCATGATCAATAAAAGCATCTAATTCTTCTTTGTGACTATCTTTCCAATAATCTCGACATCTGTATATTATATCTAGCAAATCCGATGCACCCGGAAAGTTTTGAGTTAAAACAGTTTCTTTTTTAAACTCTATTCTTACAGGTAGAGTTTCGTCATCCACTGCATCTAACGAGTTTTGACATATTTCTCTCGCAAGTGCCTGCAATGGATCTTTTTTAAATAGTGCATGCCCTGGGTTTGAATATCCTTCTACAACACTATTATTTCGAGATGGAAAATTCCATTTAACCATAGTTACTACCTCTAAGCTATCTGCATTTTAGCTATTTCATTTATATATAGGATAACCTGATATCTTTCAGCTTTCGCATTTATCATACCAAGAAAATCACTTAATGTTTGCAAATCTTTGATAATTGATTCTTTAATAACGGGTTTAGCCTTGTTATGTGAAAGATTGTTCCTGACATTAAACATTTGTCTCGAAATGGTTTCATCTGTTTTTGTCAAGAAATTATCACTTCGTAATAATTCCCAATTATTTACAGTGATACGAATTAGTGCTGCCAAATCAAAATCATGTAAATCTTGATAGTATATTGCTCTTTCAGCTTGTTCATACGATATCTTTTTTATTACAAAATTTTGCCACCAATTATTGTAATATGAAAGATTCCTAGTCAACCAATCTGCGAGTTTATTAGCAGTTATAAACTCAAAGGCTTTACATTTTGCAAGAATATCTGCAGAAACGCTACTTGAAAAAGTGATTTGTTTATTTTTATAATTACTTAATTCAGCTATTAGTTTTTTATTTTCATTAGCTTTTCTCGTTAATTCTTCATTGACATCATTTAACTTTTTTTCTGATAGGGATAATTCATTTTTTATCGTTTCAATTTGATCGTTCATCATAGCTCGCTGTTGCCGAACAACAGCGAGTTCCTCTTCAATTCTCTTTTTTTCATTTGAACCTTCTATAGCATTTGTTAATTTATCACCTAATACATTGATTTCTGTATCTTTATCTTTCAAGGTAGACTCATATTCTAAAATATCAACGCTATATTTTTTTATTCTATCTTCAAGAATAGTATTCAGTTGAAGAGCTTCACTTAATGATCTATTCTTATCCTCAAGTTCTTCATTTTTTTCATCAAGTTCCTCTTGAATCATATTCAATCTATCAAGTAAATCTTGATAACTTCTATTTATAGAATCATATTTCGACTCTTTGCCAATCGATAATTCTTCCTCGATTTCATTCGAACTTGGAACTATTCCAGAAAGAACAGCTTTTTCAAAATCACTCCATTCATTTGTTTGTAATAATCCATAATCTGAAGCTGCTGCTTTCAGTGGTGCCAATTCTATCTGGTAAACCCTATGAGTAGATATATAATCAACTGCGAGTACAAGAAAATCTTTAAAAATTTTTGTTTTTCGCTTTTCAGAGTTAGAAACAGTATTATCTGTGTGATGTAAGTTTTCAAGAAATACATGGGGTTCTTTCAGATTTTCTTCTATTGCGGCTGTATGATTCTGAGCATTAACATAATCATAATAAACCCATGCAGGAACTACATCAGACAGATTTATTATTGAAGATAATATATCAACTGTTTTTACGTAATCCTTTAATATTAAATATATGCTTGCTAAAATTTTATGAGCTCCAATAAAACAACTCTTATCAGAATCAATAGTTAGACCATATTCAAAAGCACTATTCAACATCCCAATTAATAAATCAGGATTAAAATTATCATTATCGTAAACCGTAAGACATTTTACACCCCAATAATAATCATCCCAAGAAGTACTAAAAGAGCCAAATTCAAATTCTTCTCTTAAATATCGTATCTCTTCCTCTGATGGATCTGAATTATATAATTCCTCAAATCTACTCATTCCCCAAAAATACCTTTCAGTGTCTCGTAAAGTGCTTTTGCTTCCTCTTCAGTTAGAGTGATACCCTTTCCCATCTTTTCATGAGTTGGATCCCAATCGCGAAGGTCATACTTTGCAGGTCCATCATTCCATGATACTTTGTTTAATTCTTTTGTCCATCCTTTAGAACTCTCTGCAAGTACACCTAATTCCTCAACAATTGTAAATTTTATTTCCGCCATATCTTCTCCCTTATAAAAAAAAACTAATAAACACACAATTCTTACTTGTATGGTGTAGGTTTTAGCACAACAAATTGGCTAAAATTTGCCATCTTAATTATGATTACCAATTATTAAATATAATTGGCCTATAAATCATTAAAACTATAGCGAAATAGCTGGATTTTTCATCCTCAGCATTGTGCATGTAAACATTTATAAACAGTTACAATAGTAACATATAATTTACAGTTCGATTATACTGTCTATTCTTTCCATTATTTTAACAGTTTCTTGAACAGTATTTATTATTTTATTTATACACACAATATCACTTGATTTTAGAGGTTTATTCTTTCTGTCCTTTAACCACTTTTGAATTGGTTTATATCCACCTATTTCATATTCATATACTCCATCCCATTTAACAGGTATTGTATAGTTTTTGTTTAAAACAATACAATAATCTTTCTTCTCAAATGAAAATGTGCTTAGATTTTGTATAATGATATCATCATGGGAATTATCATGATAAAAATTATCTGGCAAATGAATATTAATTAATTTTTCACCTAATTCAACCATCTCAAAAAAATACTCTGCAGTTTTAGGTAATGGAATAATAGGAAAATCATATTTCAAATAATCATTATATTCCTCTCTAAATTTGTTAGAGTATAGAGTCGCATATACGTATGAAATCAATTGTTCTCCGGAAAATCCATCATCTTTATTCACATTTAGTTTTAATCCCAAAGATTTTTCAAATCTAGATATTTCATCGTTGTTAAAATTATAGCTTTTATCTTCATTATCAAATAAATATAGAGGAAATATATATGTTCCTCCACGATTACTATACAAAGTTCTTTCATCTATAGGTAAATTTGATATTAAAGCATGATTGTATACTGTATCTTGAAAAAATTGTTTCATCATACATAAACATAAATTATCTTTATGTCCTACAACATGCTTCATCACTACTTCTCGAGATCTTCCAATGAAGCCTCCTGATTTTCCAGTATAAACTGTATACCTTACATCAAATGGTCGATAATAATATGGTGTGTAACAGAATTTTTTAGTATTTATCTCTTCTTTAGCTTTATTAAAATTCCATCCACTTGAATCCTTTTTTTCAGGATAGATCTCCCTAAGTTCATTTATCGGTTTATTGATGAAATTCTCAATCACACCTTTAACTTCATCCACTGACATTCCGACAGATAAAGAATCACACTTTGTCTGTATCCCTGAATTATATAATTTGAATAGCTTATCTACTCTTACTCCATTGATATATTGATTCTGCTTAACTGTATTAAAAGGAACGAAAAGTGCCTTATCTTTATCTGGCCTTAATACATTCCACTCAATATTATCTATTTTTGATGATGAAAGAAAACTATATTTATAATCTCTGGTTCCCATCAAATCAAAATGTTTTACTTGGGTTACATGTTTCTTTTTGTTTTTTATAAATAAACAAATTGCTACTCCCTGTGTGATATCAAAAACATTCTCATCCCTATCCCCATTAGGAGTTTTTTCGTGTTTCATCACGTTTCCATGTAAATCAATAATGTATATATCAGAGAATGTATTTAACAAACTTTTTCTAATTTGCCTATGAGTCACTCCATCAATAAATGAATTATTTGTTATAAACCCTATAACAGCCACATCTGCTTTATCTGCTGTAATTTGAGCAAAACGAAGGAATTTTATATAATCATCATCGAGATTTAGTTTTTTTTCAGTTAATCCATCTTTATATGGCTGAATCAGATTTAGAATCCACTCATTTCTGTTTGTTGAGCTAACATTGTATGGTGGATTTCCAATAATTATATTAATCCCATTATTTTTCTTTATTGCATTTGCTTCAATAGATTCTGTAGCTAATGGATCATCAAACAAGGTTATCTGCGATTCAGAATGTCCAGGTTCTTCAAGTGTATTTGTAAGATAAACTTTCAAACGTTCTCTACTATCAAAATCGTAACCTGTATCTTTCAACACCATGGCCAATTTCATGTGAGCAACTGCATAAGGAGCCATCATCAACTCAAAACCATTCAGACGCGGCAAAAGATGTTTCGGAACATACTCATTCCAAGCAATTTTCATTTCCGAATCGCTAAGACCCTTATTATTATCTTTAAAATCCTCATATATCTGTATAATAGTCTGTCGAAGGAAAGTCCCTGTTCCTGTTGCCGGATCAAGTATCTGTATTGCAGGAACTTCCTTGGTATCTTCAACCTGCGTACGGTAAAAACCATCTATACGTTTCTTGCTATCACGCATATATTTAATCTTTTTTATCTCTGTCGATGCAAGACCATCCTTCAGATCAAATTCGGTCTTTATGATAGAATCCACTGCACGCACAATAAAATTAACTACAGGTTGTGGAGTATAATAAACCCCCCTTTGTACTTTCTGTTCTTTGTCATAAGCAGTTAGAAATTCCTCATAGAAATGTATAACCGGATCTTCACGGCCTCCACCAGTCTGCCTATTGAAATCCTGAATAATTGCATCTGTTTTTGTATGGAGGAGTAGATCTACCACATTATCGATTTCTAGCTCGTCATAAGACAGCTTATTATTATTCTGTGATCCTAAGCACTCTTTCATGAGCCTTTTCAAGAAAGGATTTGTATTAGGAATGCATTCTACTGCTTCAGCCGCACTAAAATTATCTTGAGATTTATCCATGCAACGGGCAGAAAACAAACCATATACAACTGTTTGTGCGTACATATCAGCAAATTGAGTCTCAGTCATATCATGAATCAGCGTTTCTTTGAATTTTTGATACAGCTGATGAACATATCCTTTTTCCGTCTCAACTTCTAGGGTTTTCAGTATTCGATCTCGTATACCTCTTGCTTCTACTGCCAACTGGATTGTAAGAGTCGAAGCGTCATGAATGGTCTGTCTGTAACCTGTTGTAAATGTCTTTGCCCAATCATCATGCCATTTTTGTGTATCATATACGTTCAAAGGCCATTCCAAATTTTTCAGCTTCAGTTCAAATTTCTGAATTTGCATTGGATCTTCTATCGCTGGAGCACAATATATCATCTTAATCTGTGGAAGACCTATTTCCTTATCCTCAAAATGTGCAATACCTATGGTACGATTATTATCTTCTCCCCAGAAGCAGATGAATAACAAATCTTTTTGATCCCATACTGCGTGATCAGCAGAATTTCTTTTCTTAGGAATCAGTCCAGACAAAACCTTTCTTAGGGCAGTTATCTCAAACTTCTTGCTATCAAATTCTACAGAGAAGATACCCCATTTCTGCCCTTCTACTAAAGGTGGAAGCTGACGAAGGGATTTAATTTTGGCAAATGCCTCTTCCTTTAGTCCTAAATCCTCCGCTTCAAAATCATAAGAAATGTCCTCAATATCCTCAAATTCGTCCTGGTCAATGTTCCAATTGAGCACCTCTACAAAATAGGTGATCAGCCTGTTCATCGTACCTATATTTCTAATATCATTGTTCATTTTACGACCTCTATTATCTAATCTGCATCCATGTCACTAGGCGTGGTTTCACTCCTAGTGGTGCCTGCACAGCTCTCATGTAAGACTTCTTTATATAGCTCTCTAACTTTTTACGAACATCCGTGAATTCTTCCTCTGTGGTATCAAACTTGCGTACTTCATCTGGCTCACACTGAATAGATTTCCATATTTCATACACCTGAGTGTAAATATCACCTGTTGTAGAATCCACCATATACCAGCGATACAGACCGTCTCCATCCGACCAAGATCCGTCTACTCGTTTAGTAGGAAGCTCATAGCAGAAGAAGTATCCTGACTTTGTAGATATACCTTTACCACTATAAAGCTTCTTTGGAAGTGTCTGAATTGTCTCTTCATATCCTGGATTTGCAGCAAGAAGATCCTGATATGCAAGTGCCATTTCTTCATCATTGGATGTTTTTCCTTCGTACTGTGAGTTAAACTCTTTCAGCGCTTCATAATCGTCCTCAGGTGTAAGTAATTTCTTGCCTTCGATTCCAAATGTCTTAGATATACGAAGGGTCTTTTGAGAAACTGTCCTATATAATGATAATAGCTGCTCCAATTCAGTTGGAGGTAAGAAATTCCAGTAAAAGGCTTTCTCACGGTCTTCTGCATATTCCGGATGATCATGCAAAAGCCTTTCTTCAACTTCTGCATTTCGTCTTCTATCCACACGACCGATTCTTTGCATCAGCCTTACAGGATTCCAATGAAGTTCATAATTGATCAGGCAGGATGCATCCTGTAAATTCAAACCTTCTGCGAGCACATCTGTTGCAATCAGGATATCGATTTCATCATCAATATCTGCAGATGACTTGTCGTTATAATACGGTGCGAATCTCTGAACCAACTCATGACGGTTTACCTTACTCTGTCCATCCACCTCAGCTAATCCCTTGAAACCACTCTTTTGTAACTCCTTGTATATATATTTTGCAGTTGCACGAAATTCCGAAAAGATAATGACTTTCTTACCTGCTACATGTGGATCTTCCTTCAAAATACGCTCCAGTTCCAGGATCTTGTCATCATTTTCCGGCTTAAAGCACATGATATCCTGAATAAACTCTGCCAGAACTTCCATATCCAGCACTGTATCATCCAGCATTGCACGGATATCAAAATCGTTTACGTCAAGATTTTCTTCCACCTCCCAGACGTAATCCGGTAGATCATCCTCAAGATCCTCAACTGTAGTCATAATATTTTTTTCAATAAAGCTGTCAACAAAATCGCTGATTGCTTCCTGTTTATTCAGGAATCGTTCCAACTGTTTCTGATTTCCCTGCTCCTGGTAATCTACGATAAACTTACGAAGCCTTGCATAGATGCGGATACAGGTCTCCGCAAACGCTTCCACGGAGCTTTCAAATCTCTTCAGCAAAAGCTGGCGAATCAGATTAACCACCTGTTGCTGTCGTCCTGATTTCATCTCATCTATCTTAGACTTATCACCAATATAGTAAGTGTCTTCATATGGAGAATAAACTGCTAATGCAAGAATAGGTAAGTTTTTTCCCGTTTTCTTATCTTTTCTGTAAAATGAATCAACAAAATGATCAATCAGATTTCCATACGACTTTCTCAATGAATAGTTTGCCACAATTGGTGCCTGCCTTATGGAGAATAATACTTTAGCTCCTTCCTCATTGGCCAGACTCTTCTTCACATAAGCACGGCTTCTCTGTACAACCAATTCATTTACCAACGTATCTCCACGGAAAATATCATCAGATATATCTATAGAATCTGATACGTTTGTACCTGTTATACCAGTCAACTTTGATTCCATTTTCTTGAAATGTCCTTGAAGGCTGTGTATTCCAAGAGGAGCAGGTGCAAAATAATCATCCTGCCTATGTGTAAATAGCTCGATTAGATGCTGGAGATCTAAAAAGCTGTTATTGATTGGTGTCGCGGTCAACATAAACATTTGTTTCTGCCTACCTGACGCCATCATATCAAATAGTTTGCGATAGCGATTCGATGATCTGTTACGGAAGTGATGTGCTTCATCAATTACTACAATTTCTGCCTGCTCTGCAATCTGTTGCATCAGGTTCTCGTTCTTTTCTAACAAAAGATCAGTGTGATTTATTATCTTAAAAGGAAAGAAACCTTCCAGAATCTCTGGAATATATTTTTTTATTGTTGTCTCCCATACAGATATTCTTGCTGCTGCAGGAACCATCAGGACAACATTTTTACGTTCTTTCTTTACAAACCTCTCTATTAACATCAGACCAACAAATGTCTTGCCGAGTCCCACACCATCGCAAAGGAAAGCACCTGAATAGTGATTGGCTATTTCTACAAGACTGTTGTATCCGTCCTTTTGATATTGAGAAAGTCCTCTATATACTACAGATTCATGATTCTCCCACTCTGATATAGTTTCTTCTCTACTTTTAAAATATTCATACATGGAACGAAGATAAACATCATATGGGCTATATTCTTTACAGTGATTTTCTATAACTTGAAGAACAGCTTCAGTAATATCTTCAGCCTCATTCCATCGCGCCTCAAACCAGTTTTGAAGCTCTGAAACGTTGTTATTAACCTGTACATTTAATTCCATATTTTTTGTAAGTCCAGCGTGAGTAAAATTACTGGATCCTACCAAGGCATAACCATCTGGAAGATTCATAGATGATATAAATTGTCCTTTATAGTCATCTCTAAAATAAGTTATATATGCTTTAGCATGAAACTTATTCTTGTCAAATACACGGCACTCGATTTTCTTGTTTTTCATTGCATCTAGTATAGCAGGAACACCTATCAAAAACTCATTATGTTCCTGTTCCTGGTCTATACTATTGTTTAGTCTATTTAAAAGAGTTTTCACAACAGAATCGATAACATCCTTGGTACGCTTTGTCATCTCATTTCCTAAAATGATTCTGATTTTATCAAGCTTTTGCCATTCTTTATCAAGAACAAGAAGACCGCCTATTTCAAAATAGCCTGTCGCAATATCCATTTGCTTAGATACAGAACACCATTCAGACAAATATTGTTTTACACTTTGCTCCTCTGATGAATTATCAACTACATATAAATTCTTATGTTCCATAATAATCTCCATTCCACAACCTTTGGCTGGCGGTCACAAATAACGATAAAAAGAATTTTTTATACTGTCACGCTTCATGATTATAATCATGTCCTTCTGTTGGGATAATCTCCATTATGTCACCAATATCACATTGCAATACTTTGCATATCCTCATAATCACTTCCATGGATATTGTTTCTTCTTTTCCCATCTTAGCAAGTGTATTGGAACTCATATTAACGGCATCACGAAGTTTACTTTTACTCATTTTTTTATCAATCAAGATTTTCCATAGCTTGTTGTAACTCACCTTCATATCAGATACCTCTTTGCTAACGCTCACACTATTGAATCTTAAAATATTATAACCTAATAATATCATAGTACGATTATCTTAAGAATAATATCTTGGTATATATGCACTAAAAGTTTCTAAAATGTTATTAGAGATTCAATAATTCAGAGGAATTAAGATTAATATATAATAATTGATTCATCTATTAGTCGAATTATGGATCGCTTGGTTTTCTAGGATTCCAAATAATCGTGGCAAGCAGTGCCCATGTAGTACAAATGGGCTTTAGCTTGTTGAGGGGTAGCCCCCAATCCCCCAGAACTGAACGCCGGGCGTTCAGGCCAACTGCATATTTTGCATCCGTGACTTTCATGGTTTTTTCTGAAATAAAAAAAAACGGGTGAACAGCATCTTATAAATGCTATCCACCCGTAAATTCATCTGGTCTGTTCTTGTATTTTGTTCTTATCTTTCCGGTGTTGTTCCTCGTCTATCTTCAGGAACCTGTCGATATCCTGCTTTGCGATCTTCACATCCATCATTTCCTTCCTTGCCTCCTTATATTCACTGTACACCTTTCGTTTTTCTGCCAGAACTTCCCTGTACTGTTCAGATAGTTCATTGACCTTCGGGAGTTTCTTGCCTCTGTATCTGGTGAAGGCTTCCTTCGCAGCCCTGTGAAGTGTTATCTCTTCCCTGTGTGCCTCAAAAAAATCTTTGTCGTACCTTGAATCAAGGTAAGCATCATAAATCTTCTTTGTCTTTGCGAAGTTTATGATATGCATTTTGAGAGATGCTATATCATTGAGCTTTTCTTCTTTCTCTTTTATTTGACTGGACACATCATTGAATCTTTCTGTAGTCTGGTCTGCCTTTTTTGAAAGTTCCTCATAGTCTCTTATGCCATGCTCTTGTAGGAACAGAAGTGCCTTGGTGATCTGCTTAACATTATATATCTTTGCCCAGCGTTCATATCCCTTACCTTTTCCTTCCTGCATCTTCTTATTGATATCGATGAGAAGGTCAAATCCTCTTGCAGGTGCTCTTCTCTTTTGGGATGACTGTTGACTCTCCTTCCCGGATTGTTTCTGATCTTTGGAATCAGGCTCTTCTTCTCTTAAAATACGTTTCCTTATGTCATCTTCAGTGTAACCTTCTCCAAGAGAAGATAACCTGATGAATCTTTTCTGACCGTTTCCTTTTACAGAAATATGTTTACCATATTTTATTTCATATCCGGATTCCTTTAATCGTCTCAGAAACTCATCAAGGTCCTTTGTATCTTGCCGGAGAAGCTTATCGATATGTTCTCTAAGTTCTTTTCTCAGAGATACCCTGTGGAACGGATTTTTATTATCTCTCTCGGAAGGTTTTCGCGGTTTGATGACAGACAGCGCATGCTCAAGACACACTATATCGCTGACTTTCTGAAGGACCAGAGCTATGAACCATGAATCCCTGAATTTCCTGTCACAGTTAAGATTTGTGGAGTTGAATATGATGTGATTATGAATATGGGCTTTATCAATATGTGTGGCTACTATGAAAGCATGATTTCCTTTGGTGAAGCGCATGGCTGTTTCATAGCCTACGGCATTGGCCTCCTCCGGTGTGATCTCCCCGGGCTTAAAGGACTGTCGTATTTGATAGGCGATGATATCTCCCTTCTGTTTCCGTCCGGTTATCCTGAGGTACTCCTGCTTCGCAAGAAGAAATTCCTGATCCACTGTTTCCTTGTCACAGGCATAGGAAGATATCAGTTCTTCATTCTCTGTCTTTTCACCATTCTTGGCATAGTCAGTTCTTGCTTTGAGACATTGGGCTACAGTCTTTCCCCTGTTCTGGTGCATCGCGATCAGTCTTGTAGTTGCTATCTATCATCACCTCCTCCTGAAAACTGCTCAAAGTAAAAATATGGCGAATATTATTTCTGTCAGCCCCATCATTACTCCTGAAGCTTACTCAGATTCTCAAGTATCTTTCTCATTTCCACCCAGAGAAGCTTCTGCTGATTCTGTAGATCCCGTATATCCTTCTCATAGACAGAACCACATTCATTGGCTTTCCTGGCATATTGGTTCAGATTATTGGAGTTGATGCGAAGGAGACGTATCATCTCCTTCACATCCGAAAGATCCAGTTGGATCAGATACCCATCTATAGCCATCTTACGGAGAAAAGCGCTTTTGTTCTTTATGCCGCATTGTTTCATTTTATCTTCGATGAGTTCAAGTTCCTGCTCTGTGAGTCTTGCTTCAAGACGCTTCGTTTTTCCCATTTTCAGTTCCTGTCCCGGCATAATGATGGTTTCCGGATCTTCTGTGGTTCCCTGCTGAGGGCTTTTATCTTTTCCTCATGCTCCCTGATCTTATCTTTAACTGATTTCTGCTCTTCCTGGAATTTTTCTTCATTATCTTTCTTAGACCCATTGTTAATGATTCCATCGATGGAGTCATAATCATCCTCCAGAGTCATCTCAGCATTTTTCAATGGGTTATCATCCACAGGGCTCTTAGGCGCACAACCATCAGTCATGTCACTGAAACCACTGCAAGGCACTCTTTCTTCAACATAAACGCCATTTATCTCATCCCACCGCCGTATCGTTCTCTTAGCTGCTACTGTGTTCATACTACCTCCCTATCTTTTCTTCTTACCAAAATCCAGAATGAAACCTGCCTGACCATCATCTTTTGTATTTAAGACAAGTGTTGTATCATAGGTCTTTCCGGTCTTTATGGATCTGCATTTCCTGAGTCTGCATTTTCCATCCTTAAGGAGAGACACTGCTATTTCTTTTGTCATCTTCTTTGACAGAGACTCAAGGAACCGATTGTTTCTCCATAATGCAAATCTGCAATCTCTGTTACTGCAGAAGAATCCAGCGGACTTCTCTACCACATCAGATCCGCAGGATGGGCATTTCCCTATAGTTTCATATCCCGGCTTCATGAGGGCTGGGGTATCCTCTACAATCTTATAGGTATCGATAAGACCTGAGATCATCTCCTCTATCCCTTTCATAAATGCCTCTGCATCGAGATTCTGTTTCTCCACTTCCATAAGTTTCTGTTCCCATTCTGCTGTCATTTCCGGTGACTGTATCATTTCCGGCATGACTGTGATAAGGGCAATTCCCTTGTGGGTAGGTACAAGGTATTTTGTTTTTTTATCTCCCTTTCTTTCGATGAACCCCACTCTTACAAGTTTTTCGATGATACCAGCTCTGGTTGCAGGTGTTCCAAGGCCCTTACGCTCTGCTTCATCCGGTGCCTTATCTGCACCTGCACGTTCCATTGCTGAAAGTAGTGCACTTTCGGTGAATCTTTTCTTCGGTGTTGTCATCCCTTCTCTGATTTTCTGACCATCTATATGGATAGCTCTTCCCTCTGAAAGAATTTCCGGAGCTTCTGAAAGGATATCTTTTAATGTTTTTTTGTCGGAAGCATTTGCATCTGCATATTCAACATCCGCTTCATCTTCTGCTTCACTCTCTTCATCCTTTTGTTTTTTCTTTCCAATGATGTATTCCTCTGTCTCTCTCCAACCGGGATCTTTCATAACCTTTGATCTTGTTTCAAATTCATGTTCTCCGCAGGTTACTGTAAGTTCATACTCAGTTACCGTAGCCGGATCTCCCAATGATGAAAGAAGCCTTGCAGCAACAAGTGAAAGAATCCTCTGTTCTCCTGAAGTAAGGTCACCAAAGTCTTCCCGGGAGACATTGTCAGTAGGGATGATTGCATGGTGGTCACTTACCTTGCTGCTGTTAAGAAGCTTGTCCTCATGCGAGGGAGCATCTTTGGTTATTCCGAATTTCTTTTTCATTTCAGAAGCAAGCTTTAAAGTACTGTTGCCCATATCATCTGTGAGATACCGGCTGTCTGTTCTTGGGTAAGTTATGAGCTTTTTCTCATAAAGGCTCTGGGCGTTGTCCAGGGTTTCCTGAGCTGTGAAGCCATAGTACCTGTTCGCATCTCTCTGGAGAGATGTCAGATCATATAAAAGCGGTGGCCTCTCAGATCTATCTGTAGTCTTTATGCTCTTTATGATCGCATTTCCATCTTCCACTGTTTCCGAAAGAATCCTTTCTGCCTCCTGCCGGTCTTTGAATCTTTCACTTACAAGCGGGATGCCTGCCACACTTATCTCGGCATTGTAGAAAGGCTCTGATCTGAAGGCATTGATCTCGGCTTCTCGTCCAACAATCATGCCGAGTGTCGGTGTCATGACTCGTCCTACGTTCAGAGTCTGACCATACAGGGTTGAGAAAAGCCGGGTAGCATTGATACCGACGATCCAGTCGGCACGCTCCCGGCATAATGCTGCTTCATATAAAGCATCGTATTCACTTGATGGTCTCAGATTTCTGAAGCCTTCTTCTATGGCCGAATCTTCCATAGATGATATCCAGAGCCTTTCGAAGGGCTTGCTGCATTTTGCCTGTTCATATACAAGGTGGAAGATAAGTTCTCCTTCACGTCCGGCATCTGTGGCTTCGATAAGACTTATAACATTTTTACGGTTCATCAGATCCTTAAGGATACCGAACTGTTTCTTTGTGCTTTCTGTTACAGCATACCTGAAAGGATCCGGAAAAATAGGAAGGTCTTCCTTTCTCCATTTCTCGTATTTCTGGTCATAATCATGCGGCTGTGCAAGTTCTATGAGGTGCCCGAAGCACCAGCTGACGATATATCCGTTCCCTTCCAGGTAACCGTCTTTTCTTTCTGTGGCTCCTATGACTTTTGATATGGATTCCGCGACAGATGGTTTTTCCGTTACCACAAGCTTCATTATCTTGATTCCTCCCTGTTATTCTTAGCCTTTGATTTTTTCTTTGATACTGCTTTTTCATTTTCTTTCAGTTTTTTACGTATGGATTCTTTACTAGGAACGTCCTTCTCGTTGTCTGCTTTATTCTCTTCATGGCCAAGATCTTCTTTTATTTGTACATCCTGTTTAAGTTCAGAAGTCAGTTTCTTTTCCTCGATCAGTTCCACTGTTTTTTCTTCAATAGCTGATATAAGTTCAGAAGCTGCCGTCCTGATGGTGTTCAGGGATTCTTTAAGTTCCGGCATCTCTTTACCCTGGGACCATCCGGCTACATAGGCAAAGCTGTAATCTGATGTGTCTATGCCAAAATGCTGACAAACGGTATAAGCAACTGATTCCGCTTCAATTTCTTTACTGGATCTCGTTTGCCCGCCATCCTCTCTGTTCTTCTGTACTTCCATATTATGGAGCTTGGCGTGGGCCATCTCATGTATAGCGGTTTTTATGTTCTGAATCTCACTCATTCCTTCCTGAATAGCTATACGTTTTTCAGCAGTATGGAAATACCCTTTTGTCTCTCCCTCTATATCTTCAAAAGCTATAGGCACGGGACTTACCACTCTGATAGCTTCAAAGAGCTTTTCATAGCCGTCTACGCTACCTGCAAGTTCCGAAACTCCCAGAGTCGGAAGCGGTTCACCCTCTGTTTGTGATAGGTCAAAGGTACTCACAGGTTTAAATGCTGTGACATTGATCTCAACAGTCTCCCTTACCGGCTCACCGTCCTTATCGAGTATCTCTTTTCCCTTGTCATCAAGTTTGTTCTGGAGCCGCTCCAGCTTATAGGGTGCCGGAGCAAGTATCCTTATTCCCTTTTCGCCTTTCTTTACATATCGCCCCATCTGTTTCCATCCGGTGTATGACTGGCATAGTGTCGCATCCGGTTTCTGCATCATGATAAGGATGTTATTGTTAATGCTGTAATGCGGGAACTTTGCCATGGTATCCAGGAATTTCTGATACTTCTCACTCTGAAATATCTCAGACACACCTTTTTCCAGGCGGTCTGTGATCTCCTTCATTTCCTGTTTTCGTTCTTCCGCTGCTGTCCTTGGATCAAAATTTGTTTGATGTTCAGCCACTTCACTTTCCTCCCAACTGAATGTGTCAATGTCATGTGCTATCTCTATCTCCGGAACTTTCAAAACATCTTTTTCATGAAAAGAAAAATAGCGGTCATTAGTTCCGACAATGATGTGGTCTAGGATAGGAATCCCAATAATCTGGCAGGCTCTCATCATCATTTCCGTAACTTCAACATCTTTTCTGCTTGGCA
>NZ_JNKO01000022.1 GCF_000702885.1 Oribacterium sp. P6A1 | reverse complement strand
ACTGTGCATGAGTTCGAGACGCTCTGTGCCGTTCAGTGTCCGGGCCCTGACACCTATCCTTTTAAAATTATTCAGGATGTCTATCTCAAGATGTATGAGCCTTGGTTTCGCTGTCTTTATGGACTCTGCATGTATTCCGAAGGTAAGGTATTTGGTCTTTGTAAGGCCATTGTTGCCGGCTTCCATCTGATGCTTGAGCATTCCGGTGTATTCGTCTCTTACATCATTAAAGGAGTCTCTCTGATGAGGGATGGCGATGCTCTTCTCAAATTTCTCTGCATCAGTTGCCATGTTCATGAAGCTGAGCTGAAAATGCACCGAACTGTCAAAGAAGTTAAGGAAGGAACACCATTCTTCAAATATCTCTTTCTGATCCTCCTGCTGAGCCAGCTGATAATTGATATCCTGAAACTCTATGGTCTTCGTGTAATAATCATCCCCTATCCGGCAGATACCGTCCTGGAACATCCTGTCAAAGGGTATGCTGTCCTGAGCGGTCCTTGGAATACCGTCATCATCAGATATGGACTTTATGATGGCCCGTATCCTTTTCTTATCTTCTTTGCTCAGATCTTCCGGTATGGTCAGGATTCTTTCTTCTTTTTTTCTCAGTCCGAATATCGTTAATATCTTTCTTATGAGATCTGACAATCTTCTCTACCTCCTTTTCTGCCTTTGCCTTTTTATGTAAAAGGTCGTAATAGTTCCTTGTTCTGTAGACCCGTATCTTGGGTCTTATGAAATTAGCCTGAATGAAATATGACAGCGTCACTTCCAGCGGCTGCCCGTTCTTCTGATACATCCCTACGAAAAAGAGCGGCATCATGAGGACCATCATCCCCATTGCCGCAAAGCTGGTGTCTCCCACTTTTTTGAGCAAAAAAAATGACGGTACTCCGATGAGTGCCGCCAGTGAGAAACATACGAGCTGTCGTTTTGTAAGGTTGAAAATGAATTTACTTTTTACCTTCGTGAGATCACGAGGTACTGATATGTATGATGCCAAAATAAACCTCCTGTCAATGTCCCTGGAGCACTGCTTTTGCTATGGAACCTGATTTAAAGAGCATAAATGCAAGAAGAAATGTGATTGCCACTGCTCTCCAAAGTGATCCCATGATATCCGATGTGAACATTACCTCATGTATGAGTATCGCATAAATGCCGATACACACCATGATCATGAATCCCTGAAAGCCCAACGCAAATAGGGATCTCAGATAGTTCTGCCCCATCATGCTCTGCTCTCTGTTTCCAAATGTCGCAAATGGTATCGGTGCAAGACTTATGGTCAGGTATATCTCTATCATTCTGCCGTATACGATTACATAAATGACTATCGCCATGATGTTGAACATTAGCTGTACTATGAAAGTCCCCAGGAATATGGTGAACAATGGTCCTATATCCATTCCTTCCAGTGTTGTCTGCATGTTAGCAAGGTCTGCTGCATCAATCGTTGCCGAACCGGTGATCAGGTTACTGCTCTCAGATATGACATGCTGGGCTACATCGAATACTGCCATTGTAATATCAAATGTATGTGTGATCAGCTCTACTGCTACAAAGGTCTTAAAGACCCATTTGAAAAAGATCCAGGTCTCGAAGTTCGCAAGATTATTATGTGCTATGACGAGCTGTATCAGTTCATAGCACGCTATGAATGTAAGTAATATCCCGGCAATCGGCATGATGACATTCTCAGAAATATTCCTTATCATACTGAAGACTGCGGGCTGAAAATCCGATGGGGACTGGCCTAAACAGTTTGAAACTTCATCGATTCTTGAATTAAGAGTGTTGAAGGTATTTGTAAGGATATCCATGATACCCGAGACCAGGAGTCCTTTTATAAATTCGTTTATTTTCTCTATTAAGGTATCCAAACAGGACCTCCTCTCTGATTTGTTGAAGGGCCGGTGGTCTTAGATCCTGACCACCGGCCTTATCTTCATCTTTCAATATTCAGTTGTAGTTTTTCCGTATCAGCCGAAGAGACCGGAAAGAAGAGGAACAAGAGTTGTTCCGATGAGGGCAACTCCGCCTCCTGCCATGAGCTGCTTCATGCCCTGGGACTTAGCGCCGGGGTTGTCATTCCCGTAACCTTCCATGAGGTTTACTACTCCCCAGATTCCAAGACCTGCTCCAAGTGCGACTACGAGTGTCTGAAGTACCTGAACTGCGCTGTTAAAAAATGCCATAAATATTCCTCCAAAAAAGTGTAATTAAAAACGGACAGCCTCTGCTGCCCGACCCAATATGATTTATATAGTTTCAAAATATATTCCGATGACATGCTAATCGCCATCTTATAGAGCATTGATATGTACTGACAAAAAGCTTTCTGTTGGTGCTCTGGCCCAGTGTTTCATATTTCACTCCTTTTCATTCTGCATTTACATCAGGGTATTCCAATCATTTCTCTTCCACATCTGCTTTCAGACAGCCATTTCACTTGATTTAGTCTTTCCAGCTGCTTTCTTTACCGGCTGCCTGGCTGACTCCTTTTTCTTGTCTTCAAGGTTTTCAAGGAGTGATTCCTTGTTTCTTGTCTTGTAGACTTCCATCATTTCTTTCAGTTCTGTATTCGGGACATCTTTCACGTCTTTGTCCCACTCCTTCTTACCATTCTCCTTGGTTCCCACTACAAACGGCTTGCTGATCCTGGTCTTCCCATCTTCAGGAAGCTTCATCCATACACCATTTCCAAACTTATTGTCATGGATCATCTTTGGTGAAATCACGAAAGATGCCCATGGTGTCTTGTCCTCAGGATCCTGATTCGGTATCTTGACCTCTACAAATTCATTTCCGCTTTTTGATGTAAACGGCCTGCCTACGAGCCCTTTTCCGAACTTGATGGTAACCTCCTTCACTTCTTTAGGTTCGGGGATCTCTCCATTGGCAACCGCTCTTTCAGCTTCCTGGATCCACTCCGGTAGATCACCTGGCATGATAGGCTTTGCTTCTGCCATATTTGTTTCTCCTTTCCTTTTTTGCATTAAAAAAAGATGTACGATTTACGCACATCCCGTTCTTACTCGTTTGATTCTGTATCCGCTTCAATGACCTGATATTTATCATCCGCATGCAGCACCAGCTTATGACTAAGGAACTTCTCTATGTCGAACCAGTTCTTCCTGTCAAAATCAGCTGTCAGTCTGTAGTTCGGATGCTGTGTCAGGTCATATTTGTCAGAGAAGAATGGTCTCACACCTCTTACCTGCACTATACACTTCGAACCGTCCATAACTGCCAGCTGATCCATGCTCATTAGGTCATGTCCCAGCTTCTGATAATTCATGTTGTAACTTTGGGACTGTCCCCGGGTCTCACCGGTGTTGTACATATCTATGGTCTCTTTGCCAAGGATTTCATTGAGCTCCTTTAATGTTGATTTCTCAGAACCTCCCAGGAAGATCTGAGAATCACAGTTGCCGATAATGGTGTCGGCATTATCCTTATAGATTGCTTTTAGCTGTGACTTTGCCTGTAATACAAGTGCCGCCGAGATCTCACGGCTTCGGATAGTTGCCATAAGTTTCTCTAGGTTTGGTATCTGTCCGATGTTCGCTGCCTCATCTATGAGACATCGTACATGTACCGGAAGTCTTCCACCGTATACATCGTCAGCCTTCTCACATAAGAGATTAAAGAGCTGAGTGTAGATCATGCTGATCAAAAAATTAAATGTTGCATCCGTATCCGACATGATCAGGAACAGAGATGTCTTCCTGTCTCCAAGGGTATCAAGCTCCAGTTCATCATATGCTGTGATCTCACGCAGCTCTCTTATATCAAACGGAGCAAGTCTGGCACCACAGCTCACAAGTATGGATTTTGCTGTCTTGCCGGCAGCTAATTTGTACTTGGAATATTGCCTTACAGCAAAGTGATCTGGATCCCTTTCAGCCAGCTCATCAAACATCAGATCTACCGGATTTTTGAATTCCTCATCGTCTTCCCTGACTTCCATAGCGTTGATCATCTCAAGGAGAGTTGAAAAGTTCTGTTCTTCCTCCGGTGCTTCATAGTGGATATACCCTATAAGAGCTGAATAAAGCAGCTTTTCGGCCTTCTCCCAAAATTCATCTCCGCTCTTGCCCTCACCTTTGGTATTAGCGATCAGGGTTGTCACCATCTTCAGGATATCCTTTTCATCATGAATATAGGCGAAAGGATTGTAATGCATGGATCTTTTGAAGTTTATGGTATTGAAGATCTTTATCTCATAGCCATTCTTCAGTAATGCTAGACCACATTCGTTCACTACAGTTCCTTTAGGATCAGTAACAACATAGCTCGAATGCATCTGGAGGAGGTTTGGCTTCAAAACAAATCTTGTTTTTCCGGAACCACTGCCTCCAACAATTAGCAGGTTCTTATTTCTGGCATATTTCGGATTCTTTGGTCTGCTGCTCATGGTGATTCGCTCTGACTGTGAAAGGATCACATTGTTCTTAAACTCAGGGTCTAGAAACGGCTCGATGTCCGCATGTGTTCCCCACCTGGCTGAACCATATTCTTCGTTATGACGATACTTCTTCGCGTTCTTGCCCTTCATATACACTGCGAGTCTTAATGCTCCTGCAACTGCTGCTCCAACGCACAGGTCCGCAGGATGGATGCTGGGAAGAGGATTTGCAAATGCCGCACCGAAACAGCCATCCATTACCAGACTCTGTAACTTCTCAGAAGCATTGGCTCCTGATGCCAGTCTCCATGCTTCTCCGATGTTAGTTGCCAATAGTCCCAGAGCCGCATAAGGAACATTAAGGATCAGTTTCTTCTTTAGCTTACTGTTCATAGTTCCCGGTCCTTTCTTTTTTCTGCGACCTTCTTTGGAAGCGACGCAACAATTTCCTTGAACTTTCTTAGCTTAGCAAGAATGCTGGATCTGCCTTCCTTCTGGATTCTGAGTTTCCTTGCAGTATATTCATTTACCACCGCGGTTATAGCATCCGCATCTCTGGCTTTAAAAAATACCGTGTACTTGGGTGGATCCAGCTCTGTACTCTTAACTATGGCAAAATCAAGTCCATATTTATTTGCTATCTTTTTGAAATCACCAAGTCCTAACTCATCAATATCAACTGACTGAGCTCCCTGATCCTTTCTTATAAGCTGTTTTACAGACATTTCACCATGTTCAGGATGGATCTTGTGCCTTATAGCCTTAACCGGGAAACCTCCAACTATCCTAAGTGTTTTTATGAACAATTTTACTGTAGGCTTTGTTGCGCCGCTCCATGCAAATCTTATTGCTTTTTTTGCAATTCTATTTTTTGCATACCCCATTGCTTCCTTCGACAGTTCTTCATTGATCATTCATAGCCGCCTCCTTCCCTAACAATAGCAATTTCATTTTGCTGTTAGTTCAAAACCAATGCTGAAAACCTCTGTTCACCGGAAACTAATGTAGCCATGCGACCTTCAAGTAAGCGTTGAACTGTCAGGATTTCCTCTGCAGAAAGCATTAGTAATTGCTGACCGTTGAGTTTCATTACCACCATACTTCCGACAAAGTATTTCCCATCTTCAAGATCAAACGTTTTATCATCGTTGAATAAAACGATAAAATCTGAATTTCCAAGTATAAGATACGCACCACAGGTTTTTAATCCATCAAGTATTATTTTTACTTCGTTATAATCCGTTAGTCGCATTTCTCCGTTTGTAGCAATGATTAATGCATGTAAATCTGTTTGAATTGAGGCTTCTTCAAATTTATTTTCAACAAAACCATCTGTAAGAGGGTTAAGATTGATCTTAATTTCTTTGAGTTTTTGTAAGTCACCTCTATAAAAATAGTCGAATTCCATAGATTTATTCCTCCATGCCGGTATCATGATTATTTATCATTTTTTTGATACATGGCCAGCAAAAATTCCGTCCTTTGCCATAACAACAAGGTGTCTTACAATTACAAGGAGAGGGCGCAGAGCCCTCTCTCATGTATGGTGAATGTCCACCTCTTTTTGTTCCTGAAGACACTTGATGGATTAAGAGGATTGATCTGTTTCTCATAGTGCCTCACCTCCTCTATCCTTCTTTATCGAAGCTTTCACATGCTCTCCAGATGAATCCTTGGCAATTCCCTCTTTTTTTTCTTTTAGATCTTCAAGTACAGAACCTCTGGCAGCTTCATTTTTTTCGGCTATTTGTTCTGCCTGACGTTCCTCAAATTTGTCAGCCATTTCAAAGATATGTTCTTTTGAATCATAATGGTATACATGGTTAGTGAGCTGTTCTTCAGGGGCAACCTGTGTAGCATTTACTTCTCTTACCATTGTCTCCAGATCAGCTGCATTCATTTGACCGTTATCTTTTACAAGGAGGATTTCATGAATGCTGCTTGGGAGAATATAGTAATCTCCACCGAGTTTTTCAGCTGCCTGCTCAAAGAAATTTGGATAGGCTATAACACCAGCACCGTGGATGTTGTCGGATACTCCGGCTACGAACATTTGCTCCTCTTCAGGAGGAATTTCCGGAAACATACCTTGCCCCATCATAGAAGACATTACTTCTGACATTCCTCTGATTTCGGAAGGTCTGATTTCCGGCGCATTGGTCATCGCATCTTCATGAAGCTTTTCATGAGTGATTCCAAACTGATTCATAAGATTATTTGTGACCAGGATTGAACTTCTTTCTTCACCGTTCGATTCAAGAATGAACTTATAGACTACTGCCATGTCTTCCATATTTTCATGAGGAACATTTTTTAACATATCCGCATTACGTTCCGCTGAAATGACTTCCATCGTCAGTTTGTCTTTCATCACATCGTAATTTGTAAGATTATCCATATCTATTACGGGAATATTGTTTAAGCCTGCTTCAATAGCTTTTGATGCATTATTAACAACGGTACTGTAATCTGATCCATTGATA
Source organism: Oribacterium sp. P6A1 (assembly GCF_000702885.1). Taxonomy (GTDB): domain Bacteria; phylum Bacillota; class Clostridia; order Lachnospirales; family Lachnospiraceae; genus Oribacterium. Next base: position 37,850 of record NZ_JNKO01000022.1, on the reverse strand, counting down.
TATGACTGAAAAATAGAGTCCAGGTTGACATTTACCCCAATATGGCTTCCTTCCGGAGTTGCGGAGATAGCTTCATAAGACTGATTTAGTTTATCGATATGATGTTCGGAAAGTGCTGCGTTGATTCCCAGCTCGCTCAGTTTGTTCTTTAGATCCTCTTTGAAGGTTTCTTTAAATTCATTAAAGTCCATTATTATGATTCCTTTCTTCTTTACGCTTAGTAGATTGATTTTTTCCTATAGGAAATTTGGGTAAAAGAAAAGCGCCAGCCCGCAATCATTTGATTGCTGACTGACGCTACATATAAGTTTCATTTTTTAATTCTTTTGCAAAAGAAAAACAAAGAAGAATGGAGGTTGTATCCGCTCTTCTTTGTCCATCATAATAATATCATGCTCATATTCTTAACAAAAGCCACCCAAATAGGAAAAATCGAAGAAAAAACAGAGAAAAATAGGGGAAGAAATGACAACTATCAGTTTTTTCTATCATATATCCATAAGTGCGTGGGTGACTCCATTGAGAATTTCTGTGCCAAAATCACACAAGAATTCCGTTAAGCTCCCCAATAGTATACCCATAAGAATAAACGTCCACGCTACATGGGAAATATTAGGTTCACAGATTAGTGTTACTACCCCACCTAAAACAAAAAAGCCACCTATGATTTTTGAGAGAAAACATATTATATTGCCTGCGAAGCAGAACATATAATTAATGATGGTCAAAACAATTGCGATTGGGAATAAGATAAATAGTTTTATCGTGAAATATAATATTTTTAAAATGATTTCCATCATCATGAATCCCTCCCGCTTTTAACTTCAAGAAGCAGTCTGTATATTTCAGTCAATTTGCTGTCTATGTCCAGAGCCTCAAATTTTTCAATAGAAGAAGTCTTTTTTTCAGTTACAGAAATTATGTAATCTGATGCCACACTTGGGTTATTATGAGAATTTGCAATCATATGGTAGCCGTTTTCAATTCTCTTAAGCTGAAGCTGATGGATAGTCCATGCAAGGCAGATGTACAAAACCCTTGAGAATGTAATCTTGGATGTACCTGCATATTTTTGATAGCTGACCTCAATAGTTGTCCATTTATCGTCTGCGATTGTTATAGTTCTTGTTGCTGGATGATCTTCTCCACTTTTACAAGGGAGATTAAACTTGATAGCCTCTTCCCAATTAAAATTACCGTTGTCTGTGATCTGTTCTGCTACAGACTCAAGAGCATAACTATATGCTTCGGTTTCTTTCCTGAGAAATGGATTTAATATCATAATCTCTCTTGCTCCTGATACAAGGTCATCTGATTCTCGTAATCCCTTCTGCATACTATTATCTCCTTTGTACAAAAATGTGCTTTTTGTGCTTATCTGTTTTTATTATATCTGTTTTTGATTGTTTTACAAGTGCTTTTAGTGCTTTTTGTGCTTATGCATTACTCATATCAAAGTTCACAGCTTGTTGATAATAGCAGTTGACTGTGGTCGTCGAATTGAAAAGAACTGCCAGCATATATTTTTTTATATTTCTTACCTTAGTGGTATTATCCTTCAAACAGGTTAGGACATATTCGATATGATCATAACCAAGCTTTAGAAAACGAGATTGTACCATTTCCAAGGGATATTTGGACTGTGCTATCACTATTTCTGAGTTTTTGGTCATCATGGTTTCGATAATCAGGCTATACAGTTCATCAATTATGTCTTTCTCAAAAGGATGTTGCTCCATAAGTGTGTCATACTCGATATTGTCTTTAATCAACTTTGCATAATCCTGCATTTTTGACATAGCATCTGATCGTTCCGTTTCTTTTTCGTTGGAAGTGATAAGATAAGATGATTTATTATACTCAGTATTATTAAACTCAGTATTATTAGGGTTTGTTTTTTCAACCTCTAGAGGTTGATTTTTTAAACCTTTAGAAGTTTGAATTTCCAACCTCTTGAAGTTTGTTTTTCCAACTTCAGAGACAGTCTCAATTGTATCTTCATCCGGCATGTAAAAGTTTTTTACATATATTCGTGTAGGTTTTCCCTGCCCCTGGCGCTTTTTTTCAATCAGTCCGATACCGGTTTCTATATCAAGCTCTGCAATCGTCTGGATTGCCTTATTCTTTTTACAGTTCAGAAGCTCCATAGTATCATCTACTGAAAAGAAGATAAAAACTCTGTTTTGATCGTCCAGCCAGCCGTTTTTAACAGATAATGAGATTCTATCAAGCATGAGTCCATATAAGACTTTGGCATCTGTAGATATTACCTTGAAATAATTGTTTGTAAAAAGCTCTTTTGGAATTTTGTAAAATGTAAACAGATCAGCTTCTTTACCTGTGAAATATTTCATTATTGGCTTCTCTTCCACAATCTGCTTCTCCTTTCCTGAAGTGCGGTTTTCGATACTTCAAAGCTCTATAGACTATTCCCTGTTGCGAAATTTTTGACATATATGATACTCGGCAGACCACATCCGCGTTTCCGTTTTTCAATTAGACCGATGTTTTCAAGTTCAGAAAGACAATCCAGGGTCTTTCTCTTTGATAGGTTCATATCCGTTTGAATCTCGGATATCGGATAGACTATATATACTCGTCCGTCTTCATCCAGCCATTTATTCTTTATTGAGGCACCCATCTTATCAATCATCATTCCATACAGTATCTTTGATGGAATGGATAGTTTTGCAAATACCGAGCTTGTCATAAGTATCTTTGGAATGCGGATAAAACTATAGTTATCTGCTTCATCTCTACATATAAAGCTTAATCCCATATTAATCTCCTTGTCGTGGTTTTAAGAATTATGAGTCTCGCTCCATTCTTTAAGGAGTTGAAGTATAATCTCTTCACGCTGTTTTTTACTGTAGCCTTTTGGGAAAAATGAACGGAGCTTTGACTCTGAAAATGTTATCTTTCCGTTTTCTTTAGGTTTTGGCAAGGCATCGTTCATGAGCTGTATTAAAGAGAATTGAGTAAGGTCTGATGGATTTGCTATACTGCGTACTGCCTCAATCTGCTCTTTTTTAAGGAATCCATTATCTTTTATATATTCACTGACCCATTGTTGTATTTTTTTATCCAGATAGGAAATCTCAACTGCAATTGTAAAGGCTATTTTCTTACAATCAACGTAATCTAAAAGCTCAGGAATTATCTCCGTCAACCGTATATATCTTTTGACCTGAGTCCCGGAGATACCCATGTCCTTACCGGCTTTCTCGGCAGATAACTTCGGACCATCATGGTCCGAAGTTAAATCTGTTCTGGCCCCCTGTCTTCTCAGAGCATCCATTTTCATCTTGAGTGAAAACGCCCGTTCTGATGGAAGTATCTCTTCCCTCTGCATATTTGCATCCACCATAGCAATGGTAGCTTCATCATTTGTCATTGGTTTGATGATAGCCGGTATCGTCACCAGTCCTGCCAGTTTAGCTGCATGCATTCTTCTGTGTCCTGATATCATTTCATATGTACCTTCATCATCTGGGCGTACTAATACAGGAACCAGAACACCGTTGTTGCGTATACTTTCAACAAGTTCTTCCATACTTTCGTTATCCAGGACCTTGAAAGGATGATTTTCAAAAGGATAAATTTGATCGATTCGTATCTCAGAGGTGGCATCTTTATCTACAGGAGCACCTAAAAGTTCCTCGACCGTTTCAAAATGTACTTTTTCACGTTTAACAGCCATTGTTTAACACCTCCATGGATAATTCACGATAAGCTGATGCAGCCTTACCTTTTGGATCATATTCAAAAATGTTTTTCCCGACCTGACTCGTTTCTGATGCCCTGACAGACATGGGTACTTCTATTTGAAATACTGGAATTGCTTTACCATATACTTGATTTACTTCTTGAACGATTTCCTTTGCATATGTGGTTCTTCGGTCCACCATAGTAAAAAGAATTCCTTCAATCTCCAAATGATTATTAAGTCGTCTCTTAACCGTATAGATTGTCTTTATTAGCTGCTGTAATCCCTTTACAGGCAGATATGCTGCCTGAACCGGAATAAGTACGCTGTCTGCACATGCAAGGGCATTTACGGTCAAAATACCAAGTGATGGCATACAGTCTATCAGTATGTAGTCATAATTTGCTCGTACATGATCCATATAAGTTCTCAATACAAGTTCTCTGCTCATTGCACTAACGAGTGATACTTCAGCAGCTGATAAATCAATACTTGCGGGTAGAAGATCCAGGTTATCTGTAATATGAAGAAGTCCATAATCCGGTTCAATACCTTTGTCATTTACGATCTTATCTATCACATCGGTAACAGTTGCCTGAAGAGTATCCGGTTCTCTGTAGCCCATACACAATGTAAGAGACGCCTGGGGATCCAGATCTACCAAAAGAACTCTTTTTCCTTTATCCGATAGACCTGCGCTCAGATTGACTGCAGATGTTGTTTTTCCAACCCCGCCTTTTTGATTTGCGATTGCGATTATCTTACCCATGTGTTTCATCCTCCGTTTTCGTGGATAACAGTTTTTTTAATCTTTTCAGATGCATCATCTGGTCATATTGGAGTTTGGGAATCCTAACCTTTTCTGACTTAGATTCATCCTTTTCCTTGATTGCCTCCATGATTTCCAACATAGTCCTAATAGGTGTCATGAGATCTTCACTCATTTCTTCACACGTTTTTAGTCTTTGAAGTTCACTCAGTATCTCTTCCAAGCTTCTTCTGAATTGGTAGATCATCTGCATGTTCCCCATTGCAGTCACTTTACCTTTCAGAACAGCTTCAATTATGTAGTCCTGTTTGGTTCGGTATCCGAGTAACCTGTATCTCCTATCAAGCTCTTCATTTTCCTCGGGTGACATTCGAAAAGCAACAATCTTGTTTCTCCACCTGTTTTTATCATCTTTGACTTTTTTTGACATTCATGAAACCTGTCCTTTCTCTGTTAAGCTGGTCTGCCATATCAGTCTGAACTGTAGGAAATAGGTGTGCATATCGATATGTTATTTCCGGAGATTCATGACCGACCCTTTCTCCAATTGCCAAGGCAGAAAACCCCATATTGATCAGCAACGATACATGGCTATGTCGTAGGTCATGTATACGGATACGTTTTACACCGGATGTTTTTACGCCACGGTCCATTTCATGGTGTAAAAAACTTTTACTAAGTAAAAAAATGCGTTCATCCGGCGCTATCTGATACAAATGGCTAAGATAAGACTCAATCTCAACCTTCAGGAATTCTGGTATATAGATGGTTCTATTACTCTTTGGCGTTTTTGGATCAGTAATGACATCTTTTCCTCCTATCCTCTGATATGACTTATTAATTCGCAGAGTACTATCAGATAGATTGAAATCTTCAGGTGTAAGAGCAAGAAGTTCTCCAAGTCTTATACCGCACCAATAGAGTATCTCAAAAGCCATGTAAGATTCTTCCTTATCTGCAATTGCTTCTGCAAACATCTCGTATTCCTGCTGTGTCCAGAAACTCATCTCCTTGGGGATTTCTTTTCCCATGTTGCCTACCTTACGAGCCATATTGTTTTTGAGACCATATAGATTGACTGCGTGATTCAGTATCGCGCTAAGCTGATTGTGAATAGTTTTAAGGTATGTTTTTGAGTAACTGTTCCCCATTGAATCCTTCATCTGCATCATAGTGTTCTGCCATGCAATGATGTCCGGTGCGGTAATCTCACATAGTTTCTTACTTTTGAAGTATGGAAGAATCTTTTTATTGATTATTGTTTCCTTTGTTTTCAGTGTATTTTCACGGAGCCTTGGCCTCATATCTTCAAGGTAAGTTTCGGTGAAATGCTCAAAAGTCATATCAATATCTTGTGATGCCTTCAAAAGGAAGTTATGTTCCCACTCGATAGCATCTGACTTTCGTTGAAATCCGCGCTTGGTTTTCTGCTTTTTCTCTCCTGTCCAATCAACATATCTAGCACGGACTTCCCAAGTATTCGTTGCTTCATTTTTTATAACTGCCATCTTTGCAAATCTCCTGATTTATTACTGACTGAATCCATAGAAACATTCAGAAAAATATTTTGCACTTACACGACCACTAATGGTGTAATAACCTTTTGCCTTCATTTCTTTATTAAGCTGCTGAATAATCTTGTAGGCCTTACTCTCAGAAACTCCCAATGCCTGTTTAACATCCTGTGCATTCATGAGTCTTGTTTGGTTGTTTACCATTTTTATTCCTCCCGTATTTCTTTATATAGTATTTATCAGTTCAATAATGTACTGTTTATACCTAGTGTACTAACAGTTCAGATGTGTACTGTCAATATTATGTATCAAAAACATTTCATTTGTGAACTGATAATGATATACTTAGTTCACATCAATTTAAGAAAGAAGGTTTTTTCCTATGGCTAAAGCAGAATCTAAATACATTCATCCTTTAGGCGATAAAATTCGTAAATATAGAACAGCTAAAGGCTTCACTCAGAAAGAACTCGGAGAAAAATGTCAGCTAAACGAATCTACTATTCGTAATTACGAGCTTGGTAATCGATATCCGGATGAAGTTACTCTTAATACAATTGCTGATGCTTTAGGTATAGATAAGCATGCTTTAGCTGATCCTAACCCTGCAAAGGTGTTTAGCGCTGTTCAGATTCTTTTCGAACTGGAGGACCGCTATGGAATTATTCCAAAGCTGGTTGATGGCGAAGTTCATCTTTTACAGTTTCCATTAAAGAAGGATGCTACTCCATCTGAAGAGCTGAACTATCTTCAGATGAAAGAAAGCCTTCGTCTTTGGAGCCACATTCGCAAAGTATGTGATGATGGCAATCTACTGGATGAAGAATACAGCGTTTGGAAAAGCTTATATCCCGATTACATCACCAGCGACAAACAGTTTGGCTATATAGAAGATCCTGAGATTGAAAAAAGGATTCAGGAACTTAATGAGCTTACCCAAGCTGCTATGCCAGAAGGTAAATCAGATAACAAGCCATCAAAACGGCCTAGAAAGTCTTCTCTGTAACTTGTTTGTATTAATTTGTCTCCGGATTATCCGGTTGTCATTTTGAGAGAAAAACTGCCTGAATAGGCAAAGAATATAAATGATAAAAAGCGTGGAATTATTCGGATGAATAATTCCATTTTTTAATTGGTTGTCATTTGGTTGTCACTGAAACCAAAAAGTGGATGAAAACCTTGAAATACCAAGGTTTTCATCCACTTTGAAATTATTCTAATTCTATCGTCCCAGGCGGCTTACTCGTAAGATCATAGAATACTCTGTTTACTCCCTTGACCTCATTTACAATTCTGTTCATGCACTTCTCAAGTACTTCAAACGGAATGTTTGTTACTTCTGCGGTCATGAAATCATCTGTTTCAACTGCACGAAGAACTACGGCATAGTCGTAGGTTCTGAAATCTCCCATTACACCTACTGAACGAACATTGGTAAGTGCTGCGAAGTACTGGCTGATCTTTCTGTCAAGACCGGCAATGGCGATTTCCTCGCGATAGATGGCATCGGCCTCCTGAACGATACGAACCTTCTCAGGAGTTACTTCACCGATGATTCTTACTCCGAGTCCCGGGCCCGGGAATGGCTGGCGATAAACCAGATACTCCGGAAGTCCGAGCTGAAGACCTACACGTCTTACTTCATCCTTAAAGAGAAGTCTCAGAGGCTCAATAATGTCTTTGAACTCTACCTTTTCGGGAAGACCTCCGACATTGTGATGAGACTTGATTACAGCGCTCTTTCCTAGACCTGACTCAACAACGTCCGGATAAATGGTTCCCTGACAGAGGAAATCAACAGCCCCGATCTTCTTTGCCTCGCGTTCAAATACTCTTATGAACTGCTCGCCGATTATTTTACGTTTCTGCTCAGGCTCTTCTACGCCCTGAAGCTTTTCAAAATACTCGGGACCTGCATTAACACGAACGAAATTAAGGTCATACTGGCCCTTCTCACCGAAGATAGCCTCAACCTCATCACCCTCATCCTTACGAAGAAGGCCGTGATCAACGAAGACACATGTAAGCTGCTTTCCGATTGCCTTTGACATAAGGGAAGCTGCAACAGAGGAATCAACTCCGCCACTGAGAGCGAGGAGAACCTTGCCGTCTCCTACAGTTTTACGGATTTCTTCGATCTTGTCCTGTACAAATGTCTTCATCTTCCAGCTGCCTTCGCACTTACAGACATCATAAAGGAAGTTATGGAAAAGCTTGTTTCCCTCTACAGAATGCTGTACTTCAGGATGGAACTGGACAGCATATATCTTACGCTCAGAATCTTCCATGCCTGCAACAGGGCAGTTGGCTGTATGTGCGATGATTTCAAATCCCTTTGGAACCTCTGCTATGTAATCTGTGTGAGACATCCACATGATAGTATTGTCAGATGTGCCGGCAAGAACAGAATCCTGTCTGTCAATGATCACATCAGTGCGTCCGTATTCAGATACAGGTGCAGTCTTTACAACTCCGCCGAGTTCGTATGCTATAAGCTGTGCACCGTAGCAGATACCGAGAATAGGTATACCCATATCGAAAATAGCCGGGTCAATGTGCTGGGACTCCTCTTTATATACAGACTGAGGTCCGCCGGTAAAGATGATACCCTTTGGATTTAATTCCTTGATCTTGTCAAGACCGATAGATGAAGCATACACCTCGGCATATACACCAAGGTCACGTACGCGTCTTGCAATCAACTGGTTGTACTGACCACCGAAGTCAAGTACCACAACAAGTTCTTTTGCCATGATTCCTCCAAACCTTAAAAGCCTTTAGATACTGTAATTCAATGTATAAAAAATCCACAAATAAATCAATATGCATTTACCATAATATTTTCAATGTTTTAATCAAAAAACTGTTAGCACGTTGATATAAAATGATACGAATGTCATGAAGCCTTTCTCACGCTTATGGTAAAGCATTTGCGGGTGAAGTCTTATTACACTTATAGCAATCGAGTAAGGAAAATACGCCCTACTCGATTCCACGTTGGCCTTCACATGTGCTATTGTACAAGCACAACGCACGCGTGAAGGCCTTATCGCGAATAAAACAGGCTCCGGGAATTATCCCGGAGCCTATCGGTAAATTATATATGATTCTGTATTTCGTCTATTACTGGAAGTTTGTAACCAGTGTTACGATTCTCAGACAGAAAAGAACGAATACTACCCACATGATAGGGCTAACGTCCTTTGCCTTCTTCTCAAATACCTTTACGATTACCCATGCAAGAATTGCGAACATGATACCTGTTGCGATTGAGTATGAAAGAGGCATCATAAGCATTGCAAGGTAAGCACCTACAGTATCGGCGATATCACCGTCGAAAGTGATCTTCTTTGCTGAAGAAACCATAAGCATACCAACATAAAGAAGAGCCGGAGCTGTAGCGAAACCAGGAATTGCAAGGAAGATTGGGGAAAGAAGAATAGATATAAGGAACATGCATCCTGTTGTAAATGCTGTAAGTCCTGTCTTTCCACCAGCAGCAACACCCGCGGATGACTCTACAAATGAAGTGATTGTTGATGTTCCGAGACAAGCACCTGCAACTGTTCCAACTGCATCTGCCATAAGAACATTTCCTACACGAGGAAGCTTGCCATCCTCATCAAGAAGGCCTGCCTTATCGGCAACACCTACTACTGTACCGACAGTATCGAAAAGATCAACATAAAGGAATGAGAAAACGATAGCTACGAACTGAACGATATGTGAAGCAACCCAGCCGAAATTAAACTTGAAAGCTGTGTTAGCGATACCGCTGAGCTGTAATCCCTGTGAGAAGTTAGGAATAAGGCTGTATACACCTGCGTCGATGTCAACCTTGTACCAGCCTGTCATCTCTGCACAGATTCCGAGGAGCCATGTAGCAAGGATGCCGATGAGAACCGAACCCTTGATATTGTAATGAGTAAGAACGATTATAAGGAGGAAACCGATAAGAGCAAGTGCTACTTCTGGCTTTGCAAAGCTGCCAAGTCCGATAGTTACACCGCTGTCACTTGGTGTCAGAGTTACAATGCTGGCACCCTGAAGACCGATATAAGCAACAAAAAGACCGATACCTGCGGAAATACCATTCTTAAGGTTCTGAGGGATACCATTGATCATCTGCTCTCTTGCCTTAAAGAAAGAAAGGATAATAAAGATAAGACCTTCAACAAGAACTGCAGTAAGTGCGATAGTAAATGCATTCTCAACATCTGCAAGCTCACCGAGACAAACTGTGTAAGCAAAGTATGCGTTGAGTCCGAGACCTGCTGAAAGAGCGATTGGGTAGTTGGCGAAGAATGCCATGATGAATGTAGCAAATGCTGACGCAACAGCAGTAGCTACAAAAACACCGCTTCTGTCCATGACAGAACCCAGGATGTTAGGGTTTACTGCAAGAATGTAAGCCATGGTCAGGAAGGTCGTGATACCTGCAATGACTTCGGTCTTTACATTAGTACCGTGTTCTTTGAGTTTGAAAAACTGTTCCATAAAAAATAGCCTCCTTGTTTTGAAACGTCAGTTCAGTGGATTTTTTCTTTGTACTGACGCCACATGTCGGAATCATAGTGAAACCGGCATGGTTTTAAGAGATGATCATATGTATTGGTAGTTTGGCAAATAAAACAATACATACACTCTTGTTTGAAAACATGGATAATTTTAACACATTAAATTTTAGAAGTCTTATTAAAAAAGGGTATTCCTTACAACTTTGTTATTTTTTTATAAAATGAAATATTGTAAATGATAATCTTAGGTTATTTTTTTTATAACATTTCCGGATTATGATGAAGGCGAGGACCTATCAGAAATTGAAAGAAAGGAGAAACTCAGGAAGCACTAATAGAACGCTTCAAAAAGCTGTTTTAGCGTGGGTAAATCCGTGGGCAATTTCGTGGGCAATTTTTTAGTTTTTTTACCAATCTGAACCGTTTTTTCACCCACCTCGACGTAGATAAAAAATAGGCGGAAACCTAGGAAATAAGCCATTCCTCTAGGTATTCCGCCATTTCTTGTAAAGTGGACCAGACGGGAGTCGAACCCGTGTCCGAAAACAAATTCCCTCTCCTTCTACTATCATAGTACACTTCGGAGATTCCCCACCGTGTAGAAGATGTGCACGTCTTTACACGACCGGTATCCTCTTATACGCCCATCAGGTAGAGGAGTTCCTGAAGTCGTTTCTCACATAATCGAGGCCAGATTCTCAAAGTGTGAGTGCAATGAGGCTGACCACGCAGCAATTAAGCTGCGTATGCGTAACTTGTTTCGTTAGCGTTTATATTTAAGTTTGAAGTTTAACGCGACTGTCTTTCGGATAGCTTCTAAAGCTGCATCGTCCCCGTCGAAACCGGTACTAGCCCTTATACCTGAACATCATAGCTTATAAAAACTCATTTGTAAATAAACCGTCAGTTTATAATTTGTTCTTTTACCTTTCTCTTGTTGTTTTTTTTCGGTTCATGAATAAATAGCTATCTACTGGCATATATTTAACTAAATATGTATAGTTATATTCCTTATATTATGCTGCAAGCTAAATAAATTTTATCTAAGTATACCGAATAGCTATATAGATATACCGATTAGAAAATGTTTTATTTCCATATCTTCGCTTAAAATTCAGGCATAAGGAGAAAAAAGGTATGGGGATCATTAAAAGACGAGCTAAGCATATAAAAACATACACAGAGGACCCGATTTATAACAATGCCAGTTATCGTTTTGATTGGAAGATTCTCGGTAAGAATATCGCAAGACGCAGACTGGAGCTTGGGTACACTCAGCAGGATCTTTCGGATATAACCGGTATTCCTACGGTCATGATCTCGCAGTTTGAAAATAATCTGAACGGTAAACATCCTAACAACAGTCAGATAGTGATATTGATGCATGCACTGAATATGGATGCAAATGCCATTTACAGCGGTAATGCTGATTCAGGAACTTTAAGTACTACAGATAAGAATCTCGCTGAACTTGTGGAAAACATTCGTGCTGAGATTTTTAAATCTGATATTTATAAGAGTGCTCAGATTAATGACAGAAGGAATATTCCTAAGCCCTTGGGTTTAAATAATGCAGGTCGTACCGGATACACAGCTTCGGAACGTGATATTGCTGAAAGAAATAACAACAATTATTGGTAAGTGTTAAGCCATGAGACGCTGAAGCATATATTATCGACAGAACCGGTATGAATCTGTGAAGTTTTAGATCAGTGCCTACAGGCATGACACAGAGGATGGTCATGTCAGATAAATTAATTTGTTAATAAAAGGTGGTCACAGAGTGATAAGTACCCGGAATCCCGGATACACATTTATGACTGTGATCACCTTTTTTCTTATACATATCTTGATATAAGTGAGAGTACTCCGCACGGAATGTTTCGATGTGGACTTTTGACACTCACCGCATATTTTAAAAATCTAATCCCTCATTTTTTGAGATACTGTTTTATGTATCGTCCTGTGTGGGATTCTTTTACCCTGGCGACTTCCTCAGGGGTTCCCTTTGCGATCAGGGTTCCACCCTTGTCTCCGCCTTCCGGTCCCATGTCTATGATGTAATCCGCACACTTTATGACGTCAAGATTATGTTCGATGACGATAACGGTGTTTCCTGTTTCGGCAAGCTTATCCAGCATGACTACCAGCTTATGAACATCCGCAAAGTGCAGTCCGGTAGTAGGTTCATCAAGAACGTAAATGGTTTTTCCGGTAGGTCTTCTGCTGAGTTCGGTTGCCAGCTTGATGCGCTGTGCTTCTCCGCCACTTAGTTCAGTACTGGGCTGTCCGAGCTTTACATAACCAAGTCCCACATCATATAGTGTCTGAATCTTTCTGGTTATGGTTGGAACGTTCTTGAAAAATTCCAATGCTTCTTCAACGGTCATCTCCAGAACATCGTAAATGCTCTTGTCTTTATACTTGACATCCAGAGTTTCTCTGTTGAATCTTTTTCCGTTACAGATCTCACATGGCACATATACATCGGGAAGGAAGTTCATCTCTATCTTTACGATACCGTCTCCCTGACACGCCTCGCAGCGGCCACCCTTTACATTGAAGGAGAAACGTCCCTTACTGTATCCGTGGGCCTTGGCATCCGGTGTTCCTGCAAACAAATCTCTGATGAGATCAAAGACACCTGTATAGGTTGCAGGATTGGATCGTGGAGTACGTCCGATTGGCGACTGGTCTATTGCGATGATCTTGTCAAGCTGTTTGATGCCTTCGATACGCTTATGCTTTCCTGCGATGGTTCGTGCCCTGTTAAGCTGTTTTGCCAGGGCTTTGTAAAGGATCTCATTAACCAGAGATGATTTACCTGAACCTGAAACACCCGTCACACAGGTGAATACTCCGAGAGGAAAATCCACGTCTACGTTTTTCAGATTGTTCTCTTCTGCGCCTACGACTTTAATCCAGCCTGTTGGCTTTCTTCTTATTTTGGGAACAGCGATCTTCAGCTTGCCGCTCAGGTACTGACCTGTGATACTGCGTGGATTCGCCATAATTTCTTCTACATTTCCCGTGGCGACAACTTCTCCGCCCTCTGATCCGGCTCCGGGGCCTATATCCACGATATAGTCCGCTGCACGCATTGTATCCTCATCGTGCTCAACAACGAGTACAGAATTACCCAGATCGCGAAGATGCTTTAACGTTGCTATGAGACGATCATTATCCCTTTGATGAAGGCCGATGCTTGGCTCATCAAGAATATATGCAACCCCTACAAGTCCTGAACCTATCTGTGTGGCAAGTCGGATGCGCTGAGCCTCACCTCCTGACAAGGTTCCGGCAGAACGGGCAAGAGTGAGATAGTCAAGACCCACATCAAGCATGAATCTGATACGGTTTCTGATTTCCTTAATGATCTCATCGCCTATCTTGTGCTGAATGGCTGTGAGATTCAGTTCCGTTATCCACTTGTAAAACTTTTCTATAGACAGGGTCGTTGCATCATAAATATTCAGATCCCCTACCGTAACCGCCAGGCTGGAAGGCTTCAATCTTGCCCCCCGGCAGCTTGGGCAGGGGGTGATGCGCATGAACTGCTCGTACTCCACCTTCATCTTATCAGAGAAACACTCCTTGTATCGGCGGGCAACATTGGCAACGAGTCCTTCGAAAGCAACATTATGGACATTTCCTTTTCCGAACTGTGACTCGTAGTAAACAGTGACTGTTTCATCACCGGTGCCGTTTATAATGATATCTCTGGCTTTTTTGCTGAGATCACAGAACGGAGTGTCGAGGCTGAATTCGTATCTTTCTGCCAATGCCTTCAGCATGGCATGGGTGTAGCTGCCTTCATCTTTTGAATTCATCCAGCCCATTACGGAAATTGCGCCCTGATTGATGCTGAGTGTCTCATCAGGAATCATAAGTTCAACGTCAAATTCCATCTTGTAACCTATACCGAAGCATTCCGGACAGGCTCCGAAAGGGTTATTGAAGGAAAAGCTTCGGGGTTCGATTTCTTCTATGGAGATACCACAGTCAGGGCAGGCAAAGCTGGTGGAGAAATTGATAGGCTCACCGCCGATCAGGTCAACAGTCAGTCTTCCGTCACTCAGCTGCATAACCTGTTCTATGGAATCGGCAAGTCTCTTTTCTATACCTTCACGAATCACCAGTCGGTCCACTACTATCTCAATGGTATGACGAATGTTTTTTTCGAGTTTAATCTCCTCTGACAGCTCGTACATATTTCCGTCGATACGTACACGTACGTAGCCTGAACGTCTCGCACTGTCCAGAACCTTCTCATGCATGCCCTTCTTGCCCTTTACTATGGGGGCCAGAAGCTGTATACGTGTGCCCTCTTCCATGGTGAGAAGCTGGTCAACTATCTCATCCACAGTCTGACGTCTTATCTCCTTGCCGCAATTGGGACAATGGGGCACACCTGTACGGGCATATAGCAGTCGCATATAATCATAGATCTCGGTTACGGTACCCACTGTAGAACGGGGGTTACGGTTCGTCGACTTCTGATCTATGGAAATGGCAGGACTGAGACCCTCTATCATGTCAACCTTTGGTTTCTCCATCTGACCAAGGAACTGACGGGCATAAGATGAAAGGGACTGCATATACCGACGCTGACCCTCTGCATAAATAGTGTCAAAAGCAAGCGAAGACTTTCCCGAACCGGAAAGACCTGTCATAACTACCAGTTCTTCTCTGGGAATGTCTACATCTATATGCTTTAGATTATGTTCACTTGCACCGCGGATTTTTATATAATTTTTACCCATAGTGACCTCATATTCTATATGATTAAAAGTAAAAGAAAATGATAATAAATTAACCCGACAAACATTTGTTTGCCGGGTTAATTTTAACATGACTGTGATTTTAAATCAATAATACGAATATATGTTTTGATATTTAATTTACTGTTCTTAGATAAGTCTGAATTCTGTCTGTAACAAGTCCGGATACCAGACCGATAACCGCCCCTGCTGTTACACCTGCAATCATAAGAACAGGAAGATAAAGAAGCAGTATCTCACTGTGAAGCAATAAAATGGCTGCGGTAAGCTGTCCTACATTGTGCATGACTCCGCCGGTAACACTTACTACCGTCATATGGAATCCCCCTATCTTTAAAAGGATAAGCATGGTAAGAAAGCTGAGGGCAAATCCCGAAATGGAATATGCAAGGGTCATGGTATTGCCAAACATAAAGCTCACCAGAATGATACGGAGAAAGCTGATGATAAGTGTAGGTACAGGTCCCAGAGAATACAGACCTATAACCGTAACTATATTCGGTAATCCCAGCTTGACTCCGGGAACTCCTATATTAATTGGAATAAGCGCTTCTACATAGCTGAGTATCATTGCCAGGGCAAGAAGCATGCCGTATAAACTTGTTTTTTTCGATGTCATTTTCATAACGGTTATTATAATTGACGGTACAGCTCTCTGCAAGGTAATGTGCATATGACCGTACCGGTTTTTCTTTAAATACAAAAAATGCAAAGTAAAAGCGGTATCCGGATGGATACCGCTTGCTTTCATTTAGTTCTCTATACTTTTCTTGCAAATAATATATTAATTACAATTAAGGTACTCTGAAATCTAAAAATTAAAGCTTAATTACGTTTACTGCCTGAGGTCCCTTAGCGCCATCCTGAACGTTGAATTCTACATTCTGGCCCTCTTCAAGTGACTTGAATCCATCACCTGCAAGTCCTGAATAGTGAACGAAAACGTCCTTGCCAGCTTCATCAGAAATGAAACCATAACCCTTCTGATTGTTGAACCACTTAACTGTACCCTTCATTGTATATACCTCCATAAAGTACCTGCAGAATTATTTCTGCAACAGGAACAATCTTAGCATAAACAAAAATCGAGGTCAATCAAATGTCGTACAACTTGACATACATTTTTTATTTAACCAGGTATAATAAAAATAAATATCACTAAATTATGCCAGCAATTTTAATAAAATCACTTTGCATTGTCATACAATTTTTGCAGTTCTGCTGTGGAAAAGCTATAGTGCTTCTCGCAGTAATCGCAGAATACATCCTGAGGCTTTCCGTCCTCTATCAGCTGCTTCAATTCCTTTTTGCCCAATGAGATAAGGGCCTTTGAAACCTTGTCACGGCTGCAGTTACAGTGGAACTGTACAGGTATATGATCATTTATCTCAAGATCCATATCCCCAAGAATGAAATGAAGCATTTCTTCAGGTGTCATTCCCTCATCAAGCATGCTTGTAACAGACTTTATACCGTTGAGTTTTGCCTCAAGCTTTGAGATCACATCTTCTGTGGCATCAGGCATAAGCTGTATGATGAAACCACCGGCCTGTTTTACTGTGTTGTTCTTGTTCATGAGAACCCCGAGACCTACAGATGAAGGTATCTGCTCGGAAACAGCAAAATAGTAAGTAAGATCCTCTGCTATCTCACCTGTCTGAAGATCAACGGAACCGATATAAGGCTCCCTGAGACCGATATCCTTGATAACACTGAGCTTGCCCTGTCCGATAGCACCTCCGACATTGAGATGACCTGACTCGTTGGGCGGAAGCAGAACGTTGGGATTTGAAACAAAGCCTTTAACGTTTCCAAGATTATCAGCTGTGGCTGTAAGGCCCTTTATGGGTCCTTCGCCTTTGACTGTCAATGTGATCACAGATCTTGCACCCTTCAGGTCTACACCCATCATCAGAGCTGAGCTCATTAGTCTTCCGATGGCTGCTGTGCATATAGGAAAAGTATTGTGAGTTTTTCTGCACTCTTCCACAAGATTCCTTGTTGTACATGCAAATGCACGTATCAGACCGTTGGAGGCAGTTGCTCTGACCACATAATCATGATAAGTGCCGGTGGAAGCATTAACCTCCTCACCGGCACTTGTATTTACACGAATCTTATCAGACATTACTGATTAGCTCCGGCCATTGCCTTGAGCTCATTTTCCTGATCGATGCGCATATGACACTTCTTGTACTTCTTTCCTGAACCGCATGGGCACTGATCGTTAGGGTAGATCTTCTTGCCTTCACGACGAATGGTGCCGGATGCCTTCTGCTGACGGTAAAGCTCATGGCGCTTCTCCTCTGAAAGGATAGACTCCCATGCAGGAAGACCATAGAGCCAGCTTGCCTTTGCCTCTACCATGTTGTAGTAAAGCTTCTCAGGATCGATCTCGATCTTAACCTGAGTGTTCTCGTCCATTGAGTCGATAGGATTGTGATATCCCTTGAGTGACTCATCGATACCGTCAAGTACACCTGTGAAGTGGAATACATCAATATGGAAATGATCAGCAAGTTCCTTTACTGTTCCCTCATATACATGTGAAGGATCCTTGAGGATTTCCTCGTAGAAGCCTTTCTCAAGTGCGAAATACTCCTGCCAGAGCTGCTCCTGCTCTGCCTTTGAAAGTCCGTTGCCGTAAGCCTGGGTTCTCCAGGTTTCAAGTAATGTTGCCATAAAATTTCTCCTTACCCCCAAAGGGGGTTTCTTTCAAAAAATAAATATATGTGAATACCGCTGTTGCGGCATATCATCATCTACAGAATATTATCTTAAATCAGGTGTGTATATGTTGTCCATATCGTCAAATTCCTGATTTTCACCGCCCATTGCCCAGATAAATGTATAGTTATGTGTAGCGGATGCACAATGTATGGACCATGAAGGTGAGATTACGGCATCGTAATTACGCATAACGATGTGTCTTGTCTCCTGAGGCTCTCCCATAAAATGGAAAACAACCTGATCCTCCGGAACCTCAAAATATGTATAAATCTCCATACGTCTCTCATGTGTATGGCATGGCATGGTGTTCCATACCGAACCCGGTTTAAGTTCTGTCATTCCCATACTGAGCTGGGCTGTTTTCAGTACATCAGGATGAATGAACTGATTGATCACACGCTGGTTTGCAAGCTCCGGCTCACCACAGGGCCTGTGATTTGCCTCCGCCATGGTGATAAGCTTTGTTTCATAGCTTACATGTGCGGGAGCCGATACCATATAAAACTTTGCAGGCTTGTTCTTGTCATCTGATGAGAAAAGAACTTCCTTTGCTCCCATAGTGATGTAGAGACAATCCTTGTATCCAAGGCTGTAAACTGTTCCGTCTACAGAAATCTTTCCGTTGCCTTCGCCAATGTTAAAGATACCTATTTCGCGGCGTTCCAGTACATAGTGTGTACCGAAATTATGCCAGCAGTCTATTCCTTTGTCCAGAGGCACTGTCTCCTCCACCGGCATACAGCCAAAGGTAACCATACGGTCTACATGCGAATAAACGGCTACTACTTCATCGGGCTTATAAAGTCCGGTGATCAAAAACTCATTGCGGAGTTCTTCAGTCGTATATCTCTTTACGTCTTTCTGATTAGCGCTATAACGAATATCCATAAAAGCCTCCTGAATTAACAAAGTTAAACCTTATTAATTATACATTAGAATTGAGGTTTTGCAACAAGATGACACGTGACATGAAGCCCCGGATACTGTTCGCTTCTTCCCATGAAAATCGGGCAGAAAAAAACTCAGCCATACAGGCTCTAAGGCTGATGGCTGAGTTTAAGACGCTTTTAAAACCGGTTTCCGGGAACCGGTATTATGTATTTTGCTTCATAAATATTTTTATCCGCGATCAGTTTCTTCAGGAACTTTTAGCTGTCGGGTATTTTTCATCATGAGCATTCTCATCATGGACTTTTTTCTTCTTGAACAATTGTCTTAAGAACAGTTTCATCTTGAACAATTGTCTCATGGACTGTTTCTTCAAGAACAGTTTTATCCTGAACTGTTACAGGATCTCCATTTTCATTAAGTGTCAAATGTCGTTTGGAAAGAAGATTTTTGGTGAAACGCTCTGTCATCTTCAGTATGATTCCCCAGATAGGAACACCCACTATCATTCCTATAAAACCGAAAAGTCCTCCGAAGAGCAGGATCGAAAACAGTACCCAGAAGCTGCTGATACCGGTGGATCCGTGAAGGATGCTGGGGCCGATGATATTACCGTCAACCTGCTGAAGGATCAGTATGAAAATGGCAAAATACAGTGCCTGTATAGGACTTGAAATCAGTATAAGTATGATGGAAGGTATGGCTCCGATGAAAGGTCCGAAAAACGGAATGATGTTGGTAATGCCTACAATTACGGATACCAGCATGGTGTACGGCATATTCATGATGGAAAGAACTATGAAGCATATCACGCCTATGATAAGTGAATCTATGATCTTTCCAAGTATAAAGCCACCGAACATCTCGTCTATTTCATGAAAGGTATCCAGCATGGTCTTTCCTATTTTTTCCGAAAATACCGCATAGATGATTTTCTTTGCCCCTACCGCCAGAGTACCTTTGGTGTTCAAAAGATATATCATTACGATGACACCGATTATGATATTCTTCACCCAGTTGACCATGGACCAGATTCCGGATCCAAGAGGCGCAAGGGATGCAAGCAATGATGCAAGGTTTCTGAAATTCGGCATCAGCTGTTCAAAAGAAAAGTTATTTATGAACTTGTAGGCATCACTGAATGACTGACTGAGATAACCTGCAATCTCCGGATTTTCATCAAGCACCTTCATGATGTTGGCATATATTTTATTAAGGTTTGAGGGAAGCGAATATGACAGGGTCAGCAGTGATTTGTGAAGCTCAGGTATGATCATGGATACCAGGCCTATGATCAATAAGAGCAGAAACAGGACTGCTGCTATGGTTCCGGCTGTTTTTGACATGCTGTCTGACATCTTTTCAAGTCTGGTCTTATCCAGAATCTTATCCAGAAATTTCTTTGTATATCTGAATACGAAATCATAGACTGGATTAAGAAGATAAGCCATCACTATTCCGTATATTATAGGTGTGAGTATATCGAACAGTTTGGAAAAGCCTTCCCGGACTGTGGCGAAATTCTGAATTGCCATGATGACCAGAGCCGTGCAGCTTAATGTTAAAAAGACTGTAATGCCCCAGCGTATCTGAATGTCCCATTTATCTTTTTTCAAAACTACCCTCCTGTAAAACCATCATATGATGCACTTGATATGCGGTGGATGACCCGGCTTGTTACCGGTCATGACAGCATGATGTGAGTGTCAAAAGTCGATATCGGACCGCTTCGCGCTATGCGCTCACTGGGAACGTCAGCCCATTTGAATTCGCTTCGCGAAGGGCTGACGCTACATGCCAGGTCCTTCGGACCTGCCACAAAAAGCGTTCCTCCCACATTCCGCACTCTCAGGCCGATAAATCGTCCTTTCGTGCTCCATGTGGGGCGTGTCATGAAGTCTATCCTCCACTTTTGTGCAAGCACAAGTGGAGGATAGACTTCATGACACTTATATCATAACATAATATTTTCAAGAAATATTGCAAAAAGTGAAAATAAGCTGTCTTATCTGTGGCAGCCTTATGACAAATAAAAAAACCGGTGAATAAATCACCGGTCTAAAATCATACGATTTTTATGGAGTAAGACCAAAACGCCGTACCACACGCTTGACTCCTAGCCTGTATGCTAGGTGGGAGACCTCACGAATACCGCTATAGTCCTTGACCAAATGGAAGGCATTATATGAGCATTCAAATATTGGAATCCCGTAGGTCTTATTTGTAGGTTCAATTTGTGCGGCCTCGAACGTTCCAGCTATTTACTTCTTGAATGGATTATATCAAAGCAGCTTTATCTATTCAAGTAAAGTATTACTCAGTCATGAAAAATTTATAAATGAAGAATATTTTTTTATTTTATGTATTATTTTTAAGAATCCGGTATGATTGTGCTTTAAAACCCGTATACGAGAATCAGAGTTCCTTCCCTAACACTTATCTCGGCTTCTGTTCCCACAAATTCGTTGCTGAGCCCTGTGGGAGTCAGATTATTCAGCGTGACATCCTTTATGATGTATTTGAATCCCTTTTCCGTGACTCCCAGGGAACGGTCGGAATAGGAAAAAGCCGAGAAATACCCTTTCATTTCTTTGGGAAATCGAACAGTGGTATTTCTTATGGCTGTTGTGATCTGGGATGAGCTGTACAGATACCCTCTTGCGCCCTGCATGGCAAGGAAGGCAAGTATCTGGAGATTGGCAATGCTATGATCTATACGTTTTCCCGTTCCGCCGATGATGTGAAACTCCCTGATTCCTTTTTCAAGACCTATTCTGACACAGGCCATCATATCGGGGTCGTTCTTTACAGGATCAATGACTCTGGTCTCTACTCCGTCAAGATCCAGCTTTTTCAAATGATGGATATATTCTGCGGTTTCCGCATCAGCGAAAATATCCAGATCCTTCACATCTCCGGTGGTGCCTTTGACACCGGCCACATGCATGGAATCAAAGTCTCCTACTATAAGATCCGGTTTGATACCAAGTCGTTTGAGATTTTCGTATCCGGCATCTGCGGCGATGACATAATCACCCTCTCCGGGGAGTACGGGCATTCCGAAAAAATCTCCCGCACCTACTATTATGCATTTTCTCTGCTGTACTGTCTCTTCTGCTACCTGCATCATTTTTTGTTCTTTTCCCGCAATCCCTTAAAAAAATCTGTCATTAGTTTTGTGCAATCGTCGTAAAGAATATCCTTCTTCACATCACACTGATGATTGAACCGGCTTTCATGGAGCATATCCAGCACCGAGCCGCAGCATCCTGCCTTCTGGTTCATTGAGCCCATGACAACCCTGGGGAGTCTTGCCTGAACTATAGCTCCCGCGCACATGGGGCAGGGCTCCAGTGTTACATACATGGTACAGTCTTCAAGCCGCCAGTCCTCAAAAGCCTTACATGCTTTTTTTATGGCTATGATTTCTGCATGCATGAGAGAATTATGCTTTTTGTTTCTCTGATTGTAGCCCCGGCCTATGATGGTGCCTGGCTTTATATTGTGGGCTTCAGCATTTTTATCTGCCTTGCTGTCCGGTTTTGTCCCATCATAAACGATGACGCACCCTATAGGTACGTCACCGTTTTTATGTGCTTTCTTCGCTTCCCGTATGGCAAGCTGCATATATTTTTCTTCCTGAGTCAACTGGGTCATTTCGAATCCTGCTTTATAAGTAATCTTAATGCCTCGATGGCGGTCTTTATGGCCTTATCGGTGTCGTGTTCTATCTCATTGCTGAGACCCTGTTTTACACGCTCCTGATTGGACATGATGAAAAGAACCGAACCGACTCTGACCTTGAGGTAGGCAGCAACTGTAAAGAGGGCTGCTGACTCCATTTCGGAAGCCTTGCATCCCAGCTTAAGCCATGACTGCCACTTGTTAAGAAGCTCATAGCTTACAGGAAGATCTTCGGGCTTATGCTGGCCGTAAAAGGCGTCTTTGCACTCCACTACTCCCACATGATGACGGAAACCCAGATTCTCAGCCGCCTGGTTAAGCACAGAAGTAATCTCAAAGTCTGCTGCTGCCGGCCACTCTATGGGAGCATACTCCTTGGAGGTTCCCTCCATGCGGATGGCAGCGTTTGCGATAACCACATCACCGGCCTGAACATTCAGATCCATGCCTCCGGCTGTACCGATGCGGATGAATGTATCCGCTCCGCACATCTTAAGCTCCTCCATGGCGATGGATGCGGAAGGTCCTCCTATGCCTGTTGATGTCACGGATACCGGAACTCCGTCAAGCTTACCTGTATAAGTCACATATTCACGATTATCAGCCACAAAGACCGGATCATCAAAATATGCGGCTATTTTTTTACATCTCTTCGGGTCTCCGGGAAGAAGTACATATCGTCCCACCTGTCCCGGTGCCACACCGATGTGATACATGGTCTTGTCTTCACTGTAATTAATCATATCATGCAAGCTCCAGTGCAATGCGCATCATGTCATTGAAACTCTTCTCACGTTCCTCAGGTGTAAGCTCACCCTCCTTGAAAAGATGGTCTGAAATAGTAAGTATGCAAAGGGCATGCTTGTGTGCCGCAGCGGCGTTCATATAGAGACCTGCTCCCTCCATTTCGCAGGCAAGACAGCCCATATCTCTCCACTTCTCGTTTCTTTCCTTACGTCCGTCGTAGAATACATCCGATGACACGATGTTTCCGACGCGAACATTGACACCTAACTTATCTGCCGCTTCCACAGCCTTTGAAAGAAGACCGTAATCTGCTATTGGTGCAAATGTTCCGGGAAGCTCAAACTGTGAAGCATAGTTTGAATCTGTGCAGGCACCCATGCCTATGATAACGTCGTTGACATTGACATCCTCCTGCAGACCGCCGGCTGAACCGATACGGATGATGTTGTCGACATCATAAAAATGGAAAAGCTCATAGGAGTAGATACCGATTGACGGTATACCCATTCCGCCGCCCATAACGGAAACCTTTTTGCCTTTGTATGTTCCTGTGTATCCGAACATGTTTCTTACTGTATTGAAACAAACCGGATTCTCAAGATAAGTTTCTGCGATATACTTTGCGCGGAGCGGATCTCCCGGCATAAGTACGGTCTTTGCAATGTCTCCGAGTTCTGCTCTGTTGTGTGGTGTTGACATAATATTTTCCTCCAAAATTAAAATCAATTAATAACTGCATACATCCTGTTTCAGAGGGTTTTGTGGTCCCTGTGAAACACTTTTACAGCAGGTTCTCCGGTCCGAAACTTTCCGGAAGAAGCTGTGCCAGAGTGAATATCTTGTAATCCCCGGTGCTCTTTGCGAGTATTATCTCGAAGCTCTCAGGATCACAGAATTCTCTCATGACCTGACGGCAGATGCCGCAGGGAGTGGCATACTGAAGCTCTCCATCATCAGGGCCGCCGGTTATTACGATACGTTTGAAATCATGGACGCCTTCGCTCACAGCCTTGAAAAAAGCTGTTCTTTCGGCACAGTTGGCTGCTCCATAGCTTGAGTTCTCTATGTTGCAGCCGCTGAAGATCTGTCCGTCCGAAGCTTCAAGAGCTGCTCCCACTTTATAGTGTGAATAAGGCGCATAGGATGAATTACGCATATCCAGCGCCTTTTCGATAAGTTTCTTTAAATCTTTTTCTGCCATAAAAAATTCCTTTTGTTTTTTGTATGTGTCTGAAAATTATAGCACATTCTCAGTCAAACAGCATCTATCTGGTCTGCAGGATCAAGTCTGAATCCCAAAGGATATTTTCTGGGCTCTTTTTTATTAAGAAGTTCTGCGCTTTCCGCTGCGGCAAGACGGAAATCCTGCATAGTGATCTCCCTTCCGTCCTTCTGATCTATCTCTGCCCTTAACAGGGTCTTTGACCAGGTACGGTCGAAAAGATTTCTTACATACCTTGCATTTGTGAATTTTCCGGATTTGGTGACATTCTCCGGCAGTTTATCAAAGTAATTCATGATCTCCTGCTTCAGGCTGTCTTCGAGATGGAATTTGTTCCGCCTGCACATGCGAAGAAAAATTTCCCCAAGCTCCTTTCTGCTGAAATCCTTGAACTCTATCTCTCCCGGCATGAATTTGTCTATATCAGGAGCATCTTTTCTGACCTTTTCCAGTTCTTCTTTGGTAAGGGACAGAACAACCAGGATGTTTTCATTGGCCTGCATTTCAGAGATGAGGGTTTCCAATGCTTCTTTATGGAAGTCATAATCCGGCTTCTGCTTGTAATCTTCCGGAACTTCGTAATCATCATAGTCCTTGCCCATCTCATCCTGATCAGGCACTATTTCCTTTATCTCTGGATAAGGCTCGTCTATAAAGAGAACCGAATCCGTGGCATCACGGCAGATGCTCAGGGTCTTAGGTACGGTCTCCCCGGGTACGGTTCCCATAAGATCCTTCATACTGTGTTCAATGATATCCCCCTTTTTGAGGATGCCTTTCTCCCTCAGTATCTCACCAAGTATCCTTGCAATAACAGTTCTTCCCGTTCCCGGATTTCCAACAAACCTGAGACATTTAGGCTTTCCCTCGGCGGTCATTTCATCTATAAGTGAATCAAGCTGTTCTCTTACCTCTTTAACGCCGATCATGTCGGAAAGTTCATTTTCGGGATCGGAGTGATCATGATGCCGGTTTGAAATCAGGTCCTCAAGGTCCGCCGAAGTTATCTCCCTAAGCTGATCTTTTTCGGGTTTATCAAGCACGGTCTCTTTATCCAGTTTCTTCAGGACCATCTCTTTTACAACTTTTCCGATTGTATTCATACCGTAGAAACGGCCATCGGATTTTTCTTCTGCAATCCTTTTTCTGAAAAGTGTGAGTGCCTCCGGGGATATGCTGTACCCGTAGCTTTTAAGCTGCGAAACTGCGGTTTCTTCAAGGAGATTTTGATTCAGGGGCGGCAGTGTGACCACTTCCACGGTAAAGATATCTCCTATAACATCAGCAACCTGATTGAGCACCTTTTTTTCCACATAGGGGATTCTGAATACATATCTGTACATATCCTTTTGTCCATAGAGGAAAAGCAGGAAGTCTCTGAACTCCGGATCATCTATCTGACCTACCCATGTGCTGATGTCTATGCAGAACATACTCGCTTCCGTCTGGGCTATGAACTGCTTGGCCATGGAGGTGGGCAGTCCCACGGATCTTCCGCATGCAAGCTGTATCTCGCAGCCTCCGAACTCTGAAGGAAGAAGGTCCGCATCTCTCATGAAGTCAAAGAACATGGACACTCTTGCGTTTATTCCTATATCCTGCTCTGCAGAGAAGAGAAAAGCCCTGTCCTCAAGCACATCCACAAATTCTTCAGTCTGAAGTACAGGCGCAAGCTTTTGCAGCCTTTCACATAAATGAATGAGACTGTCGCTTCCCTTCAGTTCCCTGATTCTTTGGAATGCCGGAGCTATGTCTTCTTTATCATCTCTCTTTCCGCCGAAGGAAATGGGATCCTGTCCCAGCTTTTTATCACCCTTCTTTTTGCTTCCCGTATCCGTATCCTTGTTTTTCTTTGAACGCTTTCCGGATGACGTTCCGCCCTCTTCGCCAATGGTTACTATATCTATTTCTCCGTTTGAATCCTCATCCTCATCCTTTGAAGAGATATCAGGAGCTGTACGCATACGTTTTCTGGAGGGCTTTTCACTTTCACTCTTTTTGCTTTTTTCCGGCCCTGTTCCCGATGCTTCCGAAAATTCTTTTATTGTGCTGTTTTCTTCCGGGATCCGTCCTGAAGAAGCTTTGGGCTTACTGCCCCGTGCTCTGTCCTCATTATCCACTTCTGCCCCTGAGTCATCCTCGTCGGAAGTCTCGTCATCATCTTCTTCGGACAGGAGACTGATCCTGTAATTCACTATGGCTTCCTGAACATCGTAGCTCATGTCAAAACGTTTCTCCAGGATCCTGCGGAGACAGTAGACCATTTTTTCCTCATCCAGCTCGTTTTCGTCATAGATAAAGGTGGTTTTGGTGACCCCCTGATACTGTACTTCCACGGGAAGACTTTCAGTCATATCTTCGGCGATGATGCTGCAGGGAACGCCCATATTCTTTTCCGATACTGCAGCCAGCCACTGTTCGTCAATGAAAATAGTTAATGCTCTCATCTGTCCCCCTTTCTCAGCCTATCTTCATAAGCTGTCCGGCGAGATTGCCATCATAGTCGTAAAACACTATGGAGTTATATCCGTAAAACAGCAGGTACTCATCATTCTTGGATTTTTTGGATTTCCACATGGTTACACCATTGTGTAAGGTATTGAGTCCTGCATATTCGTAATCCAGGGTTTCGGCTCCGTCATCGTCGCTGACAGTAACGCTTAATTCGGTTACTGATTTTTGAGATACCGTCATGGTTAGATACTTCTGTACAGTTACCTTCTTAGTTACGTCTTTTGTGCCGGTTTTGGTTGCCACTTTACCGGTATTTTTTACCTCGGTGGTAGTGATGAGTCCCGAGTATATTCCATTGAAACTATTCCCATACTCTGCCTGGGCTCTCTGTATAGCAGCATTAACAGCATTCCGGTCATCGGCCATGCGGTGCATGACCATTCCGTCCACTGTCCACTGTCCCAGTGAGTTCACTGTCTTTCCGTCAGGCATGATTCCGTTTATAAGATATACATTGGATTTTATAAGATAATATCTTTCTGCCACACCATCATAATCCGTATCTATCCATGCCCACGCCCCCTTTGAATCTTCAATCTGCTGGAGAGTAAGCTCAGAAGCTTCTATTCCGTAGGCACTCATGGAAGAGCCGGGGACAGAATCGTAGGTGTAGGAAACGGCGCCTCCTACGGAAGATATGGGGGTTACACCCTGTCCTGCTACGGTATAGGCATATAAAGGTAATGGGTTTGAAATGGTCAGAGCCGCTATCATCACTGCGGCCTGAAGGATTTTTTTGTTCATTCTCAATTTATACTCCTTTTCAGGAATCTGTTTTATGGGAGACCCGGTTCTTGTTTTTTTGATTTTGTGTGATTGCATCGTTCCGGGTCGGTTATTTTTTAATGTTTACGATATCTTCGGTACTTCCTCCGCCGTCATCATCCGGAGCGCGGAACTCACCCTTATCCACAAGCCGTAAAAATGCATCCACAACATCACTTGTGAGCTGGGTTCCGGAACCATCTTTAATGATGGAAACAACCTTATCGAAATTCATTCTGTTTCTGTAAGGACGCTTTGAGTACATGGCGTCAAAGCAATCCGCTACTGCAATGATCTGAGCCACTCGTGGTATCTCCCCTTCCTTCAGGTGATTAGGATATCCTTTTCCGTCAGGTCTTTCGTGATGAGCCTGTGCGCCCACCGACAGTTCCGGCATGATGCTGATATCCTTCAGAGCTTCATAACCCTTGGTGGTATGGGATTTGATTATTTCAAATTCCTCATCCGTAAGTTTTCCGGACTTATTGAGCACAGAGGAAGGTACTCCTATTTTTCCTATATCATGAAGCAGGGCTATACGGTAATATTTATGAACTGTTTCATCGTCGTATCCCAGCTCCTTTGAAAGCATAGCGGTATAATGGGCCACGCGGGAGGAATGACCGTTGGTGTAACGGTCCTTCATATCGATCATCTTTGCAAAAGCTTCGGTGATCTCTTCAATAAGAGTCATGGTTTCCTGATTTTTCTTTTTCAGTGCACGCATCTGTTGGTTTATATACACCTGAACCAGATAACAAAGCACAATGGTGATAAATATTAAAGAAATCACATAGAACCATAGCTGTTCGTAAAACGCCTTTTCTTTAACTATTTTTACCGAAAAGGCATTTGTTCCTCTTCCCATGGAATCCTTTATTTCTATAACAAAATTATAAGCTCCTCCACGTAAATTGGTATAGTCCACGGGAACCAGACTGCTTCTGTCAACCGTTCTTCCATAAGAATCGAACCCCTCAAGATAGTAGGTCACCTGAGGATTGATGAGGGAATAATTATAAACAAAGCTGTTTATGGTCAGCTTCTGAATATCGGAAGGAAGATTGAAAACTCCATTTTCATCCGGATAAAATCTGCGGTTATCGGCATCCACGAAAGGCACCGCTACCTTCAGCTCGCTGACATTTTCAAAGTTTTTATTTATGTTTACCTTAACTACCGTCTCCCCGGAAGCTATGTAAAGCTCTCCGTTATCAGTGAGTTCACTGTAAGAATTGGCCGTTGAGATACAGGGAAGACCGTTATCAAGGCCATAGAACACGGTATCAGGTTTTTCGTCTCCCATAAGCTCATCTGCGGAAACCACATAGATTCCGTTGCTGGAAAGAACCCACATATCTCCCGAGCTGTTTTCATACAGATCATAGTTGTTTGAATACGGGAAGTCTTTTATGGTGTGAACCTCAAAGTCTTCTGTGATATAGGTAAGAGAATTACTGGTAACCAGCCAGTAGACTCTTCGTTTATCGTCACGCTTAATGCGCATGATGATTCCGGAACTGAGTCCGTCACGTGTGGTGATATTTCTGGTTTCTTCATCGGTTATGATGAAAACACCGCCTCCGTTGGAACCGAGAAGGATTTCTCCGTTAAATCCCTCAGTTACGGTAAGATTCTCGGGAATAGTTATTCCCGTTTCCTTATCATAGTTTTTTACTACTTTGTCACCTTTAATGATACTGACTCCGCCGGTATTGACAACCAGCATGGAACCGTCTTTTTTCTCACTCACAGCCCGGATCCGGGCGGACATAAGTCCGTCCTTTTCGGTAAATACCATAAGCTCTCCATCATCATATCTTAGGAGTCCTTCGCTGTTCCAGGTGGAGATCCAAAGTCTGTCCTTACTGTCACGGATGATGGAACGTATACGTTTCATGCTGAGGAGACTGATAAGATCCTTCGACTGAAGTTCGATGCCGGATGCTGTTTCGGCTTTAGTAAGATTTACCGAATTAAGGATTTTTCCGTCCTTCTCATCCAGAACCACAAGCCCTGTATCCGACCCCATGAATAATCGGTCTTTATATAGGCAGGTTGTATTAACAACACTTGACGGTATACCGTAACGCTTAAAAAGATCAGTGAAACGATTTGGTACTATCTTCATCACACCCTGTCTTGAAGATGTGAACCAGAGGTTTCCGGAGTAGTCGGTTATCATTTTCTCTATGGAACTGTTCATAGGGATATTGTGAACACACTTTAACTCATCGTCGCAAAGCTTACCGATTCCATTCTGAGCGCATATCCAGAGAGCGCCGTCTATATATTCAAGACTTGAAATGCTGAATATGGGAGACACGTCCCATTCCTTTAAGATTTTACCCTTCCCCCGGAGATCAAAATGATAGATTTTGGATTCATCGGTGGCCAGATAGACATAACTTTTGTTTTTGATATCGGGAAGTATATAAGAAAGATTTGAAAATCCACTGTCTTCATGGCTTATAAAGCTTAGGATATGTCCGTCCTTCACTGTGAATATATCACTGTGATCCGTTATTCCGAAAATCAGCCCGTCTTCATCATTTCGAAGAGCCTCCACGGAAGAATCCGCCACTCTCGGATCATCAAGATACCGAAGCTTCAGGTTCTCATCTATCATGGCAAGCCCACTGCCTGCGGACACGTAAATGGTTCCGTCGGAACCTTCTGTTATGGAAGTTACCCTGAGATAATTCAGACCGTCGCTTTCTCCCCACTGATGTAAATTATCATGTTCCATCATGGCAAGCCCGGCATCATTGGTTCCTATCCACAAACGATTCTTTTTGTCCACATAGAGACTTGTGACGCTGGAAACTCCGGTGGAGGAATCAAGACGCAGAAAAGTATTACCGTCATAGCGTATGAGCCCGCTGTAGCCTCCTATCCAGATGAAGCCCTCTGCTGTTTCGGTGATGGCATTGGCCTCCGAAGTCGGAAGTCCGTTGGTGTTGTTATACAGTACAGCTGTAAAATCTTCCGCTTCCCCTGTCGGATCCACGGAAAGAGGCCTGTTTATATTGCCGCTTTCATTGTGATTTGTCCTTAATTCCTCCGAAAAGGCAGAAAATGACAGCATGATAACAGCAGTCAGTATAATAGAAACAGATATAAGAATTTTCCGTAAACTGAAAAAGGGTTTATTCATAGACCTGTACCTCTGTAAAAATCTTTTATGTCAATACCTTCACACTGATACTCTGCGGCGTAAATCCTCTTGTCATAACGTTTTTGAAGATCACAAAAAAACACTGCTTATTTTTAAAGATTTTTATAAGTTGATTATACATTTTTATTCGTCAATAATCACTAAACAAAAAGAAAAGCCGAAACATTTATGATTCAAAAATCATAAATGTTTCGGCTTTTCGCTAATTATAGATTAACTTTTTTCCTTCTTTACAGGTGCAAATAATGCAAATCCAAGCACAAGTACCGCAAATCCTGCAAATGCTATAGGAAGATACTCCGGAATCTCATGCCCCTGGGAATCATTTGTCTCATCTGAAGTCACTGTAGACACGGCAGAGCCTTCATAATTTCGTGAAGCATATTCCTCTTCACTTATGGTCTCCGTATGTTCACCTCTCACCAGCATGCGGTGGGTATTTACTCCGTAAGGAGTACAGGTAACCAGAGTGCAGTAGTCCTTTCCATCTTCGATATTTATGCTGTTGATTTCATCCGGAAGGACAATGCTTATATCCTCTACCTCGTAAATGAGAACTTTTCCGAGAACGTGAAGTGCAAATATATCCGACTTTGCCATTTCATCAAGTCTTGTGAAGAGCTTGGCTGAAGGAAGTCCACGGTGCCCTGACAGCACAGTGTGACAGCTTTTGCCTCCGACGGGAAGTGATGACCCGGGAATATGGCCTACACCTATCTGCAGTACGGATTCATCTGTGGAATGATAAACAGGCAGCTTTACATCTATCTTCGGTATGGTTATAAATCCCATGATTCCTGTGCCTGTTGTATCAAGGAGTTTATTGTACTCATCTGTATCCGACTCGGACATCTTGTAGCGGTCTGCCTTCAGGGGAAGAGCTTCGTTATAGCTTACGGCATCATTCCACTCTTCTTCAATGTGCTTCGAATCATCACTTGCAAGCTGTTCGGTGTAACCGGCTATGATACGTGACTGATGAAGTGCATTCCACTTTTCACTGATGGTGGGATAAAGCAAAAGCCCTATTCCCGCCACCATGATGATAGCTATAAATCCGGTAATTAAATTTGAAAGTACAGATTTTTTCTTATTCTGCATCTGATCTTCTCTTTATGATGATAGCTGCTCCTCCAAGGATTACAAGAAGTCCGCCCACAGCATACATAATGGTTGTACCTATGCCACCGGTTGAAGGAAGTGTTGAACCTGCAAAGTTCACGATTTCAGTCTTTACGATACCAAGATTTGAATCTGAATTAACAGTTGTCTTGTCATCGAGCGTAACGGTAAGGGCCGTTTTAATTACATTGCCATCTTTGTCTGTTTCTGTTTTCTTTAATGCGTCCTCAGGATCCATGCTCTCCCATGACTGATTGTTTACGGTTTCTGCTTTGATTTCAAGCTTTACTCTATTTGTAAGCTTATTGTAACCGCTTGGCGCCTCTGTCTCTTCAAGATAATAAACTCCGGAATCGAGCCCCTTGATCTTTATAAGACCATTTTCATCTGAAGCAACTTCTGTAGCCTTTGAAACATCATCCCAGCCCATGAAAACACCATTTTCTATCACAGCACCCTTGGCGCCTGTGTCTTCGTTATTGCTTGTTGTGAAGAGCTTGAACTTGGCGCCGGTAAGTGTTCTTTTGTATACCGTTTCAGCAGTTCCGTCACCGTTCAGATCGTATTGAAGCTTCGTATACTTTTTGTCTTTATCGTCATCAGTAATGGCATTATATTCAGCCTCTGAGATATATGTGATCTTTTCGTTATCAAGCTCATAGGTGAAAACTATGTTCTTATCCTCGGGAGTTGTTCCCTTGCCATCTCCGTTAGGGTTGTTGGAGTACTCAAGGTGGAACTCATTTGTATTTCCCGGAAGACCTACAACGGCATTCTCATTGAGAGTAGCTTCGTATCTTACGATAAATATAAATTTCTCTGTGGCCTCTGGTACAGCAGCTTTAAGATCGCTGAAGCTTACGTTAAGACTATGCAGATCTTCTGAGACATCAACTGATGCCTTTGAAGTAACCTCTATTTCCGAAGACTGATTAGAATCTACAGAAGGTCTGAAATAAACCTTCACACTTTCTTTGTCAACATCCAGACCAGAACTCATGGTATCCACAAAAGAATACTGGTAAGTAGTATACTTGGCGTAGTTTGAAGGAAGTGTTCCAACAAGCTCGTAAGGAATTTTTTCTCCGATGCTGTAATCGGCCACATCATTGAAGTGATCTCCTACCTCGAAGGAAGAGAGTCTTGAGTCTGTTGTTCCTGTTACTTCGTGGTCATCCTCTTTAACCTTCTTTAATGATGTAGGAGCATCAAGCTTGGTAGTTGTTTCAGTATCGGCTGTAATCTGAAGAAGATACTGGGTGTAAGAACCTTCAGAGGTGTTCTGAGATCCCTCACTGTCTCTTACAAAATAGTAGCCTGTAGGAAGCTTCAAAGTCGCATTATTGTTTGCAATGATTTTAGCTTCAGCAGTTTTCACGCTTAAGGCCTTGCTTATGCCCTTAGCAAAACTCTCTGCGTTTTCATTTGTAAGACCGTTAGCTACTTTCGCTGCATCCTCTTTGATATCATCATCCGAAAGTATAACTCCGTTGCCCCACACTACATCTTTTAAAGCTGATGGAAGATCATCTATTGAAATGCCATCTCCCCATTTTATGTCTGACAGAACTTTTTTATCATCGCTAAGTGTTCCCTTAAAGATCTGGTAAATCTCAAAGGTGTGAGTGGTTTTACCGGTATTATTGATTTTTAAGGTATAAGTACCTTCTGAAGCTCCGTTTGTGTATGTGACTTCATTCTTCTCGGATGATGTATTTCCTTCTGAAATTGCTGCTGAACCGGCTTCTGATCCTGTCTGTGAACCTGCCTCAGAACTTGTTTCTGAACCGGTCTCTGCATATGCTGCAAATCCCTGTGAAGTTACAGTCCCAAGAGTCATGCCTGTCATCAGTGCAATTGTTAAAAATCTGTTGAATTTCATCGTTTCTATACTCTCCTGTTTGCTATAATAATAAATTTTATTCACTCTGCTATTACCAAGCTCGTGTATGATATAACTATCTGACTTATAAAACCGCTTAAATCACCTGGCCGTTTTGGCTTGCTAATACATATTCGTTAAAATTAATACGCCTTCAGCAATTTCATCAGACTTTTTTATACCTTTTCAACAGAATGAAGGTACTGCCTAAAAGTATCATGATGAAGCCTGAGATATAAAACATAGTGGTACCGTTACCGCCGGTAAGGGGAAGCAGCACACCCCAGAATGATCTGTTGGAAATGGTTAATACATATCCGTTTTGATATACAGCATTTTCCGGGTCACATATATTCTTTGAGTCGTTATCTTTTGGAGCAACCAGTGTAAAGTAGTAAGCATTTTCACTGTTCACTGTATAACCCTTCGGTGCCGTTGATTCCACGAGGCAATACTGCTTATTGAAAAACAGCTTCTGCCCGGTTGTGGAATAGTCAAGAGCTACAGTGGCTGTTCCGTCAGAACCTGTGGTGAACTGTATGATGTTGTTGTTTTTGTCATTGACAGCCTTTTTTTCTCCGTTTTCAATTACGTAAAGGTCAAAGACAGCTCCCGGAAGCGGGGTCTGAATATCCCCCTCCTTGTACTTTATAAGCTTTAGCTTTGCTATACTTCCGTTTGCCTTTGCAAGGGCATTGAAGTAGGCGTCAAAGGCCGTCTCGTCACTGTAAGTCATGAGGGTAGCCTTGTTTGTCAAAGAAGCCTTGTTGGATTCATATGAGAAAACAGGCAGGGCCTCATATTTGATAACCACCTTTGTTTCATCAGGAATATTCTCAAAAGTAAGAAGGTTTCCCTTCATTGAATAGCTGATCTCAGAAGCTCTGTTTTTGCCTGATTTATCCTCTGCGCTTATTTTGATGGAGGAGATATCTATAACCTGATTCTCAAACTCGTCTTCCAGAGTCATGGCTTTGCCCTGGTTTAGAACATCCTTTGAAGGGTTCACAGTGATGGTGTAATAAGCAATACCCTTATTAGCATCATAACCGTATTCTTTCTTTATAGGATTGTGTTCGTAGCTGATGTCCACCTGGGATTTTTCGGAATTCCAGTATGCAGTGTTTCTGATAGTGGCCTTTCCCCCGTTTTCAAGAGCCAGGCGTATGGCATCGGACTCCTTTATGGCAAGGTAGTAAGGTATTCTGTAAAATGAGTAGTACTCTCCGTCAGCTTTTTTAGGAAAATCCTCGATATGAATCTTTATTCCTGAATCAGTTTTTGTTATTTTTGCTTTAACTGTGGTTTCATTATCCGGCCAGTGCTGATTATCACCTCCGTAAATCAAGGCTGTAGTTTTTTTGATCCAATCGTCTGATATATCATCAACGTATGAAAGATGTTCAGTATCAAAGATGTCGTTAATAGTAACATCGCCACCTGTAACACCACCTATGATAAGGCTATACGCGTATATCCGTTTCCCGGAATTCTCATAATTACTGGTGCGAAGCTCTCCTTTCTTTATCAGCTTTTCAACAGGCGGAAAGGCTTTTGCTGATATAGGTGTAGGCTTACCGTTAAGTTTTACTTCTGCCGTGTTTTCATGTTCTAAATACCAGGTGTTTGTGGTTGTTTTTGCGTAATCCAGCCACTCTTTGCTGTTCTTTGTTTTATAAACAATAGTCACTTTTCTATCTGAAGCTGTAGCATTAAGTCCTTCAACCGTTTGGGCTTTATCCTTATAAAAAGTAAAGAAAAGTGTACCTTTGTCTGCATCCAACTTGTAACTTTCAGAATCCAAAAGACCGTCAATACTGACAAGTTCCTCAAATTCATCAAACATATGTATTTTGGGTTCATTTTCAGTCCATACATTCGGAAGAGAATCATTAACTGTAAAGGTATTTACTCCCTCGGCAGGAATGGTCACCTGTATGATCCAGGTTACTTCGTTTAATGTCACCTTTGCTGCCTGCTTTTTGGCATCAACAGTGGTATTTTTATGAGGAGTGGTGGTGACGTCTAAAGGAAATGAACTATTATCATAATTGGTCTCCGCATGGTTCTTCACCGTAAGCTTATTGACATTGTCATAAACGGTGACAGAGGTGGTGTAAGTGACCATGTAGGAAGCTTTGCCATCCTCTTTAGGAACATAATAGGTCCAGTCGTAGTCATGTTCTCTGCTAAGGCTGCTCCAGGGTATATCTCTTGTTTCGGTAGAACCATTTTCAAAAGTCACGTATAATCCAATCATATTAGAAAAGTGATTGGATTATTCCTTTCTCCCAGGTTCTCTGGGCTATTTCTAATCCTTTTCTGATATATTTATTTAGGCACTGTGGATCTGTTTCTAAATCAATACAGCTTTGACTGGTGTGAGGTGACTCAGACCACAGCTTTTCGTCTAATACTGGTAATTAGTTTGTTAACGCTTGACGTTTAGATTTACGTGATTACACAGTCGATCTCTCTGTGGTAGACAACAGTGCCAACTATAATAATCAGGAGGTTATATCTAATGTCTATGTATTTTGCTGGAATTGATATTTCCAAGTACAAACATGATTGCTGCATTATAGCTGCAGCCGATCAATCTGTAGTTGCTAAATTCACTTTTAAAAACAATAAAGAAGGATTTGATCAACTATTCACAACTATTAACTCTTTATCCTCTCCCGAGGACATAAGAATAGGGTTTGAATCAACATCTCATTACGCCCTAAATCTTGAGCTTTTCCTTGAAAACGCCTCGCTAACGTTCATGGAAGTAAATCCAGTCTTGATATCGGAATATAAAAAATCAACCACTCTAAGGCGTACAAAAACCGATTCTGTTGACTGTGAATCTATTGCTCGATGGTTAATGACTGTTGAGTACAAACCCCATTCAAAAGGATTTTATCACTCTTATTCTTTAAAGTCATTAACCCGTCTTCGCGATAGGTTAGTCCGTCAAAGATCTTTATATCTTGTTAAACTCACTAATGTTCTTGACCATACATTTCCGGAGTTTAAGCCATTCTTTAATGAACGTTTTTCTAAAACAGCTCTATATCTATTAGAAAACTACGGCTCTGCTGAAAACATGTCTGCCATGAATGAAACTGACTATAATGAAATCCGTCGCATATCCCATGGTAAGTTTTCTCCTCAACAGTTCCTTGAGTTGAAGCGTTTAGCTACTAATACTGTTGGCATCAATAATTCCATATTTGATGTCGAACTTGAAAGTTTACTATCCCTTTTCAAATCCTTAGTCAAAGAAATAAATTCGCTTGAAGGCGAGATTATAAGGCTCATCAACGAAGTTCGTCCTCACTTCATGACCATTCCAGGAATTGGTCCTATTTCTGCGGCAGTAATCTACGCAGAATACGGAGACATTTCCAATTTTTCATCACCAGCACAGATGCTAGCATTTGCTGGCATTGAGCCAAGCGTAAATGATTCAGGTACAGAATCCCATGGTGGAAAGATGGTAAAGCACGGATCATCTCCATTGCGATATGTCTTGCTAAACTGTTGTCTTCCTTTAATTCGCTTCGATATGACTTTTGCAACTTACTATGCCAAGAAGCGTCATGAAGGTAAACCTCATCGGGTAGCTATAACCCATGTTGCAAAGAAACTCATACGAGTAATCTTTGCTTTAGAAAAACAAAACATAGACTTCAATTCTCAGAAATCACGCTAATTTCAAATAATATCTGATCCGTCCACCATCTGAAATACGGTATATTCAGATGGTTTATTAAAGTTACCCTCAAGTCAATTAATCCCAAATTTTCTCTAAAACCTATTGACTACTAATAGTTTGTCACCTCA
>NZ_JNKO01000021.1 GCF_000702885.1 Oribacterium sp. P6A1 | reverse complement strand
ACCTTATTTGAAAGTGACCTATGCCTTTTTTATTGTCTGAAGTATAGAGTTTTCAAGGTGCATCACACCTTTTGGGTGTGGGAAGTTTGAGTTATATATAAATAATATCCGATTTAAGGGTATATGGTCAATTGAAGGCGTTATGTATGACAGATAAAATAGAGACTATATATGAATCCTTAAGACAGAAAAAGACTTTTCTCCGGCTATGTGCCAAAGAAAAGTCTTAACCACAGCATTTTATCCAAGAATCCATCTCACAAGCCTGAGATGATGAATGATAACTATACCAACATCCATAAAAATGTGTGCTATCAGAGTCGATACAAGCACACCGTTCGACTTCCATAAGAACCCGCTATGGAAACCGTACCAGATGGTGAAGCCTGAATATGCAATCATCATAAACAGTATCGGAAGATTTTTCCAGATACTGATGATATCTCCTCTGAAATTCTCCCAGGTTACGTCAAAATAAAAGAGTCTGCCGATAACCATCATCACAAAATAAATGATGATGCTTCCATAATTCGGACTTTGATAGATAAAGCAGATATATACAAGTATCAGTATGACATATATGGAACTCAGAAGCCGTATACCGGCCCGCTGCTTTGCATCTATATATCTGAGTCTCACAAGCAGGCGGTCGAAGATTCGGTTCATGACCATAGATACTATAAGAAATGCCACCAGAATCCAGTCTTTGTAGGTATCCCAAAGCATATGTACTTCCCTTAGATTTATACGGTCATTGATGATGTAATAGAGACTTAGCAGCAGCAACACCGCAGTACTTGCAAATGCCATTTCATAAAAAGACTCAATAAAGACAAATGGACGTATATCAATTTGACGCCTCAATGAACCCTGACGTCTTCGTGAGCGTCTCCTATAGTACTGCTGCGTGCGTGCATCCGGTCTTAAGTCATCATCTTCAGAGTAAACATTATCCCCATATGCATTTTCCGAATCAAAGGCGCCCATATCAGATTCGT
The DNA here is from genome assembly GCF_000702885.1 of Oribacterium sp. P6A1. GTDB lineage: Bacteria > Bacillota > Clostridia > Lachnospirales > Lachnospiraceae > Oribacterium. The sequence continues at coordinate 44,127 of NZ_JNKO01000021.1, read as the reverse complement.
CTATATACTCGCCCTCAGAACTCTTCCTGTCCAGTTCTTTTCTGATCCTTGCAATAACAAGGATTATGCCCATAACAACCAGAAGAGCTGCAAAGCATATCAAAAAGTAGGGGATAGCTTTCTCCATATCAAAATAATGTTCTGCGTATTCCTGAAATTCCATAAAACCTTCTTTTCTGAAAATATCATTGACTACTCAATCTTATTTCAAGAGTTTTATCATTCTCTGTTTCTAAGGTCAATCCATAATTAACAGAACGACATGAAACTAACCGAATAAACAGAAATTCTTTAAACATTATTAAGACATAAAATAGGGCTGCCGCAATGCGACAACCCTGTTTTTTATTTTCCTGCTGCGCCCTGTGCGATGGGGATAAATATCTTGGCAACCACAAAGCAGAGAATATACATAGGAATGAAGGTGCCAAGGAATGCAAAGATAAACGCAGACAGTGGTTCCTGTCACCATTAAATATAAATCATTGAATTTGAAGAAACTGAACTAGCAGAAGAGGCAGAGATAAGGCTTATACAATGAGGCTTTATCCCTGCCTCTTTGTTGTTTGAACATCGTATCTGTCCTTGCTTTGATAACAGACCTAAGCGCTATAAATGTTGAGTGGTGGTACTTTTTTGAATATCTGTTGTTTGCGCTAATTTATTCTTTGTCTGATCTCTCTTTGCATCATAGAAACAGAGGGGAGCTTTTTATCAAAACAGCTTTATTGGTTTTGACAGCCGTGATCCTGCTTCCGAGGGTATCGATCCTTATATTCATTTGGGCAGTGTTTATCTCGCTTGTTAATGCAATGATCATGGAGAAGATATATAATGGACCACTAAGTCCGTCCCCTTGGTCCACCGGCTGAACTGTTACCACTGAATAATATAGGAGGTTAATATCATGCAACCAACACTTGTTTTGGACAACATCATCACCATGGATCTCAGGCGTCCGACAGCAATAGCTGCGGTGGTCAAAAACGGTGTATTCGCCTTTATCGGCGATGCGCATACCCTTTATAATACTCACAGAGAGTTTTCAAATCATGCATAAGCGGAGAACATCATGACTGAACAGGAACTAATATATATTCTTGCAATCGCTGAAGAAAAAAACATTACACATGCTGCCCAACGGCTTAATATCAGCCAGCCTTCTTTGACACAATGTCTCAGGAAGATTGAAATAGAACTGGATACAAGACTGTTTACTCGGAGAAAATACGGTCTGGATCTTACTGATGCCGGGAAATTGTATATTGATATGGCTCGTGATGTTTCTTCCAGGATTGAAACATTCCGGGAGGATCTCAGAAAGATGAAGGATCCCATGAACGGGCATCTTGCACTTGGAGCTTCCTGGTACAATACATTGATCTATTTTTCGGCTTTTGTTAAACGATTCAGTCAGCTTTATCCTGATGCACAGATCAAGCTCGTGGAAAAACGGACAACGGATCTTCTGGATATGCTGAAGGGGCATGAAATAGATATCATCATTGCGCATGAGTATCCATCTGAATATTTGGGCATAAAAGAGAACTATGCCAAAGATATCTGCAGAGATCTCCTTGAAATTGAAAGATTTCGTCTGATCGGAAACAGAAGTATTTTGAATAAGGTGGGTATCTCCTACAATGAACCTGCTGATTTACAAAAACTGAAGGATCTACCGTTCATCTTTTTTAACGATAATCAACGCATACGCCGCATAACTGATCATATCTTCCATGAAGCGGGTATTTCACCGAAAGCACTGCTCTCCACACAGAGCTTTCCGGGTGCTTGGGCTCTTGCTGCGCAGGCTGTTGGACTGGTCATCCTGCCTGAAAAATATATAGAGCAGAATATTCACCGGTTTCCGGAGCTTGTTTCATTCTCTCTGGATTCCTCACTGCACGGTTATTGGTCAAACTACATCTATTACAGGAAACAGGAGTATCCTGATCCGCTCAGGAAAGAAGCAATCCGCATTCTGAAAGAAACCAAATACATCGAAGAATAAGTTATTCCTATTTTTAGGATTCATTTCATATATTTTCCTTTTTTTTACATCTCGGCTAACCTTTATTTATAAAGAAATCCTGTAATGAGGAGTCGAAAATGAAAAGATCATGGAGGAAAAATAAATGAAAGAGAATAAAAGAAAGTTCAAAGTCCCTCATTCGCTGGCCATCATTTTAGCTGTAATGGTAGCAGCCGCTGTTTTGACTTATCTGATACCTGGAGGTACATTTGAAAGAGTCAAGGACGACACCGGAAGAACTGTAGTCGTACCGGGAAGTTATCATCTTATTGAAAAGACGCCGGTTAATCCTTTGCAAGTTTTGGATTATGTATTCCCGGGGCTGCAGAGCGCAGCTCAGATCATTTTCGCACTTATGTGTGCCGGCGGCGGACTTGGAATCATTCTGTCCACCAACATGTTTCAGGGTGCTGCATGTACATTAAGCAAAAAAGCAAAGGGTAAAGAATGGCTGATCGTTGCTTTTCTTATGGTCGTGTTCGCTCTGCTTTGCATTCCGATCAACCTGAATTATTTCATTCCCTTCGCTCCTCTTGGCATTATCGTTGCAATGGCAATGGGTTATGATGCAATAGTCGGTATTTCAATCATCATGCTCGGAGGCGCTGTCGGATTCTCCTGCGGTGCAATGAATCTCTCAAACACTGGTACCGCACAGGCAATTGCCGAACTTCCGGTTTTCTCAGGTATGGCTTACCGTTTGTTCTGCATGATTCCTTTCTTGATAGTGACAATCCTATTCGTAGTACGTTACGGTGAAAAGGTCAAAAAAGATCCTGAGCAGAGTCTTGTTTACGGCACACCGCTTGATTTTGGAACATTTGATCCTGAAAATGTTCCGAAATTCGAGAAAAAACATATTCCTGTTGCAATCGTTGTTGCTATAGGCATTATATACATGGTTTATACCGCTATCTTCTCCACTCTGAGCTTCGCGATTTCGTCTTCCATCTTTATGTACATGGGTGTTCTTTCCGGTATAGTCTACCGTATGCCTGTTGACGATATGTGCAAAAAGTTCTGCGACGGTGCTAAAGGCATGGCAACAACTGGAATCCTGCTCGGCTTCGCCTATGCCATTTCCGGAATTCTCTCTGCCGGTGGTGTAATGGATACGGTCGTCAATGCCCTGGCAAGTGCCCTTGGATTATTTCCGAAGATCATTCAGGCTCCTGTTATGTTCTTCATGCACGTCATTATAAACTTCTTTGTCACATCCGGTTCCGGCCAGGCTGCTGTAACTATGCCGATCTTCATTCCGGTGGCAGACCTCGTAGGTATTTCCCGCCAAACCGCTGTTCTTGCATTCAACTTTGGCGATGGATTCTGCAACTTTATTCTGCCGCATGCTGCAGCAACGATGGGCTTTATCGGATGTGCAAACATTCCGTTCACAAAATGGTTCAAATATGCTATTAAACTGTTTGCAATTTGGTGTGTGGTCGGAAGTATCCTTCTGATCATCGCGGCACAGATGGGTTATTAATTCAAGTATTCAGAATTCAAACAAACTTCTGAGTATTGCAGAAAACAGGAGAAATCACATGAAAATCAAAAAAATCGATCAGAGTTTTGTCGGATCAAAAAGTATTTTCTATATCGAAGGTGATATAATTCGTGATTCCGGAAAACAGCATATGTACAATCAGATGTATGTAGAAGCTTTCTTTCCCGTAACACAGACAAAACCGTGGCCTATTATCATGTTCCACGGAGCAGGTCAGACAAATGTTAACTGGCTGATGACGCCGGACGGAAGAATGGGATGGGCAGACTGGTTCGTCTCCAAAGGATATGCCGTATATCTGTGCGAACAACCTTCCCGCGGTCGTTCTGCATATCATCCCGATCAAAATGGACCGAGGATCTATCATTCCCTGGAATCACTGCAACGGTTCATGGCTGATAACGGCAGCTGGCCGCAGTCAAAACTTCATACCCAGTGGCCTGGGGAAGGAAGCCTTGCATTCGATGACGAAACAGACCGTCAGTTTATTGCTTCACAGGTTGAGTATCTTCCGTCCAACAAAGAATCCCAGCGTCTCATGCTGTCTGCAGGAACAAAACTTCTGAAAGATACAGGACCTGCCATTCTTTTCACTCATTCACAGGCAGGACCGTTCGGGTGGCTTCTGGCAGACGCATGTCCGGAGCTTGTTAAGGGAATAATGGCTTTGGAACCATCCGGACCTCCGTTCTCTATGAATACAGACGTCCCGGTTTCACAAAACTTCGGTATTGCAGATCTTCCACTGCATTATGAACCTGAGATCAGTTCACCCGAAGATATAAGACTTGAACTTCTTACTTCGGATACACCCGGCATCAACTCCGGCTGGATTTTTCAGGAACCGGCTCCACAGCTTCCCCGTCTTGCTGGTATTCCAATATGGATCGTTGTCAGTGAATCCTCATATCATGCAGGATACGATCATCTGACAAGCCGTGTTCTGGAACAGTGCGGTGTTCCGCATCAATTTGTGCGTCTGGAAAATAGAGGCATTCACGGAAACGGTCACATGATGATGCTCGAGAAAAATAGCCTTGAAGTTGCAGGTCTCATTTTGAGCATGCTTGAAGAAGCAGATCTTTGACAGATGGAACTTTTTCCAAATGCGAGTGGTTGAACCCAGACTATAACGGCTGCAGATTCTCTTATGGGACTTACCCCACTGCAAGATATTCAATTTGAATCTGACAACAGTTTGAAACAAATTGGAAGTGATTCATTCGCATCTTTCGACGGTTTGCAGACTTCTTTTTTGGATCAAGCCGGAAGTGGAGTCCTTAATCTTAGTTTAGAAAATTCTGACGAGCGTTAACACTCATTAAAAATTATGGTTTTATAACGAATTCCCCGGTTGTGTGACTCAATGTCATTTATTTAACATCGGTCACGCTGTAGGGGAATTTTGCGTCAATATATGAGAACGCTTGTAGATAAAGAAAAAGCGCAGTCATCAGTTTCGATGACCGCGCTTTCCTGTCTTGCACTCATTATGCAGCAACACTTTTGCCTGCTGCGCCCTGTGCGATGGGGATAAATATCATGGCAACCACAAAACAAAGTACATACATCGGAATGAAGGTGCCAAGGAATGCAAAGATAAACGCAGGGAACGGAGCTCCTCCGAATACCTGGACATTGGCAAAATTCATAACAAGTCCGATTATGATCACGAAGATAAATACCACCGGTACATTTCCGAGAATCCTTCCGGGAACACTTTCAGGCTCTATCTTAAATAATTTAGGAAAACTTATGGCGATAAGGGGGATGGGAAGAGCTGCATTGACGATGCATGCAAACACAAATCCCAGTAAAATATTTACTAAAAGAGCCGGGGTAAGGAGCTTGTCAGCATTACCCGAAAAAAGCATTCCACCGATGGACATGGCTGTTGCCAGTGGAATATTCATGACCAGATTGAAAACTATAAAGAATTTTAAGCTTGGCTTTTCCATATGATTAATCTCCTGTAAAATATGACAGTTATTGACTGTTCTATTAAGGAATACTCATTCCATGTGATCTGTATTGAAAAATACTGCACCAGACGGCAGTACGTCCGATAAGCATGCATACCGGCCCTCAGCCATCTGATGGCTATGGCATTACCTGTCTGAAGTAATGCTTAGGAATTATATGTTCTGTGATGCCGATTTCAGCATCGATCTTACTTGCTTGGGCTTGGTGTAGGTGCGCAGACTGCTGTGTAGTGCATCTTACGTGCCTTGAACTCAGGATCCTTGTTAAGGTTCATGAGTCTTCCTTCATTTCTGAAGATATCATCGCCGTGAAGCTTCTTTCCCGAGATGGTATCGTGAGCCTTGTGCTCGTCGGCAGGGTCAAACTTAAACTTGAAAGCACCGTTGACTACTTCAAGTGTTCCCTCAAGTCCGCAAAGCTCACATACGCAGTGAGTTGTGCCCGGGAAGATATAGAAGTTGTTGCCCTGGCAATGAGGACATGCGCCTTCCTTACCCTGCCACTTGGCATTGTCCACATCCTTTGCTGCTTCAACGAGATTACGTGCGATCTGCTTCATTCTCTCGATCTTGTCATCCTGCATGATGACATCCTTTGACCATGAGAACCAGTCATTGTCGATAACTGTCCATGAAGGGCTCATGGCAAGCATTGCGTGATCTGTCTCTACGCGGCATGCCCAGTCGGAACCACCGATTCCAACGAAAGAAATAGCCTTCTTTCTGAGATACTTTGGATCGAGTCCTTCCTTTCCCTGCTCCTTAAGCTTTGCATCAGCCATGAAAAGCATTCCGAGATCATGTCCCGGACCCATACGGTCACATACGACATGGAAAAGTCCTGACCCGCCTGACTCATAGATAGGGTCAACAACCAGTACACCGTCAGCCTCAGCCATCTTGTCAAAAAGCGCTGCATAATCGTCCTTCTGTGAACAGATCATGCCCTTACCCATAACAAGACCTCTTGAACATGCAACACAGCCTGAGCAGTACTTGATATCCCAGTCAAATACGTGGATAAACTCGATCTCTGCACCAAGCTTCTGTGCCTCCTCGAGAGCAACGCGGCACATAGTATCGTTGTTGCCGTTTCTTGTTCCGAAAGATAAACCTAAAATCTTCATATAAATCTCCTGTTTACGTCAGCCCTTGGTATTCGTTTTGCGAGGCTGACGGTATTTTTGTATAAGACACTGCTTTTCTCCATGCTAATGTCTTATGATTTAATGTTCTGTATTTGAAATATACTCATACACCTCTGTGGAACCTGACAGCTTACACCAATGCTTTTAACGGTTTCTCGATAATAAGGCTGGTGATCAGCCCCACCACATGAAGTATGGGGTATGTTGACCACCAGGCGCCCAGGAATTCATCCCCGGCTCCAACATTGATAAGCGCCATGGAAAGGCTCACTATGGTGACATAAATTGCATTGATGATAAAGTTTCTTGCCAGCATCTCAGAAAATCTGCCGGGCTTTGTCTTTAAAAGGTCCTCTGCGAACCATTTACCGATGGCTCCCACCGGTATGATGACCGCCGCCACTGTGTTGATGGTGAAAGCACAGCAACAGCCTTTCACCCAGCCGGACAGGATGTCACCTCCTGCAAGAAGGGTTGCTGTTGTATTGATGGACAGCGCCATACAGATATTTGTAATGACATTCCACCTGAAAAAACGGGTTTTTTCCCTCATATCAATATCCCTCTATGACCGTATTCCGGCGCGTTTTATGCCTGACCTGCAGAACCGGATCTAATCAGGCTCCCTCTGTATTTACGCAGGTCATAACGAAAGCCATCACCCCATTTGTGCTTCACATTCTTCAGCTGCTGTAGTGTTCTTTTTTATCAGCATGGTACAAACCACCGCCATGACCACTGCCACCATCATGATCATGAAAATGGTCATATAACTTCCCTGTCTGTCGTAGATCACTCCCGCAAGAGTTCCACCGAAAGAGGCAAACAGCAGGTTCAGATTTACGATTGAGAAGTTTACGGGATAATGCTTCGTTCCGTAAAAATCCATCATAAATGCCGAGTTCGTTGGGGGAACTCCTCCGTAAGAAAGTCCGAAAAGAATAAAGCCAAGAATTACGAGCGGAAGGCTTCCGGTTTTCAGTCCGCCGAGGTTCACAAGCACCGAGACCAGGTACAGAGCGCAATTCAGAAGCATTGTCATCTTCTGTCCCAGCCTGTCATAAAGCCCGCCGAAGATCACTCTTCCCACTCCGTTAAACACTGAGATAAGTCCCACTATGGTGGCAATGTTTCCGGCGCTGAGTTCCGGTGCAGTATCCGTCACTATTCCCCTTGCCTGGGCGATAAGGGCGAGAGCCGCAGCACTGAGAAGTACCGCATAAACAAAGAATAACCAGAAGGATGGATCTGCTATCACCTGCTTTGTGGTAAAGTCATTGCCCTTCTTTTGTGCTGTCCCTTTGAATGCTGTAACATATCCGGAAATCTCTTCTGCATTTGGCTTTCTGATAATCATCCCGCAGAAAAGAATCACCAGGAAAACCATGACGCCAAGTGCACTGAATTCTGTTCTCCAGCTGAAAGTCTGATTTAAAGCTGTATAAAGCTTTCCTATTATAAAAGCGCCCATTCCGAAACCCATGAGAAGGATTCCCGAAATAAGACCTTTTTTATCAGGAAACCACTTGGTGACGGAGCCCATAACAGTGTTATAGGATAATCCGGCGCCAAGGCCCGCAAGAACGCCGAAACCAAGGTAAAGCTGAATCAGCGTTTTCATATTACTTACAAGGAAGAATCCAAGCAGAAACAGTATGGCTGACAGAAAGAAAATCACTTTTTCCTTTACTTTTCCGGCCAAAAGACCGGCTACGAGACCGCCGATACAGAAAAAGCTCATGGCAAGAGTAAAGCAGAGAGACATTGCCCCCTTACTCCATCCCGGATACTCCGCTGCCATGGGGCCCGAAAGAACGGACCAGGCATAGATGAGTCCGGCAAAGAGCAGGATCAGCACTCCGGCAATGGCATAAAGCCATCTGTTTAATTGTTTCATTTATTAATCACTAAACCCTTCTTTTTTATATCTTTAAATTCACTCAAAAATCCGCGCTTTCTCCTCGCCGCGAAGCACTCTGAGGGTTCCTTCCGCAAGGGCCTTCATCTCATTCTCCCCGGGGATAACCTCTATAGGCCCTACAAATCCGGCATGCTTTCTGATTGAGTTTACAAAACGCTCAGAGTATGCAAGTCCTCCTGTGAGAACGATGCAGTCAACCTGTCCGTCAACCGATGGAGCGATACGGGCGATGGTCTTTGCAGTGTTCAGAGCCATGGCTTCATAAAGAAGCGCTGCCTCTTCGTTTCCTTCATCGATAAGCTTTTCAACGTCGCGCATGTCGGCAGTTCCGAAATAGGAGATCATGCCGCCTCGACGCTGAAGATTCTTCATCATCTCTTCCTTTGTATACTTCCCGCTGTAGCACATATCTACAAGTGCGTAGGTGGGAAGTCCCCCTGCACGCTCCGGAGCAAAGGTTCCGATCTCATCATTGAAGAAATCAATGATTCTACCCTTGGAATGAAGGTTTACAGTGATTCCGCCGCCGAGATGTGCAACTATGATGTTTACCTTGTTGTAATCTAGCCCCTTGTCTCTGCAAAGTTTGAGAGCTGCTGCACGGGTATTGAGATTGTGACCCTTTGCAGGAACTCTTACACCCTTTAGGCCTGTGATCTTATTGACCTCAGTCATCTCATCAACGGTGATGGCATCGTAGATATAAGCTTTAACGCCGATTTCATTGGCGATGCTGTAGGCGATTCCTGCCCCCAGATTGCTGGCATGCTGATCTACAGGATGATAGTGAAGGGTTTCCACCATCTTCTCATTAACTTCATACGCACCTGTCTTCACCGGTGGAAGCGCCCCTCCACGACCTACAACTGCTGCAAATGAAGCAAGCTTGTCTCCGTGACTTACGAGACTTGCAAGGATAAGCTCCTTTCTCATATCAAGCTGATCATAGATTGTGGGATATGCTTTCAGATCCTCGAGACTGTGGGCAATGCTTTCGGTCCACTGCTGCTCTTCACCCTGATACACTGCGATCTTTGTAGATGTGGAACCGGGATTTATAACCAGTATTTTTTCGTTTAACATATATTTCCTTTACTTCACGACAGGTTATCTGCCTGTCATTTTCCAAATTTATCTCTTATTTGCTGGCTGCTGCCGATACCACGATGGAGAGATATTTCTCTTCTGCTGAAGAGCCTCTGGAAACCATAACGATAGGGCACTTGGCACCAACGATGAAACCTGCCATCTTTCCGCCGCAGCTAATGGTGTACATCTTTCCCATAATGTTTCCGGCGTGAATATTGGGCGCAACCAGTACATCAGGATCACCGGCGATCTTTGACTCAAGTCCCTTGAAATCTGCGATGTCTTTTCTCATGGCACAGTCATACTGTATAGGTCCTTCCACGATACAGTTCTTTATCTCGCCTCTCTCATTCATGGCCTGAAGTTCTGCTCCATCCACTGACTCAGGCATCTTCGGATTCACCTTTTCAACACAGGCAAGCACTCCCACCTTGGGACAGTCATATCCCATGGAAACAAGAGTATCTACAGTGTTTTCAATGATTTCTTTCTTCTGCTGAAGGTCAGGGTATGGTACCATTCCGCCATCCACAGGAACGATAAGCTTGTGATAGCCCGGAACCTGGAAGATGGAGAAATGAGACATGAGTTTGCCCTGTCCGAGACCGTATTCCTTGTTGACAACTTCCTTGAGGATGATTTTTGTATCAACCTTACCCTTCATAAGGAAGTCAGCCTTGCCATCCCGTACGAGTTTTACTGCCTTTTCGCAGGCTCCCTTAAGGTCCTCCATGGGAACATCGTAAATGTTTTCCTCCTGAATCTCTTCACCGAGACCTGAGAGAATTTCCTTTATTACCTTTCTGTCACCAACCAGTAACGGCTCAACGATTCCTTCACGTCTTGCATGAACAACTGCTTCAAGAGTGTGTTCATCATTGGCACAGGCTACCGCCATGACCTTTCGTGAAGGCTCGCCCTTAACCTTGGCGATCAGTTCTTCGAAATTGTGAAATACCATTTGTTCTAACCTTTCAAATAGGCACTTGATTCAGAAACGACCGGGGCGGGGCCTGGCCCACATCCCCTGCATTTTCTTATTGTGCAACTCTTTTTATTGTTTATTCTTCTCTCTGAACTCTCTTCCTATCTCAAGGCCCTTGTCGAAGGCTGCCTTGTTAAGAGGAAGAAGCTTTGGCTTGCTTGAAAGCTTATGCTCCACTGTTCCCCAGACAATCTCAGGGGCAACAACCTCTGTGTATCCAACATATACACCAAGCATGATGACATTGAGGACCTTTGCATTACCCATCTCAAGGGCAAGCTCAGTTACAGGTGCCGAAACGATCTCGATATCATCTCTCTCGATTCTGTCCTTTACGATGGAGCTGTTGATGAAAAGTCTTCCGCCTTCCTTCAGTGTTCCGATGAACTTGTTGAGAGACGGTCCGTTCATAACGATAAGGTCGTCCATCACATCCCCGAGAGGTGCACCGATAAGTTCATCCGAAATTACAACATAACAGTTTGCTGTACCTCCACGCTGCTCAGCGCCATAGGACGGGAAGAATGTTACATTCTTATCTGTAGAATCACAGGTAGCTGAAGCAAGGAATTTTCCAAGGGTCATGACGCCCTGTCCGCCGAAGCCGGCTACACATAAATTTGTTTCCATTATTTTTACCTCCTTCAGCCCTTATCTCTGATCACGCCAAGGGGATATTCCTTCAGCATGTTCTCCTCAAGGAAATCAAGTGCCTTAAGGGAATCAAGTCCCCAGTTTGTGGGGCAGCTTGTTACGATCTCAACAAGTGAGAAGCCCTTTCCTGCCAGCTGATATTCAAATGCTTTCCTGATGGCCTGCTTTGTTTTCATAACATTTGCAGGATTGTTGCAGCTGGTTCTTACGAGATACTGAGGTGCTGTAAGCTGGTTCAGGGTCTCGCACACATGCATGGGATAACCATGCTCCTCTGCAATACGTCCCTTTGGTGCTGTTGTTGCCTTCATACCAAAAAGAGTTGTAGGCGCAAGCTGACCGCCGGTCATGCCGTAGATACCGTTATTTACAAAAATAACAGTGAAGTTCTCACCTCTGTTTGCTGCAGACATGGTCTCTGCAAGTCCGATGGAAGCAAGGTCACCGTCACCCTGATAGGTAAAGTAAAGAGTACCCGGGTTAGCTCTCTTAAGTCCTGTTGCAACTGCACAGGCTCTCCCGTGAGGGGCAGTGATATTGTCAAATGCCATATAATCCATCTGAAGACCGCAGCATCCGATGCCGAGTACCATCGCAGTTTTATCAATGATTCCCATCTCATCGATAACTTCACCGATCAATTTCATGATGGTTGAATGCATACATCCTGGACAGAATCCGGAAACCTTGTCTTCCTGGATGTTTTTTGTTCTGCTATATAAAAGTTCTGCCATATAAAGCCTCTTTCTTTGAAAACATCAGCCCATTGAAAATTCGCTCCGCGAAGAGCTGATGCTGCATGCCGGGTTCATGTAGAATCCGGCATATTTTTTTCAAACATCACCAACTGAGTTTCTAACTAACTTAAAAGTGATGTCCCACATCGATATTCATCTCAAGTATCGATATTTATCCTATAATCTTCATCACAGCCTCTATCACGGCTTCTCTTGACATAATGTTTCCGCCTGAGCACAAGCACTTCTCAACAGGACAGCGCTTTCTCACAACAGCCTCAACATCAGTTGCATACTGGGCAGGGATAGACATTTCCACCGAAAGAATTGCCTTAACATGTCCGTAGTCAAGTTTCTCAAATGCTTCTGTCGGGAAGGGGTTCAATGTTATAGGCCTGATAAGTCCTGCCTTCACGCCCTTCTTTCTCAGGATATCAACAGCTGACTTTGCGATACGCGCTGAGATTCCGTAAGCTGTGAGCACGATTTCGGCATCAGACAGCTCATATTCCTCAACCATGACGTCATTTTTCTTCCATGACTCATAGAGCTCTGCTGCTTCCTCATTGCACTGCTGCATAACTGTGGTCTGCCACTGTCCCGGCTGAATCCATGCACGGTTCTGATAATCAAGCTTGTGACCTACTAAAGCCCACTTCCTCTTTGACTCTCTTATCTCTTGAACCTTCTCCTCCGGCATCATCTCCGGAAGCTCTACAGGCTCCATCATGGTGGCTATAACACCGTCAGCAAGGATATGAACAGGATTTCTGTCTCTGTCTGCCAGTTCAAATGCCTTTACCGTGAGATCCACAGCCTCCTGCACTGTTGACGGTGCAAGAACCATCATCTGGAAGCCACCGTTTCCTGAAGCCTTTGTTGCTTCGAAGTAATCCATCTGTGCAGGCTGAATGGAACCTACGCCTGGGCCGCCTCTCTGGAAGTTTGTATACACCATGGGGATACGGGCTGCGGCACAGTATGAGATACCTTCGCTCTTAAGTGCGATTCCCGGTGAAGATGAAGATGTCATGGCTCTGACACCTGCAGATGCCGCACCGTAAACCATATTGATGGATGCAACCTCTGACTCACCCTGTATAAATGTTCCGCCCACCTCGGGAAGTCTTCTTGCGAAGTACTCCGGAACCTCGTTCTGAGGTGTGATGGGATAGCCGGCAAAGAAACGACAACCGGCACGTACAGCAGCTTCCGCAACAGCCTCACTGCCCTTCATAAATGTTCTTGCCATTTCAGTCCTCCTTATAAATCTCTATAGCCCCATCCGGGCAGATACGTCCGCAGGTAAGACAGCCTACGCAGTCCTCCTGCTTTTCCGCTACCACATATTCGTAGCCTTTAGCATTAACCTCTGATCCTACCGAAAGCACATGCTTTGGGCAGAACTTAATGCAGTAACCGCAGCTCTTACACCGCTCGGAAACCACATTTATTCTGAACTTTGCCATTTCCTGACCTCCAAAATCAAAGTCAGCCATTTATATAACTTCGCAAAGGGCTGACGCTTCGCGAAGGTATTCATAGGAAAATCATTCCTGAATCAACTTTTAGACTCTATTTATTCATGCCATATCCGGTTTCAGCCAGTCATAGGTCAGATAAAGCTGCACCGGGAAAAGTATTGTCCCTTGAAGCTTAGCCCGAACTGCTTCTTCCAGCTCATTTCTGACCATAACCATCTCGATGGGCTTGTACTTTGAAACAAGCTCATCCATCCGTTTAGCACCCTCCACCACTTCATTTTCCGTGGTGGAGATGCCGATATTCGGATTGTCTATGAAATGGATATCTTCGGTACCGAGATGTGATACCGTAAGGATTTCTCTTAAGAATTGATCGATATGATCTATGTCCTGACAGAAAGGTCTGTAGTAATTGAGAACATACATGACATAAAGGCTGTTCCTGTCCGCCGCTGCCATGAAACCTCCTATGGCTCTGGCGCCGATGTCATCGCCGCCGACGTCCATGACCACCAGGCTGTCCGGGTCCTTCAGAAGTTCCCTCACACCCCCGACGATGGTTGGTGCGTCAAAGAACTGTTCCTCAAAATGAATGGTGACACCGGACAGTTCTTCGCAGTTCAAAAGGTCTCTTGACCTGAACAGCGGCTTCGTCATGTCCATATCGAAGAGATGAACCGTCTTTCCAGAAAGCTCATGAAGAACTTTTGCAAGATTAAGAGCTATCTCTGATTTTCCGCAGCCCGCCTCACCTATAAGCACGAAGTTTGTTTTTCCTTCTGCCAATGTTTTTTCCAAAAGTTCCATGTTCACCTCTTTACTTCAATAAAACCATTGCTTCTTTCGACTTTTGAACCACTCTTCATCCCACCGGATTAAGAAAACTATATTTAAGATGGTCACAGCCCTATATCAGAACATTCTCTGCTTTCAGTTGACCGCTGAAAGCCGTGTTCTCCCTTGTCACCTCATGGTTATATAGCCCCTGTACTGTGTCAGATTATCTGATGTACATCTGTCGCCAAGGAATACCGATGCTATGTTGTGCTGAGGCTTTAAGAAGGGGAACTCATCCTGCTGTGCCCACTCAGGCTTCTTAAGATGTGTCTTTGCAAGATTTACGCAAAGGTCATACCACTCTTCAGGTCCCTCAAACCAGACCTCGCAAACTCTGTCAAACTGAGCCTCGGGAGCGCCGTAATTCTTCATTACCCTGCTGCTGACAACACGGTTTACTCTTACGCTGCCTGTAAGGAAAGGAACCACTTCCTCGTGGAACCATCTCTCTCCCTCTTCCTTTGAAACACCTTCAGGATACTGGATCAGGAACTGCCAGCGGAAGTTTGGTCCATCTTCAAGAGTTCTTCCCTTGCCCTTGAAATCCTCTTCCCAGTTCATGGGAATGAAAGAGAAAATAAATGGCGGGAAATCTCCGCCTCCTGCTGCACGTCCTGCATCTCCGGAGTCTGCATTGTTATGAACCGTTGCAGAATCCACATCCGGAATACATCCCTGCCAGCGAAGCACATCCATAGGCATATACTCGCAGAAAATATTGTTTGCCATCTCCGGAAGATGCTCATCCACCATCCAGTAGTGCTCAGTCAGCTGCATCTTTCTGGCACCGAATCTGTCACCTTCAGGTGGTGTAGGATAACACTGATAAAATGCATACTTCGTTACATAAGGTGTGAACTTGCTGATGCTCTCAGGTACATGATGATAGTAAAGCCAGTGCTCAAGCTTCGGTCTGTACTCTTCCTTTGCAAGTCCCACATAAATAAGACTTCTCATGATATTAAAGTCGTAAGCCATAATTAAACCTCCGTTGTCTTATAAAATCGGTTCTTCCTGTCTACTCAGGAACCCGACATAAGCCACGACAAAAGGATTTCTGTCAGTCGCATATCATATGCACAATGACGTTAAACCTTTCTCTTAATGTCGCATCATGCACTAAGTTAGGCTTTGCTAACGCTTTTTATTTGTGCATCTTTGCGGTGACGCTAATATATCATTTCTGACTTTGAAGAAAAAATATCAATATTCGCGACTTTCCATAACAAATCTGTTATAGATTTCGAAAAAGTTAGATATTGGACGGAAAGAACCTTTATCCGCTAGACTTTCAGCATCGGCAAACAGTTCCGTCAGGGATTTTAGAATTCAACGGTACATTTATGGAACTGATACTACCAATACACTGAATTTTAAAGTTACTGTTTAGATTGATTTTTATAATTTGGAGGTTATATATGAGCGAAAAATTCTATGCGAAGAGTCCCGGAAATGAGGGATATATAAAGAATATGGAGGTTGTGGCTTACCATGATGCGGACAACCACTATCTTTTCCAGTCACAGCTTTATAAGACCGGGGACGGCCGCTACTATCTTTACGGCGGATGTTTCTACGGCTACGGTGTTGAGATCATAGAGGTAACAGATCCTGCACATCCACGTCATGTACAGTACATGCCCGTTATGGATCCCGAGAAGTATCCATACATGTCAACACCCAAGGTTCAGATCGCGGATGATTTAATGATTGTTTCCAACGGAAACTGCCTTGAATTCCTTCACGGACCGGCTCCTGAAAAGTACACACCGGCTCCAGGCGGAGTTCATATTTTCTCACTTAAGGAAGATCCGGAACATCCTAAAAAGCTTTCCTTCTGGGCGACCGGAGACACTGATAACCCCGGTGCAGGAGTTCACCGATTCACCTATAACGGAGGCAAATATCTCCATCTTTCCGCAACCGCTGTAGGATTTAAGGATTTCATTTACAGAATAGTAGATATTTCCGACCCGACAAATCCCAAGGAAGTTGGGCGCTGGTGGAATCCGGGACAGTTCTACGGAAATCAGACAAAGAAAACAAGAGAAAAGGAATGGAACGGCTGGCAGGGTTACAATACCTATCCGGGATTTGTTCATTTCCCTTATGTTGACGGAGACACAGCATACTTAAGCTGTGCCGGCGCAGGCTTTATGATTCTGGATGTTTCAAATCCTGAGTGGCCACAGGTCATCGGTGAAGCAAAAATGACGCCTCCTTTTGCAACCAAGTTCGGTGGCGCTCTGTGTCATACCTTCATGCCTATTCACGGCACAAAGTATGCCATCGGAATGCAGGAAGGCGAGCGTCAGTGGACCTACAACAGAAAGGATTTTGAGAAATTCGGTGTTCAGGCTATGTGCGGTATCGAAATGTTCGATATATCAGATCCTGAGGATCCTGTACTCATCTCTGTTCTTCCTTATCCTGAGGTTCCTGAGAACTTCCCTTACAAGAACTTCAACGACCTTGGATACGGATACCCCACATCCTTCGGTCCCCACAACCTTCATGAGCCTATGACAGGAAAGCCATGGCTTGAGGACAGAAGCGACAGAGCCTATGACTGCTATTTCCACGCAGGACTCAGGGTCTATGACATTAGCGATCCATACGTTCCAAAGGAGATCGCATACTTCATTCCTCCTAACCCTGAGAAGCTCTGCTTCGATGTGAAGATGCCTAACAAGCCTCTCGGAACCGCAGAAGATCTTGTAGTTGACGACAGAGGTTATATATACCTTAATGCAATGCACGACGGTATTTATATTCTGAAGTGCCTCGTTTGATGATTATTTTCCCCAAATAACCTGTTTTTTATTCTCCTTATATCCCCGGATCTTTGATTGGTCCGGGAATGTTGTTATATTTCAATAATCCATGCCTCTGCAAAAACATTTCTGCTATAATGTCCTCATGAATGATAAACAGATTGAAGCATTTTTAGAAACAGGAAAACATCAGAGTTTTACAAAGGCCGCACAGAATCTCTATCTGCCCCAGCCCGCCATCAGCCGCTATATTTCTGCCCTGGAGCAGGAACTGGGGGTTACTCTTTTCATACGCGAAAACAGCCGTCATATCACCTTATCGGATGAAGGCAAGCTGTACTTCAATTTTTTCCAGAGATATTACGCGGAGTTTATAAACATAAGAAAGATGCTTTCCCATAGCATGACAAGTCTTCGACTTGGATATAACGTGGGCTGGGATATGTCATCCTTTTTGCCGGATGTTATTGAAGCATACAGAAAAGACCATCCGAATTTTGAAATCTCACTGGAATGTATCAGCTTCCGGGATCTTTTGCAGGGTCTTGATGATAAGCATCTGGACGCCATCATTTGCACAGATGATTATATGGAGGGACGCTCGGATCTTTTGAGACAGAACTTCACGTCCATAAAACGTATCATAACCTATTCGGAAAAACTCCCTGGATTCGAAAACATCAAAACTCCCGCAGATTTCAAGGATTACACCTTCTATATGATGGATGACCCAAAGGTTGCCGAACTTTGTCAGGATATAGCGCTAATGTTTAAACCCTACAGCTTCATCCCCCGTTTTCTTGCTGTACCGAATATAAGCACAGTATTCGCATCTGTTGAAAACGGCCTGGGTGTAGCTGTTCTTGATTCCTGGTATGAAGGTGTACATCATCCGAATATCCATACCATGGACCTGGGCGGAGAGCTGAAGATTTCCATGGCCTGGCCCAGAAGTACCATATCTCCTGTGGTGGAGGACCTGTATCAAAAGATATATGATCACTTCAATAGTAAAGATAAATAGTCATCCATTTTTGTCATTAACATTGTCATTTGTTTTAGACCTTTTATGCCATTAAAATGGGTTTTTAAGAGTGTATCAGGATAAAAAACCGACCATCCGGCCGGGTTAAAAACAGGAGCTCTCGCCTTGATGCTGGTCATCAAAAGCGAAAGCTCCTGTCTTTGTTGTAGGGGTATCTCCTCATTTCAATGAGAAGCCCCCCAGGAATCTAAACTCAAAGGGATGCTTTTCTGTGAGTTTTTCGTAATCATCATAGCCGGCGTTCGAGCACTCGATAATATAATGATACTCTCCAAGCTCTGTTTTTCTCGGTCTGTCATGGATGGTTACAAGTTTCATTTCTGAATCTTCAAGATCATCCATGAGTTCCGGAAGATCCTCTGCTTTTCCGGACGCTACAAAAGCCATCCTGTCACTTTTTTCCCGAGAAGGCTCATTCTTTGAAAGAACATAGAATCTGGTTTTATTACTGTCATTATTCTGGATGCTCTCAGCGAGAACTTCCAATCCGTATACATCGGCGCAGGCCGCTGATGCAATTGCAGCATTTGAAGTATCCCCTTCTTCCGCCACAAGCTTAGCTCCCTCGGCTGTACTGGAAACCTCTATGATCTCTGCACCGGGAAGGTTGGATTTCAGCCAGTCTTTTCCCTGGGCAATTCCCTGTTTATGAGAGTAAACTTTTTTTATTTCTTCAAGTTTTGTCCCGGGCAAAGTAAGGAGATTCTGATTGATAGGGAGTTCCACCTCACCCACAACAGAAACATCTTTCTGTCCGATGAGGATGTCAACATAATCTATAACAGCTCCTCCAATGGTATTTTCCTGAGGAATCACAGCATACTCACTTTCTCCGTTTACCAGTGCTTCCACTGCCTCAGCAACCGTCTTATATGGTATATATTTACCCTTCTTGTCAAAAAACACACCGCAGGCTTCCTGGGTATATGTTCCCTCAGGTCCCAGATAACTGACTGTTGCGGATTCATACTCATTTACAGCTTTAGATTCAGTTTCTGAATCAGTTTCCGTTCCTGATTGAGTTTCTTCTTCGATTTCGGATTCCGAAACCGTATCCGATACAGCCGGTGTATTTAATGACTGCCCACAACCTGACTGCAACACTGCCATAGACATTATCATCATGAGAATTGATATTTTTTTCTTAATCAGCTTCATACTCTATACTCCTTCATCCTTCATACTCTCTGACAGTACGCTTACTTGAACTATTGACCAACAGCGATTGTCACAAGAGGCTCATTCTTCAATCACTGAAACAGACTCATCTGCCCATTCATTATCTTGTAGTAACCGTGTTCTATCCTCTCATTTCCTTCATGGGTCATGATTTCATAGTTACTTAGATTCTGCGGTTTTATAACCAGCTTCACAACACATTCAAAACAGTTGATGACATCACTCTTGTTTATATCCGAAAGACATATCAGCTGAACATTAAAGTGCTTTGCTATATCGAACATGGGTTTCAGGAGATGTGCGGAAGTGATCTTTCCGAAAGGATTATCCAGGATCAGCACGCTCTTGTTGTAGCGGCTTACAAGACCTGCTGAAGATCTCGTGTAGTTCATAAGTGTCAAAACAACTGAGAAGAACACTACGAACTTCTCAGCCCCGGAACTCTGGGTAAGAGTGTCCTCCCATCTCTTGTAGAGGGAATTTGCACTGTTCATATCTATCTTATAAACCTTCACCTGTATAGACTCCTGTCTTATATACTTATGAAGCAGCCTCTCACTTCCTACTATGATCCTTGCTCTTTTCAGAATCTGTTTATCATCAGCTTGAGCCTTAAGCAGATCTTTTATCTCATTGGCTCCCTGCTCGATTTCAGTCCTAATGGATATCCTTGACGCTTCCTCGGAGATTTCCTTCTCCTCCGGGAGATTCATTTTCACCATCTGGATCTGGGGCTTGCCCTCAAATATATGAGCCCTTGAACTTTGAACTATAGTCCAAAGATCCGTATACATCCGCTTCCCCTGAGTCATGCACTGGTCCACGATGTCGTTGAAATCATTTTCGATTTCCCTGAGATCCGTCTCTATCTTCCGGTTTATCTTTTCGATAGAATCCATCATGGCAGTGATGCTCTCACTAACAGTAAAGAGTCTGTCACCCTTTATTCCTGCATCCGAAAGCATCCCTCCTATGTCGCCGAGTTTATTCACTATCTCAGAAAGAGCCATATCCTTAAACTCTCTGACTGTATCTCCGATGCTTCTGTACAGCTTATCCTTTCTGTCCTGATACTCATTTTTGTGCCTTGTCAGCTCTCCGCGTATCTTCTTCCACTGTTCTTCGGGTGCTTCTTCCAATGTCACTGCCTTAACAACTTCACCAAACTGAAAATCATCAAGCAGGCTTCCTACATTGTCAAAAATCCTCTCCATAGCCCGTTTCTCATTTCCAAGCTCTGTGAGTGTTTCAGAGAACTTCTTTATATCTGCTTTTGCTGTTCTTCTCCTGTTTTTGAAATCATCACCGATCTCATTTTTAGGAAGAATCACACCATCAAATTCATAAAGGGCAGAAGTCGCTCTCTCTACTCTATCATTTAACTTAACGTAAGAAGCATTGGCATCGCTGAAACTTCTCTGGCACTTTTCAAGTTTATCCGAAGCTTCTTTCACCTGAAGCTTAACATCACGAAGCTTCTCCGGCGAGAAACGTACCGCTTCATATTCCGCCTTTTCGCAGGAATAGGTCTCAAGCGCCGCTTCAAGAGATGCCCTTCTCTCGTGCTTATCATCAAGCCGGTTTTTAAGTTCCAGTAGACCTTCACTGAGACTTTTCAAAAGAGTCATATACTGCATATAAAGGGACTCCAGTTCACCATCCAGAACTTCTGTCTTTCTTGCCCCTTTAACCTTATCATATTTAGCTTGTATTTCGTAAATCTCTGCTGAAATACCATCCCGCTCCACGTAAAGAACTTCAAGATCATTCTTTATAATCTCATATTCCTCACATGCTTTTTTATAAGCATTATCAGCATCCTGCTTTAAATTGTATGCATCATCAAGCTTCAGACTCCATTCTTTTTCCTTCGAGAGCATTACAGTAAGCTCTGAAAATGAACCAAGCCATATATCGATATCCCTTAATCCGGTTTGTATTTCCTCAAGTTTATCTCTTAAATCGTTCAGTTTTTTTCCGGTTTCAGCAAACTCTTTCTCAAGCTCCTTTTGTCTTGTACGAAGCATATCAACTTCACTACGGATATTTTCAATATACTTTTCTTTATCATCCCTCCAGTTCTCAGGATAATCAAATTTTGCCACCAGTTCATCTGAAGCTTCACAATCTGTCAGATGACTTGTATGCATCCTCTGTTTCTCTTCCAAAGTTCCTATCTGCTCTTTGATCTCATCCCAGTATCCTTCTCTGTCAGAAAAATAAGCCCTGTCACAAATAGCCAGAAACTGAGCCTTTGAAAGACTTCCTTTCATAAGTTCATCCATCTGCTCCATGGTAAATAGTGGGACCGGAGCAGGAAGCCACTCTTTATTACCCGCAGAAAGGAGTCTTTCCAGATCCTTTTCATTGCTGAAAAGAATAGAATAAGCAAGCTCAGGATAGTCTCTGAGTATTCCTTCAACCCTTTCCTTAGTCAGAGCTCCGGTTTCCAAAAGGCCGCACAGATACTCTTCTCCGGTCTGGCAGCTTATTCCTGTGGACACTACATAATCCATGACTGCCGGCAGTACATGAAGGTGTCCCTCTTCTGCGGCATGAAGTCTTTCCAAAAGAGCCTCCTTATCCTGACCGCACTTTAGGATATCAGCTCTTGTCATATCAAGATCTTCCTTAACCACTGTTTTCAATCGTCCGGTAAAGATCACATTGCTTTCAAGACTATACTTCTCACATATCTTAAGGAGTCTCTCATATAAATCATCATATTCGGAAAGCTCACTTTCGGCAGATTTCTTTTCGGACTCTTTTTCTCCCACTGAAAGCTTCACATCCGCCATTTCCTCAGGTATCTGATTCTTCCTG
This sequence comes from Oribacterium sp. P6A1, assembly GCF_000702885.1. Classification (GTDB taxonomy): domain Bacteria; phylum Bacillota; class Clostridia; order Lachnospirales; family Lachnospiraceae; genus Oribacterium. Next base: position 21,930 of record NZ_JNKO01000021.1, on the reverse strand, counting down.
TTCTCAAGCTCATGTATTTCGGATTTAAGCTCTTCCTCGGCTGATTTTAATGCAGCTTCCTTCTCTTCCCTTTCCAGTTTCTCCTTTAGGATCTCCTCCTCCGGATAAAAACCATCAAATCTTCGCATGACATTTATTGCCAGGGTCTTGATCCTTTCATCTGAGCTTTCCCTTGCTGCATCAAGCCTTGATCTCAGCGAATTATATCTGTCCTTTGCTTCTTCATAGGCCTTTCCGGCTCTCTTCATTTCCGCTTCACAGTCAGATAATGCTTTTTTCTTTTCTTCTGTCTCAGTATCTTTTATAGTTTTTCGTTTCTCTGCTTCAGAAGCAGCGCTCTCAGCTTTTACAAGTACAGAATACTTAAGTCTCGCAATCTGCTCCGCATCCTCCGAATCATTTTCCTTTTCATCAATAAGCTTTTTAAGGACTGTGATTTCGTTTTCTGCCTCTGTCATATCTCTGTAAAGCTTTGCACTTTGAAGGATATCCTCTTCATGCTTTTTTACGTCGGACTCAGTTTTGGCTTCGGAAAGAGCGCGAGATGCTTCTTCAAAAACAGTCTCCGCAGTCTCCCGAAGTGCCTGAGCCTCATGGTATTCCTTTGACTTTTCCTCATGATCGATATGTCTTAACTCATTTTCCAGGCCTTGTATCTTTTCAGTGGCATCATATGACTCACTTTCGATAGATGAAATCCTTCTTCCAAGAGCCGCTTTAAATCCGCATACTTCCCCTATGCTTTCCGTCAGTTTATCATTGACCGTATAGAGCTCTTCACTCATTTGATTTAACCCGCTAAGCTCCTGAAGCAGACTGTCATTTACCTTCTTCTCCCGGATAACCTCATCCTTTTCCGAAATCTTTTTTGCATAGTTTATGAGCATAGTTTCGAGAGAACTGTCAGTTCCCCCGCCAGCTGCGCTTCTCATCTTCTGCTCTATTGCCGGAATGAAGAATTTGGCTATAAGTTTATCTGAGGTTTTGGCATCATCAAAGTACTGATTAAGACCACCTTCATCTTTATTGAGGGTTTCCATGACCGTTTCCCATTCAGATCTGTAGATACCGTATTCCGAAAGCTTTTTCGCCCACAGAACACTTTCATCTGAAGAATAATGGGTCATAAGCCCTTTACTCTGCTTTGCTTTTTCACGGACATACTCAAAAGAAGCCGGAACATATCTTCCGTTTTCATTTTTACTAAGTTCCAAAGAAGCTATGCTATAGGGAGAGTGTCTTTCATACTCAGATAAAAATGTATAGTACCTTACAGCGTTGCCCCTTTGATTGTCTTCCGAAGAAGCATTGGCTCTTCCTGCTATTGCTATGCCTGTAAGAAGCTTTTCCTTACTTCTGTCCTTATTCCACTCTATGAGAACAAAGGAATGCTCCCCCGGACGCCCAAAGTAGTCCTCTATCTTTCTTCCTCCGGCCATAGCCTTAGGATGAACCGGCTGAAGCATGAGCTGGACAAGCACCGTCTTGCCTCCGCCGTTATTGAGATTAAACAGAGAATTCAGCGCCTCACCCTCGGAGGATGTGAGGTCATAAAGCTCATCCGGTATGAAACGTTTGCCATCGTTATAACTGAAATTGACTATCCTTATCTTACTTATCTGCGGCATGCTGTTCCTCCTGAAGCCACTCATTGATCACCTGTATTCTGTCTTTTCGAAGCACATAGGGCATAAGATCCTGGGTCTTCTTTGTGGGCTTTATCCTGCCATCCTCATACTCCGTAAATAGTTCATCTGCCCTGAACTTAAGCATTATCTTGTTAATGATACCGTACCGGTCCTCAACTCTCCTGCTTCCGGGATCCCCTTCTTTTTTACCAAGCCAGTCCTCCGCCAGCATATAGAAATTTTCGCTGAAATCGGTCACCTTGTCTTCTCCTTCAATGCCCTTCTTGGTAACCTTCTCACAATGTTCCGTAAATTCATTTATCATCTCTTCTTTAGTGATAAATTCCCTTACCTGAGCTTCGTTACCTTCACCTTTGAAAAAGGTGAACAGAACAAATACGGCGAGATAATTAAGAAGATACAGATCTCTGGTTCTGACATCGCTGCCTGCCTTGATATCGGAACGGTAATCCACATTATTCTTCAGGAACAGGTCATTTTCCTGGGTCGGAACCATATAAATTCGATTCGGTGCCGGGATGATTTCAAATCCAAGCTCTATCCCCATCTGATCAAGCTCATCCCTCGCTTCCTGATCCTCGGTGCAGCTCCAGATGAGACTGTTATCGTCACGGTCTATCCAGCCCTTCTTCATAAGCTCGTGATAGAGTTTTAGAGTATTTGTATTCATGTCTTTCTCCTATAAAGGTTGTCACCTGATTATCTCAACAACAAAGTTCGTCATTTCTATGGTCGTTTTGTTTTCCCCGTCCAAAACAGTAAATTCGCATTTTTCCCCGGACGTTTCAAATGCTATCTTCCTCATGCTCAGGTGGCTTTTCGGAAGTTTTGTCAAAACCCAGAGCAGATCCAGCTCACCCAGCGGTTCCGCCACAAAGAGTCCGGTTTCATTACGAAGAGCTTCGAGGTCTATCTCCTTTTTCTGATACATGGTCATGAGGGTATTGGGAAGCATACTGTCTCTGTTCCATCTTAGAAGCTGATCCATGGAAAGAGAACGAATATATTTCTTTATCTCGGAAGTCTTTTCGTCCTGAAGAAATGCGAAAAAGGATGTAACTATCTCAAGATATATCTCATTTCTTTCCCGATTGATGTCTTCCGCCTCAGCATCCTCAGAATCAAGATTAACTCCCTCTTCCTCTATGGCATCAGCTATACTACCGTTCATGGCATAAAAATTCTCGATGCTGAATCTTTTCTCCAGTTCCGGTTTTACCAAAGGCCAAAGCAATACTTTTACCGCATCGCCGAGCTCGTCTCCTGCTTTACGAAGTCTTCGCATGATATCCTGTTCAAAGTTCATCCGTTCAAAACTTTTTATGACGAAGCTGTCTCTCAGCATTTGCTTATACGATTCTGAAACAAAACTTTTTGTAATTATAAGTGCACGCTGCTGGAGTATGGTTATGTCAAGATTCTTATTTATCTCTTCAAGAGACTGAAGATTCTTTCTGGCTTCCTCCGTATCCGCCCCGCTTTCCAGGGCACTCCTTATGGATTCTGCCTCTCTTCTTGCATTTCTCTGTATCTCTTCAAGTTCTTTCTGTTCATCAACCATGAGATTTCTGAACTGTCCCACTATTCTCTCGTATTCATCAACAGTAATCTTCGCAATGTTCTGGCGACAGCGAAGTATAAAATCATACATACTGTGATGCATGTTCCTTAGTCTCGCCACCAGCTCCTTACTTTGGGTAAGAGCTTCTGTATAGTTCTTTCGCTTCATATACTCCTGCATCTTGAAACGGGTGACAGAATAATCAAGTTCCGACTCTATCTCCTTTGATCTGTATAGGAAATCAAATACATCGTCCGTAAGATGATAGGAACCTTTTTCTTCATTGATAAGACGCACCGGCATCTTCTTGAAGTTTTCTGAATCTGCATAATAAGTCTGATATTCAATGAGCTTTCCGTTGTTCTGAAGAACATTGACAACTATGAAGCCGGCGAGCTTAAAGGTATCTATCTCATATTCTTCCGGCACTATCTGGACTATATTATCCAAGAACTCCGCTACGTCTTTTATACTGCAGGTCTGCCTGTCACTTAATGTTCTTTCTTTTATATACAAAAGAACGGCAACCACGAGGTTATTTAAAACATCGTAGTCGCCTTTAAACATTTTCTTTATTTCGTCAGGATAACTTGTAACCGTTATGCTCCTGACTATATCTATAAACTTCATTCTGTTCTGAAAATCCTGAAGCAACTCTTTAATGTCAGAACGAAGCATGTGGTGTCCTCCCTTTTATAATAATTCTGTGAATGTCAAAAATCGCCATAAATCTGAGTTTGTGTCGCTCTCATTCCTTCGGAAATATATGTCTCCTATGCTGATCCGAATGCTCAGGGTTTCAGCTGCGTATAGGATATGATTTCCTGCGGTATCAGTTTGTTCTCTTCAAGTACTGTATCGAGATATATCTGCTCGTCCTCAGTGAACTCTGTTAACAGTTCGCCGAAATCTCTTCCTTTCTTTTTTGAAGACGGACTGTCTTCAAGCAGAGTGCCCTTTGCTCTTTCAAGCATTCTCCTGTATCCTGGAATAAACAGCGAAATATCTAGAGAAGTATTTACTTCTTTGGTTCTTTTAAATATATCGAATCCTTCTCTGTCTATATCTCCCCAGTACAAGAAACTAACCTGAGGTTCACCCATAAATTTTACATACTCTGACAGGGCTCCCTCTTTTTGTGAAATTCTGTTTCCTTCTCCGTAGACAACTCCATCTATCGGAACTCCAAAAAGACTTTTCCACTCATCCTCAAACATGCATCTTCTGATGTTGAACCATATATCTTTATTCTCACAGATAAGGAGGATCATACTGTCTTTTCTCACCGGAATATAATCATGAAAACAGTACTCAGGAGTATCATAAAACCGAAGATCTTCCCGGGATATACCAAGCTTATTGAGAAGTCCTTTTACTCTGCTGTCATTCAGCACCTTCTCACGACCAAACAACTCATAGGATCTTTCTTTCCTCGATATATAATCCCCGTTCCTCTCAGAAAAGAAAAAACTGTTCAGACCATCAATAATTTCCCTGAATTCAAGATATCTTACATGGTCAGCCGTAAGATATCCGCTTTTTAAAAGCACAGGATGAAGCCTGTTAACGGCCTTAATCGTCTCCTCATCCGCCTCTCTCTTAACCAGAATCCTGTACTTTTTATACAAAGGGTATCTGAGATTCCCATTTGTACCGGAGCTTTTCACAGGTTCTATAACCCCGTCAGACTTAAGAGCTTCTATTGTTTCGAATAGTTTTTCCGTATCCGACTGTCTCACCTTTAAAAGTACAGCCAGCTCCTCTGTGACTATACTCTTTTTCCCGTAATTAAACAGACTCTCTTTAATCCCCATATTTCCCGTCCAGTCCACTCCTTCACAATTCATATAACCTCATTTAGAGCCGGGATTAGAGTACATACCCATACGTACAGATTCCCTCCTGTGAACCACTTTCAGACTCTGATTTTTGCTTTTATTACATGCGAAAAAAGCTACGATATAAGCATAAATCAACGTTTATAGACTGCTTATATCGTAGCATAATCCAATCTTAAATTAAAATACGGATTTACCATATTCAGCTGCTTTCATTTTCAAAGCGTTGCAATTTGTAACGTTTTGAAAATGAAGAATGATACAATAAAAGGACGTTAACTACTTTTAGTTAACATCCCTGAACAGTTCATGCAGTTCTTCCGGCTGCATTCGTTCTTTCTTCTTATTCTGCCACTTCCAGAAGGGTAATGTCGAAATTCAGTGCCTTACCCGCAAGTCTGTGGTTTCCGTCAAAGGTAACTGAATCCTCTGTCTTTTCGGTTACGGTAACAGGAAAACGCATTCCCATATCATTCATGAGCATGACATTCTGTCCGATTTCAAGATTTTCAGCACCGGGAATATCTGAGATCTTAGAAACAAGAACTCTCTTTTCATTGTATTCTCCATATGCATCTGCCGGCTCTATATGGATGCTCTTGCTCTCTCCGACTTCCATATCAACAACGATACGGTCAAATCCCGGAATCATCATTCCGACACCTGCAATAAAAGACAATGGCTCATTTCGGTCATATGATGAATCAAACTTGCTTCCGTCATCGAGAGTTCCTGTGTAGTGAACGCTTACGGACTTACCTGCATTCTTACCCTCATAAATAACTCGCATTTCATGGCTTCCGCAGCCGCCGCAACCGCCTCCGCAGCCGCCACATCCCTCTTCACAATCATCTCCGCAACCACCGCAGCTTTCTTCTTCACCATGGTGTCCACAGCCACTGCATCCGCCTTCCTCATGATGCTCTTCATGGTGGTGGTCATGATGGTCGCAATTAACCCCCTGTGACACCAGGTCACCCGCAAGGAACTTTTCAACAACATCATCTGTATTTCCCGATGCTCCTGAAATAACCTCGATACCCATCTCTGCAAGGGCTGCCTGTGCACCGCCGCCCAGACCTCCGCAGATCAGAGTCTCAACCTCTGCGTCCTTAAGAACACCTGCAAGAGCTTCATGACCCGCTGTACCTGATCCAAGAATCTCGCTTGAAACAACCTTTCCATTCTCTACTGTGTAGAGCTTGAACTCCTTTGTTTTTCCGAAATGCTGGAATACCTGACCATTCTCATATGTTACTGCTATCTTCATTTCTGTTCTCCTACTATCCATAACGTTGTATTTTTGCCGCTCTATCTGACATACAGCCGCATATCTGAATGGCTAATCCCTCAAACTGTATTTACCCATAATATCTGACTTATATATTCCGAATTATTTGGCTATATAAACACAAGTTGCCGCCACCCACTCATGCATCAATCAAAAGTCTCATACATGATCTTTTTCAATCAAGCATATAGATTATAAAGTATAAGGTATATATTATTTTTTTGAAAGTAAAATATTAATGCGGAATTCCCATACCCTATGATTCTCCAGAAATCCATAGAACTATTATTGAACTCACCTGTTACTGCCTAATTATCCTTTTAAGTTGTTTATCATGCTATAATAATTCAATAAGAAATAACACACCCTTATCCACAGCTCAAAGATATGAGAAAAAGGATAGAATCAAAGCTGTCCCTTATGAAATTATAGTCAAATATGCAAAAAATTTTTGACGTTTCTCCATCTTACATATCAGGTAATAAAAAGAGCTTCCGGCTCGCCATAAGCAACTGGATGATTACATAGTTAAACTATAGAAAGGAGCTGATGTTTTGACGTTAAAAGAATTTGAAAACATAATAACCAATGGTGAATCTCAAACTGTTGAATTCAAATCATGGATAAATACATCTACGATGAAGGAGCGCATCAGCCTTGCAGTGGATGAATTGATGGCATTTGCGAATGCAAATGGCGGCACGGTATATTTTGGTGTCGAAGATGATGGAACTATAACCGGATGCACAAAATATGATTGCCAAAATCTCATTGAAGCCATTTATGATAAGACACGCCCTCCACTTTTTACAGAAATAGAAGTCATAAAACATACTAAAGGTGATGTATTAGCTATTCATGTTCAACATGATGGAATCACCTATGCCACCACGAGCGGAAAATGCTTGAAGCGACTTGGCAAGAATTCAAAGCCCTACTATCCGGAAGAAATGAGCAATAAATACTCAACAACACAGAACCCAGATTTTTCAGGGCGCATAATAACAGAAAGTACTATCGATGATGTTAATATAATGGAGGTTTATAGTCTTAAAGAAAAGCTACGAGTCAGAGATTCTGAGTCCACTTTACCAAATCTGGATGATATGGCTTTCCTAAAAGATCTTGGCCTGATTAAATATGAAGCAGGTACACCAAAGCTCACTATAGCAGGTTTGCTATTTGTGGGAAAAGAGCAATCACTTATAAGGCTGCTTCCTCAAGCCGAAGTTATATATCTTCATTATTCAATAGACAATCTGGAAGAATATGATGCAAGACTTGATATGAAAGCCCCCATTATTTCTGTTATAGATAGGCTGTCTGAAAGAATCCAAAATTCCAACAGGATAGTAAATGTACAAGTAGGATTATTTAGATTAGAAATAGTTGATTTCTCTGAAAAAGTATTCCAGGAAGCACTACTAAACGCACTATCCCACAGGGATTATCAAAATACATCAGCTATATACGTAAAACATTATCCGGATAAGATTGTAATAGAAAATCCTGGTGGTTTCCCCGAAGGTATAAGTACATCTAACATCATTACACATCCTTCTGTCCCAAGAAACAAATTAATTGCCGAAACATTGCAACGTCTTAAATATGTTCAAAGAACCGGGCAAGGTGTCGATATTATTTTCCGTGAAATGGTTTCTTCTGGAAAACCTTATCCTGAATACAGATCGTATAATGACGCCGTTTCGCTGACAATTTACAGTGCTATTGATGATGTGGAATTTGTTAAATTCATTGCCAAAGAGCAAAATGATCTTCAAAGAAACCTGTCTTTATCAGAATTGATGATACTGAGATATTTGACGGACAATCGCAGGATCTCTTTAAAATCTGCTACAGAATTAGTTCAAAGTACTCGCGATCAAGCCCAGAAAAGCTGCAATAGCCTTATAAAAGATGGCCTTATCGAAGTATCTGGAAAAGAGTATATGCTCACCGCTAGAATGTACGAAGCCATGAAATCTTCTATCGAATACACAAAAGATAAGTCAATACAATATATCAAAGCAAAAGAAATGATACTTGAATACATTGAGGCCAACGGCTCTATCACCAATGAAAAGACTCGTGAATTGTGTGGATTTAGTAAACAGCAGGCAAGAGGAACTCTTGATAAGATGAGAAACGAAGCTTTAATAAGACTGACCGGAGCAGCTCGCTCTGCAAAGTACATAAAATCGAGTGCCACTCGATAAAAACTCGATTTTCACTCGATAATAAACGTTTAGCCTATAGTAGGCCGCATAAATGCTAGCGTTTTACTATGTAAATAGTATCGAGTGCCACTCGATAAAAACTCGATTTTCACTCGGTAATGTTTATTTTGGCATGTATACCAAGAAGAAACAGGAGAGCGAATCTCAAACAGCATTCGCAGAAAACTCAAAACAATGTTCTAGTAATATGAAAGCCCGGTGATATTTTCACCGGGCAATTTACTGGGCAATTTTGTGACCGAAATATGACTGTAAGCGGTTTATTTTTGACCGCTTTAGGACACAAAAAAGGCGGAAATCTCTAGAAATTTCAAGGTTTCTCTAGGATTTCCGCCTTTTCTTTATTCGAGCGCGAGACGGGGGCGCTACATGCCCTTTGGCATGTGCTTAGCGCCGACCGAGACGGCAGGCGAGACGAACCGTAGGTTCGATCCTCGTTGAACGCGAAAAGAGCCTCAGGTCACTCCTGAGGCTCTTGAGAAGCGCGAGACGGGGATCGAACCCGCGATCTTCTCCTTGGCAAGGAGACGTAGTACCACTCTACTACTCGCGCGCTATTAATGTTCGTTCAACTTTCATTTCTGTGAAGAACGAAAACATTATACAAAAGATAATGAAAACCAGTGTGAATGTTATCGCTGAGATTCAGTATCTTGAGTGCCCAGAACCGGAATCGAACCAGTGACACGAGGATTTTCAGTCCTCTGCTCTACCAACTGAGCTATCTGGGCAACAGAGCGGGTGATGGGAATCGAACCCACATGTTCAGCTTGGAAGGCTGACATTCTACCATTGAACTACACCCGCGAAGGCTTTTCGCGAACCACTTATCGGTGACGCGAGTGTTATAATACACAACTGAAAAGCCTTTGTCAACAAAAAATATTATTTTTTTTAAAATTCTCAGATGCTCCACGCAGCTCCCTGAGTCTGAAGTTCCAGCATCCGGCCGAAGATACTGTTGGAATCCTGCTTCAGCGTCACAGGATTTCCTTCCTCTGCCACACGTCCATTCTTAAGAACCACCACCTTGTCAGCCTTCTCCACAGTTCTCATTCTGTGAGCTATAACAAGCACTGTTTTATTTCTCAGAAGCCTCGACAACGCACTCTGGACCTTTGTTTCATTTTCCACATCAAGCGAAGCTGTTGCCTCATCCAAAAGGACGATGGGCGCATTTTTAAGAAGGGCTCTGGCGATGGATATCCTCTGCCTCTCACCTCCCGAAAGCTTCGTGCCGTTTTCTCCTATCCTGGTGTTATAGCCCTCCGGAAGCTTTTTCACGAACTCATCACAGTTCGCCGCCCGGGCCGCGTTCAGAACCTCTTCATCCGATGCACCGTGCTTTCCAAGGCGAATGTTTTCCATTACCGTATCATCAAAAAGCATACTTTTTAGATCTGCTCCATCACATTGACCATCTCGATGGCTCCCACCGCACAGTCATAGCCTTTGTTTCCGGCCTTGCTTCCGGCTCTTGAGATAGCCTGCTCGATGTTGTCGGTTGTGAGGATTCCGAACATAACAGGAAGCCCTGTCTCCAGTGACACCTGTGCAACACCCTTTGATACCTCATTGCATACATAATCATAGTGGCTGGTCTGTCCTCTGATAACAGCTCCGAGAGCGATGACAGCATCATACTTGCCGCTTTTTGCCATCTTCTTTACAACTGCGGGTATTTCAAAGGCTCCCGGCACCCAGGCAGCTGTGATATTGTCGCTTTCTACCCCGTGACGTACCAGACCGTCCACAGCTCCCCCAAGAAGCTTATTTACGATAATCTCATTGAATCTCGCTGCCACGATTCCAACCTTCATGCCTTCCTTTGCTACAAGCTTTCCCTCTAAAACATTGATCTCATTCATTTTATTTTCTTCCTTTCTGATTACTCTTTTATTATTTAAAAGTACCACTACAGATATTCAACTATTACGCAATTAACAGTTTGGGTACATTAATAACCTTTTTATTTCCGCAATACTTCTGAATATACTTCTTTATCACCAAATCCTATGCATAGACACCTTTAGTCTTTCATAATCTCAGTCTCATATTATGATATGAGTGTCAAAATCCGACATCGAATCCTTCCTTGCATAGCGCTCTCACGCGCAGGTAGAATCTGCCTGAGTTCCCTTATCCTCGATCCCATCATCTCCCTCAAGATCTATGGCCTTGAAAATATGTCCCATCTTAGTCATCTTAGTTCTTAAATATCTTCTGTCATAAATCTGAGCCGGTATCTCGATAGGTACGCGTTCACTGATGGTCAGACCGAAATCCGACAGTGAATATACCTTATCCGGATTGTTGGTGAGAAGCCTCAGGGACTTAACCCCAAGATCCTTCAGAATCTGTGCCCCTACCCAGTACTCCCGGAGGTCCGGTGCAAAACCGAGCTTGACATTGGCCTCAACAGTATCGTAGCCCTGTTCCTGAAGGGCATAGGCTTTTATCTTGTTGATAAGACCGATGCCACGCCCCTCCTGTCGCATGTAAAGGACTATCCCCCGGCCTTCCTTTTCAATCCGCTCCATGGATTTTTCAAGCTGAAGTCCGCAGTCACATCGCAGGGACCCGAAGGTATCTCCCGTGAGGCACTCTGAATGAACTCTGCAAAGCACATCCTTTCCGTCACCGATATCCCCCTTCACCAGAGCCACATGATGCTCTCCGGTGATGTCATTGATATATCCATACATCCTGAAATCACCGTATTTTGTAGGAAGCTTGGCAACAGCCTCCTGAACCACATGCTTCTCATTGATGCGGATATAAGTCTGGAGATCCTTTATGGTTATGAAACTGAGATCATACTTATCGGCAAGCTCCCAAAGCTCCTCACTCTGCATCATGGTACCGTCTTCCGCCATGATCTCACAGCAGACACCGCACTCAGTAAGCCCCGCAAGCCTCATAAGATCCACCGTCGCCTCAGTATGTCCGTTTCTTGTAAGCACTCCGCCCCTTCTTGCAATCAACGGAAATACATGTCCCGGTCTTCTGAAATCCGTGGGCTTTGAGTCACCTGCCGCAAGCCTCCGCATGGTGAGGCCTCTCTCCTTTGCCGAGATTCCCGTTGTGGTATCAACATGGTCCACCGATACCGTAAATGCTGTCTCATGATTATCAGTATTTTCGATGACCATCGGGGGAAGTCCCAGTCGTCCGGCATGCTTCTGGCTTATGGGTGTACAGATAAGCCCCTTGGCGAAGCTTGCCATGAAATTGATATTCTCCTGTGTTGCAAACTCAGCCGCACAGATCATGTCGCACTCATTTTCCCTCTCTGGATCATCCGAGCAGAGAATGATCTTCCCGTTCCTTAAATCCTCCAGCGCCTTTTCGATACTTGCATAATGTTTCTCCATTTATATTTACCTCCCATTTTCCCTTTTTGCAGCCCATTAATAACGTCAGCCTATACTTTTCATATCCCGTATTTCTCCAGAAATTCCATGGTGATTCCGCACCGGCCACCACCATAATTCCCATCGGCCTCTATAGAGTCATCACTTCTCCCGGACCCTGATATTCCTCCGGAAAAATCCTTTGCGCCGGTTTCTGCATCAATTTTTCCTGTTCTTCCGTAACCAAGCCCCAGGAGCTTCTCCACGTATTTTCCGACAGAATCATTTTCAAGATTCACTCTGTCCCCGGGCCTTCTTGATGCCAATGTTGTCTCCTGCATGGTATGCGGAATGATGGACACCTTGAAAACCGTTTCGTCAACGTATGCCACCGTAAGACTGATTCCGTCTATGGCTATGGAGCCTTTCTCGATTATGTATCTCAAAATCCGGGAAGGTGCCTTTATGGTGAACCACACCGCATTCTCTTCATTTTTAACTTCCTGCACAACTCCGGTCCCGTCTATATGTCCGGATACTATATGTCCACCGAATCTTCCGTTTGCCGCCATGGCCCGTTCCAGATTTACATGGTCCTGCTGCTTCGCTGCGGACAGAGAACTTCTCCTGACGGTTTCCGCCATTATATCCACTGAAAATCCGTCATCGTAAAGCTCCGTCACAGTAAGACATATCCCGTTCACTGCTATGCTGTCGCCAATCACTGTTCCCTCCAGCACCTTCCTGCACTGAACCTCTATCCTTCCGGAGCTCCCTCTGATATCCAGTTTTCGGATGCTGCCTCTTTCCTCTACTATTCCTGTAAACATCTGAAATGCCTCTTCTCCCTAAACATCATGATTTCCAGCCGCCTCAGGTAACCTGTACCTGAGAAGTATGTCCTCTCCGATCCGTTCCATATCTTTCAGGCTGAATTGATAGGCATTCTCAGGATCAGTAACCCCGGTACCCATGACCGGTGATTTAGCATTGCCGCCAAATATCTTCGGTGCCACAAAGACGTCAATTTCATTCACGATCCCCGCTTTTAACGCACTCTCATTCAGGCTTCCTCCGCCTTCTAAAAGAATACTGTCCAGCCCCTTTTCTCCAAGAAAAGCCATAAGCTTTTTTAGATCCACTTTGTCAGATATTCCGGAATTCTCTGAATGATTTTCACTTTGAACAGGGACACCTTCATGAACTATTTGCCGTATCTTTTCAGTTTCCGAATATGCTTTCCTATTTGTCGGAAAATTAATAATCTCGACTTTGGCATCCAACAGAGAAAGAATTTTCTCTTTATAACCATGCGTCACCGCATTTGTCTTATTGTCAGATGAACAATCTGCTGAAATTCCGGAGACAATATCCTTTGTGATTTCCCCTTCCGGTATCTCCCTGATACCGCATGAAACTATAGTTCTGTATTCCTTCGCAGACCTCACTATCTGCGAATCCAAAGGAATTCTCAGCCTGCTGTCACATATGATCCGTACAGGAGATTTGCCTCCCTCTATCCTCGAGTTAAGCATGGGATCATCTTGAAGAACCGTACCTATCCCCGCCATGATTCCCATTGCTGCATGACGCATTACATGAACCCTCTCCCTGGCTTCCCCACCGGTTATCCATTTGGACCTGCCGGTTTTTGTTGCGATCTTACCATCCATGGTCATGGCATATTTCATGGTGACATATGGTCTTTTGGTCGTGATATAGTGAAAAAATACCGGGTTCAGTTCATCACATTCATCCCTAAGAAAATCCTCAACAACTTCCACTCCATGCTGCCGGAGAAATTCTGCTCCTTTACCTGATACCAGGGGATTCGGATCTCTTGAACCGATAAATACTTTTCTGATACCGGAAGAAATTATGGCCTCGGTACAGGGAGGCTGTTTTCCATGATGACAACAGGGTTCCAGTGTCACATATATAGTCGCACCTTCTGCGGACTCTTTCAGATTACGGATAGCATTCCTTTCCGCATGAAGATCCCCGTATCTCTCGTGGTAACCTTCACCTATTATGCGTCCATCTTTGACTATAACTGCTCCAACCAGAGGATTGGGATGGCACCAGCCTTCACCCTTCTTTGCAAGAGCGATGGCCCGACGCATATAATCCTGACTTTCCAAATGGACTCCTCTCCGATCTTCGATGGAGATTTCCTGTGATGATCCGATTCCGGCATGGAATTTTAGATAAGTCATAAGCTTCTATTGCCTATGCTTAGTGTGATAAGAAACTGCTTTATCTTCTTCAGCAGCTAAAAACACCCCGAAACATCACGTTCCGGGGGTGTATAACTATACCAAAAGATAAAACTGTTCTTTAATCGTATATCTTATCTTCTTCCATCCAGACTTTACTGTCGGCCCCGGAATCAAACCGGATCATGCCATAAGGCTCGCGGGCTATACCGCCGATAAGGAATTTCACCTTTCCCCGAAGATCAATATGTAATTATTAAATGATTATTATAAAAAAATTTTCTTTTCCGAAAATCATCATATACCCATTCATAAAAAAAGTAAATGATTTTTTCCATTCCAATCATTTTAAGAGTCTTTGCTAATATCAGTATAGAAATGGTACTGAACAATCAAAACGCATAGCGCTAAGCATTGAAACGATGATATTCATTATTTTTTCAAAAGACTTTATTTTCAGTACCATTTCAGCTAACGGCTGTATTATGAGTCCTGTCAGATGAAACAGATCTGACAAACGAAGTTTTTTCATACTACTCCGCCGGAGGATAACCCTACTCCTCCGGCAAACCCTCAAAAAATTATCAAAAATCACGAACAGGACCCCCGAACTAATCAGAAACTTAGTCCGGAGGTCCGCTTTTTTATGTCAGTCTCACATTGGTTTCGTTATATCCGTGAGACTATGAGCCTCTAGTATGACAAACTGCCACATATATGCTCTTTAAGTTTTTTGATTCATTCTTTTCTCTATCTCATTCAAATCCAGATTACCAAAAAGTGAAGTGCAGAGCTCATCATATTCCTTCCAGGCATCTGTATCCGAAAGCTCGTCTGAAAGTATGTCTCTTATGCTTTCATAGTACCATCCCTGAAAGTCAGGGTCCGTTTGATTGAATCTCTCCCAAAAGGATTCTTTGTTGTCTTCGTGGTCTCTTACTGAAGCACGAATATTGGAAAGTTTATCCCCCAGACAAATAATCTTTGAATCCCTATCGGATTTTCTGAGCTGTTCTATGGTTTCCTTTTTACGCACAGCCCATGTATGCTTCTTCGACTGGTCACGCCTCTTATCCTCAGTCTCTCCCTGAACAAGATCTGCAACCCTTGATCCGAAACGTTCCTTTATATCCTCGTAACCGTACTCTGTATCTTCTATGACATCATGAAGCAGCGCAGCAATTATAACATCCTCGTCTTCGGTTATAGCCGCTACTATCATTGAACACTCAATAGGATGAATGATATACGGAATATCCACTCCCTTCCGCAGCTGTTTCCTATGCGCAAATGCCGCGAAATTCATCGCTTCATAATATCTTTTTCCGGCAAAGAACTTCACCATGGCTTCTCCTCCTTCAACGAATCCAAAGGATGTGAGTACTACCGACTAACAGGATCACTTAATCGGATATCATGATCCATCATCGGAACGATCCGTATTAATACATAACAGATTATACATATAAGTCTAACTTATACTTTTCGTTTTGAAAAATAAAATAATAAATTTTTAGACCTGCTATTCCTGCTGCTTCTTCCCACTGTCCTCTTTATCTTTCTGATCCTCCGATGATACTCCCGTATCCTCCGCCTCCATGGAC
This sequence comes from Oribacterium sp. P6A1, assembly GCF_000702885.1. Classification (GTDB taxonomy): domain Bacteria; phylum Bacillota; class Clostridia; order Lachnospirales; family Lachnospiraceae; genus Oribacterium. The sequence continues at coordinate 6,181 of NZ_JNKO01000021.1, read as the reverse complement.
TCGTCTTCGACCACTCCCGGCTTTACACTTACACTCATTCCCTCCGGCAGATTTACATCCTCCTTAGGGAAAGCCTTAACCGTATAATAATTTTCATCGTCACTATCCTGCCGGATACCTATTACGCTTCCGTAAATCTTTATATCTCGTATCAGGAAAGTCAGCTTCTTTCCCGGAAATATTTCAGAAAGAAGCTCCTTCTCTACTCTGAACAGAACATATTTTACCGAAGTTTCCTCCAGTTCAAACAATGTATCTCCCGGGGCAACTTCCTGCTCCTTCCTGACCTTTATCTCACCTATTCTGCCATCCGCCGGTGCCTTTACCAAAGCATTGTCAGCGGCAGTTTCATATTTTGATTTTGCATCCTCGGATATGCGTATGGCTTCGTTAAGTTCTTCGTTTGCAAGATTTACCATATCCACAACCTGCTGATAAGCCTCTGCATTCATCTCACCTGTATTAAATGCAGGAGTGATCCTGTTTAATTCGGAAACAGCAGAAGAAGCTTTTACTCTTGCTTCCGTCACTTTAAATACAGTTTCATCCCATACGCTCTTCGCCTCTTCAACCTCTTTTCTGTTATCTATCAGTAATATGGCATCGCCTTTCAGTACCTTTCTTCCCTTATTGGCATAAACCTGAAAGACCTTACCTGTGACCAATGAGTCAACAGTGAATGCTTCGGAACTCTCCACACGTCCGCTGAATGTCATTTCAGAAACAACCTGCTTTTTAGTATCTGAACCGGTCTCTGCACCTGCTGCCGGGGCCAATACTTCCAGCCTGACATAGTGATACCCATAAAACGCCGTCAATCCCACAAGAATCACCAATATGAATATGAGTATTCTCTTCTTCATAACTTAAGATCCTTTCCCCAATAATCTTAAAATACGATTCCTGCTTTAAAATAAAACATTCTTACCCCAACATCTTTTTCATATATATAATTCGTATGGTTTATCCGCCAATATAACATTAAATTAAAAAAACTCTCCCCTGCCGGTTTTTTCCGACAAAGGAGAGTGTGATTTTAAATATTGCTTAGTTTGCTGCTGCACCGGTAGGCATCTCAGGTGGCTGCTGTCCGTTTGCTCCATCCGGAGGAGTCTGTCCGTCACCGGGCATACCCATAGGAGCGCCGCCCTGGCCATTACCCTGAGCATCACCTTCCGGCTTCTCAGGTGGCTGCTGTCCATCACTCATACCTGCCGGTGCCTGGCCGTCTGCCGGTGCCTGACCATCGCCGGGCTTTCCTGAAGGAGCTTCACCCTGCTGAGGGCCACCCTGGCCATCCTCAGGTCTCTGACCCTTACTGTCATCCGAAGCTTCACTCTTGTAGGCTTCTACAGCTGTGCCCTTTGACTCTGTTCCCTCGGAATAAGCTTCACCGTTTACGTAAAGCGTAAATCCGTCAAGATCGATGGCATCCTCATCACAGGTAAGACTTGTGATATATGAATCCCCTGTAAGTGTCCATGTGGAATCATCCGAAATTTCTACATAAACAGCTCCGGCTACGCCATCTGTATTGATGGAACCTGAGTAGAGTGTTCCGTCATTGAGATACATATTAAGTGTTGAAATGCTGTCAACTATAGTATTTCCTTCAAAATTCTGCTTTGCGGCTGTAAATGTAACCTGGCCGCCGTTAGAGCCTTCTCTTCCCCAGCCTGCTGCCTCGATACGAAGGAAGTCATCACTTGCGTATGTAAAGTCCACATCCTCGATTTCAATCTCAGCCTTTGTGTTGTTGATATAGAACATGCCGCCGTTCTTATTAATCAAAGAACCGCCTGTCATCCTGAATGAAGCCGTTCCTTCATCAGCATCACCTGACATTGACTGGTAGAGCATTACTGCCTGATATACCGATGATTTATCACTGTTCTTCGTGACATTGTTAGCGGTAAGAGAAACATTATCCAATGTGACTGAATTCTTTCCTTCCACAACGATGCCCTGAGCTGAATTTGAAACAAGCTCTGCATCCTTTACAGTGATATCGGCTGTTGAGTAAACAGCAGGTGATCCCTTACCGTTTGCTTCATAGTAACCTCCTGTTACATTAACAGTTCCACCGCCTCTGTCGGAACGGATAGCTGCCGATGAACCTCCCTGTGTGATGACATCAAGATTTTCGGCATTCATGGTACCGCCGCCTGTTGTCATAAGACCGCCTGAATTATTGGAAGTGGTTCTGATCTTTGAATCGGAGATGTTTACTGTTGTACCCTCTCCGTAGCTGAATACCGCATTGGCATGACTGCCGTCTGTTGTGATTTCAGCATTCTTTATAGTGAGTGTTGCTCCGTTCTCAGCAAAAACAGCCGCATTCTCGCCATAGAAATCAGCCTCTTCGCTGTTTGAATCGCCTGTCTTTTTTACTTCAATGTTTTCGTATTCTGCATCCTCACCGTCAGCATGGATTGCATGTCCGCCATCCTCGTTGTTCTCATAGGTTTCTTTTACAGACTCAGTCTTTGACTCCATAGCCGGAGTCTCTGCATCAATCTTCCCTTCTGTTGCTTCCACTGTAGTCTCTGCAGTTTTATTTGATCCGCAGGCTGCTACATTTGCAGCAAGCATTGATGCCGCCATTACCAATAGTAATTTTCTCTTCATATAATATTCTCTCTTTCCTAAAGGTCAGCCCTGTGGATCCATCAGGCTTTGGGCTGCCTGTACAAGTCAGGTTTTCACTGAAACCATGACAAATATCTAAGTTTTTTTAGAAACGGTTTTTGTTTCTGACATTGGTCATATTAGCCCTAATAGCTTAAATGAGTCTGAAAACTGTAATTAAATTTGAAAATATGATGTGGGAGTCAAAAAGTTGACATAAAATCGCATCCATGAGTGTAGATTTATGACACTTATATTGTTTTATATTTCTGTGTAAATCTCCGATATAAGTATAGAACACTCATTGTTTAGGTTTTTTCTTTGACCATTCAAAAGCCTTTTGGGGTTTTACAGATAAATTATGAAAGTTGCAAAAATCAACCATATAGGTTTCAGCTTAAAAGAAAAAATCATGTGGGCCACTACCGTAGTGGCTCTGTTAATAGTGTTTTCTGTTTCTTTATATTTCAGTTATGCGACTTACAGTTCCATGGTTGTAAGGGGAGAAGCTTTTGTTTCCGAGCGCTCCGATATGATGAAACAGCGTATCATGTCCAATCTTGATTCTAAATTTGCAGTGCTGGACTATATTGCTTCGCTACCGGAAGTATACGGTATGGATAAAGTGACCCAGCAGGGATATCTGAGCGAAAAGGTTGATTCCGTGGGATTTGAATATATGTTCGTAGTAAATAATGATAAAGAACCCTTTTTTATTAACAGCGGTACTGACTATGATCTTTATGACGAAGATATTTTCAAATTCGCTGTTTCAAACTACAGATATATCTCTGATCCATATTACGACCAAAAGAATAATGCCCCATTAGCAACCTTATGTGTGTCTATATATGATGAGGATGATCAAAAAGTTGGTGCTTTATGCGGCGCTCTAAACCTGAATGTCCTATATTCGGAAATTAAAAATATGTACAGTACAGGAATAATTGCCGCTATCACACAAAACGGTGAATATGTCCTCTATGAAGATGTAGCCTCAGTAATAGCCCAGGACAATGCACTGGACACTTTCTCTGATTCCCCTGTGGTAGTTGATTTTATTTCTAAAGGACTTCACAGCCCCAAAACTATTTCCAGTCATCTGGGGTACCATGATGATGTTTATTACGTCGGAATGTCCGACTTGAATTATTGTCACTGGAAAATCATATATATCATGAAGGATGACCTGATCATGCGCGGCGTTTGGAACATTCTGGTGGTTCAATCAGTGTCCATCATTATGATGATTCTTGCTTTTATCCTGATTTTCAGGCATCAGTATTGGGCTATTAAGACAAAGTCCATGGCATACACAGATGACCTTACAGGTCTCGGAAATGCACAGAAGTGCCATGAGATGCTTAATTATTTCAATGAGTTGGAAGACAACACCATGTTGATATGCTTTGACTTGAATAAGTTTAAAGAAATCAATGACACCCTCGGCCATCAAATGGGAGATGAAGCATTAAAAGTTTTTTCAAACTGTTTAAAGATCAGCTTCGGAACCGAAGGATTTATAGGCAGAATAGGCGGCGATGAATTTATTTCCATTCTTTCAGGTGATGTTCATAAAAAGTATGAGATTTCACTCACAAAACTTAACGAAGCAATAGAACATGAAAATAATTCTGAAAATTCATCTTTCAAACTGTCTGTTTCCCATGGCATATCCATCCGAGAGTCCGGCAATACACCATATAAATCCATTAATGCCATGTATTATGAAGCTGATAAGAACATGTACGAGAACAAAAAAATCTATCATGACAGTTTAAGCTCTACTGATCTGACATGAGTGTCAGGAGTCGATATAGGACTGCTTCAAGCTTTATGCTCACGTGGGATAAGACTTACACTATGATGTTGAATATAATCTATGATTAAACTACAATAATTATAACTACATTTGAAGGCAGGTGATGATATGGCAGGTAATATTAACAATATTTCAAAAAAGAAAGCTCTGGATTATTTAAATGAGAAGCTGAAAGAAAAAAGCATTAAAGAAATTACTGATTTCATGTACGAAATTGTATTCTGGGGCAAAGATATCTCCATGGAAAACAATGATATTTTTTATTACTGCAGAGCCTACAATATCATTTCATATGGCGTCGAACATAACGTAACCAATGTAATGCATGACTATGTTGAAGAACATGAATCAAGAATTATATATCGTGCCTATTCCAAAGTTATCTCCAGGTTTCCAAAGGGTATCCCTAACGATACTCCGCTATTTTCAGAGTTGCTGGATACTCAGCTGAAAATAGAAGTTGCTGAAGCTGAAGCTGAGGAAGAAAAGGCTCACTCTTCTTTCCTCGGAAAATTAAATAAACTCTTCAAAAAGTAATCTGCAGATTTACTGTTATGTGCAGTTATATACTGTTTTTAACTGCTGTCCTATTTCACATAAAAAGCTGAGATTCCATCATTCCGGAACCTCAGCTTTTTTACATTAAGTGTTATGACCCGTGGCAGATTCCGTAGGATTCTGCTATATGGCGCCAGACATCACATAAGAACCTTATGTCAATTTTCACATGGATCTGTCAATCAACTCTCTGTCTGACGGATTGGCTACGGAGAGCTCCAATTCTCTTACGTATCCATGACGAAACACATTTACCAGAGTATACATCTGTGTAACTTTACTTTTTAAATTTATACAGTCTCCGACTCTTGATACCAGTTCAACATCGCCCTGACACATATCCACAATTGAGAAAAATTTCATCGGATTTTCAATTTCTCTGACTTTCATAGTTTTACCCCTCTATGTTACAAAACCGGCAGAATCTCGTAGCATTTCCATTAATTATGTCTGTATTTTTGTCTACTCCGATACTATATACCACCTATTATCACAGTACTGTCACACTTCATTATAGATAAAAAAACAGTCGAGCCTTAATATTCAGGCATTCGACTGTTTCCTTTTTATCTGCAGCTTCTGTAGGAACTGTTACTGCAATAACCGATTCCTGCGCATCCTCTGTAATTCCTGGTGGTACAATACGCACCTGCTCCGTTTCCGTTACCCCGGTAACAAGCTTCGTAATTTCCTGCACAATATGCGCCATATTCCGAAGTCTCGTCACAAACGTAATCGTTACAATAATTTGCTGCATAATTATGACTATTCCCGTGATATGCAAATGCCGATAATGTTGCAGCCATGGTAAAAGCAGCTGTAGCCATCATAATTCCAAGTTTCTTCATATTTTGTCCTTCCTCTCTTTAACATTTGAACATATTTTCATATTTTGACTTGTTCTTTACTAGAATAACACATTGAGGAAAAAATGGGTGTTATTCCGCAATATTTAACACTTTCTTAATATAATTGATAGCTATTATATTGCGCGCAAACATGCGATTACAAAAAACAGGTGTATATCCTGCCGCTTTTTCTGTTCTATGTCATTATTTGAATACAAAAAAGTCCCGATGTAACCATCGGAACTTCTAAAGCTTTTATCTATATTAGGTATCGTCTCTTGAAAACTGTACACCACATTTTATAAGTTATTCTCAGTAATCCATC
>NZ_JNKO01000020.1 GCF_000702885.1 Oribacterium sp. P6A1 | reverse complement strand
AATCTAATTCTTAGAATCTTCAGGGTCTGTGTATTAATCGATCTTTGATTTTCAAGGTTCTTATCACTTGTTTATCAGAACTGGTGTTCCGCATCTCTCAAGTGCTCAGTTATAATAACAATTCACAATGCGGATGTCAAACACTTTTTTAATTTTTTTTAGATGTTCCCATACATGTACAATTTCATACTGCACAGGCTAAACAGCAGTAAAGGGCGGCCCATCACATGATGAGTCGCCTGTTCTACCTTATTCCGCCGCTTATCACTCTTTCGAGATGGTAATGTTTCTCAGGATCTATAATCAGGATATCCGCCGCTTTACCCTTTTTTATACTCCCGTACCGGTCAAGCATCCCCAGGGCCTTTGCCGGATTATACGCGGCTGCCCTGACAGCATCTTCTACGGGAACCCCAAAATCTATAGCATTGACCATACATTCATACAAATTACTTGCGCTTGCCGCCAGTGTACCATCCTCTAAAAAAGCAGCATGATCATGCTTATATATATCCTGACCCCCGAGCTCATACTTGCCCTCCGGCATCCCGCATGCTCTGCAGCTGTCCGAGATCAGTATCATTTTATCCGCCCCCATGATGGAAAATGCCATTCTTACGGAAGCCGGATGAACATGAACTCCGTCGCAGATGATCTCGCAGGTTACCTCAGGAGCTTCCATTGCGGCAACTATGGGACCCGGCATACGATGATGTATCGCGGGCATGGCATTGAACATATGCGTAAGGTGAAGGGCACCGTTCTTATATGCTTCTTTTGCGGTTTCATAGTCCGTCATGGTATGCCCGATTGAGATACGGATCCTTTCATGAAGTTTCTTTATAAATTCCATAGCTCCGGTTACCTCAGGGGCTATGGTTATCAGCTTCGGAAAACAATCCGTCTCCTCCAGCAGTTTTTCAATAAAGGCCGGATCCGGTCCGGTGACATACAGGGGATTCTGTGCGCCCACCCTGTCCTTTGATATAAACGGGCCTTCGAGATTCACTCCGACTATGGCAGCTTCACCTTCGCCCCGGCGGCAGGAATACTCTTTAGCCTTTTTAACGATCTTTTCAACCTCGTTTTCAGGCAATGTCATAGTCGTTGGACATATGGCTGTCACCCCCGACTTTAGCTGATACACTGCCATGGCATGAAACGCCTCATCAGCCGCATCATTTGTATCATAAGAAACACAGCCGTGAAAATGCAGGTCTGTAAGTCCCGGAATGATCAGTTTTCCTCTAGCATCTATTACATCTTCATCCCGCTCATTTTCCATCTCAGAAAGCTGACATACACTGCCGGAATCCCGTGGATCTTCAGATGACCGTTCTTTCATTTCCGCAATAATATGATCTTTGATAAAAATATCTGTTTTTTCAAACCGGAAATTCTCCGTATACACCAATCCGTTTTTTATCAGCATTTGTCCAGCCTCTCTGAGATGGAATTATGAGGATATATGTATCTTACTTCTCTATCACTCCGCAATACTCATATCCTGCTTCTTCAACAGCTGCTTTGATAAGAGCCTCATCAATTTCCTTTGAGTTTGTGATAGTTACAAGATTGTCTGCATGTGATGCTGCCGCACTCTCGATACCGTCAATAGCCTCGAGAGCCTTCTTAACATGAGCCTCACAATGTCCGCACATCATTCCCTTTACTGTAATCTTCATTTCTTTTGATTCCTTTCTTATTTCATCATTTGTTTTTTCTTTATCTGCTTCAACATGAGACCTTATATTTTCCGTGTCTGCAGTTGTTGTCGCCTGCTTTATCAGATTTCCCTTTACGGAATTCCTTATGGCTTTATCCCCAGCACTGTCATAAGGCTTTATCCAGTTAAGCCTTAGAGCATTGGATACTACGCAGAAGCTCGACAGGCCCATGGCCGCCGCTCCGAATATAGGATTAAGGGTCCATCCGAAGGCAGCCACATAACAGCCCGCCGCAAGAGGTATGCCCAAAACATTGTAGAAAAATGCCCAGAAGAGATTCTCATGAATGTTTCTCAAGGTACTTCTGGATATCCTTACAGCCGCTGCAACGTCTTTGATGCTGTTCTTCATGAGAACCACATCTGCTGCATCTATGGCAACATCCGTTCCTGCTCCGATGGCGATTCCCAGATTTGCAGAAGTAAGTGCCGGCGCATCATTGATACCGTCTCCCACCATGGTTACCATTCCATACTCCATCAGCTTCCTTATAACAGCTTCCTTGCCATCCGGCTTCACGGACGCAACCACTTCATCAACACCTGCCTGCTTTGCAATAGCTGCTGCAGTCACCTCATTGTCTCCGGTAAGCATCACCACATGGATGCCAAGCTTCTTTAATTCAGAAATGGCTTCCGGTGAATCTTTTTTTATTATATCCGATACTCCGATGATTCCAAGAAGCTGATGAGCTTTCGCCACGAGAACAGGAGTTTTTCCTTCCTTTGCCAATGCTTCTATCCCGCTCTTTGTCTCATTCGTAAGTCCGCCAACGACCTCAGATATATATTTTGCGCTTCCACCGAAGATTTCATCCCGGCCAAGCTTCGCCTTAAGCCCGTTTCCTGATAATGCTTCAAACCCGGCTGTCTCTAAAAGATCAATGCCGCTTTCCTTTGCATACTCCGTAACAGCCTTTGATATAGGATGTTCACTCTTTGACTCAAGAGCATAGGCAACTCTGAGAAGTTCCTCCTCACTGACACCCTTAGTCGGAACAAGATCCGTAACCTTCATTTCACCTGTTGTTATGGTTCCTGTCTTATCGAGAGCGACTATCTGAGTCTTTCCTGCCTGCTCAAGTGATGCCGCAGTCTTGAAGAGAATTCCTGTCTTTGCCGCAACACCGTTTCCCACCATTATGGCAACAGGAGTAGCCAGTCCAAGGGCGCAGGGGCAGCTGATTACAAGAACCGATACAGCTCTGGCCATGGCATATCCAAAACTCTGGCCTGCCAGGATCCAGGCCAAAAATGTGACAACTGCTATTCCGATAACCACCGGAACAAAAACTCCCGAAACCCTGTCAGCTATCTTCGCTATGGGGGCCTTTGTTGCTGCTGCATCACTCACCATTTTTATGATGGCCGAAAGAGTTGTATCCTCTCCTACTCTCGTTGCTTCACATACCATATATCCCGAGGTATTGATAGTTGCCGCATAGACCTTTTCTCCCGGAGCCTTTTCCACCGGAAGGCTCTCTCCTGTCAATACAGATTCATTGACAGCGCTCTCACCTTCCCTGACGATACCATCCACCGGTATACTGTCCCCGGGTCTCACCACAAATCTGTCTCCGACCTTCACATCTTCGATAGGCACTTTACTTTCAACTCCGTCATTGAGAACCATCGCAGTCTTCGGCGAAAGATCCATGAGACCCTTAAGAGCATTTGTGGTCTTTCCCTTTGATCTTGCCTCCAGCATCTTTCCTACAGTTATAAGTGTAAGGATGGTTGCCGCAGCTTCAAAGTAGAACTGATTCATATAGTAAATAACGAGATCATTGTCATCGGCGAGAACGGCCCCGGTCATGGCAAACAGAGCAAATACGCTGTATATATAGGATGCCGTTGATCCCAATGCCACAAGAGTATCCATATTTGGAGAGCCGTGTAAAAGCCCTCTGAATCCGCTTATGAAAAACTTTTGGTTTATCACCATAACAAGACCGGCCAGCAAAAGCTGATAAAGACCCATGGCCACATGATTGCCAACCAAAAATCCGGGAAGGGGCAAGTCCCACAGCATATGTCCCATTGATACATATAAAAGGGGTATCAGGAGCACAAGGGATGCAATCAGTCTTTTCTTCATCTTCGGTGTCTCAGTATCCTTCAGCGAATCATCCTGACTTAACCCGGAACTCTTAGTCTCACTTCCGCCCTTTACGCTGGCACCGTATCCCGCCGCCTCAACTGCCGCAATTATTTCTTCAGGAGAAGCCGTTCCCTCAACCCCCATTGAATTTGTCAAAAGGCTGACGGCACAGCTCTCCACTCCCTTAACCGAGCTTACCGCCTTCTCAACTCTCGTCTGGCAGGCAGCACAGCTCATTCCCGTAACTTTGTACTGTTCCATATATACTCCTTACATCTAAACGCAATGTATAATTCAGACTCCAAAATACCCCTAAGGGGTATCATTACAATGGGTATAATATACCCCGTGGGGGTATGTTGTCAAATAAATTTTAAACAATCAAAAGGATGGATGTACACCCGTACAGGTAAAAGCTGCATATGACGGTTTTATAACAAAAATGCGTATCTGAACATTAATCTCAGATACGCAAAACTGTGTATTTACTTATGTATTCTCTTTCGGCAGGTTCCATTCATACTTGGCATCTGATCAGCCATAATATCCCGGAGAACTCCGCCATTTAATCCGGTTTAAATAACCGCCTCAACATCCTTTGTTATTATCAGGTCACTTCCCAGTCCCAGTATGTCATGTATCAGCACAGTTCCGGATTTCACCGGTGCCTTCACCGAGCACTTCTTTATCTCTTCCATGGCATCAAAGATCCTGTTCTTCGGTATGGGCGCCGTGAGCCTGACGCTGGCAAGAGGAAATTCTCCGGACTCCACCTTCACCGATGACGCTATGGTCCGTCTCGGATCCGTCAGCTCCTGAGCCACATACTCCTTTCCTCTCGGGCAGAGATTACCGCTTACTGCGGTAACGTCCACCGCCCCGCCCCTTTCTTCATAATCGGCTGTTATCTCACAGCCGTTGGGACATACTATACAGGTAAAAGTTCTCCTCATACCAAACTCCAATCTACTGCACTCATCAGCAGTAAAAGTTTTATTTTAGATTGAAATATAAAAAACTGTTCACACCGTCTATGACAGCGGCTTACACATTCACTACACTTACTTCCACGTCTCCGGCACCCCTTGTCACGCCATCCACATCAAGCTGCACCATCTCCGCCGGCAATGCCTTTTTCATTTTCTTCGAAACAAGCTCTCTGCCATTCTGAGTCACCACTATCCTTACATCCTTCATGGGATGACTGACCCTCAGTGACAGCCTGAACTTTTCTTCTCCGCTTATCTTCTGAGGAATGGTGTGATTGATGTTTCCGTCATATTTAAGCTCCACCTCACATGGCCTAAGGGCTCCTTCATTTACAAAGGAAGCCACATGATCCGCAAGCTGCTCAGCCTCCATGGATACAAAATCTACCAGATCGTGGACATGAAGCACATTACCCGCCGCAAAAATTCCTGGTACGCTAGTCTGATAATGTTCATCCACCACAGCGCCTCTGGTACGCCTGTCAAGCACAACTCCCGCATCAAGAGACAGCTCATTCTCCGGAAGAAGTCCCACAGAAAGTATCAGTGTGTCACATTCCACATACTCCTCACTTCCCGGAACCGGCCGGAACTTCTCATCAACCTTTGAGATGGTGACTCCCTTCAGGCGCCTGTCCCCGTGAATTTCCGTCACCGTATGACTCAGGTACAGAGGGATGTTGTAGTCATTGAGACACTGCTCTATATTTCTCGGAAGTCCTGATGGATACGGCTGAACCTCATAGACAGCTTTCACATGAGCACCTTCCAGAGTAAGGCGACGCGCCATGATCATGCCAATGTCTCCGGATCCAAGTATCACCACCTCTTTAGCCGGCATCTTGTTATACAGATTGATATAGGCCTGTGCCACTCCGGCAGTGAAAACTCCCGCAGGACGCTCACCGGGGATGGCAAGAGCACCTCTCGTTCTTTCACGACACCCCATGGTAAGTACCACAGCCTTTGCCTGATACCTGAGAAGTCCGGAGGGTGTCACTACAGTCACAAGACGGCCTTCCGTAACATTGGTCACAGCAGCATTAACCATATACGGGATTCCAAGCTCTCTGACCTCCGAGATGAATCTGCCCGCATACTCGGGTCCGCTGAGAGTTACCCCGAATCTTGTAAGTCCAAAGCCGTCATGGATGCACTGGCGAAGGATGCCTCCAAGATGCTTTTCTCTTTCCACTATAAGGATGTCCCTCACACCCTTTTTCCAAAGCTCCACCGCGGCGCTCAGTCCCGCAGGACCGCCTCCTACTATAAGAACATCTATATTTTTAATCTCTTCACTCATGCCGTTTCACCTCACTGTCCCAAAAAACAGCTGCGAACCCTGTCTGTTGTATTCAAGCTCCGTATCCCTGATGCCGTATTCCTTTTCCAGAAGCTCTGCGATACGCATCTGGCAGTAGCCTCCCTGGCATCTTCCCATCATGCTGCGTGTGCGGTATTTCACTCCCACCATGGTGTGTACTCCCAGAGGATTTCTCACAGCCTCAAGAATCTCGGCCTTCGTTACCTTCTGACATCTGCATATGAGTTCACCGTAATCCGGATTCCTGCCAATGCATTCGGCCTGTTCTTCCTCACTCATCTCGGAAAACTTCTTTATGCCCTTTCTTACAGGAACAAAGGCCGGATTTTCTTCCATATCCATACGGGCCTTCATCAGTTCTATCACATAATCCGCAATGGCAACGGAAGCCGTGAGTCCGGGAGACTCGATACCCACAAGATTAACAGCATGAGGCGCGTAATCATCCACTATCTCGATCTTGAAATCCTGTATTTTTCCATTCTCATCTATCCACTTCGGAAGTATACCTGTATAGGTTCTGATGTAATCCCCTCTGTTGACATGGGGCCAGATTTTTGTGGCTTCCTCATAAAGATAATCAAGATTCTTCTGTGCCACTCCGTACCAGTTAAGATCCTCCGTATCCTCAGCTGTGGGTCCCAGAAGAACATTGCCATCTGTAGTGACGGAAACATGGATACCCATATAGGTGTTGGAGGGAACCGTATAGATGGGCATGGGAACCAGCTTTGAAAGCCTGTTGTCAAGGATGATGTAGTCATCCTTGGAACCTATGATCCTGTTGCCCTTTAGTCCCAGCATATCGGATATCACACCGCAGCCGAGTCCTGCTGCATTGATCACCCATTTAGTGTGGTATGTTGTTTCACCGCCGGTTCCGGTCTCTCCATGCCTGGTACTTACAGTCCAGGTATCATCCTCTTCTTTTCGGATTCCCACCACTTCATTATCAAGATAGTAACTGACACCGTTCCGATGGGCATTTTCCGCCAGAGCTATGGTCAGCATAAAGGGATCAAGTATTCCCGAATCCCGGGAATACATGGCAAACTCTCCTTCAACTGTAGGAACCAGCTCGTGAAGTCTTTCCTTTTCAATTATGGAAAGATGTCTGACTCCGTTTTTTTCGCCCTGCTCCATAACCTCCTGAAGCCTTGCTCTTTCCTCCTCTGTGAACCCTACGAGAACCTTACCGCAGCGTTTAAAACTGAAGTCAAGTTCCTCCGCAAGATCACCCATCATCTGATTGCCTTTAACACAGAGTCGCGCTTTCAGCGATCCCGGGTCATAGGCAAATCCACCATGGCAGACTCCCGTATTTCTTCCGCTGGTCTCATAACACACATCAAGGTTCTTTTCCAGCACTCCGATCTTCAGTTTATATCTTGAAAGCTGTCTTGCGATGGCCGATCCCACCACGCCTCCTCCGATTATAAGAACATCAAACATTTCCACCTCCCCAGGTCATAACGGACCTTCTCATAAATGCATCTATAATTATGGGAGAATGCTTTCATAAAAAACACTCTCCCATGTAAAACCAATATTCCTGACACGTCCCACAGGACTGATGCCCCCGCCAAAATGAATTTCATTGGCCGGCGTTCCCACTGCAGCAAATCCAAGGGGTTTCATATTCCCGACAGCCATAACGTGAAACGGTCTGATATCGACTTATGCCACTCAATCCTTATCCGGTCTAACCTTGTATGGTTCTCCCTCCATGGTGAAAACAATCTTTCTTATGGATGGATCGTGGGTATCATTAAAGTCAAATGCCGACTGGGCTTCACGGAAGTCACAGACATGGGAGATCTTATGATCGAGATCAACCTTTCCTTCCTTTACCAGATCTATAACCTCCTGGAACTTTCTGTTCTGAAGTCTTGATCCTCTGATATCCAGCTCCTTGGAAGTGATGCCGAAGTTTGTAACCTCAGTAGGACTTGTGGTGAATCCCATGGTGATGACACGTCCCGCATTGCCTGTCACTCCGATAAGAGTTCCCAGTGAATCCTTTGTGCAGGCACAATCAATGGAAACAGTCGGTCCGTAACCATCTGTGGTCACTTCCTTAAGTTTCTCTGCAAAATTCTCCTTCATGGGATTGATGGCAATATCCGCACCATTCTCCAGTGCCTCCTGAAGCTTCTCATCGAAGATATCGGAAACTATGATCTTCTTCGGATGGTAAAGTTTCACAATGGAAAGCATTCTGGCGCCAAGGGCTCCCTGTCCGTTTATGAGAACTTCATCATCCTCCTTTATTTCCGCTCTTGAGCAGGCCTGAACCGCAATGGTTGTAGGCTCGATGAGAACCGCATCAACATAGCGAAGTCCCTCGGGAAGTATGTAGCAATGCTCATCCGGCACAGCTATGAACTCACGGTAGCCGCCATCGATATGTACACCTCTTACCTGAAGGTTCTGGCATACATTGGGACGACCGTGTCTGCAGGCATAGCAGTGTCCGCAATTTGTTACCTGATCTATGATTACCCTGTCTCCCACCTTGACCTTTTTGGCTGTGGGTCCGCACTCAACAACTTCGCCAACGATCTCATGACCTATGATGCGTGGATAGGTAGCTGCTGCATTGGTCCCGTGATATATACCTGCATCAGATCCGCAAAGGCCTGAAGCCTTGACCTGTACAAGGACATTGTTCTTTTCATCTATATGTGGCTTTTCTTCTTCAACGATCCTGAGATTCTCAGGTTCCATAATTCTTACTGCTTTTATCTTTTCCATAATTCTCCTCTTTTCTATTTACCCGAAATAAAATTAGCAACTCCCACTGTAAGAGCCGGCACGTAGGTTGTAAGCGCAAGCACAGTGAAGTTTGAGATCATAAACGGGATAAGGGCGATGACATTCTCGGAAAGTTTATTACCGTTGCCTCCCATTTCTCTTGAAGTTCTGTCTCCGATGGAGGTTGCCGCAAAGAGACATACTCCTACAGGAGGTGTACATAATCCGAGAACAAGGTTCATTACAACTATGATACCGAACTGTATCGGATCAACTCCAACTGCCGTAGCAAGCTGCAGAAGAACCGGGAACAGAATGAGGATCGCCGCTATGGTCTCCATAAACATTCCCACGAAAACAAGGAACAGATTTATAAGGAGCAGGATGATGTACTTGTTGCTGGTAAGGCTAAGCATGGAATCCGCGATCATATTCGGAATACGTTCCTTTGTCATGATATAGGCAAAGACATTGGCAAAAGCAACCAGTCCCATGATGGCGGAAGCCGATGACAGAGTTGCCTTAAGGCAGCTGTAAAATGTAGGAATATCCAGCTTCTTATATATGAATGCGGAAACGATGGTTCCGTAGGCTATACATACTATTGACGCCTCTGTGGGGGTCATCACTCCGCCCATGATTCCGAACAGAATGATTCCAACCATGATGATGGCCCAGATGGCTTCCTTTCCTTCATGGAGAATTTCCTTCAGGGAGCTCATCTTGTCTCTCTTGGGATAATGATTCTTTTTGGACTCCCACCAGCAGACAAAGCACATGCCGCCGCCCATGAGGATGCCCGGTACGATTCCGGCCATAAACATCTTGGAAACCGAAAGTCCTGTCATGGTAGCTGCAATGATCATGGGAACAGAAGGCGGAATGATAGGTCCCATACAGGATGATGCCGCCGTAACAGCTACTGAAAAGGGTACATCATAACCCTGCTTTGCCATCATCGGAATCTCAACACCGCCAAGGGAAACCGTATCCGAAAGGGCCGTTCCGGAAATTCCCGCGAAGACCATGGAGGCAAGAACATTGGCATAGGCAAGACCGCCGGAAAGATGTCCCACCATGGCATCTGCAAATCCCAGAAGCTTATCTGAAATTCCTCCCTGATTCATGAGATTTCCCGCAAATGTAAATCCCGGAATGCAAAGAAGCGTAAAGGAATCAAGTCCCGCAAAAAAGCGCTGTGCGAACTGGGTTATGGGCATCCCGGATCCAAGAAAATAAAGAACTGCTGCTATGCCCAAAGAGAATGCAACGGGAACTCCCACTGCGAGACAAATAACAAATGATATAAAAAGAACAGCCACCATTATTTTACTTCTCCCTTCTCTTCAAGTTCTCTTTCTCTGCGTATTTCCTCCGGAGTTTTGTTCCAGTCCCTTATCATCATGATGATTCGCAGTATCCCGCTGAAGGACAGCATACCAAACATCAGTATCTGTGAAAAATAGATATACTGCATCGGTATCTGCATGGCTGTGGATACCATACGGAACTTCATAAAGACAAAGGACGGCTCTGCCTTGAACAGAATAAAAAGAGATAAGACAATCATGGCAATGGTGATTACGAAACGGATGACCGTATTCAACTTATGCAGGCCCTTCTCTTCCAGTTTATCTCTTAAAAACTCAACGTATACGAACTCATCTTTCAGCATCGCAATGCCGCAGCCAAATGCGCACATATAAATGAAGGTGTATCTGGCCGCCTCTTCTGTCCAGGACGGTGCTGACGGCAAAAGGTTTCTTGCTATGATCTGAATCAAAACACATGCGCAGAAAGTAATGAAAAAAACGCTGCCTATGACAGAAAGTATACTTTTGTATGCGCTTAAAAATCTGTTAAATCCTTTCATGTCTTATCTCCCAAAAAATCGGCGGCGTTGACTGCCGCCGACTAATTATTTAAACCAGTTGATAAATGAATCTGCTTTCCTAAGGTGCAATGCAGTTTCATGTGTTCCTTCCTATCGGAAGCATGACTGCATTTTCTCCTGATCACTTAAGTGCTTCAATTGATTCATAGATAGCCTTCTGGCTGTCTGTAAGTGTAGGAAGCACACCGTTGATCATGGCATCTGCAAATTCCTGAACATCTACGTCAACGAACTCCATGCCCTGCTCCTGTAACTGCTTCTCATACTTCTCCTCATTCTCAAGGAAGAGTGCATGCTCAACTTCCTGTGCATGCTTTCCGCCATCCATAACTACCTGCTGAAGGTCCTCAGGAAGAGCATCAAACTGTGCCTTGCCGATTCCGATGTATACCCATGCTCTTAAGTGAGCTGTCTTGATAAGATACTTCTGAACCTCATAGAAGGACTGTGTCTCTATCATGGCAAGAGGATTCTCCTGAGCCTCGATGGTACCCTGCTGAAGAGATGTGAAAACTTCGCTGAGAGCCATAGGTGTAGGCTTTGCTCCTGTAGCCTCAAAAGCTGCAACAGTCATAGGTGACTGAGGAGTACGGATGAGGAGATTCTGCATATCTGAAAGCTTCTCGATCTTCTTGTTTGATGTGATGTATCTTGGTCCTCTTGTGAAATAGCCGATAACCTTAAGTCCTGCATTTTCCATAAGCTCTTCAAAGTGCTTGCCCGGCTCTCCTGTAAGAACCTTCTCCATCTGTTCATCAGACTGGATGAGGTATGGCATGCCGATCATTCCGAGATCAGGCTCATAGGTCTGCATGGACTCGCCTGTAAAGGTAATATCGCATCCTGACTGCTGAAGAATGGATGTGATCATCTCGACCTCCGAACCAAGCTGAGAATTCGGATAGATCTCAACTGCGATTCTGCCGTTTGACTTATCCTCTACATACTCTTTGAATGCCAGTGCGCCCTGATGCCATGAATCCGACTCTGCATTGATATGGCCAAGTGTCAGTGTATATTCTGCCTTGGATGTATCTGTGGATGTCTTTTCAGCCGGAGCCTGTGTCTCTGCTGCCTTGGCATCCTGAGCCTTGGTCTCTTGAGGTGCTGCTGTTGTGTTTGTGGTGCTTGATCCGCCGCAGGCTGCAAGTGAAGCTGCCATAAGGGCGCTCAAAACGAGTGCTGTTAATCTCTTTTTCATAATAACCTCCCTTTGGGTTTGAATTTCTACGGCTTATTATCTCGAAAACTCGCCGCAAATGTATACTAGATATATTATCCTTCTGTGTCCTCCCTGTGTCAATATTTTTTGTGCAAATTTTATATTATTATCTTTTGCATAGTCTTTTGTGTTGTGCGTTATAACTTTGTCAATCCGCATAACGTCAAATCGTTTTGTATAATTTACATCCCGCTGTGCCTAAATCTGGTATTCACAAAAGTTATAATGTCAGTATTAATCAACTATTTTGAGACTAATGATTAATTAATTGAATGATTGTATAAATATCAACAATTATGTATACCAATTGTGTGCTCAAAAGCACTCTATACGCGATTCCGCGTTGGCCGTCACATGCCTTGTGACATTTTGTACAAGCACAATACACGCGTGGCAGCCTTATCACGAAAAAAAGAACCCTGACTTCTCTGGTCAGAGTTCTTTCTTTTCAACTTCCACTATTTATTTTTCCGAAGGCGGTCTTTATATCACTCTCTTAATCCAATAGACGTGCGAATGCCGCCGGGTGTAAACATTATCTTCTCTTTGATGGCTTTATCTCTTTAACAAGTTCCTTTATCTGTTTCGCCACAGTAAAGGCATCAAACTTTTCCTCCTCATCCTTTATAGCACCCCTCAGATACTCCAAAAGTCCCTTTACAGTCATCACCTTATCCCGGGTAGCCGGATTATTGAGAACCGCATCCCTGCTGGTGAATACTCCCAGGATCTCCAGTGGAACATCCTTCATTCCTACCCTGTCCATACTGTCACGTACCAGCCTGTACTGTTCTTCGTCCATTTTTACAGGACTCTGAATGGAAACATCCTGATAGTTGATATGCTGATTCCAGTTTTTGCTGCCGGTTCCTTCCTTTATAACACCGGCATATCCAAAACAGTTAATTCCGTACACCCTGGAACGGGTCACTACAAAGCACATGATGGAGGCGATCTTTCCGTCATTATCAATTGTTCCCGGATACACCAGTCCAAGCTTGTTTCTTCTGGCAAAGATCATAAGCGTTGAAAGAAGCTGCATCATTTCATTGGGTTTACCGTTAAAAAGATGCCTCTCTTTTCTTTTTTCTCCACTCCTTATCCTTTTCTCTTCCTCCAAAGCATCATATCTCTTCTTCCTGCCGGTAAACAGAGACAACACATATTCACGATAACTCATGCCCTGTCTTGAAGCCATTACCGGCACCAGAAAGATGAGAAATATAGCCATGATCAAAGGAAATACAGTATTGAAGCTAAAATCAATATTCATATCGGGATACACTCCTGCTTTATTGTTCACATATTTAATCTGTTTCATAGGAAATGAGGGGCAGCTGCTGCCCCTCATCAGAAACATTTACATATTACCATCACCCAAAGGATCTGTCATTCTTTATTACGATGCAGACATCAAAAGAATTGTCGAAAATTTACGGAGCACGCATTGGTGCGAGACAATCTGCAGGACATCAGCCTGCCGCTTCCACTTCAGTTATCTTCTTCGTAACTCCTTCACCGTAAATCGTTGTCCAGTCGTTCTTCATGGAAACAGGAATCCAGTTATGCTCCCTGCACATTTCGCTCATATTTTCCGCTTTTTCCATATTTCCGTTTTCCCGTTCCAGATCATCACAGCAAAGCATAAAGGCGAGACTTTCATAGGGGTTTCCAGTTACAACATATTCAGCCATGCTGAAATCACCCGAGCTGTTTCCGAAGGAAAGAACAGGCTGGAGCCCGATTTCTCTTGAAATAGCCACTACCTTATTCATCTTCACATCAATGCTTACAGTCTCGGATCCGGTTATGAGCCTGTCTTCTTTTGTGTATGTATATGCCAGTGCATCTTTATCTCCCTGTCCGCTGGCACGCATGGTTCTGTCAGAACCGATTATATGTGAATCCGGAATATCAAGCTGTGAATCATGTACAAGGCCTCTTGCTATGATTCTGTCCGTCCCTGTGACTATGTAAACGGTAAAGTCATTGGCCTCCAGATAATTTACAACCTGTATCATAGGCTGATACCATGCATCTCCCCGAAGCATCCCTTCATACCCGGGCATAGGAAGAGTTTTATAAGCCTTGATATAATCATAGAATTCTTCCGTAGTGATATCAGAAAAAGCCGATGCCACACACTTGTTTATATCATTTTCCAGATCCTCAGACACTGCACCCGCCTCGAGCTGCTTACGGAGTTTCTCCGCCGTCTGCTTTTCCAGCTTTGTGGCTCTTTCTTTATACCCCTCATCATCCAAAATGCGATGCATCATCAAGGTATGAACGAAATAAATAGGATCAGTCTCACAGAAAAGTGTTCCGTCCATATCAAAAACAGCTATACGTCTCTCCACAGGAATAAAGCTCGTGCTGTTTTCATCTGTAACTCTTTCAACGTAGGAAATGAGCTGCTGCTTTAACGGAGCGGAATCCGCCCAATATCCGAGCATAGCCTTACCCGAAATATCTACGACGGGAATTTCATCTGTTTCAGGTTCCTCCGCCGGGACAGTTTCAGCAGCGGTCTCGGCAACAGTCTCGGCAGCTGCCACTGCCGCTTCCTCTCTGGCCAGATTGATCTTTGTATTAATGACTGTAAATAGTGCAACGCAAAGTGCCACCGTCACTGCAATAAGAATAACCGCAATATATCTCCATACTTCAGATACTTGTCTTTTATTCAATTCCCTTACTCCTTTTTAATTCACAATCGACATATAAAATCCGGTTCCAAAAATATGTCGTCCACTAAAAATAAATTAATAATGTTTGGATAGTTTAAACCGCTTCATAAGAAAAAAAGGTTCATATCAAATGATATGAACCTCTTTTATTATAATTGAAATAAGATAGGAATCAAAGCAGTTCCTGATATCCCGGTACGAAAAGATGTCTCGGAATACCGTCAACCATGATTGGAGCAACATCACCCTGAATAAGCGGTCTTACATAAGTGATAAACTCATTGGTTACATAAGTTCCGTCCTCTGTTATCCACTCTCTCGGAACCAGACGTTCATCGTTTGCGATCTTATGTACGTCCTTAACCTCCGTTCCGGCCTGATAAGGGTCATCTGAAAGTCTCTTGATAACAACCATCTGTCCGCTGTCCCCTTCATCTGCTGCCTTCATGGCTGCACCGCCAACCTCGTATGCCTCAAGTATGTCAACACGTGAAGCGCAGTGGCTTGCTGCTCTCTGGAGTGTGGAAAGCTCTATGGATCTGGTCTTGCATCCTATCTCCTTGGAAAGCACTGTGCAGAGATATCTGGCGGTTCCTGTAAGCTGTTTGTGTCCAAATGCATCTACATATTCAGTTGTGTTTCCAAGTTCGCTGATATATGTTCCGTCCTTTGTATGAATTCCTTCTGAAACCGCAATAACAACGGATCTTTTCTTCTGTAAAAGGGCCTTGCATCTGTCAACGAAAACATCTACATCAAAATCCAGTTCCGGAAGATAGATAGCATCGGGGCCGTCACAGTCCTCACCCTTTGAAAGAGCTGCTGCACCGGTAAGCCATCCTGCATTACGTCCCATGATCTCAACCACGATTATCTGACCGTTCTTGGTCTCAAGACTCCATCCGTCTCTGATGATTTCCTTTACAGATGTACCGATATACTTTGCAGCCGATCCATATCCCGGTGTGTGATCAGTTAATGCAAGGTCATTATCAATGGTCTTCGGACATCCGACAAAACGAATCTCTGAGCCTGTTATGATAGCGTAATCCGAAAGCTTCTTGATGGTATCCATGGAATCATTGCCACCGATGTAGATAAAGCAGTCGATTTCAAGTTCATCAAGAATCTGGAATATCTTCTCATAAACTCCCTTATCTTCACTGATGTTTGGAAGTTTGTAGCGGCATGAACCGAGATACGCCGATGGTGTTCTCTTCAAAAGTTCCGCATCAAGACCTGTCCGGATATGCTCTGAGAGATCGATATACCGACCTTCCAGCAGTCCCTGCACACCATGAAGCATTCCGTACACCTTATTGTAGCCTCTGTCCTTTGCAGTTCGGAACACACCTGCCAGTGATGAGTTGATGGCTGCTGTTGGTCCTCCGGACTGACCTACAATGACATTACGCTTCTCTCTTTTGCCCATAATAGTACCCCTCCTTAAATGTCTAACTGGTATCTATTATACCATTACATAATCAATGTGAACATAAATTTAAGAGGATTTATATGTTTTTTTGATAAATTTGTGGATTAGGCGATTTTATGATATGACATAAGTGTCATAAGTCTGTCTCGCACTTGTGCCAGCACATCATTGGAAAGAACTCGAACCGGTCCTATATCGACTTTTGGCAAGCACATCATATGATAAAATCTATTCATGACAAACGGAGGAAATATGTCCGAAATAATCACCGGAACTGTCGCAAAGAAGGCAGATCAGATAGCAATGCAGGAAATGGGTTTCAAATCTCTTGAGCTTATGGAGACTGCAAGTTCTAAAGTGGCTATTTATGTAAACAGGCACTATACCTATGAGCGGGAGGCCCGCATCCTTGTTCTGGCGGGAGTCGGAAACAACGGGGCCGATGCTGTGGCCGTGGCCAGAATGTTGAAGGAAACCGGCTATGATCCGGTTGTATGGGTAGTGGGAAGCATCGAAAAAGCAAGCTGGGAGTTTCTGTATCAGATGTTCCACTATCAGCAGCTTCTGGGAAGAGCAGTGATCTACAGGGAGGGCGATTCCCTCCCGGACTCAGACATTTGCATAGACGGCATTTTCGGAATAGGTCTGCACCGGGAGGTCACCGGCATATACAGGAGCTTTATGAATGAGGTCAATGCTCACAGCCACGGCTTCACCATAGCAATCGATGCCCCTTCAGGCATCGATACAGATTCCGGCGAGCTCATGGGAGCCGGGATAAAAGCTGACGTGACCATCACTTTCGGAAGAAACAAAACGGGCCTCGTGACCGGCACCGGAAAGGAATACAGCGGAAAGATTTTCGTTGAAGATATAGGAATACCGGATGAGGCATACGAGAGAGCCGGGGTCGCCGGCTGAAGCAGAAAACGGCCCATTTACTTATGCCTCTATAAAGATACCTCGAAAAATAATACTGAACTATCATAGGTTTTGAAGGAAGGGAGTACCTTAGATGCCGAAACAAAAACTCAAAAGCAAACCGTACTTATATGATATCTTATGCTTCATAATGCTGACCATAGGTGCCATCACAGCAGCCTTTTCCATCGAAGAGTTCCTGGCTCCCAACAAAATCTTCGACGGCGGTATAGTCGGTGTTTCCATGATAGCTGCCAATTTCACGGGATTCAAACTCAGTATCATGACCTGGCTTCTCAATGCTCCGTTTCTGATACTTGGCTGGAAGAAAAGAGGTACAGCCTTTGTTGTGCGTGCGATTTATGCCATGACTGTATTTGCCGTGGCAGTTGGATTTTTTGAAACCACCCCTGCAGTCACTAAGGACCATCTCCTGGCAGTCACCTTCGGAGGACTGATTTTGGGAGTCGGTGTGGGAATCATACTAAGATACGGCGGCTGCCTGGACGGAACGGAAATCGTTGCCTCTATCCTCAGTCCGAAGATTCATCTCCCCATCGGTCGTCAGGTGCTGTTTTTCAATATCTTTCTTTACCTGATAATCGGTTTCCTTTACGGCTGGAACAATGGTCTTTATTCCATACTCACCTACGTGCTGGTATCTGTTGTTATGACGAAGGTGGAAGAAGGATTCGACGCCGAACGCGGATGTCTTATATTCACTCATGATGACGTGGACGCTATAAAAAACAGGATATATGCCGAGCTTGGCCGAACCTGTACGATATGGAACACCGAAGGATTCATTGGCGGAGATAATAAAGCGCTCTATGTGGTCATAAGCAGATATGAACTCCGCCAGCTGAGAGAGATTCTTTCAAATTACAACTGCTTTGTAACCGTCAGCAGCATAGAAGAAATCATAGGAAAACATGTGAAGCTGACGCTAAAAGACTAAAAGACCCGGGCCTTCCCCTGCTTAGATCATAAGGAATGCCCGAGCCCGTAGACTTAAGTCAAAAAAACAAATCATAAAGAAATATAATGTATAAAGAAAGCCTATGCCCCGGTAACTCCCCGAGGGCACAGGCTTTTTCTTTACCCGTCATGTCATGAAACATGTTCATCAAGCTTTATGAAACAGGATGGAATTATACACTTTCAGGCGGAGAGGCTGTGAGAATCTGTTCAGAGGGAGAAAATCTCATCTGTTCCCAAATGGAGAGAAGAGTACAAGTTCATCAGGCTGACGGATTGATTCCGTCTTAAAATACTCCGTCAGGGCAAGAGACAAACCGCCTCCTGCGGAATCTCCCATCATGATGATCTTCTTTTCAGGGTGCTCCACACAGTATTTTTTGTATAACGGTACTATCAGATCAACGCCTCCTTAAATCTCAAAAATGTGCGGAGATACTGAATCAGACTGTTGCTGTATCCCCGCACATTTTTGCTATCGACATATTGATCCGATACGATAACTGTATTTTCGGTTTATTTCAAGTCACCTGATCTTCACACCATCAGCCCCTACATAATGACCATCCGGTGTTCTTTCATTGGCGTAGATACGTCCGACCTTATCACCTTCTGTTTCGAAGTAATACTCCTTTCCATCGATGGTCTGCCAGCCTGTGAGCATCTGACCGAAACGTCCGTCATGGAGAGGGCAAAGATAATAAATGTTATTATCCGAATCCGTGAACCAGCCGCTCATAATATATCCATCCTTGTCGAAACGATACCACTGAACAGTTCCGTTGAATTCACACTGCTTCCACTTGTTTACAGCTGTCTCACTGTTTACGGAAGAGAATTTCCATCCCTTTTCATCCATAGACCAGAATCCCATGGTGCTTGCATCAATTCTGTTGGCACCGAGAACCTGACCGGCCTGTGAACCTGAGCCGCTTCCTCCGTCATCCGAATCGGAATCTGAACTACGGCTTCCGGAACTTCCTGTTGCCCTGCTTCTGCTGTCATTCTTTGAAGCATCATTGCTCTTTTTGTCCGAAGACTCAGATGTGCCTTCCTTCTTCACATCATCCTTTGATGTATCGTTCTTTTCAGGCTTTCCTTCTTCATGTGAAGCATCATTCTTTTCAGCATCGGAATCCTTCTTATCTTCAGGCTTCGGATCCTCCTTTGGTGTTACCTTCCACTCACCTTCACAGACTGCCACAGTCCAGTGGTACGGTGCCTCATTCTTCAATGCTCTCCACCAGTTATCTCCGGCAGTGATATCAAAAACATGCTCCTTTTCAAGATCGAGTCCCGAAATTCTGAATGTGGTATCTTCTGTTGTATAAGCTCCGTTTACATGATTGAAATAATCACCATGTCCGTTATAGACCGGCTTTCCGTCAACATATACACGATATCCGAGGATACCGCTCTCGTCTTCCGCCGGATCCCAGCTGAGTACCAGATCATTTCCGTCTCTTACAACATCAAGCTCCGATGAACTCCATACAGGTGCCTTAAAATCATACATCTGCCATGTGGTGCTGACGCCTTCCTCATAATCGAATTCCTGTCCGTCATCCGCAAATGCTGCGATTCTGATACTGTTTTCCTTGCGGTTTGCTGCTTCGTCCACAACACCGTCAGTCAGACGGTCCACGATAAGAGTGACATTGTTCTCTTTAAACTTTGAACTTCCAAGCTGGTAATAGTAGTATGTCTTTTCCAGCTCGCCGTCCACATAGATCTTATAGCCACGGATTCTCTTGTCTGCCTTTCTTGCATCTGCAAGTTTTACAGGAACCGATGTATATACCTCTCCCTTGAGCTCTGACATCACGAGGTTTTCCGGTTTCTTAAGCTCTGTGCCTAAAGCATCCTCCAAATATGTTAATGACGGTCCTTCAACCTTATTTCCGGTTTCATCAAAGGCAAATACCTTAAATAGATATTCTACTCCCGCAGAAAGTTTGTCTACGGTTATCTCTGTCTTGTCAGTGAGCTTACTTACGTCAACAAGTGTCTCTCCACCGTCCACATAGGTTTCAACACTGTACTTGACTTTCATTTCATTTCCGGCAAGATCCTTATCCTCTGCCTTTGAAAAATTAAGCTTCAGACTGTATCCGTCGCTTTCCTCTGTTCTGGCAACAGATCCGTTTTCATCCCCGTCATCTTCGCTTTCTCTGTCAAGCTCAGATCCGGTGGCAATTTCATTTTTCTTGTCACTCTTCTTTACGAGTTCAGATCCTGTTGCAATCTTTAACTCTGCATCTTCAGCCCATTCCGGCTTTGTTTCGGCATTTTTAGTCTGAGCTGATTCTGTGCTGTTAACAAAGTGCAGGTCTCTGCAATTAACGATCTTGTTCCATGCATCGCTTCCGTCACTGTGCTTTATCTTAACATTATAAAAGACCGCATTCTCTATACCATCCAGAACATCTCCGGCAATCTTGTCAACGCTTCTATATTTTATTTTGCCATTTTTATCTTCATCTTTATCTACGAATTCCGCCGAATTCTTCACTGTGATATCCTGAAAATACAGGTCGTGATGATGGTGTTCCGGCTTTGAAGGATCATTGGCATCTATATCTGCAATAAGACTGAAGGCATTCTTGGATGTTTTATCGCAGGAAATATTGTAAGCATCAATGTTATAAAACTCAGCAGGCTTGTCTGCAGTCTCTGTATCAGATACTCCGTTTGAATCACTGTACATGGTGGTCATAACAAAGAGCTGGTCTGCATTGGCAACTGCACAGTCACGTATGAGCACATCATGGATGCTTCCGCCATTTGCCGGCGCCGACTTGAAACGGAAGGGCATATCAGCATAATTCAGGACATTATCCTCTACCAGCATATCGCTTATTCCTGCACCTGTATGGCTTCCTGCAGCAATGGCACCGCCATGACACTCACGGAAAACATTGTCAAAGGTCCAGATATGGCTTGAGGACTGCTGCTGTGTATCCTCTGTAGCCTTACCCATACCGGTCGCAAAGTTTACCGCGTCATCACCGGTATCAAAGAAACAGTTGTAGACCATGGCATTCTGAGTGTTGCCTATCTCGATTCCGTCACCGTTGTTGCAATCGTAAGTAAGATACTTTACGTTGTTGGTTGTTACCGTGTCACTGTCAAGTACAGCAAGTGTATGGTATGCGGGATTTGCAAGGGTTACTCCTTCCATGTAAAAGTTCTTTGTTCCGCGGATCATAACCAGTGAAGGACGGGTATTGTAAGCAATTTTAGATGGATTGTTTATATTTTCACCTCTTGCTGCTGCGGCCTTTTTGGTAGCATCCTTTGCAAGTATTCCCTGACCGTCGCCCACTACCTTACTGTTTCCTCCTGCATAGTACTGAGGGCTTCTATAATCCTGCCCCTCAGGATCCTCCGGGTGTTTGTTGTCCTTTTTGATGCTTGTCCAGCCATTACCGTCGATGGTTCCTTCACCCACAATTCTGATGTTCTCATATGGATGTTCTTCGTCTGCAGAGTAGACATTGATCAAAGACCAGGAACGGGTATCTGTGGAGTAGGGATAAAGTATATAGTTCTGATCGTAATGATCCACATTTGGTGATCCCTTAAGAACAGCACCTTCCTCAAGCTCCAATGTCATATTGCTGTGAAGATAAAGCGCACCGGACATATATATTCCTTCGGGAATCACAACCTTTTCATCCTCACCGCAGGCATCTATGGCAGCCTGGATAGCTTTGGTATTCTCAACGATCTCCTCATTTATTTCATCATTGTAGCTTTCATAGGCTTTTTCAACAGACTTTGCGCCATAATCAGTAATATTATGGATTTCCGAATCTGAAAGCTTTTTCTTTGTATGAGCATCTACACTTGCAGAACCTCCAAGCTCCGATCCCGATTTATCAACGGGAACCACTGTAAATGTATAATCAGTATCGGGTTTAAGTCCGTCTGCAATGAAAGTATGGATGCTTATTTTCACGGCATCCCCATGATGCTTGTAAAAGGCTTTTCGATATGTATCTGCCCAGTCTGAATACTTCTCATAATTTTCTTCGGCTGTGCCAAGGTACTTTTCCTCACCAGTCTCATCGGTCACATACACCTTGTAATCCGCAATGTCTTTATAGTTCTCCGGCTTTTTCCAGACAAAGGAAACCGAGTCCTCATCTACGGCAAGCTCCGGTACTGTTATTTCTTCTATATCGTAACTTCCTTCATCGTTATGATATTTCGGAGTATCAATCTCCTTTTCCGAAAGCTCCTCTAACTTCTTTTCCATGAGCTGCTGCTTCACTGAAATCTTTTCTTCTACGATTCCTGCAGTAACAGCACTCGCTTCAGGCAATGAGTCCACCGTAAAACTTTCTTTGTCTTCTTCCAATGTCTCTTTTCCGGCATCCTCATTTTCATCTGAGACATCAGTCTTTTCTGTATTCTTTACTTCCTCAGAAGCCGTTTGTTCCTTCTCCGAAACTCCGGACTCTGCTTTTCCTTTTTCCGTAACTTCGGACTTTACATTTCCCTTTTCCGAAGCTGAATCCTCATCCCGGTCTTTACTCTCTTCCTGCTGATCATCACTTTTTTTAATGTCTTCCTGATCGTCAGAGTCAGTAGGATCTTTTTGCTCTTTTGAAGTATCTGAAGAGCCGGACTGCTCCTTTGATGACTTCGCAATGTCATCGCTGTTCTCTGATGAATCTGTAGAATCATCGGAATCGGAGTCTGTTGATGCTGCACCATCAACGGAATCTGAATGCTCTTCATTTCTTTCTTTTTCGTCAGAGCTACGGTCATCGCCCTCGTTTTTACCGTCCTCTTCGTTCTTTTCTTCAGCAGATCTGATATCTCCGGAATTATCTTCTTCGTTCCCCTGTACGGATACCTCCTCTGCTGCCTGCTCTGCGGCATATACCTGCATACCCACATTCGTAAATGCAGTTCCTGCGGTCATACTCAGTGCCAGAGCTACAGATACTGCTTTTCTGAAAGCCAAATTACGCCCTCTTCTCATATCTATCTCCCTTTAGTAAACCCTTTAAGATTTTGGCTTTTAATTTTCTTTTTCCCGGGAAGAATAATTAAAAATTTTATGTAAGCACTTACATTTACGAACGTTATTATAATAGCATTTATTAAAAATCAGTTCTATTGCACAAATTTTACAAAGAAATACGAAATATTTCGTTACCTAAAAAACTAAACAAATTATCATTTTAATTTTCATTAATAAAAGCTATGGGTTTACCACTACGTTTACCGCAAAAAAAGCAGATTTTTGTGGGTTCCCGGTTCAAAAAAAGGCCGATTGAACAGAACATATATTATACGTCCGCCCATCCGGCCATTTTCGGCTGTATGTGTAATTATTGAACCGGGTTCAATTGCCCCGCCTCTGACTCTGCTGCTACCTTTTCATCCACCTCGACAGCCGTACCCTTTCCGGCACCTGCGCCCTGCTTCATGGCATACATTCCGAGAAGAACACCAAGTACGATATTGATAACAAAACCTGCTATCTGACCTTCAAGAGAAGCGCAACGATTGCGATTATCATCAGAAAACCGATTAATGCGACCATAATTATTTCTCCCTTCAAAACTTTGTTCGCTTATATGTACAATCTTAATCGCTCTACCTTAAATGAATATGACTCCAGTCTTACAGATCTGTAAGATTGGAGTCATTGTCGCCTTTATTTTTATCAAATTGTGTTTAATATGCTTGACCCGTAAAAGCACTCCTTGTTCCGGAAGCGTTATCATTTACTCAGCTCACTCACGTCCATGAAGCCGGTGGAGAAGTCACGAAGATGAGTTTCATTATCTACAAAGGAAACAGATATCTGTGAATTCTTACCTATCATGTCGGGAAGCTCCAGCTGGTAGGAACGAATACGGTCTGTTTCGTAAATATATCCTTTCGGAAGCAGAGCATCCTGCAGCCTCTCAACTTTTACAGGAACTCCATCCATTCTAAGCTCAAGATTGTTCAGAGAAAAATCTATATCTGAATTGTTAACGATATATAGTTTATATCCGAAGAGATATTTCTCCCGAATAAAGGATGCATATATTTCGATATCATTAGCCGAGTAAATCTTTTTCTTGTCGAAAAAATCAATTGAGTCCTTCTTATCCACTGTCGTATGAAGATAGACAGGCTTATCGATGCGTCCGCAGTAATCATAGTCTATGGAATTAACTTCGATGTAATCAAAGATCAGCTCAGACACAGGATCCTTCGGTGAATGATTTAACTCCTCATAAAAGGTCACATCCGCCTTCTTTCTGAAGTAATCATAGGTATAGATATAGCTTCGCTGTTTGAAGATACCGTTCACTCCACTGCATTTCATGGCAATGCTTACATTCTTACCATGCTTATTCTCCACATGAAAACCTAACTTTGTACAGCGAAGATCATCATCGTAAACCTTACTGTCAGCACTTTCAGAAACATAGACACCGGTGACTGTTATCCTGACACCGTCTTTATCGTATATCACGCCATCGCCCTGTATCTGATAGTCCGCAGGGATGAAGTTACGATACCGGTCACTGTTCACACTTTCATTACCCTGATAACGATGCTGATCGTACAGGTAGTAACCAAAGGCTGCCATTGCAATCATGAAGAACATAATTATGGATATGGCCATAATCTCCTTTTTGATACGCTTCATGATCCTTTCAGTCTCGCTTTGAGCTTTCTTTTCACGCTTTGCTATGATTGCCGCTGTTCCCTCTTCAATGAAGGATTCCTTAACATCATGTCTTGTGATCCATTCAGGATTATCATCGTAGGGACCTCCGCACTGTCTGCACAGCTTGTCGATACTTGTGTCGATCTTTGCTCCGCAGTACTGACAGGTGATCATGGGATCACTGTACTTTATCTTCCGGGCCTGCTCCTCTGCAGCCCTTGTCACCTCAGCCTCGCTGAAAGCATTGGCCTTTATCCTGTTATAGCGGAATATCTCTGCAATAAGAATGATGATTAGTATAACGAATATAATGATCAGTATCATGGAATAAACCTTCCGAAAAAATAGTCAGCCTGTATTTTACATGGTTTACACATGGTTTTCAAATTCACCTGACGATACAGAGAACACATAAGGACACTTTATGCAGACCGGAGTGTGGAACCCATCATTGTATCAACAAAAAAGCAGCCGGTTCACTGTGTGAACTGACCCCCGGAATCAGACTAAAATCCAATGCCTGGAGGCCGGTACAGTGAACCGACTGTTTTCTTTTTTATACTTATTGCAATGCCTATACCGGTATGAGTGTTTACCTGACTGTTTATTTATGCCGGATAGCCCTTTTGGTTTATAACCCCAATGTCCTTCAGTGCTTTTTCAAACAAGGTCTTCATTTCCTGATGAGTCATTGAATGATTAAAAGTTATGCTCATATCGTTAAGGAAGAACTCTTTACGAAGACTTGTTGTGTCTGATCCGCCAAACTGTACATCACATTCATAATGCTCACACCAGCCGTAAATTGAATATAATCCATATTCGGAATTCTCCATGCATCCACAGTAACTGCCTCTGTAATCACTGGCACAGTATCTACATGTATCGCATTTTCTTTCAGATTCTCTTCCCATAAACCAATCAATTACCTTCCATTTCTGCTCGGGGTATATTAGCAGAGGCAAGGTATATGAGCAAGTCAAAATATTATCCGCAGATTATGAAAACACTTGAAATTTATGATTATTTTGCAGCCTTCACAAAGGTTACATTATCTGTCACGATATAAGAATACTTTTTTCACTAACCCAGAACCTTGAACATCTGCATGGGATTCTCCGCAGCCTTGACCTTGTCAAAGGTTTTTTCGATGATTCCCTCTTCGTTTATAAGATAAGTGGAACGTACTATGCCCATATATGTCTTACCGTAATTTTTCTTTTCTTTCCATACGTCATAGGCCTGAATAACTTTTAATTCGGTATCCGAAAGAAGCGTGAAGGGCAAACCGTATTTCTCCTCAAACTTTTTATGAGAAGCCACAGAATCCTTGCTTACTCCCAGCACAACCGCTCCTTTTTCCCTGAACTGAGGGTACAGTTCCGAGAAGGCACAGGCCTGCTTTGTGCATCCCGATGTCATGTCCTTGGGGTAAAAATAGAGTATCACTTTTTGTCCCCTGTAATCCGATAATGAACGCATCTCACCGTTCTGATCCGGCAATGTGAACTCCGGTGCTTTTGTTCCGATCTCCAGCATATTTCACCTCTCTGCAATTGTATTAATACCTTATATTTATTTTATTCAGCTTTAAATCAAGCATGAAGATACAGAAGTTCATCATGCTCATATAAAAGACTGACCTCCCTCATATCCATCTCGCTCTCAGAAAACACTGCCAGTGCAAAGCTTTCA
Organism: Oribacterium sp. P6A1; assembly: GCF_000702885.1. Taxonomy (GTDB): domain Bacteria; phylum Bacillota; class Clostridia; order Lachnospirales; family Lachnospiraceae; genus Oribacterium. Next base: position 23,730 of record NZ_JNKO01000020.1, on the reverse strand, counting down.
AAGGTACGTGACATACATCTGAGTCCTTCCTTCTTTCTCCAGACCCCGTCACTCTCTATCTCTGAAAAATCCTTTTCCGAAAAATGATAGTTGAGCCCCACACCCTTGTATTTTCCGTATGCCTCCTTCAGGCTCCACTTTTGTGCCAATGCTTTTACCGCGTCATCTTCATTCTCTATTTTCTCAATTTCTGCCGACTCTTTTTTTGTCAGAAATCTGTTCTTCACATCCTTAAGTGACGATGAAAAATTCTGAACATCGATACCAACATTTTTTCTGTCAACAATACAGGCTATCGCTGTATCACAATGGGATATGCTGAAGCTTATGTCAGAGCCGCAAATGCATGGCTTTCCGTACTCTGAATATATGAATTTCGGCTTACCTTCAATTCCGTATTCCTGCTTCAAGGCGTATCTCAAAAGAATATACGAAAGTGCACACAGCGCTCTGTCTTTATAGAATCTGTATCTCAGGGTCTTATTCTGTCTTTCCTCATCAAGAAGCGGCAGCATTTCTTCAAGTGGTATATTCAAATTTTTAAAATCATTGCCAAATACATATATCATCTTCGTTTTAATGATTTATGCCAGTGTCGAATAGTAATTCGCTGCCCTTTCATATTCACCGTCATCTTCGATATATACGACGACAGGATTTTTTTCAGCATCCTCCTGAACCTCATACAATACGCACTTTTTTGTATGATCAAGCTGATTCTTTCCGATCAGTGGAAGCATGGCAAAGTACTCCTTTCCTTTAAAACAGAAGTACTTGTGTACACCATACTCCGCTGAAGTACCATCAGCAAATTCCAGATTAACTATAAGATCATCAATTTTCTTTCCTCTAAATTCCATATTAAACTCCTTATTATCACCTGTTATGACATGTCACGCCCTTTTGACCAAGCTGCCAGAACACCACTGCACTGGCGGCAGCAACATTAAGAGAATCCACCCCGTGGGACATCGGGATCTTCACCACATAGTCACATGCATTTATGGTTTCGTCCATGAGGCCCTCTCCCTCTGTACCGAGAATGATTGCAAGTTTCGGTTCCTTCATCAGTACCGGGTGATCAATGCTCACGGACCTGTCACGAAGTGCCATGGCGGCAGTCCTGAAACCCATATCCTTAAGCAGCTGCATTCCACTTTCAGGCCAGAATGAATTTGTCCCGTCCGATGAGATATATGTCCACGGAATCTGAAAAACCGTTCCCATGCTGACTCTTGCCGCACGTCTGTACAAGGGGTCACTGCAGCCGGATGTGAGAAGAACTGCATCTATGTTGAGAGCTGCTGCCGATCTGAATATCGCTCCCACATTGGTAGGATTCACAACATTTTCGAGAACAGCTATACGGCTCAGGTCCCTGCAAAGCTCCTTTACATCCGGAAGTGGCCTTCTTTTCATGGCACATAGCACGCCTCTTGTGAGTTTGAAGCCTGTGATCTCTGAAAGAAGCTTCATATCTCCGACATACACAGGAACATAACAATCATTGTCGCCCTTTTTAATCGTAACAGAACATCCTTCTCCGGAACCTGATTCCCCTGACATTACATCTTTTCCGGAATCCGCTTTTACCGAATCATCTACATTGATCGGGATGTCATCCTGTGATGTCATCCTGCCGAGTCTATCCCATAGCTCTGAAGCCTCCCTGCTTTCTATGGTCTTGTCCTCAACCAGAAAAGAAAGCGGCGCATAGCCTGCGTCCAGAGCTCTCTGTATAACCTTGGGACTTTCTGCTATGAAAATCCCGAGATCAGGCTCGCAGTAATGAACCAGCTGATTTTCTTTGTATTGTGAAAAGATGGAGACATTATCATCTTTAAGGTCTGATATAGGTATAAAGCGTAAATTCATAGTTATAAAGCCCGGGTATTTTCCCTTTCGTAATATAATCAAGAAAAGCTGCCGCCTTTTCCGGATTTTTTATCCACCAATGCAACAGCTCTTACAAATTATACATTCTCATAACATAAAAGACCACCTACATAATGAGTAGATGGCCTTAAAGTTTAAATATTGTTGATTTGCCTCGTTAAGATATCAAAGCTCAGCCAGATCTCTTCCGAGAAGATAAGACAGGGTACCGCAAACTGCGCCTAAATTCTGTCCCGGCATTACGAAATTATATGTATTTGCATAAAAGTCTCCGGTCATGATGCCTGTATTGTATAAGCCCTCAATAGGTTTATCATTTGCATCACATACCTGCATCTTTTCATTGGTTCTTAAACCGCCGCAGACAGTCAGGAATGTTGCACCTGTATTCTTTGACGCATAGTACGGTCCTTCAATCGGATACAATACATCAGGATTTACATGATATTCTTCATCTAAACCATTACGTGCATACTGATCATAGCGTTTGATGGTCTCTATACAGTTTTTCTTATCTTCCTCCGACATATCAAACTGATCTACCAGACCTTCGATTGTATCAGAATGCATGTAACGTGATTTCCACTGCTCGATATATTCCTCAGGTGTATATGCTTTAATTCCGTTTTCCTCATCGATACAATGGCCAAAAGGCTCCCATTCTTTTTGAGTGTAGGCATAGTTCTCACCCCAGATACCATAAGCAGTTCTTTCCGGTAACTGAAGCAGTGATATAGCACCATAAGCAAAGTTTGTAACTTCATTCTGGAATCTGTTTCCATGAATGTCTACATTCAGACCCCAGAAGTTGGAAATAACAGCATGTGCAGGACCGCTGACACCACCATTGATCATAGGCGCATTTGGGAATGTTTTTTGCCATGCAGCTCCAACCCATAATCCCATCTTCTGTCCATCTCCCGGCATCAATCCATCATAGTCAAGACCGGAATCATAGTTTGTCTCTGTCTTTAACTGATCCTTGAAAATTTCATACGCCCAGGGGGAATACTTTGCCATCATATCATGATTGGTTGAGAAGTCTCCTGTAGCCATTACAATCGCTTTTCTTCCAACATATTTAACATATGATCCATCTTTTCTCTGAGCAACAACAGCACTTACCCTGCCGGTATTGTTATTTTCACGAATCAGATACTTTGCAACAGTTTCATATTCGATGGTACCATGATAATCATCGGTGATGGTGTCGGCATAAGCCTGTGCCTGCATCGGGGCTCCGAATAAAGCGCCAAAAGGCTGTTCATCATTATAAAAATTATGAGAAGCATGAGGTACTGTTAAAGTTCCGTCCGGATCCCAGTATCCCGGCTCCAGGGATGCCTTTAATCCTTTCGCAGCCATCTTATCAATAGTCCAGTCAATTGATTCGGCAGAATTATTGATCCATCTTTCCCACTTCTTCTTATCCATGAAGTAAGTTCCGGCGGTTTGCTCAGCCTTGACAATTTCTCTTGCGATTTCAGGATCGTACTTAACCCCTTTAGCTTTCTGATATTTACTGCCGATGGCGTGGTTACTTCCGCCACGGGAATAAGGGCGTGTTGAGGCACTGAACATATAGCAGTCGGCACCTTTTTCCATGGCACTGCACATGGTTACCAAACCGGCCATACCGGCACCTATTATGATGATGTCATGTTCTATGGTTTCTTTAATCTCTGAATCAGGGATTGGTTCAGGCGGAATCTCGAAGCTCCACTTTGTCTGATTGTAATTTTTCGCATTTAATACATAATCGCCTGAATTGGAAACAGGTGCGGCAGCGGCAGTAGTTTCCGGACTTTCGGTAGTTTCAGCCACTGCAGTTTCTGTACTGTCTGATGTTTTACTTTCGGCCTCAGGTACATTTATATCTGCGCATGCACTTAAAAAACCACTTGCGCATAAGCCTGCAGCACCTGCGGCAGCCCCCTTCAAAAACTCTCTTCTTGATAAGCTTTTTGACATGATACACGTTCCTCCTATCACTTAACATTTAAGTAAATTATAAGATTACGGCATCATCTTTGGTAGCAATTAGTAGCTTCCCCTCCGCAACAAAAAGTTGACGGAATGACGCAAAAAAACAGGCTTCAACCCGCTTCTTTAAGTATATTTATCAGAGCTACGCACAGCTTCTTTTTCAGGGGGTTCATCAGTACATCATCACTCAGGACAGCCTTTGTTCCAAAATCTGAATTGCCCGGTCCTTCTACAGGCAGATACACGATATCTTTGACAAAATTTGTTACTGCTATCTCCGGTAAAGGAAATACCGCTTTGTTCTCATATATGAGAGAATATATCATTAACATATCATCCATGACACATCCGTCTTCTTTGGAAAAATATTTCATGAATAAATTCTTAGGATAACCATCAGAGTAATATACAAACTTTAAGCCTTTCAGATCTTCCGCGGTTAATGATTTTTTCACGGATAAAGGATTCTTTTTGGACATGGCAATATAAGGCTTGTAAAAAGTAACTGTATCATAAATATTTTTCGAATTACGCTGATGATTCCAGGTGATAATGAGATCTACCTCTTTATTGGAAAACAAATCATGTGCTCTTGCATCCTTGCAGACCGTAACATCCAAAAGGCAGTTTTTGAATTTATTCTCAAATTCCTCGATTTTGCCCTGATAGAAAGACAGCAGTGTTTCAGGGATACAAATACTTACCTTTGTTCTTATGGCATCACCGGAATTCATTTCCAGATACAAAGCATCGAAGGCATCGACGATTTCCTTGGCCTTAGGATAAAATTTCATTCCCGCATCACTTAGTTCCATACCTTCACTGGAACGTATAAATAAATCGTGATTTATGGATTTTTCAAGATGCTGAAGACTCTTGCTGATACACTGTCTGCTGACAAATAATGAATCCGCTGCATTCTGAACCGACTGATGTTTTGCTACTTCCACAAAATATTTGAGTTGCTTAATGTCCATGGTATCCCACCTATCAAATTTAGCTATGACTCAATTTTACCAAGTTGAAAAGGAGAATTAAATATATTATCCTAATCTCGTTGAGAGAAGGTGTGAAATGAAGAATCTGAGATTATATATAAATATTCCCTACTGCACCAACAGATGCATTTTCTGTGATATCAATAATCACCTTATTGATGATGATCAAAGAGAAGCTTTTTATAAGGCAATCATAAAGGAAATTAAGAGCTTTGATGAAAACTATAAGTATGATTATGAAGTTAAAAGCATCTATTTCGGCGGCGGTGTACCGGGCTCCATCAGGCCCAATGTTATCGAAGAAATATTATCAGATATTAAAGAGCAATTTACCATCAGTAGCGACGCAGAAATCAGTTTAAAGATTCTTCCCGGTAAATTAAATGACAATTATTTTCCGGTATATTTAGACAACGGAATCAACAGAATCAGTATTGATTATCTGACTAACAGTTACTTTCTGCATAATTTCCTGGGTCATAAAAAGACAGACAATGCCATGGACAGGACATTACCTGTCTTCCTGAATCATCATTTTGAGAATGTAAACTTTGACTTAGGTATAGGCCTGCCGGGACAAAATGAAGCTAATTTAGATGAAGAGGTACATACACTTTGTGATTTTCATGGAGCAAAAGAGATTACCCTTCATCCATTAAGAATTGAAGATAATTCCGGGATTAAAAAGCTTTATGATGAACACCCGGAGTATCTAAATAACTTAAACAGATTTCTTCCGGATATTGAAAAGGCCTATAAATACGTAAAAGAAAAACTTGAAGCAAGGGAATATATAGAATACTTACCCTATTGTTTCGGTTTGAAGGGCTTTGAGTGCTTGGATTATAAATTACGAAAGAATAATACAGAGGTTATAGGAATCGGTCCCAATGCTTATTCCTGTATAGATGGCGTCACTTATTCCAACACCAGCGATCTAAATATTTATCTGGAGAACAGTGATAATTTCAGGTTAATCGCCACAGATATAAAAACAATTCAATAATCGCGTGACGGCTTTTTTTAGAAAAAAGAAGAGGTAGTACCATCTGATACTACCTCTTCTTATATTTACCTATCTTATGTTACCGTTTTTTATATCATCCGATGTACTTCACAGCACTGTCGCCTGCGATCTGACCGAATACGATGATATCTGTTACAGCTGTACCACCAAGACGGTTTCCGCCGTGTACGCCTCCGGTAACCTCACCGGCTGCGAAAAGACCAGGAATCACATTACCATCTGTGTTGATAACCTCTGTAGCTGTATCGATCTTAAGACCACCCATTGTGTGGTGAATACCAGGTGATACAAGGATTGCATAGTAAGGTGCCTTATCAAGGCTGTTCTCGTTAGAGAATGATGTACGTCCGAACTCTTCATCCTTCTTGTCAGCCCAGATCTTAGCCCAGCCTTCCATTGTCTCCTTGAATGCATCCTCAGGAATGCCGATAGCCTTTGCAAGCTCTTCGTAAGTCTCTCCCTTTGCGCCGTAACCTGCATCAAGATAACCCTGATATACAGCTGATCCATCGATCATTGTCTGATCAAGGATAAGATATGCAACTCCGTCTGTCTGCTCGATCTCAGCAGCTGAAACCTTATCTCTTGTAGATACTTCGTCGTAGAATCTCTTTCCTTCCTTGTTTACAAGGATAGCACCGTCACCACGAACACCCTCTGTAATAAGGTGAGCATTTCCATCCGGATCAGTATGAACTGTAGGGTGGATCTGGATCTGATCAAGATCAACTACATCAGCCTTTACATCATCGGCTGTTGCCATGGTGATACCCTGTCCCTTTGCACCGTCAGCATTTGTAGAAACAAATCCCTTAAGGTCAGGTCTGTACTGCTCAACCATCTCCTGATTTCCGCCGAAACCACCTGTTGCAAGGATAACTGCCTTTGCATTGACAGTAACAGTATTTCCTGTCTCACCTTCAGCAACTACACCTACAGCCTTGCCGTCTTCCATAAGGATCTTGTTAGCTGTTGTGTTGTAGTAAACTTCGATTCCGTCTCTGTCCTCTACATTCTTTGTAAGAACAGGAACGATGTAAGCACCAACTGCCTTTGTCTTGCCCTTATCGTCTACAGGACGATGGATACGCTTAACTGAAGCACCGCCGGCTGCACCAACTGAAGGAAGGTCTGCACCATGATCCTTAAGCCATGTAACAGCTCCTGCTGAACCGTTTGTAAGTGTAGAAACAAGTTCAGGATCATTGATTCCGTGACCACCGATCATTGTATCAAGAGCCATAAGTTCAGGAGTATCAAAGTATCCTTCAGGTGAAGCCTTGTATGCATCCCACTGCTGCTGTACTGTTGCAGCAAGCTTTGTTATGGTCTCGTTATCAGCCCACTTCTCCTTAGCTGTAGCAAGTGTCTTCTCAACACCGTCAGCCTCAGTGAATTCATTTGACTTCTGCTCTTCAGTTCCTGCAGCATTAAGTCCACCTGTTGAACGAACTGTGTTTCCACCGCCCATAGGCTGTGACTCAAGGATAACTACAGACTTTCCTGCGTCAGCCGCTGTAATGGCTGCTGTCATTCCGGCGCCGCCCATACCTACAACAACGATATCTGTATCGATAGACATATCCTCTGCCTGAGCTGCAGCTGCCTCAACCTCTACAGACTCAAGATCTTCAGGCTTGAGTCCTGCCTCAGCAAGAGCTGCTGTAGCTGCCTCAACGATAGCCTTTGATGTGATTGTTGCGCCTGAAATAGCATCAACCTGAATGGTATTTCCTGCGATCATCTTTGCAGGGAACTCCTCTATAGCCTTGCTTCCGATACCGGGAGTCTCACCTTCACCTTCGATCTTTACATCTGTGATCTTTCCGGCATCAAGTGTGATTTCAACCTTAACAGGCTTACTTGCACCACCCTGTCCAACTGCTTCTCCTGAAAATGTTCCGGATACTCCGCCCTCTGCTGGCTGTTCTGCAGCCGGTGTTGTCTCAGGTGCTGCAGCCTCTGTAGCTGCGGCTGTTGTTGCAGGAGCTGTGTTAGTGCTTCCGCAGCCTGCAAGTGCTGTTGCAGCCATAGTACCAACTAACACAACGGAAGTTACTTTTCTTCCAATGTTTGTCTTTTTCATACTTTTCATTCCTCTCGTCGAATCTTGTTAGACAATATTGTCGAACAATACTGATTACATGTGAGAATATTATCATCGAGATGTAGATATTGCAACGCTTTTTTGTTATATTATTCACGACTTTAGTGTTTGTTAATAATTAATGAGGTCAAATGATGAATATTATAGAAACATTGGATCAATTTAAGAACTCTTACACTTCTAATGAACGAAAATTGTATCATTTAATATCTAAAAATCCTGACCTTGTACACACCTATACCATAACTCAGATTGCAAGTCTCGCCGGTGTATCTACTTCTGCCATGCTTAGATTTTGTAAACGTTTAGGTTTTAACGGATATAAAGAATTCAAATTTGAGATGGATGCATGGCTTAGATCTAAAGATAAGAATTCAGTTCCGGATCATCCTGTTTCCAAGATTGCCAATGCTTATTCAGAAGCTATTCTTTCCATTCCGGAATCATGTAATGATTCTCTACAGGAGCTTGCTGATGAAATACGTTCTTCTAAAAAAATACTCGCTCTCGGGCGATACAGAAATAAAGTCGTATGTGATAAATTCGCTATGAATTTAACCAATCTTGGAATTACCTGTATGACTGCTTCCGACCTCCTTACTTATGAACACTATGTAAAAATCACAGATAAGGACACAACTGTTATTGTGTTCAGTGTTCTCCATGACATGCGATCCTATCAAACCATAATCGATGATATTTCTCAGCTTACGGAAAAATTATGGCTTATAACAAATAACGAAAAAAAAACAAAAGCACTTGGTTTCTCCCATGTTATTTCTATTCCTTCTACTCACAGTGATATTCTCACTCTTGATCAACAGGCAATCATGATGGTTCTTGTTGAGATGCTTACATATATATTGAGACATGAAGAGTAATTATTATCTATAATGAAAAAAGCAGGATGTGAACTCAGTTCACATCCTGCTATAAACATTCTATATTTAATCAGGTTTTTTCAAGAGCTTCTATCACTCATCAATCACACAAACAATACTACCAATATTCAATAATGAACCTTTTAAAAAAACGAAAATTTACATTATATTTCAGGAGATAATATTTTACGGTTATTCCGAATATTGAAGGGGATACAAGGAAACCAATGTATTAAACCGGACTTCCTGGCAAAAAGTCTGATCTAATTGTAAATTTTTATTATTATGTAATTTCCGCTCTTATACACTATTTAGCGAGAAGTATACTGGCAATACTATCCGGCCACTGTTTAATATCAGTAAACTGTGCGATGATGAGTATAAAGCAAACTCTTTAGACGCTGCAGTTACATTCAACTTCTTATTTAGGAAGTAATTGAATTTTACGACACCAGAAACCTGATTAAAACGGTATCAATGTCTAAATGCAGTCGTCCTGTACAACGTTATAAACGAAGCACTCAATATATGACAATTACATATAAACAGAGCCGGTTTATGGCGTGACAAGGAGTGAATGGCTTCTCCTATCTGTTATATGCAATTACAATTCAGTTTTATCTATTATCAGTCATTAATTATGAAGTGACGATAATCTTCATTCCATCTGTATTCATTTGCAAATCTTACACACTTTGTAAAATCCGAAAGAAATTGAATTAATGATTTCATTCCTAACTCCTTTTTGGAACTCAGTTCAAAATAATCATTTAACTCTACAAGCGATATCCTTTCGCCTGTAACGGTGGTGAACTCTATCATGCCAGCTCGGTTTGTGTCAATAGTGTTTTTAAATTTGCACAATTTTTTGGTTTTATATTGTGCAACTCGTACAAATTCAGTTTTTTATTATATTTTTGCTTCGTATAATCTTTATTTAAATATAGTTAAACCTTAAAATAGAGTTGGTTTTACAGATTTATTACATTTCTTTCTTTTTTCATCATATTTTATACATAATTCATAAATCGCTTATTTATAGTTTATTAATGTCGAATTTATTTTTAATCATTAGTATTAATATCGGGGAGGGCAGCATGGACATTATTATCATGAATTTTATTCTTGTAACTGCTATTGTCACTTTGGGCTATTACATTGTTGATGCCATAGTTTCTCTTTTTACGTTTAAGTCCTCTCCTGCCGAAAGAATCCGCCGCAAAAGGATACGCAGATCATTTTCTTTAATCAATGGAACTAAAGCTTCCCGCAGTACAGAAAAATCATTCAGACGTGCTGTGAACTCTTAGTTTTATCTAAACAAGTTACGAACCTCTGACTATAAATTTTAGTCTTCTTAACCTAAAGCGTGGCAGTATGAACTGCCACGCTGTTCCCTTTGAATTTTTGTATAGGTCTTATTTATGAAATAGGTTTGAGACCAAGACTCTCGGAACGATTCGATATTAACTTTTGAAACTCACGTCATTCTATGATTCATGTTCCGATACCGCAATAATTTGAACCCGGTTCAATTCTTTGTATACCCTACATTAACCTCTTCTCTTTCCAATGTTTCACGCAATCCCAAAATATGTTTCACACTGTTCCGAAACACCATATCTCGTACAGCCAAGTGTGTCGCGATACTAGATAGTGTTGTTTTTATTATTTCTTTATGAATGCTTTATAGATGTTTCACGGACCTTTACTATCTAAATTTACGAAAAAAATGTATATCAAATATTTTGTTTTTTATATATTAACTCTATAAATAAACAATTAATGGAAAACAATAAAAAAAGATTACCTCTATATGATTTTTTGAACTGAGTTCACACTTTTATAATAATTTAACCGGTATTAATCAGAATACCATACTATATAATATTATGAGTGTTCAGCAGCACGCATACAAATATATTCGCTGTCTCTAAATAGTGAGTGATAAATACTATTACCACTCACATACTCTCAAATCGCATAGTTATAATAAATCTATTTTATGACATTCAAATAATAAAAATAGATAAATACAATTATTCAAATGGAAACACATTTAAGGAGAAGCAATTTATGAATACAGAAAACAGAGTATTTAAAAGTGGAGATATAGTAAAACATTTTAAAAGAGAAACAGTTGATCAAAACACATCAGAGTACATATATAAAATTGTCGGTATAGCAGCTCATACAGAAACCGGAGAAAAAATGATGGTTTATCAGGCACTGTATGGCGATTGCAAATTATATGTACGACCTTATGAAATGTTTTTGGAGGAAGTTGATCGAAATAAATATCCCAAGATTAAACAAAAATACAGATTTGAAAAAATGACAATTACCAAAAGTGAAATGGATTATATTAAGGCGAAATACAATATTATTCTTTAACAAATAAGACAGGCTTAGTAAAACAACTGCTTCTTAATAATTAAAGACAAAAATTAACTATAAAATATTTCATTTACGAAAAAAATGATGTACAATAAATTATCTCATTTTTTTAATCGAACACTTGTACGGAGGATTTATGAGCATATTATGTGCATTCAATAAAAAAGGCGGTGTAGGTAAAACAACAAGCTGTGTTGAGCTCGCATGTATTCCTACTCTCGTAGGAAAAAGATCACTTATAGTTGACATGGACTGTCAGGGAAACTCAAGTCAAGTATACAGAGCATTTAACGAGGAAAATCCGGATATAACCGATCTTCTCTTTGGATCGGCAACTATAGATGAAGTTTTGGTACATTCAGAATTCGGTGTAGATGTTTTGCCAAATAATAAACATGTTAAGAGACCTGACCAGTACTTTTACAGTAACGGATATCAGGAGAAGGATCTTTATCGCCTTAAGGATGTACTGGATAAAATCAAAGAAAACTATGACACCATCATTATAGACAATAATCCTGCTTCAGACAGTTTCTCCGACATGTCCCTCATAGCATCTGATTATGTCCTGATTCCTGTTGATTCAGCAAATTTCTCTTACGACGGAATTTCAGACGTACTTGAAGATTATTACAGAATACAACAGGACTATAACAGCGAATTACAGATAATAGGTGTATTACTGGCTCATGTAAAGCCGAGAACAACTCTGGTAAAACAGAAGTATACTGCCTATGATTCTATGTTCCAGAATATAGCATTAAAATCAGTAATCAGAGATGACAACAACATAGCTGAATCCCTTTCAAGATATATGCCGGTATATTTCTATGATAAGAAATCAAATGCCGGTACAGATTATATCAATGTAGCACAGCAGTTATCACTTATCGATCTTGACGATTATAAAAAGCTGTTACGTGAGTACTCTAATACAAGAACAAGATTTGAAATGGATATCAGATAAATAAATATAAAAAAGGATGGATGACATAATGGCATCAAAAAAAGAGCCTGCACCTTTAGGTTTCAGCAATAAACCCATAAATCTGCAAAGTTTGCAAAAAAAACTTGATACAGTAAGCCTGGATCTCGGAAATGGATCAAAAATCGAAATGATCCAATATGAAAAACTTATTCCTTTTCCGGATAACAGAGATATAGATGATACCGATATAGATGTATTTGCCGAGAATATAAAAAGAAACGGATTTCAGTCAGCTATTGTAATCGCCCGTGAATTTGATGGTGGAGAATCACGTACAGGTAGTCCTACAGGTAATTATGTAATTATATCCGGCCACAGAAGATATGCTGCTTTTGGAATGATTCTTGAAAAGGATGCATCTTTTATGCATCGAAAGGTTCCTGCACTAATCTTAAGAGATGATATTCCATGGACAGAGCTTGAAGAGCTTAATTTACTCATGAACTATGATGCAGTTTCTGAAGCATCTCACCCCGGAGACATGAGAAAACGTGTGGCCAGATTGATGGAACTGCTTCAAAAACGCGGTGTTGAGAAAAAACTGTACGACAGAATAGCGGACAAGCTTTCTATTTCTTCAAGACAGATACGTAAGTACGATTCCATAAATAAAAATCTTATAGTTGGATTACAAAACCTGCTTGATGAAGAGAAAATAACCATTAACCAGGCAAATCAGTATGCTTCAAGAAGCATTGAAGTACAAACATATATTCTTAACTATATAAACGAACATAATGAAACTATTACTGAAGACGAATATCAGCAGCTTAAATTTCAGGATGAAGAGAATCAGAAGGCACAAAAGCTGGCAGAGGAACGTTTAAAAGAAAATGAACTGAAATTAAAAGAACAGGAAGCTGAAATTACCCGTCTTAAAAATAAGACTATCGAACTTGAATCTCTGGTTCATGAAGAATCTGAGACAAATGAAAATGCTTCACAGGAATTGATTAATACCCAGGCACAGCTCAGAAGAGCAAGAGAAAGATCTGAAAAGTTACAGAAGATTCTTAAAGATGCCAAAGAAGCTGATGCTGAACAGATTAATAAAAATATAGGAATTTCCGCCCCCATTGCAGTTAATGAAATGTTATCCAAGCTAAATGATACTGTTGTTAAACTGGGAAAACGTAAAGAAAAACGAGGATATCAGTTCACCAAAAATGATATTCAGAAAATTAAAGCTATAATCGATGATCTTAAAGCTCTTATAGACGAAAATCAGTAAGCTTATGATTTTTGTAAAAAGATTCCGGATGAATTAAACATTCATCCGGTTTTTTTTATTATTTATACTGACTTCAAAAGAACCGTATAATCACTCAACTTCGACAGAGATTATTGTAGTAGTAGATTATATTAATATATATATATTTTATTTATTTTATAATCTTATAGAAGAAAACCCATCAAAGTTGAGCAGTTATACGTTGAAAATTGAGTTGGTATACGGAATAAATTGAGTCAACATACGGGGCGGGGAGAGTATATATACGGGAAAGTTGAGGTAATATACGGTGTATATTGATTCTGACCGGTAAAAGTTGAAAAATTATACGGAATGTTGAGTGGTTATACGTGAAAATGCGTACTAAGTTGAGTAATCCTACGGAATATAACAGGAACGTGAACATCATACCTGATGAAAAGGAACATTCATTCAGGGGAAGTCCTTTGAGATACGGTGCTTTAGCGACTTTAGACATACATATCATGTTAGTTTATGTTGAGAAAAGACTGTATCAGGCACTAAAGTTGAGTTTTTTTACGGTAAATCGAGTATCAATACGGAAAATTGAGAGTTCGTGCGGTAATTTCTGAAGCAGAGTCCTAAGTATATTTACTGAAAGTTGATTAATTTTACGGAGTAATGGAATACAAATAAAGATGGCTAAAATACGTGGGTTTTACAGCTTAATGCAGTCTGAAAGTTGAGAGAATGTACGGAGTATAAAGAAAATATACGGAATATAGCAGGCATTTTACGGTAATAAATTAAATAAAAACAGTCAGATCCATGCTGAAGGTTGACTAATTTTACGGAGGAGAGAACCACAGAAAAAATGGCGAAAATACGTGGGTTTTATAGGCCTATTCAGCTTGAAAGTTGAGTAAATATACGACAAAATGTGTGGTAAGTTGAGTGATCGTACGGCTTTTTATAATTAATAGTTTCAAATGAAGGTTGAGTAATTGTACGGGTGGTGCTAGAATATGACCGTAAATTTATTCAACCTTTAGATTGGTAAGGTTGATTTTAAGCTTAAGTTGAGAGAAAATACGTCAAAGTTGAGTGGAAATACGGTAGCTGTTTTATAAAAAAGGTATTATTATGATTTCAGAGACTGAGAGTTTGTGGCAGACTTCTGAAAGAAGCACAGTATATAGCGTAGGAGATAATTATCCGTATAATCACTCAATTATTCCCTTCAGATTGTACTGTCACAGGAGTGGTTGGAATATGAAATCAGAAAGTACCGTAGATTAACTCAACTTTTAAATACAGGAGTTTTTATTTTTATGAGTCATGGTATAGAAAAAGCTCGTAAGCAACAGGTTGCCAAAAGTACGAAGATGGTTCAGGAAGGAAAATTTTCCCTCTCTCTGGTGGAAAGTAAAGCTGTAAACTACCTGATATCAAAGATTAAGCCGACGGATGATATCAATACGGTATATACATTTAACTGCAGCGAGTTTCAGCAGATAATTCACAGAAGTGCTTCGGCCAATAAATTGAGTTATACAAATACAAAAGCCATATTAAACGATATCGGACAGAAGACATGGTGGATAACACTGGAAAGCGGAAAAGAAGCCATGGTTCACTGGCTGAATGTTGTACATATGGATCCGGGCAGCGGGGATGTGGAGATAAAGTTTCATGAGGATATGTTCCCGTTTCTTTATAACCTTATGACCGATAAGGAGAAGTATTATATCGCTCCCCGTCTGGAAGAGACTTCTCTTATGACTCATAAGTATTCCCCCAGAATTTTTGATCTTCTAAGATCATATCAGTTTAATAATAAAACCTGGACATTTGAGCTTGGCACCGGTACAGACAATGATTTCATGAGAAAGATAGCCGACTGGGAACCTGATCCTAACAAAAAGGGAAAGAATGTTGCAAAGATTCCAAAGAGTTGGCTGAAGTTTTCATTTTTTGAACGGGATGTTCTTGCACCTGCAAGGGAAGAGATTAATCATTATACAGATATCAAGATAAACTACGAGGCATTGAAAACAGATGCAATGGGTAAGAAGTACAGAAGACCCGTTCGCATAAAGTTTCTTATGCTGCCAAAGACCAGCGGAGAGTTGAAAGAAACCCAAAGTATGCTGGATTCAGAGTACAACGGAAACTTTGATAATATTGTGGATGATATGGAACCACATCAGATGACTTTGGAAGAGTCCTTCTTCATGCAGGATCAGATGCAGAGGGAAAAAGAGGAAGAGATCAGAGCCGAGGAAGTCATCGTTGAAGCTGCCAATGCCGAAGAGCTGGCGGAACAAAGGGCAGATGAAACGGTATACCCTGTGTTCTATATGGCTTTGTATAAGGATTTCAATGAAGACCAGATCGATCATCTCTATCATGCGTGCATAAAGAATCTTGAGCCAAAACAGATACAATTTGATGCGTATGATATGTGGGCGACAGACTATATGACACATTATTTTGATTGGATTAAGGCTACACCGGAAGATACAAAGACAACAACCTATAAGCGTTTGTTGGCAAGTCTGGTAAATGATTACGAGGGTATAGCACAAAAGCCAACCATGTGGGACTGGAAAGGATGAAATGGCAAAATTAAAAGAATATAAAAATGGTATTGTCGGTATAAAACACGGTATCTATTATGTTGTCGCAGGTGATGGAGAGACATTTGCCATCATTGATAAGGATAAGAATCCTATGGCTGACGGGTTTGAAACCATCGGAGATGCAGAGTGGCAGATAGATAAGATGACGGCTGATGAGGAGCTTGCAGAGTATATTGATCAGGCTTCACAGCTTACTATAGGACAGCTTACCGGAAAGATGATGGAGATATTTAATGCCTGGGACGGAAAAGTTATGCCTAAAGATGAGAAGAAAAAGTTAAATATAGTTGAGACTATCAGAAACAGAAAGGCTAAAAAGCTGGCACTTTAATGGTCATAGAGTTCAGGCACTTTCAATCGCAATAAATGTGATGAAAGTGCCTGATGGTTTATGAAAGGTTACAGCTTCCGATGATAATGCATTTATCCTTGATAGTATCGCTTGCAAGAATGTCTTTTACATTGTAGTGCTCATTTTTAGATATTGCCATGACCTTAGTGAGGTTGGTATATTCATCGTGTGAAAGAAAAACGTAATAATCATCGATCTCAATCATGTTCGGATCTGGAGTAAGTCTGTAAAGGATGAGTTCATATACGGCTAAAACAAGTATAAAGGCCGGACATGAATAAATGAATATCTGATAAACAGAAACAGCCTCATCAAAACTGAACTTTGCGTATTCACCGGAGATCAAGACAGCGCCTATCATAAATATGAGAATAAAGGCATAAGTGTAAAGAAAAGATTTATGGATTCTTTGAAATTGAGTTTGTCTTTCCATACGGGAATGATATTCATCTTTCCATTTTTTATAAATCCGGTTACGTTCTTCTGCACACATAACGTATCTCCTTTCATTGAAGAAAAGACAGGACAATAGGCAATTACGGTAAGAAATAAGTAACATTTTATAAATATTTTAATATATTAAAATATTGTTTATTTTTGCTTTTGATAATGGGTAATTTATATATTTCTTCGACAGATAATAAAAGAAATATTATTAACTGCCGAAAATCAGCAATATGAAAAAGGAATATGAGATATAAGTGTCATGACTGAGGAGATTTATGAACAGATATACATTTTTTGCAACTATTTCAAGAATGAAGTATATAGAGCGATGGGCCCTTATGAGGAATTCAAGGCCTGAGAATCTTAGTGAACATGCAGTAGAAGTTGCCATGATAGCTCATGCACTGTGTATAATAGGAAATGTCAGATATGGCAGAAAACTGGATGGTGAGAAAGCTGCTCTTATAGGAATATATCATGATGCCTCTGAGATCATAACTGGAGATATGCCGACACCGGTTAAATATTTCAATAATGAAATAACCGGAGCCTATAAATCACTGGAACATATAGCGGAGAACAGCCTTCTTGAAAGACTTCCGGAGGATCTGAGACCTGAATTTGAAGATATTTTTAATGGCAGTAAGACTGATGAAAATGAGATTTATATGCGTAAGCTCATAAAGGCTGCGGACAAGATCTCAGCATTGATCAAGTGCATCGAAGAGGAGAATTCAGGAAACCGGGAGTTCTGTACTGCAAAAGAATCAACATTGAAATCACTGGAGGAGATGAAGGAGAAGTATCCTGAGGTTAGAGATTTTCTTCAGGAGTTCATACCTTCATACGGAAAGACTCTGGACGAATTGGCACTTTAGGCAGGACTTAATTAAGTCCAACACAGATAAAGGATGTGTATATGACATATTTTGGAAAGTTTTATCTGGACAAGGAAAAGGATGTGATAGTCACTCTGAATCAGAGTGAGCACGGTATGTCCTATATTTTAGAGACACCCAATCATGGCACAGGAAATCTGATAACAAATCTTGCCAAGGTTTGCGATCTTCCCATTAGTTTTAATGCAGAGGGCCTTAAGGTGATTGTTGGAAGCGTACCTTGTTATTTCAACGGAGAGAACCGTAAGGTTTATATTTTGAGGCTAGGTAATACCAAGGTTGCCAATATCTATCCCGACGGCACCATCGAAAGAAAGGCATATATTCCTGCCATAGCAAAGACTCTGATGAGCCAGACCAAGGACTATCTTTTGGATATAAACAAGACCCTGGTTAAGACTTATATAAAGGAAGAAGTCAAGTTTCACTCAGACTTACATACGCACAGAAGCGCAAATTTGAGCCCTGATGTGCTTATTGCACTGGGAATACATCATCAGATCAGATATCCATACTACTATATAAAAAAGCTTGGATTAAAGATTACTCCCGAACAGAGGGAGGCTCTTGAAAAGCAGAGAGCAGAGGTGGCTGAAGGCTTTAAAAACAGCGGCTTAAAAGGAAAGTATCTTGACCGCCGGATAGATGACAATACTGAGATCAATTTTGCAGATCTGATTCTCCATAATATTTCCGGAAGCAGATACAATATTCCGAGGATCCGGGCTTCCCTTGCTGTCATGAAGGATGGGCAGGCTGTTTTCACAAATCTTGAGAAGGTATACATTTACAGATATGTATTTACAAAAGGAACAGCCGCAAAGGAAAAAATCAAAATAGAAAACATTGAAGAGATCCCGGATAAGGATATAGTGAATGCACTTAAGCAGATGGATCTCGACAGAAGAAATCCCGACTATGCAGACAACACTCTGTTTCAGGACGGACTTCTGTGGGTGGCCAGAAACTATCAGCATAATGGCATTACCTACGCTGAGATGTCAGATACTGCCCTGGTAAAGAAAACTGAGGCTGCGGAAACCCTACAGCAGATACATGATGTTATGCCGAAGATTACCAGAGAAACCGGAGTGACCATAAGATTCCTGGCCGCTCTCAGGCGTATACCACTCACGATAGTAAAGGATCAGGTGGCACATGGCAACTATTTCACAGAGAATCTGCAGGTGCTGAAGGCTGTAGCTATAGATCCGTATGTGGCCGGAAGTGATTTTGTAGGTGAAGAGATAAATGACATACTGGAATTAAAATCGGTTATTGCTGCCGTAGTTGATATCGCAAAGTATATACCGTCATATGTGGTACGTATACATGCCGGTGAGAATGATTCTCTTCCCGATAATGTCTACAATAGTATCAGCTGTGTAGAGGAAGCTCTTGATGAAGGTCAGAAATTCCCCCACATGAGAATAGGTCATGGTCTTTATACAGCGGATCTTAATACCGAAAAGGGCCAGAAGCTCCTTAGGAAGATTCGCACTTTGGGAGTTGTGCTTGAGTTCCAGATAACATCGAATGTAAGACTGAACAATCTGTCAAGGCTTGATATGCATCCCCTTAAGCAGTATCTTAAGACGGGTATATCCTGTGTCCAGGGTACAGATGGCGGTGCTCTCTACGGAACAGATTCTATAGATGAGCAGTTGTCTCTTGAGAGGATGCTGGATTTAAGTTATGAGGAGCTTCTAAAGATGAGACTGGCAGATGACTGTGTGATTGCTGAGTCCATGAGAGAGTTTAATGATAAGATCCAGAACTTCTATGACAGGTGCGGAGGCATGTCGGTAAAGGAGTTTCTTGAGAAGCGGATACGCGAAAAAGCGGATGACTTTATCGATCTTGATGGTGGAGAAAGACAGTATGACAGTTCCGTTGAGCTCAGTGACAGAATAAAGGAGCTTCCTTTGGATGCTATTCCTGTGGTTATTGCAGGAGGCAGCTTTAATAATGCTCAGCATGTCACAGAGATATGTGAACAGGAATGTAAAATGCTTGATGACCTGATCAGTAAGGCTGATCCGGAAAAGATGTTCTTTGTCATCGGTCCGTCCATAAGCGGATATGAAAAGTATGTTCTTGATAAGTCAAGAAATAAGTTCAGGGTATTTACATTTGTTCCGGCGTCCATTACGGAGAGCGAGCTCCATAAGCTGAGAGAAACAGAGACCGGCATAAGAGTGTCTATAGAGTCTTCTCCTCTGGGAACCTATAAGAGCTTTGCCTATGAGATCTTCAAGCGCCGACAGTCGGTGATGATAGCCCTGGATGGAAACAGTGCCGCTTGCAATCTCATGCAGGATGCCCGAAACAGTAAGTACGAAAGCCGTATTTTTGTCGATGAAAGGTCAGAGGTCTTAAAATCAAAGGCAGAGTCCCTGCAGGGATACATTACCATGATCAGGAGCGGTGATAATGCAGATGAGATTTTAAGATATGTTGAGAAGTATTACGGCAATTTAAAGACTATACTCGGGGGGAACGGACAGGACTGATGACAGTGGATTCATGCTTATGCCTTAAGCGGAAAGAAAAAAACAGATGGGGTTCGTTTCCGGCCCGGAGAGTGAAGGCACTTGGGCTAGGGTTTATGATCATGCTCTCAGTTGTGGGAAGCGGACCGGGCAGAGTTGTATATGGTGAGGAATATGACGATGCGGAGTTGGATGCCACGGCAGATTTAAGCGGAATAACCAATGAAGCAGAAAAGGCAGCCAGGAGATATCATCCGGTTTCCAATCCGGAGCATGCGGAGGGAATGATAGAGGCTCAGGAAATTGCCACAAAAAATGGAATTAAAAACAGTTTCATGATCTGCCCTGACGGATTCGAAAGGTATTTTGATGAAAACGGGGAGATGGTGAGAGACAGACTGGTTCCCGACAGAAGCGCTTATGTAGACATTGACGGTATAAAGCTGAATCCGGAGGACAACAATATAAACAAGACTTTCATGAAATACGCAAGTCATGGAAGAAGGGCACTGGCTTATGACAAGTCCTCCCATTACATGGAATTATGGGTGAATGGGGTGATGACCAAATCATATATGGTAACCTCCGGTGCTGCTGAGGGAGATAAAAAAAGGCAGGGGGATTACAAAACTCCTGTAGGATATTTTTACATTTGCGATAAGAAGGTTTCGGATTCATTGAAAGAGGAGCTGTATCTTAATTATCCGAATATAGAGGATGCAAAGAGGGGACTTAAGACGGGGCTCATAGATAAGGGCACTGCTGAACAGCTGATACAGACCAGTCGGAATCTTGGTAAACCAACGGCACGTACGCGTTTAGGCGGTGCTATAGAAGTACACGGAAACGGTGAACTGATGGATGCGACGAGGGGCTGTATCGGTGTCTTTAACGAATGGAACAAGGAAATTTACGACATCATGCAGTTTGGGGACAGAGTTTATATAGTAGAGTAAAGAAAAGAGTGGAAGGGTATGAAAAGAGTAAGTAAAGTTTTTATGCTTCCTTTGATGGGGGCAGTATTTTTGGGGATTTCGGCATGCGGAGCCATAGCGGTGCCTGAGACGGAGAATGAGACTTCAGGGGTGGAGGCTGTTGAAACTACCGGAGAGCAGGAGTCTGTTGAAATAAAAATCGAAAGTAACACAGCAGCTTCGTCATCCGGAAAAATCGAGAGGTCAAAATTCCCGTATCCGTACACGGCAAGAGCTCTTACGGCTGTGAATATGCATGTTGACTCAGAAAGTGATTCGGCTGTTGTAGGAGTCCTTGAAGAAAATGCTCCGGTATCTGTTGAGAGAAACATCGAAGGATGGGATCAGTTCAGCGCCAACGGACAGACATGTTATGTTTTAAAGAAGTACCTTATACCTGATGACTATATCGCCATGAACAATCAGTTTTTGGGAGCGGATTTGGATCTTAGTCATATAGATCCGGAAAAGCCTATGATAGCCCTGACTTTTGATGACGGACCAAAGGCCGAGGTAACTAACCGTATTCTGGATTGTCTTCAGCAGTATGGAGGTCATGCTACATTTTTTATGCAGGGAAGCCGCGTTGTAGGGGATAACAACGAATGTGTAAAGAGGATGGTAGAGCTTGGCTGTGAACTGGGAAATCATACCTACACCCACGATTATCTTGATTCCATTCCTGTGGAGAACATAAGGTCTGTGATCCGGAAGTGTGACTACATGGTGGAGGAGACTGTCAAAGTGGCGCCGACTGTTTTCAGACCACCCGGAGGAAACAGATCCGGAGAGATAGCTTCTGCTGTTGGGAACCTTGGTCTTCCGATGATAATCTGGTCTATAGATCCTTTGGACTATTCCACAAAGGATGCTGACAATACCTTCAATGTTGTTATGGAGAAGGCTCAGGATGGAGACATCGTTCTTATGCACGATACCTACTCCGAAACTGCAGATGCTGCAGAGCGGCTGATTCCCGCTCTGATAGAAAAGGGATTTCAGCTGGTAACTGTCAGTGAGATGGCCCAGGCAAAGAAATACCCGATGATTCCCGGAAATGAAGTTTACAATATGAGATAACAGTGTCATAAAACAAAAGTCCGCCTGTGCTTGCACAAATGAGCTTTTGAGTGACATTTACGGAGTCCAGTCAGATGTAGTCAAACCTACAAATGCTCCAGGATTCATATCAGTTCCGTAAATCATGTATGTGAGACCCGCTGCATTTTTATTGAACGGAATGGTAAGAAGGCCATCCATGATACATGGAACGACGATGCTTGTTCCATCACTGAATAATACAGTGTAGGACTGATTTGCCTTAACATTTGCTGTTACAGGAACGTCTACGGTATCAGTAAGGGATGCTATAAACAAATTGTTGAAATTCACGATACCGGCACCGATAACATTCTGAGTTCCCTGAGTAGGTATTCCCTTATCCATAAAGTTGTTGAGTGCTGCCAGGGGATCTATGAAGGTAAGAACATCACTTAAATTCTGAACAGCGTCCCCGCCCATAGTCATTGCATGAATCTGTAATCCTGTGAATTCAGGCGGAAGAGTGGTTCTGTTGCCTGAATTATCATTAGGATTGTTTCCTACTGTCCAATTCTGATCGTTGGATTCGGACTTTCTATGGTCACCACTTCCGTATGTGCTGTACGATGTGGAAGCGGAAGCGGTATTATCAAGAGTAGCTGTGGATTCAATTTTCTTCATCTTAACACCGACAAATACACCGCCGCCACGAGGAACGTTGAGATAGTACTTACCATCACCGGAGATGACAGTTACATCTGCAGCACCATCAACATTGTAGAAACCGTCAATGGTATAACCATCAGGGATGGTTACCTCGAGATAAACAGTATCATTCTGCTGAGCGGTATATACTCCACCGGCTGAAGCGCCTGCAATTCCCAGATTTCCGCCCGGAGTCTGTACATCATCTACCTTGATGATGTAGTTAATCATCTTTTCAGCCTCAAGGTTTGCTGTATATTTAGGCTTAGTCTCTTCCTGTTCAGAGGTGGGATATGTTAATGTCTCTACAACATTCTTTCCATCTGATGTATCAACACGCCAAACGGTGATATCAAGATTATCTAAACTGCTCTTTTCAGAAAGAACGATATTGTGTTTTCCACCGGAGATGGTTCCATCTACTTCAAGACGGATATCGCTTTCTTCGCTGTTCTTAGTGATGTTTACAGCTGTCGTATCAGCGATTACGTTTTCGGCAACCATTACTGTAACATCCGCAGTTTCTGAACCTTCGTGTTCGCCATCTGAAAGAGTTATTGCGATTCCTCCGGAAGAACTTTCAGATCCAGTTAACTGTGTTTCACTCTTTTGGCTTTCCTGAACTACACTTCCGCCAACGGTTATATCCGTTTTACCGGATCCAGACGCGTAGATACCTCCGTTACCGGTTACATCACCACCGACA
>NZ_JNKO01000019.1 GCF_000702885.1 Oribacterium sp. P6A1 | reverse complement strand
CCCCCTCTGTAAGGCAGGTTACCCACGCGTTACTCACCCGTCCGCCACTCGCTCGGTAATCACTAGGTTTCATACCTCGCTCGTTCGACTTGCATGTGTTAGGCACGCCGCCAGCGTTCATCCTGAGCCAGGATCGAACTCTCATCTTAAAATGTTAAGAGCTTACAGCTCTTTAAGTTCTTCCCGTTCAAAACTTAAGCTTGGCTTTTGTTCTGTCCGTTATTCTTTACTGCGAATAAATTCGCTTACGATTTGCATCGTTTCTGAAAATCTAATTCTTAGAATCTTCAGGGTCTGTGTATTAATCGATCTTTGATTTTCAAGGTTCGTTGCTGTGTTTTTTGCAGCTCGATTATACTAGCAAACTGCTTTTCATTTGTCAAACACATTTTTAACTTTTTTAAAGTTAAAACGGAGCAGGAGGGATTTGAACCCTCGCGCCGGTTTTATCCGACCTACACCCTTAGCAGGGGCGCCTCTTCGGCCTCTTGAGTACTACTCCTTCTTATAGTCAATAATTGACTTTTAAACGTTCCCTACCAAGGTTTTATGTCTTTGGGATTCGTTTTACACCGCTTTTTGAGGTGCCTTAGTATATTAACAATCTTTTTAATTTATGTCAATACTTCTTTACATCTATTATTTGCTAAAATCAAAAAATTTTCAGTACAATAAAAGGGGCATACTAATGTATGCCCCTTTAACTTTAAGATTTTAATCATTTAGAATCAATTATTTTCATCTTCTTCCTGATTTCCAATCTCAGACTCTTCAATTTCCCTTTGCATATCAGCTTCTGTAGTAGATTCTCTTACCTTCGCTATAGATGCAATTACAACATTGGAATCCGCCTCTATATTCATGAACTTAACTCCAGATGTATTTCTACCTATGTCCTTTGCATCCTTAAGAGACATTCTTATGATTACACCCTCATTCGTAATAAGCATTATTTCTCTGGATTTATCTGTCAGCTTGAATCCAACGAGATTTCCTGTCTTTTCAGTTATCTTATAACAAATAAGACCCTTACCACCTCTTTTTTGCAGCTTAAATTCAGAAACACTTGTCAGCTTTCCCATACCCTTCTCGGATACCACAAGCACAAAATCTCCCTGACTGATTTTTTGCATACCAACTACAACATCATCATCGGATAAACTGATCCCTCGTACACCAAAAGAGCTTCTGCCTGTTATACGTACATCACTCTCGTTGAAACGTATAGCCATACCATTTCGTGTTCCGATCATGATATCTTCATTTTTATCTATCAGCTTTGCTTCAATAAGACGATCATCATCCCTGAGAGCTATGGCAATCAAACCTGATTTTCTGATATTTGAATACTGAGATATAGGTGTCTTCTTTACAGTACCGTTTTTGGTGGCAAGAAGTAAATACTGATCTGAATCGGCATAATCATCACTTATTGCAAAAGATGCAGTCACATATTCATCCGGAGCCAGCTGAAGAAGATTTACCATTGCAGTACCTCTTGATGTGCGTGAAGCTTCGGGAATCTTGTAAGCCTTTATTCTAAAACAGCGTCCCATGTTTGTGAAGAACATAATGTAATGCTTATTTGTTGTCATAAACAAATCTTCAATTATGTCATCATTTATAGTCTGCATTCCCTTTATGCCCTTGCCACCTCTGTTCTGCTGTTTGAAATTCTCAGGTGACATACGCTTAATGTAACCCAGTCTGGTTGCTGCAATTACAGTATCGTCATCAGGTATAAGGTCTTCATCATCTATTGAATCATCAAATCCAAATTTTGTTACTCTGTCATTACCGTATTTGTCGGCTATAACATCTATTTCATCTTTTATTACACCAAGCATCTTTTTAGGATTATTTAAAAGCTCATTGTAATATGCGATCTTTCTCTTAAGATCATCATACTCATCCTTAAGCTTTCCTCTTTCAAGTCCTGTTAATGCTCTTAATCGCATATCAACTATAGCCTGAGCCTGTACTTCATCAAATCCAAACTTTACGGAAAGATTTGCCTTTGCCTCTTCAGTATTAGCTGCAGCTCTTATTGTATGTACTATCTCATCTATATGATCCACAGCTTTAAGAAGAGCCTCTAAAATATGCGCTCTTTCCTCTGCTTTATTCAGATCATATCGTGTTCTTCTGTTGAAAACATTAACCTGATGCTTGAGATATTCATCCAAAATCTCCATCAGATTCAATGTTTTAGGCTCACCGTTTACTATACAAAGCATAATTACGCCAAAAGTTGTCTGTAACTGTGTATGCTTGTATAACTGATTCAATACCACATTAGGATTTGCATCTCTTCTAAGCTCGATATTGATCTTTGAAGTGGATCCTTTACCTGAAGCATCATTAATGTATGTAATTCCGTCAATTTTCTTGTCTTTTACTAGTTCTGCAATATTTTCTATAACTCTTGAACGGTAAACTACGTATGGCAATTCTTTTACAACAATACGATGTTTTCCGTTTGGCATAGCTTCAATTTCACATACGGCTCTGAGTTTTATTTTTCCTCTTCCGGTGCGATAAGCTTCTTCTATACCTTTTCTTCCTAGTATGATACCTCCTGTCGGAAAATCCGGACCCGGAATTACCTGCATGATTTCTTCTATGGTGGTTTCTCTATCATTTATCTTATTATCGATAATAAGATCCACTGCCTTTATAACTTCTCTCAGATTATGCGGAGGAATATTGGTTGCCATACCTACAGCAATTCCTGTTGCTCCGTTTACAATCAAATTTGGAAATTTTGCCGGAAGTACCTCCGGTTCATCATACTCATTTGAAAAGTTAGGCATAAAATCAACAGTATCCTTATTGATTCCTGCCAACATTTCTCCGGCGAGCTTTGACATTTTTGCCTCAGTATAACGCATGGCAGCCGGAGAATCTCCATCATCAGAACCAAAGTTTCCCTGTTTATCCACCAAAACATGGCGCATCGACCAGGGCTGACCCATATATACAAGTGCTCCGTAAATAGATGAATCTCCATGAGGATGGAATTTACCCATACATTCACCTACGATTGTTGCACACTTTTTTGTTTTCTTATCCGGTGTTACTCCCAAAGTCTGTAAAGAATAAAGAACTCTTCTCTGTACAGGCTTCAGTCCATCTCTAATATCCGGGATAGCTCTTGATACAATTACGCTCATGGCATAATCAATATAAGAGTTTTCCATAGTCTTTTTGAGATCTACATCCTGGACCTTATCAAAAACATTTGGCTCCAAAATTTTTTCCTCCAAATTACTTTGTTAAAACGTATAAAAAATATAAGTTAGTTTCGAACTATCTTTATACATCAAGATTTGTTACATACTTCGCATTTTCTTCAATGAATTCTCTTCTTGGTTCAACCTGATCACCCATAAGTGTTGTAAATGTTACATCCAGATCAGCCTTATCATCATCAACCATATTTACACGAAGGAGAGTTCTGGTCTCAGGATCCATGGTTGTTTCAGCAAGTTCTTCAGTATCCATTTCACCAAGTCCCTTGAATCTTGATACATCTGCACCTTCAGCACCTATCTGCTTAAGGACATTCTGATATTCCTCATCCGAGTAACAATAATAATGCTTTTTATTCTTTGTGATATTAAAAAGTGGTGGCTGTGCAAGATAAACATGTCCCTGCTTAATAAGCTCAGGCATAAAATTGTATATAAATGTCAACATCAATGTTGCAATATGAGCACCGTCGACATCCGCATCAGTCATGATAATTATCTTGTTATATCTTAATTTTGTAATATCAAAATCTTCTTTTATTCCGGTTCCGAAGGCTGTGATCATTCCCTTGATTTCTTCATTTGCATAGATCTTATCAAGTCTTGCCTTTTGAACATTTAAGACCTTACCTCTAAGCGGAAGTACTGCCTGTGTATTTACATTTCTTCCGTCCTTTGCAGGTCCAAGGGCTGAATCTCCCTCTACAATAAAGATCTCACATTCATTTGGATCTTTAGAGTTACAATCTACAAGTTTTCCAGGAAGTCCTACTCCATCCAATGCAGATTTTCTTCTTGTAAGATCTCTGGCTCGTCTTGCAGCTGCTCTTGCTCGCTGGGCTAATACTGATTTCTCGCATATTGCCTTTGCAACACTAGGATTCTGCTCAAGAAAATATGTCAGCTGCTCACTTACTATTCCCTGAACAGCAACCTGTGCCTCAGAATTTCCCAATTTCTGTTTTGTCTGACCTTCAAACTGAGGATCTCCGATTTTTACTGAAATAACTGTAGTTAATCCTTCACGTATGTCATCACCGCTTAGATTTGGCTCGGAATCCTTTAACAGCTTATTTTCCCTTGCATAATCATTTAATGTTTTTGTCAGTGCATTTTTAAAACCTGTTAAATGTGAACCACCATCCGGAGTATTGATATTGTTTACGAAAGTATATGTGTTTTCAGAGTATGAGTCATTATGCTGCATTGCAACCTCAACAAAAACACCCTCTCTCTCACCTTCACAATAAATGACATCAGAATAAAGAGGATCCTTACCCTTATTCAGATAAGTCACAAATTCCTTTATTCCACCCTCATAATGGAATATACTTTCATGTTTTTGTTCATCTCTTTCATCACGTAAAGTTATCTTAAGAGCCTTTGTTAAAAATGCAGTTTCACGTAATCTTATTTTTAATGTTTCAAAACTGTATACTGTTTCTTCAAAAATCTGAGGATCCGGAAGGAAATGTACTTCTGTTCCATGCTTTTCAGGATCACAATCACCTATGATAGTCATATCCTGAATAACTTTTCCTCTTTCAAACTTCATGTTATAAATTTTTCCGTTCTTAAAAACAGAAACTTCCAAATGTTCTGAAAGAGCATTAACAACAGATGCACCTACACCATGAAGTCCACCTGAAACTTTATATCCTGAACCACCGAACTTTCCACCTGCATGTAATACTGTGAACACTACCTCAAGAGCAGGTTTACCGGCTTTTTTCTGTATATCAACCGGTATTCCTCTTCCATCATCTCTTACTGTTATGGAATTATCTTTATTTATGATTACCAGAATACTATTACAAAATCCGGCAAGAGCTTCATCAACTGAGTTATCCACAATTTCGTAAACCAGGTGATGAAGTCCTCTGATGGAGGTAGATCCGATATACATACCGGGTCTTTTTCTTACAGCTTCAAGTCCTTCAAGAATCTGAATTTGATTTGCATCATAATCAGACGAGCCTTTCATGAGCTCTTCTTCTCTTAACAAATCTTCATTTTCATTTCTTTCAATTGCCATTTATTTTTCCTCATAAAATCCTATACAGGAATAATGTTTTTATCATTTACATTCGTAACTGTACCATTTACCACATGAAACAATTCATCGATATGAAAACGATTATTCACAAAGTCATCAAGTCCTGTACAAGTAATAATATTTTGTGTATCACTCAATAAATTCAAAAGATAATTCTGTCTCTTGGAGTCAAGCTCCGATAAAACATCATCCAATAAAAGGATCGGATCATCATCTATCTTTTTTCGTACCAGCTCTATCTCGCTTAATTTTAATGCCAAAGCAGCTGTTCGCTGCTGGCCTTGAGAACCGAATTTTCTTATATCTTTATCATCGATCATGAAAAGCAGATCATCTTTATGTGGACCTGCCAAAGTTATCTGCTGCTTCAATTCGGATTCCCGTACTCTCAATAGTTCAATTTGAAAATTTTCAATTGAAACATTTGCGTCATAAGTAATCTTTAATCTCTCAACACCGCCTGTCAGCTGATGATGGATATCAATGATTATATCTTTAAGCTCTTCAATGAAATCTTTTCTGATTTCGATAACCTTAGATCCATATTTTATAAGCTCTTCATCCCATACAGATAAAGTATCCATAAGAGAAGGTTTGAATTTTATGTCTTTTAAAAGCTTATTTCTCTGATTTAACGTTTTATTATATCTTGCCAGATTATATAAATAAACTTTATCAAGCTGACATAATTCCAAATCCATAAATCTGCGTCTTACTGCAGGTCCGTCTTTAATAAGTCCAAGATCCTCCGGACTGAAGCTTACTATATTTGCCAGTCCGAAAAGCTCTGAAGCTCTATGTATAGGTATCTCATCTATTGCTATTCCCTTAGATTTGTTTTTCTTGAGATGCATATCTATACGGTAAGGAACACTTCGTTTCCTTACTTCCATCTTGATATGAGCTTCATCGTTACCGAACTGTATAAGATCCTTATCTCTGGCTGAACGATATGATTTAGCTGTAGATGCCAGAAATATGGATTCAAGTACATTTGTTTTTCCCTGAGCATTATCTCCGAAAAAAATATTTGTCCCTGGGCTTAATTTTACTTTTAATGACTGATAATTTCTGAAATTTTTCAGTTCTAATGATTCTATTATCATTTACAACTTACACTGCATCTGAATTAAAATTTACCGGAAGGATCATATAATTATATGTCTTTTCGTCATCTCTAATAAAGCACGGAGAACGTGGAATTGACATGTATATTGATACTTCCTCGTCTTCGATATTTCTGAGTGCGTCAACCAAGAACTTAGGATTGAATCCTATCATAAGATCATTTCCGATCTTCTTGATGGCAACTTCAGCATCCATAGTTCCTAAATCTGTATTGATTTTAAGACCCATTACATTCTCTTCAATCTTGAGAACAAGCGGCTGCTTATCGTTATCTCTTACAAAAATTGTGGATCTGTCCAGACAATCAAGAAGATTCTTTCTGTTTACAACGATTTTTGTTTCATAATCCTCTGATAACATCTGAGCTACGTGGAAATATTCTCCGTCAATAAGTCTTGTGACTACCAAAGTATTATTAAACTCAAACATGATATGATTTCTTGAGAAATATACAACAACCTCATCATATATTCCTCCGCTGAGAATCTTTACAAGTTCATTTAATGCTTTTCCAGGTACGATGGCCTTGGCAGATTCATATGACTGATTGAGTTTTACCTGTCTTATGGAGATTCTGTGTCCGTCCAATGAGGTTACTGTAAGGTTATCATCTTTAATTTCAAAGAGTTCACCCGTCATTTTTTTATTGTTGTCATTGACAGCAATTGAGAAGATAGTCTGTGAAATGATCTGCTTCAAAGTATATTGTGAAAGAGAAACAGATTGAGTCTTATCTATCTTTGGAAGTGCTGTGAATTCGTTACCATCACGTCCGGCAATTTTAAATACTGAATTTTCACATGTAATTATTGTATTGTTTCTTGCATCTGTTTCAATTGTTACCTGCATATCATCAGATTCAGGTAATCTTCTTATAATTTCTGAAAAAATCTTTGTTTCAAGGGCTACTTTTCCGGGTTCTACTATTGTGCCTTCACAAACAGTCTCAATTCCGAATTCAGTATCATTTCCTATAAGCTGGATTTTTCCGTTCGAAGAATCCATTAAGATACATTCCAGTATTGACATGGTTGTTTTTGAAGGTACGGCTTTTGAAACAATATTTATAGCATTAGTCAGATCATTTTTCTTGAACTGTAATTTCATAATCAGGCCTCTCTTATATTATTTAATAATTATAATTCTTAGTATTACTAATAGGGGATGTGGAAATGTGAAAAAGTCATTTCTACGGCTCTATCATTGGGTTCTTTCACTTTTATAACTATGTTGATATCAGTTTTACAGAATGTTTATAAAAAGATTTCTACGGAGATATCTTTTTGCGCAATGTTTCAATTGTGGATTTCAATTGTTCATTTGTGCGTAATTCTGTGGATATCTTGTCGATACCGTGCATTATAGTGGTATGATCCCTGCCTCCAAGGTATTCTCCTATATTCTTTAGAGGAGCATCGGTCATATTTCTGCAGAGATACATGGCTATCTGCCTTGGAAATACGATTTCTTTGTTTTTTTTCTGTGAGGCTATCTCTAAATTAGTGATTCCAAAATGCTCAGCTACTGTAGATATGATCAATTCAGGTGTTATTTCTTTAGGACCTTCAGGTGTTATGTGATCCTTCAGCAGTCCTTCAGCCAGTGAAAGCTCTATAGATTGACCTTTTAGTCGTGAATAAGCAACTATTTTTGTCAATGCTCCTTCAAGTTCCCTGATATTGGATTTAATATTGGTAGCTATATATTTGATGATCTCATTGTCAATGTTTACATGCATGAGTTCTTCTTTTTTACGAAGAATAGCCATACGTGTTTCGAAGTCCGGCATCTGTATGTCTACTATAAGTCCGACTTCGAATCTGGATCTAAGTCGATCTTCCAGGTTATCTATGTCCTTCGGAGGCTTATCTGAAGCGATTACTATCTGCTTTTTGGTTTCATACAGGGTATTGAATGTATGGAAAAACTCCTCCTGTGTTCCAGGTTTACCGACTATAAACTGAATATCATCTATTAATAGAACATCCAGTTCCCGGTATTTGTTTCTGAAGTCGTCCGGAGTTATGTTGTTCTTGTTTCTTATTGAATCTACGAAATCATTCATGAAGGTTTCAGATGTAACATAACGGATCTTAGCTTTCGGATTGTTCTTCAATATGAAGTGAGCAATTGAATGCATAAGATGGGTTTTTCCAAGTCCGGCACCTCCGTAGATATATAACGGGTTATACATTTCACCCGGAGATTCTGCTACTGCAAGAGAAGCAGCATGTGCGAGATTATTGCTGGAACCTACAACGAATGTATCGAAGGTATATTCTGCATTAAGATTGGCCTCTTTCAGAGTTTCTTCCAATATAATATTGGAGTCTCTTTTATCATTTCTGGCGCCCTGAAGCTTCTTAACGTATTCCCGCGCATCACTTTCTACAAAGAAGCGAACCTCTACGGAAATATTGGTCTTTTCCTCGATAGCTACCTTCAGGAAAAGCGAATATTTTTTTTCCAGTACTTTAATAAATCCTTCTTCAGGTACAATTATCAGCAATTCACCGTTTATGAAGTCAAATATTTTCAATGGTCTTAACCATGTATCAAACGATATCTGCAATATATCATGATCTTCTTTGATGATCTGTAAAATTTCATCCCAGTTGTTGCGTATGGTTTCAAAATGACTCATGTGAGGTCTCCTTAAAGATAAAATCACAAAATAAAGTATAACAGAGTGTGGATAAAAATTCAATCTTGGGTGTGGATAAGTGTAATACACATGATGTTTTCCACAGTATTTATCCATAAAAACACGGTAAATAGAGATTTGTTATAAACAATGTATCCACTTATCCACATACTTGTGCACATAATGTGGATTAATGTCTATACTGTGGAAATGTGCATAAAAATGTTGATAAAATTACAAAAAAATTCATTGACGAAAAATAAGTCCTTCTTTATAATATACAAACGATGTTTACCCTAGATCTGGAGATACTTCAGGACTAAGGGCTATTAAGGAGTCCAACATTGAAAACTAAAAATCAATGGAGTCCTGAAAGATTATCAGAAAAGGAGGTGTCAGTATGCATAAGGGAAAGATGACATTACAGCCTAAGACAAGACAGAGAGCCAAGGTTCATGGATTTAGAGCAAGAATGGCTACAGCAGGCGGAAGAAAGGTACTGGCTGCCAGAAGAGCAAAAGGTAGAGCAGCATTAACAGTATAATAATTAGTGAATTATGATTGAGACCGCTTTTTATCAGCGGTCTTTTTTCATGTTAAAATTAAGAATGTGGGGTTTGAAAAATGAAGCGTTTTCCTTCTGTTAAAAAGAATAAGGATTTTCAGATTACCTACAAAAATGGTAAGTCTCATGCCACAGGTGCTCTTGTAATGTATATTATGGATAATGGCCTTAAATATAACAGGATAGGTATTTCCTGTTCAAAGAAGATAGGAAATTCTGTAGTCAGACATACTTTTGCACGAAAAATGAGAGAGATCTTCAGATTAAATGACTATAAAATAAAAAAGGGTGTAGACATCATCGTAGTTATTCGTTCAAAAGCAAATTTTTGCGATTATAAGCAGTTGGATTTGCAATATAACAATCTTTTAGACAGGCATCATATCTTGATATAAACGATATTAATCGTATTTTTTGAATTGAAGTGAGTCAATATTGAGTTTATTTTCTTATTATATTTATTTTATTAGATTTGATTAGAAATAGTGAAAGGATGGTTATGATATCTAAATTGATGATTTTTTTAATTAGATGTTATCAAAAAGGTATCTCACCCTATATTGGTGCTCACTGTAAGTATACTCCTACATGTTCTCAATACGCCATTGAGGCAATAAAAAAGTATGGTTGTATTAAAGGTACATTGTTGGCCACCTGGCGCATCCTTAGATGTAATCCTTGGTCAAAAGGCGGTTATGATCCTGTTCCTTAACCGGAGGTAATCCTTGGACACTTTAAATTTAATATTGTTAACGAAAAATACATCGGCCCTTCCGATTCTTGGTCCTGTATGGAATTTGATAGTAAGCGTTCTTGGTGCAATTATGAATACAATTTATAATTCCCTTGAATATGTTGGAATCGGAAATATAGGTCTTGCCATCATTATATTTACTATTGTGATGAGAATCATTCTTTTCCCAACAAGTTTTCGTCAGCAGAAATCATCTCGAATGATGCAGCTTATGCAGCCAGAGATGAAGGCTATTCAGGAAAAGTATAAAAATAAAACTGATAATGCATCTATGATGGCACAACAGGAAGAGATGAAGGCACTTTATGAAAAGTACGGTACATCCATGACAAGCGGATGTTTACCTCTTTTACTTCAGATGCCGATCATTTTTGCACTTTATCGTATCATAATGAATATTCCTGCTTATGTTCCTTCTGTTTATACAATTTATGAAAATGTATTAAACGCTATCGGAGGATCATCTGCAGCTCAGAAGTTGGTTGATTTCGGTACAAGTAATAAGCTTGAATCAATTTTAAAACAGCTGAATAATCTTGGTGTTGGTGAAAATTCAACATACACTGCAGAACAGATTTCAAATCTGATCATCGATTTTCTTTATAAACTTAATCCTGCTCAGTGGGATAGTCTTGCTATTACATTTCCTGATGCTTCCGATAAGATTGCATTGGCTGCTTCTCAGGCTGAGAAAATCAATAATTTCTTAGGAATTAACCTTTCTACAGCACCAAGTTCTATGGGGTTTGTACCAAATGTTTATTGGATTATTCCTATTTTAGCCGGAGTTTTTCAGTATCTAAGTACCAAGCTCATGTCCAGCACAAATCAGGCTATGGCAGAAGGTAATGATCAGTCTGCACAGATGATGAAGAGTATGAATCTTATGATGCCACTTATGTCTGTATGGTTCTGTTTTACCTTTGCATCAGGTATCGGTTTATACTGGTGTGCTTCTTCCGGAGTTATGATTTTACAGCAGATATTCCTTAACAGTTATTTTAAGAAAATATCTGATAAGGAAATGATAGAAATGTCTCTTGCAAAGGCTAATGCAAAGCGTGCTAAGAAGGGATTACCTCCGATTGATGAGAAGTCTGTTGAAAATCGTATAAAAGCTGCAAAGGAAAGAGCAGAGGTTACAGAGAATAATCGTATGGAAGTAATCGCTAAGCAGAGTGTAAAAACAAAGGAATCCACTGATTATTATAACAATAATGCTGCTCCGGGTTCTTTGGCTTCCAAAGCGAATATGGTTCGTCTTTACAATGAAAAAACAGAAAAGAAGAACAAGTAAAGAGGTAGATTATGGATAATATTAGAGTTTCAGCAAAAACTAAAGATGAAGCTATTACCAAGGCCTTGATTCAGCTTGGTATCACCTCTGACAGACTGAATTATCGTGTTATAGCAGAAGGTAAATCCGGTTTATTTGGTATTGGTGCCAAGCCCTGGTTGATTGAAGCTTCTATTAAAGAATCATCTTCTGAGAATGAAATTAAGAAACTTGAAGCTGATATTGATAAAATTAAGGCTAAAACAGGTTCAGTTGCAGCTAACTCCGGTAAGAAGACTGAAAATAGTAATTTAAAATCATCAACTGATAAGAAAGATGATAAAAGTTCTTTCGAAGAAAAGGATTTATCCTCTAAGAATAATTCTTCGTCAACTGACAAGAAAGATAAACATATACGAAATGACAGAGAAAAGAAGATTCGTAAGCAGGATAAACAGATTAGCAGAGATATTAATTCAAACTCTAATGATGAAATAAAGGATGATACAAAGTATCAGCATGAAATTAAGCCTATTTCAAATGAAGATGCTGAAAATGCAATTCATGATGCTGAACAGTTCATTACCAATGTATTAAGCGGTATGAATATGGTTGTTGAAACCAAATCTGAATTTGATCATGATACAAATGAACTATTGATTAATCTTGTAGGTTCTGATATGGGTGTGCTTATAGGAAAAAGAGGTCAGACTCTTGATTCTCTTCAGTACCTTACTTCACTTGTTGTGAACAAGAATCACAAAGAAGATTATATTCGTATTAAGCTTGATACAGAAGATTACCGTTCAAGACGTGAAGCTACTTTAAGAAACCTTGCCAGAAATATCGCTTATAAGGTAAGAAGAACACGTAAGGCAGTTGCTCTTGAACCTATGAATCCTTATGAGAGACGTATAATACACAGTGCCCTTCAAAATGACAGATTCGTTACGACCAAGTCAGAAGGTGAGGAGCCATTCAGACATGTGATTATTTTTATGAAAAAACGTGACAGAAGAAACTTTTCAAAAGATTCTTCACGAAGAGAGTATCAGAATAATTCACATGCGAACAATGATGTAGAAATTACTGAATAAACAGATTTCCACATTTAACGACAGATTTTCTGAATATTGTGGATAACCCTTAATGTTGATGCATTAAGGGTTATTTTTTTATAAGATTATTAGTGAGCTATATGAAATACTTGCAATTAATATGCGGTACTATTAGAATTAGTTGAGTTTTTAAGTATGTGGATAAACTCTTTCCAAAAGTATAGTAATGGAATTTATAACATTACTAAATGTGAATAAAATACCGTTGTAATTGACTAAATGGAGAAAAAAGATGATAAATGACACAATTTGTGCACTTGCAACAGCTGCAGTAGAATCAGGTATAGGTATTATTAGAATTAGTGGTTCTGAAGCTGTTGATATAGCATCAAAGTTTATCAAATCAAAAAGCGGAAATGATGTAGATATTTCTGAGAGTCATAGAATCAAATATGGATTTGTTTATAAAGATGGGGAACCATTGGATGAAGTCCTTGTAATGACCATGCTTGCTCCTAAATCATTTACAGGGGAGAATACTGTAGAAATCGACTGCCACGGCGGGGTTTTGATGATGCAGAAGATTCTGGAAGTGGCTGTTTTGAATGGGGCACGTCTTGCGGAACCCGGTGAGTTTACTAAAAGAGCTTTTCTTAATGGTCGTATTGATCTTTCAGAAGCTGAAGCAGTTGGTGATATTATCAGTTCAGAGAACGATTTTGCTTTAAAGGCTTCTGTAAATCAGATAAGGGGTTCTGTCTCTGATAAAATTAAGAAATTCAGATCACAAATTTTAGAGGATGATGCTTTTATTGAGGCTGCACTTGATGATCCTGAGCATATCAGTCTTGATGGATTTAAAAATGTTTTGCTTAAACATGTAACAGATATTATAGGTGAGATTGATTATCTTATTTCTTCTTCTGATGATGGCAAAATGTTAAAAGAAGGTATAAGAACTGTTATATTGGGAAAACCGAATGCAGGTAAATCTTCCTTATTAAATATACTTGTGGGCAGTGAGAGAGCAATAGTGACTGATATTGCAGGTACGACAAGAGATACACTTGAAGAACATATTAATTTAAAAGGTATAAGCTTAACGATTGTTGATACTGCAGGTATTAGAGAAACTGACGATACTGTAGAAAAAATTGGTGTAGAAAGAGCTTTGGATGCAGCTGATAATGCTGATTTGATTATCTATGTTGTTGATTCTTCAATTCCACTTGATGATTCGGATTATAGAATTATTTCAAGAATTAAAGAAAAAAATACGATTGTTTTGTTAAATAAAAGTGATCTGAATCAGGTTATTGTCCAAAATGAACTGGAAGCTTTGACACATAAGACTGTAATTCCTATCAGCGCAAAGAATAATTATGGTATAGATAAGCTTGAATCTGAAATTACTTCTATGTTTTTCAGCAGTAAGATAAATTTTAATGATCAGATTATCATAACCAATTTGAGACATAAGAATTGTCTTATAAAAGCTAATTCAGCTCTTCATGAAGTTTTAAATTCAATTAAAGCTGATATGTCTGAGGATTTTTATACTATTGATCTAATGCTTGCATATGAAGAGCTGGGTTATATTTTAGGTGAAGAAGTTTCTGAAGATCTTATTAATGAAATTTTCTCAAAATTTTGTATGGGTAAATAATGTCTGTTTTTAGGAGTTTAAAATATGGCTTTTGTTGAAGAATCTTATGATGTTGCTATAGTTGGTGCCGGTCATGCAGGATGTGAAGCAGCGCTTGCATGTGCGCGTCTTGGTCTTGATACTATTATTTTTACTGTCAGTGTGGATAGTATTGCACTTATGCCCTGTAATCCCAATATAGGAGGCAGTTCAAAAGGTCATCTTGTAAGAGAGCTTGATGCTTTGGGCGGAGAGATGGGTAAAAATATTGATAAAACTTTTATCCAGTCAAAAATGCTTAATAAGTCTAAAGGTCCTGCTGTTCATAGTTTAAGAGCTCAGGCCGATAAACAGTCCTACACCAGAGAAATGCGAAGAACTCTTGAAAATCAGCCTCATCTTACTATAAGACAGGCAGAAGTATCTGAGATTTTAACGGAGGATTTCATGGATGGAAATGCCTCTAAGAAAATTAAAGGTGTAAAAACTACTTCCGG
This sequence comes from Oribacterium sp. P6A1, assembly GCF_000702885.1. GTDB lineage: Bacteria > Bacillota > Clostridia > Lachnospirales > Lachnospiraceae > Oribacterium. The sequence goes on along the minus strand of NZ_JNKO01000019.1, from coordinate 43,375 downwards.
AGCAATATATCATGCTGGGGCAGTAGTTCTTTGTACCGGTGTTTACTTAAATTCAAGATGTTTAACTGGAGATTTAATAGAATATACCGGACCTAATGGTTTAAGAGCTGCAACGCATTTAACAGACTCCTTAAAAAATAACGGCGTACGTATGTTCAGATTTAAAACAGGAACTCCTGCGCGAGTAGATAAACGTACTTTGGATTTTTCTAAGTTTGAGGTTCAAAAGGGCGATGTTCCGGTTATTCCATTCTCATTTTCGACTAAGTTCGAGTCTGTACAAAAAGAGCAGGTTGATTGCTGGCTTGTTTATACAAATGAAAAGACACATGACATTATAAGAAGTAATATAGACAGATCTCCTATGTTTAATGGTTCTATTGAGGGTGTAGGACCAAGATACTGTCCTTCGATAGAAGATAAGGTAATGAAATTTCCTGATAAGGAACGTCATCAAATATTTATCGAACCCGAAGGATTATATACTAATGAAATGTATCTGAGTGGAATGTCTAGTTCTATGCCGGAAGATGTACAGTATGCTATGTATCATTCTATGGATGGGTTTGAAAACGTCCATATTGTAAGAAATGCATATGCAATTGAATATGATTGTATTGATGCGACACAACTAAAGTCTAATCTTGAGTTTATGAATATTGATGGTCTATTTGCTGCAGGTCAGTTTAATGGGTCATCTGGTTATGAGGAAGCTGCTGTTCAGGGATTGATGGCCGGTATAAATGCAGCAATGAAATTAAAGGATAAAGATCCTGTAATTCTTGATAGATCACAAGCTTATATAGGTGTTTTAATAGATGATCTTGTTACCAAAGAGAATTTTGAACCATACCGTATGATGACCAGCAGATCGGAATATCGTTTATTACTTAGACAAGATAATGCTGATATAAGACTTCGTGAAATAGGGCATAAGGTAGGTCTTGTTTCAGATACCGAATATGAAGATACTTGTAATAAGATTGAAATGATCAAAAAGGAAGTTATTCGTCTTAAGAATACTTTTATTGGCAATAGTGATTATGTAAATAGATTCTTAGTAGAACATAATTCAAATCCATTGAATTCCGGTATTTCATTAGCCGAACTTATAAAAAGACCTGAACTTGATTATGAGATAATTAAAGAAATTGATATGGATAGACCTGAGTTACCTTATAATGTCAGAGAAGAGGTTGGAATCGAAATAAAATATGAAGGTTATATTAAAAGACAGTTGTCTCAGGTTGAAGCTTTTAAAAAACTTGAGAATAAGAAGATTCCTTCAGACATTGATTATAATTCTATTTCGAATCTACGCTTAGAGGCACGTCAAAAACTATCAAGAATTAAGCCTGAAAATGTTGGAATGGCAAGTAGAATCAGTGGTGTCAGTCCGGCTGATATAAGTGTATTGCTGGTTTATATTGAATCTTATAAACATAGAAGTGAAAAATAATATAAATTATACTATAATATCCTCCGTAATGTTTCACGTGAAACATTACGGAGGATATTATAGGTAAGAGTAAATTTTTATAGGAAATATATTATATAAAGGAGAGAAATTAATATGACTGAAAGTTTTAGAAATGATCTGATTTTGAATGCTAATAAAATTAATTTAGAACTTAATGACTTAATGATTGAACAGTTATATAAGTTTTATATAATGCTTGTAGAAAAAAATAAAGTGATGAATTTAACAGCAATCACAGAAGAACATGATGTGATTGTTAAACACTTCATAGATTCTATGTGCATTTACAATATGGAATTAGAAGGAAATAGAATCAATAACTCATTTTTGAAGGATAAGTTTTTGATAGATGTAGGTACAGGAGCAGGATTTCCAGGTTTGGTTTTAAAAATCTTATTCCCTGATTTAAATATTGTTTTATCTGATTCATTAAAGAAAAGATTGAATTTTATAGAAGATGTGATTAAGGAACTTAAGCTGGATAAAATAGAATTGGTTCATGGAAGAGCAGAGGATTTAGCACATGATCCAAAGTTCAGAGAGAAATTTGATTTTTCTACTTCTAGGGCAGTTGCAAATTTATCGACACTTACAGAATATGATTTGCCTTTTGTAAAGTTAAACGGTTATTTTATAGCATACAAGTCCGGGAAAATAGAAGAGGAGTTAAATCAAGCAGAGAAGGCAATAAAGATTTTAGGTGGTAAAGTAGAAAATCAGATCCACTTTGTTTTAACAGATGATATATCTGAAAGATCAATAATATTTATTAGGAAGATAAAGAATACAGGAAAAAATTATCCAAGAAAAGCAGGTACTCCTTCAAAATCTCCTTTATAAAGTGATATGAAAAGTGTAGTATCAAATACTAATAAATCTAATTATTCATATTATTATAGATCTATACATGTAAAGATGTTTTATTTTACTAATCATATATAAGTTTTAATAAAAAGAAGACTCAGTCGCTGAGTCTTCTTTTTGAAATAATAAACAATTTAATAAATTGATATATATTATTATCAGCATAAATTGACACTGTAAGTACAATGAAGTAAAATATCGTTGCTAAAATTATATTCTATAATAATTACTATTCTGATGTTTCACGTGAAACATTCTCACATTTTGAATCACAAATCATGTAAAATATAATATATTATATATGTAGGCGGCTTTAAACTATGTTTAAAGTCAAGGCAATCAGTAGATTAATTATCACTAGGTATTAAATTGGGAGAAATATGGGGAGAATAATTGCAATCACTAATCAAAAGGGTGGAGTAGGAAAAACTACAACTGCTATAAATCTGGCAGCTACGCTTGCTGAGGCAAATCAAAGGGTTTTATTAGTAGACTTTGATCCCCAGGGAAATGCTACAAGTGGATTTGGAATAGGAAGAGAAGATGTCAATAATACTATTTACCGTGTATTGACAGGGGAATGCGAAATTGAGGAAGCAATTCTCATGGATGTAATTGAAAACATGGATCTCATTCCGGCGGATATGAATTTAGCTGCCGTAGAAGTGGAATTTGCAGATCAGGATAATAAGAACTTGATTTTAAAAAGTCTTCTTTCAGATTGTATTGAAAAATACGATTATATACTGATTGATTGTCCCCCGAGTCTGGGAACAATTACAGTAAATGCTTTGAGTGCTGCAAGCTCTGTAATTATACCCATACAGTGTGAATATTATGCATTGGAGGGTTTGAATCAGGTTTTAAATACAATTTCAATAGTTAAACAGGGCTTAAATCCTGATTTAGTTATAGAAGGCATAGTATTAACCATGTATGATGGCAGAAATAAATTATCACAGCAGGTAGTGGAAACAGTAAAACAGTATTTTGATGGAAATATATATGAGACACTGATACCAAGAAATGTACGACTGGCAGAAGCGCCTAGTCATGGTTTACCGATAACACAATATGATTCATCCTCTAGTGGAGCAGACAGTTATAGAAAATTAGCGGCAGAAGTAATGAGTAAGGGAGACGCAATTTATGGCTAAGCAGGAACATGGACTCGGAAAAGGATTGGGAGCTATATTTGGAAATACCGGGACAGAAGTAAAAAAACCAAAGAGTTTTAAAACAGTCGCCGAGACAATTGCTGATGGCAGACAAGATAATGTGCATACAAAAAATATAACTAATCATTTTGGTGAATATGAAGTCGCTACAGATGAATTAGATAAAGAAGATTCTGCTATAGATAATATTAAAAATGATGACGAAAATAATGAAGAATTAAATATAGAAGGTGATGGATCAATATTAATAAAATTAAGCAGAATCCAACCGGATAAAAATCAGCCAAGAAAGGATTTTGATGAAACAAAATTACAGGAACTGGCAGATTCCATCAGAGAGTATGGAGTTATTTCTCCAATCGTTGTAAAGGAAAATGGTGCATTTTATGACATTGTAGCAGGTGAAAGAAGATGGAGAGCTGCAAGACTTGCAGGACTCACTGAAATACCGGTTGTCATAAAGAATGTTGATGAGAAAACAAGTCGTGAAATGTCAATAATTGAGAACATCCAGAGAGATGATCTCAATCCGGTGGAAGAAGCTCTGGCATATCAGTCTTTGATAGATGATTATGGGATGACACAGGAGCAGGTTGCTTCAAGAGTTTCTAAGAACAGAACTACAATTACAAATAGCCTTCGTCTGTTAAAATTGGATGATGAGATCTTGGATATACTCAGAGAAGGTCTTATAACACAGGGACATGCGAGAGCTCTTTTGGCAATTGATGATGACGAACTTAGAAAAAAGATAGCTCTGAGGTGTGCAAAAGAGAATCTTTCTGTTCGTGAAATAGAAAATCTCGTGAGACTTGATAAATTATCAAAGGAAAAGAAGAATAATAACTCATCACCTGAAGCAGAAGAATTAAAAAGATTAAAAATAATATATAAAGATATAGAAAATAAGCTAAAGGCAAATTTAGGAACTAAGGTATCTATTGTTCCTAAAAATAAAGATAAAGGTAAATTGGAAATAGAATATTATTCACAGGATGAATTAGATCGTATCTATATGATTCTTAATTCTGTTAGAAATCAGTAAAATAAGGGAGTTTATTGAAATGTTTGATACTGAATTAATTCTACTTGTGATATCCTCTGCAGCATTGCTGGTCGGAGTGATCGCATTGGCAATTTCCGTGAATGCAAACGTAAGATATAAGAAACTGTATAGACAGTATGATTACTTCATGAGAGGTAAAAATGCCAGAACACTACAGGATTTTTTTATTGACCTGCAGAATCAGGTTAACGTTTTGATAGAAGAGGATAGTAAGAATAAAGAGGTAATGAGGATTCTGAATAAAAATATCAGAGCATCATTTCAGAAGTTCGGTTTGATAAAATATAATGCATTCGGTGGAATGGGCGGAAATATGTCATTTGCTATTGCATTACTTGATTATACAAATACCGGTTTTGTTATTAATTCTGTACATTCCAGAGAAGGTTGTTTTTTATACATAAAGGACGTAGATGCCGGAACAACAGAAGTTGAGTTGGGAGCCGAAGAAAGGCTGGCATTGGAACAGGCTTTAGGATATAGAGAGAAAGAACAAAAGTGAAAAAACAAACGATAAACAAAATAAAACGAATTACTATCATGAGCGGCATATTTATTGCTGCTCTTCTTATTTATTTTTTTATTTCCTATTCTTCAATGGAACATTCAAATGAGGTTTACAGCTCAATGGATGAACCAGCTTTACCTGTAATGTATGTAAAGGAAAATGAGTATATGCTTAATCCTATGCATGCATATATCCAGGAAATGGGTAATAATAACGAAAGAGATATGATAACTGTGCTGCCCGAAGACCGTAAACTTGAGCTTATAGTTCAGGAATATGATAACATGGTCATGTCAGCAAAATATGAGATCAGATCCCTTGATTTAAACCATCTGATTGAAAATGGTACGGTGACGAGTATAGATAGAACAAACGGAAATACAAATATTGTATTACCTATACAGAATCTTATAAAAAAAGAGCAGGAGTATATTCTTAAGATAACTCTTGATACAGGAGAAGAATCCTTAAATTACTATACCAGGATATTATGGACTGATCATGACTATACAAAGGATATGGAAAAACTTGCACTTGGTTTTACATCTGCCACATTTGATAAAAATGAGGCAAAATCCATTGCTTCTTATCTGGAAACGACAGAAATAGCTGATAATACAACACTTGCTCATGTAAATCTTCATAATAGTTTCAATCAGATAACCTGGGGAAGTACCGGAATGGAACCATCGGAACACTATTATATGACTTTAAAAGAATTTGATGGTGTAATGAGTGAAATACAGATTTCATACGAGACTAAAATGACAGATGAAAACGGAGAAGAAAAAAGATTTCTAAATGAAGATAATTTTGTTCTGAGATATGATCCAAGCAGAATATATATAATGAACTTCGATAGAAGAACCCATGAAATCTATGAAGGAAATGAAGGAAGTTATGCAAATAAAAAACTGACATTGGGAATCGGCAATGCTGAGGACATAAAAGTATCCAAATCTGAGAATGGCCAGTATATAGCGTTCAAATCTAATAAAGAACTTTGGTTATTGGATCAGGAAAAAGATGCAAAGGTAATAAATATATTCAGTTACAGATCAAAAATTGATGATGTCAGATCGAATTACGGACAGCATGATTTAAAAATACTTAATGTAGATGATAATGGTAATGTAGATTTCCTGATATATGGATATATAAACAGGGGAAGACACGAAGGAAAATGTGGAGTCGTTTATTATACTTACGATAAAGGAAGCGAGACAGTAATTGAGAATTTCTTTATAGCAATGCCTGAGACATTTGAAAAAATAAAAGAGGATATGGAAAAATTATCATATCTTTCAAATGAAAAGATGCTTTATATATACTATGAAAGAAATGTATATGGTATTGATACAAGCAGTTTTGAGGTAATAACTATAGTATCAGGATTGGAAGAAACGGAGCTAATCAGCTCAAACACACATCGATATGTAGCTTATCAGGATCCCGAATCGGAAGATATGTATCATTCAAAAAAAATAACTCTTTTAGACCTGGAGACGAATAAAGCAATAGATATAACAAAGAGTTCATCTTATAAGAGGGTGCTGGGTTTTAATCAGAGTGACCTGATATATGGAATCATAGAACCTGAAATGTCTGAAAACTACACTATGGAACATGATATACCAATAAGTGAGATACATATTGTAGGTCCTGATTCGGAAGAAAAGACAAATTATTCAAAAGAAGGACTGTATTTCACAAATGTTTCGGTAAGCGGACTAAGAATTCAATTTGATAAGATATCAATTAACTCAACCGGCGGATATAAGTCTGAAGGAAATGAAACTATTATATCAAACAAAAAAAATGATGATGAGGCAGCCGGACTTTCAAATTATAACAGCAGTACTTTGGGAAAAGTCTGGTACATTGATGTAAAGGAAAAAGGAAATAAATCATTAAAGAGTTATGCACCAAAGAAGTTCTCGGTAGAACGTGCATCAACAATTGATTTGAATATTACCTCCAAAGAATCCAAAACACCGCTTTTCTACGCATACTCTTTGGGACATTACAGAGGAAAAACTCTAAATTTAAAACAGGCTTATGAACTCATCTATGATGATTATGGTTATGTAACAAATGAAAACGGAGAGATACTTTGGAATAGAGCTAATAAAAATACCATAGTCAAATTAAAAAAATATAATGAAAAGATGTATGATATTATGCCTCTGATTGATAATTTGGGAACCCTAAATGAATATCAGGATTATATCATTTTAAATGCATCGGGTATGGATATGAATTCAGCTTTATATTATTTGAATAAGGGATATCCTCTTATTGCTTTTTTGAATGAAAATATTAACCTGATAATAGGATATGATCAGTTCAATATAACTATGGTTAATACTCAAAATCAGATTGAGACTATAGTTGGAAGAGAAGATGCAGAGGAATTATTCAAGAAAAATAATAATGAGTTTGTAGCAATAATACCAAGATAAAGAAAAAGTATAAAGTAAAGAACATGGATACAAGACTTTAAAAGACTGTATCCATGTTCTTATTTTTTTAACCGTATCGCAAAAGTTATTGAGAATTAACTTAAGGAATTGAGTGACAGGTTTGAATAGCTGTTCCTGTTTAATAAATTAATCAGAAGCATTCGCGATTAAAAGATCAGACAAAATCGCAAATTGTTCAAGAGTCAATGCCTCACCTCGAACAGTATCGCTTAAATTCATATTGTGAAGGGCAGATAAAGTATCGTCTTTTGGAACAGATGCACCTGAAAAAAGAGAATTTAACAGGGTTTTTCGTCTTTGACCGAAAGCAGCTTTGATAAGTTTAAACATCCACTTATCGTTGATTACTTTAACAGGTGATTCGGCATGTCTTGTAAGGCGGATAACAGCAGAGCCTACGTTAGGACGAGGAATAAAGCAATTTGGCGGTACAAGCTGTACTATATATGGATCAGAGTAATACTGTACAGCAAGTGAAAGAGCACCATAATCTTTAGTACCCGGTCCGGACTGCATGCGGTCAGCAACTTCTTTTTGCACCATTACTGTAATAGAATATAAAGGAGCTTCACTTTCAAACAGACCCATGATAATAGGGGTTGTAATGTAGTATGGAAGATTGGCAACAACCTTGATTGGTTTACCACTGTTATAATTTTCAATCAATTCATTAAGATCCAGTTTGAGAACATCAGAATGAATTACAGTCACATTGGAATAATCTTTCAAAGTATCCTGTAAAATAGGAATTAGATTTGCATCGATTTCGACAGCAATTACATGTCCTGCGGCTTCAGCCAGAGCCTGTGTCATGGTACCAATTCCGGGGCCAATCTCAAGAACACAATCATCCTTGGTAATGGAAGAGCTGGAAATAATATTAGAAAGAACACCCTCATCTATTAAAAAGTTCTGACCAAAGCGTTTTTGAAATTTGAAGTCATTGCTCTGAATGACTTTAATGGTTTCCTGTGGATTAATTAATTTACTCATATACCTCTAAAATAATAATTATATAATTCAGTTTTTACGTGTTATGGCATTTATAGCCTGTAATCGCATTTTATTAACAACAGGTATTAGTCGGCAGAAACCTTCAGGTATATTGGCGAAGGATTCCTGTGTTGCAACAACCTTATCACAGAAGGTGAGGAGATATCCCAATCGTGAGGTGGGTATGCAGGTGGAAAGAGGAAACATATGACTCCATATTGCCTTCTTTTCAATATCAGAGAGATAAAAACCTTCATTCTCGGAATTTATCACCGCATCCTCAGGATGGTAAAAACAGTACCAGCGACCATTATGAACTTCTTTATCATCCTTATGATAATCAACAAGACAGAAATCATGAAGAAGACCGACTCTGGCAGCACATTCAGGATCAATATGCATGTATCTTGATAAAGAGGATGCCATAATGGCAACACGAACGGAATGATCAAAGGTATTGGTGCTTCCGTGTCTTGGAACAGATTTAAGCTTCAAATATTCATCATTAAGTGTAATATGTTTATACTTTTCAACAAAACATAATTCATCAGTTGTTAATGTCATAGATAGTCCTATAGAAAAAAACATCGGTCTTAGCCGTGAAATCCGAAGACCGAAAATAAACAACAAAGTAACAATAATAAACAAGAAATTACATAAATTCAAGCAATAAGAATATAAAACAAGAGAATAGCAGTTTCAATCTATAATCAAAGCATTTCGGAAAAAATTTAGAATATTTAATAAGAATCAAAGGAAAAGAAGTATAGATAAAATCCAGAAAAGAAAAAATATTAAATATTTTGAAAAATGAAGAGGAAATATTTGGATTTATTAGAAAATATGTATATTGATAGGAAAATAAAATATGTCTAAACTAATCAGGGTCAATGTAATGTATATAGTAATGCCTCTTTAACCTGGCATTAGTTATTCTGTCATCTTAGAACAATCAAAACAGATTATAATAATTCATAAAGGAGAGGCATCACTGGTTAGAAATAGTTTATGAAAAAAATTTTGAAAAAGAATAAAGCGGTAATGATAAGGATAGAGACTGTTTTGGCTGTCATATTGGTATTTCTCTCAACACTGATTATGTTCAGTGTTAAATGGCTGTTGGCGACATGGTCAGAACTCACCGTTGATGAGATAATATACCATATTGTGGCTCCACTACAGGGAACAAGTACTGTAATGGTGAAAGAATATCTTATGCACTGTACTGTACCTGCAGCCCTGGTATCTCTTATAGTCATAGCTGTATTTATAACTTACAGGAAGAAAAAAGCCTATGGTTATGCGCTGATGCTTTCATTTGTAAGTGCATTTTTTACCACAGGATTTACCGTGATCAATGCTTGGGATGATTTGGATCTGGGAAACTATCTTGTATCACAATTTGAGAAATCAAGCTTTATAGATGATAATTATGTAGATCCGAAAGATGTGAAAATAGAGTTTCCGGAAAAGAAAAAGAATCTGATATATATTTACCTTGAGTCAACAGAAATTACATTTGCTGATGAAAAGTCAGGGGGAGCATTTAAAGATAATGTCATTCCAGAGCTAACAAGACTGGCAGAGGAGAATGAAGATTTTTCAGGTGAAGAATCCAGGCTGAACGGTGGATATGCAATGCCGGGCGCAACGTGGACAATGGGTGCACTGTTTGCACAAACATCGGGATTACCGTTGAAAATATCCATAGACAAAAATGCAATGGATTCCCAAAGCAGTTTTTTCCCCGGTATTATCACTCTTGGAGATATTCTTCATAAAGAGGGGTATAACCAGGAATTCCTATTGGGATCAGTTGGTTATTTCGGAGGAAGGAAGTTATATTTCAATAGTCATGGAAACTATGAGATAAAAGATTACAGCTATTGGAAAAAACAGCATAAGTTTGATCCTTCATACTGGGTAAACTGGGGATTTGAAGACAGAAAGCTTTATGAGTATGCAAAAGAGGAGCTTACGAGGCTTTCACAGAAATCAGAACCTTTTAATCTTACCCTTCTGACAGTTGATACACATTTCCCTGATGGATATGTATGCGAAATATGTCAGAAAAATTTTGATGATCAGTATGCCAATGTCTATAACTGTGCATCCAGACAGGTGAAAGAGTTTGTTGACTGGTGTAAGGTTCAGGACTGGTTTGAAAATACAACCATTGTTATAAGTGGAGATCATCCGACAATGGATCACGATTTCTGCAATAGTGTACCGAATGAATATGAAAGAACTGTATATACAGCATATATCAATTCATCTGTCAGTCCAAAGATAAATGTAAGAAGAGACTACACTACCTTTGATGATTTTCCCACAACCCTGGCTGCCATGGGAGTAACTATAGAGGGAGACCGACTGGGATTGGGTACTAATCTGTTTTCCTGTGAAAAGACTTTATCTGAGAAGTTTGGAAGAGAATTTGAGAAAAATGAACTTGAGAAAAAATCTGATCTGATGATAGAGTTTGGACAGATCGATAAGAGTGCGGCATTTGAATCAAAGGAAGCAAAAGAGTTAAAAGAAAAAGAGAAAAAAACAAAAGCTGAATCTGAAACAAAAAATGAGAGTACGTGATAAGGTACTCTCATTTTTATATGCAAAAATATAGTTATGTAGATTTATAAAATAGAATTTAAGCTAAAAGTATTAAAGAATATAATTATGTGTTTCATTGTAGTTAATGATGTAGTCTATAGCATCATTGATACCATCATCAAGAATATGAGGACATATATAGTCTGCAACGGATTTACATTCAGGTTTTGCGTTGCCCATAGCAATGCCAAGACCACAGTGATTTAACATATCAACATCATTCCATCCGTCACCTATGGCAGCACATTCAGATAATGCGATGCCATAATGCTTTAGTATGGCATCAATACCGGAAACCTTGGTGATACCTTTTTTTGTAAGATCGAAGCTGAGACCATCTGACCAGCGTACAAGTTGACAGCCCGGAACCTTTTTTTCAAGTTCTATTGAATCTTCAAGACTCATAACAGGAATAAGCATATATACCGGATTTTTTAAAGCCCGTCGGGTATCCAGTACAGGAGGCTGATTTGATTTGATATCCTGAAGAACCTTCAGAAGTTCATGGGTTACAGTGTTGGCATAAATCAGCCTTTCCTCCTCGAAAAGACAGGAGTAGGAGTGCTCATTACAAAGATTAAGAACAGTTTCTATCTGGTCCGGAGCTATCTCTATTTTTTGCACGCAGGTCCCGTTTAAAGGATCAAAATAGCAAATTGGCTTTTCTGATTCAGAAGAATCAAATATGTAATGTTCATGATGTAAGTAATGCTCATTTCGATTAACCGCATAATCTACCATTTCTTTATCAAGAACATAGCAGTATTCACCGTCCAAAGTAACAAATGCATCAAATCGCATACCCTCAATGAGATTTTCATTTTTTATTTCAAGCCAATGTCTACCTGTGGCAATAGCAGTGATGATTCCTGCATCATGGGCTTTTTTTACAGCTGCCTGAGTGGATTTTGAAATGGCGCCTGTTTCAAAGGGTCTGAGGGTTCCATCTATATCAAAAAAAATAATTTTAATCATAAGATAAGTATGAAGCTGAAAAAAACAAATATTAAAAAGTACAGTCAAAACAAATATTTTGGCAAAGAATCTGTAGTATGATATCATCGTTTTGCGGAAAATAAAAGTATGAAGAATGCCTATAGAGGTGACAAAATGAAGGAAAACAAGCTTTATACATTGGTTACATCAGATACAGCTACGATATACTGGTATAAACCGGTTGAACTGACAGATGAACTTAGCTACACCGTGTACCTGGATGGTAAGGAATGTGGTAAAACCGACAGGACACATTTCACAATAAAAAAACTTAAGTCCAACCATAAATACAGAGTAAAGGTTGAGTACACGATAAAAAAGAAATCAGCAAGAGCGGTAAAGATTGACAAGGTATCCTTTGTTACTTCGAAGGAAAAGAAAATAATAGATATTACCAAAGAACCATATAAGGCTGTCGGGGATGGCAAGACCATGAATACCAAGGCGTTTCAGATGGCTATCGATGAAGCGGGCCCAAAGGACCGGATTTATATCCCCGGAGGAATATATCTGACCGGAGCTTTACATCTTCATGGGAATATAGACATTTATATTGAAAAAGGAGCTGTTCTTAGAGGGACAGAAAATCCAAGAGATTATCTTCCGAAGATTCCAAGCAGATTTGAAGGAATCGAAATGATGTGCTATTCAAGCCTCATAAATATGGGTACTATGGATCATTCATCCGATATTAACTGTGAGAATGTGATAATTCATGGAAAAGGAACCATTGAAAGCGGAGGCAGAAAGCTTGCAGAGAGGATTATAGAAGAGGAAAAGAAACATATTGATACAGGCAGTCTTAATCTAAGTGAATATGAGAAGGAGGAAACATTACCGGGAAGAGCAAGACCCAGGCTGATTAATATTTCCAACTCAAAGAATGTAAGGATTTCCGGACTGAATTTAAAGTATGGTGCATCATGGAACGTTCATATGATATACAGTCAGGATGTTGTTACGGATCATTGCAGTTTTTATTCCGAGGATGTGTGGAACGGTGACGGATGGGATCCTGATTCAAGCCATGACTGCACTATATTTGCATGTGAATTTAATACAGGTGATGATGCCATAGCCATAAAATCAGGAAAGAATCCGGAGGGAAATGTTATAAACATTCCCACAAAAAATATAAATATATTTGACTGCATAAGTAAGTTTGGACATGGAATAGTCATAGGATCCGAGATTTCAGGCGGAATAGATAATGTAAATATTTGGGACTGTGATATGACTGACAGTTCCAATGGTTTTGAGATTAAGGCTACGAAAAAAAGAGGCGGCCATGTCAGAAACATAAATATCAGGGATTCCAAATTCTCTAGAATCTTGATGCATTCAGTGAATTATAATGATGATGGTGAGGCAGCAAATGATAAGCCTGAGTTTACAGATTGCAGATTCAGTAATGTAATGATCAGCGGAAGATATCTTGATGAAGATAAAAAGAAAAAGAGCTGTAATGCCATAGAAATAATCGGTTTTGATGAACCTGAATTGATTTCAAATATATATTTTGACCGGGTAGGTATATATAACAGGTCAAATATAGTGGTTCAGAATTGCTCTAACGTAAATATGAATAGAATAAGTACGTATCTGTAAAAGATAGAATCAAATAAGATGACTGATTAGAGGGCACATCTCAATTCAGTCATCTTTTATTTATCACTTAATAATCCTTTTTTTACAATAGAATCACCGAATTTACGTCTCAGGGATTCGGATAAATCATTTAGTTTCTTCTTTTTTTCCATAAGCTTTCTTGATAAAAGCTTTTCCTTTTCCAATTCTGCGGAATGCTTTATCAGATCATCAAATGTCATTTGTCTGTATTCACCATGATCGAAATTTGCAGTGGATATGCACATAAGTCTGATTTTATACCCCATGCCAAACAGCCCTGACTTAGAAGCAGGGATAGATAAATCACGATTAATTGAATCAAACTTCATATCCGGCAATTCGTCAACACTGCTTGTGGATGATTCTTTGGACATTGCAGGAGAATCCGTGTTAATGGCAGAATTATGGTTTGAATCGGTTCCCAGTAAAAGTTCATACATCAAATCCATAGCTGCATCGTAGATTTTATTCTCGTCATTTGTTGAATCAATTAATTTTTTTTGTATGGAACGACGTTTAAAATCATCTGTTTTTACTGTAAATCCAATGGTTCCGGCATATAATCCATGTTTTTTTAATCTACGTGAAACCTGTTCTGCCAGTTGCCTAAGAATCTTTAGACCATCTGTTTCAAGGTTACCGGTATCTATGTCATGAGGAGTAGTCAACTCATTGGAAATACTTTTAGCTTCATCAATCTCATCCGAAACAGAACTGTAGTTATGACCATTGGCTGAGTTGTGAATATAAAGTCCTGCGTTTTGGCCAAGGACAGCAGTCAATACTTCCGGATCCATCTTTGCAGCATCTCCGATAGTGTGTACACCGATCTTTTCAAGCTTTGCAGCGGTTTTTCCACCGCATCCGAAAAGAGAGCCTATAGGAAGACTCCACATCTTTGCAGAAATCTCTGAAGGATATAAAGTGTGGATTTTATCAGGTTTTTCAAGATCAGAACCCATTTTAGCCAGGAGTTTATTAAGGGAAATGCCTACATTTACCGTAAAACCCAAAGTGTCACGGATTTCATCCTTGATGAGTACAGCAGCATTTAAAGGAAATGGCAATAATTTAAACAAATCAACTCTGTGTGCACAGTTACTGTTTAAAATGTGGAAAAGTGTTTCACGTTTATCTGAATTAATGTACTTATAACATGGATCCTCATGAGAATTGCAGGTAACTTCATGAATTGAAGATATCAATCCGAATTCATCAAGTGAAATAAAACCCTCCAGCAATCGGATTAGTTCCATACATTCAGATTGGGAAAGGGGGCCTAATGTTTTGTCTCTTTCCGATAATGTTCCCGCCACAATCTGTTGAAATATTACTGATTTTATGGATTGTTCCATGCCTGTCAAATCCAGAAAAGCCTCATCTATGGATACCTGTTCCACAACCGGTGAATACTTTCTCAGAATGTCAATAAATGCTCTTGAATACATTCTGTAAGTTTCAAAATCAGATTGTGCCAGAACAAGCTCCGGACATAATTCAAGAGCTTTAATGACAGGCATGGCAGTTTTGATTCCGAATTTTCCGGCCGGTATGGATTTTGCGGTTATGATTCCGTGGCGTGTTTCGGTATTTCCGCCAATAGCTGAAGGAATCTTACGTAAATCTATGGAATCAGGATTCTCTTTAAGACGTTTCACAGCAGTCCAACTGAGAAAAGCAGAATTAACATCTATATGAAATATGGTATTCATGATAAACAGAGTCCTCGAAAAAAACTAAGCATATTAATAAAACAAATATAGCATAAAATCGTAAAAGAGAACATATATTTGTTTAAAAAATCTCGTTTTAATTTGTTAAAAATTAGATTATTTTAGTGACTTTGATTATTAATAGTGTATAATAAAACCCGGGTAAACTTGCGAGAGGTTTATCCGAAATGTGGATTATAGGGGAAAAGGATAACTCTTTAATCCATAAAAACTGGCAGATATTCAAAGAGAAAGAGGTAAAAGCAGAATGGCAAAGATTGATTTAACAAAGTATGGCATTACCGGAACAACTGAAATTGTTTACAATCCTTCATACGAAGATCTTTACAAAGAAGAGAAAAAGGCTGGCCTTGAGGGATTTGAGGTTGGACATGATACAGAGCTCGGCGCAGTAGATGTATTCACAGGTATCTACACAGGACGTTCTCCTAAAGATAAGTATATCGTTATGGATGAGAACTCAAAGGACACTGTATGGTGGACAACAGATGAGTATAAGAATGATAACCATCCTATGACAGAGGAAACATGGGCAGTTGTCAAGGATCTTGCAAAGAAGGAACTCAGCGGTAAGAGACTTTTTGTAGTTGATGCTTTCTGTGGAGCCAATAAAGATACACGTATGGCTGTACGTTTCATCATGGAAGTAGCTTGGCAGGCACATTTTGTTAAGAACATGTTCATTGAGCCTACAGCTGAGGAAGAGGCAACATTTGAGCCTGATTTCATCGTATACACAGCTTCAAAGGCTAAGGTTGAGAACTATAAGGAGCTTGGACTTAACTCTGAGACATGTGTAGCTTTCAATGTTACAAGCAAGGAGCAGGTAATCCTTAACACCTGGTACGGCGGAGAGATGAAGAAGGGTATGTTCTCAATGATGAATTACTTCCTTCCTCTTAAGGGAATGGCTTCCATGCACTGTTCAGCAAATACAGATATGAACGGTGAGCATACAGCAATTTTCTTCGGTCTTTCAGGAACAGGTAAGACAACACTTTCAACAGATCCTAAGAGACTTCTCATCGGTGATGATGAGCACGGCTGGGATGACAACGGTGTATTTAACCTTGAGGGTGGATGCTATGCAAAGGTAATCAATCTTGATGCAGAGGCTGAGCCTGATATCTACAATGCTATCAAGAGAAATGCTCTTCTTGAGAATGTAACAGTTGCTGAAGACGGAAAGCTTGATTTCGCAGATAAGAGCGTTACAGAGAATACCCGTGTTTCATATCCTATCGATTTCATAGAGAAGAATGTTAAGAAGGTAAATCCTGTATCTGCAGGTCCTCAGGCTGATAATGTTATCTTCCTTTCAGCAGATGCATTCGGAGTACTTCCTCCTGTATCTATCCTTACACCGGAGCAGACACAGTACTACTTCCTTTCAGGTTTCACAGCTAAGCTTGCAGGAACAGAGCGTGGTATCACAGAGCCTACTCCTACATTCTCAGCTTGCTTCGGACAGGCATTCCTTGAGCTCCATCCTACAAAGTACGCTCAGGAGCTCGTTAAGAAGATGGAGAAGTCAGGTGCTAAGGCTTATCTTGTAAATACAGGATGGAACGGAACAGGAAAGAGAATTTCTATCAAGGATACACGTGGAATCATCGATGCTATCCTTAACGGAGATGTTCTCAAGGCTCCTACAAAGAAGATTCCTTATTTTGATTTTGAAGTTCCTACAGAGCTTCCTGGTGTTGACACAGGAATTCTTGATCCTCGTGATACTTATGCAAGTGCTTCAGAGTGGGAAGAGAAGGCAAAGGATCTTGCTGAAAGATTCCAGAAGAATTTCGTAAAGTATCAGGGAAATGAAGACGGAAAGGCACTTGTTGCTGCAGGTCCTCAGCTCTAATTGTTTCTTTGAAAAATATTATGAGAGGGGTGAATGATTTACATTCACCTCTTTTTTTTGTGTGTATAGAAAATTTATAAAAAAAGATTGAAAATTACGCAATTATTACTAAAAAATTATTGTATTATTTATAAATTAAATGATACAATAGCGAAAAGAACATACGTGAAGAGCATATTATATGGTCAAAATGTAAAGCATAGGATTTTTCTTAGAGTCTGAGAGTATAGAGTATATTGATAAAGTTCATTTAAAGTGGGGATAGAATCTCAAAGATAAAGAAAAAACAGCTTTATAAACAGTTTAAAGGGGAGGGGAAATATGGCCGATATAAAAGATGCAGAGAAAACCAGAACAAGTATCAAAGAAAAACTAGCCAATCCTGAAACCGGATTTGAGTATGCATTATCTCTGGTATCGGGAAAATTCAAAATGCCTATACTGTACACTTTATCAGTATATCCTACAGTGAGATTCAATGAGCTTCAGAGATATGTTCATGACATCTCTTATAAAACTTTAAGCAGAAATTTAAAGGAGCTGGAGGGAGCAGGTCTTATCAATCGTAAGGAATACCCTCAGATACCACCTAAGGTTGAGTATTCCCTTACTCAGGCAGGTCAGTCCATAATTATCATACTGGATGAATTTTCAGCCTGGGGTGAAAACCATATGGCAAAGTTGAAGAAAGCTCAATAAATATCAACATGGCGATGGATGAAAAAAGTCGGGAAACCGTAGATTTAGAGGGATTTTTTGGAAATGATTCGTATTTTATTTGTCTGTCACGGCAATATATGCAGGTCTGTATCAGCAGAGTACATTATGAAGTATTTAATCAAGAATAGAGGACCTTCAAATGTGGAAATCTTTATTGATTCTGCAGCTACTTCACTTGAAGAGATAGGTAATCAGATTTATCTCCCTATGAGAAAGACATTGGAATCTCATAAAATCCCTATAGGTAATCATCGCGCCAGAAGGATAGAGAAGTCTGAATACGAAGACTATGATCTTATCATTGCCATGGATGAAGAAAATATGTATAACCTGAACCGTCTCTTCGATGGAGATCCTCAGGGGAAGGTTCATTATCTTATGGAGTATGCAGGTACACCTGATGCCATAATCGAGGATCCATGGTATACACGTAGATTTGAGAATGTCTATAAGAGCATACTGGAGGGCTGTAACGGTCTTTTGGACAGGATAATAAGCCACCGGGTATAGATTTCTACCGGAGTTAAGAGTTATGTCTCACAGAACGTGGGGTGCTCTGCTTAAATAATTCAGCTTTTATAGTTTAAAAAAAAGAAAGTCATCCGCCTGTCTTTACGGCTTGTTTTCAGTGAAAGCTGAAACATACAAAAAGACAGGGGATGACTTTTATTTTGATAAGATATCGAAGATATAAATAAATCTGTGTGAATGTCACTTAGTCATGGCATCCTTAATTGCGGCAAGAAGATCACTGTATTCTTCAAAGGCAGGAAGGTCAGGGTAATCAGCCTTGATCTTTTCAGTACTGCGGAAAAGGAAACCGGCCTTTGAGGCCTGAATCATACCAAGGTCATTGTAGCTGTCTCCGGAAGCAATAGTATCATAACCTATTGACTGGAGAGCCTTTACTGTGGTGAGTTTCGATTTTTCGCAGCGCATCTTGAAGCCTGTGATCTCTCCATTTGGTGCAACTTCCAGGGTGTTACAGAAAAGTGTTG
This sequence comes from Oribacterium sp. P6A1, assembly GCF_000702885.1. Lineage (GTDB taxonomy): Bacteria > Bacillota > Clostridia > Lachnospirales > Lachnospiraceae > Oribacterium. Next base: position 24,253 of record NZ_JNKO01000019.1, on the reverse strand, counting down.
GATTGCCAAGTTTTTTCATAAGAGGCGATGCAAACTGCTCGAAAGTATCTGAAATAAGAATCACCTGTGAAAATGAACGGAGCTCATCAAGAAATTCCTTTGCACCTGGCAGCGGATCTATAGTGGCTATAACATCCTGAATCTCTCTGAGTCCGAGACCATGTTCCTTAAGGATACCAAGTCTCCAGTTCATGAGTTTATTATAATCCGGCTCATCTCTGGTGGTCTTTTTCAATTCAGGTATTCCACTGGCTTTTGAAAAAGCAATCCATATCTCAGGAACCAGTACGCCTTCAACATCCAAGCATGTAATATACATAATATCTCCATTCCGCCGCCTTTGAGACGGCATAAATAGTAGTGAAATAATCGATATGTCATTCACCAATACTAAATAATAATCAAATTCTGACTATGTATATCTTATTTTAAATTAATAAGATTATGTAATAATAAATAATTATGACTCACATAAAGCCTGCTTCAGGCGATTTATCTTTGGTAATTTGCAATCAATCCAGTTGTAAAGATTATCCCGGACCTCCCGTTTATTGGATTCCCAAATCATTTCATGGCGTTTACCCGGATATATACGTAAACTTACATCATGTCCTGTTCCATGAAGCCAGGCATAAACGGTGGCAGGTCCCTTACCGTATTCGCCTACAGGATCTGCACCCCCGGCAAAAATATAGATGGGAATGATGGGAACCTTGACAGCCCACTTATCTTCACGTATTGAAATAAGCCCCTTAAGCATCTCATAATATGAGCCTATGGTGAAAAATGTTTTCAAAGGATCTTTTAAATGCTGTTCACATATCTCAGGGACTGAACAGCACCAGGCTGCATCATTAACAGGATCTGCAATGTCCCGGTTGAATAAATCAGTTATGATTTTTCCGTATTTTGTGGCAGGCGCCATAGGTCCGCTTATCTTTAAATCTGCTGTGACAACGCCAAAGGCTGAATACAGGGAATAGTTAAATCCGGCGGTACCGCTCAGTATCAAGGCATCCACATCTGCGGGAAACTTTGTTACATATGAACGGGCAAGGAAAGACCCCATGGAATGTCCGAAAAGTAAAACAGGGAGATCAGGAAACCACTTCCTGACCTTAAGAATCAATCGTCTTATATCGTGAAGCATATAGTTCCATCCGTTTTTCTCACCGAAACTTCCGGAATGATTTTGAGATTTACCATGTCCCTGAAGGTCCAGCATGGCAACAGCGTACCCGAGAGATGTCAGTTCCGAAGTCCATTCAAGATAACGTCCGCTATGGCTCTGCATACCATGAACGATAATCATAACAGCTTTTTGTTCAAGCTTTTCGTTTCTGTATAAGCAATTATAAATTTTTCCGTCTCCATTTGCAGATGGAGAATACCATTCGCGTCTTTCCATAGTAGAATTTTCAATTTTCAGTCCCTCCGGGAATGAAAATTGAACCGAAATATACGGCTCCTTTCTTATAATGATAAACAAACATACTATCTTAATTGCTAAGAATAATCGTTATAAATGAACAGCTTTCACAGGCAATAGGTTATAAAAGAAACAACAAATCATAGCCTGTATATATAGTGATTCTATCATTGAAGACTAATGCTTTCAATAAATGATTATTTGATAATAGCTTTAATGATCAGTCTTAACAAACGGGAAAACATGATTTAAAATTCAAATACATTTTCACAGATTGTCCATAATATAGAGGTAAAACCATGAAAAGTATACTGTATATAAATAAGAATGATAGGGATAAGATTGTAAAGGTTAAGTCCATAGCATTTTTAAACAGAATAAAAATAGACAGCATTGATGAAGCTGAGATCTCATCGTTACCGGATAACGCAGAGATTCTGATAATGCGTGGTATGTCAAGAAATGATCTTGATAATTTTTTGTCAGGACTTAGGCAAAAGGGGATAAGGATAGCCTTAAAATGTGTTGAAACTGAAACAAACAGAGAGTGGCCGTTACAAAAACTTTACGAAGAAATAAAAAAAGAGCATGAAAGTATTGAAAAATCCGGGATTGATTGAATTATTTCAGCCGGTTTGATAAACTTTAACCCGTGTAAAATCTCCATCCGGGGATGAAGGAGAAATATGTCAGATAATTTTTTTGAGCTTGTTGATAAAGATGGAAAACCTGTTGAATCTGAAAATGATGAGAATAAGAACAGTAATGAAGTAAAAAAAGATAATATGGAGTCATTTTCTGAGAGCGGCGATATAAAAGCTGATAGTGAAAAGGATGATGGAAATAAAAAACAGGATAGAAAAATAAAAAATCCGGTTTTGGAGGAAATCATTGACTGGATCAAGGTACTTGCTGTTGCGGCAGTACTGGCTTTCTGCATTAATAATTTTATCATTGCCAATTCCACAATTCCTACCGGTTCCATGGAGACTACCATCATGCCGGGGGCACGTGTTTTCGGATCACGATTAAAGTATACATTCGGCGAGGTTCAGAGAGATGATATAGCCATATTTAAGTATGGATATACATGTAAGAATGATAATCAGATGTACAGGGAAAATGACCGGCATGCGTGTCCGTTGTGTGGCAGGGATGATAGTAAAAACTCTGTAGTGTACTATGTAAAAAGAGTTATAGGAATGCCCGGGGATCATATAGAGATAAAACAGACGGGAACAGCTGACGCATCTGAATTTCATAATATAAAGATAGGAAAGAATCCTGATGGTTCCAGCCCCGAGGTTCCAGTAGGAACCGTATATGTAAACGGTGTGGCAAAGGAAGAGGTTTATCTGTCAGAGCCTATGATAGTCGATGGTAAACAGTTTCCGGAAGTAGATGTGGTTGTACCGGAAGGTCACTACTATGTATTGGGAGATAACAGAAACAATTCCATGGACGCCCGTTATTGGGGAAATTACAATATGGTTGCCAGAGACAGAATGGTGGCAAAGGTATATGTAAAGTATTGGCCGTTAAACGACATCGGATTGGTAAAGTGACATTAGTGTCCTGGTGAAAGAGGGGCGGCAATTTGCCGGTCCTTTTTCACATTTTATACACATAAAGTGATTAGAATGCCATAAGATATGGTCTGTATGAAATACAGCTGATCACGGAATGAGTTTGACATCAAAAGAGAGGAAAAAAGTATGGGAAAGACTGAGGGTCAGAAGCTTGAAGAAAAGCTTTGCTATAAGATCAAAAACATCGGTATGGAAAAACCGGAAGAGATAGAAAAAGCCATTGAGTTTTGTGAAGGTTATAAAAAGTATCTTGATAATGCAAAAATCGAAAGAGAAGCTGTAAAGTATTCTATTGAAATGGCTGAAGAACGTGGCTACGTTCCGTTTGAAAGAAGCAAGAAATATAAGACAGGTGATAAGGTATATTTTAACAATCGCGGAAAGAATATCATCCTCACAACATTCGGAAAGAGACCGCTTATTGATGGTGTGCACTTCAATATCGCACACATCGACTCTCCACGTCTTGATTTAAAGCCGAATCCGCTTTATGAGAAGGATGAGATTGCTTATTTTAAGACTCATTACTATGGCGGAATCAAAAAGTATCAGTGGGGTGTCACACCACTTGCCATGCATGGACGTGTCATGCTTAAGGATGGTACAGCCGTAGACCTTAACATCGGCGAAAATGAGGGAGATCCGGTTTTTGTAGTTTCAGATCTGCTTCCTCATCTTTCACAGCAGCAGAACCAGAGAAAGCTTGCTGATGGAATAAAGGGCGAAGAGCTTAACATTATCCTGGGATCTACACCTATCGCAGATAAGGAAGTAAAGAAAGCATTTAAGCTTAAGGTACTTTCCATTCTGAATGAAAAGTACGGAATGATCGAAGAAGATTTCCTGAGAGCTGAGATCACAATGGTACCTGCCCAGCACGCTGTCGATGTGGGACTTGACCGTTCTCTGGTAGGTGCCTACGGACAGGATGATAAGGTATGTGCTTATACAGCTCTTATGGCAGAGCTTGAATGTAAAGAACCGGAGTATACAACTGTTACAGTTCTCGTGGATAAGGAGGAAATCGGATCTGTAGGTGTTACCGGAATGGCCGGGGATATGCTCCTTCATTATATGGAGGATCTTGTAGAGGCCGAGGGTGAGAGAGTAAGGGATGTACTCAGGAATTCCTTATGTCTTTCTGCAGATGTAAATGCTGCCTTTGATCCAACTTTCCCTGATGTATATGAGTCTAACAATGCTTCTTACCTTAACAGAGGACCGGTACTTACCAAGTATACAGGTTCAAGAGGTAAATCAGGATCCAATGACGCATCGGCCGAAACTATGCAGAGAGTAATAAGTTACATGGAATCCGATGATGTGATGTGGCAGATCGGAGAGCTCGGAAAGGTAGATGCAGGCGGCGGCGGAACAATAGCCATGTTTATCGCAAATATGGACGTAGATACTGTAGATCTGGGTGTTCCTGTACTTTCCATGCATGCCCCCTTTGAAATCACTTCAAAGTTGGATGTTTACTATACTTATAAAGCATTTGCAGCATTCAATAAGTAATTGCTGAATAATGCAGATTATATAAATAATAATGAGGAGATAATTATGAGAAAGAAAAAAATGGTTCTTGCAGCAGCTGCAGTGCTGACAGCAGCTTCTCTTGCTGCATGCGGAACAGGAAAGACAAAGGATACTGCAGAGACAACTGCTGCCGCAGCAGCTACATCAAGTGAAGTTGCTGCAGAGGATCCTGCCATAGCTGAGCTTGAAAATATTGTTGTGCCTGACATGCCTAAGCTTAAGGATATGGGATATGTCAAGATGGGAAATCTCAAGGATTTAACTGTTGAGGTTGCACCTAAAACTGTAGTAGATGATTCTATGATCGATGCACAGATCAACAGCCTCATGTCAACATACAAGGATGAAGTTGATGAAGCAGCAAAGTCCGGTGATACAGTGACTATAGATTTTGTCGGAAAAGTTGATGGAGAAGAGTTCCAGGGAGGATCAAGCAAGAACTATGAGCTGACTCTTGGTTCAGGTCAGTTCATTGATGGCTTCGAAGATCAGCTTATCGGTTCGAAGAAAGGGGATAAGGTAACTGTTAATGTTACTTTCCCGGAGAACTATGGAAATGAGAAGCTTAACGGAAAGCCTGCTGTATTTGAGGTGACTGTAAATAAGGTATCAAGAACAGCTGAGCTTACTGATGAATGGCTTGCTTCTCACGGTGAGGATCTTGAAACAGAGGCCAAGACAGTTGCCGAATTCAGAGAGGAGCAGAGAGCACTGCTCCAGGCTCAGGCAGATTATGCATTCAATAGTAACGTTCAGTCAGAGGCTCTTCAGCAGATTGTAGATAAAGCAGAAATCGGCATCACAACAGAGATGAAGGATTATGCAGAAGCGTATGTTATCAGATCTGAGATAGACAATGCATCAAAATATGGTTATGGTCTTTCTGATATGCTTAAAATGTATGGCATGACTGTTGATGAGTTTAAGGAGCAAATGGGTGATTTTGCATCTGATTATGCAAAACAGAGAATAGTGGTTGCTACCATCGCAGAGGAGCAGGGAATATCCGCTACAGATGAGCTTATCAATAAGCTTGCAGATAAACTTAGCGGTCTTTACGGAAGAAAACTCAACAAGGTGCAGCTCATAGAACAGTTTGGAGGTGACCTCGTTAAGGAAGAGGCTATAAACGATGCGGTTCTTGAGTATATTCAGAATAATGTGAACGTAGTTGAAAAGGAGCAGTCAGAGATTCAGGAAACTGAGGCTGAGACTGAAGAGGAGACAGAGGAAGAGACTAAGGAAGTAAATGACCTTGACGGAGAAGGCGGATATAAGACCAAGAGTGTTAAAAGTGTATATGAGCCTGAGTCTGAATCCACCGAGGCAGCTACTGAAGCTTCTGAAAGTGAGAGTGCAGCTAAGTAATAGATTTTTTAGACCGGGCTGCTGACTTATAACACCTGTGGTTGAAAATTTACAGACAGTGAATAAAGTCGTTTTACGGATATACGGATATCGGAATTTCTGTAAAGCGACTTTTTTGTTGACATCAACGCTTTAGCATGGTAGAGTGTTGAATTATAAAAGATAAATAGCTGGAAAGAATAACGGGTCTCGTTATTATAAATGTAATGACGCCCGTATATCAGGAGGAAGGATTATGAAAAAGAGATTAGTATTAATGGCTGCCGGATTAATGGTTATGAGTTCACTTGCCGCATGTGGATCAGGTAACTCGGCACCTGCTGAAACAACAAAGACAGCAGAGACAAAGGCTGAAACAACAGCGGCAGAATCAAAGGAAGAGACTTCTGCAGCAGAACAGTCATCAACAGCCGTAGATACTGCAACAGGTAAGTTTACAGTTGGTTTTGATCAGGAGTTTCCTCCTATGGGTTTTGTAGGAGACAACGGAGAGTATACAGGTTTTGATCTTGCCCTTGCAGAGGAAGCAGCCAAGCGTTTAGGACTTGAGTTTGTTCCGCAGCCTATTAACTGGGATGCAAAGGATATGGAGCTTGAATCAGGAAACATCGACTGTATCTGGAATGGTTTTACCATGCAGGGACGTGAAGATGCCTACACATGGGTTGGACCTTATATGGCCAACAATCAGGTATTTGTTGTAAACGGAGATTCAGATATCGCAACAAAGGAAGATCTGAACGGTAAGGCAGTAGAGGTTCAGAAGGACAGCTCCGGATTAAATGCTATCAATGACAATGCAGACCTTCTTGCATCCTTCGGTTCACTCACAGAAGTGGCTGATTATAATACGGCACTTATGGATCTTGAGTCAGGAGCCTGCGATGCGGTTTGCATGGACAGCATAGTTGCAGGATATCAGATCAAGTCATCTGGAAAGAATATGAAGATTCTTGATGATACCCTTGCAGCTGAGGAATACGGAATCGGATTCAAGAAAGGCGATGATGCACTTGCATCAGCGGTTAAGGACGTTCTCATGGAGATGGTTGCTGACGGTACAGTTGAAAAGATTTCCAACGAGTGGTTTGGATCAAACGTATTTACTTTGAAATAAATACATAAAAAAACGTAGCAGTTTTGGCTGCTGCGTTTTTTATTTACATAATAGTAGGACTCATGAATATACTTTAACATTGGCATAGATCCTGCCTTTTTTTGTAACGTTACCCATTCCGTCAAAAATGAATTTGCCGTATCCCCTGACAGAAATCTTATCATTAGGATTTAAACCGGAGCTTACACTAGTAACAGTTCTGCCATTAACAAAAACACTTTCAGCTCTGATTAAATCCTGAGCCTTTCCACGGGAAATGTGAAATACCATAGATACTATCGCATCAAGACGTTCCGATGCCACAGAACCGGAAATCTCAGTAAACTTTGGTTCTATAGTACATAGAGAAGGAGAGACGATATCACATTTTACGGAGGTATGTCTGACTTTTGACAGTTCCCGGGCTATAATCCCGGCTATCTCAGAAAGAACAAAAACAAAGGCATCTGATTCCTTGACAAGGATATCACCTATCTGATCCCTTTCGATACCCATATTCATAAGTGCCCCCAGGAAATCACGATGAGAAAGAGTATCTGCAAATTTTTGGTTCAAGGGTACAATATGCAGACACTTTATAATATCACCTGTCAGGGGCTCAGAGCTAAGGAAGTCCTCTTCTGTAATATAGCCCGGAAGAAAGCAGATAATATTTCTGTCAGAGTCAGGGTGTCCTCCGTAAATTATATACCTGCTTCCGTTATAAACATTTGAATGCCGAGAAATTCCACTGTTTATCAGCATAGAATGAAAAACCGCTAAATCACCTTCTGACAAAAAATGTGTATAGGTCAAATAGTCATTGCTGTATGCTCTCTCGGAAAGGTCATTTATTCGTCCTTCTAAAAGATTATCGTGATCCATAATTTACTGAATGAACTCCTTATATCTTTTGATCATTTCCTGATTGAGATCGGCTGTTATATGAATTCCGTCATCCTCATATTTTACAGAAATGATTCGTGCTCTTTCCTGAAGATCATGTTCGATCGAGCCTTTTGTGTAAGGAATAATTAGTTCCATGGTAAGAAAACCTGAAAACAGTTTTTCATCTATTTTTTCAAGCAATGCATCAAGGCCTATACCTTTTTCTGCAGAGATATAGATCTTATCACCCCTTATTACAGGCAGTCCGGAAACAGGATACTTTCGGTCGGATTTATTCATTACATATAACACGGGAATGTGACCGGCATTCAGATCCTTTAATGTCTTTGCAGTAACATCCATATGCATCTGGTAATTTTCGTCTGAATAATCGATCACATCCAGAATAAGATCAGCATTAACAGCTTCTTCAAGTGTTGAACGGAATGCATCAACCAGATCATGAGGAAGATGATTGATGAAACCGACAGTATCGGATAAAAGAAATGCACGGTGTTCAGGAGGGGTTATCTTTCTGACTGTTGTATCCAATGTGGCAAACAGCATGTCTTTGACCATAACTTCCTTTTCTTCATCAGGACAATAGGTGTTCAGCATTTTATTGAGAAGTGTAGATTTGCCTGCATTGGTATAGCCCACAAGGGCCACCTGTGGAATGGAAGAGTTCTGACGCTTCTTTCGCTGGGTTTCACGGTTCTTAGCAATCTCACGAAGCTGCTTTCTGAGCTCAGACATCTGTTTCTCTATGTGTCTTCTGTCGAGCTCTATCTGTGTTTCTCCGGAACCCTTATTGGACATGGACCCTCCGGTACCGCCCTGTCTGCTGAGATTTTGACGAAGACCTACAAGTCTTGGAAGCATATATTGTAGTTTGGCATAGTCCACCTGCATCTTTGCTTCTTTTGATCTTGCTCTGTCGGCAAAGATGTTAAGAATAAGATTTGTACGGTCAATAACTTCTGTTTCCAGATCATGGGCAAGATTGGCAAGCTGGGAAGGGGATAACTGATTGTTGACTATAACGATGTCTGCTTCCATTTCAAAGACTATGGCCTTAAGCTCACGGACTTTTCCGGAGCCGATATAATAGGCTGTATCCTGAGAATCGAGATTCTGAGTTATATCAGCAACTACCTCCAGGTTCTCAGCTTCCGCAAGACCCTCAAGCTCAGTCATGGAAACCTGGAAATCAGGATCGTTATTCAGGCAGGCACCTACAAGCACAGCCCTTCGTTTCTTATCTTTTATTTCGTTTTCAAACATATAAACTCCGATTATTTAGAAAAATGTTTTTTGGCTGCAATTAAATATACAGAAGCAGAAATGAGAAGAGCTGTAACTGCTCCTATAAAGGTCATCACTATATTAAGGGCGCAGTCAGAAAAGAAACCTTCCGGAAGCATATTGATCATTCTGCTTTCTCTCGGATCAAACATCCAGTTGCCCTGGCTGAAAAAAATCTCATGGAAAATGGTGAAGTACTTTGTGAAGTCAGAGGCGGCAAGAATACCAATGAGAAATACCGCGAGAAGAATCAGCATACACACATGAATGTAACCTTTTGCAAGTTCACAGACAGTTTTTTTTGCTCCGGTTATTACCACAAGATATCCGGCTATGGCAAGACAGGAAAGGATAAAGATGGATCTCAAAAAAATGCATTTTACAAAGAGGTCTCGGACATCTGCCATATGAGATTTTTCGTTATCGTTGTAAAACTGAGTCTGTTTGCCATTTATATTTGTATCTATGATCAGGTTTTCTCGATCGCCGCGAAGATACACCATAGTCTGGTCTATAACATAACACATATCATCGATGGTTATGGTTTCTCCCATCCATGAGTTAAGGGATCCTGTAACATCATATTTTATGAATTCTTTCCGGTAAAAATCCGGCGTCCAGTAGCAGACTGCCTCAAAGCTTGTGACAAAAAGTATGAAAATAAACATTAGCGAAAAAATGATACTGAGAAATGAATGATGTATAGCTTTCATAATTAGTACGATCCTATGGGAAAAATTTGATTGAGGAATAGTTTATCATGAATGGTACAAAAAAACGAGTGTTCATAACACTCATTTTACGGACCCGGCAAAATTCCTGTTTGATTTCTCCTTGTTTTAAAACAAGGATTTTCTCATCACAATTTAACCCGTATACCCTGTGTGCCTATGGTACAATAAACATAAAAAGAAACGAAAAAAAGACGAAAACCGGTAAAATCTAAAAAACACCTAAGAGAGCGCGGCATAAATCCGGCAAAAAGGGACAGGTGAAGACTGTGAAGATAACTAAGGCAGGCATTATAGCGGTATTGGCAGCAATGGTACTCAGCATCGGTGCATGTGGGGGAGTATCATCAGGCGGAAGCGAATCCGGAGGAACCAAAGGCGGAAGTTCCGGCAGCGGAGATTCTGTGACCATCATGGTCTACATGATCGGATCAGACCTTGAGTCAATGAATGGATGTGCCTCCGAAGACATCAATGAAATGATACAGGCGGCGCCCGGCAAGAACGTTCATGTTATTCTGGAGACTGGTGGCTCCAACGCATGGATGAGCCATGGAATCTCCGGTGAGAAGCTCCAGCGCTGGGAACTGGACGGAAGCGGTCTTACCCTGATGGAAGAACTGGACAGTGTCCGCATGTCCGATCCGGATACTCTATCCGATTTTCTGAAGTGGGGTAATAAGCATTATCCCTCGGACAGGATGGCTGTGATCCTGTGGAACCACGGCGGTGGAAGCGCCCTGGGCTTCGGGTATGACGAGCTGTACCCGGAGAGCATGCTGACACTTCCGGGAATCCGGACAGCCTTTCAGGAGGCCGGCGGTCATTATGCGTTTATTGGATTTGATGCCTGCCTTATGTCCACTGTCGAGACCTGCTGCATGCTTTCCGAGTTTGCTGATTATATGATTGCATCGGAAGAGACGGAACCCGGCACCGGCTGGGACTATACAAAGTGGCTGAGTAATCTTGAAAAGAACCCGGGACTCTCCATGGAAGAACTGGGAAAAATAATCACCCGGGACTTCTTGGCCCAAAGCGAAAAGAACAAATATGACACCTACACCCTGGCAATGATAAAACTGGACAGAATCCGGGGCTTCATGGAAAAACTTTCTGAGTATTTCGCAGATTCCGAGGTCAGGATTCAAAAGGGAGAATACAGCACCTTCGCATCCGCCCGTGTCCGCAGCACAGAATTAGGCTTCGGACAGTACGAACAGATCGATGTCGGCAATTACCTGAGTCAGGTAGACCCGGAAGACACCTCCGGCCTTGCTAAAACACTCAATGATTGTATCGTCTGCTTCGAAACAAACCTTGAAGGGACTAACGGCCTGGCCATGTATTATCCCTACCGAAACCTCCCCCTGTATTCAACAATGATGCAAACCATTTCCGAGATCGGGTATCCGGGGAGTTATTTTGATTTCTTCAATTCATTCTGTTCGGTGCTGTCCATTGCGGATGTAGAAAACCCTGTACCATATCAGGATATGGCAGGTATCACAGTACAGGCGCCGGGCAAAGCTGCTTCGTCTGACGATATTCCTATAGTCTCGCAATATGCGTCCTGCCCTTGGTACAGGAACGACATAGTGAAGCAGTACTATCCGGAAGCCAGCATTGACTCCCATGAGGCTATAATAACGCAGGATGCCACGGATGTCTTCGACTGCTTTTACTGGGTAGATCTTCCTGAAAAGGTAGAGTGGAAAAACATCTGGTACCGCGAAGAGCGGCTCCTGCTGGATGATGGAGAGAAGCTGTTATATATGGGGACAAATGCCCATCAGGATCTCTACCAGGAAAAAGCCGATTGCCTCGTATATGACACACTATGGTTCTGCATCGGGAATACTGTGGTTCCCAGCTTTTTCCAGTATTTTGAGGAGCGTGATGACGGGCTGGTCAATGCGGTCCATTATATCCCGGCTGTTTTGAACGGAAAGGAAAAGATCCAAATTGCTGTGAAGGAAGACACAGCCACCAGGGAGAAGACCGTACTGGGCTATTTTATTGAGGATGTTCTGGGAGAAATTGATGGTATCAGGATTCCTCCGAAAGCATATTCGCAGTTCAAGGAGGGAGACGAGCTCCGGTTCCCCGTGGATTGTTATGATTACAACTACAGCTACCTCGGCACGGAACTTTTGGATGGCGTGGAATCCATCGGAGAGAACGGATTGCTTTTAACGACAGGATATACGGGAAATCATTCTGCCAGGATATCCCTTGTACTAAGGGATATTTATAATAACTATATAAGTACCCCGTGGGTAGAACATAAAAAGAAAGAAACCGGAGACCTTCTGGGAATAACGTCAGAAACGGACGCATGGGTAAAAACTGCCGCCCCGGGAAACGATCCGAAGGCAGTTGGCCTGCCCTACGGTTTCGGTATCAGCTATGGATTCAAGATACGAAATGACAGCCCGCATGATATCCGAAGCATCTACTTTAAACATGCTGACTACCAGGAAGACAGGTACGCTGACATTCTCTATGAGCCAATCCCTGCCGGAATGAGCGCTGCATACGCTGACATCGACCATCACATTAACTGGGACTGCTCTGCATGGTCCATGAAGATCGTTGATGCAGACGGAAGGACGAACCGGGAAGAATTCGTGTTCAATCCCTGGGTGGCCGAGGAGATCACCATTACATGGAATGAGGAAAAAGAAGACTTTGAACCGTCAGTGACCTACGAGGCAGAAGGCGATTATGTTAAGGATATAGCGGGGTATTGGCAGGTAATCAGCGGCGGCATGGAAGGCGATGATTCGGATGCACTGACCTTCATTTGGAATATGCCGTTATGGAATTTCAAAATCGAAAACCATGGGCATGAAGTGATCGCACACATGTATATGGCCGAGTCGGATACGGACATATCGGAAAAGACGAAAGAACTGTATGATGGTCTTTGGATCGGAGGCGATGACATGCTTACTAAACTGATATTGCCAGGCGAGACGTTGGACTATATGGATCCTGTTATCTACAACGCAAGCATGTCTGTATGGGCGTTGTCCATCACAGATAATGAAACAGGTCTCAGGGAAGCGGAACCGATGATTCCATTCCCCGTCTGGCAGATGTACATAGAAGATCTTTCCGGGAACCGGTGTGAGAAATTGGAATTCCGGCCCTGGGATACATCCAGGATTGTTATTAAGGAAAATACCGGAGAAACCGCTGCAGGAAGCGATAGCTTCTACGAATGCGAGATTACTGAGGAATAACCTATAAACGAATAGTAATGCTTCTTTAATAATCGAGTGGGGTTAATCCCTGCTCGATTTTCTCTTTAGGCGCCACGTTTGTACAGATTCAACGTATGCGTGTTAGCTTATGACAAAAAATAAGTGCTGATATCAGAGATAATTGCTCTCTAACAACTAAACTTTTATGGCACTAAAAAAGAGAAGCTATAAAAGCTTCTCCAAAGATGTTCCTGATGCGATTCGAACGCACGACCTTTCGCTTAGGAGGCGAACGCTCTATCCTGCTGAGCTACAGAAACATATTTTTTCAGGCACTTTATCTTAGCATAATTAAAAGCTTAGTTCAAGAAAAGAGACAGATCAAAATAATATTGATATAAAAAGATGAATGACAGTGAGTAAAGATACTCAAATGAGTAATATAAGATACATGAAAACAGAATATATCAGAAAAAATAAAAAAATATGTTGACAAAGTACATGATTGTTTGTATATTAAGTAGGCGTTGCGAGAGAGCAACGATATGCACCTTTAGCTCAGTTGGTAGAGCAGCGGACTCTTAATCCGTTTGTCCAGGGTTCAAGTCCCTGAAGGTGCATTTTTTGTTGTCATAAATTGCGATTTCTACGGACCGTGCTTTCTCAGCACGGTCTTTTTTGATAGCTTTTTAACATATATTGATTAGTGTGTTAAATCTGCGATAAAATCAGCTTTGTTTAGTGATTTTTTAAATATATGGGATTTGAGGAGGTACGGAGTGCTAAAAACAGGTACAAAAACACTTGATATGACAGAAGGGAATATAGTAGCTCAAATCCTTATGTTTGCCTTGCCACTGATGCTTGGCAATATTTTTCAAATGCTGTATAACACTGTGGATTCTATAGTGGTAGGAAATTTTGTCGGAACGGAAGCTCTGGCGGCAGTGGGATCAACAACCATGATCATAAACATGCTTGTATTTTTCTTCAATGGTTTTTCTGTCGGCGCCGGAGTAGTCATAGGAACCTATTTCGGTGCCAAGGACATGGACAGGTTACATATAGCAACGGAAACCACCATTGCCTCCACATTTGTCATATCTGTTATATTTACAATTATCGGAGTGCTCGGTGTCACTCCTATGCTGAATTTCATGTCAACACCGGAAGATGTAATGGGAGAGGCAACACTATATCTGAGAGTATATTTTGCAGGTATTTCCGGACTTCTTATTTACAACATAGGAAGCGGAATACTTCGTGCTGTCGGAGATACAACCAGACCTTTATATTTTCTTATACTTACAAGTTTACTGAATATCGTTCTGGATCTTGTATTCGTTATAGTTTTTAATATGGGTATAATGGGGGTTGCATTGGCAACAATAATTGCCCAGTTTGTATCAGCTTTTTTGACATTAAGACTGTTGACAATCACTGATGAAATATATAAACTCACTTGGCATGATTTGAAGATTGATAAAGCGACACTTAAACGGATTATGCTTGTCGGACTTCCGGCAGGAGTTCAGTCAGTCATTACTGCTTTTTCCAATGTTTTTGTACAGGCATATATAAACTTTTTCGGTTCAAGCTGTATGGCAGGGTGGAGCTGTTACAACAAGATAGATCAGTTTATCATGCTGCCGATGCAGAGTATGGCTATGGCCTCTACGACCTTTGTCAGCCAGAATGTCGGAGCCCGGAAAATGAAAAGAGCCAATGAGGGAACAAACATATCCATAGCATTGATATTTTCCATTACCGGAGTCATAGCTACATGTATATGGGTTTTCGCTGCCCAATCAGTAAGGCTGTTCACATCAGACCAGGCTGTTATAGACTTTGGTGTATTGTTTTTAAGGACCAACGTATACTTTCTCATGTTCAACTGTATAAATCATGTTTTGGCAGGGGCTCTGAGAGGAAGGGGAGATTCCAAAGGTCCGATGATAATCATGCTTTTGACTTTTGTGGTTGTACGGCAGATATATCTGTTTATAATTACGAATTTCATATCAAATACTCCTGCACTTGTTGCTTTGGGATATCCTGTAGGCTGGGTAAGTTGTTGTGTTGTGGAAGTGATTTACTTCATAAAGAAGTGGAACAGGAAAATACTTAAAAAATAAAAGCAGTTCGCAAATTAAATCCGAATTTTAATTTGCGAATTTTAATTTTTCGCTTGCAATTTAAAAAATAAATGGTAAAATAGAAAATGTAAAGAGGAAGTGAGAATAAAAAGAACACAGAAGTTCATTTCTCTTTAGGATGTGATCCAACCTAGATCACATTCGGCAAACCCGGAGAAATCCGGCGACGCAAAGCTATAGGGGCCGAAAGGTCAGCCAGTTGCAATCTTCATGGAGCAGATGCTCCGAAGGTTAGTTCTCGAATCAAGACTAATTCAAAGAAGGTTCTAGGTTAACTGGCAACGGGAAAAGATCCCGGTGCCATTTTTATTTTCGCGATAAGGCTTTAAAGCGATCGCGGAAGCGAGTAGGACGCTTTTCCCTACTTGATCTGATTCATTTAAATAGCAAACCCGGAGAAATCCGGTGACGCAAAGCTATAGGGGCCGAAAGGT
The DNA here is from genome assembly GCF_000702885.1 of Oribacterium sp. P6A1. Classification (GTDB taxonomy): domain Bacteria; phylum Bacillota; class Clostridia; order Lachnospirales; family Lachnospiraceae; genus Oribacterium. Next base: position 8,509 of record NZ_JNKO01000019.1, on the reverse strand, counting down.
CAGCCAGTTGCACTTGAAAGGATAAAAAATATGAAGAACCTCGTTAGATCAATAGTTGCAGTTATAAGTTTAGTAGTTATGATGTCAGTTTCAGCTTTTGCACAGACAAATTTAGAAGCTGAGGCACTTGCAAAGGTTAATCAGATAAGATTGGCAAACGGACTTTCAGAAGTTAAGTACAGCGCATCTCTTGAAGGCGCATCAACAGTAAGAGTTGGTGAGATCACACAGAAGTTCTCACATCAGAGACTGGATGGATCTGATTTCTATACAGTAGATGCAAATAATGTCTGGGGCGAGAATCTTGCCAAGGGATATAATTCAGCTGATGAAGTTGTTGATGCATGGATGGCTTCTCCTTCACACAGAGCAAACATCTTAAGCGCAAACTACAATACATGTGCTATATCAACAACAACTAAGGATGGAAAGACATATTGGGCACAGGAGTTCGGAATCTGATTTTTAAAATATAAGACATATAAAGCTTTACCTCTGAAAAGGGTAAAGCTTTTTTTATTCGCAATAAGGCCTTCACGCGTGCGTTGTGCTTTGTACAATAGCACAGTGAAGGCCAACGTGGAATCGAGTAGGGCGTATTTTCCCTACTACTACAATAAGATTATGGGTTATATATCTGGCAACCAGTCAGGTTATATTGGAAATGTAATATGAATATTCAGGATATAAAAAAACACCCGTCAGGAAAACCTTTCGGGTGTAAAGCTGTGAGCCGGATGTATTCTGATATTTAAATGACTGTATCAGTCTTCGAGGAAACCTGTGAGCATTCTCTTATATTTTGGATTCTGAAGCTTACGTATAGCCTTTGATTCGATCTGACGTATACGTTCACGTGTGAGACCATACATCTGACCTATCTCCTCAAGAGTGCGTTCCTGTCCGTCTATGAGACCATAACGGTATTCAATTACAGTCTTTTCTTTATCGGTAAGAATACCCAGTGTTTTGTCAAGTTCCTCGCGCATCATAATATGATTTGCGTTCTGCTCAGGACTTATAATCTTGTCATCCTTAACAAAGTTTGAAAGCTCTGAATCTTCGTCATCACCTACCTTGCTGTCCAGAGACGTGAGACCATTGTCATAGGAAAGGATCTCGGCAATTCTTTCTGAACTGAGATTCATACGCTCTGCAAGTTCCTCTAATGAAGGCTCATGACCAAGCTCCAAAGACATTTCTCTGGAAATACGCTTGGTTTTATTGATAAGTTCAACAACATGTACCGGAACTCTGATAGTACGAGAATGATCCGCAAGGGAACGAATGATAGACTGTTTTATCCACCATGTAACGTAAGTGGAAAGCTTGAATCCCTTATCCGGATCAAACTTATCTATGCCATGCATAAGTCCCAGATTGCCTTCCTGAATAAGGTCAAGGAAATTCATACCTCTTCCCACATAGTGCTTGGCTACAGAAACGACCAGTCTCAGGTTTGACTCGATAAGACGTGACTTTGCGTATGAATCACCGTCTCTTGAGCGACATGCAAGGGCATATTCCTCTTCTTTTGAAAGCAATGGATAAATTCCTATCTGCTTAAGATAAATACGTACAGGATCATCGGTGCTTATTGATTCGATACTCTTCAAAGAATCAATATTAATGCTTCTGGCGTCCTTATCCTCGTCAGAAAGATCATCATCGGAAAAATCATCATCACTGATGATGTCTTCTTCTGAGATTTCACCGTTTTCGTCAGAATCCTCGAATTCATCTGAAGATTCTGTCCTGTTTTCGGCTGTAACAGTAGCCTGAGAAGGCGATACAGAGGATGACACTGTTGAAGGGCTTTTACCGGGTATTTTGTTCGAAATGATGATATCCTGAGTGGAAAGATATTCACGGATATTTGTCATCTGGTCTTCGGTCACATCATATTCTAAAAAAGAATCAGTCAGCTGCCGTTCGGAAATAACTCCACTCTGAGCTTTTTTCAATGAATTAAGTGTTTTTAAGATGCTTTTAAATGCAAGCGGATCTAAGGTTTTTTTGTCCATAATTTGTTATAAGTCACATTAATTTGTACGTCGGTTTTTGAGCAACTCACGTATTATAGACTAAACCGCTCATGGTGAGAATCGCTTTTATTGTATTTTAATAAGTGCAAAAGAAGATACGTTACATTGTTTAAAAAAGATATAGGAGGAGGTGAGAATTTGTGCTGAGTGTACAAGTAGGATATAAATGGAAAAAGATATAACAGATGCTGAAATGACAGTATAAAAAAATTGTACGATACTGACATAAAATACAGCACTGACCGGAAGAGAAGTATATGCATACAATAAAGCTTGGGGTACTGTACAGAGAATCTGTACATCCTGGCATTTTATAAGAGTAAATATCTTCAACCCATAGTACTTTACTTTTGTATGGGCTGAAGATAGGAAGAAAAACAAGATCAGAACCTTCTTGTACCCGGTAGAATGCAGTCATAACGTATGGCCTTGCCTGAATATGAATAATCCGGTTTGATGTCGGCAAGATAAGGACCCTTGACAGGACGTTTAATGACTATCTTTTGCGGTTTTGCCGAAATGGCAGCCATCAAAAGTTCATTGGCATCGGAGCAAGGAGGCTCAAGCTGCTGCAAAAGCTGAAATTTCTTCTTTACAAGGGAGCTTTTTGTTCTGGCGGGGAACATAGGATCCAGCAGTATGATATCCGGAGAAATATCCGGATTATTCATTGCATATATACTATTTTCGATATGAAGTTCCATGCGGGAAACAATATCGCTCAGTTCTTGTACCGATTTTGCACGTAAAAGTGTGTCTTCAAGCAACGATGCGATTATGGGGTCATATTCGTAAAGCATTACATGAAATCCCGATGCGGCCAGGAGTAAAGAGTCCTCACCCATTCCGGCTGTGGCATCAATAAGCACAGGGGTATGATCAAGGTTCTTTAATTTTGCTGCTTTAACCAGCATTTCCCGCTCCAGGTTTGACTGTTTAAGTCTTGAAAGATTATCCGTAAAGTCACCCCTGAGACAGTGATTGCCATCTGTCAGAGATAGACCGTCATCATCAAGTTTCAGGTAAAGGCGCGATTTTTTATCGTAAAGATCAGCGGAATTATCGGAAGGGGGTAAATCGTCAGTCATATAGGAATCCAATTCAGCTTTATTTGTCGTGTATGAAATATCTAATCTTTTCGATAAAAACTTTAACCGTTCAATATTGGATTCTGAATCGGAATAAAGCAATAATTTTGTATTGAGAATCATTTTTTACTATCCAATCTAAAATGTCTTTATAAAATTTCGCTAAAAATATGTTGATTCATTATATAAGGGATAATTTTTTAATACCCCGGAAATATAGTGTGAATAAATCAGCATGGAATTATGATATTTCAGTTTAAAGAAAGTTACTCTTTAAAGCAATTTAAAAGAAAGATTTTATACTTATAGTTATAACTCAGGCAAATTGGTAATCATAGAATAATTTTGATTTATTTAAACAGAGAAAGTACTAAATAAAATAATGTTCAGATTGCTATATTTATATCAAATGGATGGTGGAAATCCGTGTTAGATGATATAATCCAAATGCCGAACAGGGAGTCAGGAACCTTTGATCGGTTTGAGTCATATTATTTCATTATTTCATTAATTAAATTGATTTTTCGGACGGTATAAATATAGATGACTATATTTATGTTCATGTTAATGAAATATGTGTGTAATTGCACAGGAGGAAAAGAATGGTAACAAATGATAAGGGTGCTATAGAGTTAAAGCACAACGTCATTCAAGGATTAGCAAAGGCTGCTTGGGAAGACAGACTGGGGGAGCAGGCTGAGAACGAGTTGATTATGTCTCTGTCACCGGGACCACATGCCACATGGAGGTGCTGTGTTTACAAAGAGAGAGAAATTCTCAGATGGCGTATCCGCCTTACGGAGAACCTTGATGCGAACCCATATGCCACTGAGCCTAATTCTAACATTATTCAGGTTATTGATCCTGCATGTGAGGAGTGTCCGCTTTCTTCATATACAGTAACAGATAACTGTCGTCTTTGCCTTGGAAAGGCATGTATGAACAGTTGCCGTTTCGGAGCTATCACAATGGGAGATCAGAGAGCTCATATTGATCCCAATAAATGTAAGGAGTGCGGAATGTGTGCCAATGCATGTCCATACGGTGCAATTGCTCACCTTGTAAGACCATGTCGTAAGCCATGTCCGGTAAATGCTATTACATACGATGAGAACGGCATTTGTAAAATTGATGATAAGAAGTGCATCAGATGCGGACAGTGTATACACAGTTGTCCTTTCGGAGCTATCGCATCCAAACTGGATGTTCTTGATATCATCAAGGATATCAAGGAAGGTAAGGAAGTTTATGCAATGTGTGCTCCTGCTATAGAGGGTCAGTTCGGTAAGGATATCACCATGGGATCCATCAGAGAAGCATTAAAAAATGTTGGATTCACTGATATGGTTGAAGTCGGACTTGGTGGAGATATGACTGCAGCTTATGAGGCAGAGGAGTGGTATGAGGCACGTCAGGAAGGCAAGAAGATGACTACATCATGTTGTCCGGCATTTATTAATATGCTGAGAATGCATTATCCTGAGCAGTTCCACGAGAATATGTCAGAGACAGTATCACCTATGTGTGCTATTTCCAGATATTTAAAGGCTATCCATCCGGGCTGCAAGACTGTATTTATCGGACCTTGTATCGCAAAGAAGTCTGAGGCTCATGAGATGGGAATCAAGGACAATGCCGATTATGTCATGACCTTCGGTGAGATGCAGGCACTTATGAGATCCAAGGACGTTGAGCTCAAGCCTGTAGTTGATCCATATCAGGAGTCCTCTATCTGGGGCAAGAGCTTTGCAAGTTCAGGTGGAGTTGCAAATGCTGTTATGGAAGTTATGAGAGAGCGCAATCAGGATGCGTCAGGTATTCAGCTTCGTGCGGCAGCAGGCGGTAAGGAATGTATCACTGCACTTTCACTTCTCAAGATGGGTAAGCTTCCTGAGGATTTCATCGAGGGAATGGTATGTGAAGGCGGTTGTGTAGGCGGTCCTTCAAAGCACAAGACAGAGCTTGAGATCAGAAAGTCCCGTCAGGAACTTCTTAATCAGGCAGATGACAGAAAGATTCTTGATAACTTAAAGAATTATCCTATGGATAAGTTCTCTATGATAAGAGGCGAGATGTCAAAGCCTCACAGTGAGAGCTGAAAAAATAGAATAAAAAGTGGTCAGCCACTATAAAAAAGACGTATGGCAAAAGTTACCATACGTCTTTTTTGCTACTGTTGATGAGATCAAGTACTTTTTTGATTCTGAGTTCACCGTTTTCCAAAGAAACCACGAGAGCTCCGCAGTTTGGAACTATAGGTCCGTTCCAAAAATCATGATCAGAAAGATCGTTGATGACACATTCCAGGGCTCTCACTATACCTCCGTGGGCAGTAATGAGAACATTTTGATAGGTACCTTCATAGGGATAAATATCAGTTTCAAGAAAATGTCCGATGCGTTTTTTTATGTCTGTAACCGATTCGCCGCCGGGAATGGGAGATACCTTTTCAGGATCCTTAAACCAGTCCTTTATATGGGATAATAAGAGTTTATCCGATTCTTTATATAGCGTTTCACCGCTCAGATCCACACCCTCGGCTATTCCAAAAGAAATTTCTTTAAGATCTTCGGATATTTCAATGTTCAGATCGTTATAATGCTTGATTATTATTTCTGCAGTTTTACGTGCCCGAATAAGAGGGCTTGAAAAAACATGATCAAAATGAATATGTTTTAATGCTTCTGAAGCAATACGGGCACCTGCCAGCCCGGCGTCATTCAGAGGAATATCTGTATGTCCCTGAAGGCGGTGCTGGCGATTCCACATGGTTTCCCCATGTCGGATTATATAAAGTTCCATAATATGAATCTCCCGATACCGGTAATTTAAATTCGGAAATACTGCTATAAAGCCGGATTTATGTGAAAAACAGGCAGACAGCATTTTATGGAGTGATACAAATGTTCCTGATAGTATCAGAACGGGAGTCGAAGGTTTGATAATGATCCCAAAACTCTGTTAAGGTTATCAAGATTTGCCTTTAATTCATCCACTGTTTTGAAAAAATCATCGATTTTTCGACTGTATCCTCCGTAGTCCGCTTCCAGCTGTTCAACCATGGCATCAATTTTTTTCATGGTCTCAAAGGCTTCATCTATCTCAGCTTTATAGGAAATGACTATGTTATAAAGATAGTAACTTACGCCTAAAAAGATCAAAAGTGTAATAATGGAGAAAAAAAGAGTGTAGCCTATAAGCTGACGGTTTTTTTTGATTTCTGCCAAAAGCTCTGAATTTGTAGGCTCATGTACAGAGTGCTCCCCTTCCTGATCGGTATCCTGATACTCCGGAATATTCATTGATTCAAGCTCGCTTTCAAGGAATGATTTCTCTTCGTCTATTGATGTCATAATGCTTCCTCTCGTAAAAAAAGCTTATAATTATTTAAATTATAACACAGAAGAATTACATTTACACATTATCAAAATTCATAAGCACTGTTACAAATTCATGACAGGTGAGAAAACAAACATTTATTGTAAACCGGTATACCTGGATGTAAAATAAAGAAAATAACAAAGCAAAGAAAATGTGGAATTATGATAGGAGGAAATGAAATGTTGAATCATGAACACAAAAATGAAAGATGGGTATTTTATAAGGATGTGCCTGTTGAATCCGGAGGAGAAGGTGTTACAAAGAGAGTGCTTGCTTATTCCGATGATGTAATGGTAGTAGAAAATACCTTTAAAAAAGAAGCTGTGGGAAAACTTCATCATCATCCCCACACCCAGATTACATATATAAAATCCGGTAAATTCGAATTTGAAATAGATGGAGAGAAGCATATCGTTACGGAAGGGGATACTCTTCTGAAAACAAACGGGGTAGAACATGGCTGTGTATGTCTTGAAGAAGGACAGCTTATAGATGTGTTTGCGCCTTATAGAGAGGATTTTGTAAAGGATTGAAGGTCTTGCCAAAGGTGGTCTCATGACGATAAAAGGAATATTTGACGCAGAACTGGTTTATGATGAGAAGCAGGAAGATAAACTTAATAGTGGAATTTTACCGGGTGTGATTTCTGAAACATATAACAAGGCCCGATTTTCGGAAGAAGAAATACTACGTAATTATGATGCTGCCCTTCATGGCGGAAAACAATCCGGCACCATTATTGTGTTCCCGGGAGGAGGGTACAGCTGGTTAAGTGACAGAGAAGGAGAACCCGTAGTCAAAGCATTTAACAGGTATGGTTTCAGAGCACTCATATTGCGATATGACTGTGAAAGTGAGATATTGGGATTACGTCCGTTAAAGCAGGCTGCATGGGCAATAGCCGAAACGAAAAGACTATTTCCCGGGGAGCCTGTATATCTGTGCGGTTTCAGTGCCGGAGCACACTGTGCAGCTTCCGTTGGAATACATTATGATGATGTAGACTGGAACGGACATGCTCTGTTTGAAGATGTTATAGCTTTTCTGAAAAAAGAAGATCATGGAAATCGGTACAGTACTGAAGAAAAAGAAAGTATGATATCTTCAGAAGAATTGCAGGCTTATCAGAATAAGTTAAGTGAACTTTTCAGAGCGGATGGAATGATACTTGGATACCCGGTGATCAGTTCTGGGGAATACGCTCATAGAGGCAGTTTCGAAAGACTTCTTGGTAAAAGGAAGGATTTCGTAGATAAGTATGGAGACGATACGGATTATGAAAGGGCTCTCAGGTGGTTCTCTTTAGAACTTCAGGTACATGAAACCACTCCGGAGGCTTTTATCTGGCAGACTATGACAGATGACTCTGTACCGGTTCAGAATTCTCTCTTATTGGTAAATGCCATGATAGAGCATGATATCAAAGCAGAGTATCATATGTATCCCTCAGGTGTACATGGACTCAGTCTTGCGACTAAGGAAGTTGAGACGCCGGATAAAGGAAGATATCCGGATATTCATGTTGCCGATTGGTTTGAACGTGCTGTTGACTGGCTTCTATATAAGAAGTAAAAAATATATTTTTTTATAATTAAAATGCAGTACAGATTCTGATAGACGAATTATATTATTAATATAGAAGAAAAAGAATTCTAAAACAGAATTGGCCGGAGTTTAGAGACACTTAACTCAAACTTCCCACACCCAAAAGGTGTGATGCACCTTGAAAACTCTATACTTCAGACAATAAAAAAGGCATAGGTCACTTTCAAATAAGGTATAATGGATTTGCGACAAAACATTTACCAAGAAAGGACTTACGCCATATGCATATCTTATCACAGGGACAGCACACAGAGGAAGAAATTAATTGCTCAATTTCAGATTTTATTTCAGTTTTTAAAGTTAGGGATGTACTCCATAAGTGTAACGCTGAAAAGCAAAAAGGAATTTCTGCAATGAACATCTTCCGGTATAAACTTGTAAATGTTTTTT
>NZ_JNKO01000018.1 GCF_000702885.1 Oribacterium sp. P6A1 | reverse complement strand
AGTGTCATAAGTCTTCCTCCACTTGTGCTTGCACAAAAGTGGAGGATAGACTTCATGACACGCCCCACATGGAGCACGAAAGGACGATTTATCGGCCTGAGAGTGCGGAATGTGGGAGGAACGCGAGAGCGCTTAGCGCGAAGCGGTCCGATATCGACTTTTGACACTAACATCATAATATTTAAAAGGAGGACATTATGAAACTAAGTAAACTGACTTCAGTACTTCTGGTCTTTGCTGTTACCGGCTCCATGCTTGCAGGCTGTGGGGCATCATCGGGGGCAGGGGTTGCAGCCGGAACACAGGCACAGGAACAGACCGCATCAACAGAGGCTGTCAAAGATTCTCAGGCAGCTACAGAAAAGGCAACGGAAGCTGCAGGTGCAACCGGAGAGGTAAGCGGTGAACCTATCAGGATAGGTGCCATGTATGCATTATCGGGAGACAAGGCTGCAATAGGTACCAATATCATGCGTGGCGTGGATTTTGCTGTTGAAGAGATAAATGCAGCAGGGGGAGTAAACGGCAGACCTATAGAAATCGTTCGAGGTGATACACAGGGTGATCCAAAGGTAGCAAGATCTGTGGCAGAACGTCTCATCACACAGGACAAAGTAAATGCCATCATGGGATGCCATCAGTCAACACTTACAGAAATCGTTGCCAAGGTATGTGAGCAGTATAAGATACCTATGGTAACAGCCATTTCTACAGTAGACAGTATTTCAACAGGAGGACTCCAGTATTTCTTCCGTCTTTGCCCGCTTAACTCAGTATATGTGGAAGATATGGTCAAGTATATAAAAGATTCTTCCGAACAGACCGGTAAAGAAGTAAAGACTGTTTCGATTTTTGCGGATAATTCCCAGATCGGACAGGAAATCATTCGCTGCGTTAATCTCTACGCACCAAAGTATGACCTTGAGATCGTGAAGGAAGTTCAGTATTCAAGCGGTGCTGCGGATCTCACCTCAGAGGTCCTCGCTCTTAAAGAAGCCAATGCAGATGCAGTTATCTGCGAGTCATATATAGCAGATGCAATTCTTTTTACAAAGACTCTTAAGGAGCAGAATTATCAGCCTCCTATCATAATTGCCAAGGCGAACGGTTTTGCGGATCCGTCATATATCCCGTCAACAGAGGGAATCTCCAACGGTATAACAACTGTTGTGGAATTCAATCCGGATCTTAAGAAGGGTGTTGAGACTAATGAGAGGTTCAAGGCTCAATTTGATGTAGATATGAACGGACATTCAGCAGAGTCTTATACTGTGGTATGGCTTCTTAAGACAGCTTTTGAACAGGCCGGCACAACAGACGGAACTGCTGTTAAGGATGTCCTTGATAAGATCGATATCAAGGATTCATTCCCTAACGGTCCTGACATCATCCTTCCTTATAATGAAATCAAATTTGAGGATTATGAGTTTGATGGTGCACAGCATACAAATGATAATATTCACTCTTCTGTTGCTGTGGCTCAGATTCAGGATGGTACATTCAAGACTGTATGGCCTTTTGACTTTACAGATACAAAGATCGAATATCCGGCACCTCTGTCATAACGTATATTTCTATAACAATATTTTTCTCCTGATAAACATAAAATACAGTACCGGTAAACTTATGGATGCAGCTTTTTGACTCAGGTACGAGATGCATTCGAGGTATCAACTTGTTGAACGGTAAACAGACGGATGCAGCTCTGAAACCAAAGGGGCTGCATCTGTTTTTGGTTTATTAACTTCCCGGGGTTCATTTAGCGAAATTAAGGACCGGGCTCTCCGTATAACAGACCGGACTTCGAAATCAAAATAAAGTTCATTTATACTGTTGTCAGTTTGGTTCGATAATAATAGTGGCAGGTAAAAATCGTAAATGCCTATTCTTAATATATGTACCGTTATGAGAACTACGGCGAGATGGAGAGTGATATGATAAATTGGATAAGTCCCTTTAATTATGATTTCGCAATAGCTACTTTGCCGGTACAGATCATACTTCTCGTGTTTTATGGATTCAGAAGAAATCTTCCGTTGATGCAGAGTTACTGCTTTTGGTATATCCTGATCTCCAATTTTGTGATGACAACTGCGGATATCATTTCCTGTGAAATGAATGAGATATGGAAAGAATTTCCGTTATGGATCATGTATGCGGTAAACCACGCATATTTCCTGGGATTTATACTGAGGGGTTTTTTTCTGTTTGTATACACTGTTGAAGCCTCAAGATTTTATAATAAGCACTACTTTTGGATCAGGATGATAGTCTCTCTTCCGGCGGCAGCAGCCGTTATGCTTATTCTGTCTTCTCCCTGGACAGCGGCTATCTATACTTTTTCAGCGGATGGTTATCATAACTGTTCTTTCTACCCTGTCATATACTTCAGCACGTATTTTTATATCGGGTGTTCACTGGTGATCATCGCGATGAATTGGGGCAAAATGACAAGACGTATACGGGCAGGACTTCTTTCCTATAACCTTTTACTTTTATTCGGAATACTTGTCAGAAAACAGTTCTATCATATGCTGGTGACAAGTTACTTCAGTCTGCTTTCTATAATGATAATATTTCTTACATCAGAAAATCCTGACTTATACAGAGACTCAGGCACGGGTTTTCTCAACAAGAATGCACTTTATCTCATAGGAAAGGATATTCAGAATAAGAATATACCATTCAGTCTCATGACTATTTCTCTGCATAATTTTGGGACTCTGAAAGCTATATACAGCATGGAGCAGATAAAAGAAACTCTTAAAATAGTAGCTTCTTGGCTTGCCGAGAACTATCCGGATGAATTCTTGTTCTGGACAGAAAACGGAAGCTTTATAATTCTGTTTAAGGGACATCAGAATAAGGCTGTTTCTGTGATGACAGAAGAGTGGAAAGAAAAATATACTCATCTGATTCGAATCTGCGACAACTATTTTCCGGTAAATATAAGTATGATGCTGCTTTCCGAGGAAATGATAAGTAAGCACAGCCCCATCATAAGTGATATAGCCAGATATGCTATAGTAAATTCATATTCCGAAAATCGCCGTGATAATTTTTCTTTTACAGAAGAAATGATTGAGAATGTAAAGAGGCAGAGGGATGTAGAAAAAGCCATAAAGCGTGCGATGGCCGAAAACAGATTTGAAGTATATTTTCAGCCTATATACTCGGTTAAGACAGGGAAAATCGAAGGTGCGGAAGCCCTTGCGAGGCTGAAGGATCCTGATATCGGGAATATTCCGCCTGTTGAATTTATACAGACAGCCGAAAGAAACGGTGACATCATAGAGATAGGTAAACAGATTTTTGAGAGGGTTTGCGCCTTTCTTGAAAATGTGGATACGGAAAAACTAGGACTGAGATTCATCAGTGTTAATCTTTCACCTATCCAGTGTATAAGCCGCAGTCTTTCCGATGACCTGTATGAAATTGCCAAACGGCATGGAATACCCATGAGCCTGTTTGATTTTGAGATAACCGAGTCCATGATAGATGACTATACTATGATACTGACTACCATAGCAGGACTCAGCGCAAAAGGGTCGGAGTTTTTCCTTGATGATTTCGGAACAGGAGCTGCAAATCTCAACAGCCTGGTAAATCTGCCGATTCATGTTGTAAAAATCGATATGAGCTTTGTATGGTCATATTTTGAAGGTAAGGCCGGTTTTTTACCCGACCTTATCAACCTGTTTAAACATTCTAAAATGGGGGTAATAGTCGAAGGCATAGAGACTATAGATATGAAAAATAAGATGGAAGAGCTTGGGTGCGATTATGAGCAGGGCTACTTTTTCTCCAAGCCTCTTCCTCCCGAGGATTTCATAACCTTCATGACAGATCATACCGCTTGTGCGACAGACTTTGACTCTGCCTTGATATGACCGGTTCGTTTTACAAATCTGACCAGCACCATGATGCAGATCATGTCGATGAAAAGGGCAATGGCTATGCTTCCGATTCCTGTTGCGATGCCGAAGTTCTCTGCGATAACACCTACTATTGTGGGCATGACAATGGAGCCGAGGCTTGCACTGGTGAGGATAAAGCTCCAGGCAAGGCTGTACTTCCTGATGAGCTCACCTGCAAAGGAAACGGTTGTGGCATAGATGCCGGCCATGGAGAAACCGAAGCCCATTATACCGATGATGATTGGAAGGGTGGTTCTGGACAGTATAAGCACTATGAAGAAGAGAACTATGCCTACGCCCATGGCGGGAAGCAGGTTCTCTTTTTTTACCTTAGTTGAAAGGAAAGCTGTTGTGAGTCTTCCTAAGAGGATCATCACCCAAAGAATACTTGCGGTGACCTGAGCGAGATTTGGCTGAAGGAGTCCGGTGTCCTTGAAATAGGTGATCATCCATCCGATGACACCCTGTTCCGCACATAAATAGAAGAACAGTGTAGCTATACATATATAAAAGAGCGGCTCCCTGAAAAATCCAAAGGCTGCAGCAGGCTTCCCGGTTTTTCTTTCGTTTGCCGGGCATGCGCCGGATGTCTTCGGGTTCATATCCTGATCGGCGGATATGTCTGAAGATTTATCTACAGGTTTCTTTTTGCCGGAATGGCTTCCGGACTCGGCATCCTCCGGCATCAGATAGTAGAAAAGACATGTCATGACACCGAGAACGGCGAGGAATACGCAGGCGTATACCCAGTTCTGACTCTCGTTTCTGGTCATGAGCATCAGAATAAGAGGAAATAAGAAGGCGCCGACCGCAAAAAAGGCATGGAGACAATTCAGTGCCCAGGCCATGCCGGTGGCGATGGAGTTGATCTTTGCATTGCAGTAATTACTTGAGGCTCCTCTTGCAATTCCTGTTGCCAGGAAGGAAAAAACAAGAAGGAATCTGTAGTTTCCAAGAAGTATCAGGAGAAAAGAAATAGGGAAGAAGCTTTCAAAGAAGAGAATGCTTTTTTTCTTTCCTATAAGCATGGGAAGTGCCCCTGAAAAGAAGCTGGAGCAAAGGTTTCCTATGGAATGAAGACTTACCAGAAGTCCGCAGAATGCATAATCGAGACCGAAGGCATCCCGGAGGAACGGCAGCAGGGAACCGATGGAAAGAGCCAGCATTCCGTTTGTTACGAAAGCAGAGAAGCAAAGAATAAATTGTTTTCTTTTTGTTTTGTCAGTCATGGAATTCACCTTCTTAAAATAATTCTTATATATAGGCCGAGACGCAGATTAGCTGTATCGAAGCCCAAATAATTCATTACATCCTTTCGGAAGCTTGATCTAAAAGATCCGGAAGTCAAGTGGCTTATGAATTGAATAGTTTCTTTTTAAAATCCGGAGCAGGCAGCTGTGCCAGAACTACAGCCAGAAACACGATGGCGCAGCCCAGCATTTCTCTGAGACTCAGACTTTCCTTCAGAATGAGCCATCCGAATACAACTGCAAAAACGGATTCCATGCTCATAAGAAGCGGAGCGATAGTCGGACTGGTACGGCTTTGCGCAAGTATCTGCAATGTGTAGGCCACACCGCTTGACAGGATTCCTGCATACAGGATGGTGACTTTTGCATCCCATATAGCGGAAAATGAAGGCGTTTCAAAAAGCAGTGTAGGGACGATAGATAGGATTCCTACTGTCAGAAACTGGACACAGGATATCAGGACTCCGTCTGTAAACTGGGTGGCGAAGTGGTCTATGACCATGATATGGAAAGAGTAGGCAACTGCGCAAAGAAGACAGTAGAAATCACCTTTACCTATAGAAAAACCGTCTTTGATGCACAGAAGATAAAATCCGAATATTGCCATCAGGACATAAATCCATATAATCCTGGCAATTTTCTTACCCATAAGTATTCCCATTATAGGAACTATGACGATATAAAGGGCGGTGATGAACCCTGCTTTTCCGGCTGTTGTGGAACTGATGCCTACCTGCTGGAGATTGCTGGCCACGAAGAGTACCATGCCACATATTATTCCACCTGTCACTGAGCTGTGATTCAGCTTTTGCTCCTGACGTTCGGAAAGGGGATGCTGTCTCAGAAATCTTTTTCTGAAGAATATTACAAGGGGTATGAGTACCAGAAAGCCGATGAAGCTTCTCGTTGTGTTGTAGGTAAAAGGTCCTACATATTCCATTCCCGCACTCTGGGCAACAAAGGCTGAACCCCAGATCAAGGAAGTGATCAAAAGCATCATGTTACCCTGAAATTGTCTGTTCATGAAATTACCTCGCTGTCAAAAAATCAGAATATCAAAATAGTCACAATCAGATTATTATAAACCTCTCCCATCATTCAAGCCAACCGAAAGAAATATGATTTTATTCATGAATTAAGGAAAAATGAAGATGAGCTGATATTTTTAAATATATGTTGTGGTATATATTGTGGGAGCTAAATAAGCAATTAATACAAAAGCATCGATGATTTAAACGTCATCGATGCTTTTAACGATTAATGATTATGATTTTTGTTTATTGATATACGCTTCCATTTCTTTAATAAATTCACCTTCACTTTCGCCTGCTTTTTCGGCGGCGACTGAAACATCTATGATTTTATCAATGACTAAAGAGAATAATATAGATTTGCTTCCTTCTATACGTCCCTCTTCCCGGCCCTGCTTAAGCCATCTGTCTTCCTGAAGTTCAAGTACCTGTCCGCCCAAGAGATTCACCATCCTTTCACGTAAAGTCGAATTAAGATTTCTTGATATATGTATGAGAATGATTTTTGAAAGTTCAGCAAGCTTACGGGTGTCATCTTCAGAGATGATATCTTTCTCGCAAGCTTCCTTTAATCTGCCGAAATAATCCTGCAGTTCTGAATATATCTTATCATATTCGGGGTCTTCCGAATCTGATATTTTTATTAAACGCTTTTCATACCTTATAGCATAAAACGGTATTAAAAAGAATAACCTGTCGTTGTATATATCGTCTGCAGAATATGCAGTAATATTCATTACGGGAACAGGCAGCAGTATTTCCTGATCTTGATATTTATAGACTATGCTCATTTGTGAAACTTTAGAGGAATCTCCGGGGCCTCTCAGATTGATAAGACCGGAATTCGGAAGACGGATAATGACTGTATTCGAAATATGGTTATGTTCTGCATTATCAAGTGCTATTCGAAGGTTATATTCTGCCAGTCTGAAAAGGATGCTTCCATCTTCAGTGGATTGACATATACCTCTACTCTTACAGAAGTTTGTGGAATTATTAATCACAGAACGTGATATGAATTATTGAAGCAGGATTGAAGGACCCTGTATGGGAGATGATATCAGATATTATTTGATTTGCATATGGTCTGAATTTAGACTACATAATTTGTGATTCCGGAATTTCTCACGAAGCTCCAAACCGCTTTCTGTATGTGCTGGGAGTCATACCGTATTCTTTCTTGAAGCACTTGACAAAGTAATTGGAATCAAGTATTCCAACGGAAGCAGCTATCTCCTGTATAGATGAATCGGTCTGTCTCAGGAGGTCGGCTGCTTTTTTTGCGCGGATGTGGTTAAGATATGCCATAGGCGTAGTGCCGGTCTCTTTTTTGAACAGGTGACTGATGGCACTGCTGCTGATGCTGAGTTCAGATGCCAGTTCCTCAAGGGTCAGAGACTTTTCGAAGTCATTTTCCAAAAGATATATGAGACTTTGTACGGTGGTGCTGTACTTGTTCTCACGATAAGCTTTTATGACATCACAGTACTCCCTGATAAGTCTTTCGTGCTCCTGGTATATGCTGTCAATGCTTCGTGCCTTGGTTATGTTGAAAGAACTTTGGCCGGATATACGGTCATTTATTTCGGCGGGGAGTCCGGCATTTACGGCACCTATACGAATAAGGGTTCTGGTAATGCCGGCGGATACTCTGGCTGTTTCGAGAGTGTGGCCGATTTTCGTGTATGAAACTGCCTTGTGCAGGAAGTGCCATGCCTCCAGAGCCTCTGTGAAATCACCTCTTTCGACAGCATTCATAAGACGTTTTTCATTGCTGTAATGCTCACGTACAAGCTGGGTGCGGAGCTCCTTTTTTTCAGTTGAAGCCTCGATGTATGAAGAAGAGGGTGATAGCGCATAGAGCTTAACATTTCGTATGGTCTCATCTCCGGTGACTTCGGAAAAGAGGATATTGAGATGATACTGTACATTCTGCTGAGGCTTTACGGTGTAGCGGCTTCTTTGACGGGCAAGATCTTCTGGTGAAAGGTCTTTGATTTTCAGGTGAGAGAGGAGTATGGTGATTTCTTCGGTGGAAAGAAGCTCTGTGCAGTAGGGACCGTAGGCAACAGGGATATCCCGGCATTTACCAAAGAGAAATTTTATGCGGAAAGGGTCTTCATACAGCAGTAAATCAGAGTCGTTTAATGCTGAAAACAGCTCATTCAGCTCCTTTTCTGAAAAGAGCTGCTGAGACGGGTGGATACGGTATTTGTTTATAAATTCAGAAATGGCGTTTTCGGAGTCAAAAACGTGAACCGGAATCAGTTCCAGATTTTCGAGAAAGCGGCAGGCGTCATAAAGATTCATAGCATTTATCCGGTCAAAGCCGACATAGATTCGTTTCGTGCAATTCTCCCGCTACCGTGCGGGTATAAGTGTGATATAGACGTATGAAATATATGTCAAAATTAAATGTCGTTGTACCGGAAACTCCTTTCTGTGAGTGATTGTGAAAAAATATTAGCACAGCGTGCATTATATTGCTATATCATCAAAAATATTCTAATGCAAAGAACGACCTACTGCTATAATGTCACCATCAGCTGAATCGATTCAAATTAATAACCGGTACGGTATCGTTTGTACTGACATCTGTTTAGTACAACGAGGATCCTTGCCGGATGATATGGGTGGCATAGACAGGGTCACCTGATATCTTCAGAATTAAAACTACATTCCGGAATGGATATAAGAAGTCTGCCGGAATAATCAAATTATCGGGGAGAAACAGATATGGCAAAGGATTATGAACTGATAGCCAGAGAAGTTGTTAAGAATGTAGGCGGCAGTGACAATGTAAAGGAGCTTACACATTGTGTGACAAGACTGAGATTTATTCTTAAGGACAAGTCAAAGGTGGACAAGGAAGCGCTTGAGAGCATCAACGGAGTTCTGAAGGTGATTGAAGCAAGCGGGCAGACACAGGTGGTTATCGGCCAGGATGTAACAAAGGCTTACGATGCGGTTATGGCACTTCCGGAAGCGGCAGCCTGGGGACAGAACAGAGGAGCGGATTCCGAAGATACTGAAGATATCAGGGATATCGTTTCTGAAAACAAAAAGAAGACAAAGAAAAATGTCCTCGGAGACAAGTTTGTAGAGTATGTTTCCGCTATCTTTACACCATTTATGGAAGCCTATATGGGAGCCGGACTTCTGAAGGGCTTTGTAGTTCTTTTTGTCACTTTGGGTTTGCTTTCAAAGGAGTCAACAACATATCAGATTCTTTATTCCGCTGCTGACGGCGTATTCTATTTCATTCCGATTTTCATCGGTTATTCAGCAGGAAAGAAGTTTGGAGCCAAGCCCTTTTTGACCATGGCTATGGCGGCAGCTATGGTTTATCCGAACATCGTAGCTCTTAAGTCTGCTGAAACGGCAGTTACCTTCATGGGCATTCCCGTGAACATGATAAGCTACACAAGTTCAGTGCTTCCCATCATTGCGGCAGCCTTTGTTCAGGCCAAGTGGGAGAAGCTTCTCAAGAAGTTCCTGCCTGAGGTTGTTGCCGGTATATTTATCCCGCTGCTTGACCTTCTTGTGATCTTCCCTCTGACACTTATAGTTGTTGGACCTGTGACAGATTATGTGGGAAGAGGCATCGCCGTAATGATCGAGCTCGGTCTCAACACAGTACCGCTTCTTGCAGGATTCCTGATGGCAGCACTTTGGCCTGTAATGATCATTTTCGGTGTTCACTGGGGACTCATCCCTATCTGCATGAACAACTATGCGGTTTTAGGCTATGACTATATCCTTCCTTTAACTGTAGGAACAAACTTTGGTATCGCAGCAGCAACATTTGCAGTATTCCTTAGAACAAGAGACAAGAAGCTGAAAGAGCTTTCGGGAACCTCAGCCCTGTCGGCATTTATCGGCGGCGTAACAGAGCCTGCAATTTACGGTGTGCTTCTTGCAAGAAAGAAGGTTTTTGCCGCTATGTGTATCATCAACGGAATCGGCGGAGCTCTATGTGCGGTCATGCATGTAACCAGAGATGTGCAGATTTCTGTTAATGCTCTTACACTGCCGGCCATCTATGCGGTTTACGGCCCCTGGGGAATCGTAGCTATCGTTATCTCCATAGTTGGAGCTTTTGCGGCAGCATTTGTGACATTCAGAGAAGATAATGAGGATAAGCATTCCGGGTTTAAAACAACGGCAGCTCAGAAGGCTTCTGCCTGAGATAATGTAAAAAACGGAGATTTGAATATATGATGGAATCACTTTTATATCCCTGCATGACAGCCACAAGGATGAAGCTTTCCCTGGACGGGATGTGGAAATTTTCCTTTGACAGAGAAAAAACAGGAGAAGAAAAGCAGTGGGAGAAGGGGCTTTCTGAGTATGAAATGATGCCTGTTCCCGGAAGCTTTGCGGATCTCTTCACAGATAAAAAGAAAAAGAACTATTGCGGTGATTTCTGGTATGAAACGGATTTTGCAGTGCCCTATTCGTGTGCCGGAAAGCGTAAATCCGGGAGGGTGCTTTTGAGATTCGGAAGCGTTACCCACAGGGCCCGGGTCTATCTGAACGGACAAAAAATCGGAGAGCATGAGGGAGGATTTCTTCCATTTGTTTTTGACATCACAGAGTATATCTGTCCGGGTGTGAATCGGCTTTCCGTTAAAGCAAACAACGAACTTAATGAGGAAAGTCTTCCCTGCGGAACAGTCAAGAAAAACAAAGACGGAAGCCTCACTGCAAAGCCCTATTTTGATTTCTTCAATTACTCAGGAATCCAGCGAAGTGTGGAGCTTTTGTTTGTGCCGAAAACTTCCGTAGAGGATTACAGCTATGTTACAGAGCTTTCCGACGGAAGTGCCAAAATTGATTTTCAGGTGAAGCTGAGAAAAGCCGGCACGCAAGGTTCAAACAAAGAAAAAGGATCAGAAGCTCCGTTTTCTCAGGATAAATCAGCAGTCTGTGCAGATACAGCTTTAGATTATGTCAATGTTTCTGTGAAGCTCATCGATGAAACAGGAAGGGTTGCTGCAGAAGAGAATCTTCACGCTGAGGAAAATATCGGGATATCAAAGTTTCAAAAAGATTTCAAGGATATTTGTTCCGATAGTGACGGCAAAACCACGGGGATCAGCTTTAATGATATCACCGTGTATACAGCCTCACTGTCAGTGGAAAATCCCATCCTCTGGAATGTGAGAGATGCCCATCTCTATGACATTGTCATAAGGGTGACTGACAAGGAGGGAAGACTTCTTGATGAGTACACAGACAGAATAGGACTAAGAACCGTAGAGGTAAAGGGCAGGGAGATACTTGTAAACGGAAAGCCTGTTTATCTCAAGGGCTACGGAAAACATGAGGACTTCAACATTCTGGGAAGAACTTTCAACTATTCGGTTGCCAAACGTGATTTTGAGTGCATGAAGTGGAACGGGGCAAACTGCTTCAGAACCAGCCACTATCCATACGCTGATGAATGGTACCGCATGGCTGACGAAGAGGGCTTCCTCATCATCGATGAGGTACCTGCTGTGGGAATGATGCGTTCTACTCACAATTTCGTTGATGCGGGAACCGGAAAGTACACTTATTTCTTTGAGACACCTACAGTTCCGAAGCTTAAGAAGAATCATCTTCAGCAGATAAGGGAAATGATTACAAGGGATAAAAATCATCCCAGTGTCATAGCCTTCAGTCTTTTTAACGAGCCGGAAACAACAAGTGATTATGCATATGAATATTTCTCCGGGATATTTGAAGAGGCAAAGAAACTGGATCCCCAGAAGAGACCTCTTACAGGTGCTTTGGAGAAGAACAGCAGTCCTGAAAAGTGCCGTTGCTACCCGCTACTCGATTTCATCTGCCTCAACAGATATTACGGCTGGTACATAAGCGGCGGTGAAGATTTTGAAGAGGCCGAAGGAAAGTTCAGGGACGAGCTTGACCGCTGGAAAGCTTTAGGAGTTGATAAGCCCTTTGTCATGACGGAATTCGGCACAGATACTCTGGCAGGAAACCATTCGCTTCCGGGAACCATGTGGTCTGAGGAATATCAGAATGACTACTATGAGATGAACTTCAGAGTACTTGATGATTACGATTCCATTCAGGGAGAGCTGGTGTGGAATTTCGCTGATTTCGCAACCTCCGAAGGTATCTTCAGAGTAGGCGGAAACAAGAAGGGAATATTCACCAGAGACCGCCAGCCTAAGTCATCTGCTTTCGTACTGAAGAAGCGATGGGATGAGAAGAAATGACTTAAAAAGAATGCCTTTTTCTGGTATAAAGATGTTAGATGCAACTGGGAGATGCTTTAGAAAAAGGAGAAGTAAGTCATGAACAAAATCGTAATGTCTGCTGACAAAGCATTGGAACGGCTCATGGATGGAAATCGCAAATATGTGGAAACTGATATGAGTAACGGAGATGTTTCGAATAGAGCCCGTTTGAAGACTGCCGGAAAGGGACAGGAACCCTTTGCAGTGGTGGTGACTTGCTCTGATGCGAGAGTCATTCCTGAAACTATATTTTCCACCGGGATAGGTGAGCTTTTTGTCATCAGAGTTGCGGGCAATGTAATCGACGATCATCAGCTGGGAAGCATAGAGTATGCGGCGAGCCATCTGGGTACGAGACTTATCGTTGTCATGGGACATACAAACTGCGGAGCCATAGGAGCAGCCTTCCATCCGGATGATGACAATAAATACATCAGATTTATACTTCATGAGATACGGGAAGCCATACGGGATGAAACCGATCCGGAAAAGGCATGTATCCTCAATGTGAAGCACAGTGTCGCTGCGGTGGAGGAGAGTCTCGAGATACAGAAGGAAGAGCATGAACACAGCCTGAAAGTTGTGGGAGCTCTGTATCATATAGATACGGGAAAAGTGGATTTTCTGTAAAAGGGAGTAAGGCGCCCTTTGGCAGGTTCAAAGAATACGGCACGCCATCCTTCGCGATGCGGATTTTCATGGCCGGCGTTACAGGCAGTGCAGGAATCGGTCCGATATGGATTAAAGACACTTACAACGTAAAAAAACAGGAATCGGTTATTATCAAGCCGATTCCTGTTTTTTATTGTCTTCATTCCGGCAGAGATACTCAAAAAAGCTTGGGAATTTCTCTCCGTTATTTATGCGTTCAATGAGTTCGTTTATATCTGTGCCATGAAGCTTCAGGCTTTCCATAAGCTGTTTTGCAATAAGGAAATCATTTCTGTGACACTCAAATTCATGGAACTGTTTTGCCCTTTGCCGGTTGAACTTTTTCAGCTCGGTGACGTAAACAATTTCATGTAAAGATATGGCATCGTCCAAAGCATTGTGCCTGTCTCTTTTTCTGCAGCTGCAGATAAATGAAGCGTTCTCCACGGAAGTAACGGATTTTGTGCCCAGTTTACTGCAGATGTCAGGGGCAATGTCTACGAAGAGATCAAGTATATCCCTCTCTTCTTTAGGAATATTGTAAAACTCACAGTTCCAGTTCATCATAGGCAGATCACTGCCGCCCCAGGTGAAGATCTTTGTGATATTGTTTCGAGTTATATATTCTCTGAATGCTCTGTAAACTGTAGTGAACCCTTCGGCTTTATCTATTACGTCCTGTGAGATATTTGTCAGCTCACGTATAGCCCGGTAAACCTTTCCGTCATTCTTTTCCGGTCGGCAAAATGATTGAAAAGGTTTTTTTACAGGCACTTGTTTCTTGCTTTTACATGGTATGACTGCGATATCAATCAGACTGTAATCATAGCTTCCGTCAGCTTGTTTCAGTGAATTGAACTCGGCATCAAAAAAACCAATCATCGTTGACCTCCTGAAAAAATTACGACTTATGATAACATTTACCGGGTAAAATGAACAAGTGCTTATTTATTAAATTTCTGAAACTTCGTGAGAGTCCGTATCGGGAAGCAATAATCTCAAAGGCATCCTTAAAGATCATTAAGAACATGGCAGGTATATGTGCCCAGTTTGCTATGATGAGTATATATATTTTAGACATCACATCATTAAATATTTCTGAGACGGGACAGAATTTGTTTCAGGGTATCTGCCACGCAGTCGGCATCCTCCATGGAGGTATCATGGCTGATGGTCAGTCTGAGACTGGCTCTGGCTTCGTCCTTGCTGAGCCCCATGGCCATAAGCACATGACTCGGCTCCAGAGAACCGCTGGCACAGGCGGAACCGGCACTTGCATAAATGCTGTGTTCATTAAGAAGAAGGAGAAGAGTTTCTCCGTCTGTTCCCGGGAAACAGACATTAATATTATTCGGAAGTCTGGATTCCCGTGAGCCGTTTAAAACTGTTCCCGGAATCTCATTAAGGAGCCTGTTTATAAGATGGTCACGTACTTCTGTTTCCCGTATCATCCTTGTGCCAATGTTTCCGCAGGCAATTTCCGCAGCCCGGGCAAATCCCACGATGGCAGGGACATTTTCCGTGCCGGCTCTCCGTCCACGTTCCTGAGCACCCCCGTGTATAAAACCGGGAAGAGTGATATCCCGGCGCATGTAAAGGAAACCTGTGCCCTTTGGCCCGTTAAGTTTATGGGCGCTTGAGGACATGAGATCAACATTGAGCCCGGAAACATCCAGTGCAATATGTCCGTATGCCTGAACAGCATCAGTGTGGAACAGAATTCTTTGTCCGGTTTTTTCCTGATGTTTCCGGAGACCTTCCCCGATTTCCTTTACAGGCTCAATGGTTCCCACTTCGTTGTTGGCTGTCATGATACTGACGAGAATGGTATCCTCCCGGATTGCTGCCATAACATCTCCGGGATTGACATTGCCCTGAGAATCCACGTCGAGATAGGTTACATCAACGCCCCGGGATTCCAGATACCCGCAGGTGTTGAGAACGGCATGATGTTCTATTTTATCGGTAATGATATGTCCTGGCAGGCCTTTTTCACGAAGGGCAGAACGCGCCTGTTCATATGCGCCCACAAGAGCCCAGTTATCGGATTCCGAGCCTCCGCTGGTAAAATAAATTTCTGACGGTCTAGCATTTATGGTGGCAGCTATGGTGCGTCTGCTGTTTTCAACTGCACTTTTTGCCCTCTGTCCCGGCATATAAATGGTTGATGCATTGCCGAATTCTTCTGTAAGGTAAGGCATCATGGCCTCAAGAGCTTCTTTTGAAAGCGGCGTCGTGGCCGCATTGTCCATGTAATAGTTTTTCATGGAAATTATAATAATCATACAGAGTGCGGGATGCAATAGAATGTATGGAAAATGTGATGGACTTATACAGGCGGTGGTGCCGGATATAGCATTGGCATTCATTGCCTTCAGTACCGGAGAATTTTTTTGTTATCATATCAATATCCGTATGCCAGAGCGCCGCCGTCCATGGCGTAGTCCTGACCGTTTATGTATGAACCGTTGGGGCCGATGAGAAATGCCGCCAGAGCGCCAAGGTCCTTAGTATCACCGAAATCATGTACCGGGATACGGTTCAGTATCTGCTCACGTCTTTTATCGTCCATGACCTCGTCCAGCATCTTGCTGTGGAACCAGCCGGGAGCAATGGAGTTTACGGTAATGTTATCGTTGGCCCATTCTATGGCCAGCCCTCTGGTCAGTCCCAGAACTGCGGATTTGCTTACACAGTAGGGAACCACCAGTGAAAATCCGAGATGGGCACTCATGCTGGAGATATTGACTATCCTTCCCTTGTGAGGACTCTTTTTAAGGTATGGATAGAGCATCTGAGCCATCAGGAAGGAACACTTGACGTTGGTGTTCAGGACTCTGTCGAATTCATCCTCGGGAATGTCCTGGGCAACGCACTTATAGGTGGCGCCGGCATTGTTCACAAGGAAATCGAGATGACCGTTGTGTTTTTCCGCAAGCTCACGGATGATGCCGCGCATTTCTTCGGTATCGGTAATGTCTCCCTTTATGTGAACAGTTCCGGGGAGGCTTTCGGGACAGTCGGCCTTGACGTGTCCGGTCCTTGAAATGATATATACGGTTGCTCCTCTTAAGGCCAGCTGATTGGCCACTTCCAGACCTATTCCGCTGGAGCCGCCGGTAACTATTCCCGCATATCCTTCTAATTCTGACATGATATTCTCCGTTCTGCCGCAGTGCATATACGGCTTTTAGTTCTATGTACCATATCCGCTGCATGACTTCCGAAGGATCATAACTCCGGCGGTGCAGGCAGCGGTTTTAATCGGCATTATGTATGGCTTTTTTCTGTTTGAATTTGCTTCAAAAGAGAAAAAGCTTATGGCATCAGCCTTTGTATTCCTGGCAGATGTAATTATGGCAGGCTTTGTTTATGAGATCCCAGTCAAGCTCCACACCCACACCCGGCTTATCCTCAGGGACATGGATGATTCCGTTTTCATCGATTGGAAGATCGCCCTTCATGGGAAGTCTGTAATTATCTTCCGGAACGAAGTACTCAAAGTATTTGCAGTTCTTTATGGCACAGCTTACATGAAGGTTGGCCATATCCATATAGTTCATGGTGGTTGTATGTATCTCTACATTGAGACCGAAGGCTTCTGCAAGGTGAGCTATCTTTAAAGTCCCTGTGATACCGTCTTTCCATGAAACATCCGCTCTTACAATGTCTGCAGCATGCTGGTTGATGACCTGGGCCACACCCCAGTGACAGCCTCTTGTGGTTTCTGTGGCAGCTATAGGTATGTCCAGAATTCTGCACAGCTCTGTGTATTTATAGAGTTCAAAATCCCTGAAAGGTTCCTCGAACCATTCAAAATTAAGTCTTTCCAGCTGACGTCCTACCCTGACAGCTTCATCCAGAGTGTAATCTCCTACAGGATCTGTCATAAGGGCGTAATCAGGACCAACTGCATCACGAACGGCCTGATGTACCTGCATATCAAATTCTGCAGGTCCTGCCGGGTGCATCTTATAACCCTTTAACCCTTTCTCTTTATAGTAGAGAGCTTCGTCTACATAGGCCTGAACCGATGGCAGGAAGTTGGAGCTTGCATAGGCAGGAAGACCGGTTCTGTAGGCTCCTATGTACTTGAATAGGGGAAGCCCGGCTTCTTTGGCACAAATATCCCAAAGGGCTACGTCAACGGGGCCAGGAAGAAAGACAGGGAAAAATGCTTCGTGTCTGTCGATGATCCAAAGCTCCTGGAAGATGGCCTCTCTGTCATGAGGATCTTTGCCAAGAACAACAGGCGCCACGGTTTCGTTGAGATAAGACTCGGAAACCGCCCCTGATCTTGCTGCCATACAGGTCGCGATGCCCTCTATACCGGTGTCGGTGGTGAGTTTTATGACCAGGACGTCCCAGCCCATCTTGGCGCCGCCCTGTCTTTTTTCGTCAAAGAGGCAGCGGCCTCTTTCGACCCACCAGGATTCGAATTTTTGAATTATCATGATAGATGTTCTCCTTGATATGGAAAAATTTTTTGATTGTCAAAAGCCTATGTTGGAATACTTCACGCTTTACGCTCCTGCCTTTGCCCCATTTTTTCGGACAAAAGAGCCTTGAAGGAGGCAATGTCCGAGAGAGTTAAGGCGTTGTCCGGAAGGATAAGCGCCCTGTTCTTCATATAGTAAAGATAGGTGGCATCTTTTACTGATACAGCGCTGTCAAGACGTTCCCAGTCAAGCGCGACATGTTCGTTGCCCCGGTTTATCCATATACCTCTGTCTGTAAAGCCTACAGTATATGCATCCTTCGGCTCTCTGGAGAGTTTCAATGTCTCTATCTGGGTGTTCACGCTCTTCCGGTATCTGAAAAGATAAACAAAGGGAAGCAGCAGACCCGGCAGAACAAAGGAGAGGCAAAGAAGGGGCATGCCTGCGTGGTAGTTGCACCAGCCGAAGAGACAGAGCAGCACCGCGAATAATGCTGTCTTAATTAAACTGTGATTTCTGATGAGTCCGTTGTAAAAAGAGAATCTCCTGAAGTCGGAGTCTGTGATCTTTGAATGGAAAACCGCAAGGTTTTGTTCGGTGTAAGCCATAAAATCCTCCTCTGCTGCCTGAACTGAAACGTTTTAGAAAATATATCATTTTTGTGATTTTTATACTAACATTTAACCATTTAAAAGTAAATACCGTAATGTTTTGCCAAGTTGCAGCAGGGCTGCAAATATACGGCGGTTGTAATGATGCATAAAATATATTCATATATCATGCGGATGATATACAATATTTATAAAAGTTTGTTGACAATTATCCTGCGAGGGATTAATCTTGGCTTATTAAGTGAAACGTTTCAGAACGAAGAATTTTAAGCGGAACGTTTAATTGCATTAAGAATGTGACAGAGTTTCCATGACTTGTCACCTATTGTCGGGCCTTTGCGCAAAACAAAATCTAAAGGGTCTGACAACTCATTAAAGGAGGAAAATATGAGAAAAAGATTGGTAGCACTTGCTATAGCTTCAGCAATGCTCACAGGACTGGCAGCTTGCGGATCATCAAACACAGCCACTACAGCAGCCACGGCAGCTGCAACAGAGAAGGCGGCTGAGAAAACTGCCGAGACTACAGCGGCAGCTCCGGAGGCAGCAAAAGAGGAGAAGAAGGAAGCTGTGGAATCAGATGATACTATGCCGGATCTTCAGACCATTCTTGACTGGGAAAAGGATGCCGAGATGGTATTCAAGTATGGCGAGCTGAATCCTGATGACAACATTAACACCAGAGCAGGCTACATGTTCTCAAAGTATGTTCACGACATGTCTGACGGACGTATCGTTATAGAAGTAAACTCTTCATCAACACTGGGTGATGAGAAGACCTGTCTCAATGCTCTTCAGATGGGCGGCGGAACAGTTGATTTCTATCGTGGAAACACAAACTCACTTTCTGATTACGGTTTCAGAAAGCTTAATATGTTCGGTCTCCCATTCATTTTCAAGAGCCGTGAGAGCATGTGGAAGGTTCTTGAGAATGAGGAACTTGGTCAGGCATTCTTCACAGAGGGTGTGGACGTCGGAGCCGGCATGGTTGGCATCACCTACACAGACGAAGGTGCCAGAAACATTTTCACAAGAAATGAAATTAAGGGATTCTCAGACATCAAGGGACTTAAAATCAGAGTTCCTGAGACACAGCTCATGATGGATACCATGAAGGCACTTGGCTGTGAACCGACACCTATTTCCTACAGCGAGCTTTATACATCGCTTCAGTCAGGTGTTGTTGACGGTGCAGAGAACGGATATCCGGGATATTACTCAAACAAGTTCTATGAAGTAGCTCCTTACTATCTGCTTTCAAGACATACATTCTCACCCGGAATCATCCTTATGGCACAGGCTAAGTGGGATGCGCTTTCAGCAGATGACCAGCAGATCCTTCGCGAGGCAGGAAAGAAGGCTTCAGAGTGGAACAAGGCTCAGATCGAGAGTGAAGAGGTTGAACTTAAGAAGAAGCTTGAGGATCTCGGAGTTACTATCCTTGAGATGAGCGATTCAGACGTTGCAGCAGCTCAGGAGGCTTGTAAGACAGTCTGGGCCGGCTACACAGAGGGCATCGAGGATCTTCTTCAGAAGGTTGTAGAGGTTCAGGGTTAATAATTAAGGAATGGACATTTAACGTCAGCCCCGGGATTTTCAATTCCTAAAGGGCTGACGTTCAAAAATGCAGGAGGATGACTGATGAAAAAGTTCTATGACACTGTGTATTGGCTGTTTATGTCATTCTGTAAAATAGTGTTCATCATATCTATTTGTATCACGAGTTATGTAGTATTCTGCCGGTACATCTTACACAAAACACCCAGATGGGGCGAGCAGTCCATTCTGCTCTGCATGGTCTATATGGCTTTGGTCAGCGCATCTCTTGCAGTCAGAACCGATACGCACCTCAGGGTAATGATACTTGACTTCATACTTCCGAAAAAGGTCATTGATCTTCTCAAGGTGCTGAGTCAGGTGATGATCTTCGCATTTTCACTGTTCATGATCATATACGGAGTGCAGTTCTGCGCACTTATGACCAAGAGCACCATGTCGGGTATTCCGGTTCCTCAGGCTGTACTTTACGGTGCGGTACCGCTTGCGGGAATTTGCATGCTTCTTATGCAGAGTGAGAGATTTTTCCTTGCACTTTTCAAAAAGATCGACAAGGTTCCCAGGGAGTATATAGATTTCTGGGCGGCTGAAAAGGCAAAGAAAGAGGCTGAGCAGGCGGAGCATGAGGCAAGGCTTCAGGAGGCAAGAAAGTGCAGAGAGGAGAAAAGAAACTATGCCTAGTACAACAGTGGCTACGATCATGCTCATAGGCATGTTCTTTGGCTTCATCATTTTGAGAATGCCTATCGCCTATGCAATAGGCATGGCTTCGGTTATTACCTTTATATATCTTCAGCTGCCCCTTATGCAGGTTGTGCAGCTGATGGTAAAAGGAGTGTTCTCCTTCTCACTTATGGCAGTGCCCTTCTTCATCATCTCCGGCGAGATAATGGGAAAGGGAGGCATCAGCGATAAGCTCATAGAGCTGTCGGACGCATTGGTCGGATGGATCAGGGGCGGACTTGCCATGGTAAATATCGTGGCGTCCATGTTCTTCGGCGGAATCTCAGGTTCCTCCGCAGCGGATACGGCATCTCTCGGAACCATTCTTATTCCCATGATGGAAAAGCAGGGATATGACGGAGATTTCTCCACTGACGTTACCATGGCAAGCTCCGTTGAGGGTATCCTTATCCCCCCAAGCCATAACATGGTTATTTACTCAACTGTAGCGGGAAGTGTTTCTGTAGGACGTCTGTTCCTTGCAGGCTTCGCGCCCGGAGTTTTCCTGGGGATCGTTCTTATGATCTACAGCTATGTGATTTCCATAAAGAGAAATTATCCCAAGGGAACACCTTTCAGTATCAGCTATCTTTTCAAGACGGCCACATCAGCGATCTGGGGAATGTTTACGGTTATGATCGTTGTGGTAGGTGTTGTAGCCGGAGTTTTCACGGCAACAGAGTCTGCAGCCATTGCGGTGGTATGGTCGCTGATTGTTTCGTTCTTTATCTATAAGAAGATGACTTTCAGGGATTTCTGGAATGTTCTGGAAAATGCATTGAACACCCTTGCCATAGTGCTGATCCTTATATCTACATCAAGCGCCTTTGGATGGCTGCTTACCTATCTTAAGGTACCGGCTATGATTTCGGGAACTATCCTCGGAATCACAACCAACAAGTATGCGATCCTCATCATGATGAACATTCTGATGCTTATTTTCGGAACCATGATGGACATGAGCGTTATCATTCTGGTTCTGACACCGATCCTTCTTCCTATAGCAACATCCATAGGTATAGACCCTGTACACTTCGGTGTCATCATGATCACTAATCTTGGTATAGGACTCGTTACACCGCCTGTAGGTTCTACACTTTTCATCGGTGCGGCTATCTCGAAGATTCCTTTGGAGAAGCTTTCAAAGAGTATGATTCCGTTCTATATCTGTATGATCATCGTACTTCTGGTAGTTACCTATATTCCGGCCTTCTGTATGACTATTCCGAATCTCATTATGCCGGTTGGTATAGGCTGATGACAGATGATTGGCGTAATTTTATATGAAGTAGTTTAGATGAATGCTGCTGAGATGCTTTGGCAGCATTTTTATTGTATAAGTCCTGTATCAGGCGGCTGTGTATACGTCAAGCTTGCTTGTAAGTATGCACAGACATCTGATACGACAACAGGAATCGAGAAGTAGCGCGTTAGCGCGGATTCGAGATTTCTGTAGCATGGCGGGAGCGAAAGCGAAGCAATGCGTAGGACTTATATATTATATGGGCATTTGCCTGATAATACATGAATCGAGGAATTTAGATATGGAAAAGCAGTGGAACAATGACGAAGAGATGTTTGCCTTGATGAAGGAAAAACTATATACACCGGTGGTGGGAGACATACTGGATCAGATGGGGTATCCCCATCAGTTCCTTCCTGCTGAGATAAAGCCCCTTGAGGCGCTTGTTCCGGCAGAGGCATTTATAGACAGAAGTGTGCCGGATAACCGTCTGAAGGTGGCGGGATACGCATGTACCATTCTGGAGAATGATGTTTATGAGTATCCGGAGAAGCCCTTCGGACTTATGACAGAGGCACTGGATCAGCTTCAGAAGAATGAAATCTATGTGGCAACAGGTGCACATAATTCCGCTCTGTGGGGAGAACTACTAACGGCAACAGCAAAGGCAAGGGGAGCAGTCGGAGCAATTCTTGACGGCTATTCCAGAGACACACCTCAGGTTCTCGGACAGAATTTTCCGGTATTCTGCAGGGCTACTTGGGCCCAGGACAGTTCCATCCGTACCTATGTTTTCAAGTACAGATGTCCTATCGAAATCGGCCAGGTGACTATACATGACGGTGATCTCATATTCGGAGACATTGACGGAGTACTGGTTATTCCGAAGGAGATAAAGGATGAGGTTCTGGAAAAGGCTCTGATTAAAGCATCAGGTGAGAAGGTGGTTCGTAAAGCCATCGAGGGGGGAATGTCTTCCACGGATGCATTTGCAAAATACGGGATACTGTGAGATGCCGCGGCATATGTGGATGGTTAATGAAACATAACTGTATGTGGTTTCTGGCACAGGCAGTCTGTGGGAATGGACATAGAAAACGAGGATAAGATATTGTACAGAGCATTTCAGATTAATCATGATGATAATGTGGCCACGGCCCTTACGGAAATACCGAAGGGGGAGCGATGTGAGATTATCGGTGAGGGAGACCGCGGCGGGATGGAAGCTGTGGAGGACATCCCTGTAGGACACAAGATAGCCCTCAGGGATATAAAAAAGGATGAGAGTATCCTGAAATACGGTGTTGTCATAGGAAGGGCTACTGCAGACATCCCCGAAGGGAGCTGGATCCATCTTCATGTGATGTGTTCGAACTATGACGAAAGGTCCGGTCATCTTGATGCAGTAACGGGGGCTCCGAAGGATATCAGATATGAGTGAGCAACGGTTTTTTGAGATTAAAGACCGGAAGTATCCTGAAATGGACCACGGTAGATGCCGGGGGAGATTACCCGGGAATATATATTCCTGAGTTGAAACAGCAGATTCCAGGGGTATGAGTTTGAAGGATGGTGTATGAATGAAAGCTGAGGAAATTACATGGCCCGGATTTAAAAGGAAGAATGGTTCTCCGGGAATCAGAAACCGGGTTCTGGTTATCTATACCGTCAAGTGTTCTGAGTTTGTGGCACGGCGTATAGTTGAGCTTTCCGCTGATCCTGATGTTGAGCTCATTGGATTTGACGGATGTACGGATAATCAGTATGCCGTCAACATGCTCATAAGCATGATACGGCATCCGAATATAGGAGCGGTGCTGTCGGTGGGTCTCGGCTGCGAATACATACAGCCGGAGTGGCTTTCCGATATAGCGGAAAAGGAAGGTAAGCCCAATGCCTGGATGTTCATTCAAAAGGAAGGCGGAACCTCGAAGACCATAGAGAAGGGTCTCAGGTGGGTTAAGGAGACATTGGCAAAGCTTGCAGAAGCCGAAAAAGTGGAAATGAGAATTTCGGATCTCGTCATAGGTGCTGAGTGCGGAGGCTCAGACTATACCTCGGGACTTGCGGGTAATGCTTTAGTCGGGAGGTTCTATGACAGGCTGGTGGAGCTTGGGGGCACTGCTGTATTTGAGGAAATTGTAGAGGCCATAGGGCTCGGAGACCTGCTGGAACAGAGAGCTGCAAATGCGGAAGCTGCGAAGGAGATACGTTACACATATGAAAAGGCCCTCGACTACTGTAAGTCGGTGAGACAGTATTCCGTGAGCCCGGGAAATTTTGCCGGGGGATTGAGTACTATCGAAGAGAAGTCCATGGGAGCTGTTGCAAAGAGCGGGACCAAAAAGATTGAGGGGGTAATAAAGGTGTCTGCCCCTCCGAAACATCCGGGACTGTGGCTTCTTGATTCCACACCGGATCCTTACTGGATGCAGTTCGGGATAACAAATCCCAATGACAGTGAGGGGCTCATGGATCTCATAAGCTGCGGGGCGCATATGGTTTTTCTGGTTACGGGCAGAGGGAATGTGGTAGGAAGCGCAGTTTCTCCCTGCATAAAGATAACCGGAAATCATGCAACTTTTGAGAGAATGAGTGAGGATATGGAATTTGATGCAAGCCCCATTCTAACGGGTGAGAAAAGCATAGACGAAATGGCGGAAGAGCTTATGGGATATGTTTTGGAAATCGCAGGAGGAAAGCCCAGCAAGTCGGAGGCCATGGGACACAGGGAGTTCTTCATTCCCTACAAGTATCAGGAGAAGGAAGTTGCATTTAAAAGAGCCTGCGAAGCATGAGAGTGTGGCGTAAAAGGCGTGGGCAGCAGTGGTTTATGTAAAAGAAAGAGTGAGGAAAATGGCTGCATTAACTGAAGAGGAAGTAAGAAATTTTGATATCAGAAACTGGTATGATCTCAGCGGAGAAGTCGCCATAGTTACCGGGGGAGCTTCCGGTCTGGGACTCGGAATCGTAAGGTGTCTGGTTTCCGCAGGTGCGGAGGCAGCGGTGGTAGGTTCCAGAAGCCCTGAAGCTGCGGCAGAGACATTGGCAGAATTCGGAGACAGGGTTAGATATTATCAGCATGACATAACCGACACTGATGGTGCGAATGAGCTGGTGAAGAAAATAGTCTCGGATTTCGGAAAGGTCACTATCCTGATCAACAACGCAGGGAACCATTGCAAGAAGTACATTTGGGACATGACGGTGGAGGATTACAGGAAGGTGCTGGATGTTCATCTGGTGGGATCCTTTGCCATGGCAAAGGCAGTGTCGCCATATTTCATAGAACAGCGTCACGGCCGCATCATATTTCAGGCATCCATGACTTCCTATATCGGGCAGCCGCAGGTGGCAGGATATGCAACGGCGAAAGCCGGTTTTCTCGGCATGATCCATGTGCTTACGGCGGAACTTGCAGAGTATGGGGTGACTGTCAATGCCATCGCCCCGGGCTGGATCGACACACCTATGTTTCATAAGGCAGTGGACAATGATACTCCGCGTCTTCAGAAAATCATGAGCCGGATTCCGGCAAAATCCGTTGGAGATCCTATGGATGTGGGTATGACGGCAGCGTTTTTATGCAGCAGAGCTGCGAGATACATTTCAGGCTCCTGTATACCTGTGGATGGCGGAGCATTGATAGGATTCTGAGAGTCGAGTTGGTTTTTGCTGAATAAAATGCGGTTGGCGGATAAGGCGGGACAGAGACCTGAGACTCAAAAATCTGTTTCAAAAGCAGGATGGATAAAGGGGAGAAGATAGTATGAAACTGAATTCAAAATTTTCCGAGGAGCTGTATCTTTGCAATGAAACCGGCAGGGAGCTTTACCACAAATACGCGGAGCACATGCCCATCATAGATTATCATTGTCATATTTCACCCAAGGCAATGTATGAGAACAAAGAGTTCGAGGATCTGGGAGAGATGTGGCTTGAGGGGGATCACTACAAGTGGAGAGCCATGCGCACCTTCGGTATAGATGAAAAGTACATCACCGGAAATGAGACCTCTTTCCATGATAAGTATCTGGCTTTTGCCAAAGTGCTTCCAAAGATGGTTGGGAATCCTATCTTCATCTGGTGCGCGCTGGAACTTAAGCGTTATTTCGGTATAGATGAGCCCCTGAGCGAGGCCAATGCCGAGGAAATCTACCGGAAAACAAAGGCCCTGATTAAAGAAAAACACATGACGAGACAGTGGTGCATGGAACACAGCAACGTACGTCTCGTGTCCACCACTGAAGACCCTTTGGATGACCTTAAATATCATAAGCTTCTTAAGGGAGAGTATAAAGGCGGAGTACGTGTCATAACGGCATTCAGACCGGACAAGGCCATGTTTCTGGAACTTGACAGCTTTGATTCTTATTTAAATAAGCTTTCCGGGGTAACAGGCCGTGAAATAAAGGATTTCAGGTCAATGCTTCCGGCGCTGCAGGACAGGCTTAAGTATTTCAGAGAAGTCACCGGTACAACAGTTTCCGACGATGGCATACCGCATTTCACATGGGAAGACTATACTGATGAAGAAATCGAAGTGATCTTCCAAAAAGCCAGAAAAAATGAGCCGCTGACGAAGCAGGAGATAGATAAGTATCAGAGTGCTTTTCTGGTGGAGATGGGCAGACTATATAATAAGGAAGGATATGTGATGCAGCTCCATATCGGAACTTATCTTGATGCCAACAGAACAGGCGTTGAAAGGGTAGGTCAGTCTACGGGATTTGACTGTACGGATGATCAGTGCGCAGTTAAATCCGTGGGAGAGCTTCTTAACAGGCTCACTGTAATGGGAGAACTTCCCAGAACCTTGCTTTATCCCCTGGATGGCACTAAAATCGAGACCTGGGCGGTCCTTGCGGCAGGATTCTGTGATAAC
This sequence comes from Oribacterium sp. P6A1, assembly GCF_000702885.1. Lineage (GTDB taxonomy): Bacteria > Bacillota > Clostridia > Lachnospirales > Lachnospiraceae > Oribacterium. Next base: position 31,733 of record NZ_JNKO01000018.1, on the reverse strand, counting down.
GGAACTGAAGCTAAGGTTCAGCTTGCGGCTCCATGGTGGTTCAACGACCAGCAGTATGGCATCGACCGTCAGTTCAGAAGCTGTGGGAATCTGTATCCGGTGGCTTTGTCGGTAGGCATGCTGACGGATTCCAGATCCTTTATTTCTTATCCCAGACATGAATTATACAGAAGAGTTTTCTGTAATTATCTCGGTGAGCTCTGTGAAAGAGGTGAATACTTCGGGACAGAAGAAAATTTAAAGGAAATAATAGAGGATGTTTGCTTTAATAATGCAAACAGATTCTTTGACTTTAAAGTAAGTAACTGATACCTTAATGCAGGTGTGGCCTGGTTTGACCTGTAATCAGGTAAAAATCCAGGCGGGGCTGAACACAAAACTTAAATGATATTAGTTCGAGGTGTGATTTTGAATAAAAAGACCACTATTAAAGATATTTGCGCGAAGACCGGATATTCATTGGGAACGGTACATCTGGCACTCAATGGGAAAACAGGCATCAGCGATGAGACGAGAGAGAAGATTCTGCAGACCGCAAAGGAGCTGGATTACCATCCTAACTATGCTGCAGCATCTCTCAACAGAAAAACAAAGACCATCGTGGGGTGTTTTCCCAATACTACCGGTGACAACAGATATTACTATCCGCCTATCTGGAAGGGAATGAGAGATGCCTGGACAGAATACGGGAAGGATATGAACGTCAGTCTTTTGGAATGTCCTTATGTGGCTTTTTGTTCGCCGGACAGTGAGGACCGTGAATCCGTGATGAATCTTCAGTCACTTCGTGAAAAACTGGAGAACGGGGAAATAGACGGCATGGTTCTGGATGGCAATACATCTCCTTTTGATGCTTCGGAGCTGAAACGGTATACCGATGCAGGGCTTAAGCTTATTACCGTTGACTGTGATGTTCCCGGCAGCGGACGTATTTCCTGCGTTCAGGCCAATTACAACGTCATAGGCCGCACCCTTGCGGAGATTATAACCGAGAGGATCATGTCCTATGGAGGCATTCTTCTGTGTGCAGGCAAGCAGGAAATATATTCCCATCATGGGATAGAGATCGGCTTTGATCAGTATATGGAAGAGAATAACTGTACGAATAAAGTTTATAAGCTTTACAATCACGTTATAAATGCAGAGAATTACGAAAATATAAAGGAGCTGGTCAGCCAGCCGGATGTAGCTGCTGTATGCTGTGTTTCTTCAAGAACCAGCATGATGCTTATGAGAGCCCTTGAGGAGACCGGGCGGGCAGGAAAGATCGTGGCTGTCGGCAGCGACCTTTTTCCGGAAAACATAGACGCTCTTAAGCGTAGCACATTTCAGAATCTCATACAAAAAAATCCATACGCCCAGTCATATACCGGATGTCATGTGCTCATAGAGTACCTTCTGAAGGACGTGAAACCACAGGATCTGGTGACAGTGGGCAGTCAGGTGGTGTTCAGGAGCAACATCATGTTCTATGAGGATGACAGGAATATCTTTCAGCAGAGGATGATACTGTAAATTTAAAGATGCAAGGGGCATCAGTGAAGGGCAATAGTCCACATCAAATCGTTTCGAGGGAGCCTTCTCACTTATGTCACATCAGGAAAATGTGAATCAGGTGGTCATTATGGGGAATGAAAAAACATTGAACGGCAGGGTGCTGGTGAGCGGAGACTCCGGAAAGGGTGATTTTGACACCCAGCTTTTGTACTTTACCTGTTCGTCACTCAGCAGAGATGACGAGAGAATTTATCTTATCTCAGACAGGGACGGTCAGCCCAATGTCTGGATGCATGACATGTTCAGGGGCATCGACAGAAAACTTACGGATAATAAAAAGGGCATCTTAAAAAGCTATGTATATTTTGACGGCACAGAAAACCAGGGTCTGGGGAAAGCCAGTGTCTCACTCGACTACGTCAATGAGCGTATATACTATATTCAGGATGACCGCATCTGCCGCACCGATAAAGAGGGAAATATCAAAGAGCTGAACAGAGTGCCGGATGGCAGAATGACTGCATTTACCCATGTAAGCCTGGATGGAAAGCGCCTTTGTGTTCCCATGACAGACGGACGAATACTGGATTTCGATCCGGATACCGAAGGTTACGGACTTGATAAGAGGCCTAAGTACAATATCGATCAGCGGGTTCAGGATGAGAAGCTGAACTCTTATCTTTGCGTATATGATACTGAAACCGGAGAATTGCTTTTTGAAAAGACTGTTCCGCTTTGCTGGATAACTCATGTACAGTTCAATCCACAGGATTCCGATGTGATAATGTTCAATCACGAGTGGCCGGCATTTGACTGCGGTATAAGGCGTGTAAATATCTATGATCACAAGAAGAATCTGTTGTACCACATACGCTCAGAAGGGGAGAATACAGGAGGCAACAGCAGAGGATACGCCAGAAAGCGTCAGGACTGGGTATGCCATGAGATGTGGACAGATGATGGAAAGACCATAATATATCATGGAGGATATGATCAGGGACCTGCAATGGTAGGAAGGTGCGACATAGATTTTTCTGTGGAAGATGAAGAAGGACTTCCCGGGAGGAAGTTTTGGGAAATAGCACTTCCTGATGAGTACAATGCTTACGGTCATTTCCTTATGGATCATCATGGAAATCTTACCTGCGACGGATATTATCGCATGCCGGGAGAAAAAATAATCGAGAGAGAGAATTCCACAGATAACGGTCCGGATCCCCACAGAAAAGATGGTGCTTATATAACGAAGGTTGAGCCTGACTGGGATGGGGGAAAGCTTAAATGGGTGCCGCTCTGTAAACATGATTCAGACTGGCTTGGACAGGATGCCCATCCACATCCTATATATTCACATTCGGGGGACAGGATCTTCTTCAACAGCCGAATGTCAAAAAAGGTGGAGGTTTACAGTGTATCCGCCAGGACACCCCAATAATTAAATCGGATTCTTTGCTTAAGGACTGTAATACAATAAAAAAACCTGTTGATGGAAAAAATTGCCATCGGCAGGTTTTTTATATTTCAGCCCATGAGAGCCGGAGAAGAGATATATAGTTTTTTACGGGAGGCAGGCTGATTTATAGAACAATGTTTAGGTGAAATAGTTGAGCCGTTTTACGGCAGAACAGACATTTGCGTTTAAAAGTTGAGAGAATATACGGGAGAGTTGAGGGAATTTACGGAGAATTGTGAAAAAGTGCGCCGATTTGGGTGAGATTTGAGGCTTATAGGGCTTATTTTAGTATTGATAAACCCGGAAAAAGGTGATTTCCGTAAAATCACTCACATTTCGAAAAGATGATTTCCGTAAAATCACTCAACTTTAAATTACAGTGAAATAATGAAATGAAAAAACCGGGAGTGGCAAGCTCCCGGTCCTTTCGGAAAATAAAAAAAGAGAAAAGGTAAGATAAACAATCCTTTATGCTTTTGTATCAAATACTTTTCCCAGACCTGTATCTTCTGCGAGACTTTGAGATGCGGTCTTTTCAACGGGATAAGCAATTTTTGTTGAGGTTTCGCCTCCGGAAACATAAGTGGTTCCGCACTCCGGACACACAGCGGTTTTTATACTAACAGAAGCCTGTAATACTTTTCCGCCCCTTTCTTCTGCCTTCTGATAAGCATTGGTCACATGTTCCTGTTCATGAGCTCTGACCATCGAAGGAGCTTCACTTACGGAAATGTGTGATGCGGACTTAAAAGAGACATCCATCTCGTTAGATCCGTCCTGATATTTGCGTTCTTTGCAGGTCTTACACTCGGAAGGAGAACTGATACGTCCGGTTTTTACGGTATCTGAATCATCCAAAGCAGTTCTCTGAGAGTTTTGTCCGTAGCCGTTCTGGAACTGTCTGTAATTCAAATAACCCTGGGCGCCACCGTAGTAGGCTTTGAAATATCGTTCATAGGGGTTACTGTCAGAAGATTCTGATCCGACAGCACCGATTGGGTTAATAGCCATATCGCTCCTTTCCAAAAGTCCGAAAAAATCACGATCATATAAAATCGAACTTTTATATTTTTTACATCAGATTATGTTGAGTCACGAACCAAGGTTTAAATCTAAACTAATTATACCACACAGAGGGGGTATCCTGTAAAGTTTCGGCACACACAAAATGAAGAAAAATTAAGCAAAAATATAAGAAAAACGAAATGAAATTTTGATAAAGAAAAGTTTATGAATTATATATAAAAAGATTATAAAAACGCTTAAAACGCAGTGGTAAAAGCAAGAGATTGTGCTATAATAAATCCATAAATACAATATGTAGACATTGTTGACGCGCTGTGACCAATCCAATGGCAGTGCACGGTACACTAAATCCGCATGGTTTTTCCTCCTCCCCATTAGAAAAGCTTTGCGGATTTTTTATTTTCTCAGGGTATAAATATAAAGCCGGGCTTTCGCTGCCAGCCCGGCATTGTGTTTTAAAAAATCTGTAATACCGCAAAATTATGACGCTGAAGTGCTTGTGTTCATATCAGCAGGCTGCTGTGCTGCTGTAACAGCCGATGCTGTAGCTCCGTCGTAAGAAGTGATCTCAACCATATCACCTACTGAAAAGCTGCTTATAAGAGTGCTGTCTACTGTAAAGGTCATAGTAGAAGAGCCGCCCATCTGTCCACCGTTTGCTCCGTCTGCAGGAGGTGTTTCGATTTCACCTGAAGCATTTGTAGGAGGTGTAGGTGGAGTCTCTGTTTCACCTGATTCATTTGTAGGAAGTGCAGGTGGAGTCTCCAGCTCACCGGATGCATTTGTAGGAAGTGTTCCGTCAGCGGACATTGCTGCGCCTCCCTGGCCCATTTTCATTCCGCCTCCCATGGTCTCTATGGTTACAGAACCGCTTCCGATAGCTGTGATCTTACCCATGTACATACCGTTATTCATAGGTGGCTGAACACTTTCTGCAGTTGTGGAAGTCACATCTGCAAATGATGCTATAGCTCCGATGGAAGCTACTCCGAGCAATGTGCAAATTCCGATAACTGCAGCTGTTTTTTTCATATTAATGTTTCCTGTTTTCTTCATTTTGATTCACCTCGTTTGTTTTATTCGTAATAATAAAAGGTGAGTGTCATAAATATTTTTCACTCACGTATGATGCGAAACATATACACCTTCCTGTGTAATATGCCATTACATCATGATAATGTTTCTGTGGGGCGTAATACTGTTCCGCCTCCGGATGATGCCGTGTATGCGTTTTTGAGAGCTGTGTTGTTTTGCAACATCTCTTGCATCAACGCGTTGAGTATATGTCATGAAGCTGTAATGAGACTGAAAAAACTGTCGAAATAAAAACTGTGGGAAAATGGCGATCGATTTAAATTCTGTCTTATCAAAGGGGTGGAGTTATGACATATAGTGCGTCACAGTTATTTAGGATTCTGGTAAAAGATTTTTCACTGCTGGATTTTGAGATTGCTCTATCCAATAATCCGCATTTCCGGGCAGTTCCCATAACATGGGATGAAATCAGTATTTCCGGAAATGATGTAATCGTAAGGCATCTTGATGAGGAGATAGTTATCACTCAGTCCTCGTTTAAGATGATGAGTGTGAAGGCCTGTATCAGGGACAAAGATAATTTTTATCCTATATTATTTTATGAAGATGATGCGGTTTATATCACTTTCAGTGAAGTTCCGGACAATCTGGACGGGGATAAGCTGAGGGATGCCATTACTGAGGATATCTTTTATGAAGTGTGCAGTTATCTGAATATCAATACCAGAAAAAAACTGATAGAGTTCCTGAAAGGCGGATACAGGTATTTTAAAAACAACAATCAGATAGAAGATGACTATGAGCTTATCAGCGACACTCAGTATGGAGGAGACTATTGATTGAGTGTAAATACGGAACGCAATAAAAGTTGAGTAATATTACGTTAAAGTTGAGTGATTTTACGCTGCTTTGAGAAAATATACTACCGTATGCCGGGGGGTGGCATTAAAAACTCCCGGTCATACGGTATTTTTTTACGTATTTCCCTTATTTTAAGGCGAAAAATATTTGCATTATAAAAATGACCGTAAAAAAACTCACTATTTAAAAGCATGTGATATTCATACGTAAATTTACTCAAATTTCAAGATCACTCAACAGTATCAAAATGGATATAATGAAACATAATATCTCGGATAACATAACTGTATGTCATGGCTCGACGCTTTGGTGCTACTCTATAGGTAATACCAAAGTTTCTTTATAGGGGAGGGGCTGAAATGAATAGTTTAGTTATCTTACTTGTTGCAGGTATTGCGTTGCTGGGAGGATATCTCCTTTACGGCAGATACCTTGCAAAAACCTGGGGCATCGATGAGAAAGCAATTACACCGGCCACAAAGTATGAGGATGGAGAGGACTACGTGCCATCTTCAAAGCTGACAGTATTTGCACATCAGTTTTCATCAATTGCCGGAGCAGGACCGGTTCAGGGACCGATTCTTGCGGCTGCCTTCGGATGGGTGCCATGTCTTCTCTGGCTTCTGTTCGGCGGCGTTTTTTTCGGTGCTGTTCAGGATTTCGGTGCTATGTATGCATCGGTAAAAAATGACGGAAAGTCAATCGGCATGGTTATCGAGAAGTACATCGGAAAAGCAGGAAGAAGATTCTTCTCACTGTTCTGCTGGCTTTTCACATTGCTGGTAATCGCAGCATTCACATCCATGGTATCAAGCACATTTAACGGCTTCACAAAGGCTGCAGACGGAACTACAGCTCAGAATTTTAACGGAGCTGCCGCTGCTACCATTTCAATGTTGTTTATCTTCGTAGCCATGGCCTTCGGTCTTGTTGAAAAACACTTCAAGAACATGAAGGAAGGCGTAAGAGTTGTAGTAGCCATCGGACTTCTTGTAGTTATGTTCGCAGTAGGAATGGCTATGCCGATGTATCTTACAGCACCGCAGTGGAACTACGTTATCATGGCATATCTCTTTGCGGCATCCGTTATGCCTATGTGGCTTCTCATGCAGCCGAGAGATTACCTTACTACATTCATGCTTCTTGGTATGATCATCGGAGCTGTTCTCGGACTTGTTGTAGCCCATCCTGAGATGAAGCTCAATGCTTTCAACGGATTCGTACTCACGACAGCGAACGGTTCACAGAGCTACATTTTCCCGACACTGTTTGTTACCATCGCCTGCGGAGCGGTTTCAGGTTTCCACAGCCTTGTTTCTTCAGGAACATCTTCAAAGACTGTAAAGAATGAAAAGGACATGCTTTGTGTCGGATACGGAGCAATGGTAGTTGAAACACTTCTCGGTGTCTGCTCACTTCTTGTTTGCGGAGCCGTAGCTGTAAACGGTGCAGTTCCTGCAGACCTCACACCCTTCCAGATCTTTTCACAGGGTGTTGCCGGATTCCTTTCAACCTTCGGAGTTCCAAACAGCATTGCCAATGTTTTCATGACCATGTGTGTATCAGCCCTTGCGCTTACATCCCTTGATTCAGTTGCAAGAATCGGAAGGATGTCATTCCAGGAGCTTTTTGCAAGTGACGAAACAGACAAGTCAAAGATCCCTGCATGGCAGAAGCTTTGCCTCAACCAGTATTTTGCAACCACCATCACACTTTTCTTCGGATATCTCCTTTGTCTCGGTGGATATGCCAATGTCTGGGCACTTTTCGGATCTGCAAACCAGATGCTTGCAGCTCTCGTACTCATCGGTATTGCAGTATTCCTGAAGGCTACAGGACGAAATGGAAAGATGCTTTATGTTCCTATGGGAATAATGCTTACAGTGACCTTCTCGGCTATCATTCTTAACATCATCGGAAATGTCAAGGCGCTTTCAGCAGGTACAGGCACCTTCCTCGTAAACGGATTACAGCTCATAGTTGCAGCATTCCTTATCGTTCTTGGTGTTCTTGTAGCAGTAACATGTATCAAAAAGCTACTTGCGACAAAGGCAGAGGTTAAAAATGATACAGCCACAACTGCGGCATAATTAAATTCCCAAGTGCAATTTTAACCACAGAATTAGGATTCAAAACCGAATATCATTATAAAAGGTGCTGTCGCTTAGATTGTTGATCCAGGCGACAGCACCTTTTCTGTAATAGATTATGTTAAATTTATCATAGTTGCTTTGTATCAATTATCAGTCAATGATTACTTAACCCTCTTCATTGAAGGCGTAAGTCTGAAGGTTTATCCGGCTTTTTTCTTCCGTATCAAGCGGAACACTATTATTTTTCCTTAGCCCCCTCCAGAGACTTTAGGTACTGTGTCGGGCTCATGTTGTGCATTTTTTTAAAGCTTCTGGTGAAACTTGAGTAGTCGGAGAAACCACTGTAGGTACAGGAATCCATGATGCTTTTTCCTTCCCGGAGGAGCTGGTGGAAGTGCTGCATACGAAGCTCGGTGATATAGGAATGAATGCTCTTCATGGTATAGCGCTTGAAGAGTCTGGAAAGATGTTCTCTGCTTGAGAAGGTATCTTCAGCAATGTCGTAAACCGTAAGCTCGGGATCGGTAAAATGCTCCCGTATGTAGGATACGGCCTGTTCCACAAGCTGGTTTTTGGCCAGTTCCGGCGCATGCTGTTCATGAAGACTCTCGGTCATATATATGAAAAGAGTACGAAGCATGTTGCTGCAGAGCAAGAGCCGGCTGTCGGGATCTTTGATATTTCTGCTGAGGTCCATCTGCTCGAAAAATGAGCGTATCTCCCATGCGGCAACGTCCGAGGTACTGAATACAAGAGGCACCTGGAGTCTGCAAAGCTCATGAAAAGGTTCCGCTGAAGAAACATTATCCCAGAAAGACTGATCGATCTGGGCGAGAAGACGATCGGATACATCAGTGGAAATATCATATTTTCCATAGTGATAGATATCCGCCGGAAGTACTATAAGCTCTCCTTCGTTAAGATGGATCAGGCTTCCGTTCACGGAATACATTACTCCGCCGTACAGAGGAAGTATCAGCTCGTAATATGGATGAGAGTGTACCACTGACTGCACATTGGTACGGTTTGTATACCATGTTATGACTATGGGAATAGGCAGCTTTTGCGTGGCTTCGCCCTTTGTAAGGTGAGAATCCGTAATATGGTTGACTTTGTGGTGTAATGACATGATGTTTCCTCTGTACCCGGGAGCAGGGACTCATCGGGATGCCTGTATCTTAAAATTTATCCTTAAAGGCGGACGCTTATCACATGCGTCCGCCTGTTGTATTTTCACTGGTGAAAATAATAACAGCCCATATCACATTTTGCAATATACCTGTCACATACGAATATACGAAAAAATAAACTTGATGATAGAATTGGGGCAAATATGAACAAACGAAAAGTTTGGAAAAGTCAAAATCACAGCAAATTCACGAAGGGAGAGAAGCGTATGAAAAAATCCTCTGTATATTTTGAAGCAGAAACCGTATTTAACGATGATGCTATCAGATGGATGTTTCAGGCTGAATATTACAGCTATGAACGTTTGAAGATTCTTTTCAGGGCAGGTCTTGGATTGCTTTTACTTCTGGCGGCTTTTTTCCTGGTGAAGAGCACTGCAGTAAGAGGCGTACTTATGCTGATAGGGTGCTGGTTTATGGTCAGTACCGATTTCCCCGGAAGGATGAGGGCTGAACAGGTCATTGAGTCCAGAAAGGGGCAGACAAGCCTTGTACGATACCGGTTTACCGGTGATGCGGTGCTTATCGATCAGACAGGAATGAACATTCCTTATGAAAAGATAGACCGGATGCTTGTTGATAAGAGATGTTTCTACCTTTTCGAAAGCCGTCAGAATGCAGTCATGGTTCCGAGAGGAATCTGGACTCAGGAAAAACAGCAGAGATTTGTAGATTTTCTTTCTGAAAAAACTGGCAAAGAATGGAAACAAAGCAGAAGCATGCTCAGCATGAATCTACGAGACCTGCTGGATATGATCCGCGACAGGCATGTTGAAAAAATCTCTTGATAAGAGGGTTCTGTACGAAACTGTACGGGATGTAAAGAATTGTGGGTGTCCCGCAAAATGACATTCACGTTATCATTTGGAGGGTAAGATGAAAAAGAACAGAATTGTAGCATTGGCAGGAGCGATCCTTATGACAGTAAGCATGGCACTTACAGGATGCGGAGGATCAAATGCATCACAGACAGCAACACAAGCAGCAGCCGGCGGTGAGGCATCAGGAGAGAAGACCTTCAACATTAAGCTCGGTCACAACATGGCTGAGGATCATGCAGTTAATATAGCACTTAAGGGCTGGGCCGATACAGTTAAGGAGAAGTCAAACGGAACCATCAATATCGAGGTAGTTCCAAACGGTGTTCTCGGTTCAGAGACAGATATGATTTCACAGATCCAGGGCGGCGCTCTTGACATGGCAAAGGTTTCAGCAGCAACACTTGGAAATTTCTCTAAGGCTTATACAGCTTTCTCAGTTCCGTATCTTTTCAATGACAAGGAGTCATACTTCAAGGTACTTGAGAATCAGGACCTCATGAAGGAAGTATATGATGCAACAGCTGATCAGGGATTCCGCGGCTTTACATGGCTTGATTCCGGCGCACGTTCTTTCTACACAAAGGACAAAGAGATCAGAAAGCCTGAAGATCTTAAGGGACTTAAGATCCGTACCATGGATTCACAGATGGCTATCGATATGATGAACGCACTTGGCGGTTCAGCAACAGCTATGGGCTACGGAGACATTTACACAGCTATCCAGCAGGGCGTTATCGACGGTGCAGAGAACAATGTTACTGCTCTTCGTGATCACGCTGACGTTGCAAAGGTTTACAGCTACGACATGCACACCATGATTCCTGATATCGTTGTTATCTCAGAGAAGGTTTGGAACGAGATGAGCGACAACCAGAAGCAGATCATCAACGAGACTGCAGCAGAGATGTCTTCAAACTACAAGCAGGCATGGAAGGAGTTTGAGGATCAGGTAATCAATGATGTTAAGGGCAAGGGCGTTACTTTCGTTGAGGATGTTGACATCCCTGCATTCCAGGAGGCAGTAAAGCCTATCTATGAGAAGCTTCAGAAGGATGAGCCTGATACATACGCTCTTTGCGAGAAGATTCAGGCTGCTCAGAAGTAATCATTAATACAAATCATAGACTGATCAGTACTGTGAGTACATGAGGTACGGGGTTCCGCCCGGGGGCTGAAAAAGCTTCCGGCCGGGGTCCGGCAGTTGGAAGGATGGATCATTTTGGAAAAAATAGATAAATATCTTACACTTGTCATGCGTTTTCTCATGGCAGCGGCCATGTTCGGCCTGCTTGTCTTCGGAACATGGCAGATCTTCACTAGATGGGTTCTGAAAGATCCATCTACCTTTACAGATGAGCTCCTGAGATATCTTCTCATCTGGGCTTCATTTATCGGTTCTGCTTACTGCTTTTATAAGGACCAGCATCTGGCACTGGATCTGGTGACCAAGAAGGCAAATGGCGGTTTCAAGCTTGTTCTCAATATCTTTATCGAGGCAGCTATCATTTTCTTCGTAGTATATGTTTTCGTTATGGGCGGAGCAAAGCTTCAGGGTAATGCTACCAACTATTCTTCGGTAATGCGTATCCCCTTTAAGACATTGTATGCAATCCTGCCATTGTCAGGTGTATTTATCATCATCGCAAGAGTACTAAAGTATGCGCAGATTTTTATGAAGAAGAATAAAAAGAATGGAGGACAGGAATAATGGGCGTTATACAGGCAACAGTTCTTCTGTTTGGTTCTTTCTTCGTGATGCTTCTCGGAGGTGTTCCCATCTCTGCAGGCATCGGAATTGCGTCTATCATAACAGCTCTTGCAAGCGGGATGGATTTTTCCATCTTCAGTCTTACAGCGGCACAGAGATGCTTTTCCGGAGTGGATTCATTCTCACTTCTGGCCCTTCCTTTCTTCTCATTGGGCGGCAATATCATGAACAAGGGCGGTATCGCAAAGCGTCTCGTTCGTTTTGCCCGTCTCTTCGTTGGAAAGGTTCCGGGATACCTTGCAGCTACAAACGTTCTTGCAAACATGTTCTTCGGTGCTGTTTCAGGATCATCAGTTGCGGCAGCATCAGCTATGGGTTCCATCATGGGACCTCTTGAGAAGGACGAAGGATATGATCCTAACTACTCAGCAGCAGTTAATATCTGTTCAGCTCCTACAGGAATCCTTATTCCTCCATCAGGACCGCTGATCCTTTATTCCATCACAGCCGGCGGTGTTTCCGTAGCAGCTCTTTTCATGGGCGGTTATATACCGGGTATCATGCTTGGTGTATTCGTAGCAGGTATCGCTATCATCATGGCAAAGAAAATGGGATACAAGACTTCAACAATTGTTGAGACCGAGTCTCCATGGAAGGTTGCTTTTGATGCTATTCCTTCACTTCTTGCGGTTATCATCGTTATGGGTGGAATCCTCGCCGGATTCTTCACAGCAACAGAGGCCGGAGTTGTGCTTTGCCTCTACTGCGGAGTTCTGGGAATAGTTTATAAAGAGCTTCATGCCAAGGAATTCTATGAGCTCCTTGCTGACACTATGGTAAGTTCCTCCACCATACTCTTCCTGATCGCATCCAGCTCCATCATGTCCTACGTAATGTCTTATACAGGAATTCCTGCAGCCATAAGCGCCGGACTCATGAGCATTTCCAACAACCGCTATGTGATCCTGTTCATCATGAACCTCTTCCTCCTTATCATGGGAATGTTCCTGGACCTCACTCCTGCGGTTCTGATTTTCACACCGATCTTCCTTCCTATTGCAAGAAGCGTCGGAATGAGTGATGTACATTTCGGTGTCATGCTCATTATGAACATGGGTATAGGTTCTGTAACTCCTCCTGTAGGTTCCTGCCTCTTCGTAGGATGCGGAATCGCCAAGGTAGGTATAGAAGGTGTAACAAAGTATATCGTAAAGATGTTCGCAGCCATGGTTGTTGCGCTGCTTCTCGTAACATTTATGCCTATATTCACTATGCTCATACCTTATCTCTGCGGACTTGTACCGAGCTTCTGGTGGTAAGAAGCATTATCAAGCTGTGAGTTCTTATTTTGCCGGTATCTGAATTCTGACACAGCGATGTGTCATGAAGGGGTAAAGTGCAGGATAATTCAGATTTTGAGCACAGCCTGCATTTACGATGTCGATAGACCAGAGAAGTGCAGGCTGTATTTTTATACCCAAATTTGAGAGGAAAGTTATGGAAATCTGTTCAAAAGTTAAAAATATAGAAAAAATTAACGGAGCTTATCTGATCCATACGGATAATGCTGACATCAAGCTGTATTTCCTGAGTGATGACCTTATCAGGTTAAGAGCATCTTTTTCCGGGGAGTTTCCCGAGGAGTCTTATGTACTGATGAAGACAGCCTGGGAGGATCGTCTGGATCCTTTATTTGAAGGAGAAAGAAAGAGAGTGGAGCCGGTGGAGCCGGAATTCACTGAGACTGATGAAGAGCTTCTTTTTGAGACAGGAAAGCTCAGCTTACATATAGGAAAAGCCCCCATTACCATTTCGGTGAAGGATTCTGACGGAGCAGTGCTTTACAGCACAGAAAAGCTTAGTCCTTTTACACTGGATTCGAATCGCCGTATCACTAACTACTTCCGTATGAAGGAGGATGACTGCTTCTATGGTTTTGGTGAGAAGGTGGGAGGCATTAACAAAAACAAGACCTTCCTTCGTCAGCGTGCAACGGATGCCATGGGATATGATGCGGAGAAGATGGATACCCTTTACAAGCACATTCCGTTTTTCATCCGTCTTGACAGAGAAACAAAGAAGGCAGTGGGAGTGTTCTTCCATAATTTCTATGAGTCTGTTTTCAACATGGGCTGCGAGAAGTCCAATTACTGGCCGAGATATGCTTACTGGCAGGCAGACGGAGGGGATATAGATATGTTCCTTCTTGCGGGAGGCACCATAAAAAAGGTTGTAGACCAGTATACAGAGCTTACCGGCCGGCCGGCACTTCTTCCTAAGCGTGCCATGGGTTATCAGGGTTCCTCCATGTACTATCCGGAGCTTGAGAAGGACAGTGATGATGCGGTTCTCGATTTTATCGATACTGTACATGAGGAGGGCTTCCCTATCGACGGATTCCATCTTTCATCAGGCTACACAAGCTATCAGAATAAGCGCTGTGTGTTCACCTGGAACAGGGAAAGATTCAAGGACCCCAAAGCTTATTTCAAGGCAATGAATGAAAAGGGCGCTCAGAATGTTCCGAATATAAAGCCTGGCATACTCCTCATGCATCCTTATTTCGAGGAGTTCGAGAAGGGTGATGTTTTCGTTAAGGATTCAAAGGACCCGAAAAAGACCGCCATCGGCATGTGGTGGGGAGGCGAAGGTGCCTTTTGGGATTACACTAAGCCTTCTGCAAGAGAGCTTTGGAAGAAATATATGAAGGAAGCTCTCATCGAGGTTGGAACAAATTCCATCTGGAATGATAACTGCGAGTATGACAGCCTCATGGACAAGGATGATATCGTTGACTTCGACGGAAAGGGCGGCACCATCGGACAGCTTAAGCCAATCATGAGCACCCTTATGTGCAAGCTTTCAAACGATGCGGTGCGTGAAAATGATCCATCAGCCCGTCCCTATTCAGTATGCCGTTCGGGAAGCGCAGGAATTCAGCATTATGCCCAGACCTGGTGCGGGGATAACTACACAAGCTGGCAGACACTGAAGTACAACATCCCTATCATTACAGGTATGGGTTTAAGCGGTCAGCCGAATGAGGGTGCGGATATAGGAGGATTTGCAGGACCTGCACCTGAGGAAGAGCTTTTCGTCCGCTGGGTACAGCAGGGAATTTTCCAGGCAAGATTCTCCATTCACTCTGCATCCAATGACAACACTGTAACCGAGCCATGGATGTTCCATAATTCAACTGATCTCGTAAGAGATGCCATACTGCTCCGTTACCGTTTTGCTCCGTACCTCTACTCACTTGAGAAGGAAGCAACATTGACAGGTGCTCCTGTGATGAGAGCTCTTGTATATGAGTACCAAAATGATCCTGAGGTATATGAGAACAGTTTTGATTTCCTCTTCGGAAGGGATATCCTGGTTGCCAATGTTTTGGAAAAGGGCGCATCCACCCGCCGTGTCTATCTTCCTGCCGGAAACCGCTGGTATGACTGGAATGACAACTTCCGTTGCTACGAGGGCGGTCAGACCATAGAGATTCCTGTTGATATGTCATCCATTCCTATGTTCCTTAGAGAGGGTGCCATCGTGCCGAAGGCTGAGAACCAGCTTATGAGCATGGAGAAGGACAAGGTCACAGATCTTCTTCTCACGGTTGTTCCCGGGGAAGACAGAGAGTACTGCATGTACGAGGATGACGGTGTGTCCAATGCCTATAAGGAGGGACAGTACCTTACAACAAAGATTTCCATGAAGGGCAACAGTGTTGTGGATCTAAGTTTCTCACGGGAAGGGGATTATGAGGACAGCATCCGTACTGTGAAGGTTGAGATGGTAAAGAAGGAGAGAAGCCCGTACTGGGTAAGCCTTTCCGGAAGGAAGCTTAAGCACTTCCTGAACCGTCATCAGTTCGAAAAGGTTGCAGAGGGCTGGTACTACAGTCAGACCAAGAGAAGCGTGGAAGTGAAGTATGAGAATCCGAAAGAGGATTATAATCTTAAAGTTTCTTTTGAGGATTTTGATCTCATTGGGATGTAAGAAACTGTTCAGCCAATGATATGAAATTCAACAGTATATCCATCAGAACCCGGGCGCTTCGGCAGAAAAATCTGTAAGCGCCCCTTAAGAAGCAGTAATCCCTGGTCAATCGCCAAGTTTTCTTTGATGAAAACTCCGGCGTTGACCAGGGAGTCAAGGAAAAGGGATAACTGCTTCTAAATTGTGCGCTTACGATTTTTAAATGCCTCAGCTTAAGGGTTCGTGATGGTTGTACTGTTGAATAATCTCATTACATTGGCTGAACAGTTACAAGGAGAAAAAATGCTTTTAAAACAATTTGAATCAATAGAGAAAACAGGCAACGGCTACATCATCCACGGTGATACAGCGGATGTGATGCTCGTTTTTATGACTTCGGATCTCATCAGAATCAGAGTTTCTTTTGACCGTCAGTTTCCTGAGAGATCCTATACACTTGTAACCACTGCCTGGGAGGATGCCATGGATGATCTCCTCTCAGGGGAGAGAAAGAGAATAACAGCCCTTGATGTTCCTTATGAGGAAAAGGAAAAAGAGCTTGTTTTCAGAACAGAGACACTGGAACTGCATCTCCTGAAGAAGCCTTTTTCCTTCCGTCTCTACACAAGGGAAGGAAAGCTGATTTATTCAGATCTTGCTGAGAGAGCCTTTGAGAAGGACCAGCTTGGAAGACTCTATCACTACAACAAAATGGACAGGGAGAAGGATCACTTCTACGGCTTCGGTGAGAAGACAGGTTATCTCGACAAGAAGGGGCGTCGTCTCAGAATGT
The DNA here is from genome assembly GCF_000702885.1 of Oribacterium sp. P6A1. Classification (GTDB taxonomy): domain Bacteria; phylum Bacillota; class Clostridia; order Lachnospirales; family Lachnospiraceae; genus Oribacterium. Next base: position 15,287 of record NZ_JNKO01000018.1, on the reverse strand, counting down.
CCCCTAAGGATGCCATCGGTCATGACCCTGAGAAGGGTGACCCGATGTACAAGCACATTCCTTTCTACATCAGAGTGAATGAGGATAACCTTCATGCCCTGGGACTTTTCTATCACAATTCCTATGACTGCCTCTTCGATATGGGAGAGGAGATTTCCGGTTACTGGGACCGATACAGCTATTATCAGACTGACGGCGGAGACATTGATCTGTTTCTCATGAACGGTCCTTCCATGGCCAATGTCCTCGACCTCTACACCAGACTCACAGGCCGTATGGCTATGCCTACCAAGCAGTCCCTGGGTTACTGTGCATCCACCATGTACTACGCAGAGCTGGAAAAGGACTGTGACCAGGAGATCTACAAGGTCATCGACAAGCATGAAAAGGAAGACATTCCCATCGACAACTTCTGGCTGGCCAGCGGTTATTCAAGCGGTGAGGAGGATAATCTAAGATACGTTTTCAACTGGAATAAGAGAAGATTCCCTCAGCCGGAGAAGTTCTTTGAAGAGATGAACCGCCGGGGTATAAATGTCATCCCTAACCTGAAGCCGGGTATTCTGAAGCACCATCCGTACATCAAATATTTTGAGAAGGAGAATGCTTTCATCAAGACTCCGGACGGAAAGGCTGACTATTACGGACGCTGGTGGGGCGGTGAAGGCCGTTTCATCGACTTTACAAGCGTACAGGGACGTAATGCATGGAAGAAGCTTTTGGAGGAAAACATTCTCAAAAAAGGCACCAAGACAGTTTGGAATGACAACTGCGAGATGGACGGCGTGGAGGACAGAGATGCTTACTGTGACAGAGAAGGCCTCGGCGGAACCATGGCAGAGCTGAAGATACTTCATTCAAACCTCATGGCTTTCCTCGGTAAGCAGGCAATAGCAGATGTATATCCCGGTGAGAGACCTTACATCATTAACCGTGCGGGATATGCGGGCATACAGCGTTACGCTCAGGTTTGGGGAGGAGATAATCTGACAGACTGGCGTACTCTTAAGTTCAATGTAGCAACCATCATGGGCATGGGCCTTTCGGGATGTGCCAACATGGGCTGTGATATCGGAGGCTTTGCAGGTCCGGCTCCTGAAGCTGAACTTCTTCTCCGCTGGATACAGAACGGTATCTTTCAGCCGAGATTCACCATCAACTCCGCGAACAATGACAACACCGTGACCCAGCCATGGATGTACGAGGAAAACCTTCCTTATGTGAGAGCGGCTTACCATCTTCGCTACAGGATGTTCCCGTATCTCTACTCACTTATGGCGGAGGCCCATGAGACAGGAATGCCTGTCATGAGACCGCTGTTCCTTGAGTTCCCGGAGGATAAGCGCTGCTACACTGATGAGAGCCTGAGCTTCATGTACGGCAGCAGTATCCTTGTTGCCAATGTTCTCGAAAAGGGCGCTGTGACGAGAAAGTTTTACCTTCCGAAGGGCGCAACATGGTATGACATGAACGACAATCTCAAGGCTTATGAGGGAGGACAGGAAATCGAGATTCCTGTTGATGCATCATCCATACCTATGTTCCTGAGAGGAAACGGTATCTTCACCACAACAGAGGATGTAAAACATATCCTTAGAGATACCATGAAGCATCTTGAGATACTTGTTGGTGGAGAGGCTGATTCTGCATTCACACTTTATGACGATGACGGACACACAGAGGATTTCCAGAAGGGAATCTTTGCAAAGACCGAAATCAAAGTGAAGGCCGGAGACAGAACTAAGATAAGCTTCAGGAAAGAGGGAGAGTATCCATCAACTCTTGAGACCATGATGATAAAGCTTGTCAGCAAGGAAAAGGGTGCCTACTGGGCAACTCTCGACGGAGAAGAGATTCCTCGTTTCATCATCAGGGATGCCTTCGATGAGGCAGAGTCCGGCTGGTACTACAACATGTCAGACCGTACTATATGGGTAAAATTCCCCGTACCAAAGAAAGATGATTTTGAGGTGGTTATCTCCAAGGAGAAGTTCGACCTCATCGGAATGACCGAAGACGAATAATATAGTTTAGGTGTTACGAAGCCCTTCTTCAAATATAGTCTGTACAAAGGACGAAGATAGTTTCATTGATATCAAAATAAAACAAAAAGTCCAATTATCTCGCAAAGCTTTGAGATAATTGGACTTTTTTTAAGTGCAAGTTTATGATGATTTCAATACATCGAAAAATAACATTATTATTGAAATTTTATTGTTTTACCTGAAAGTTTTCCACAGGTCTTTACCATCCTGGAAAGCCGAGAGCATAGATAGTTTTTTATCATAGAGCTCTTTCAATTTTGGGATACGGATCTGCCGTTCATAGAGATCTTTAGTATAAATGTCGAAGTCCATAAGAGCTTTATTTATATCTACAGTTTTTCTGTTTTGAACGTAAGAAAGTAATTTACTTTCACGCTCCACAAATGAGTGAGTTTTGATTTCATCAATTCGTATTTTATACATCTGATCATAAGGAATGTTATAGAACATGGAATTACCGGAATCATATATGGGCGCAAAGCCTAATAACTCCAAGGTATCAGGGTTTCGCAAGATGGCTATATTATTCATGTGTCTGTCAGTATTAGACAGAAGATAATCAGTCATTATTTCGTAGTCCATGAATCTTGTAAAATACTCTTCTGACATGCCTAATTTAAGACAAACGTTTTTTAATGGGAAATAAAATGATTCGTTTTGACGTATCTTTACGGTTTGCAGCAGTTCCCAGGCGCTGATACTTTCGATGTTCTCGCTGCAGTAATCGTAGGACAAGCAGCCAATTCCATCTATGTCACCCTCAACTTTAAGCAGGGTAAGAGAATATTCGGTAAAATTATCGAATCCCTGCTGCATGTGAAGAGTGGTGGCGAATAGTTCATTCAGGCTTTGCTGGTAAGACTGGCCATAGTTACCCTTGATCATATAACGTTTTCCGGTGCTGTCTATACACCATTTCTTTTGAAGTTCACCTTGAGAGGTAGCAAATTTGAATTTTGTTTCCTTTCTAATGTCTATAAGATGATCTTTGTTTATGGTCAATTCGCCGAATGTATCAACAAAATCATTTGTAAAAAGATTTACATCCTTCCATAATAAGTCTTCACCACGAGGTTTAATCCAATAGCAGTCAGACAGACTGAGTGCAAGATTATCGACCAAGGCACTGTTTGTTGAAGAATATCCAAGACGCTGCAGAGCAGACTTGGCACCATTACGGGTTTTAGGAATGGCACGGTCTTTCCACCAATCATGGAATTTCATTTCATTCATTTGTCCGCCCAATGGGAAATGTTCCCATGCATCTGAGTTTTTTCTGTATTTCCCCAGAGATCCGTCATCAGATATTTCCATAAGGCATACCGGGATGTCTTTATGCATGAGATAGTATTCTTTTACATTTTTTTTTGCCATGATTCTGTTAACTCCAAATAATGTTTTCGTCCTTATCCCATCTGCAATCCTGTTCGAACTTCTCTTTAATCTCATAGAATGATTCAAATAAGTCGGCAACGTAAAGAGGAAGATTTTCAGGTTTGACATTTTCGATATCGAATTTGACCTGAATCGAGTTGCCGACAGAATCATACAGGATTCCGGAACTTTCTTCATAAAAGTAGGTTGTTCCATCTTTGGTGATGATTTTTTTCATAATATCTTTTGCTGATGGAAGCAACATGGAAATCATCTTAATGATATAAGGTGCCGGCCTGGATTCCCCCTGTTCCCACTTACGGAGTGTGCTGACTGGAATATTAAAATAATCAGCAAATTGCGTCTGAGAAAGGCCGGATTTGTTTCTGTATTCTTTAATATTTATGCTCATTTTGATCCTTCATATAATAAAATAATACCATAACTATCCAAATTGGATAGTTATGGTATTATACTACCCTAATTGGACACAAAGTTCAACTTTAGCCAGCATGATTTTTATAGAATACATTGGCTTTTTTACATTTTATATGGGTAGGGTTGATTGTTATATTGGGACATACCTCTTCAGGATGGACTATGCCACTCTCTTATACATGTATGAAGCCTTGCCGAAATTTTCTTAAAGAATCCTTTAGGGGATATGTATTTATAAGAGTACCGGGAAATCTTTGGAGGTTTTCATGAAAGAAAAGGTGGCTTTGTTCAAGGGATATACATTAGCATTGATCGTATCTGTTCTTATGATTTCCATGACATCTTTAGCAGGTGAATGGAGGCAGTATAACGAAAAATGGTACTATATAGGAGATGACGGAAAAGCTGTTAAAGATCAGTGGGCAGGCAATTACTACCTTGGTTCTGATGGTGTCATGGTCACAAGTACATGGACGCCGGATGGATACTATGTGGGTGGGGATGGTGCATGGGACGGGAAACCTGCCAGAACGGAGATCACCATCTCACCTCTCGAAGGAATATATAAGTATTCTTATACAAAGTGCGTCGGTATGGAGCCAACTGTGAAAAGTCGGATCGGACCTGTAGAAGTGATAAACAATCAGGACGGAACCTTCACTGCACAGAACCTGTATGCTTCAGTGATTATGAAACCACTGAAGGACGGAACCTACAGCGCATGGACTAATTTTGATTACTATCATCTGGACAGTACAGGTCTTTTTATTAAATCCGGAGACGGTGTGGATTTCTATAAAAAAAGCTCATGAAATTGAATCATTTATCGATAACCAGATTGTAGTGATGTACCGTTCATATACAGGTGCCGAGATACGTTATTATATTAATACTGTTTCCGGTGATACATATGTAACTGAATTTGTAAAAGGCATTACCGATGGAGAGCAGCGCACTGATGAGACATTTAATGCCTGGGATTATGTGGACGAATAAGGAGCACCCTATGAATTTCAAATCAAATAATTCAAGTACCTGGCTGGAAGACGAGACCGGAAAACGTATTGCAGTACTTGACTATCCGGAGGTTAAACCGGGAGTAGTGAATCTCGTTCATACAGAAGTAGATCCCTCTATGAGCGGACAGGGAATAGCCGGAAAAATAACTGAACATGTAGCAAACCTTCTTAGAGAAGATGGCCGTAAGGCAGAGCTTTCATGCTCCTACGCTATAAAATGGTTCCAGAAGCATCCTGAGTATGCAGATGTTTTAGCAGATCCTGAAGCAGAAGCAGAAAAGGCAATGAACCTCGGCGGACCGGCATGTGGTATAAAACGAACCAGAGGCTAAGGTATTAGTTGTTCTGATGGAGGAATATCAGAGATTGTGTTTTCTCTGGGAGATATTTTTTTTGATATTAAAATTTGAATAATATATTTCGTTAAAAATAAAACTAACAAGGAAGTTTCACGAATGAATCCGTCATATAATCAGTGTTGCTTTAAACTTATTCTGCCAGAATATCTCGAATATGATGATCATATAAAGATTGATAAACATGCTTCAGAGCAAGATTTCAATGAAATCATTTGCAAAAGAACAACGAGCTTTGATGACAAATAAGCTACGTCAATTTATTAAGAAAAGGGATAATTATAATTGTAGGTTTTGTGGCAACTCCACTCATAAGGAGCCTAATCTTTTACTTGAAATAGACCACATTATTCCGGTAGCCAAAGGAGGATTAACGGAGGAAAATAATCTCCAGACTTTGTGTTGGAAGTGTAATAGAAACAAGAGCGATAAGATATTTTTTTAAACGAAAAGTTTTTAGAGGTAGGTATGGTTATCCAAGAAGAGATTGAAAAAAGAGTTTTTTCCAAAGATATGCAGCTGACACCAGGCAAGGGAAGTGCACAGGTCAGTATGAGTAAAATCAAGGAATTTGATGAGAGACTATTTGACTTAAGAATTGATATAGGTGATGTTATCGATGCTTATGCAAAGAAACACAATATAAAACCGAAGTATGATGGCATTGAGGAACTGACACACATATCAACTTCACAGATTAAGCAGATGATAAACGGTCGTGCCAATATCACACGTACAAGTCTTTACAAGCTAGTGGTCGGATTAAAGATGACCGTTGAGGAGGCAAACAAGCTGTTCGGTAAGTTCAGTAATGAACTTACCGAAGATTGTCTTGAAGACTACATTTGCATAAGAGCTTTGAAAGATGGAGATGATATAACACATTTTATTAATGAATACAACCAATATACAAAGGGAAACAAGCTGAAAGATCCTTTGGCATAAAAGGGTGGACCGTCCACCTCCTTTTTAATTACAGATTTTGTTAATGTAAAGCTAACAGGAAAACATGATCTCGAAAGGATATGAAAAAGATATTCAATTGGTCAACTATGAATCTTGATTTTATGAGAGCTGTTATTTTGGCATCACCATATCGAAGCAAAAGATAGGTCGATATTTAAGAGGTGGGTGCTTCTGTGGATGATAACGATGGATTTATTGAGAACCTGGCTGAAGAGTATATGGATGCAGAGGGATTGGACTATGATTCAGCGTATGAGGTGGCGGAAGAAGATTGTCTTTTGTCAGAATTATAGTGGATCAATAGCTTCAGGTTGATGTTTGGAGGCTCAGAGAAAATGGCTAATAAAAGTATTGACGAATGCAAAGATCTTAAGACACTGTTTGAACTATGGAAAAACAAATCACCGAAAAACATCAACGGATTTGAAATAAATCACAAAGATAATGTCTTCATTTCTGATGGTATTGTTAATCCACAGATTTGGTTTGATCAGAAGCCAAGGATATTATTTGTGCTAAAGGAGGCCTATAGTAACAAGAATGATGGGGATTGGCTTCTTACTGACTGGATTGCCAGTGGTGAATGTTTGCATTACAAAATATGGAGAAGGATTGCTATTTGGACTTATGGTGTACTTCATACTACAAGACATAGTATCTGTCCGTACAAAGAACAATATTCGGAAGCGGTATATAAGGATATTCTTCAACGTATAGCTATCCTAAACATTAAAAAGAGCAATGGAAAGAGCAAATCAGATTATGATGAGTTAGAGGCCTATGCTTTTGAGGATATGCCGGAAATAAAAAAGGAATTTATGCTCATAGATCCTGATGTTGTCATTTGTGGCAATTGTTTTCACATCTTGAATAGCACCGTATTTGGACTAGATTATGATTATGGAAAGAATGATAATTGGTATTACTACAAAGATACACTCGGCAAGAAACGTCTGTTTTTGGACTTTTATCATCCAGGAAATCACTGGCCAGATCTATTGAATTATTATGGATTGATGGGGATTTATCAGCAGGCATTGATTTGTGAAAGTTGATAATTGAACAGTATTGAGATTAGTACTAAGGATAAACATATGACTTACGAAGAAATTGAAGCTTATAAAAGGTCTGTGATTGAAAAAGAGAAAAAGGAAGCTTTTAAATTTGTTATTGTTCTTATCGTCGGATGTGTTTTTTTGTTTATATTTCCGCCATTAGCATTCATCCTTATTCCTATCGCATTTATCATGGACATCATCCTATGTGTTAAATGTATAAGAACACGAAGAAAGAATCCGGAAATATGGAAAAAAACGAATAGAAAATATACCGGGAGCAAAAAGAATACTGCATCAGAATCACAACGACCAGATTATAAACAGGAAACAAATGATATAAGAGGGATGAATGCTGCCCAAAAGGCTGTTGCTGCCTATGCTTTGGGTAAAGCTGCAAATACAATGTTGGATGCCGACAAACATAATGTCAAATCTGAAAATCCCAATGTCGAACGCTATGCTAATGCTCGTCAAGAAGCAATTAATCATAGGCATCTTAGTAGTACCCGAAAAAACAGCAGAGAAATAGTAAGATTTAAAAACGGTGGTAATGGGTATATTGAAACCGAATCAAATGGTGTTCAATACTTAGTAGATTATGGGAATCGTAGGCGCGGTTCATATGATCCTATAAGAAATGAAACATATGATGAAAACGGAAGAAAAGTTGGAAAGGGAAATGTTCTTAGGAGCCTTCTTTAACCATTATATTTGGGAGATATTGTTATGTTTTTCAAGAAAAAGCCGGAAAAGAAAACCTATGATAAGCAAAATCAAAAGCCGGCAATCAAAGCCAGCATTTGTAATGGTGAAATGGTCGCCGGATTCATTAATCTTACAACCGGCAAATTTAAAGAGATTATGGTGGTCTGTAATGATAAGGAGATAGAAGAGTTCATGAGAATGTATGGCATTGAAGAGAAAGTCGAAAAGATTTATTGATTAAATATGGAGCTGTTTTAACGAATTACTACTGGAGGATCACCAATGAACAAGAAACTTATCCAGAAAATAATCATTGAATATGGTGGGTTCTTTGGAGGAGCTGAGAGAAGAACACTCATCCATGATGGTGAAGACATCTTTGTTGAGAGAGAATTCTATAATGGATTACCTGATTGATGGAAGGGTGCTTTATCAAAACAAGAAGTGGTCAGAATTACTCACCGAGCTAAAAGAGCTTCATATTGATGACTGGGATCAAGAATACAATGATTCTGATGTTATGGACGGAACGCAGTGGTCATTAGATATAGAGTTTTCAGATGATAGTGAAGGAATTCATATCTGGGGTAGCAATATGTTTCCCAATAACTTTGGAGATTTCTTAAAGGTGATTGAGATGCGGAGATAAGTAATCGCTCTTTTATAAACATTGACATACCTACAGGGTCCGGAAAAAACTCAATGAAAAGGAGCAGGAAAACAAGTACCTCCGGGAGATGTACAGAAGTGCTAAGCATTCTTCTGAGGAAACGGAAGGAATTGTAAAGAAATATGAGGCTGAACGGGACGAGCTGATCGCACTGCGTGAGTATGCCTATAATTCTGAACATAAGGATGATGAGATAGCAGAAGATAAGTTTCCGGATATGGAGAAAGCAATAGCTGATAAAAAGATCGTCATAATCGGAGGTCATGTGAACTGGCAGAACAAGCTTAAAAAGCTATTCCCGGAATGGCTTTTTTTTGCCACAGATGCTTATAAAACCGTAAACAGTGGAATGTTGGAAGATAAGGACAAAGTTTATTTTTATACAGATTACATTAGCCATATCAGCTATAAAAAGTTTATTGCAATAGTGAGGGAAAAGAACATACCATTTGGATACATTGGAAGTAGGAACATTGGCAGTGTGGTGGCGCAGATTTATGGGGAGATGGTGAAGTAGAATCGTAATTTTGTGAGGACAATACATATGAAAGACGGAAAAATCCCTAATCCCAATACAATACATCCGATACCTGGGTACAATAAAGAAATATATGTAAAACCTACGATAAAAAACCCTAACATCATTGTCGGAGACTTTACTTATATTGCAGATTCTGATTTTGAGAGCCATGTTACACACCATTATGAATGGAACGGCGATAAGCTGATCATCGGAAAGTTCTGTCAAATTGCGGCAGGTGTAGAGTTTGTGATGAACGGGGCGAATCATCAGATGAATGCTGTTTCAACTTTTCCGTTCTATACTCTGGAAGGCTGGAATATGAATCCTCCCGCTGTGTCAGACCTTCCGTTAAAGGGAGATACTGTTATCGGTAATGATGTTTGGATTGGTCAGAATGCAGTGATCCTGCCAGGAGTTCATATTGGTGATGGAGCCATAATCGGAGCCAACAGTGTTGTTGGCAGCGACGTTGAGCCGTATTCTATTGTGGTCGGAAATCCGGCCAAGCTGCTCCGTAAACGTTTCGACGATGAACTGATAAGCTTAATGTTACAATTCAAATGGTGGGATAAGAGCAGTGAAGAAATAGACAGTTTGATTCCTATCCTAACGTGTAGTGACTTGGATAAAGTCAGAGAGGAACTGAAGAAAAGAATATGATTATCATCATTACCGGTGCATCTCATACGGGAAAAACCCTCCTTGCACAGAGAATGCTTGAGAAATACAAATATCCGTACTTGTCAATTGATCACCTGAAAATGGGTCTGATTCGTAGTGGTAATACGGATCTCACTCCGGAAGATGATGATAAGTTGACAGGATATTTGTGGCCAATTGTCCGTGAGATCATTAAAACAGCCATGGAGAATCATCAGAATCTTATAGTCGAGGGATGTTATGTTCCGTTTGAATGGAGAAAGGATTTTGACGGAAATTACTTTAAACACATAAGATTTATCTGTCTAGCAATGACAGGTGAGTATATAAAATCTCATTACAACGATATCATAGGTCACGCCTCGGAGATAGAATCCAGGATGTCAGATGAGGACTGTACTTCTGAAAGCCTGCAAGATGATAACAAGATCATTATAGAAGGATTTCAACGTGCCGGTGAAGAAGTAGCGTTAATTTCAGATGATTATGAGAAGGTGATTAATCAGCTGTTGGAATGATAAATCAGAGTTTGAGAGAAAAAATGTATAGAATTGAGACAGACACATTTATATTAGAATTTTCTCCGGAGATTCATTTACAGGACTTTGCATATCCTGTAAATGTAACGCTAGGCGTGAAGGTTTCCAGTTATGGCTATTCAGCTGAAACATTTATGGACGTCGGTGTTCAGGATATAGCTGAATTTGCTGTTCAGCTGAAGAATCTCTATGAAACACTGTCAGGAGAGTCAAGACTGGAAGAACCATATAGTGTTCACAATTATATTATATTTATCGCTGAACCGAACGGTCATATCAAAGTCACAGGATGCTTGAACAATAAAAACGCTTTTGGATATACACAGGAAATAAAATTTGAAAACGAAATTGATCAGACTATTTTGAGAAGCTTTATCAATCAATTATTTTCTGATTTCAGAAAATATAATGAATGACATCGTGTCAAAAACATCTAAAAATAATATGAAACACATAATTAAATATATATTTATGCTCTGCATGGTGTTTTCTCTTTCAGGGTGTGTAAGCCGGAACGTTAAACCCTCCGAAGATCCCAAACTTTTGGAAAATATCGTCGAAGAGATAGCGGTGGATTATGGAAGCTACGGTGTGGAAGCAAATGACAGGATTGATAAACTGTTAAAAGACCTGACCGATGCAGACAAAGTAACAGGAATAAAGTGGAAGGAAATCATTAATATATGGAGTTCCGATGAACTCGGTCAGCCAATTCATTACGGTGTCCTGCCGGACGATCTACCTGATACGGATGAGCTTTGTATCGTTGTCCTGGGTTTTCAGTTGAATCCTGACGGAACAATGAAAGAGGAACTTGTTGAGCGACTTACCGTTGCTCTTAACAGTGCAAAAAAGTATCCGAATGCGTATATTGTCTGCACGGGAGGCGGAACAGCTTCCGAGAATGAATCCGCTTCAGAAGCCGGTGAGATGGCGAAGTGGCTTATTGACCAGGGAATTGAGAAAAAGCGTGTCATTGTGGAGGACAATTCCATAACCACTGCTCAGAATGCCATTTTCACCTATGACATTCTGACATCTCTCTATCCGTCAGTAAAGAAACTTGCAATTGTGTCGAGCGACTACCATATCGCAACAGGGGAGTTGCTTTTTAAGGCTGAGTCGATTCTCAGGGCTAATGCTCCGGGTAATGAAAAACTTGAGGTGATCTCCAATGCCGCATGGAAGGCACCTTCCGGGTCGCTTTCTACCATATTTCAGGCAGGAGCGTTAATAGAGCTGTTCGGGGATGTGGAAACTGCCTTTGATATCTATTATGAGAATTATGACATCCACGGGCTGCCTCCGCTTCATTGAGATATTATACAGATTAAGCATACTTACTATCTGGAGGAAAGATTGTGACAATAGCAGAGATTTTGAGAAAAATGATCGCTTATTCCAATGGCAACATTCATGATATCGACCATCTTATCCGCGTATGGACTTATGCGAAAACTATCGGGGAATTGGAAGGGTTTGATAAGGATACCCAGTTTATCGTTGAAGTTGCCGCGATTACCCATGATATTGCCTGTCCCCTTTGCCGTAAAAAGTATGGAAATACAAACGGAAAACATCAGGAAGAAGAAGGTATCCCTTTGGTGAAGGCATTCCTTTCCGACTGTGACATGAGCGAAAGTCAGATTGAACGTGTTGCCTATCTTGTTGGGCATCACCATACCTTACAGGAGATCGACGGCATCGATTATCAGATTCTGATTGAGGCGGATTACATAGCAAATGCCACGGAGAACGGATACATTCGGGAAAATATCGAGAATTTTATGAGTAAAATAATGAAAACAGAAAGCGGAAAGAGACTGGCACAGGACATATTTTGTCTGTAAGAGAAGCCATACTTGAAAGGATAAAGGAAAAATGAGAACACGGGAAGAAGCCATTGATGACATGATACTGGCACTTATGTATCTTACACGTTTTAATGACGGAGAAGGCAGGCCTTTTAATGAACTTGCGTGGAAGAACTATGATTTTGATGCGATGGATAGACTTGATAAGGAAGACCTTATAATTAATCCAAAGAATAAGTATGCATACCTTACGGAAAAGGGCCGTGAGAGAGCAAGACGTATGCTGTCAGAACTTGATGTAAAAGAACCGGGGATATATAAACATTTTGAGTTTTGTGAAATCAAACCTGAGTTATCAGATGAAGTTGTGAAGATCGAACAGATATGCTTCCCTCCAAATGAAGCATGCACCCCGGAACATATGAAGGCACGTATCAAAGTTGCGCCGGATCTGTTTTTGGTGATTAAAGACAGGGAAAATGATGGAAAGATTGTAGGATTCCTGAACGGCATAGCAACAAATGAACGTATATTCAGGGATGAATTTTTCACTGATGAAAGCCTTCATGAGCCTGATGGAGAAACAGTAATGATTATGGGCCTTGACGTCCTTCCGGAGTACAGAAAAATGGGCCTTGCCAGGGAACTTGTTTTCAATTATTGCAGGAAAGAGCAGGCTCGCGGACGGAAGAGACTTGTACTGACATGTCATAAGGAAAAGATAAAAATGTACAGGAAGTTTGGATTTGATGACCTGGGAGAGTCCGCATCCGAGTGGGGCGGTGAAAAATGGCATGAGATGGAGATAAGACTTAATTTCTAGATGAATTGAGGCGAAAGATACATAACCGAAAGAACATATGAAATATTTTGGAATGCCATTAGGTATGTGGCTTTTGTATAAGCAAAGCTTTAGAGATAATCTGGTAAGCGTTCTTGGTTTTTCTGATACAGAGGCTGACGAAACCATAAAATCAGCGAAACCAAGATATAAGAAAATCATTGGGGAGCTTCCTGAGTTTGAGAAAGAGGATCGGTTCAAGATCAATATTGTAAACTGTGCCATGTTTTCAGCAGTAATCCTCAGCATGAAAAAGAAACCAACAGTTGTGAGAAAATATACACTGGCATCAGGTGGACAGTACTGTGACTGCGGGTATAAGAAGAAATAATAGAAAATATCGGACGGGGAAATTTGTAATGGCGGACAAGACTCAGAAAGCATATAGGGCATCAAAGAACATATATGATGATGTGATCACTCAGGGAAGTTTCCTAAGCAAAATGTATATTAAGATCTTCTGGAGCGGAACTGATGACAATGAGATAGCTCGTAAGGTTCTTTCTTATATTCCTGATAATTTCAAAGGAACAATACTTGATGTGCCTGTAGGAACAGCTGTATTTACAGAGAATAAATGGAAATCTCTGCCGGAATCCGAAATAACATGCCTTGACTACAGTGAAGACATGCTAGAACAGGCAAAGCAGCGACTTAAAGATAGTTCACATATTTCATTCATTCAGGGGGATGTCGGAAATCTTCCGATGGAAGATGAAACTTTCGACATTGTACTGTCAATGAATGGGTTCCATGCGTTTCCTGATAAGGAAAAGGCATTCAAAGAGACTCACAGAGTATTAAAAACTGGCGGGAAATTCATCGCTTGTTTTTACATAAAAGGAAAGTCAAGTTTATCAGACTGGCTTGTAAATACCATACTTTCAAAGAAAGGCTGGTTTACTCCTCCGTTTCATACCGAGGAAGAGCTTATAAAAATTCTGGAACATATGTACAAGGACATTGACATTCATGTTGATGGTTCAATGGTGTATTTCTGCTGTACGAAGTAGCAAAACAGTAGATATTAGAAATGATAGAAAGTGTATAAAAGGAGGTAATCGATGGTTAGAAAGATAGTACGTGATCCCATGTTCCTACAGCAGAAGTCAGAACCAGCAACAGAAGCTGATAAGGAAATAGTTCAGGACCTTATAGATACTTTAAATGCAAATCTGGAAAGATGCGTCGGTATGGCAGCAAATATGATTGGAGAACGTAAGCAGATCATAGTGGTTGCGGTAGGTCCCATAATTATCCCGATGATAAATCCTGTGATCACAAATAAATCAGGAAAATATGAGACAGAAGAGGGCTGCCTCTCTTTAGATGGTGTACGTTCATGTACCCGATACAAGGAAATAGAAGTGGATTTTCTGGATCAGAACTTCCAAAAGCAGCACGGTAAGTATAGTGATTTTGTTGCACAGATAATACAGCATGAGATCGCACATTTCGAAGGCACGTTGATATGATGCGTGTTGGATTTGTACTTTTACAAGAAGTTCAGGTTTGAGAGGGTAATGAAATGATTCAGATATTTGGTACGAAGAAATGCAACGACACTAAGAAAGCACAGCGTTTCTTTAAAGAACGAGGCATAAAGTTTCAGTTTGTTGACATGAATGAAAAAGGTCTTAGCAAGGGGGAATTTACTTCCGTAGCACAGGCTAACGGTGGCATTGAGAACATGATAAACTCTGATGCCAAGGATAAAGATACCCTGGCACTTATAAAGTACATCGCAGAAGAAGACAAGCTGGAAAAGATACTTGAGAATCAACAGGTGATAAAGACTCCTATAGTGAGAAACGGAAAGCTTTCTACTATAGGATATCAGCCGGATGTATGGAAAAAGTGGGAGTGAGATAAATATAGTCACTAATTACAATAAAGAATGATTATAAATATATAAGATTTTTTATATTCAATGTTGTGGCTATTTTGGGGGGTAGAAGAAGATGATAGCTCAGAGAGTAGAGAAACATCTGATAAAACATAATAGTCCGTTCTACTCAATGTTCTGTGACTTTACCCATAAATCAAAGAATCTCTATAATCATGCAAACTATCTAGTCCGTAGCGAATTTGTCAAAAATGATAAATGGCTTCGGTACGGAGATATGGATAAGCTGTTAAAAGCAGATCTTGAATTTGATGATTACAAACAGATGCCTACCGCTCAGTCGGCTCAACAAATCCTTCGCTTATTGGAAAAGGACTGGAAGTCATTCTTTACGGCTATTAAAGACTGGTCTAAACATAAAGACAAGTATCTG
>NZ_JNKO01000017.1 GCF_000702885.1 Oribacterium sp. P6A1 | reverse complement strand
GACGAACGTACAATAGGAGAAATTTTCTATGTACTTCTTCAGGAAATGGAGGACATCACTTTCCAACATTCTCTTTTTATACTTGTAGAAGCAATGACTGCAAGTATAAAGAACATACTTCATATCACCGACGAACAGGTTGAGGAAATCTATAAAGATTTCTTTTTCAGGTTGCCAGAATATATGCAGGATGCGCTGACAAGAGATTACAAGGTGGCGTAATTGTTTTTTTATAGTCTGGAATATAGAGTTTTCAAGGTGCGATGCCCACTATTTATGTGGGAAGTTTGAGTATATAATATTAAGCTTTATATTGTAACTATGATAGTTTACATAAAGCTTATGGTTCGTGACAAAGACTGAAAATTTAATAAAGGAAAGGGATATGAGATGGAATGGCAGAAAGAATTAAAAAACTGTATTACTACAGCTGACCAACTGTGTGATGCGCTTAAGCTTCCTGATGAAGAACGTGACAAATACCGGAGTATCATATCGCGTTTTCCTATGATGATCACACCATACTATTTTTCACTCATCGACTTAAAGGATCCCGAAGATCCCATTGCTAAGATGTGTATTCCCTCAGAAGAAGAACTTTTGCAGGAGGGAAGCTTCGACACCAGCGGTGAAAGTGAAAACACAAAGTGGGAGGGAGTGCAGCATAAGTACAGGCAGACGGCATTGATCCTGTCCACCAATGTTTGTGCCATGTATTGCAGGCATTGTTTTAGGAAGCGCCTTGTGGGGCTGTCGGATGCTGAACTTAACAAGAAGGTGGATGAAGCGGCGGAATATGTACATGCTCATCCGGAAATCACAAATGTACTCATTACCGGCGGAGATGCACTGATGAATCCCAATGCCATCATTGCCCGCTACCTGAAAGAGTTTTCGGCCATTGAAAATCTTGATTTTATCAGATTCGGCTCCAGAGTACCTGTGACCTTTCCAAAGAGGATATATGAGGATGAAGAGCTTCTTTCACTTTTGTCTGAGTATGCGGGGGTTAAGCCTTTATATGTTGTTACTCAGTTTAACCATCCACGGGAAATCACTGAAGAATCCATCCGTGCTGTTAAGGCTCTGCAGTGCCGGGGCATACAGGTAAGAAATCAGACGGTTCTTCTTCGCGGGGTCAATGATGATCCGGAGGTTCTTGGTGAACTTCTCAGGGGACTCACCAGAATTGAAGTGGTGCCCTATTATATCTTCCAGTGTCGTCCGGTTACCGGTGTAAAGGGACATTTTCAGGTTCCGCTGCGACAGGGAGTAAGGATAGTTGATGAGGCAAAGGCTCTGCAGAACGGTATAGGAAAAAGTGTGAGATATGCCATGAGCCACCCTCTTGGAAAGATAGAGATACTTGGGGAATCGGAGGAAGGCAAAATGCTTTTCAAGTTCCATCAGAACAAGTATCCGGAGGATAAGTCAAGGATTTTCAGTGCTGAAATCGACGATGAAGCCACCTGGCTTGATACGGAGCTTTGCAGCCGGAAATAGGTATAAGGGGTGTCTTGGTTAAATCGAGTATAGGCATTTTTGTGCATACGATTTATGTGGAAGGAATATAGAATCAGATCATCTTGAAAACAAATGATTTGGTTATTTCCATCATTGCATCATGTTATTACATTAAGGGGATGATATGCTAAAATATACTGGAAACCGGGAAGCATCGGAAAGTAAGCTGCTTTTTCGGTACTGAATCGCAGGAAGGAGTCCTGCAGGTAAGTCCGGTTTTACCAGGATGAAATTATGGAAGTAAGATAATGGCTAAAGCAAAGTACGAGAGCATATACAGAGATTTAAAAGACAGGATAGAATCGGAGGAGTATCCGTATCAGAGCATACTTCCTCCGGAGAGCTCGCTGGTTGTTACATATGACTGTTCCAGAAATACAGTTCGAAGGGCCCTGAAGCAGTTAGGTGATATAGGTTATGTACAGGCCATCA
The DNA here is from genome assembly GCF_000702885.1 of Oribacterium sp. P6A1. GTDB lineage: Bacteria > Bacillota > Clostridia > Lachnospirales > Lachnospiraceae > Oribacterium. Next base: position 56,562 of record NZ_JNKO01000017.1, on the reverse strand, counting down.
ACGGAGTCGGTGTAAGGGTTATATATCAGCCTGTGGGAAAAGCCAGCTTCATCATAGGCGGCATCGAAACTTTTCAGGAAACCGCATTCAGGAACAGGCTCAATGCCACAACGGAAGTTGTGATGTTTGCGGAAATAACCGCAGACAAAAGAGTGGCAAGAAGAACGGGATTTCCTGAGGGGACGGAACTGTATTACATACAGCGTTTAAGAAAACTTGACGGCAAACCTTGCATTTTGGATATAAATATGTTCGACAGGTCCCTGGTTCCGGGTATCACCAGGGAAATAGCCGGAAAATCCGTATATGAGTACATAGAAAATGAGCTCCATATGGATATCGCCATGAGTAAAAGAAGGATGACTGTTGAGAGAGTTACACAGGTGGATGAAAAGTGCCTCAGCCTCGGAGATTATAATTGTCTTGCGGTAGTTACCAGCCAGACTTTTAACGGCATGGGACTTATGTTTGAATACACCCAGTCAAGGCATGTACCTGAGTATTTTTGCTTCATGGATACGGCAGTACGAAAAAATAAATAGTTATTTCAAAGCGACTAAAATTCGGTGAATAAGAATTTTAGTCGCTTTTTTCGCGATAAACCCGTCAAACGGTCAACTGGGCGTTGTGCTTGCACAAAAGACCGTAGACATGATTTTAAGAAATATATTTTTATTTCCCAAAAACATTGACCTGTTTAAACAGGTATGATATAAAAAATACAGGAGCTGTTTAAACAGCTATAACGAGTTATGTTTTTATAGGAGGAAGTCATGGGAAAATTCACAGAAGAAAGTGAGCAGCTTTTGAAGCTTGTGGGCGGAAAAAGTAATATTGCGGCTGTATCTCACTGCGTAACAAGAATGCGATTTGTATTAAATGATCCATCAAAGGCGGATGTTCCAGGGATCGAAAAGATCAAGGGCGTGAAAGGAACATTCACACAGGCAGGACAGTTTCAGGTCATCATCGGACAGGAGGTACAGGAGTTTTACAACGACTTTACTGCTGTTTCCGGCATTGAAGGTGTCAGCAAGGAGCAGGTAAAAAAGCAGGCTAAACAGAATCAGAACCCGCTTCAGCAGATCATGGCGTCGATTGCGGAGATATTTGCACCTATCATCCCCGCACTGGTAGTGGGAGGTCTCATCTTAGGATTCAGAAACGTAATTGGTGAAATTGATTTCGGAAACGGCACCATCGTTTCCCAATCTGTGTTCTGGGCCGGGGTACACAGTTTTCTCTGGCTCATAGGTGAAGCCATCTTTCATATGCTTCCGGTAGGTATCTGCTGGTCCATAACCAAGAAAATGGGAACAACACAGATACTCGGTATAATTCTTGGATGTACTCTTGTTTCAGGTCAGCTGCTTAATGCCTACGGTGTTGCGGGAGCTGCGGCAGATGCCATCCCCAAATGGGATTTCGGATTTGCACAGGTAAATATGATAGGATACCAGGCTCAGGTAATTCCTGCTATCCTTGCAGGTTTCTGCCTCGTATTCCTTGAGAAGTTCTTCAATAAAATCTGTCCCAAGGTCATCTCCATGATAGTGGTGCCTTTCTTCTCATTACTGCTTGCTGTTATGGCGTCCCACTTCATTCTTGGCCCTATAGGCTGGAAGATAGGTTCATGGATATCCGCAGGGGTTCACGCAGGCCTCACCAGTACAGTGAACTGGCTCTTTGCAGGTGTCTTCGGTTTCCTTTATGCGCCTCTTGTTATCACGGGGCTTCATCATATGACCAATGCCATTGACACTCAGCTTGTGGCTGACTTCGGAGGTACCATCCTCTGGCCTATGATCGCCCTTTCAAACATCGCACAGGGTTCGGCAGTACTCGGAATGATCTATCTCCAGAAGAAAAATGCAAAGACCCAGGAGGTTTCCATACCTGCATGTATTTCATGTTACCTTGGAGTTACAGAGCCTGCCATGTTCGGTGTTAACCTGAAGTACGGATTCCCGTTCTTCAGTGCCATGATCGGTTCCTGCATAGCTGCAGTTATATCCGTGGGAAGCGGAGTCATGGCCAACTCCATAGGTGTGGGCGGAATACCGGGTATCCTTTCCATCCAGACAAGATATATGGGCATATTTGCACTGGCTATGCTGGTTGCCATTGCTGTTCCTTTCTGCCTCACAGTAGTGGTAGGAAAGAAAAAGCTTACGGCTTCGGATCTTTACGGTGAGGAGAAGGAGACTGCTGCGGCAGGAAAGAAAGATACGGTCATTGCAGTAGTAGTTGGAGGGAATTAAATGTCATCATTCGGAGACAAGGTAGTTTATCAGATATATCCGAGATCCTTTTATGATACGGATGGAGACGGAATAGGGGATCTCAGGGGAATCACAGCCCGTCTGGATTACCTTAGTGAGCTGGGTATAGACTATATATGGATCACTCCGTTTTTTGTTTCGCCTCAGCGGGATAATGGCTATGACATCGCGGATTACCGGAAGATTGATGAGCGCTTTGGTACCATGTCTGATTTTGAAGAGCTTTCAAGGACGGCACATGAAAAGGGAATAGGCATCATGCTGGACATGGTGTTCAACCATACTTCCACAGAACATGAGTGGTTCAAACGCGCTCTTGCCGGTGATAAGGAATATCAGGACTACTATATCTTCGTTGAGGGAACAGCGGATGCTCCGCCTACCAACTGGGAATCCAAGTTCGGAGGAAGTGCATGGGAATATGTGGAATCTTTGGGAAAATGGTATCTTCACCTTTTTGATGTGACTCAGGCAGACCTTAACTGGAATAACAAAAAGGTCCGGGAAGAGCTGAAGGATATCATCAGATTCTGGAAGGAAAAGGGTGTGAACGGCTTCAGATTCGATGTTATAAATCTGATTTCAAAACCTGATATTCTGGAGGATGATACAGAGGGAGACGGAAGACGCTTTTACACTGACGGACCTCTGGTGCATGAGTATCTTAAGGAACTGGTTCGTGATACCGGAATCAGGGACATGATAACAGTAGGAGAGATGTCCTCTACGACCATAGATAACTGCATAAGATATTCGAATCCGAAGGAAGAGGAGCTTTCCATGGCCTTCAGTTTCCATCACCTGAAGGTTGACTACAAAAACGGAGATAAGTGGGCTCTGAAGCCCTATGACAAAATAGAGTTGAAGCAGCTTCTTAAGACCTGGCAGGAGGGGATGGCTTCAGGGGGCGGATGGAATGCAGTGTTCTGGACGAACCACGATCAGCCGAGAACCATTTCCCGCTTTGGGGACGAAAAGAAATACTGGAAACAGTCCGGAAAGCTGTTCGCTGGAATACTTCATCTCATGAGAGGCACGCCATATGTTTATCAGGGAGAGGAGATAGGGATGCTCAATGCTCACTACGGAAGTATCGGTGACTACCGGGATGTGGAGAGTCTTAACTACTATGAGATACTGAAATTAAGAGGTATGTCAGCTGAGGATGCCCTTAAGGTCATAGACGAAAGATCCAGAGATAACGGACGCACTCCCATGCAGTGGGACAAAGGTGAGAACTCTGGATTTACAGAGGGAACTCCGTGGATCAAAGTACCGGCATGCGGTGATGAAGTGACTGTAGAGGCTCAGCTTCAGGACGAGGACTCCATACTTAACTTCTATAAAAAGCTTATTTCGATGCGTAAGGAAATGCCGATTATTTCAGATGGAGACATCAGCTTTGATACTGAGGTGCCAGAAGAGGTTATATGCTATAAAAGAACACTTGGAAACAGGAAAATGCTTGTGTACGGAAATATGTCTGAAGAAGAAATCACAGTGGACCTGTCTCGTACACAGGCGGAGGATATAAAGGGACTGAAACTTATACTCTGTAATTACAAAGCTTTGGCTCAGGAGAATCCGGAAAATCAGGAAAAGAATCGGATTGGTGGATTTTTGGATGAAGGAAGTATAAGATTACGTCCGTATGAATTATTAGTTTTTGCTATTTGAATTTCTAGAGTGTTTCGTAAGTGAACAGTTATTGTTGCTTGTATGAGTGTGAATGCAACAATGTTCAAATACGAAACACTTATTTTTTGCAGAGGTTTTTTTGCGGCAGTCTCTCCGATATAATCAGTTACAGTTAAGATAATCGTTGGAGAATCCAAGAGAATTCACAAACAGATAGGGGGTGAGAAGTGTATTATCTAGTAGCATATACGGGAGCGTGGCACGCTTCCGTAATTAATTGTAAAAGATATAAATTTACTCGGTTAAAGGTTGTATTTTATTAACAACTTAATTCTTAACTCTTAATTCTTAATTATTTGCGTTTGATGAGATTCTCATTGTGATTTTATAAGCTTTGGAATATACTGACAGCAACAGAACCCAACACGCCTCTCAACGATGCGGACCACGTTGGGTTATTTTAATATTAAGAAAATACATTAGCAGAAATGACCGTGGTTATCTGTAAAGACAGATAACTGCGACTTTTTTATATAGTGACTTACCGTTCACCGCAAAAAAACGACCATTCACTACATTAGAAGATGATTATATTGGGATAAAGCTGATAATATATACAAAGTATGCCCTTTGGGAAGGCGCAAGACATCCAGTGGATGTCTGCCATGAGCCGACCGGAGCGAAGCGGAGACAACCATGATAATAGCTATTTGTGATGATGAAAAAAGAATATGCGCTATCCTTGCTGAGAAAGTTGGAAGAATCTGCCCGGAGGCAGAGATTATTACATACACTTCCGGAAAAGAATTGTTGGAAGCCGATAAACTCCCGGATATCCTATTGCTTGATATCAGGATGCCAGAAGTCAGTGGCATGGATGTGGCAAAGACATTGAAAGACAGAGACTGGAGAAAGATACTGATCTTTGTGACCGGAGAAGAGGATCAGGTGTTTAATTCATTTGATCTGCATCCGTTTCATTTCCTCGTGAAACCCGTGGCAGATAAAAAGCTTAAAGAAGTGCTGGATGATGCCGTGAGAGAACTGGAACGATGTGGGGATTTGTCAGGGGATCATGATAAGTATATTGAAATTCAGTCAGGTACTTCACATATACGAATTAATCTTTCTCAACTCTTATATGCAGAGGTGTATGACCGGAAAACAATCCTTCATATGAAGGATGAGAACATAGAATATTATGGTCAGTTATCTGCGTTGGAAAGCCTTGTAGGGAGGGACTTCTACCGTATACACAGATCATATCTTGTAAATATGAAGTATGTGGAAAGATATGACAGGACAACATTAACAACGTATGGCGGAGATAATATCCCCATTGCAAGAAGAGAATATGACAGATTTCTCAGGGCCTACATGGAGTACTGTAGCTGTTGTTAAGCCGTCTATAAAGGACTCAAAATCAAAACGGATTATGAACTATCATACAGGCGCAAGAGAAGTTGAAATCTCTGCCGGATTTTTCGAGGGGGAATTAATTCATGACGTTAGATATGATGCAAAAAATTGGCGATACTGTAGTAGTATTCTGTAACTTACTTGTCAGTGCATCACTTGTGGTCAGATTCTATAATCCTTATGTGAAAAAAATAACAGTAGCTGTAATTACAGGAATAGCTTACTTTGCGATCATGGCTATCCTTTATATATGCCCTGTTCCAATGTCGGGGCTTATTGCGTATCCTTTGGGAGTTATAACAGTTTGTTCCATATCCATTTTAGCGGAAAAGAAAAATATCCCTCAGAAAATATTTCTGGCTTTGACCATATATATGTTCCTTTGGATATCCAGTGAAATGTCGTTGTTGCCGTGGAAAGGCATTAGCAGGATAACGTTTATGAATCCCAAAATAAGAGATGGCATGCAACAGTTCATACTTTATTATATTGCAGTAACTTTGTTGTACATTATTCAGAATGCACTCAGGTATCTTGAAATCATAATATCTGAAAAAGTCTATTACAGAAAAAATGAACATATGTCATGGCGTGAGTTCATTCTGTTTGTGACACCCTACGTTGCAATAATTGCAGGATATTGGATCTTCTCATTTTTATCTGATGCATATTTTAATACTGTTAAAGAACATGTATCCGACAGATACCCTATATATGACGGACTACGTGGGCTATTCGGATTTATTGCGTTCCTGGCAACTATCTCAGTTATTTACTCATATCAAAAGATAAAGCAGTCACGGGACGATCAACTGCAGAGCGCACTTGTATCAAAACAGGTGGAAGAACTGTCGGTTCATGTGCATTCGATTGAAAAACTGTATGCTGAAATCCGCGGAATAAAGCACGATATAAATGATCACATCATGGTTTTGGGGAATCTTTTGGAAAAAGGTGATAATGCTTCGGCCGTAACATATCTTAATGAATGGCATGATGGCTTTCCGGCTACGGATATAAATGCCAGGACGGGCAATCCTGTCACGGACATTGTTATATCTGAAAAAAGACGAGAAGCTGAGGAATCAGGTATTGAGTTCATTGACGAGTTCCGTTATCCAACAACTGGCAAGGTTGAAGCTATAGATATAGCTGTAATACTCAACAATGCTTTGGCAAATGCTGTCACAGCATCAAAAGAATGCTCTGGTTCAACGATAGAAGTAAAATCCATGAAGAACAACAATGCTTACCTGATACAGGTAAAGAATAGCTTTTCGGGAGAATTGTCCTTGAATCCGGATACGGGGCTGCCTGAAACCTCAAAGGATGATATAGAAAGCCATGGATACGGACTTAGGAATATAAAACGGATCACGGAAAAATATTACGGAACCATTCAGCTGGAGCAGAAAGAGGACACTGTGATTTTTACAGCCATGTTGATGATACCGAAATGATAAATAACGTTTCCTTGGTTAAAGCGAACTTCTGTAAACAACAGAAAATCGAATGATCATGCGGAATATAGGCTATCATGAAATGATGAAAATTATTTCGTGGTAGCCTTTACCATTTACATCAGAAAATCTACCGTTCACTTCATTGGGGTTAATATATGGCCCTGATGTTCGAAGAAAAGAGTAGAGAGGTATAACTATCAAATCATAATCATATGAAATGGATGTCAGGATTAAAGATTGATAGATTCGAGTTTTCCAAATGTCCGGTTTGAAACAAACATGCTTTCAAGGGGACGTTGTTCACTGCAAAGGAGGGCAGGAATATGGCAATGGATATAAATGGTGTATATGGTAACTACGCAGGAGCATATACCAATCAAAAGAATACAAATCGAACAAGTAATTCGAAAGTTGTAAATGAATCCGGGAATTCAACCGGTCAGATATCATCCGTTGAGAATGAAAATAGTTCTAACAACATAAGGAAAACAGCGGCGGATGAATTGAAATATCTCAGTAAAAAATATGATGGCTACACTTTTGCCGCGGCGAATTTTCAGCCTGGAATGAGATATGGTTCCAACAAAACAACCAATGTGGCAATCTCTCCGGACTTCTTACAGAAGATGGCAAATGATCCGGAGCTTGAAGAGGAATATGAAAAAGAAATTGCAAATATGCAGTCGTTGGATGCACAAAGACGTCAAAGAATAGAGAGTGGTGGCGGTACTGTTGTTGCTATGGGATGGGCCATAGATAAGGACGGAGGCATTAGCTGCTGGTCTATAGGTAAGTATGATGACAGTCGTTCAAAGGTAACGTCTCCAAATGAATATGGAGCTAAGATCCGTCAGCAAAAGGCAGAAAAGAAAAAAACAGAAGAAAAGGTTGCGGAAAAGAAAAAAGAAAAAGCAGAGCAAAAAGAGGCTTTGGAAGAAAAGTTAAAAGCGGCTCGGGAAGAAAAGGCTGCCTTGAAGGAAAAGATAGACAGTGACAATAAGAAGATTCTTGGAGATAAGTACAAAGGATCCGAAATGTATGATATCACGGAGGATTTTCTTTCCGGAGAAGCAAGGAAAGGATTAAAGAATGATATGGTTGGTTTTAATTTTGACAAGAAGTTATAAATGCTAAAAAAGGAAGGGAGCCGGACTAATCCGACTCCCTTCAAGTATGCATCCGCAAATGCATACCCCAATTACTATTTGCAAGTATAAAGTAAATGATAAAAAAGTCAATGCTTAGATGAAGTTTTTCAAAGTTGTCATTCTGGATGCAAGATCAGGTCTTATAACCATAGATGCAACATTCTGATTAACAGATCGCCTATATTCATGGCTGACAGTGAACACTCAATCCTAAGGATGGGTTTAAAAAGGGGTTAAATGCTTCGGTAGAGACATATCCCTTTTATTGATATCGTGAACGTTTGTTTAGCAAAGTTTAATAATTGATAACGCTGGGTTTCTTGAGCAGGAAAGGCCTCTGGTGCTACAATATAGAGTAACAGACGAGGTGTTCTGCGTTCCGGGGTAAATCCCCTTTTTTCATAGTGCTTATTATTTGTTATGGAGGTATTCGATATGACTTTACAAGCACAGTCAATATACGATGATACCGTTGATTTGCTAAAATCATTAGACGAGAGCCAACTAAGGGCAATTCACTCAGTTATTGTGGAATTGACAGCCGCACGGGAGAAATGGCATAGCCCATTAGGGATAAAAACAGAAGAAGAGCTATGGAATCATATCGATCATTCACTGACACAGGCAAAAGCAGGTCAGGGACGAGATGCAGATGATGTAATAGAGGACCTGATGAAGGAATACGGTCAATGAAACAGTACAAAGTAATTGTAACTCCTGATGCGGAAGAAGATCTAAGGAAATACGTTGCATATCTTCGTGATGTCAAGAAGAATCCCCAGGCAGTTAAGAATGTTCTGGAAGATTTTAGGGATACAAAGAAAAGCTTGAAGAATGTAGCGGGAAGTATTAAAGAACCCGATAGCGAGAAGCTAAAAGAACGCGGTTTGAAAAGAATGAATTTTTTGAGGCATAACTATTTTGTTTTGTTCTACATAGGCGATGATGACAAAGTATATATTACAGACGTATTTCATGGGTTAGAGGATTTTGAGAGTAAGCTCAGGTGATTAGAATGCATACATCAAGTATTAAAGAACTTGATTAACGTATCGGTTATAGAATATACTGACAGCAACAGAACCCAACACGCCTCTCAAGGATGCGGACCACGTTGGGTCATTTAATTGTCAGGAGAAAATATATGAGTAAAGAACCGCAGTTATCTGTACAAGCAGGTAGCTGCGGCTTTTCTGTTCAAACGTATATTTCACCGCAAAAATCCCGTAGTTCACTACATAATAATGAAAATTAGAACACATTATGGCTATATAATAATAGTTCATTCTATAATGAAAGGAATTCGGAAATGAATATAGCTGTATGCGATGACGACATAAATGTCAGAAACCAATTAGCTGATCTGATAATGAAACAATATGCAGATGCGAAAATCAGCTTCTTTAGGGGAAGTGAGGACCTGATTTCCTGCGGAGATTTTTTTAATATTTATTTTCTTGATATTGAAATGGGAAACGTATCCGGTATAGAGCTTGCAAAGAATATCCGTGCGGGGCAGAAAGATTATGGGAAGCGAAGCATAATTATATTCGTTACCGCTTACCGAGAGTATATGGAAGAAGCCTTCGATGTAAATGCTTTTCATTATCTTGTGAAACCTATCAAGGAAAGCAAGTTTGCAGAGGTGTTTCAACGGGCGCTTAAAGAGGCCCGGTCTTCTGATGAACAAAGAAAAAAATACGTGATCATTAAGGACGGAGAGAACAGGAAAAAAATCATGTTTTCCGAGATTCAGTATATAGAAAGCAATGACAGGAAGGTGGTTTTCCATACAGACAGTGGACTCGCAGAAACCTATGCCAGAATGTGCGATCTTGAAAAGGAATTGGGGGAGACTTTCTTTAGGTGCCACAGGTGCTATCTTGTGAATTTTGAAAAGGTGACGGCTTATTCCGTGAACACCATTCGAGTACTTAACGGCGACAGCATTATCATTGCCGAAAAGAAGTATACGGATTTCGTCAAAGCGTACCTTCGCTACGCCAAGAACGGAGGTATCGTGAATGTTTGATCTTTTGACTGTCACCTTGACACTTCCGATATATGTGGCAGACGCGGTTTTCAGCGGGCGATACGGAACTGTGCTTCTGAAACCGAGATACAATGACTTCGGGGGCTCATCGCCGGAAAATGACAAACTATATGTAGCAAGGCTTCTGAAATCGAAACACCCTGAGAGGCTAATGCTTATTCTCTGGATAATCATTTACCTTTTCGTTGAAGCCATACTTTTCAAAGTGATGGATACGCAAACAGCTGCATTCCGCACATTGATGGACTTCGTTTTGTTGTACCTTCTTGAGCTTTTGTTCTTCGAACAGGATTTCAAAAGGCAGATATTTGCCGCCATAAGCTTTACCGCCGGAAAAGAGTTGATCAGAAATATCGGAAGTGTCGGTTATTACCTGATCTCCCACGCCACTTGTAGTATTTTTGAAAGCCTAATTCTTGAATCCGAAAACCTGACCACGGAAAAAGCAGATATGTTTCTCAACATCTATCTTTTCGCCCAGAGCCTGGCATCCGTAGTCATATATGTAGGGCTAATGTTTACATATCTGAAAGTCTTGAGCAGCAAATATATCCACAAAGGCTATGAGCCAAGCCCAGGGGAAAGCATATTTTTGATACTCCCCTGCATTACCGGCCTTGGGGTGTCCATGACTTTGCGTGTGATCATATTGAAAATCAACGAAAGATTATCCCTGCTGATTTATGACAAGGTTCCGGAGGTTCTCATATGGATCATAGTCATTTGCGTATTGCTCCTTGGCTCCATCATTGCTGCCATGATGCTGTTTCAATATCTTATTGAACGTAATGAAGAGAGACGGAAGCAGGCTATCCTTGAAAAACAGATGGAGCAGCTTCACAGGGAAATTGAGGATGTTGAAAATATATATTCTGACCTGCGGGGACTGAAGCATGATATGAGGAATCATTTGAATAATATCATGCAGTATGTTAAGAACACTGGAAATGATAGGTCGGAGATAGACGGATACCTCTGCGAGTTGGAGAATGCAGTAAATAAACTGGATTTTTCATCAAAGAGCGGAAATCCCATCACGGATATCATTATTTATCAAAGGATGCAGGAAGCGAAGAGGAGTGGGATTTTCTTTGAGTCGGACTTTGTTGCACCAGGGTCCGGGCGCATAGAGGAAGATTTTGTTGCGTCGGGCTACGGATACATAGATATTTATGATATTGCTGTCATTTTGGATAATGCTTTAGACAATGCCTTTGAAGCTTGCCGGGAGGTAGATGATGTAAGAAAAATCACCATTAAGTCCTATATGAAAGGAACTCTGTTCTTTATTGAGATTGAAAATGTATTTGACGGGCAGGTGACTTTTGATAAGGATACCGGACTTCCCGTGACGAGTAAAACGGATAAGCATTTGCATGGGATTGGGATGTCGAATATTCAAAAATGCGCAAGAAAATATATGGGGGATGTAGACATTGAGATTTATAATAAAGGAGAAAGACAGATGTTTTGTTTGACAGTTATGATGAATAATAAGTGCACAAGGAATTGACTGCAAGAATAGTGGTGTTCACTGCAATTGCATTATATCTGGTTTCTGACCTCCGAAGTAAAGATTAGATGAAGGAGGTTTGAAATGGCAGTAGAGATTAATGATACATATGGAAAATATGTCGGCAATAATGTAAATCCAAAGATAATAAAACGAGGAAAGAACTCCGGAATCAGACGAGACACAGAGATGGGAGACAGAGCCGGAGAGTCAGTAGTTGAAGTATTGCTAAACCAAAAAGATACCCTGGAGATTTCCGAACAGGGTAGGACAGCCTTAAAGGAAAAACAGGCAGTGGAGGATACAAAATCCAATCTGTCATTTGATACAGTTGATGATCTTTCAAAATACCTTTATGAGAACTTTAACATCGTAAAACAGGGTATGGCGGAAATTTCATCAAAATACCTGAGAGATTGTCTCACGGATTCGGACAAACGCCAGTCTCTTTTCGAAAATTTAAAGGCAGCAGATGAAGCTCTTGAAGAAAAGCGGGGAGAAGTAGGCTTTCAAAGTATGAAGATAAAAATCGACGATGATGGAGAAGTCACAACGGAATCTACCAGTAAAACTGTGGGTGTCAACGAGCAAAAGCGAAGGAGACAGATTGCAGCAGCTGCTACCAGAGGTGATATGCAGGCAATCATCGCCTTGCTGGAACAGGATCTTCAGGAGGTGGAAGCAGGACTTGAAGAAAATGCCTGCGACGAAAGAGAAGTGGAAAAGGTGAAAGCACTTCTTTCGGAGGCAAAACAGAAGATGTCCTCCCTTCCTGACCGTGAACCCACACCGGAAGAACAAGCTATTATGATGATGAATACGTTGATGTGAATTTTTTGTAAAATCAGTTGAGTTTGTGATTTTGCTACTTGAAAGATAAGATCATTGATGTATACTCTAATTAAGTAGGTGATGCACAGCCTTATAAATGAGCGAGTTAATAGTAGGTGATGCACAGCCTTATAAGTGAGCGAGTTAGCAGCAGGGACAAGGTTTCTTGTCCCTGTTTTATGTTTAGGTGGAATATGAGAAGCTTAAAGTTATATGAAGTTGATTCCCAATATGTTAAATACTTATCGGCATTTCAGGAACATATATTTTTTTCTGATGAGGATAAGTCCTCCAGGAAATACATAGGTATTGTCTTGGAAATAAATGGTTTTAAATACTTTGCACCATTATCATCATTTAAGTCAAAGCATAAGAAAATGTCTGAAAGTGTTGATTTTGTTAAGATCAAAGATTATGCGGTGATCAATATAAATAATATGATTCCTGTGCCGAATGAGAAATTTCATCTTGTTGATGTTAATGGGACCAAGGATCCGCATTACAGGTTCTTATTGCAGGCTGAAAGCAGAGAAATCAACAGGCAAAAAAATAGAATATTGAAAAATGCAGATATTGTATATAAGCATAAGCTGAGAAATGGTGATAATACACCATTAGCTAAAAGGACTAATGACTTTAGCAAGCTTGAAAAGGCTTGTAATTCATATTGTAATTAATAGAGTTAGTTCTACTTCCTGTTTTCACCGGGAGCCCTGGGACTCTCCCGATAAGAAACAGGTAACAAGCAAAAACTTCTGAAAATGGCGTAATTTCAAGCTTTTTGCCATTCCCACAGTTCTTAAAGAGAGAATCTTCGGAGAATCGAAAAGAATTCACAAACCTCAGAAACCGATGTGTTTCCGGGGTTTTTCTTTTGGAAAGACAAAATCTGTATTAGTTGTGATTGGAGTTGCAGCAGCGGTTCCAAACATGCCTATCGTGCTTTACAACATTCCTGCAAGAACAGGAAACAAGATCGATCCAAAGACTGTAGGAAAGCTTGCAGCAGTTGATAACATCGTAGGTGCCAAGGATTCTTCAGGAAACTTCTCCAACATCCTTGGATACATCGATGAAGGAAAGAAGGCGGATCCTGACTTTGCTGTACTCTCCGGCAATGATCAGCTGATCCTCTGGACACTTCAGGCAGGCGGCACAGGCGGAATTTCAGGTTGTGCCAATGCTTATCCTCACAACATGGCTATGATCTACAATCAGTTCATGGCAGGACACTGGGAGGAGGCTTATAACTTCTTTGATCAATATAAAGGTGGGGTGTCGCATATGACACTCCACCTTTTACTTTGTAGGATATAACGGGCTCATGTTCCGGCCCGGTACTATTCGTTCAAAATAACGCCGCCCCATTCAACTACAGTATAGCCGTTACGGGATATAGGTTCGATTACCGGTTTTGATACTTCCTGATCAGCGTATGGTTCAAAGGTGAACCAGAGGCGGAAAATATTATCAGGCTCAGGTGATACCTTAACGGGCATAGCATTATCAATGGTATCCGTAAGCTGCGGGTACATCATGAAATCCTCATCTTCGGACAGTTTCCCGGTCCAGAATTCAAGGAAATCACGGATTTCAGTGTTGTTGAAACCGTAGGCCTTAAGGATTTTCTCAAACTGTGAAGCTCTGGTGTCTGATTTAATAAGCCAGCCCTCATCTTTTTGGAAGTAGTAGGGCCTGGTTTCCGATTCGTAGAAAAGATAGCCGTAAGTGCTGCCGTCAGCAGCATTCAGAATTCCTCCGGGTGTTGCTCTGACCTGCCAGGTTCCCGTATAGTCCGGGATGGACTTTGTGAGCCACTGAGGCATACCAAAGGTTACGGAAATGTTCTGTTCAGTCTCTGTGTAGATATAGATGTTAGGTTTCAGAGCGCCTATACCCGGTGCAGGCTTTATCTTGTTTCTTTCGCTGTTTTCACGGTAGATAAGATCATCAAAGAAATAGTACATTTCCTGGAAACCTTCATCCATGTTTTGCTTCCAGGGATATTCCTCCAGTTCGGTAAGCATTTCATCCAAAAGAAAAGCATTGGCATCAGTAATATTTCCGAAAGCGATATCTTTCGCTCCCTGCCAGGTTTCTCTCAGGTTACGCCAGGTCCAGTCACTGGTGTGCTCTTTGAATTCATCAGTTGTGGCAAGCCATCCTGCGCCAACAGTGCCTGCCACCAGAACAGCTATGCCTGCTAGAGTTCCCCAAAAACCACCTGTTGCGGTTCCCAGGGAATATATGGTAAAGGAAGGAATCTCGGCCGAAATACCGGAGAGGAGGGCAAGTGCTCCGGATGTTAAAGATGTAATTGACAGACCGGCCCTTCCGAGCCATGAAGCGGCATGATCATCATCAGTCATATTTTCATATTCTCCTGTGAGGGTTCCGAGATTCTCCATTTCCTGGTATATGGTATAACCTCCCATGAAAATGTTAAAACCCCGCATCAGAAGGTTGCGTCCGGTTCTATACCATTTCGCTTTATCTGCTTTAAAATCTTTTTTGGAATTATCGAGGAGTTTCTTGGCAGTACCAAGTTCTTCATTGCTTGGGTTCTTATAGGATTTACTGTGTAATCTCCCTTCATTTATCATCTGCTGTTCCCAATCACTTTGAGCTCTGTATTGCGACATTTCTTCGTAAATTCTATCACATCGGGAATACTCTGCCCCTAATTCGGAATATCTGTTAATTGTGGCCTGATCATTTTTAGTTAAATAATCAAATAAGGATTTGGATTTTTCGGTTAAAGAAGCACTCTCCATTTCCATTCTGGTCATATTGCTTGTATTAAAGAAAGTACTATCACCAGGTGAAGCCGTATATCTGTCCAGGAACCCCTGAACCCCTCCATCATTAAGAATATCCAGTTCCAAACCGTATCTGCTGGAGTTCAATGCCATTAAGGCTTCCTGGGTTCCATACTCGGATAAATATCCGGAAAGAGCTCCTTCGGCTACCTGCCTTTTATAATTTGGATCTTTCTCTTTTTCTTTTGATGTTGTCGTTTTGTTATAGATCCTGGCAGCAACAATGTCATCTTTGTGTTCAAGTTCTCGCTGTATACGAGAGTATTCTTTTTGTATTTCTTCAATGTAACTGTCATCAATGGGTGGTTCGGAGAAATCTATATCATTTTCCTCACAGATTTTTTTCAGTTCTTCTTCGGATAAATAGTAATCCAACATATCCCATGGAACCGGAGGACCGTATGTTTCGGCGGGTTCTGATTCTTTTCCGGTATCGTTTCCGGTATCTTTCCCGGATGAAACATTCTTAGGCGCACCAAGAGAAAAAGACGTTTGCTGTATAAGAAGAGCACAGGTCATAAGCATTGCACAAAAACGTCTGAGTAAGTGCCTGTTTTTATTCATGACTTAATCCTCCTTCCTGTTTCGCCTGATTCATGTACATGGTCATCCGGGCCCGCATCTGATCCGTGGCGCCGTTTTCCATGCTGGCACGGAAATATGCATCAGCATTTGAATAATCACCCCATTTGCAGGCAATGGCGCCCATATAGTAAAGTGCTGAGCAGTCTCCGGGATCCTGTTTGAGGGCATTGTTAAGATAGTATTGAGCCGATGTAAGATTGCCTTTTTCATATTCCGAGATACCGGCCATGCGCTGCATATAGCCCCAGTCCGGATGATTCTGGGCCGCTTCCTTATAAAGGCGGTAAAGTGCCTCGGCATCAGTCTTTTCAGGATCCGACAGAGTGAGAGCCTCAAGCCGTACATAAAACTCCTTTGATGTCCTGTCTGATATGAGGTTAAGCCATTTCCAGGCTTCACTTATGTCTCCCGAAGTCAGACAAAGATATGCTCTGAGTCCATAGGTACGGTCGCTTTCTCCGTAATCCTCTTCAAGCTTTGCCAATGTCTCTTCCGCGGCTTCATCAAGACTAAGTATCATTTCCTCAGTCTTAAGTACCCTGTTTGCAAAATCGTAGGTGCTGTTTTCGGTCTTTTTTGCTGACGGAACGATAAAAGCAGTCAGTATGGCAAGAACAGCGCAAATCACCGGAATAAACTTCCACAGTTTCTTTCCGGGGATGTGAAGTTTTGAAAACAGAGGTACCGCCACGAGTCCTCCCAGAGATATAAGGAGCAGCAGGAAGGTGGAGAACCCGATTTCCGAAAAGACAAAAAACGAAAGGAGTGACAGAAGAGCGGTCACACATAAGATTCCCATAAACATAGTCATTCCTCCTTTAATCTGTCTTTAAGTCTGTTTAAAAGCTGAGTGTTGTGGTAACCGATACCGTACCAGTCCTCATCATGATTTACCGTAGGAACCATGGCTTGGATACGAAGGCAGAGTTCGTAGGCCTTCTGATAGTCTTCCAGTCCGTCGTAGGCATTGGCCAGACCAAAGAGGAAGGTGGTATTTTCGGGATCAACGTCACATGCCATCTTGTAATATTTTGCAGCAGTTTCATAATCATGATCTGCAAATGCTATGACACCTCTCAGATATTTTGCATAGGTGAGATCACTTCGTGTTTCAAGAACAGCGGAAAGCTCTTCTTCCGCGATATCAATATAACGGCGATATCCTTTGTCCATAGCTGTAAGGTAATGCAGAAGGAAAGGAGAGAACATGGATTGTTTCTCTTCATCTGACAAGGAACCGAAAAATGAGTAGCTGTAACCTGTGTAATTACTGTCATCATTGAAGGTGATGTAGGTACACATGACGTAAAACCAGGTTTCGATCTGATAAAGTTCCTTTCCTTTGATACCTTCATCCAGCATATAGGTTGAGAGGCGTTCCAGGGCGTCAATCATCTCTTCCCGTTTTCCGTACTTAAGGGCCGCTACACCGTACTTGAAAAGAAGTTCAGGGGTCTCGGTGCCGTTTTCCAGCAGATCCTTAGTGAAAACATAGGCCTCTGCCGGATCCTCGAGTCCGTTTAATGCACTGAGCTTGAGGGTTGTGAGTTTCTCCTTGAGTTCCGGAACATCACGGGTATCGATTCCGGAAAGTATGTCCGCAGCTTCTCTGTAGCCTCTTAGTTTCAGAAGCATCTGAACAGCCATAATTCCGGCTTTTCTGAGGGCATCGGGGTCATTGTCCTTTTTAACCAGTTCAAGGAAGCGAAGGGTACGTTCTCTTGCGCGTTCAAAAAGGTATCTGGTATCATCGCTTGCCCCTTCTGAGGCCGCGTATGCGGCAATATACTGGAGTCCCACCTCATCAGGATTTTCTTCTGCACGTTTTATAAATTTGTCGATGTCGTTGCCTTCAAGCTTTCCTTTCTTTCCTATCTGGTCAAGATCAGAAAGTGCATTACGATAATCGCTTATAAAAGAAGTATGTTTTTTCAGTTTCTCCAGAGTATTCTCAAGTTCAGGACCATTCTCCGGTATTTCAGGAAGAACATGGGTATAGATACCATCAAGAACATATTCCGTGACGATTTCTTTCCGGTAGTTTTCCTGATAGGATTCCATTTCACCTAAAAGGCCTGTTTCATAACATTCCAGCAACAGCCCTTTAAGGTCCAGATTCATGGGGGCGGAAATTACGGACTCTTCGAGTTTTCCCACGGCGTCTTTTACTTTTGATTCATCTGAACCCTGAAGAGCCAGATACATAAGCCAGGTTCTGGTATCGCCTGTACGTTTTGCTGATGAAAGAAGGGCCCATCCGTCATTTCTTAAGTAAGCATCAAGGAGAGCGATCTTTTCAGTGGCACGGTCTGCATAGACCATGGCATCAGGCACACTTCCGGCAACAAGAGTGTAGTTGCTGAGGGCAAGATCACTGTTGATCTCGCTTTCTATTTCTCTTTTCCAATCAGAGGCAGGCACCGATGGTCTTATCAGAAACATTATGCTTCCTAGAACAGTCAGCACCAGCGCGGTGATGGCAGACTCCCGGGAAACCGGGGTGAGGAAGGAGAGCAGTCCGGTAGGGTGAGATGAGGATTTCTCCGAAGAGACATTGCCCTGCACAGGGGTTCCGTTGTCCGGTTGTGGCTGAGGTTCAAAGTATGATGAAAGATTATGCATACCAAACTGCATACCTGCCCCGGCAGTGGCAGCCATGCGATTGCGGACGTTTTTTGGAATACTGTTTTGGGATATCCATTTCACAGAAGATGCAGCCATGGATTTTAGAATAAGTGAAATTACCAGTGTTTCCGCAACGCTGATCAAAAGCCATGACACGTAATCAGAGGTCAGGGTGGTGCTGGTTCTTACAAGCAGAAGTCCGAAAGTCACTGCCGTCTGAACCAGCGTGATGGTCAGAAAGGCCATCAGCCATAGAAAACAGTTAAGGGGATGCCTGATAAGCAGAAGAAGGTTCCTGATAAAACCCCGTGCTTTTAGGGAAACAGCATCTACGGTGGCACTGAAGCCGGCAGCCACCATGATAAGGGACATGATAACCGCCAGTAAGAAAACAGGAAGTATGGAAAATGATGATACAAAATTTGAAGCAACAAACATGCTTAATGACAGGGCAAAGTACAGAGGAGTCAATCCGAGCAATACTTTGGCGGCTCGTCCCGGCAGAGAAATCCGGGTTCCGGACATGCAAAGGAAAACTGCCATCAGAAATAGTGTTCCCATAAAGCGCGCGGAAAAACCACACAGTTTTACCTGGGAGTCGCTGAGAAATGACTGAAGCTGAGTCATTCTGACTGAGCAGAAAAGTGACGGACCTGCATTGAACATGAATACGCTGAGCAGCAGAAAAAGATTCATCCGACTAAGGGTGAACAGGGAGAAGCCTTCCTTTTCCCCGGCATGGTTCTGCTGAATGCCTGAACCGGGAGGGATAAAGGAACCCTGAAAGGAGCTGTTACTCGTGGGAACAAAGCCCTGGAAAGCTCCGGTGGAATTTGCATTATCAGCAGAAGCGGGTCCCGAAAAGGAGCCATGCTGAGAGACAGTCTGCCCGGAATGGATGTCCTGAACAGAGCTATGGGATGAAGCGTTTTGTGCGGAAGCAGGCACCTGAACAGGGTTCCGGTATGGAATGTTCTGTGCAGTGTTATTGCCTCTTTGTGATGAGGCAGGGCTATCTGCATCTGTCGGCACCTTCCAGCCGCATGCACGGCAGAATCTGGCTTCAGGGGTTAATGCACTGCCGCAGTTTCCGCAGAATTTTTTATTGTTTATCCCCATCTTCTGAGGACTTTTATTCGGTACAGGCTTTCCGCATCCGCCACAAATGGAAGCATTATCCTGAAGCTTCGTTCCGCAGTAACGACAGAATCCGGCCATAAAACAGCTCCTTTCATCCAGTAAAACCATCAAATTAAGAGAAATAGCTTAAGATTTTAATCGGCTATGGGAAAGGCAAGTATAAGATAAATAACCCGATTAGTGGGGGCTCTTGTATATGTCAGATTCGCCTGGAATGTGATATTTGGACCGGTCGGGGGCCGGTTCAGCCGGTGGAGAGCTTGAAGGAGAAATAGAAGGAAATGCCTGATTAAGCTATTAAAAATATTTTAATGAACAATTTCACTCCATAAGTGCTACAATTAAACCCATTACGGAGTGATTTCGACACTCTGCATTACATAAAGAATGATAATGATGTGAGTGGAAGAGTATCAGCTACGCGCAGATCAACGCCGAAACACACATAGGTGTGCAGGCGATACTCATATGAATACGAGGAGTTTCTATAGGTAATGAAGTCAACATTAAAAAGAACATGGGCAGAGATCAATCTTGATAATCTTGCCTTTAACTATAAAAAAATAAGAGAATACATCGGGAAAGATGTTAAGTTCCTTGGGGTTGTAAAGGCGGATGCCTACGGTCACGGCGCTGTTCAGGTATCCCGGCATCTTCAGGATCTTGGAGCTGATTATCTCGCTGTCAGCAGTATAGATGAGGCCATGGAGCTCAGATTCAACGGCATCACCATGCCTATCCTCATTCTTGGACATACACCAAGGGAACAGGTGGACAGACTTATCTGCTTCAACATCACCCAGGCGGTTACCTGTGAGGCCAAGGCCATCGAATACAGCGAAGAGGCAGTAAAATACGGCGGAACCCTGAAAGTACATATCAAGGTTGATTCAGGTATGTCCCGTCTCGGTTATATCTGCGAGGGAGATTATTTCGAACATGGAGTTGATGGAATCTGCTATGCCTGCAATCTTCCGGGACTTGATGCGGAGGGAATATTTACACACTTTGCGGTATCTGACGAAACGGGTGATGAGTGCGTAGAGTATACAAAGCATCAGTTTAAGCTGTTTACAGATGTGGTGAGCGCCGTCGAGGAAAAGCTCGGTAAGAAGTTCAAACTTAGACATTGTGCCAATACAGGTGCTACGGTGGACTATCCTGAGACCTATCTCGATATGGTACGCCCGGGGCTTCTGCTTTACGGATATGGGGACTTTGCAAAGCGTTTGGGACTTAAGCCCATCATGACCATGAAGACTACGGTCAGCACCATTAAGATCTATCCTGAGGGTACAAAGATCAGTTACGGAGGACTTTACACAACAGATAAAAAGACCCGTATCGGAGTTGTTCCTTACGGATACGCAGACGGATTCCTGAGGTCTTTATCAGACCGATACAGCGTTATGACCGGCCAGGGCGCCGCGCCGGTACGGGGACGTATCTGCATGGATATGTGTATGATCGACCTCACGGATAAGCCGGAAGTTGTTGTGGGAAGCGAAGTTGAGATTTTCGGAGAACACAATCCTATAGAGAATATGGCAGAAATGGCAGGAACCATACCATATGAAATAGTGTGTGCCGTCAGCAAGCGTGTTCACAGAGTTTATATCGCTGATGGCGAAGTGGTTTACAGAGAGCTGATGCTCAGGATGTAATAATAAAAAAGGATGATCTTTATCCGGACAGGTGGAGAGATGAAACGAATTAATGACAAAAGAAATATTTCCATGATGATGGATCTTTATGAACTTACCATGGCCAATGGCTATTTCCTTGGGGAAAACACCGAAACAAAGGTGGCATTTGATGTATTCTTCAGAAGAAATCCGGATGAAGGCGGTTTTTCCATATTTGCTGGACTAGAGCAGGTAATCCAGTATCTTGAGGACATGCATTTCGATTCCGAGGATGTGGAGTATCTCAGAAGCCTGAATCTCTTTGATGAAAAGTTCCTTGATTGGCTTTCAAATTTCCGTTTTACAGGTGATGTGTATGCATTTCCGGAGGGCAGCGTCATATATCCAAACGAGCCCATCGTGACCGTAGTTGCCAATATCGTTGAGGCGCAGCTTGTTGAGACTGAGCTTCTCACACAGATAAACCATCAGAGCCTCATTGCAACAAAGGCCCGTCGCGTTGTACGTGCCGCCCAGGGCAGAGCTGTTTCTGATTTCGGCGCACGCCGTGCCCATAACAACGATGCTGCAATTTACGGCGCAAGAGCTGCCATAATCGGAGGTGTTTCAAGTACGGCCACAGTTATAGCGGGCCAGTATTTTGACATCCCGGTTGGAGGCACCATGGCACACAGCTGGGTGATGTACTATGGTGACGAGCTCACTGCCTTCCGTAAGTTTGCAAAGATCTATCCTGATAACTGCATCCTTCTGGTAGATACTTATGATGTTCTGGATTCAGGTATCCCTAACGCCATAAAGGTCTTCAACGAGATGAAGGAACAGGGAATAAAGTCAAAGAGCTTCGGTATCCGCATAGACAGCGGAGACCTTGCATACCTCACAAAGGAGACAAGAAAGATGCTCGATGATGCCGGTTTCCCTGATGCAAAGATCGTTATATCCAACTGTCTCGATGAGAATACCATCAACTCAATCCTTGCCCAGGGTGGTCAGGTCAATGCTTTCGGCGTAGGTGAAAGACTTATCACATCACGTTCCGAGCCCGTATTCGGTGCTGTATATAAGCTTTGTGCCGTTGAGGAAAACGGAGAGATGCAGCCGAGAATCAAGGTATCCGAAACCGTTGAAAAGATCACAAATCCGGGACTTAAGGAAGTTTACCGTATCTACAACAGTGAAGGCCGTGCCCTTGCGGATCTCATCGCAAAGAAGGGTGAAGAAGTGGACCTTTCGGATTCCTTCAGATTTGTGGATCCAAGAAAGCCATGGAAGGTTCGTTCCTTCGAAAACTGTACTGCAAAGAAGATGCAAAAGCAGGTACTTAAAAACGGAAAGAGAACAGAAGAAGCCGTTTCCGCAAAGGAGATCGCTGTTTATGTAAAAGAGCAGCTTGCCAATGAGATTTGGGATGAGGAGCAGAGATTCGAGAATCCTCACTATCACTACATCGATATGACACCGGCATACTATGAGATGAAGATGGATATGCTGGCAAGAGAAGACTGGGCATAAAAATGTTATTTTTTTATTGACAACAGTATATAGTTTCTGTATACTCTTCAATGTTCGCAAGAAACAAGCGAACATGAAGTGCGCGAGTAGTAGAGTGGTACTACGTCGCCTTGCCAAGGCGAAGATCGCGGGTTCGATCCCCGTCTCGCGCTTCTCAAGAGCCTCAGGAGTGACCTGAGGCTCTTTTCGCGTTCGCCGAGGATCGAACCTACGGTTCGTCACTGCCCCCGATCTATGATCGGAGGAGCCGCGCGGCTTTGAGCGGTTCATAGGAATCCGATAGGATTCCTGCTTATTGCCTGCCGGCTCGGTCGGCGCTAAGCACATGCCAAAGGGCATGTAGCGCCCCCGTCTCGCGCTTCTCAACGCCCCGAAGGTAAAGACTTTCGGGGTGTTTTCGCGTTCGCCGGAGATCGAACCCAAGGGTTAGTCTCGCCTGCCGGCTCGGTCGGCGCTAAGCGCATGCCAAAGGGCATGCAGCGCCCCCGTCTCGCGCTTCTCAAGAGCCTGGAGGAAAAGTCCTCCGGGCTTATTTTATTTTTTGAAAAACTGTCGAAGTAGTAAGTGTTATAATAAATTCAGATTAGAATGTACGTGAGAATTTAGAATAACGGGAGAGTACTATGTTCGGAGAAGAAATCAGGAACGAGTTGTTTAAATTACAGGATATAAAATACAGAGATTTTCAAAGCAGGCTGATACCGAATATAGATCCGGAAACGGTGATAGGAGTCAGGACACCGGCGCTGCGTAAAATGGCAAAAGCTCTCTCAAAAAAGGAGGATATTAAGGATTTTTTGGGGGAATTACCCCATAGATATTTTGATGAAAACCAGCTCCATGCTTTTTTGATTTCAGAGATAAAAGACTATGATGAATGTCTTCAGGAGTTAAAACGATTTCTTCCATATATTGATAACTGGGCAACCTGTGATCAGTTATCTCCAAAAGTGTTTAAAAAGCATCGGGGGGAACTCTTTTCAGAGATTAAGAACTGGCTGAGATCAGAAGAAACCTATACAGTGAGGTTCGGAATAGGGATGCTTATGGAACATTTCCTGGATGAGGAGTTTGATGTGTCCTATGCGGGACTTGTAGCTGAAATAAGGTCAGAGGAATACTATGTCAACATGATGACGGCCTGGTACTTTGCCACGGCTCTTGCAAAACAGTATGACGATATACTGCCGTTTATTGAAAACAACAGGCTTGATGCATGGACTCATAATAAGACTATACAAAAGGCGGTAGAAAGTTATCGCATTACAGAAGAACAGAAGATATATCTTAAGTCGTTAAAGGTGAAGGGCAAATGACCTAGAAGGTAATGCTTATGGAAAATAAAAGAATTCAGAAACCTTTAAAAAGGAGTATACGATTCGGATGTATTTCATTCGTGCTTGTACTGTGTCTGGTACTTGGCGTCAATATATATTTCAATTACAAAAGTCTGTTTATTAAAGAAAGCCAGGATCATATAAGGCAGATCATCACTTATGTTACCGGATATATCGATAACGATGATTTAAAAAACTGCATGGAAACAAAAACAGAAAGCCAGAAGTATAAAGACATGATGGTTTTTCTGGATGACGTCAAAGAAGATCTGAATCCGCAGTATCTCTATGTCATAAAACCTTTAAAAGAGGATGGAGGAAATCATGTCCTGATTGTTGTGTCAGCAGAAAACAATTATGACCGATATGAGGATACTGAGGGGAATCTGTACCTTGGTGACATAACAGAGGATGAATACACAAAAGAAGAAGTGGACGAGCTCCATCTCATTATGGGGGAAAGAGATATTGTTTTCATGGAAAGTACTACTTACTGGGGCCATTCCTATTGCGGTTACTACACTCTTCGCGATTCTTCAGGAGTTCCCTATGCAATTCTTGGTGTTGATATAGATTTGACACAGATGTCACGTGATATTCTGTACAGAACGGTCACTAACCTGATCCTTATCCTGATGACCGGTGCTGTATTTATCCTGGGTTTTATGACCTGGGCATCCAGAAACATAACGGATCCTATCGAGATGCTGGAAAAGAGCGCTATCGGGTATATTAAAAAGAGCAGGGAGGTGAGCTCTCCGGATAAGCTTAAATTTGAAAAACCCGAGTTTAATATAAAAAACGAGGTTGAATCCCTGGGAAATACCATCAATCAGATGACTGAAGATATGAAGGACTACATGTTCCGTATCATATCTGCGGAAAAAGAAACAGTGCATATGAAAGAGGTGGCAAGTACGGATTCTCTTACAGGAGTAAGAAATAAGCTTGCCTATGATGAGAAAGTAAAACATCTCAATAGGGAGATAACTGCAAAACACATCAATCAATTCGGTATCATGATGATGGACGTTAATTATCTAAAGAAAATCAATGATACCTATGGCCACAAATACGGTGATATTCTCATCCAGAACTTCTGCGCCATAGTATGTGATAGCTTTGTACATTCTCCGATATACAGGATAGGCGGTGACGAGTTCGCCATCATCCTGCAGAAAAGGGATCTGGAAAATGCTGATAAGCTAATTCAGAACTTTGAAAAAGCCTTAAATGAACGTGCAGCAGGACAGGATGCCAAGCCTTGGGAAGCACCTTCTGCGGCAATAGGTGTAGCATATTTTGACATGAACACAGATACCGGCGTTGAAGACGTATTCCGTCGTGCAGATGACGCCATGTATCAGAGAAAGAAGGAAATGAAAGCAGAACGCATTGACTGAAACTGTTAAAAGCTGATATCGGACCGCTTCGCTCTCACTGGGAACGTCAGCCCATTTGTATTCGCTTCGCGAAGGGCTGGTGCTATATGCCAGATTCCTACGGAATCTGCCACCAGTCATGTGGGGCGCGTCATGAAATATCTCTCCCACTTTTGTGCGAGCACAAGTTGGAGAGATATTTCATGACACTTATATCATATTATAATAATAGAAAATTTTCGGCCGACATAATTCTGTGAAAACGAGTTTCTGAAAAGGAGGAATCATATATGTATCTAATAGTTTTTACCTGTTCAATGGCATTTAGTTTTTGTCTGACTTATTGGCAAAAGAAGAAAGAAACCCTGGATTTTAAACTATTGTTTTATATTTTTATGTCCTTCGTTTTATTCTTTGCTTTCAGCAGTCAGCCCGGCGCTGTTGCCGATAACTTGAACGGTAGTAAAGATGCGGCTCTTCCTTCGGCAGGAAAGTCTGCGATGCTTTTGGCTGCAGGTATGAATATCCTATGCCTGATTATCATAAGGTTATTTGCATATCTGGAGAATATGTACTGTAAGACAGGAAAAAAATCTATCGTTTCAAAAAGCGAAAGAATGTGGCTGTATATCGCAACTTTTATTCTTGCCTTGATAGACGGTTATTTAATGACCATAAATGGCCGTTCAGGTAAAGAAGTGTTTACACCTTATGTGGTGGCCTTCTTCAGTATGATTGTAATCCAGCTGACAGAATATATAGGGAAGCGTGAAGATGTTAATGAGCTGATGCGCGTTATAAAAGGTGAATGGAAAAGGCTTTTATATATCCTGATAGTATTCGTTGTTATTTGTTTATTTGATTTTAATGCTAAAACTGCTCCGCTTACAATCATCCATGCGCTGTGTTTCACGGCAGGTTACTTTATCGGAATCGTAGTTTCCCTTAATCCGGAATAAACAAGAAACTGATGCTTCATCTTCGTTTGAGTATTTCCTGACCTTTTGCTAAAATTCAAGGAAGTAGAAGGGCTCAAAAGGAGTATTTATATCATGGGCAAAGCAACAGAGAAGGGAATACGGAACTTTTTTCTGGAGATGGAGAACCACCAGATTTCTGCGCAGGAATTTTTCAATCCGTTTATGCTGGAGTCTTTAGAGAGAAATTTCGGTTTGTCAAAAGTTATCATTATGTATTTTGACACGGTAGGAAGGTTTCTGTCCTGGACAGATAAAGTTGAAGGGAATATTTCAAACATAAATGATGGTTCACATAAGACTAAAGACTTATCCGGATCCTTCTTGACTCCTGGAGATAATCAAAGCATTACTGATGAGACAGACCATCCATATATGTATTTTGAGTCCGAAGACATAGTGAGACAAAAAATATATGAAGAAGCTGTCAATGACCATCTGACCTATTTCGACATCGAACCAAGGCTGTATCGTGGAACTGATATAGTTAAGGATTACGGGAATTCTTCTCATGCGGCTTTCCTGAAAAAGAATTTTTCTGCACATTACAGCCTCACTATGGCTTTTGGTATCAATGCCTACATTCAGCTTGTTTTTCTCAGGGATAAAGCAGAGGGAGATTTTTCCGATAAAGATGTGGAGCATCTCCGTGATATATATTCATATATAGCAACTGCCTACAAGAATTTCAAAAAATATGAGCAGATTAAAATAATCTCGAAGATACAGGGAGAGATTATCGCATCGGGAGAGAAGGCATATCTGATAACCGATGACTTTATGCATATTCTTGACCACAGCAGTGAAGCGCTAAAGAGACTTGAAGAACTGATGGGGGTGAATCTCGGAAGCATTGACTCTGACACCCCCTGTAACTGGCTTCCATTCCTGCTGGGAGTTTCCGATTTGGACAACAGTGAGGTTCATAACAGGACCATTAAGAATTACATTTACACTATACATGATTACAGGCAGAGATACTCAAACGGAATAGTGGATCTCTATCACTGGATCACTATACATAAGGAAGAGCATGAGGCTCTTCCCAAAACGGATGGGGTGTTGTATGTCGGGACGGAGAGTCTCGACGCACTCACAAAAACAGAACAGAAGGTGGCCCGTCTCATGGCTAAGGGGTATACCTATAAGGAGATTGCGTCCACCATGGTCATCAGTTACCACACCGTAAAGAAGCACGTTGAAAATATCTACGAAAAGTGCCATGTGAACAGCAGATATCAGTTGATGCAGGTGATGAAAAAGTCCTGATATGACATGCCTGACTTGTGGCAGATTCAGTAATACGGCATACCGGGAAGAACACTTCGGTGTTCTTTTTTTGATACTTAAATTCAAGAAAAAGATTTGTATTACAATCTATGTTAGTATGACAATATAGGGAGAATTCCTTATAAATATAGGAATAGTTGGTTATGTTGTATTAATCAGACTGCATATAATATTTTTTAATATACCACAGGGATAGGTGACGAGTTGAGTACGAATGGAATTGTCTTTAACATACAGAGATTTACCATACATGACGGCCCGGGAATGCGGACAGAACTTTTTTTGAAGGGGTGTCCCTTGAAATGCATGTGGTGCAGTAATCCGGAAAGTCAGAGGAAAGGTATAGAGCCTGGACTTTATAAAAGTAAATGCATAGGACTTAAACAATGCGGAGCATGCAAGGCTGTCTGTCCAAAGGATAATGTTATTCAGTTCCTGAGGAACAAGCCTATAAGAGTAGACAGAAACATTTGCGAAGGCTGCCTGGTCTGCGGAGATAACTGCCCTTCCGATGCCATCAAGAGATGGGGACAGAAGATGTCCGTGGATGAATGTATGGAGATAATCTGCAGGGACAGCGGGTACTACGAGGAGTCAGGAGGAGGAGTAACGGTTTCGGGAGGAGAACCTCTTCTGCAGGCGGATTTCGTTGCGGAACTCTTTAAACGATGCAGGGAAGAAAAGATTCAAACCTGTCTTGAAACCACCTTTTGCGCAGCATGGAGTGAGGTGGAAAAGGTACTGCCTTACACTGATCTTATCATTACAGATCTTAAAATCATGAATGAAGAGATCCACAGAGCGTACACAGGGGCTGACAATCATCTTATACATGAAAATATCCGAAAGATTGCAAATCTTCATAAGGAACTCATATTGCGTATTCCTGTGATACCTCATGTGAATGACGATGATATGAATATCGAGAAAACCGCAGACTTTATTCTTCAGGACTTGAACAACGATATAAAGGTTTTGCAGCTTCTTAGTTTTATGAGGCTGGGAGTGGAGAAGTACGAGTCCCTGGGGCGTGAATATCCTATGAAGACTCTGAGGTTCAGCAGACACTCTTTTCAGAAGCGCGTGGAAAAGATAGCAGAATACTTTAATGAAAGAGGCATTAACTGTATCGTTGGAACCGGAGCTTGAAATTAGTCCGATTCGGGATATATAAGAGATAAATATTTCCTTATCGGTAAACCTGTTTTTACGTCGTTTATTTCCGGCCCACAGATGCAGATCCAATCGGCTAAAATCACAGGTATGCAGACATTTAGTAACCGAGAGTTTA
The DNA here is from genome assembly GCF_000702885.1 of Oribacterium sp. P6A1. Classification (GTDB taxonomy): domain Bacteria; phylum Bacillota; class Clostridia; order Lachnospirales; family Lachnospiraceae; genus Oribacterium. The sequence goes on along the minus strand of NZ_JNKO01000017.1, from coordinate 27,608 downwards.
CGTCTTATGTGAACTCTCGGTTATATTTGTTTTACATATACTTATGATACAAAGGAATGATAAAAATATAGGGAACATTCCCTACATGGAATAGGCAATGCGGGTAATGTTAAATCTTATCTGTCCGGACTAAAATTTAATGTGTTTAAAACTAACGGAGGATAAACACATGGCAGAATTTCACACTACCTGCTCAGGCACTGAGCCTTATGATCATCAGTGCCACCTTGGATACGAGGTCAATCACAAGGACTGGTCACCGTTTCCGAGGATAAATTTCCTTAGAAAGAATTTTCTTGAGAAGAATTACTGGATAGATATCGAGCGCCTCAGGCTGGTTACAGAATCCTACAAAGCGCATCCAAAGGCACCGGCAAAGCTTCAGTGTGCTTACGCATTTAAAAATATTCTCGAAAATGTCACCCTTCATATATATGACCGTGAGCTTATCCTGGGTGATAATGCTGCTCCCGCGAAGGCAGCACCCATATACCCTGAGTTTTCTGTTAACTGGATACTTGATGAAGCTGTTAACCATCCTTTCGAGGACAGAGAGCATGACCAGTTTTACTGGAGGAGCGAAGAGGAAAAACAGGAAGCCATAGAACTCTTAAAGTGGTGGCAGGGAAGAACTGTAGCGGATGAAGTAGAAGGAAGACTCGATGAAGAGCAGATCAAGGGTTCTGAAGCCGGGAAGAAAATCTTCCAGACTAATCTGTATCATTATGCGGGAACCGGGCATCTGGCCATAGATTACGGAAAGCTCATGAAGGTAGGCTTCATGGGTCTCATTGAAGAAGCAAGAGCCCACAGAGAAGCCTTATCCAAAAAGGACCCTGAGTTTTCGGATAAAAGAGATTTTTATGATGCCATGCTCATAGAACTTCGGGCATCAATCGCATATATCGAGAGATACGCCCGACTTGCGGAGGAGACAGCTCTGGCAGAAACTGACCCTGTCAGAAAAGATGAGCTTACAAGGATGGCATTTAACTGTCATCAGATTGCGGGAGGACCTGCGAGATCCTTCTGGCAGGCGGTTCAGCTTTTCAATTTTGCAACAACCCTCATAACTATAGAAAGCAACGGACATTCCATCTCCTACGGACGTATGGATCAGTGGCTTTATCCTTATTACAAGGCGGATATAGATGACGGAGTTCTCACCAAGATGCAGGCTCTTGAGATACTTGAAGACCAGTTTGTGAAGCTGAACAATCCCACAAAGCTAAAAGACTGGGGCTCAACTGCCGTAAGAAACGGACGTGGTTTCGGTGGAGAAAGTCTCACCATCGGAGGTCTCGGCAGAGACGGGGATGATGCCACAAACGATCTTACATTTCTGGTTCTTGAAGCCTCGGAGCAAACCCGTATGATGGTGCCCTGGATCTGTGTACGTGTATCGGAGAAGACTCCCTATGAACTCAAGGTAAAAACAGTTGAATGTATACGTGCGGGCTTCGGTCACCCAAAGCTTTTCAATGATGCTCCCGCAATAAAAGCCATGCTTTCGAAGGGCATGTCTCTTGAAGAAGCAAGGGACTACTGTGTCGTGGGCTGTGTTGAACCTGATCTTCCGGGAGCTGAGTACGGCTGGCATGACGCCGCTTACGTTAACACACCCAAGATGCTGGAAATGGTAATTAACGGAGGAAAGTTCCTTGATTCAGATGAGCAGTTCGGGCCGGATACAGGAAGCCTCATTACATACAAGAGTTTTGAGGAGGTTCTTGAAAGCATAGATAAGCAGTTTGACTACTGGTGTGACCAGATGTGCTCAAGCCTGTACATCATCGAAGGGGCTCATGAACACAGAAAGCCCATACCCTATGTGTCAGCATTTTTCCAAAACTGTATGGATACGGGAAAGGATCTCACAGAGGGCGGCGCAAAGTACAACGGCATAGGCCCCCAGGCCAGCGGTCTCGGAACCTGCGCAGATTCCCTTTCGGTCATAAAGCAGCTTATGTTTGATGAGCATAGGTATACAGGTGAAGAGCTTCTTAAAGCAGTCAAGGACAACTGGAAGGGGCATGAAATGCTGTACGCCCTTGTGAACGGTTCGAAGGTCCATCATTACGGTAATGATGATGACTATGCAGATGAGCTGTTTAAGTTCATGTTTGACTGCTACACCGGACATATCAGCGGCAGAAAGACTTACCGCACAGGCGGACAGTTCAATCCCGGTGTATATTCCGTTAATGCCAATGTCGCCATGGGAATGGCCACCAACGCCACACTTGACGGGCGGAAGAAGGGTGAAGCGATTTCCGACAACATGGGACCGGTGCATACGGATGGAGGTTCACATGATGTGTCGGGGCCGACAGCATTGACAAACTCTCTTGTAAAGGTTGACCACAGCAAGGCAGGAAACGGAACTCTCATGAACATGAAGTTTCCCCAGGACGCAGTAGCGGGAATAACGGGAAGAGACAACCTGATAGCATTTATAGACCAGTATGTAAAGCTGGGAGCGATGCATGTGCAATTTAACATTATGAGTTCCAAAACCATGAGGGAGGCACAGAAGCATCCTGAGGAATATAAGGACATGTTGGTGAGAGTTGCAGGGTACAGCGCTTATTTCGTGGAACTTGGAAAAGCGCTGCAGAAAGATCTGATACAGAGGACAGAGCTTAGCTTTGGATAGTTTATGAAATATAGGACTTTCAGAAGCTTTTTTACCTGGATACATCCGGAAGCTTATGACAAATGTATGATTCTTTCAGGTGAGAGATTATAGCTGATTATAAAAATAAATATTATGGAATGGTTCCTGATTTTTCGCGTATCATTGGATAAAGCGCGGAGCTTTGGGAATTGATTAATGGAGAATGAGATGAAAGATTTTGAATTTAAAGTACCGCAGACTATAAAGTTCGGAGTGGGAAGCCTCAGGGAGATTCCTGAGCTTGTGAAGTCAGAGATGAAGACAGATAAAGTTTTTCTTGTTTCTGACAGAGGACTCGAGTCCATAGGTGTAGTTAAGAAGGTAGTTGACCTTATAGAGGCAGCAGGCATCAGCTGCGAAAGTTTTCTTGATGTGATTCCGAATCCTACAGTTGCCTGTGTGAAAGAAGCAACTGCAAAGTACAAGGAGTCCGGTGCAGGCTGCATCGTTGCTCTCGGCGGCGGAAGCCCTATGGATGTTGCCAAGGCCGTTGGTGTTCTTGCAACATACGGCGGTGAGATACAGCAGTATGTGGGAACAGGCAAGGTTCCCGGCCCTATCACACCTATCATTGCTGTTCCCACAACTGCGGGAACAGGAAGTGAAGTTACGGCTTCAGCGGTAATTACTGACGAGATAACAAACTTCAAGATGTCTGTTTTCAGTTATGAGCAGATTCCGAAGTTTGCGATTCTTGATCCCGAGCTCATCATGACCGCACCTGCTTCTGTGGCAGCTTCCTGCGGTATCGATGCCCTTATTCACGCCATGGAGGCATACGTTTCAAACAATGCCACACCATTCTCAGATGCAATGGCAGAGAAGGCTATGGAGCTTATCGGAAAGAATCTCCGCAGATTCACCGCCAACCGCAAGGACACTGAGGCAGCCAGCGCCATGATGCTGGGTTCCAACTTCGCGGGAATATCATTTGCATGGGCAAGACTCGGCGACGTTCACGCATTGAGCCACCCTGTAAGCGGACATTTCCATGTGGCTCACGGTGTTGCCAATGCCATCCTCCTGCCTTATGTGGCTGAGTTCAACGCCATTGCAGACCGCGACGGAAAGTATGAGAAGATTTACAGATACATCAGGGAAGAGAAGGGACCTGTTGAGAACTTCGTTCCCATGATGCTTGTGGATGAACTTAAAAAGCTTAACAGGCAGCTCGGTATACCTGAGAAGCTTTCGGATGTTGGGGTAACAGAAGATAAGATCGATGTTATGGCAGAAGATGCCATGAAGGGACAGGCTAACATCATGGCAAATCCAAGACAGACCACTCTCAAGGACTGCGTGATGCTTTATAAAGAGGCACTGTGACAGGTCTTTGAGCTTTGGAGAAAGGAAGGATCATTTTTCAGGACCTTCCGTGAAAATGATGATTAAGTGCAGATATCAGAGATTAATTTCCTCTGACATCTGCACTTTTTTATTTTTTAATCCATTCAGAGTCTTTTGCATATTAAAGGCTTGACAGAAATTCAAAAGATGTTTATAGTTAAAAGCAACATATGGAACGGGTTCCATTAATGAATTGAAGGGGATAATGCACAACTTTTCTGGTTGTGCATTATAAAAGGCAACATATGGAACGGGTTCCACAAATGACGTTACTACTGTATATGTAATGCAGAGAAAGGGAGATTCAATGAAAAAGAACCTATTAACCATTTTTTCAACAGTTATGGCCGTATCACTTACAGCATGCGGCGGAGCCTCAACTACAGGAACAGTGCAGGATCAGTCAACCCAGGCGGAATCAAAGACGGCAGACGGAGCAGCGAGCCTGACAATCTGGAGCCCTACAGACAAGGAATCTGTGGAAAAGTGGTGGGCAGAAAAGATTGATGAGTGGAACAAGGCAAATCCTGATATACAGGTAAAAAGAGATGCTATAGATCGTTCTGATTCATACGCTTATGACAATAAAGTTGCAACAGCTGTCACATCAAATTCTCTTCCGGACATTTTCTTCGTGGACGGGCCTCAGGTTTCCTACTATGCAGCGAATGATATCATAGTGCCTCTGGATAAATACTTTACGGCAGAGGATCTGAAGGATTTTGTTCCTTCAACAGTTGCCCAGTGCACATATGACGGAAAGACATATGCCATTTCCGCGACGGAATCATCTGTTGCCTTCTACTACAACAAAGACATGCTCAGAGAAGCAGGCATCGATGTGGATGACATCGATAAAAGAACTGTTGATAACCCTATTACTTGGTCAGAGCTTCGTAATATAGCTGAAAAGTGTACAACGGAGGATCATGTGGGAACACATATCATCATGGATCATGGTGAAGGAATTCCTTATGCACTGGAACCAATGTATATCTCACAGGGTAAGGACTATATAAATGAAACAGGAGATACGGCAGAGGGCTATGTAAACAGTGATGAAGCAGTAAAGACCAGTGCCTTCCTTGCACAGCTTATTGCAGACGGATATGCGAACATAGAGCCCATAACAGATGAGTTCCTTAACAAGGCATGTGCGACCATGCTGGGCGGTTCATGGGATGTGGCAACATTAACAGAGAATGCCGACTTTGACTGGGGAGTAACCTACTATCCGGTTTCTGATGATACAAAGAAGGCAGTTTCACCCTGCGGCGACTGGTCAGCAGCTATTTCAAAGGATTGCAAAAATGTTGACGCTGCAGGAAAGTTCTTACAGTGGCTTATGAATACAGACAATGTTGCTACATATGCAGCAGCGATTGCAAAGCCTGCCACCAGAAACTCTTCTTATGATACCGAGTCAATGGCTGCTTACAAGGATTACCCGCTTTCACTGATGGTTGAGCAGCTCAATCATACTGCAGTACCTCGTCCACGTACTCCGTCCTATGCGTCCTTCTCTACAAAGTATGCAGAGGCTATGTCTAACATATTCTCCGCAGCAGCTTCAGATCATAAGGTTGATGAAGCTTACATCAAGGAGCAGCTTGACAGCGTGGCAGCGGATTTTGCCGAGGACTACAATACTTACTATGCAAAATGATGTTCAAGCATCATATATGTAAAGAACGGCAGTCGGCGCTTATGCGCTGACTGCATAAGAGGAACTATAACATGATAAAGGTAAATAATGTAAAAAACAGAAATGAAGGTACTTCAGCCGCAGTGCTTGTAACACCATCGGTTTTTCTGCTCATAGCATTTCTTCTTGTACCGATGATATACACCGTGTATTTTTCGGTCTTCCGGTATCAGATAATGCGGCCGCAGGACATGACTTTCATAAATTTTGAAAACTACATAAAGCTTTTTCAGGACAAAGATTTTTGGCAGGCGTTTAAAAATACAATTTACTTTACGGTAGTTGTAGTTCCTGTACAGACTGCTCTGGCTCTGGGCCTTGCACTTCTGGTTGCTGCGAGAACACGGGGAGTGGCTTTTTTCAGAACCATGTACTTTGCTCCACAGCTCACTTCTATGGTTGTCATATCCATTCTGTGGACAATCCTTTATAATTCAAATCCCTCCACAGGACTCATAAATTCAATGCTTAAAAGTCTGGGGATGGAGAGCATCAATTTCCTGAGCAACAAAAAGACTGCTATGAATTCAATCATTTTCATGTCTGCATGGCAGGGGGCAGGGTATCAGATGATGATCTTCATCGCAGGACTTCAGGCTATCCCGGCATCTCAGTATGAGGCGGCTTCGGTTGACGGTGCGACAGCATTTCAGAAACTTGTTTACATAACATTGCCGGGGCTGAAATCCACCATAAAATATGTTGTGATGATAACTATGATACAGGCTATGAAGCTCTTCACGCAGCCTTATGTCATGACTAAGGGCGGACCGCAGAACTCTACAAAAACACTGGTCTACTATATCTATACCGAAGGTTTTCAGGAAGGTAATTTTGGATATGCCTGCTCTGCGGCAGCTGTGTTTTTCATCATCGTTGTAACGATGTCACTTGTTATGAAACGTCTGACCATGCCGAAAGACTGAGAGACTGAAAGGGGTATTTCATGAGCAGCAGAACCAGTTCGATTGAAAGACAAAAATTGATAGGAAAAATTCTATTTTATCTTGGGAATTTTATCATCGGAATAATCTTTGTTTCACCTCTGCTTTGGATGTTATGTGCTTCACTGAAACCTGAGGCGGAGATATTTGCCAATATGAATTCCATCAGGACATTTATACCTACACACGCATCCTTCAACAATTATATAGAGGTATTTACACGACTTAATATCCTGAATGTTCTGAAAAATACATTCTGCTATATCGCTTTGATTCTTGTGGGAGATCTGTTTCTGAATTCACTTTGCGGGTATGCACTTGCAAAATTTGATTTTAAGGGTAAGGGACTCATACTTAATCTGGTTATAGCACTTATGGTGCTTCCCATGGAGGCCATTATGCTGCCGCTCTACATAGAGATGTCACAGCTTGGCTGGGTCAATACACTTCAGGCTTTGGTTATCCCTTTCATCCCGAAGTGCTTTTCGATATATATGTTCAGACAGTTCTTTTCCGATATTCCGGATGAGTTGATCGAAGCTGCATATATCGACGGAAGCGGACATATCAGAACCTTTTTCAGTATAGTGGTGCCTATTTCAAAAACAGTTTATGCAACAGTGTTCATACTTGATTTTGTGGCACACTGGAATGATTTTATGTGGCCGTTTCTTGTTATGACCGGAGAGGAAAAGAGAACTATCCAGCTGGCCGTTCAGGTGTTTTTCGGAACACAGCCTGTTCATTACAGTGCCATCATGGCAGCCCTTGTGATCTCTGCGGTACCTATGATCCTCATGTTCATATTCATGCAGAAATACTATGTGGAAGGAATAGCTTCCTCCGGAATAAAGGGATGATGAGATGCAGGTTGATGAAGCGCAGGGAATATGCAAAAATATGTGTATGTTTTTTGATTTAAGGAAAGACGGAAGGAAAGGAGTAAGGAGCTATGGCAACCATACAGGAAGTGGCAAAGCTGGCAGGGGTTGGAGTTGCCACCGTATCGCGTGTCATTAATGATACGGGCTACGTAAAGGAAGAGACGAGAGAACGCATAGAAAATGCTATTCGGGAGCTTGACTATACGCCCAATGCTGTAGCCAGAAATCTGTACCGCAATAAAAACGGTATAATTGCGGTTATTATCCCTGAGATAGATCATCCGTTTTTTTCCGCCTTTGTAAATGAACTGGAGGAGATATTTGCAGAGCATAAATACAGGATGATGCTCTGCAACACCTGGTTTAAAGAGAATTATGAGTATCAGTACCTGAAGATGCTCAAAGAAAAGCTGGTGGATGGGATAGTGGTGGCCTCGCATACATTGGACATTGAGCAGTATGCAGCGGTTGAACGTCCGGTTGTAGCACTTGACAGAGATCTGGGAGATATGATTCCGTGCGTGAGATCGGATCATGAAGCCGGAGGAAGGATGGCTGCTGAAGAGCTGTTGGCAGCAGGCTGCAGAAAAGTGGCTCAATTCAGAAATGAAGAAAATACCTCGGCACCTTTTGTCATAAGGCATGATACTTTTGAAAAGGTACTGAGAGACAGGGGCGTTGAGGTGGTCAATGTCTACACCAGGTGGAACAGCCTGGGCTACGAGTATAACAAAAATCTGTGTAAGGATTTTTTTGCAAGGCATGGTGATATAGACGGAGTGTTTGGTACAGACCTTATAGCACTCAATATCGAAAAGGAAGCCCTGAAGTCAGGAAAGCGTATACCTGAGGATCTGAAGATAGTTTCCTATGACGGAACAGATATCATAGAGATGGCATATCCAACCATAACCGTTATAGAGCAGCCCATCAAGGAACTTGCAAGAGAGTGCTTCAAACAGCTTGAGATGAGAATAGAAGGAAAGGGTCCGGAGAAAAAAGTCATTACACTGCCTGTAAAATTAAAGAGGGGAATGTCGACGGAAGTGAAGGGAAAAGTATGATTAGTGAATTACTGAAAAAGGCCAGAGAGCAGGAGAAAGAGACAGAGAGATATATAGGTGAGGATGAAAGACCCGTATATCATCTCTCGCCCCGGGCAGGATGGATGAACGATCCCAACGGATTCTCGATTTATAAGGGAACGATCCATCAGTTTTATCAGTATTATCCATACAAAACAGAGTGGGGTCCCATGCATTGGGGCCATGCGGTATCAAAGGACTATGTGAAGTGGGATTATCTACCTGCGGCTATAGCTCCGGATGAATCCTATGATAATTTCGGATGCTTTTCAGGCGGTGCGGTTGAAACAAAGGACGGAAAGCAGCTTTTGGTCTATACCGGAGTGAAATCCGAACATAAGGAAGGAAAAGAAATCATACGACAGACCCAGTGTCTTGCTTTCGGAGATGGGGCTGATTATGAAAAATTCCGGCAGAATCCCGTAATAGATCATAAAAGTATTCCGGAGGGCTGGAGTCCCGTGGATTTCAGAGATCCTAAGATATGGTTTGATGAAGAGGATGACTGTTACTACATAGTGGCCGGCAACAGAACAGAGGATGGCAGTGGAGCCATACTTCTTTTTGAAAGCAAGGACGGAAAAGAGTGGAAGTTTGTAACTGTACTTGACCGCTCCAGAAATGAATACGGAAAGATGTGGGAGTGTCCTGACTTTTTTGAACTTGACGGTAAACACTTTATATTTACCTCTCCTCAGTTCATGCAGGCCAGAACGCTGGAATTTCACAATGGAAACGGTAATATCGTGATTGTGGGAAGCTATGACAGGAAAAATCACAGCTTTGTACGCGAAAGTGTATCTGCCATAGATTACGGCCTTGATTTCTATGCCATGCAGACTCTAAAATCCGAGGATGGCCGAAGGATCATGACAGCATGGATGCAGTCTTGGGAGTCCAGTAAGGCGGTGCCCGAGGGACAGAAGTGGTTCGGTCAGATGATTCTTCCGAGAGAGCTGAGCTGTAAAGACGGCAGACTTTATCAGAGACCGGTGAGAGAGATAGAGAATTACAGAAAGGAGCATGTCTCCTACAGGGATGTGGATCTGTTTAATGAGACAACTCTTCCGGGGGTTTCCGGGAAGGTTTGCGATATGGAACTTGAGCTTGTGCCTAACGGACAGAGTTTTAGGGAATTTAAGATATCATTCCATTCAAATGCTGATTTCCATACAGACTTTATTTACAGACCGGAGGATGGTATAGCCATCTTCGACAGAACCTATTCAGGATTCCCGAATGATATAAATAACAAAAGAGAGTTCCCTGTGAGATATAATGGCGGCAGGCTTAAGCTTCGTATACTTCTTGACAGATTTTCCGCTGAAATTTTTGTCAATGATGGGGGAAGTACATGTTCGTCAACAGTATATGCTCCTGAAGATGCAGGAAAAATAAGCTTTTCAGCAAAAGGAAGCGCAGTGATGAATCTCGATTTCTGGAAACTGGACAAGTGAATCCGCCTTGCGCTCACGCGTTCCTCCCATATTCCTCACGCCCAGGCCGCAAAAAACGTCCTTACGTGATATCATAGTTTAAAAGAGAATATAAGATACCTGACATTCAAACATTAATGGTGCGCTGCCATTTTTAATGTGAGAAGTCTGAAAGCAAAACCACCCTTGATATTTCATGAGCTCTTTATGGTCATGGAAGTTAAGGGTGGTATTTTTGTGAGATTTTAGCTGATGATCGCAATGCATATTTGCTACAAAAATACAATCTTAAAAAGCTGTCAATTTGGATAAAATTAAGTTGGCGTTTGATATAGAATTCACAAAAATCATAAAGTGATGCATTTATGGGCGATTATGCTCTTTACATTTGTGCAATACTAACTATAATACTAATTAATTAATTGAATTAACTAATTAATGCAAATCAAATAAAGAAGCAGGCGAGACGGAATCAGACCATTGAAAATGGGTTTAATGGGGACAGGATTCTCGTCAAAGAGGAGGAAGTAATGAAGTTCTTTTTAGACAGTGCAAAATTAGATGAGATTGACTATGCGTACAAGACATTCGGAATTGACGGTGTAACAACAAACCCTAAGCACATCATGCTCAGCGGAAAGCCTTTTGTAACAGCCATTACAGATATCGCAAACTGGATTAAGGAAAACGGCCTTGAGGGTATCGATAAGTTCCCTGTATCCATCGAGATCAATCCACATCTTGACAAGACAGAGGATATGGTGGCTGAGGCAAGAAAGTATGCAAAGGTTTCTCCAAACTTTGCTATCAAGATTCCTGCAACAGAGGCTGGTGTAGCAGCAGCAAGACAGCTTGAAAAGGAAGGCATCAGAACAAACCTTACACTTGTATTTGCTCCTGCACAGGCTATTTTCGCAGCTAAGAACGGTTCACTTTTTGTATCACCTTTCATCGGCTGGAAAGAGGACAACGGCGAAGACTGCAGACAGTACATCAAGGACATCGTTGACATCTATAAGAACTACGGCTTCTACGGAAAGACACAGATCATCTGTGCAGCACTTCGTTCGCCAAAGCAGATGGTTGACTGCGCAGTAGCAGGTGCAGACATCATCACAGCAGGTCTTGCAATTTACAAGAGTGCTCAGCACCACGCATACACAACTCAGGGAATCGGAACCTTCTGTGATGCATGGGACAACACAAAGACAGAGTAATCATTTTTGGAGGAAGCAATGAAGATTGGTTTTATCGGACTCGGAATCATGGGCGAGTCAATGTGTGCAAATATAGTAAAAAAGCACGACGACACAGTTTACTGTTTCGATCTTGCAAAAGCAAAGGTTGAAGAACTTGCAAAGCTGGGAGCAGTTCCTGCTGAGAACAATGTTGACCTCGCTGAGAAATCGGATGTGATCATTTCCATGGTTCCCAAGTCAGAGCATTCAAGAGCGGTTTATACCGAAATCCTTCCTAAACTTGGAAAAGGCAAGATCTGCATCGATATGAGTACCATCGACCCAAGCGTTTCAGTTGAGATCGCAAAGATGGTTAAGGAAACAGGCGCTCAGTTCGCAGATGCTCCCGTAGTTAAGTCAAAGCCTGCAGCAATTGCAGGAAAGCTTGGAATCTACGTTGGTTGTGACGAAGAACTTTACGATACAGTTCGTCCTATCCTTTCCTACATGGGTGAGAACATCATCCGTATGGGTGAGAACGGAACCGGAATCACCATGAAGATCCTTCACAATGCACTTGTCGGACAGATTCAGAACGGTGTAAATGAAGTTTCAAACCTTGCAGCAGTCTGCGGCATAGACATTCAGACTTTCGCAACAGCTATTTCCTACGGCGGCGGACAGAACTTCTATCTGGACAGCAAGAAGGACGTTATTGAGAAGAATGATTTCACAACAGCATTCTCCATCGAGAACATGTATAAGGATGTGAACATCTGCAAGAAGCTTGCTGAGGAAAAGGGACTTCCTATGCCGGGTGAGATGAACGTAGTTAGAGTTTACGACAAGGCAATGGAGATGGGATTTGCCAAGGAAGACTTCTCGGCGACCATCAAGGTTGTAAGATCTGAAAAGGCATAAAGAGAGTAACTGTAAAAGGGGAATGAAAGATGGCGGTGGTTGATCCACGGGGAAAATAACGACAGGGGAGATGGCCGTTTATCTATGAATAATTATGGAGCTTTTAAAGCATTTAAATGAAGTTAATGATGTTTCTGTAAAGTCAGTTCTTGACCCGGAAGCCTTCAAGACCTACGGACGTGTAGTCACAGGATATGATTTTTCGGAAGTTATCGCCTATATGGAAAAAGAAACTCCTATTCCGGAGCAGGGCAATGTCTATGTAGCCTCGGTTCCCGAAATGGAGAACCTGGCTGTAAAAGAGAAGGTTGAGAATCTTCTGTACGGAGGGATGCCTATAGAAATCGGATACTGCAACGGAAGAAACACAACATACAACGGTTTCGAGTATCACAAAGGCAGCGAGATAAACATTGCCGTTACAGACTTTATGCTTTGTCTCGGACATGTCTGGGACATAAAGGATAATACCTATGACATAAATGATGTGCAGGTATTCTTCGTACCGAAGGGCACAGTGATAGAGATGTATGAGACAACTCTTCACCTTTCACCCTGCAGAGTGACGGATGAAGGATTCAAGGGAGTTGTGATTCTGCCAAAGGGAACCAATACACCTCTTGAAAAGCTCACTCCTGTAGATAAAGAAAGCGAGCTGCTTCTTCAGAGAAACAAATGGGTCATCTGTCATCCTGAGAGAGAACCACTGGTAAAACAGGGAGCGGTTACAGGAGTCATCGGACCAAATAAGGAACTCCATTATTGAAACTTTTGCCATGATCACGGGGTGCAGCCGTCACTGTGAAGCGGCGGCGCAGCCTTCGTGACAGATAAACGCTTCAATATAGAAAACAAAAGAGGGCAGTATGGAATTACAGATTATTGGTCAGACACTAAAACTTACAGAGGGTGACAGAACCATCCTTTCCGCAGATTCGGAGAGACCTTTGATTTATGTGGGTCATGGAAAAGAATCTGTGGATATGTACAGAGGAAATTTCAAGATCGAGGATTATGTGGAGGATAAGGTTCCTTTGAAACTTACTTCAGCGGAAGAAAAAGACGGTATCACTGTTCTTGATTTTGAAGGAAAGATAAGTGCTGCAGTTGCCGTAAAGGGTGAGTGTGCGGAAATAAAATTAGAGAATCATGATCCGACCATAAACAGGTTTTGGTTCAGAGTCGCAGCCGACAAGGATGAGCATATCTATGGCTGTGGTGAGCAGATGTCCTATTTTGACCTGAGAGGGAGACATTTCCCCCTTTGGACATCAGAGCCGGGAGTCGGCAGAGATAAAACCACATATGTAACCTGGAGATCGGACGTTGAGAACAAGGCCGGAGGGGACTACTACAATACGAACTATCCTGAGCCTACCTTCGTTTCATCAAAAAGATATTATCTCCATGTTGATTCAACAGCCTATGCTGATTTTGATTTCAGATATGATGAGTTCCATGAGCTTCAGATCTGGGAGGTTCCCGCTTCTATACGCATAGAGGCAGCAAAGGATTTTGAAGAACTTCTTTTAAAGGAAACAGCATACTTCGGAAGGCAGCCTGAACTTCCCGACTGGGTATATAACGGACTTATCTTCGGAGTTCAGGGCGGAAATGAAAGGTCCTTCGGACTTGCGGAAAAGATACGTGAGAAAGGCGTAAAGCTTTCGGGAATCTGGTGTCAGGACTGGTGCGGCAAGAGAATCACAAGCTTCGGCAAGAGACTTCAGTGGGACTGGCATTATCACAAAGAGATGTATCCGGATCTTCCTGAGAAGATAGCAGAGCTTCACAAAAAGGGAATCAAGTTCCTCGGTTATGTGAACCCCTATCTTGTGAATGACGGAGAGCTTTTCAGGGAAGGCGAAGAAAAGGGATATTTCGCAAAGCGCCACGATGGTACCACATATCTTGTGGATTTCGGTGAGTTCTACTGCGGTGCGGTGGATCTTACAAACCCGGAAGCCTTCGAGTGGTTCAAGGGAATCATCAAGAAGTACAGCATTGACATAGGAATCGACGGATGGATGGCGGATTTCGGTGAATACCTTCCAACTGACGATATTGTGCTTCACAGCGGAAAAGAGGCTATGGTTGAGCATAATCATTGGCCGCTTCTCTGGGCAAAATGCAATTACGAAGCGGTTTCCGAGACGGGCAATCTCGGAAAGATAGTTTACTTCATGAGAGCAGGTGCTAACGGCAGTCAGAAGTACTGCACACTTCTCTGGGCAGGGGATCAGTCGGTGGATTTTTCAAGACATGACGGACTTTGCACAGTTATCTCGGCGGCTCTGGGAACCGGTATGATGGGATGCGGAATCAGCCACAGCGACATCGGCGGATATACTTCACTTTTCGGTAATATCAGAACCAAGGAAGTATTCATGAGATGGGCTGAGATGGCGGCATTCACACCGGTTATGAGGACTCATGAAGGAAACCGTCCCGATGACTGCTACCAGTTCTACGATGATGAAGACGGAATCCTCAGGATGGCGAGACTTGTAGACATTTACACCATGATGGCACCGTACATAAAGGACGCAGTCAGGGAAAATCATGAAAAGGGAATGCCGGTTCAGAGACCGCTGTTCCTTCATTATGATGAGCCACGATGTTATACGGAGCAGTTCCAGTATCTTCTCGGAAGAGATGTTCTGGTGGCACCGGTTTATACAGCAGGGCAGACAGAAAGAGAAGTATATCTTCCGGATGATGAGTGGATCCACCTCTGGACAGGACAAAGCTACGGACATGGTGTCAATGTCGTAGAAGCGGAGCTCGGTGATACTCCTGTATTTTACCGTAGGACATCAAAATACAGAGAACTCTTCGAGGGTATACGTGTTAAATACGGAAAATAAAAACTAATGTTAAGTACAAATTTCATTTTATTCTTTCTGGCCATATTCGTGACACATATCATGCACGGGGTCACAGGCTTTGCGGGAACGGTACTGGCCATGCCCTTCGGGCTGATGCTGGTTGGATATACGTCGGCAAAACCTATACTGAATGTACTTGGTATGGCAAGCGGCATATATGTGTTTCTGGGAAACAGAAAATATGTGGACTGGAAAGAGCTTAGGAAGATAGTAGTGATCATGGGATGCGGAATACTTCTTGGTATTCTCATCAAGGATCAGCTCCTTGGAAAGGAGAAAATGCTTTATTTCGTCCTTGGAGCCTTTGTTATATGCGTCTCGGTTCACGGCCTTTATAAGGAGCTGATCGCCGGGAGAGTACGGAATAAAGAAGGGGACAAAACAAATGAGGCTGCCTTCACAGGGGATGTAAAGGAAGATGATGTTGCTTCGGAGAGTTCCGGAAGAGAAAGTTTCAAAGACAGGCTTTTGTATCTGCTTCTTCCTATAGCAGGAATAGTACATGGCATATTTGTCAGCGGAGGACCGCTTCTCATTAGTTATATGACTAAAAAGCTGCCGGACAAGAACAGATTCAGAACCACCATTTCAACGGTCTGGATATTTCTGAACGGTATGGTACTTGTGGATGACATAAGATCGGGCTACTGGAATATATCACTGATCATAAGTGCTCTTGTGGCAGCGCCGTTCCTGTTCTCGGGACTTAAGATAGGTTCCATTCTTTACAAGAGGATGAGCCAGAGAACATTCATGATAATGAGTTATGTATTGCTTCTCGTCATGGGCGTAAAGCTGCTTTTATGAGGGGATTGGCTAAGTGTGAATAGATCTGATGGAATTATAGAGATATAGGAGCACAAACAGAGGGCAGACGACATTGTCAGACTGAAACAGAATTATGGGTCCTGAAAGGACCGCGTAAAATAAAAATTATTAAAGGTATAGTAAACAGGAGGAAGTTACTATGAGAAAACAATTATTGGCAGGATTTCTTGCAACAGCAATGGCAGCAGCATCACTTACCGGATGCGGAAGCTCAAACACAGCTGCACCTGCAACAGAGGCAGCAAAGACAGAAGCAGCTAAAACAGAGTCAGCTGCAGAAACAAAGGCAGAGGAAAATAAGGCTACAGGAAGCGGTGAGACAGTTAAGGTTATCTGCCCTTACGGCGTAGGCGGAACAGCAGATATCATCGCAAGAAAGTTCGCAGAAGTAGCAACAAAGACTCATCCTGAGTACAACTTCATCGTTGAGCAGCAGACAGGCGGTGACGGATTTGCAGCAGCAACAGCATTTACACAGGAAGATCCAAGCACAACAGATCTTCTTGTTTACGGATACGGTGTAGCTTATCGTCATGATCTCGGAAAGCAGTTCAATACAGAGGTTGTTGAGTTTGACAGAAGTGAGATCCTTCCGCTTGCAACAGTAGACGACAGAACATGGATCCTCTATACAACACCTGACCAGACACTTGCAGGACTTCTTGAGAAGTCAAAAACAGGCGGACTTAAGATGTCCGGAGGAAACCCTCTTTCAGACCCACATCTTGCTTTAGGTTCACTTCTTGCTCAGGAGGGCGGAAAGGTGATGGTAGTACCTTATGACGGTGGTGCTGCTCAGAAGAAGGGCCTTACAGATGGTGAAGTTGACTGTTTCGTAGGTACAACACAGGCTGCACAGGAAGATGTTGAAGCAGGAAATCTTATCCCTGTACTTGCATTCTCAGATAAGGCATTCACAGGCTTCAAGGGACCTCAGGGTGATATAACAGTTCCTTCACTTGCAGGTGCCGATATGGCAGCTGACCTTGATTCTTCTAAGGATTATACAAAGTCAATCCTTCCTGCCGGCGGTTCTCTTGCAACACGTAAGGGCGCTTCACAGGAGTGGCAGGATGCAGTTATTCAGGTTGCCAAGGACGTTTGGGCAACAGATGAGTACAAGGATTTCATCGCAAGCATCATGCTTAACGATACAGAGATCTACGGACAGGATGATGTTCAGCATTATGAGGATGCTTGTAAGGCAGCACTTGAGGCATTCAAGCTTCTCAGCGGTCAGAACTGATTCTGGTTATCAGGTATAAATAGTTGTTCATTGAATTATTAATAAGTTAAAAACTTAAGAGCTGCCCGGCATTGCCTTTGTGCAGTGCCGGGCTGTTTTGGTCTATTTTGGAGATTTTCTTATGAAAAAAACAATTAAAATCAGAACCAACCTTCTGGCGGGTATCGTAATGGGACTGTTTTCGGTCATCATGCTTCTGGTAATGCCTACACAGGTGCGACTTCCCATGTGGGATTCGGGAGCGCCAAGCCCAAGAATCATACCCGGTATATGTCTGGTTGGCATACTTATCTGTTCCATCATACTTCTGGTACAAAGTCTCGTTTTCCATAAAGAGCATATTTATGAATTCGTCTGGGAAAATGAAAGAAAAGAGCTGCTTCTTATCGCAGCGCTGGTAGTGTTTGTAGCACTCACAAAAACACTTGGTTTTATTCCTGCAGGAATGCTTATCTTTTGCGCCATTCAATGGTATGAAGGTGAAAGAAAGCCGCTTATCTACATTTATACACTGGCTATGGTGGTCATAGTTTACTTCCTTTTCCAGAATGTGTTCCATGTGGATCTTCCTGCCGGAATACTCAAGGGAATAATCTAAAGAGGTATGATTATGGGTTATTTTGATTATATTTCATCCGCTTTTGCTGCGGTATTTACATTAGGAAATCTGGCATTCATATTCGGCGGAATGCTCATGGGAATGGTTATCGGCTGTATCCCGGGACTCAGTGTTACCCTGGGAATCATCCTTTTCCTTCCTCTTACATACGGAATCAAGGATCCGAGTACAGCTATCATTTCACTCCTTGCGGTTTACGTAGGAGGAATGTACGGCGGTTCCATAAGTGCCATCACACTCAATACTCCCGGTACAAACTCAGCTATCGCCACAACCTTTGACGGTTATCCTTTGGCTAAGAAGGGAAGAGTTCTCCAGGCACTTGATACATCACTTTTTGCATCATCCTTCGGTGGTATCATAGGAGCACTTTTACTGCTTGTTCTTGCTGCACCGATTGCCGCATTTGTTTCAAAGTTCACTTCAGTTGAGTATTTCTCAATGGCAATCCTTGGAATCTCACTTCTTGCAGGTGTATCAGGAAATTCACTTCCAAAGGGAATCCTTTCAGGTCTTTTCGGAATACTTATCGCCTGCATCGGTGTTGATGCCGTAACAGGTGTTTCCAGATTCACTTTCGGAGTATCCATACTTCAGTTCGGTATCGATATGCTTCCTGCCATGATCGCCCTTGTTGCTCTTAAGCAGGTTGTTGGAAAGCTTGCGGAGTTCAAGGTAAACGGCGGAAAGATGGAAGACGCCAACAAGATCGATAAGAAGGGATTAAGCCTTTCAGAGGCGAAGTCAATACTTCCTGCAACAGCACTTTCTACAATTATCGCTTCCTTTATCGGTGCCATGCCCGGCGTAGGCGGCGGTGTTGCACAGTTCCTTTGCTATAACCAGGCAAAGCAGTTATCAAAGCACCCCGAGAAGTTCGGTAAAGGTTCTCTCGAAGGAATTGCAGCAGCAGAGTCTTCAAACAATGCTGTGGTTGGTTCTGCAATGATCCCTCTTATGACCATGGGTATCCCGGGAGACGGTGTTACAGCCCTCCTTCTCGGAGCTTTCATCCTCCACGGCATGCAGCCCGGACCAAACATGTTCACAAAGCAGGCTGTACAGGCTTACACAATTATCGTCGGATGTTTTGTTGCTAACTGTTTCCTTTGGCCCCTGGGTAAAGTCATGACAAGAGCGGTTGCAAAGGTGGTTCAGGTCAAGTACACCTATCTTGCACCTGCCATCATGCTTTTCTGCTTCGCAGGAGCATTTGCGGGAACAGGAAACTTCAAGGAAATGATCTTCTGTGCCGTACTTCTGGTATTCAGCTATCTTCTTAAGATCATGGAGATAGATGCCATACCGCTTCTTCTCGGACTTATCCTTGCGAAGATCATGGAGACAAACTTTGTTACAGCCATGATGTCCTATGACAGAGATTATCTTATCTTCTTCAAGAGACCTATATCTCTCATCATCCTTCTTATCACTGTTGTTCTGGTTACTTCAATGATTAGAATCAACAAGAAGGTTGAGGCCCTTAATGATGCACAGGCTGAAGAAATCGAAAAGATGCATGAGGATCTTTCGGTAGAGGCTTGTTGAAGGGGAGTGAATGATGACCGGACGGAAAATGAATCTTGAGTCACGGTAATCATTCCGAAAAAAACAGACTTAAATCAGACAAAAAAGATATCTGAAGTTTCGATACATCAAGAAAGCGGACGAAATATGTGCCAAGCATGTAGGAACCTTATACAACGGATATCGAACACTAAAAGTAATTGGAAAAGAGGAAATAACAATGGGTTTTCAGGTGGCATATGTGCCTATCGGAGTAGGAACATTTCATTTAGAGAGTGCTGAGATTCAGTTCGAAAAATCAATAAAGATGCTTAGAGATATCACAGAAGATGTTGTGGTGCCAAAGGAGATGCTTCTCTCTATCGATCTTTTGGATGAGTTTCTGGATGAGATCAACCCGGATCTTATAGTTTTACAGAACATTACTTTTGCCAACGCTGCATATGCTACAGAAGTGCTTCGCAGATTTTCATGTCCTATCCTGCTTTGGACTCTGAGAGAACCTGTTATCGACGGAGGAAGACTCAGACTTAACTCCCTTACAGGTGCTTTCTCTGCCGCAAACAGCATAAAGGCCTTCCGTAAGGATTCAAAGTTCGAGTATATGTTCGGAGGCCCTGAGGAAAAGGAAATCATCGAAAAGGCTGCGGCCGCTATCAAGGCAGCAAGGATAAAAGCAGATTTAAAGGGCTTGAAGCTTGTGTCCATCGGACATACACCGCAGGGCTTCGGTTTCGGAAGGGCGCTGGATGCAGATATCACGTCTGTTTTCGGAGCAACCCTTGATTCCATCGAATCAAGAGAGCTTATCAACAAGGCTAAGTCATATACCGATGAAGAGTGTGCGCCTTACCTTGAGGATGCGAAGAAAAAGATAGTCGGACTTGATAAAACTCCTGAGAAGAACGTAAAGGATTTTGCGAAGCTCTATAAGGCCTATAAGGATTATGTCACAGAAAATCACATCGGTGCCATTTCATCACGCTGCTGGCCGGATTTCTTTACGGATTTCGGAACACCTGTATGTGCGGTACTGTCACTCCTTAATTCTCTCGGAGTAAGCGCAAGCTGTGAATCCGATACCTATGGTGCTCTGTCAATGTATATAGGCTCAAAGCTCACCGGCAGATCCTGTTTCTTCGGGGATCCTGTATCTCTTGATGAGGGTGAGAATACCATAACCTTCTGGCATTGCGGAATGGCAGCCTGTGACCTTGCAAGAAAGGACACCGGAGCTGAAGTTGGAGTACATCCTAACAGAAAACTTGGACCGACCATGGAATTCGGCTGCGAGAGCACAGAGCATGCCACCATTTTCCGTGTGGGAAGAGACGAGAACGGAAAGTTCAGATTCTTCATAGCAGAAGGAGCAGTACTTGACAAGCCAAAACAGTTCCTTGGAACATCTATCGTAGTAAAGACAGAGAATAACTCCAAGGCTATCGTTGAGAAGGCAGTCAAGGATGGCTGGGAACCGCACTATGTTGTGACTTACGGAAGCTGTGCCGATGAACTGGAAATGCTTGGAAATATGCTGGGTATCGAAGTGCACAGGTTCTGATCCCGATTGGGAAATGTGGCTATTGTCAGTGCTTTTCTAAAAAAAACACGGGATTTCAAACGTTTTGTGCATGGTTGGCCTTGAAATCCCATGTTACAATTACAAACAATGGTGTTAAAGAATGCTTAGGATACGGACATTTTCATTAAAGTATGTACAGAGTTCCTTTTTATATTTTTCTTGCAGCGTATAGGAGACGGCATGAAATACTCAGGTATAAACAGCAACGATGTTAAATCAGAAAACAGAAGTAAGATCATCCGTTTGTTAAATGATAAGGGTGATATGGCGAGGAAGGATATTGCGACTGCACTTGGACTTACTGCCGCTGCCGTAACACAGATAAGCAATGAACTTTTGGAGATAGGCATTCTGAAAGAAAACGGTGAGATGGAGGAAGAGGCTCATGTGGGACGTAAAAAGATCCGCATAGGGCTTGACGACGATTTCACGAAGATATTGGGAATCTGTATCGAAAGAAATGTGACGGTGGTTTCCGTAAATAACATGAGAGGCAAATGCTTACTGAAGAAGACATTGGCAACGGATACTGAATTACCGCCGGAGATATTTCTTGAGAAGATCATCGACGCAGCCTATGAGCTGATGGAAAGTCTGGCAATTACGCCGGATGACATCCTGGGAGCGGGAGTATCGGTGCCCGGTAATGTTTCAATGGACAGACTGATGGAGGATGATATCCCGAGCCTGTGGAATGCACCTGTACCTGTCCGAAGAAAGCTGGAAAGAGGTCTCCGCATTCCGGTGATTGTTGAGAACAATGTCAATGCCTTTGCCATTGCCGAGCTGATCTACGGCGCAGGCAGGGAAAAAGGAAACTTTGTGTTTGTCAAATGGGGCCCGGGACTTGGATCCGCCATAGCCATAAATAACAAGGTATATGGAAATCAGGACGGAAGGATACCCGAGCTCGGACATATCATACTGGATGAAAAGGGCGGTACACTTGAATCCATGGTCTCATTAAAGACCATTACGGAAAAACTCAGGGAGAGTTTTTCGGAGAGTGAAACCCCGGAACTCTGGGAGGCACTTGGCGGAGATCGGGAAAAGATAACGACAAAAACGATATCCCTTTGGGGAGGGATTCGTGATTCCGGTCTTGAAAAGATACTTTATGAGGTTATGGATAAGCTTGCTCTTGCCCTGTACAATGCTTCTATGGTTCTGCCTCCGGATAAGATTATTTATTATGGCAGCCTGTTTGAACTGCCTTATATCAGAGAAAACTTCAAGAGGATTTTCGTGGAACGCTATCATATGGAAGACATTGATATGATCAATAAATCCACATTGGGCGAATTCGAAGATTCCATCGGCGCTGTAGCCATAGTTTTCAATGATAAAATATTAAAGTTAAAAGCATAAGAAAATCCCATACCAAAAGCAATAGGGCTCCGAAGGCAGCTTCGGAGTCCTTTTTGCTGGATTTCCAAAGTTCTGGAAGTGGGTCAAAGCAGATTGAGAGGCAGTCGTAAGGGTCTGTACCTCCACCCTTTTGCTGAAAAAAATTTCCGGAATAATGAATTTGACACTTTAAATCATTAAATTTGCGCAGATAAAAACAAAAATTAAATCTTTCTAAATCATTACAAAAAAGGAAAAAAATTTAATATTTTTGTTGCATTTTTGTTATTGATAGGGTATCATGATGGTGGTGGGAATAATATAGTAAGTAAGCTTATGGGCACAAAGTTCACAAGTAAGAAACGTTGGCATAGGCGTGCAGAAGATGAAACATCATTTTCTGTACGCCCTTTTTATTGCAAAAAAGAGGATAGTTAAATTATTGTCAGCAAATTAAGTGCATGGCTTGTAATCTATATAAATAAAAATTATAATGACAGCATGATTCGGCTCATGCGGTGGGCTATGATCTTAAAACGATCGTATGTTGTCATGGGACGAAAATAGTCTTCGGTTTTGGAGACAAGTATAGAAAATTGAATAGAAGAAGGTGATGAAACTATGATTATTGCAATTACTTATGATCCTGATAACAAAGAGGTATTTCAGCATTTCGAGAAGACCGGATTCTTTAAGCTCTATAATATAGAGAAGAATGTTATCATAGATTCATCGGTTGTCAGTACAGATGGTCAGGGGCATTGTGCTCTTGCCGGAGTTCTGCGCAGAATCGGTGTGAACGCAGTGCTTTGCGGAGACATCACAGAAGATGCCCTTGTGACACTTGCACAATTAGGCATTAGAGTGTATGACGGTGTACTCGGCAGCTGTGATAAGGCGGCTGAACAATTCGCTGAGGGGTGTTTGAATTGTCAGGATAGTACTGAGAGCTGTGCAATGGCTGAATATCGTCTTGCATGTGATTGAATCCCGGAAATATAAAATCAGAGTATCGTAAAAGGCCCATGACTTTAGGGGGAGTCATGGGTCTTTTCGTTAGAATACAGATATTTGTTTGAGGGTTTTACATAATTTAATAATAAAGGTTGGAACAATTCCAAAGTCAATATAAAATATAGACTAATAGGGGGATTTTTAATAAAAGACAGGATCAAAAAGGGGATGAAATTATGAATATCAATCAGGCCAGCCGTATGACAGGCGTTTCAAAGGATATGATACGGTTCTACGAAAAAAAGGGAATGATTGATCCTCAAAGGAACAGGGGCAATAATTATCGCGAGTACAATGACCATGATCTGAATCTGATAGTTATGATACATGAGTACAGTACCATGGGGATGTCTCTTAAGACTATTTTACGTCTGATGAAAGGACAGGATATAAGAGATGCTACATGCGAGCTGGAAGATTCCATCCAAAGGCTTAGAAATGAAGAGATGTGGATCAGGGCGAAGATAAACAGCGCCGTGGATTCCGCAAAACTGCTCAGTATGGTAAGAGATGAGATTCCATACGAAATCGGCGTGCGACATAGCTCATATTGTTATGAAATAAAAGATGAGAGTCCCGGAGATGTCTATAGTTCCCTTGCGGAGAATGGAGGCATTGCCAGGTCTGTATTCAGAGTCAGGAGAGAGAACCTGGAGAATGATGTGTGGCCGGAGGAACATGCACTGCTGTTCACGACACCTATGGAGGAATTTGAAGATGAAACCGAACGGATTCCGGAGCATAAGTATTATAGAACCATACGTAAACATGAGAAGGGGAGCAAGCTGAGATACAGAGACATTAAAGGCATCATTGACGAGATAAGATCCATGGGCTACAATCCCGAGGGTGAAATCTATATCTACCAGATCATGGGAGGTATAGAAGAAGATATTGAGGATCTGGTCTGTGTAGAAATTGACATAGGAAGAGTTTCATGATGTAAGCTTTCGGCGGATTTTGCGAGAATCGTGGGCTTTCTGGCAGGTCAGGAGGAACTGACAAAAAGCGGCAGCCCTTCCGGCGGAACGATTCGATGCCGATTTTGACACGCAGGTCATAGTATGAGATGGAAAAGGGGAAAAGAGAATTATGCAGGTAAATAAACGTGATATAGTTATTTCTATTTTATTATCTATCGTAACATGCGGAATATATATGCTGTACTGGCATTACTGTATTGCGAGAGATGTCAATGAGGTGACAGATCATAGAGAGGATACATCGGCGGGGATGGTTCTTCTGCTTTCAATAGTGACCTGCGGTATCTATAAGTTCTATTGGTTATATCGTACAGGTACAAAGCTGGATGAAACCTTCTCAAAGTGCGGAAGACAGAACCAGAACAGAGGAATTCTGTTCCTTCTTCTTTCTATTTTCGGAATGGATCTGCTGGTGTTTTCGATTGTACAGTCGGAGATCAATGATTTAACTCCGTATGGAAACATTCAGATCAATATCTGATAAAGCATAAATTTTCAAACAAAAGTGCAGTTGCCGGAGAGGTAAAACTCTTTGGCAGCTGCACTTTTTTGAATACAAAATACAGTGAAAAACATTGGCTAGCGTGCGTAATGCTATTTTGAATTGTATACAATAAACGCGAAAAACGACGGAATTTCAAGCCTTAGTGAATGTGCATCATCCGATTGTTAAAAATTTATAAATAATGATAAAAAATAATCATAAATGTCCGAAAAATATCATTTGTTTTCATGCAAAATTGATAGTGCTACAATGCACGTAGTTGATTTTGCGAAAGGTCATGTCGGATTTTTGTTGAATTTGACATGTGACGTCAGCTCATCACAAAAAGAAAAAAACGGGCTGATGTTTCCATTCAGAGAGGAGTAATTATGTTAGTAAAAGTTGGTATCAATGGTTTCGGTCGTATCGCAAGAGTTATCCTTCGGATTCTTGAAGAGCGTGACAATGACATCGAGGTATGTGCCATCAACTTACGAAATGCGGATCTTGCACGTATGGCTTATCAGATGGAGTATGATTCTGTATTTGGCAGATTCAGAGGAAGAGTCCGCTGTACAGATAAGGAACTCGTTATCAATGGCAAGAAGATCCATGTGTTCTCAGAGGATGATCCTGCAAACATTGACTGGGCATCAACTGGAGCTGAGTACATCATTGAATCAACAGGTAAGTTCCTTCGTCTTGAGGATTGCGAGAAGCATTTCAAGGGCGGTGCAAAGAAGGTTATCCTTACTGCACCCGGTAAGGATCCGGATTTCCCTACATTCGTATTTGGTGTAAACAATGAGAGCTATGATCCGTCAATGAGAATCATTTCCAATGCTTCATGTACAACAAACTGTCTTGCGCCTCTTGCAAAGGTTCTCAATGAAAAGTTCGGAATCGAGCGTGCGCTTATGTCCACTATTCATGCATCCACATCAAAGCAGAAGCCTGTAGACTCTAACGGCGGTCGTGACTGGAGAACAGGACGTTCTGTATTCAACAACATTATTCCTTCTTCCACAGGTGCAGCAAAGGCAGTAGGCATGGTTATACCTGAGCTCAAGGGCAAGATGACAGGTCTCAGCTTCCGTGTACCTACAAATGATGTATCAGTAGTTGATCTTACAGCAGAGCTTAAGACAAAGACAAGCTATGAGGAGATCTGTGAAGCAATCGAACATGCATCCCGTCATGAGATGAAGGATATCATCGAGTACAATACTGATGAAATCGTTTCTTCAGACCTGAGAGGAAATTTCCAGACTTGTATCTTCGATGTTAAGGCCGGAATCATGCTCGATGATAATTTTGTAAAGCTTATTGCCTGGTATGATAATGAATGGGGTTATTCAAACCAGTGCATCAACCTTTTACAGTATGTTGCCCGTAAGGATGCAAAGGCGGCAGCTGCTGCGGCAAAGAACGGAAAGAAGGAAGAGCCAAAGGCTGCTCCTGCAGTTCAGGAAGCTGACAAGAAGCAGAATGAGAAGAAGAAATAATTCTTCAAGACAAATGGTATAGATAATATAAAAGAATATTTACATATATATTAAGAGTGAAAAGAATGGGCGGTGCTGCGTAACAGCGCCGCCTTTTTAACTTGTAAAATGTTTTCATAATAGTATACTTTAAAATTAAAAACCGAGTAAAACTTCGGGAAATTAATACGAATGAGTTTGAATTGTATGTCGGGTCATGACAGAACTTGAGCAGAATGAAAGTGTATATGACCCTGAAAGGTAAACGATGAAGAAAAGCATTTTGACCTGTGCGGCAGTGATTTCAGCATGTTTAGTGATGTCTGTATCTGCATATGCCGGTACCTGGCTTCAGCTGGGACAAAACAACTGGACCTATATCGAGGATGGATATTCCGTAAAAACCGGATGGATAAGTGACTCAAATAAGACTTATTATATTGATCCTGCAACAAACCTTATGGTGACAGGTTGGAAATATATTGGCGGAGTACCGTATCTGTTCGGAAGTGACGGAGCTTTGATAAACTGCTTTACCGGCGGGGCTTCAAATATGAGTACAGAAACATTAATAAATGGATTTGGGAAGACATTGCCCCTGTGCTATGGAAACAACTACCACATGGCAGGCACCGCTGCAGGCTTTGGTATGTCTGGAGAATCAGAGACTGACCGGAAGAGCTATGAAGAGATTTCCGGTGAAGTTTATGCCATGGTCAATGCTTACAGAGCGGAGAATGGTAAAAACGCTCTTTTACTGAATGGCACTCTGTCCGGGGTGGCGATGAAAAGGGCTGAGGAGTTAAGCAGAAATTATTCTCATATAAGGCCGGATGGTTCAAGATGTTTTACTCTTATGAAAGAGAATGGATATTCTTATATAGTCGCGGCTGAAAATATAGCTTTCGGGCAGACGTCTTCTGGCGAAGCATTTGTCACATGGATTAATTCATCAGGGCACAGAAGAAATATACTTGGTGATTTCACTGAAATAGGAATAGGCGTATATAAAAACAACGGAACATATTATTGGGTGCAGGAATTCGGAAGAAAGTGACACTGCATTTTGTATTAAAATAAATACTCAAAATTGTTTGACAACAAAAATTATTACTGCTATAGTGTACAAGCTGTCAGCGAGAGCAAAACAAAAGCTCCTCTGAAACAGCTCAGAACCTTGAAAATCAAAGATCGATTAATACACAGACCCTGAAGATTCTAAGAATTAGATTTTCAGAAACGACAAAAGTCGTAGCGAATTTATTCGCAGTAAAGAATAACGGACAGAACAAAAGCCAAGCTTAAGTTTTGAACGGGAAGAACTTAAAGAGCTGTAAGCTCTTAACATGAAATCGGAGAAAATGCCATTTAAATGCGCTTCGCGCAGGCATTTTCGCTTGATTTCGGCTAAAGCCGAAACCAGCCTCGC
>NZ_JNKO01000016.1 GCF_000702885.1 Oribacterium sp. P6A1 | reverse complement strand
TCTTCTATGTACTGTTACAGGAAATGGAAGACATTACATTCCAACATTCTCTTTTCATACTCGTAGAGGCTATGACTGCAAGTATAAAGAACATACTTCATATCACAGACGAACAGGTTGAAGAAATCTATAAGGATTTCTTTTTCAGATTGCCTGAATATATGCAGGATGCTCTGACAAGTGATTACAAAGTGGCGTAATTGTATTTTTATAGTCTAGAATATAGAGTTTTCAAGGTACGATGCCCACTATTTATGTGGGAAGTTTAAGTTATAGATAATACCAAAACTCCTAACTATCAATAATAATGCTCCCGACTGTAAAAAGCCGAGGAGCATTAAATTTCTTTAAAATAATAAAGTTTTCAGGAGGTTTCACCTTGACATCAACCGCTACGGATTTTTCAAAGGGGTCTGTTATAAAAGCCATCACGGCTCAGTCAATCCCGCTTCTGGTTGCGCAAATCATACAACTGCTTTACAACATAGTTGACCGTATATATATCGGACACCTTCCGGGATCGAACGGTATCGCTCTGACAGGAGTAGGTGTCTGCTTTCCCATAATAACGCTTATAACTGCCTTTACAGACTGGTTCGGCATCGGCGGAACACCTCTTTTTTCCATAGCCAGAGGCAAAGGCGATGAAAACCGGGCTCACAGCATTATGAGCGAAAGCGCCTTTCTGCTTATCGTGACATCCGTAATCATGACTGCACTAGCACTTATTTTCATGAGGCCAATGCTTTATGCCCTGGGTGCCAGTGATGCCACCTATCCCTATGCCAAAAGTTACTTTACTATTTACATACTGGGAACTGTTTTCTTCATGACGGGCTCCGGGCTTAATTACTACATCAGTGCTCAGGGCTTCCCAAGAACCGGCATGATAACTACTGCCATTGGCGCCATACTGAACATCATTCTGGATCCGCTTTTAATGTTTGTTTTAAACTGGGGTGTGGCAGGAGCCGCCATCGCCACTGTCATTTCTCAGATAGTAAGTGCTGTTTGGGTCATCCGCTTTCTGCATTCAGATAGGGCTTTATTCAGACTGAAAATCTCTGAGATACGTTTCAACAAAAGCATTGCCCGTGAGATTGCCACCCTGGGCTTTGCAAATTTTTTAATGAAATCCACAAACACCGTAACTCAGGCCGCCTGCAATATCATGCTTCGTGATTACGGCGGAGATTTATACATTGGTATCTTTGCCATCATTAATTCCATAAGAGACTTTATTTCGCTTCCGGGAACTGCCATTACTCACGCTTCACAGCCTGTGCTTGGATACAATTTCGGAGCTAGAAAATACAGGCGTTTAAAGCAGGGCATCGTCTTTGCGTCTGCTGCCGCAAGCTGCTACGGCGGACTTGTCTGGATACTCATACTGATCTTCCCAACCTTCTTTATCCGCATTTTTACGCCGGATATGGAAACCATCACCGTGGGAACTCATTGTCTCCGGCTTTACCTTATGGCCTTTATTTTCCAGATGGGACAGTTCTGCGGACAGTCGGTTTTTTCAGCTCTAGGTCAGTCGAAGAAAGCCATTTTCTTCTCAACTCTCAGGAAGATAATCATTATCCTTCCACTGACTCTGATTCTTCCTCTTTATATGGGAGTTGACGGTGTCTTCGCAGCTGAACCTATATCAAATGTCATAGGTGGTGTAGCCGCTTTTACAACAATGCTTGTGACTGTTTACTTCAGACTTCCAAAGAAAGACGGCGAAGAAGCACGTCTGTAATATATTGTCATAATTATATTTCAAATCAAAAAATAACGGGCCGGAGTTTCTCCGGCCCGTCTTAATCTTTAAAGAACATCATAGATACGTGATCACTGTTCATCCAGTACGAAATAAATTACCTCACCGCCTTCGATAGTAAAGTAAACTATCTCTTCATCCTGCTTATCCGTAACATACTGCAGGCACAATTCCACATTCGAAAGTCCTCTGCCATCCAGTTCTTCGCGCCACACAGCTACATCATCAAGCCATTCCGGAATCACATCTTCACGAAAAGCCTGCTCATCGATATCATCAGTTGTACTTAATCCTTCATACCATATCTGAACATAGATTTCATCATCGTCATAAGTTGTATGATGACCGCAGCCTTCCTGACTCCATACTGATTCCACATATTCATCTACATAAGCAGCAGCTTCCACTACAGGACTTTCCGTATCTTCATCCTTTACTGTCTCTGTAGTGCTTTCTGTAACAGCTTTTTCAGTTGTAACTACACCATTGTTATTTTCTGCCTTAAAACTGTACTCCTTTGATCCCTTATCTGTATTAACCGAGACACTGACCTCAGAAGTAGACTGGGTCTCAACTTTACAGCTGCTGAGTCCTATAGCAGCTGCAGCAATCATCATGGTTAATAATATCCTTTTTTTCATACTCATAGCTCCCTTCACCAGACAATGTATTAAAAACTCAACACCCTGCTCTATCGACTGGCTTTAAGGATTTATAAGTTCTCTTACTGAAATTTTTTCCGGCATTGCAGTAAACATTCTTCTCTTTCAAATCATTTCAGTTTTTTACTTCTCATCACACACCTGGAAGATGTAGAACTTAAGATAATAGCTGTTCTCATCCTTCGCCCAGAGTATAGGGTGATCTGAGCACTGGGTGCGGTATTCTACCTGACGAAGACGTCGGTGTACGGAATTGGCAGCTTCACCAATGGTTTTTGTAAAAAGCTCCGGTGTCATGAAGTGACTGCAGCTGCAGGTTGCAAGATAACCTCCATCCTTTACAAGCTTGATTCCCTGCATGTTTATCTCACGGTAACCTCTGATTGCGGCTTTCGTCGCCTCTCTTGATTTTGTAAATGCAGGAGGGTCAAGAATTACCACATCATATTTTTCTCCCTGCTTATTCAGCTTCGGAAGCTCATCCAGCACGTCAGCCGTTCGGAAGTGAACAGTATCTGAGAGGCCGTTTCTCTCAGCATTGGCAGTGGCCTGCTGCACAGCAAGTTCAGATATATCCAGTCCCTCAACAGAGGCTGCACCTGCGATTCCGGCATTCAATGCAAACGTCCCCATATGGGTGAAACAATCAAGCACTTTCTTTCCCTTGCAAAGCTTCTGGATAGACAGACGGTTATACTTCTGATCAAGGAAAAATCCTGTTTTCTGACCATTCACAACGTCCACCATATATTTAACGCCATTCTCCGTAATAAGAACATTTGTATCAAATTCTGCACCTATGAAACCCTTATGAGGCTCCATACCTTCTTTCTTACGGACCGGAGCATCTGATCTCTCATAGATTCCTCTTATGATGATGCCGTCTTCCTTTAAGATTTCAACAAGATCCTCAAGTATCATGTCCTTAAGTCTGTCGATTCCAAGAGCAAGAGACTCTACCACCAGCACATCCTCATACTTGTCTACCGTAAGTCCCGGAAGCCAGTCTGCCTCGCCGAAAATAATTCGGCATGAGCTTGTATCCACCACCGTCTTACGATATTCCCAGGCGCTCCTCACTCTTTCGCGAAGAAACTCTCTGTCAATCGGGTCCTTTCTCCATCTGGAAAGCATACGTACTCTTATTTTGGAATTATGATTTATAAAACCGTAGCCCATGAAAAAGCCGTCAAAATCAGAGACACTGATTATGTCTCCATTCTCATATTCTCCCTCATACCTGTCGATTTCATTATCATAGATCCATGCACCGCCGGATTTGATAGTGCGTCCTTCGCCTTTTTTCAGAATGATTTTACCTTTTGAAACCAGTGATTTTACCATATTTGTCTCTTTCTTTTTTATTGGAACTGAATGTTATGTCCCCGGATCTTAAGATTCCCGGTTCACTTACAGTTGAATTAACAATCAATATACTCTGTGAACACGATCACATAATAGTTATCGTGTTTGCTTTTGAAATTTATTACATATGTGGTATTATTTCAACTAAATTTTATACGGTATTCCGCTGCAGCCTATGGAGGCAACGGTTTTTTGTGCCTTTAACCCGCAGCGGGTCAGAATAACGTATTTTTTTAACCTGTGTTTTCTGTCTGTGTTATATGTTTACGGAGGTATATATATGTACGATATTAAATGTGATACCCATACACACACCCTGTTCAGCCGGCATGCCTATTCAACTATTCAGGAAAACATAAAAGAGGCTTCGGATATGGGACTGGAACTCCTTGTATCCACCGACCACTTTTCCGCTATGTTATGGCCTGATTATGACTGCTCAAAGCATTACCAGTATCTCTTCACCTCACCTATGACCTGGCCCCGGGAATGGATGGGTGTAACTCTGCTGTCAGGTTGCGAAGCGGATATAGTGGGACTTGACGGAAGCCTTTTTGGACAGGATATTCCTTTGGATTGTTCCATTGTAGGCGATCCCTTTAAAAATCCTACGACTCTTTACGAACACACCACCAAAAATATGGATTACGTTATCGCCAGTGTACACGGAAAAGCCTTTGTAAAGGACGCAAGTCCTGTACAGATGACAGATATGTATATTAAAGCTCTTCAGCAGGAAAAAGTATTCATCCTCGGACATATAGGAAGAAGCGGTCTTGATGTAGACTTCCGTGCTATAGCATCAGCTGCTAAGGAAATGAACAAGCTGATAGAAGTTAATGAGCACAGTTTTTCCTTTGACGGCGGAAGAACTGATAACTTTTCGAGAAATAGATGCAAACAGGTCCTTGAAGCCTGCGCCGAAACCGGATGCCATATCTCCGTAGCGACTGATGCTCACATTTCATGCCTTATCGGCAAATTTGATGAAACCAGAAAGCTCCTTGAAGAAGTCCACTTCCCTGAAGAACTTATTGCAAGCCGTAATAAAAAGACCTTCCTTGAAGCACTGAAACTATCAGGGGTAAAGGATCTTTATTGAATCTAA
This sequence comes from Oribacterium sp. P6A1, assembly GCF_000702885.1. GTDB lineage: Bacteria > Bacillota > Clostridia > Lachnospirales > Lachnospiraceae > Oribacterium. The sequence continues at coordinate 59,662 of NZ_JNKO01000016.1, read as the reverse complement.
AACATCATAAATAAAAAGCAATATTCCATTGAAATCCACCGTAAGGCATTCAATGGAATATTGCTTTTATTTTTATATTGCGCCTTCAGTACTCAAAACATCTTTTTGTTCTTTATGGCACATATATCTGTATTTTTATGCTTCCTCAGCGGCTCTGAGCTGCTGTGTATCCTGGATTTCCATGATCATATTGACACGGTTCTCGTGACGTCCGCCCTCAAACTTTGCATTGATCCATGCGTCCACAATCTGCTTTGCTGTCTCTATACCGATAACTCTTGCACCGAAACATACGACATTTGAATTATTATGACGCTTACTCATCTCAGCGGAGTAAGGCTCGCTGCAGCAACATGCACGTACACCGTCTACCTTGTTGCAGGCAAGACTAATGCCAACTCCTGTTCCGCAGATTGCGATACCACCATCAACCTTTCCATCTGCAACCATCTTTCCCACACGATAACCGGAGATAGGGTAGTTAAAGCTGTCTGTCGAATTGGTTCCCACATCAACTATCTCAATTCCCTTTTCCTCAAGGTACTGCTTGATCTCATTCTTCATATCCACTGCTGCATGATCATTTCCGATAACTAACTTCATCATTTTTCTCCTATTGTTTTATTGCGAACCGCATTTTCATTTCGTAGAACGCGGCTATGATGCCAATAATTTGATTAAAAAATATCAGCATCAGGCATGGTGGCATCTCTCAGGATATTGTTAAAAATAAAACAATATCACTTCGATTTCGCATGAAGTATATCATATTTTTTACAAAAGAGGGATAAACGCATTAAATGAACAATATCAAAATATCTCAATATACTCTGTGTATTTCCACAAATTTTTACTTGTATTTTTGTGTAATCTGCCATATCATACTGTTCAACTTGAAGATATTACAGAATTTCACTTATTTTTTTGCTTAAACTCTTACCTAACAGAGTATTTAAGCCGATGACATACTCTGAAGGTATGATAAATTTTCCCTTTATTCAGATCAAACAGGAGGTTATACAATGAAACTTGAAAATGTAAAAAATGTCGACGGTCTTTTTGAAGTTCTTAACAGCTGCCAGGGAACTATCGAACTTGTTTCTGCAGAAGGCGACCGCATCAATCTTAAATCAAAACTCAGCCAGATGCTTATGACAGCAAAGCTCCTCAATCAGGCTACCATAAAGGAACTGGAGCTCTTTGTGTCAGATCCTGATGATATGAAGAAGGTTGTTTCATTCATGATGAGCGACGCCTGCTGATCACATGATATAAAATGCCTCCCTTAACCACGCCGGTCAGGGAGGCATTTATTTTTTCTTCACCAGCTGTCCTTATTACACAGCTTGTTTAATTCATTAAATCGTCTTCCTTTTTTTCAGAACACATACATGACATCTCCGGTATACCTGTCAATCCAGAAGTACCGAAGTCTGAAGGTATCCTCTTTTCACTATCAGATCTTCATAATTATCAGCATTGACCACAACAGGCTTAAGTTCACAGGCCGGAACCACCAGCTTGCCGTTCTGATACATCTCAGAATCGATAACATCCACCGCTCCGCCATGAATGATGGCATCCGTAAGCTCTGTCCCCCTGTAGGAATATTCCTTAGGTTCATGCAATATGGACATGGACTGGGTTCCCTGAAGTATTCTGTCCAGAGCATCATCATCACAACCATCTCCTGTGATGACCGGCATCCTTCCACCGTATGTTCCCCGAAGTACAGCCTCAACTATAGCTTTTGACACTCCACCGGCTATAACATCATCCGTACATATAACCGCATCAAGATTCCGGGTTCTGTATACCTGATCCATCATGGTATTCATTCGCTCATATGCTGCCTGTTCGCTTCCATCCATGATACTTACCTGTTCAAGCTCAAGCTGTCCGGAACCTGCCAGAAGTACCCCACTGTCTATGTATGGGAATAATGTTTCCATCAGTCCCGGATAAAGGAACAAAAGAGTATCGTCAGTTATATCACCTGTAAATATCTCCACCGTCCTGGGAGCTTCAGTCGTTGCCTTATCCAGCTCCAGCTTATCCACTATATATTTTCCCATAGCTTCTCCAACATGATAATCATCATATCCGAAAAGATAATTAACTCCTGAAGTATTCATGGGTAAATGATCAAGGGCTATAATATAAATTCCGCTGTTTTTCACTTCAGTAAGGAGACTGCCCAGCTCGGATGATGTAACATCTACCGGAGCAACAAATATAATCTTCGCACCTTCATCCGCCAGCTCTCTGATATCCGAAATCTGCTGTGAAACAGCATCACCGCTGTCAGATTCATCAGCCTGTGTCATTTCCGCATATCTGAATTCAGTATTATACCCGGCATTGGTCATGGTGTCCTCAAAATATTTTTTAAGAAGAATCCATTTCTTACTGCTTTGGTCAGGAAATGAAAATCCTATAATCTCACCGCTCCCGCCTATAATATCAAGATCCTTTATCTCCTTTTCGGGAAATACAAATTCCGCTATAACCGTTTCTTCCTGAGTATCAGCTATTGTAACATTTTCAACCCTCTTTGTCGTTTCCCCGGCAGAAGTGGCTGTCTCCTCAGATCTGTCTTTTTTAAATTGATTTCCTATATTAATACATACAAAAACAAAGACTGCTATTGCAACGATTCCCGCCAGAAAAAAGCACAAAGGCTTAATAAAGGAGCCCTTAAAAAGCTTATGTAAAAAACTTTTCTTTTCCCCTATATTCTGATTTACATTACGTCTGTTCATCCGGATGGGATTATAACTTTCCCAGTGCATTTCGGAATGATCCTTTTCTGTTTTTTTTCCGGATTGCAACTTATTTTGAGTTTTATCGTTATCCAACTTTATCTCCCGTATCTATTCTGGTCAGTTGCTATGATTATATATCGGTTCCCTCAGAGCCCCAAGCTTACACATTTTTCATAAAACATTATAACAAAAGAGGGCGGTTGGATAACCGTCCTCATAAATACTTAAAGAATATGTCAGATTAGGAAAGCGCTGAACTCCCTGCTCCACGATACTTCCTCAATTCTTTGCTTTTTCAGAACCATCTTCGACCATATTTTTTGCTCCGGCCTTCTTTGCAAGCTGCCATACCAAAGACTCACCCTGGGCTATCTCAAGATCAACACCTGTCTTGTTTGGCTCACTGTCATTGAACTTATAATCCTTGCCGGGAAGTATCGCATTTAAGATGATACCAACGAGAGAACCTGTTGCGATTCCTGAGAAATTGATAGTCATTGCGCCAAGAGGAATGATGATCGCACCGGCTGTCGAATAGTTTACACCGATTGAAAGAACAAGAATGAGTGCTGCAATTATTACATTTCTTGTCTGAGAGAAGTCAACCTTGGTCTCAACCACATTACGGATACCTACTGCAGAAATCATACCGTAAAGTACCAGTGATATCCCGCCGACAGTAGCTGAAGGCATTACCTCGATAAGAGCTGCAAACTTAGGACAGAAGCTGAGTATGATGGCTATACATGCGGCAAGGCGTATTACCATAGGATCGTAAACCTTGGTAAGTGTAAGCACTCCTGTGTTCTCACCGTATGTTGTATTTGCAGGTGCGCCGAAAAGTGAAGCCAGAGCTGTTGCAGTTCCATCACCTGTCAGTGTTCTGTGGAGTCCGGGCTCCTTGATGAAATTCTCGCCTACGGTAGATGATATAGCAGATATGTCTCCGATATGCTCCATCATTGTGGCAAATGCTATAGGTACGATAGTTATCACTGAAGTGATAAGAAGTGAAGTATCAAGTGTTCCGTCTGTAAATAATGAGAATACTGTTCTGCTGTAGTTCACGGGCACTCCGAACCATGCAGCGTTCTGAACTTCAGAAAAATCGATAAATCCGCATACTGCCGCAACTAAGTAGGAACCCATTACGCCGAGAAGTATAGGTATGATTTTCACCATGCCTCTTCCCCATATATTACAAACTACAACTATTACGATAGCAACAAGAGCGATGGGCCAGTTGCTTGAACAGTTTTCGATAGCTGACTTTGAAAGGTTAAGACCTATGGCTATGATGATGGGGCCTGTAACCACAGGAGGGAAATACTGCATTACCCTTGACTCGCCAAATGCCTTGAATGCTGTTGCAAGAACAAGATAAACAAGTCCGGCACAGGCTACACCAAAGCAGGCATATCTCAGAAGATCAGGCTCTCCGTTGGGAGCGATAGCTGCATAGCCCGCAAGGAATGCGAAGGATGAACCTAAAAATGCAGGTACCTTCTTCTTGCTTATCAGGTGAAAAAGTAAAGTTCCCAGTCCTGCCCATAGCAATGTTGTTGAAACACTGAGTCCGGTCAAAAGAGGAACCAGAACTGTTGAACCAAACATAGCAAACATATGCTGAAAGCCAAGAATAAGTACCTTTCCTGTTCCCAACTGTCTGGCATCATAGATCCCTTCTTCACCAATCTTTATTCTTTCGTTACTCATTATAAACCCCTTCCTTGGTTTAAGGATTTGATTTAAGGCTGTAATATTTCTATGGAAATACAGCTTGCTTAAAACTTTGTGCTGTTACATTCATTCACAGAAAAAAAGCACGCATAGGAGGAAATAATCCCTCCCTGCGTGCTTTAATATCTATATCCTTTTCCAAATGAAAATACTCATCTCAAACTGAATCCCTTACATAATTTTTTATTATTTTATCATCGTTTTTTTCTTCGTCAATACCGAAAATTAAATATAGAGAATAGTGAAATTTAGTTTATGACCATATCTGATTTAATAAAAAATTTTTATTTCAGTAATTGCTTACAATTAAATATTTATATATACTATTCCATGCTTTATCTAGTTTTGAACGGAGAGAATATGGAAATAAGACAACTTAATTCATTTGTCAAAATAGTTGAAATGCAGAGCTTCAGTAAAGCTGCCGAGGCCCTGGGATATACTCAGGCTGCCGTGACCATACAGATCAGACAGCTGGAACAGGAATTCAATACCAAATTTTTCGACCGTGTCGGAAGACACGTGGTTCTTACTCCTCCGGGACGTGAGTTCCTTCAATATGCCAATGAGATACTGAGACGTGTGGATGATGTCCACACAGCTTTGGGCAATCCTCAAATGCAGGAGCATAAGCTTCGCATCGGATCTCTTGAGTCTCTTCTTACCTATAAGATTCCGAATGTTGTGAAGTATTTCTATGACAATCATCCGGAGATAACATTGGAAATAAAGACCGGCTCTCCCAAGGAACTTATTGATATGCTTGAGCATAACCTGATTGATATGGTCTATTTCCTGGACAGACGTGTATATGATTCCGATTGGATCAAAATACTCGAGGAACCTGAACCAATCATATTCGTTGCAAGCCCTGATCTTGAAATCCCGGGAGAGAATCGAAAAACAGGTCATGTTCACATGAGTGAACTCATCAAGGTACCTTTCTTCCTCACAGAGCAGAACTCCAACTACAGATACGCACTTGAGCAGGATCTTGCGGCAGACCGTATGCAGATCAGACCTTTCTTTGAAACAGGAAACACGGAAGTTCTTATCCGTCTCGTAAAGGAGAATAAAGGTGTTACCTTCCTGCCGGCCTTCTCGGTTCAGGAGTCCATCAAAAACAAAGAGCTTCGTGAAATAAATCCTGTGGACTTTGATATGACCATGTACCGTCAGATTTTTTATCATAAAGACAAGTGGGTCACAGAAGAAATGAAAGAACTTGAAAAGCTGGTCAAAAAAGGATTGCTTTAAAATCAAGAGTCATTCACACATATCAATTGTTTTCGATATGTGTGAACGACTCTTTTAGTTATACATAAAATCAATTCTCAACCGGATACATATTATGAGCCAATTAAATCTGCATCTGTATGTCAGAAATAAACGGCGAAAAACATGCATTTATAGAGGAGTATATTACGGCACTCAAATCTGTTTAATTCAGTGCCTGATAGTAGTACCATGTCTGCTTTCTGGTTGTTGCTGTCTCACTGACTCCGTCTGAGTTCCAAAGTCCGAAAGCATACCCCTGGGCCACCTCACTTGGAGCATCCACAAGCCGGCTTAACAGAAAGGCTTCCACATAAGGATTCTCCTTAACCTTTTCCCAGGCCTGCATAAGCGCCAGAGCCTGAGCATCCTCTCCCATTACCGAGCTGAAACCCTGTTCCGAAAGTATAAGGTGACGGACTGTTCCGTTTGGACTGAGCATACCCTCCTGCTGCATGTAATCTGTCAGTACATGCAGATTCTTGAGATTTACTATAGGTGAATTCATATCATCTGTTGCAAGATTGGAAGTATTCATAAAGTCAGGATTTGAAAGATCCTGGGGGTAAGGATGCCATGCGATTCCATAATCTGTATCAGCAAGATAGACATTAAGAAGATCAAGCACATCCCGGGATCCGTAATACATGCTCCCGCCATTCTGGGTCCAGTTATAGTCAAAAGGTATGAATACTCTTGCATCCGGATTATATGCCTTTATGGCATTGTAAAAAATACGGAAGCTGTCCGCATAGGCCTTAACATAAGTGTTGATATCATCAACTCCGAGATAGTTCCATTCTCTCTGATTATTAATCTCGTTACCTATGACCCAATTGGAAACACTATCCTTGTATCTGTAAGCAAGAGACTCTGCAACCTGCATGGTTCTGGCCACGCCTCCCTCAGTCAGAGTATTAAACTGATATAGATTTGATGCAGGTGTCTGAACGGGAACTATCTCGTCCCCCTCCTGAAAGTCATTCATAACTCCCATGGTAACAGTGAGGTCTGCAGCATTGTAAGCATCTATAAGCGCATCGTAAGCCTTCATCTGCTGCTCATTCTTTACAAAACTGGCGTTAAACTGGAAAATGACCTGTTTGCATCCGAGAGACACCATGTCATCTATCATATTTATATGTGAAGAATGTATACCCTTTATACTTTCAGGTGTATTGTAAAAAGCAAAAACATTGACTCCCATTGACATAGTCAGAACACCTGTCAAAGCCACAGTTATGAACTGTTTTATTCTCTTTAATTTCATTTGTTTCCTCTCATACATAAAAAAATATTTGCCCTCCATTACAGAATCTACTCTGTTGGACGAATGATAGTTGCATATCTCATACTTGATTATATTTTCAGTATATCTCATACTGCAAAATGTTTTATTACTATATCTGATTCAAAAAATTTACATTTTTTCTTTCAAAAACTCTCCAATAAAATACCGGGATTTATACCAAACAATCCCTTACCCGAAATTACCTTCAACTGTAACTATATTTGCTCCACAGTGCATTTTCCCGAAATTCCTTGCTTTTATAAGGCTCCTCGGATATAATTCTAAAGGTTAATGACATTTAAGAGCGGCTTCCGAGCCACTCTTTTTTTACATATTGATACAAGAAAAGGAGAAATTCATGATTGCAGCAAACAATATAACCTTTCGTGTAGGCAAGAAGGCACTCTTTGAAGATGTCAACATTAAGTTTACCGAAGGTAACTGCTACGGCATCATCGGTGCCAACGGTGCAGGAAAGTCAACCTTCCTTAAGATCCTCAGCGGTGCACTTGAGCCCACAAGCGGTGAGATCACGAAGACCCCGGGACAGCGCTTAAGTGTCCTTGAGCAGGACCAGTTCAAGTATGACGACTGCACAGTTATCGATACTGTTATCCGCGGTAACCAGCGCCTTTATGACATTATGAAGGAAAAGGATGCTATCTATGCAAAGCCTGACTTCTCAGACGAGGATGGTATGAGAGCAGCCGAGCTTGAGTCGGAGTTTGCACAGATGGACGGCTGGAACGCAGAGGCTGATGCAGAAACCATGCTTAACGGTCTCGGAATCGGTACAGATCTTCATTACAAGCTTATGAGTGAGCTCAAGGGCTCAGAGAAGGTTAAGGTTCTCCTTGCCAAGGCTCTCTTCGGAAACCCTGATATCCTTCTTCTGGACGAGCCTACCAACCACCTTGATCTCAACTCTATCGAGTGGCTTGAGGAGTTCCTTATAAACTTTGAGAACACAGTCATCGTTGTATCCCATGACCGTTACTTCCTTAATAAGGTATGTACCAACATCGCAGACATCGACTACGGAAAGATAACAGTCTTCGCAGGAAACTACGACTTCTGGTTTGAGTCTTCACAGCTTATCGTCCGTCAGCAGAAGGAAGCAAACCGCAAGAAGGAAGAGAAGATCAAGGAGCTGCAGGAATTCATCCAGCGTTTCTCTGCCAATGCTTCCAAGTCAAAGCAGGCAACATCCCGTAAGCGTGCTCTCGAGAAGATCGAGCTTGATACCATCAAGCCATCCTCAAGACAGTATCCTTACATCGTATTTAAGCCAAACAGAGAAATCGGAAACGATGTACTTGAAGTAAAGAATCTTTCAAAAACAATTAACGGCGTAAAGGTTCTCGATAACATTTCCTTCATCGTAAACCGTACCGATAAGATCGCTCTTGTAGGTCCTAACGAGCTTGCAAAGACAACTCTCATGCAGATTCTTTCCGGTGAGATGGAGCCTGACAGCGGTGACTACAAGTGGGGCGTAACCACAAGCCAGTCCTACTTCCCTAAGGACAACACACCTGAATTCAAGTCTGAGGATACCATCGTTGAATGGCTCACCCAGTACAGCCCTGACAAGGACACACAGTTTGTCCGCGGCTACCTCGGACGTATGCTTTTCAAGGGCGATGACGGTCTTAAAAAAGTAAACGTTCTCTCCGGTGGTGAGCGTGTAAGATGTATGCTCAGTAAGATGATGATCTCAGGTTCCAATGTTATCATCCTGGACGAGCCTACCGATCACCTTGACATGGAGTCTATCTCCGCTCTTAATGACGGTCTTAAGAACTTCCCGGGTGTCATCATCTTCTCATCCCGTGACCATCAGGTTGTTGAGACAACAGCCAACCGTATCTTTGAGATCATAGACGGCCACCTCATCGATAAGATGACAACCTATGACGAGTACCTTGCTTCTGACGAAGAGATCAAGAAGAGATTCACCTTCACTCTTTCCGAGGATGATGCAAGCGATAACTGATTTCTGTTTAAGGGTATAAAAAAACTCCGTTTCCCAAAGAACCGGCTAAAGCCTAAAGCTTATCCGACTCTCCGGAAACGGAGTTTTTATATTAGTGAGTATTTACCCTGTAAAATTCCTGTAGTACATTTACTTATCCAATCCGGCAATGCCCCATATATGCTGACAAAGCTTTTTCGGGGTAAATTTTTTCTGCTCTCTTAACTGTCAGATTCCAAGCTTTTCAAGAGCATATCTCTTCATTTCGTTCACCCAGTATATATAATACTGATAGTTGTAATGTATCTGCTTATCGATGCTCCACTCATCAGGAAGGTTTCCCGAACCATCACTCATTATATCCTGAACATCTATAAATCCCCAGCCGTTATTCGCGCACTTTAACTTCATGGCTTCATTAAGCGTGCGAACTTTATCATTATTATACTCTTTATTCTGGAAGCTCTTTGTCATATAAGTCGTACTGATGACTGTGATATCCGCCTCCGGATTTGCAGCCTTTATCTCCTGAAGCAGTCTCTCGTAATTATCCGCAGCCTGCACATCATTAAGATCCTTATATCCAAAGAAACTGTACACATGCTTTGCCCCTGTCATATTGACAGCCTCAGGAAGACGATATCTCTTACCCTGTATCATTGGATGGATATTTGAACCATCATTCGGAAGCAATGCCTTCTTTATACTGTAGCCTGCCACTGCAAGGGAAGTGAAGTTGTTGCACACCACATCTCCTGCTCCTGTAGACATATTGTACCGCTGAAAATTCTCAGCCACAGAATCACCTATGATCACCGAATTTTTGAAGAACTCATCCAGAATACCAAGATGTTCTGCATCAAGCTGGGAAACATCAAGATTTTTATAGTAATCCTCTGTATGACCCGTTTCTTCCTCTGCTGGAGAGCCTGCCAAAGGTCCTGATACAGTTTCTGTTACTGCCGTAGAAGAATCTGCGGAATTTACTGCAGTACTTTCCATTGCGGCAGTATAATCCGGATTTCCAACTGCAGGTCCCATCTGAACTGTTCCTTCTGTTATAGCTTCTACTCCGGAAGCCTTAACTCCTGCAAGTGCTGGCACACTCATATTTGCCGCCATCACCACTGTAAGTACAGCAGAATAAAATTTAAGTCTCTTACTCATATCAACCACCTTTAAATAGACATTTATAGCGGAATTATAACATTAATCGGGCTGATTTTTTATATCGGAGTAATTACAATTAATGTCATTATTTATAACAATTGTCATATCAGCCGATATATAAGTAGTATTTTTTGGTACAATTGATTTATATCAACCACAAAGGGGATCGTTATGAAAAAGTGTTTTAAGAATTGTCTCACTTCACTGTTGCTTACTGGCCTCATAAGCCTGTCCGGTTTTTCAGCATTTGCCGATGTAAACTCTTCAGCGCTTACTCCATCAGCCGCTGCAGGAGATATATCTGTTTCAGCTGCAGTAGCAGCTTCAAATCCCACAGGTACTTATTTTTATGCAGAAACTCCTACTTTGGAGCAGAATGACCTTCTGTACAAGTACTTCAAAAATTCCGTTATCGTAGGAGATTCCATAGGATGCGGCTGGGGACTTCAATGCTTAAAGAACTCTTCTGATCCGGTGATGGGTAATTTTCAGAGTCTTGCCTACCCCGGTTTCTGTGTACACTCCGCTTTTGATGCTTCCATAGAAGATGCCGGAACTCCCATGTATAAAGGTGCCAAGCGTCCTGTCTGGGAATCACTTCAGCTCATGGCAGCAGATCATCCGGGTGAAACAACCCATATCTATTTACACTTTGGATATAAAGACCAAAAGTGGAGCGATACTCCGGAGCTCTATGTAAAACTTATTCAGACGCTTCAACAGTATGTTCCTGATTCTGACGTAACCATCCTTGGCGCCAGCTACATGTATCCGGGAAAAAACGGAGCCCCCTATACCAGCGCCAACATAAAAGCTCTCAACATGAAAATGCAGAACTATGCCGCTGCTTATGGATGGGGATATATAAATCTGGGGGATCTTTTAGCCAACAGTAACGGTGATCTTGAACCTTCCTACTGCAGTGACGCTTTTATGCACCTCACTCCGGAAGCTTATGACATATGGAAAAAAGCAATGATTGGATATGCTTTTACAAGAATGTCAGCCGCAGGAATCTGCTGAACCGCTTATCCCCAGACTAAGATCAATCCGGTAATTGTCAGTCAATATTATCTCAGGCAGAACCTACTCTAAATTTAACCATAAGATAATGCAGGCGAAAATCGCCTGCATTATCTCATGATAAATGTTTATTTATAATATCGTTAAATATCTATAAATATCGAAAAATATCTATTTTTATTTTAAATCCTCAGTATATCACTTCAAATTTGTAATTCTCAGGTAGCGTCAATTTCGGATGCTTTTTCACATACTCAATAAGAAGATCCTGAACATTGTCTGCAGAAGAGAAAACCGTCTTTGAATTTCCGATCATTTCATATCCGCCGGTTCCTGTAGCTCTGTAATTTGATGTTACAAGTCTGTACTTCTTTCCGGGTACAAGTTCTGTTCCGTCAAGCATCCTCAAACGTACAACCCTGTCACCAACGGGTCTTCTCAAATCAAAAGCATAATCCAGTCCTGCGTAAAAATCATAGTTATAATGCTCTATCTTAGGCTTCATAAAAACATCGGAAATATATGGATTTCCATTCTCATCAAGTTCAAGATACTGAGCACATCTCTCCAATGCTTCTTTCAGTACATCTAATGTTATCTCTTTCACCTGGGAAGTATTTGAAAATGGATACGCTGCATAAATATCTCTTATGCTGACCTGTTTCTTGAAACCGATTTCCGTATTTCCTATACTTGTACAGGAAATATCAGCTGCAACGGATTCTAGCTGTACCTGATTAAAAAGAGCTGCAACCTTACTTCCGTGAAGGGCTATCTCCAGCTTGTTTTCCGGAACTATACATTCATCAAATTCACCTACAGGCTTATCAAGCCATTTCTCCACACTCTCCTCAAGAGGCATTATACTTTCAGCAACCTTTGCCGCTGTCTCTTCACCTGTCGCAACCAGCTTAGACCGGCACAAAAGTCTGTTATCTTCGTATTCTCCCTCAAGATGAATATACTGTTCCGCATTGGCCGGAGGCTGGACACTCCAGGTACCGGATAACTCTATTCCATCAACAGGCATATGCTGATGTCCTGTAAGAAGTATGTCAAATTTCAGCTTTTCAGCAATTTCACATGCAACATTTTCTCTTGTATCGGAAAGGCTTTCGTGAGTAACCAGATCTTTCTCATAGCCTCCGTGATAGATGCACACGGTTATATCACAGCCCTCAGCCTTCATCGCCTTATACATCTCACCGGCAGCTTCAATGGGATCTGAGATTCTTAATTCTGTAAGATGCTCCGGAAGCTCCCAGATATTAACATAGTCTGTGACTACTCCGGTCACTCCTACTCTGAGACCGTTTTTCAATGTACATATAACATATTTTTTATGACTGATCTCTCCCCTTAAGTCCAAAACATTGGCCATAAGAAGAGTTCCGTCCATAGCTCTGACATAATCTCTTATCACGTCATAACCGAAGTTGAAATCATGATTGCCCAAAGTATAAAAATCAAGTCCCATGGCATTAAATGCTGCGGCTACAGGATGCACAGAAAACTCATCCTTGTGTTCAAGGTAATAAGCAATCATTGGGGTACCCTGAAGGCTGTCTCCACCATCCATAACAAGAATATCCGAATCCTCTTCATCCCTCTTCCTCTGAAGTTCTGAAGCTATATTCAACAACCCGCAGGCTTTTTTCTCCCCCGTTGCATAGTCAACCGGCAGTACCTTTCCGTGGGTATCCGATGTATAGTAAATCTCAAATTTTTTCATAATAAGTAAAAATCTCTTTTCCGGTACGAGTTTCCCATAGACATCCTGAATGCCCCGGCTGGCTCAATACCTTATACAGTCTTCTGTAAAATATATCTTAAATTGTCAAAGGACGGAGAATAATCTCCGTCCTTTATCATAAACATTAACCTCTTGTCAGCTTGACACGAATCTTTGTACTGATCCACTCAACTATGAGAACCAGCACTACAAGTCCTATAAGTATGGAACCTGCCTCATTCCAACGATACGCATTCATGGCGAAGATAAGCGGTGCACCTATACCACCTGCTCCTACAAGTCCAAGAACTGTTGCATCACGAAGGTTTATATCGAAACGATAAATTGCTGTTGATGCAAAATTCGGCATAAGCTGTGGGAGTATTCCGTACAATATCTTCTGCCATGTGGAACATCCCATAGCATCAAGAGACTCAAGTATCTTTGTATCCAGATCCTCAATAGCCTCAATATACATTTTGGAAACCATACCTATGGATGTAACGGACATGGTCATAAGACCTGCAAAAGGTCCCGGGCCGGTGACTCTGATAAACATAAGGCCATAAACAAATGCCGGCACTGTACGAATGATCATAATGAGAATACGACCGATAAAGGCGATTGGCTTCGGTGCCAGGTTATTTGATGACAGAAAAGCCAACGGAACCGAAAAAATCGCTCCCACTACCGTACCCATAAATGCGATACATATAGTCTCAAGAAGAAGATATAAAACACCTTCCTTACCGAGATTGAAAAGCAGCTCAGTATCCGGGTGAACGATACCGTTAAGTATGCTGAGAGCCATCTTTCCGCCATTCTTGGTGGAACCTGATGTCTCCATGGCGCCTAAACTCCAGATGAGAAGCCCGATCACAACAACTGCGATGGCAACATGCCATACCCAGTCCTTAGGACGGCTCTCATATGCTTTTTTTATTCTTTCATTCATATGAGCACCTCCTTAAACAAGCTTCTTACGAGCCCAGCGGCTGACTGACTCGATGATAAATACAGTAACGAACAGTACAAGAAGAATCATTCCAACATTGGGATACTCTCTCCATCCAAGCTGCTCATTTAAAATAAGACCGATACCACCGGCTCCTACATATCCGAGGATTGCGGCATATCGAACATTACCCTCAAAATTATAAAGGCTGTTAGACATAAATGCAGGCATGACCTGAGGAACTATGGCATGAATAAAGGCCATAGTTTTTGTGAAGCCCATAGCTTCCATTGCCTCAAATGCTCCCATATCAACAGTCTCTATCTCCTCATACATTATCTTTCCGATATATGAAAAGGAGAATACAGCGATGGCGGTTGTTCCGGCTATAGTTCCCAGTCCGAATACAAAAGTTGCAATCAAAGCACTGACAAGAGTAGGCAGTGTACGTACTATACTGAACATAAGTCTCATGGCAGCCACCACCACACGATTCTTACAGACGTTTGTTGAAGCAAGCATCGCAAAAGGCAGGCAAAGCAAAGATCCTATGGCAGAGCCAAGAAGTGACATCTTAATAGTGTCCAGTATAGGAGTGACTATAGAACCAAAGTAAGATGGCTCAGGCGGGAACATTCGATTAAGAATTACGAAGAACTGATTTCCTCTGGTAGCCAGCGTCTTGGGATCAAATCCTGTTACATTGATGGAAACAATGCTCATGATCAGGATAATTATCACGTAGATAGGTGCTCTTGATCTCTTCTGCTGTACTTCTTTTCCGTTGTCCAGAGTGTATTTCTTGGGCGGGAAGATTTTGTCGTATATACTCATACCTCTTCCTCCTGTCCTCCCTGATAGATCTGATTGAGAATATCCTTATCTACTTTATCGGAAGGTCCGTCATAAACGATCTCACCTGCACGGATACCGATGACTCTTGTGCAATACTGAAGAGCCAGATCCACATGATGGATGTTGATGAGGATACTGATATTCATATCCTGATTAATGCGCTTGAAATCATTCATAACCTGATTTGCAGTTACAGGATCAAGGGCTGCTACAGGCTCATCCGCAAGAATAATCTGAGGGCTCTGTGCAAGAGTTCTTGCAAGGGCAACTCTCTGCTGCTGTCCTCCGGATAACTGGTCAGCACGTACAAATGCCTTATCAAGGATACCTACCTTATCCAGTGCCTCAAGGGCTTTCATCTTCTCTTCCTCATTGTAAATTCCGAAAAGAGAACGATACCATGGCATGTCAGGAACAAATGCTGTAAGAACATTTCTGATAACAGTAGTACGTGTAATAAGATTAAATGACTGGAAGATCATACCGATCTTTCTGCGGAAACGACGAAGGCTGTTGCCTGAAAGTGACATTACATCTGTTCCGTCTACTGTAAGACTTCCACTGGTAACATCATGCATACGGTTAATGGTTCGGATCAATGTAGACTTTCCGGCGCCTGACAGACCGATGATTGCTACAAACTCTCCCTGTCCGATTTCAAGATTTATATGCTTCAGACCCTCATAGCCATTAGGATATTTCTTCCCTACATCTTCAAACTTAATCATTACTTTTTCCTTTTCCTGTTTTTGATTATATATATGAGCAAAACTCAATGTTTCATGTGAATGTTTAATGGCTTAAGCATTCGCATACAATATTGAATTTAATATGCATTTCGGCTCAGTTCCTCTTCAGATAACCTGAAATGTTTATAGGCCTTTCATGTATGCAATAAATGTCTCATCATCTTAAGAGTAAAAGAAAGTCCGCATGAATGCAAGGCATTCAGCGGACTTTCCAAAATTGTTGTACCGCTATATCAGCGTGTTAATCAGTTCTGACCAAGACGAAGTTCCTTGATAAGATTCTGAGCATCACGTGCTGAATCGTAATCGGAATCCTGAGCCTCTACATAACCCTTATGGCTGTAGATATTGATAACTTCCTTACCCTCTTCTGTATTTCCGATATTGATCATGGCCTGCTTGAAAGCAGCCTTGAAATCCTCATCCATCATTACAGCTGATACCTTTGAACCTGAGATAGTATCATTGTAGATTCCCTCTGTTACACCGATGACATTTGTATCATCCCAGATGGAATTCTGCATTGAATACTCTTTGTTCCACTTCTCAACATAATCACGACGGGCATCTGCATATGTGCAAAGTACATCGATCTGTCCCTGAGCAAGACGGGCAAATGCAGTACCGTATGAATCACACTCTACAACATGTGCAAGATCTGTGATGTTCTTTCCAAAGTTCTTCTGAATCCAAAGTGCAGGATATACATAACCTGCCGGTGATGTAGGTCCCATAACACCCCAGTTAAGACCGTCAAGATCCTCCCAGGTAAGCTCTTCACCGTTGTTTACCTTGTCAGCTACAGCCTTACCAGCGTCTGAAGGGCCTGCAACTATAAGTGCACGATAGAATGTTACCTGATTCTCTGTAGGAGCTGTAGGCTTCTGATCATTCCAGTCCTTTGCACTGTCGCTATCGATAGAAAGTCCATCTCTTGTTGCTGTAAGAAGAACCTCAGCGTCATCATCATAAAGGATATATGTGTTTCCCGGAATGAATCCAACGTCAATTGTTCCTGCGGCAAGACCCTCACCTACAGCCTCAAAGCTTGTACCTACAGTTATGTTTACATCCTTGATGTTATAACCAAGTGTAAGCATCTCCTTCTTGATCATCTCCTTAAGTGGCTCTGTGGCAGTAACGATCTCTTCAGGCTCACGTGATGGTACGAATGCAACATTAAGAACGTCAACATCCTTAGCATCTGCGGATGCTGCTGTAGTCTCAGCAGACTCTCCTGCTGCAGCGCTTGTCTCTGATGCAGCTGCTGTTGTTGCTGCGGCTGTTGTTGCTGTTGAGCCTGATCCGCATCCTACAAGTGCTGCGGCTGCCATAACAGCGGAAAGAAGTACAGAAATGGATTTTCTCATGTTTTCCTCCTCGATTGAAGCCAAGGCTTCTTCGTAAAATTACAGCTATTGTGCTGTCTGTCTAAAAACCTAAGAAAGTATATCCGAGGTTTTCAAATGTGGCAAGTAATTACAGATAAATTATATAAAAAAATATTACCTTTGGAATAGTTTTTGGTTATGAAACTTACACAACAAAGTCCCCGCTGCACAAACTTCAGGGTACGCCTTGATTCAAAATCTTAAATCAATCCACTTTTATTGAATTATTAAATTTTATACCGTTTTTCAAGTTATCCACAGATTTTTACACTTTTCCACATTGGTTTTTCCTCAGCTATAATAAAAAAGACCCGATTCTTAATGAATCAGATCTTTTTGGCTATATTACTGGCTGATTTAAGTTTTTTATCAACATTTCCGCCATGTTATATCTTATTATCCTGGTGAAAAATCAAAAAGTTATCCACATTTTAAAGAATATCCTTATACCTTCCCAGGAAAAGCTTCATTCTTTCATTTTCGGAGTTAAATACTTCCTCTGCAGATCCCTGTTCCACTATAAATCCATCTGCCATAAATATAACCTTATCAGAAATATCCCTCGCAAAGGCCATCTCATGGGTAACTATCACCATGGCAATATGAAGTTCCTTTAGTGATTTGATCACCTTAAGTACTTCTCCTGTAAGCTCCGGATCCAGTGCACTGGTTGGCTCATCAAAGAAAAGCACCTTGGGATTAAGTGCAAGAGCTCTTGCTATGGCAACTCTCTGCTGCTGTCCTCCCGATAACTGATAAGGATAATAATCCGCCTTATCAAGAAGTCCCATCTTATCCAAAAGCTCCTTACCTGTCTTTTCAGCTTCGGCTTTGGATTTATTCTGAACCTTAATCACTGCATCCGTAACGTTTCTGAGTACATTCCAGTGTGGAAAAAGATTGAACTGCTGAAAAACAAGCCCGTACACAGATCTTATCTTCTTTATTGTCTTCTTGTCTGCATATACAGCATTTCCGTCATGATCGTTCTTCGCTACTACCACATCCTCATACTTAAGAATTCCTGCGTCCATTTTTTCCAAAAGTGTTGCACAGCGAAGAAGTGTGGACTTTCCCGAACCTGAAGGTCCTATTATGGAAACGATCTCTCCTTCCTCTACTTCGAGACTTATATCTCTGAGAACCTGGAGGTCTCCAAAGTTCTTCTTAACATTTTTCATTTCTAACAGATTCATCACTATCTCCGGTCTGATTTTTTATTTGTCACGATGTCCGGGGCACAGACATTAACCATTGCCCCGTGCGTAATTAAGAAATCCTGTATACCCTTTTTATTTGTAATAATCCAGTTTTTTCTCTGCTTTTTCCATTATGCAGGCAACTATAAAATTGAATACATAATAGAAAACGCCTGCCACTATTAACGGGGTCATTGAAGTCTGGCTGGACGACAGGGCCTTTGCCTTTGTGAACATTTCCATTACCGAAATAGAGAACGCCAGGGATGTATCCTTTACCAGAGTTATGACTTCATTGGTCACTGATGGAAGTATACGCTTGATTACCTGCGGCATGATAATGCTGAAAAACGTCTGACTCTTGTTATAGCCCAGTATTTCCGCAGCTTCATACTGCCCCACAGGCATAGACTGAATCCCGGATCTGTATATTTCTGCAAAATATGCTGCATAATTGATTATAAATCCGATATATACCGCCATATTTCTGTATGTCGGATTCAGCTTGATATTGAAAAGATAATAGGGACCGTAATATACCACAAAAAGCTGAAGCATAAGCGGCGTTCCTCGCATGATTGAAATATATACCTTGGTAATGCTGCTGATGGTACTGTTTTTTGACATCCTCCCCAGAGCCACAGCAAGTCCGAAAGGAAGGCTGAAAAGCAGCGTAATGGCAAAAATCTGAACCGATACTAAAAGTCCTTTAAATAATTCCAATATAATCTGTGAAATTGACACAGTGATTCCTCCGATAAATATATTTGAAAGTCCTTATTCTTTATAAAAGATCAGCATCTGCCGAAAACACTGAATCTATAGATCATCCGGATCTTTCCGCTAACTTTTTCTGATTATACAAAACGCTTTAGCTCAATGCAATGATAAATCATTAAATCAATCACGATAAAAAAACAGCTTTCGGAGCAGTTTGCAGTATCTTTACGATGACTGTAAAAAAACTGCATATCACTCCTAAAGCTGTTGTTTATATCAAAAAATAAATCTTATGTATTCTTCCGAATCCCCGGATCTATTCTTCATTATCTTTATCTTTATCTTCATCCACAAATTCAAGATTTCCCTGCATCCATATCTTGCCCTTGAATCTTCTTCCTACCGCGGGAACACCTTCAAGGTCGGATTCATTGATGGCAACATGGAAGATACAGTCATTGCAGTTTATCTTCATATCCACCACATTCTCATGGGTGTAAACATTTTCCTTCACCCTCAGGGATACGATCTCACCAAGTATGGAATAAATATCGCACTCTACACCCGTAGGCATAAAGCTTGTTTCCACTATGCTGTACAGATCCTCAGTCAAGAGACGATGCTGGGCCTCATTGTACATGTTGATATCTGTCTCTGTAAGTGTATTGATAGCCTCCTGATCACCCTGACGGGCCGCTTCAACCAGGCTTCTGCGTTCATTACTTTTACTCTTGCGGGTCTCCACATCCTCCTTCTTTTCTATAGGAAGAAGTATCTTGCCCTCGCTTGCAAGACCTGTAAGGAATGCCTGACGGGCTTTCACATGCATCTGCATCTTTACAAGCTCTCTGAGCTGAACCGAATTGGTCAGATAGAAAATAAGTGTTATACCGGATCTGAAATCCTCAAGAACTCCCGCATAGGTCTCTTTCTCAAGATGCCTTTCCACAGACCCTGCCTCTGTCAGGGTTCCGTCATAGGATCTCATATACGGGAAATAGTAATTCCTGTGAAATACACCATCAGCTGTCCTCTCACCCACAACAGCTATGCCCATGGAAGGAGCTACCGGCAGCTGATACTGTTCGATCACCGAACCATCTGTGCCGTTTATTACCAATGTCTTATTCTTTTCATTTACAGCACGTTCTATCAGCGGTTCCAGCTGCATGTCTGTTTGAATTTTTGAAAATCCGATTGTTCTCAGAAATTTATGCATGAATACCTCTTTACTGTCTATGCAAACCTCTGTGTTAAACCAACGAAAGTCAGGTGGATGCCCACCTGACTCCCGTATCTTACTATAACCACTTATTAAATGCAATCACTTATACAAGTCCCTGTGCGAGCATAGCATCTGCTACCTTCTCGAAACCTGCGATATTTGCACCTACTACGAAATTGCCTTCGTAGCCGTACTTCTTTGCTGCTGCTGCAACATTCTTGTAAATATTTGTCATGATATCCTTGAGCTTGCCATCAACCTCTTCAAAGGTCCAGCTGAGTCTTTCTGAGTTCTGGGACATCTCAAGAGCTGAAACTGCAACACCACCGGCATTTGAAGCCTTGGCAGGCATGTAAAGGATCTTGGCTGCAAGGTAAGCATCGATAGCATCTGAATCAGATGGCATATTTGCTCCCTCTGCAACAGCCCAGCAACCGTTTGCAAGAAGCTTCTTTGCGTCCTCTCCGTTGATCTCATTCTGTGTTGCGCAAGGAAGAGCGATATCGCACTTAACACCCCATGGTCTCTCACCCTCGTGATACTCTGATCCCGGTACACGCTTAGCATACTCGCTGATTCTTGCTCTCTCTACCTGCTTGATCTGGCAAAGAACATCGAAGTTGATTCCATTTGGATCGTAAACATATCCGTTTGAATCAGAACATGTTACAACCTTTGCGCCAAGCTCTGTTGCCTTCTGGATTGCATACTGTGCAACATTTCCTGAACCTGATACAGCGATAGTTGTTCCCTCAAGAGTCTTACCTGCTGCCTTTACCATCTCGTCTGTAATATATACAAGACCGTATCCTGTAGCCTCAGGTCTTGCAAGAGAACCACCGAAAGAAAGTCCCTTACCTGTAAGAACACCCTCATAAAGACCTGTAAGTCTCTTGTACTGTCCGTAAAGGTATCCAACCTCACGTCCGCCTACACCGATATCACCGGCAGGAACATCTGTATCCTTTCCGATATATTTGAAAAGCTCTGTCATGAAACTCTGGCAGAAACGCATAACCTCTGCATCTGACTTGCCATGAGGATCAAAGTCAGAACCACCCTTACCGCCGCCGATAGGAAGACCTGTAAGAGAATTCTTCAGAATCTGCTCCATACCGAGGAACTTAAGAATAGACTGTGTTACTGAAGGATGGAAACGAAGACCGCCCTTGTATGGTCCGATTGCTGAATTGAACTGCACTCTGTATCCGAGATTTACATGGTTTACACCCTTATCATCAGTCCAGGGTACTCTGAATGTGATGATTCTCTCAGGCTCTACAAATCTCTCAAGAAGAGCATTCTTTCTGTAAACATCCTCGTTCTTCTCTACGATAGGATCAAGAGAGCTGAGAATTCTCTCTGCAGCCTCAAGGAACTCCGGCTCATTTGGATGTTTAGCCTTTAAATTTTCAAATACTTCTGCAACATAAGACATAAGATTTTCCTCCTTCAGGAAACATTTCTTAAAAAAAAATCCGGATGCCAGGACAGACTACGCCCTCTTTCCTGAAAGGCGCCCCCATTGGCTCCGAATCTCTGTGTTTAACACAGCCACTATATCACGTCATAACTTTTGAGTAAATATAAAATATTAGATATGCCCATTTGATATATCTCTTCAGACATACGTCTGCTTTTTATTTATATATTCTCTTATGAAGTTGCTGCTCAGATTAAAAAGCAAAAGAAGAAGTGAAAGCCCTATGGACTCCCACCTCTTCTTTTATATGAACTTGCTGCCACAAGGTTCACGTTTTTTAAAAGATTCTGTTGTCTCTATTCTATCATCCGAGGGTCACAGATATTAACTATCCTGGTCACATTTCAGATCTTACTCAGTGTATTCCTTTACACAATCCATGATTTCCACAGGAGTTTTTTCATTCTTCTCATACTTCTTTCCGTAGAAAGCAAGCTTATACATTTCCTTGAGATCCGAAATCAACGGATAACGAGGGTTTGCGCCTGTACACTGATCATCAAAAGCATTGACACTCATCTCATCAAGAGTCTTAAGGAAATCCTCTTCTGTTACATTGTAATCCTGAATTCTTTCCTTAACACCAACCGTCTTCTTAAGTTCAGTTATCTTTTCACAGAGTTTGTCTACAGCCTTCCTGTCGTCCGCCTCGTTAATGCCTACAAAACGTGCACATTCAGCATATCTTCTAAGTGTATGAGGATACTCATACTGTGGGAATGTACCCATCTTTGGAGGCTGTTCTGAAGCGTTATATCTTATTACTTCGGTGAGAAGCAGAGCGTTTGCAAGACCGTGAGGAATGTGATGATATGCTCCCAGCTTATGGGCCATTGAGTGGCAGATTCCCAGGAATGCATTGGCAAAGGCCATACCTGCCATGCAGGATGCATTGGCCATCTCATCACGTGCCTTGATGTTTGTAGGCTCATTATAGGCTGTAGGCAGATAATCAAATACTCTCTTCATTGCCTGAAGTGCAAGACCATCTGTATAAGGTGTTGCCATCATACTTGCATATGCCTCAAGAGAATGTACCAGTACATCGATACCTGATGCTGCTGTGAGTCCTCTTGGCTGTGTCATCATGTTGTCTGTATCCACAATGGCGATATTAGGAAGAAGCTCATAGTCTGTGATAGGATACTTTGTTCCTGTCTCCTGATCTGTAATAACTGCGAAAGGCGTTACCTCCGAACCTGTTCCGGATGATGTAGGGATGGCTACGAAAAGGGCCTTTGTACCCATCTTGGGGAACTGGTATACCTTCTTTCTTATATCGATATAGCGCATAGCCATATCAGCAAACTTTACTTCAGGATGCTCATAGAGAACCCACATAATCTTTCCTGCGTCCATTGCGGAACCGCCGCCGAAAGCGATGATGGTGTCAGGATTGTAACGTGACATCTGCTCAGCACCCTCTACAGCATTTGCAAGGGTAGGATCCGGCTGTACAT
The DNA here is from genome assembly GCF_000702885.1 of Oribacterium sp. P6A1. Classification (GTDB taxonomy): domain Bacteria; phylum Bacillota; class Clostridia; order Lachnospirales; family Lachnospiraceae; genus Oribacterium. The sequence continues at coordinate 36,654 of NZ_JNKO01000016.1, read as the reverse complement.
GTGAGAATACACGATAATCTATTCCCAGCTCATGGAGCTTGTCTGTAATAGGCTTTATATATCCTGCCGAATCAAGGAAGGAGTCTGTTACGATAAATACCTTCTTCTTGTCATACACATCCTTAAGCTCATTAAGAGCAACAGGCATGCATCCCTTCTTGAAATAAACCTTCTCAGGTGTTCTGAACCAAAGCATGTTCTCTCTCCTCTCTGCAACTGTCTTGTAATTCAAAAGATGCTTGATACCAACGTTTTCCGAAACAGAGTTTCCGCCGTAAGAACCGCATCCCAAAGTAAGAGATGGAGCTACCTTGAAATTGTAAAGATCACCTATACCGCCATGAGAAGACGGCATGTTGTGAAGTATTCTGCAGGCATGCATGGCAACTGCGTGCTTATGTATCTTTTCATTCTCCCGTGGATCTATGAAAAGAGATGCTGTGTGTCCAGGACCGCCATCCATAAGAAGGATCTCTGCATTCTTGATAGCTGCATCAAAGTCCTTTGCCTTATACATTCCGAGAACAGGAGAAAGCTTTTCATGTGCAAAAGGCTCTGCCTTTGTATTGTCAGATACCTCTCCGATGATAACCTTCTTGTCATGAGGAATCTTAACGCCTGCAAGCTCTGCTATCTTCCATGCAGGCTGACCTACTATCTTTGCATTGAGGGAGCCGTTGATAATGATGGTTTTTCCAACCTTCTCACGCTCCTCCTTATTGAGGAAATATGCGCCTCTTAATTCAAATTCCTTCTTTACTTTGTCGTAAACATCTGCCACAACAGTCACAGACTGCTCTGATGCACAGATCATACCGTTATCAAAGGTCTTTGAATGAAGGATAGAGGAAACTGCCATTTGGATGTCAGCCGAAGAATCAATGATACATGGATTGTTTCCTGCACCTACTCCCAAAGCCGGTGTACCTGAGGAATAAGCTGCATTAACCATTCCCGGACCGCCTGTTGCAAGTATGCAGTCAGCCGAACGCATGATCTCGGATGTCATCTCAAGTGAAGGCTCATCTATCCAGCCGATGATGTTCTCCGGAGCTCCTGCAGCCACTGCTGCATCAAGTACGATTTTGGCTGCAAGGCTTGTACACTTCTTGGCTCTTGGGTGCGGACTGATGATGATACCGTTTCTTGTCTTTAAGCAGAGCAATGTCTTGAAAATCGCTGTAGATGTAGGGTTTGTAGTAGGAATTACGGCTGCGATAAGTCCCAGAGGCTCGGCAACTGTCTTTGTTCCGAATGCCGGATCCTCATCGATAACTCCGCAGGTCTGAACATTCTTATACTTGTTATAAATATACTCAGCTGCGTAGTTGTTCTTGATGACCTTATCCTCTACAACTCCCATTCCTGTCTCTTCAACAGCCATCTGGGCAAGCTGTATACGCATCTGATTTGCAGCTGTAGCTGCTGCGTTAAATATCTTATCTACCTGCTCCTGACTGTAAGTGGAGTACTTCTCCTGTGCTTCACGAACCACCTGAATCTTTGCTTCAAGTGTTTCCATATCCTTTACAATTGTCGGATTCTTTACTTTACTCATGTGATTTCCTCTTTTCTGTGGCAACAAAAATTCAACAGTTTCGTTTTTGAAACATTGTTATTTATTTATCAAATTTTGATATTCACAGTATATTCCTTTGACATTTTTTTGTCAATATAATATTGATATTTTTTTATCAATCTGATTTATAAAAAAAGAGACCAATGAAATCAATCATCAATCTCTTAAAAAAATCTGCTTATCCGACTCTGAGCTTGAACTTCTGAACAGCCCGCTCAGAATCCACCATGGCGATATCAGCCCCAAGTGTCTGAAGTTTTTTATCGAAATGTTCATATCCTCTTTGGATATAACCTATCTCGTTTACTGTTGTTATTCCTTCGGCACAAAGTCCGGCTATAACCAGAGCTGCACCGGCTCTTAAATCCAATGCATTGACACTGGCTCCTGTGAAGCCCTTGACTCCGTCAATAACGGAAACATTGCCCTCAACCTTTATGTTGGAACCCATTCTCGCAAGCTCATCAACATACTTAAATCTGTTTTCAAATATAGATTCAATAACCACAGATGTTCCCTCTGCAAGAGCAAGAGTTACAGCCATCTGAGGCTGCATATCTGTAGGAAATCCGGGATAAGGAAGAGTCTTAACATCGGTAGGATGCTGAATCTCGGCACCTATAACCCGTACAGCTTCATCATACTCATAGATGGTATTGCCCATCTCAAGAAGTTTTGCCGATATGGATTCCAGGTGCTTGGGGATGACGTTCTTTATAAGTACATCTCCTCTTGTTGCTGCTGCCGCGCACATAAAGGTTCCCGCCTCTATCTGATCCGGAATCACCGCATAAGTGGTTCCATGCAGCTTTTTCACACCTTTTATACGTATGGTGTCTGTACCGGCGCCCTTGATATTTGCTCCCATTGAATTCAGGAAATTCGCAACATCTACGATATGAGGCTCCTTTGCCACATTCTCCACTATGGTCCTGCCCTCCGCAAGTACGGCGGCAAGCATGATATTGATGGTGGCTCCCACAGAAACCACATCAAGATAGATGTGAGATGCCTTCAGTCCATCCGCTGCTTCTGCATGAACACATCCGTTTTTGATCTCCACATTTGTACCCAGGGCTCTGAATCCCTTAATATGCTGATCTATCGGTCGTGAACCTATAGCACAGCCGCCCGGAAGGGGAACTATTGCCTTACGATATTTTCCAAGCAATGCTCCAATAAAATAGTAAGATGCCCTGATCTTTCGGATGTACTCATCATCGATCGAAACATCCTGAATATTAGACGCATTAATAAGGGCAGTATGTCGGTCAATGCGCTTAACCGTTGCTCCCACTTCTTTGAGAGCCTCCAGCATAACGTTTATATCACGTACGTCCGGTAGATTTTCTATTGTAACATTGTCATCTGTTAAAAGCGCTCCGGCAATAATACCTAATGCGGCATTTTTTGCCCCGCCGATCACGACTTCACCGTGCAGCGGTTTTCCGCCTTTCATGATAAACTGTTCCATAAATCTCCTTGAATTAGCACGCAAATCTGCAGAAGAGCGCACTAAACCTTTTAACATAATCTCAAAGATTATAATTGAAGGCTACTGTTTTTGCAATATCCTTATGTCAATTGCTTATTGCTGATGTATTATGACACAACAATCTCTTAATGTCTCTTAAATTTTGGTTAACAAATCTTTCACGAAAAAACACTGAGGATTTCATCTGAAACTTTCTCTGTTATAGCCTGAACGTTATTGACGAAAATCAGATCCTGTATCCCGTTATCCCTGATAAACTGCGTAAGATTGTCCCTGTAATAACGATAATCCACAACATAAACACTTTGATAATGATCCACAAGGAACGGAACGAAAGCATTGCCATAGGATTCTTTTACAACCACGCAGCTTGAACCGTCGGTGATTTGAGGATTATTTATCACAGTGAAAGCATTGTCCCCCTTAATGAAACAATTATACTTTCTTCCGGCATTGGCTTCGGAAACGTCATTAATGATATTGGCTTTAAAGGTCTGCCCGTTTTCATCCGTAGCCACCATATCATTCGTTCCCATGGGTATCCAGGCTTCAACATGATCAGGATTGGCTTTCAGTGACTCATTTCGATTGGTGGCAAAATAGAAGGTTCCGTAAAATCCACTGTAATCTACATACTGAAAATCACTCAGTTCATGTGGTTTAATCCCCTTTTCCTCACAGAATGTCCTATAGGAATAATATGCTCCAAGCCCAGTCCAGTGATGATCCGTATTAAAGAATATATACTCATCCTTATGAGCATACAGAGTATCAAATACAGAAAGCCTGTGTATTTCAGGGTCCATCATGCTGAAAATGTAGTTAAAGGCATCCTGCATATTTCCGGATCCGAGTTCCTCCTGTAAGGAAGGATCAAGTTCCACACCGAAGCTGTTGGGAACCAGAATATCATATACATTGACCTCCGGAAGCATGGCCTTAACTGTATTCAGTACGGATGCGTACTTAACAGATCCTCCCTGATTGTAATAGAAGATCTCGTAGGCTTTGTTGTTGCTGACATATATATTTCCCGCCTGCTCTCCGGTAACTTCAACCTCTTCCTTCGGCTCAGTATCCACTTTAAGTGTTCCGTCAGCATTGGTCTCTACCAGTGACTGATACATATCCTCAGTCTCTTTCTGTGTTTCTTCCTGGGCTTTTGTTTCCAATGTAACGATAGGCGCAAGGGATTCCGCGGTTTCCGGGATGGTATCCTCTACCACATCGGACTTATTGCCATAGTACGATTCACCCCCCACTCCGTAGAATGCCTCCATCTTTGACTCCATGCCGAGTAGGTTTTCTTTGAATGGAACCGTGTCTGAAAACCATTTTTCAAATTCAGTAAAATAGCTTCCGTCCAGAACTCCGTTTATGGAAAACTCAGGTTTCTCCGCAAGAGCTCTCTTTTCGGATTCTGAATAGGCAGGTCTCGCTGCAAATGCTCCCACCGCAAAAATCCCCGCAAAAACTCCCATGGAAGCTCCCGCCATGAACCTGGCTCCGTTGCTTCTCAATTCCTTTTCAACAGCCTGAAAATCTATCTCTTCATCGGCTTTGCTCTTTGATTCTTCACCGGCATGAATATCGGTTTTTTCATCCTTTGAATCATTTTCTTCCGAAATTTCAGAACTGTCACCGGATATCTCAGGCTCTGTCTCTGCAATATCTTCTTCCGGAGAATCTGCCGCTTCCCCCGGCATATCAAAGTCCACGGATTCCTCTATTATATTTTTGTCATTTTTGTTATCTTCAACCATCTTTTATATTTTTTCACCCTGCAGACTCAGAACTGATTGTATAAAAACGGAGTATAACTGGCTCCAACCATGGATAAAATAGAAATGAACAATAACACCAGCATAAGTATTATACGAACACCGTAATATACAAATTCCAATTTTGTTCTTTCATCTTTTCTTTTTCTGAGCCGCTTTTCAAATCTCGCAATCATACGCTCATGATTTTCAGTGTCCTGCTTACGAACTTCCTCAAGGATATCGCTGCTGTTCTCTGCATATTTCTCTACCAGAACCTGATCCTTATTTACCTCTTGCTCATACAAAGAACTCTCTTTGGCAAGATTTCTCATTTCCCGTACTTCTCTTCTGAAACTGTGATTTAGTCTTTCGCTTATCTTAATTGCCAGCATCTTCCAGACAGGTGTACATGCAGATAAAGCTAAAATCAGGAAGTATATATTACCGCGTAAGGAAAGAATCTCAGAAGTACTGTAAAATGCCCTGCCGCTTCTTCCAATCATAACTCTCAGTACTTCCCAAAGCTTTCCGAAATCCGTGATACGAAACAGTATCCATCCGAAATATACAATTATCAATGTATATATATGTGAAAAAAATGTTGTAAAGCCGTTCTTCTCAACCTTTATTCCCTTGCTTTTTCCATACTTTCGAAAAGCATTTTCCATAACAATAAAGAAATAATAGTACAATCCCCAAAGTATGAAATTGAGACTTGCACCATGCCAGATGCCTGTAAGAAGCCATACTGCCAAAAGATTAAGAAGGAGTCTGAAGAATCCCACCCTGCTTCCGCCTAATGGAATATAAACATAATCCCTGAAAAAACTGCTAAGGGAAATATGCCAGCGTCTCCAGAAATCTCTCACAGTATCAGCCACATACGGATAGTTAAAGTTCTCTGTATATTTAAAACCGATCATCTGACCGAGTCCCAATGCCATGTCAGAATAAGCTGAAAAATCCAGATATATCTGCAACATATAACATAAGGAACCCATATACGCTCCTAACACAGAATACTCTCCGCTTCCGGAAACAGGCAAAAACAACTCCGCAAGCTCTCCGCAGTGATCAGCTAAAAATGTTTTCTTGGCCAGTCCTATGCTGAACCTCCATACACCCTCTGACACAGACTCATATGTAAGACTTCTGTTATTAAACTGTGACGCCATGAGATCATATCTGACTATGGGTCCCTGGGTAACCTGATGAAATATGACCGTGTAAAGCATCACATCCAAAAGACTTCCTGCCTTTACTCTTCTCATATAAACATCAGATATATAGCTGATAAGCTTAAATGTATAAAAGGAAATGCCAAGAGGCATACCCAGTCTGATGATACCTTCCTTAATTCCCCCCAGGGAAGATAAATTAAATTTATTCAGCCAAAAATTGCTGTACTTAAACAGCATAAGAACAGCCACAAATATGAAAACTCCCGCAAAAAGCCATATTCGTGCAGATTTATGGTTTTTTTCATAAGCAGCCTGGGCTTCGGGACTCATAAATTCCTCATCACCTGTCTGGTGATCGGGAGACTCACTGTCTGCCATATCCAGTGCGGACTGTATCTTTTTTCCCGTCGCAAAGGCAAATACCGCCATGATAACGATGAGAATCAGACAGTTTATCCCAAGAAAGGCATAGAAAACCAGTGAAGCTGCCAGCAGCCAGGCATTTCTCGCTCTTATCCCCTGTAGCACATAATAAACCAGTAGAAATACAGGGAAAAATATTGCTACAAAAAACAGACTTGTAAAACTCATCACATACCTCAAAATAGTGGCTTCATTATACCACAGCATTTATACTATTGCCATTTTACCTTTTTTCATGTATACTTCACTTGCTTCGGGGTTGTTTGGGCCCCACGCAATGGGTCCCTCGAACCGTGTCAGGACGGGAACGTAGCAGCACTAAGAGGATCCTCCCATGTGACGTGGATACACCTTTTCAACTCCGGAGTATTTCTTTAAATATAAAGCGACTATTACAGGTTTATAAGATGTAATAGTCGCTTTTTTGCGCTTTAATCATAAAAACGCTCATTACCGCTACGGTATTCTATATACTCTTTTGGCATTTTCCGTGGTGATTCGTATAACTTCCTCCGTACTCATACCCTTAAGCTCTGCAATTTTTTCAGCTACATATACAAGGTTTCTGGGATCATTTCTTGTTCCCCTGTGAGGAACAGGAGCCATATAGGGGCAATCCGTTTCAAGAACTATGTTCTCTATAGACAGATTTTCAACCACTTCTTTTATCTTTTTTGAATTCTTAAAGGTTACGACTCCACCTATTCCCACACACATCCCAAGCTTCCCATAGAGCTTTGCCATCTCCATGGAGTAACCGAAACAATGTATGATTCCGCCATTCCTATAGCCGCCCTCGGAAACTATCATATCGTATGTATCCCTGGCAGCATCACGCGAATGAACATTGATAGGCAGCCTGAGTTCCGCAGCAAGCCTGAGCATGCGCCTGAAGGTTTCTTTCTGTATCTCAGGTTCAGGGTCAGCCCCCAAAAGCTCTTCAGCTGAAGGTTCCTTTCCGGCCTTGCGGGCCGTCTCAATGATGCCATCCCTGGTGTAATGGTAATCCAGACCTATCTCACCGATTGCAACAATTTTATGCGGCCCATCCTCTGTTCCGTTTCTATCCTTTGTCACCATATCACGTATCTCATCGAGATCTTCTTCCTTTAAGACATCGCTGTGATCCGGGTGGAACCCGACCGCCGCAAAAACATTGTCATATTTCCGGGCAAGCTCCAATGCTTTTCGACTGGAAGGCATATCGAATCCGATTTCCGTAAAAGCGGTTATTCCTTCATCACTAAAAGATCTGACAAGACTGTCTCTGTCAGATGAAAAGCTCTCATCATTCAAATGAGCATGTGTGTCAAATATTTTTGTCCCTTCTATCATACGGTAATCATCGCTCCAATATAAATCATCATATAAAACACGGTAAGATGAAGCGGATAATATATGTAATAAAACCACTTCATGTTAAATCTTCCCCTGTATCCGTCATAGAACCATATGGGTATAAAACATAATACGGGAAGAAAATAGGATGACACCGAGCAAAGAGCTGTAACTAAAACGCCGCTTCCTATCTGAAGAATCTTTTCTTTATGGAAATTGTACATTAGCGAGATACTTAAAACGCCCATCAGGCCATACTGAAAATTTGCCAGATATGCTATTCCTGCCCCCGCTATGACCGAAAGCCATTTAAGACCGATATTCTTACGCCATTTATACATAAAATGCATCACTAAAAGTGACAGTGCCAATGTGAACATTGGATTCTGCAGCTCCCAGTTGTAAGTCCGGTTGAACATACACAGGTCGAAGGGAACCTCGGAAATAAGCGCAAAAATAAAAACTCGCAGGAAATATCTCCAGAAATTAGAGGTATTTATAAAACCCTCTACCAGAAGAAAGGCAAAAAACGGGAAACTGAAATGCCGGAATGATATGAGAAAATCGAATAATTTAAGCCATCTGGCGCCTTCTTCAGTAGCTATTGCCATCTGATAATACTCGTCCACATAACCGTAAAGCTTACCGTTTTGGATAATGACGACCGCAAAATAATATGCGGTCATCATTAAAGCAGCTATAAATTTCAGTGCCTCGCCAGAAATGACTATATTCTTTTTTTTACTATTGAGTACACTATGATAAGTTGCCATAATCCAACTATCTGTCTATCAACAGATCACAGAACCTGATGGCATCTTGCTCATAGGTGTCATAAGAGCGATATTTCCATCATTGTCCTCAGCCGCAATAATCATACCCTGTGATTCCTCTCCGGCTATGGCACGGGGCGCAAGGTTTGCAACGATCATCACACGCTTTCCTACCAGATCCTCAGGATTGTATGCCTTCTTGATACCGCTCAGAATAGTACGTGTCTCTGAACCAACCTGAACCTTGAACTTCAGAAGCTTCTTCGACTTCTTGACTTCTTCTGCATGAAGGATCTTTCCTACACGGAACTCAATCTTCGCAAAATCATCGTAAGTTATCTCCGGCTTCTTTTCAAAATCCGAGATTTTTGTATCCGGGGCACAATCACCGTTCTCATCTATCTCTTCAGGCATTCCGTCACCTTCAGATGAATCGGTTTCCTCTGATGAAGCTTCCTCTCCGCCATTCTCCTTTGCCTGGGCAGCTTCAAAAGCAGCTATCTGTGCAGCCTCGATCTTCTCAACCTCCTGCATGACATCCTCTTCCTTTTTACGCTCAAAAAGTGTTGCAGGTTCTGATGTAACCTTTGTTCCGGACTTGTAAAGTCCCCACTTATCCATATCAGAGAGCTCTCGCTTCTCTGCATTTATCTCCCTGAGAATAGACTCAGCTGTTTCAGGCATGAAGCTCTCAAGTACAGATGCACCGATGTTAAGGGCCTCTGTGAGATTATACATAACAGTTTTAAGTCTATCAGCCTTCTCAGGATCCTTTGAGAGTACCCATGGCTCTGTCTCATCGATATACTTGTTGGATCTGCGGAAAATATCAAATACTGCTGTAAGAGCATCAGCAACTCTGAGCTGATCCATCTTCTCTGTAGCAGTCTTTACCGCATTGAGAATAACATTCTTAAGATCCTCATCAACAGGCTCTTTAGCCCCCTTGTCCTCTACAACTCCGTCAAAATACTTATTTGTCATGGAGATAGTACGCTTTACAAGGTTTCCGAGAATATTGGCAAGCATTGAATTGTAACGCTCTACCATAAGCTCCCATGATATAACACCGTCATTTTCGAAAGGCATCTCATGGATAACGAAGAAACGTACTGCATCAACGCCGAACAGTCTTGCAAGATCATCGGCATAGATCACATTTCCTCTTGACTTTGACATCTTGATTCCTTCCTGTGACTTACCTGCTGCAGTAAGAAGCCATGGATGACCGAATACCTGCTTAGGAAGCGGAAGCTCAAGACTCATAAGGAATATTGGCCAGTACAGTGTATGGAAACGGATTATGTCCTTACCGATAAGGTGAAGGTCACAAGGCCAGAACTTGGCGAACATAGCATCATTATTGCCATCCACATCATATCCGAGACCGGTAATATAGTTTGTGAGTGCATCAAGCCATACATAAACCACATGCTTAGGATCGAAATCTACAGGAATTCCCCACTTGAATGAAGTTCTTGATACACAAAGATCCTGAAGACCCGGCTTAAGGAAGTTATTTACCATCTCATTCTTACGTGAAACAGGCTGAATGAACTCAGGATGCTCCTCGATATGCTTCATAAGGCGGTCTGCATACTTGCTCATTTTAAAGAAGTAAGCTTCCTCTCTTGCCTTCTCAACATCTCTTCCGCAATCAGGGCACTTTCCGTCAACAAGCTGTGAATCAGTCCAGAAAGACTCGCAGGGCGTACAATACCAGCCTTCATACTCAGATTTATAGATGTCACCTTTGTCGTACATCTTCTTGAACATCTTCTGAACCTGCTTCTCATGATACTCATCTGTTGTACGGATAAACTTATCATAAGAAGTATTCATAAGATCCCATATAGTCTTTATCTCACCGGCTGTGTTGTCAACATACTGCTTTGGTGTGATACCTGCAGCCTCAGCCTTTAATTCAATTTTCTGACCATGCTCATCGGTTCCTGTCTGGAATCTTACATCATAGCCCTGAAATCTTTTATAACGTGCGATCGCATCTGCAAGTACGATTTCATAGGTGTTTCCGATATGCGGTTTACCTGATGCATAAGCAATTGCTGTTGTAATATAGTACGGTTTCTTTTCCATAATTCACTCTTTCCGGCGGCCCTAATGGAAGGCAGCCTGATCATATATTTTAATGCGTCATGCATATCAATGCCTTAACTTTATAAATATAAATTATGAATCCTTAAAATGCAAGTTTGGCCATATTCTCATGTACTGTTTTGGCAATATTCTCATGTACTGTTTTGGCAATATTCTCATGTACTGTTTGAACACATTCCCATGCTCTGTTCGAAGCTAAAAAAAAGAGACCTTCCTACGCGGAAAGTCCCTTAATCTTAATTTATAAATTTACTGTATTGTTATATCACAGCCTGAAAGCTCAAAGTTGAGTGCAAATGTATCGGCTACAGCCTTCTTTGCAGTCTCCTCATCAAGTCCCTCACCTGCAGAGAAATCACTGAGTACAAGTGTACCCTTCTTGATGGAAACGGTGGATGAATCCGCTCCCGGACCTGCTGCCTGAGTCTCACCTGTTTCCTCTTCTGTAAAGCTTATAAGCTTTGTAGAAGCACCGACTGTTCCGAGCTCTATAAGCTTGTCAAGAAGAGCCTGATCTGTAAGCTCATCCACAGAATCCATAACCTGTGACATCTTATCGTTTACTATGGCATAAACAACTACTGTATCAACAACCGGTGCATTAGGATCCGGCTGCTTTGAAAGCGGAAGTCCGTTCTCAGGATTTGTCTCTTCCATAGTAGTCTCCTGAACAACACTTCCGTCCGGTGCTGTCTCGGTTTTTGCTGAACCTTTATCATCCTTTGTCTTACTACCACAACCAACAACAGCAAGTACAGTAGCTGCAAGCATAATCATAGCAATAAACTTCTTCATAAAAAAATCTCCTCAAATTAACCCGATTAAAGTCAATATATTTCTTGTAATATAAAATGAAAGACCCTCTCGAGCCCCTCAAAAAATACAGTGTGTAATATATCAAAGCTTTATATCAATTTCAAGTATAGTACGTAATTCTTAATCTTTACGCAAAAAAAATCTAGTTTATGTGCTATGCTAAAAAAGCATTATATTAATCAACATTATCCTTAAGGATTTATATTTAGGAGAAAATTATGTCAGGAACACTTTATGTGTGCGCAACACCCATCGGAAATCTTGAAGATATCACCTTCAGAGTCATTAACTGTCTGAAGTCGGTAGACATTATCGCTGCTGAAGATACCAGAAATTCCATAAAGCTATTAAATCATTTTGATATCCATACACCCATGACCGCTTATCATGAGTTTAACAAATATGACAAGGCAAAGGCTCTGGTAAATGATATGCTGAACGGTAAAAACGTTGCCATAATCACCGATGCGGGAACCCCCTGTATCTCTGATCCCGGTGAAGAACTGGTTCATCAGGCTGCTGAAGCCGGTATCACCATTACTTCACTCCCCGGTCCTGCTGCCGCGATCACAGCATTGACCATATCCGCACTTCCCACCAGAAGGTTTGCATTTGAGGCCTTTCTTCCTACCGAAAAGGCCGATAAGAAAGAGCGTGCAAGGATACTTGAGGAACTTCGCACCGAAACCCGCACCATGATACTATATGAAGCTCCCCACAAGCTTCGGGCAACCCTCAAAGATCTGGCAAAGACTCTGGGAGATGACCGCCGCATTTCATTATGTCGCGAATTAACCAAAAAACATGAGGAAGCTATAAGAATCACTCTTGGAGAATCCGTAGCCAGGTATGAAACCGAAGAACCCCGCGGAGAATATGTACTGGTTATAGAAGGCCGTGATCCTTCCGATATAGTTGCGGAGGCTGAGGCCAACTGGAACGAAATGCCTCTGGAGGAACATATGGAGCATTACCTTAAACAGGGAATGTCGGAAAAAGATGCAATGAAGGCTGTTGCCAGGGATAGGGGCGTATCCAAACGTGATATCTACACTAAATTGAAAACCTGACAAAAACTCCATAAAAATCCCCTGAAGCTGACTGATCGGAATCATTGTCATCTTCAGGGGATCTTTCTGATTTCAAGAGATTTTTATTTTGCTTTTATCTTCTTTTTATATATTTTTTTGAAACCGCTATTATATAACTTGCCAAAAGGGAAAGTAAAAATACAGTAGGAATCCGTATCAGTATATGAAGTATTTCTTTTGCCGGGGTATCATATCCGTTTCTTAAATCTATGATTCCGAAACTCCAATCAGGTCCTTTCCTGAAAAAGATCGTATAGTATATTCCATAATGCAGAAGATATATCCAGAATGTATATTTTCCTGCTCTTGCAATAAAGTTCACCAACTTATTCTTATCATAGTCAAAGCTAAGAACAAATATAACAAAAGAGGTACTCTGCACAGTGGCAAAGGCACAATTCCAATACAGATAAAAATCCTGTGTATTGTTCAGGATGAACACCTGCTGCTGAAGGAAAAACCTGAAGACAAAGGCCACTATCAAAATTGCAAGTGATACGATTCTGATACGCTTCCTGCTCTTTTCCATCTCAGGTCTGTTGAAAATGTTTCTCATTCTGTTTATTTCCGCGCCCGTCATAAGCAGCATGGCAGGAGCCGTATAAAGCATGAAAGGTGAAATCTGTACCGGAGAAAAACTGATAAGTCCTGTCATATTGAGATCCATCAGTATCTGATTGATAAAGATAAATCCTATGATGAACCATCTGTATTTCCTGAACCTGTCTTTTTTTCCGCTGTCTATACTCTGCGTATTATCTGTATATAACGGCTTTAATAGCGGATATGCAAGCACCAGCTGAAGATAAGTGAAGATATACCAGAGATGAGCCGCCATACTTTCACGTATGCTTCCTCCCCAGGAAAAAAGGTCGGTTAAAAATCCACAAGTATCGAAATTAAGATGTGTAAAACAGTATATTATTGTCTTTTCACCTCTGATAAACGGAGAAAACTGGTAAGTTATCAGCATGACCGCTATTCCCGGAAACACTATATTTAATAAGGCACGTTTCAGACTCTCTGTAAATCCTTTTCTGAAAAAAAAGAAACCGCTGAGAATAAAAAACAAGGCCACTCCATCAGCAAAAAGTAATCTGATAAAGAGCTTTGTGCCGTCCCCTGTTCCCATAACATCTACATGTGTGCCCACCACAAGTAAACAGGCAACTACTCTGATAAGATCTATTCCGGCATCTCTCACCTTTTTACTGTTTTTTTTTATTTCTTCTGCCATATTCCTCCGCCATAAACATTAAACTCAGATAAAATGTTCAAGAATAAAAACCGTAAGACTGCATATTATGGCCGTAGGAAAGAGTCCTCCTCCGAACCATGCAATGACTATTCCTATAACAAGAGCCGCAAGACCGGCAAAAGGCTCTGCAGTGGCCTGCATGATAGCCGGGAATGTCATAACCGCAAGTGTAACATAAGGAACATAATATAAAAAGGATCTGATTGTATCATTCTTTATTTCTTTTCGAATCAGCGTCAACGGAAGCACCCGGATCAAAAATGATACACCGAACATGACCAGAATATATACATAGTTGTTATGCATTTTTTGCCTCCTTCATCTCCGCTTTTGAAAAAGAAGGCTCTGTTTCTTCCTCTTCTCCGGAATCATCTTTACTCTTCTTATTCAGGCTCTTTTTGATCTTTGAATTTTCTCTGTTCTTTATAGGGAACAGTACTGCTGCAGCACCGGAAATAGCTACAGTAAGAATGATTATTCTGGTTCCGTCACTTAACCCGGAAATAACCGGCATCTTTGAACAAATGAAGCTGGCGGCCATGGAGAAGAAAACAAGTATACGAACTATGACATTTTTCCTTGCAGGAGGAATGATTATGGCAAGAAACATTCCGTAAAGCAAAACTCCCAGAGCACTGACAATGTCAGGAGGTACGATATTTCCCACTATAACTCCTGATCCGGTGCCAAGTGCCCAAAAGCTCAGGGAACAAATTGCAAGACCGTAATTGTAAAACGGATTAAGCTTTCCGGGAACCATGACCGATGCACCGAAAATCTCATCAGTGATCCAAAAGCCCACCAGCAGTCTGTGTGGAAGCTTTGTATCTTCGGGAAGCTTTTGAGAAAGGGCTGCAGACATAAGAAGGTATCTTGCATTAACGATAGCTGTAATTACAGCCATAGTCACATACCCGGCCTTTGATGCTATAACCGTAAAACCGGCATACTCTCCGGCAGAGGCATTGCAAAGAAGACTGGCAAGTGTGGCCTGGAACACTGTAAGTCCCGCATTTCCCGCTGTAAAACCGAGCGCAAAGGAAACAGCAAAATATCCTGCCGCAATAGGCACTCCGTGTTTTAATCCTTTTAAAAACCAATGCTTATTATCGTTCATAATTTTAAGACGCCTTTGTCCTTTCCTTTTCATATCTGGTCATATTAGTATATCTTTAAATTATATAATTGTTAATGCATTTTATATAATGAATAATTATGTCTGAAATTCTGCGGGTTCCATGTACACATGCTATGGGTTTCGCGGCCTTATAGCAAAAAACATGGCGCCTGATGATATATACCATCAAAGCACCATGCCTTTATCTTTTCTTTTATACAGATTTCCACAGGAGACACCGGATTGTTTTATAAAGAAATACTTCCCGGAACATCCCGATTCTCCCATATTAACCGTCAATGATTTGTGCACACACCGTCATTTCCGAAAATATAGGTTTTTCCGTTTATATCCCTGGTTCCGGTGCACATAACTCCGGCATCTGAGCCAACCTTTGACTCCAGATAATACCACGCACCGTTCAGCTCAAGCCAGCCTGTATGCATATAGCTGTCGGCATCAAAATAGTACCATCTGCCATTTATCTGCTTCCATCCCTGATTATACGGAACCCCGTCTACTATGTACTGCCACTTATATGCAGTTCTTTTCCAGAATGCATTGGCGTCCCCTGAACCCAGTGATCCGGCATACACACTGTTATATGTTCCGCTGCTCTTTACATTGGTTGCAAAGTTGCCGTCAACGGTTGATTTGTAATCACTGAGAAAATCCCATTTATCATCCACATCGTAATCACTGGTGTCAGCTACATAGCTTCCGACATTAGCCCAATCCGAAATAGCTATATTGTAATACTTTGCATCATTTCTCTTTGGAATTGCACGAACAGTCACCTTTAGTGTTCCCGTCTGAGCTGAATTGATATACCCGGACACGTCATGACTGGTCTCCTTGGTACGATACTTCCTGGTGATCTTTTTTCCGTTCGCATCTGTATAACTGATGCGAACCTCATATTCATCTGCCAGTGATACATCCATGCCTGTCCATACAGCCTTCCCTGAAGCATCAATGGAGGCATCCACATACCCCTGCTCATCTGTAGGTATGGCTCGTACTGCTACACCAAACTGTCCGTTATAAGCATTGTTAATGGCATTGCTTATATTATAGTAGGTTTTTTCGGTAGTATGATGAAGAGTCTTTACATTGCCGTTTTTATCAAGATAGCTGATAACTACCTCATACTTTCCTGCATACTTCACTTCATCCCACTTTACCTGGGAATTTGCCACATCGATAACCATATTGTCCGGTGCAGTAAGCTCATACATAGGGTAAACCAGAAGCCTTCCCCTGGCCTCCGTGTTATCTACGGATACCACATCCACATACGTGGTTCTGATGCCTGTACCGGTGATTTTCAAATCATCATCAAGTGCACCTGAGCTGCTTGTAATGGTAACATTTATGGTAGCCGGAATCGTAGGATTGTTGTTCTTTATACTTGTGGCATCGGCAACTATCACAGTGTCAATGTCATCCTCGTCACTGACCTCGTACTCCGGAAAAAAGCAGATTCCGGCATCCGGCTCTGAAATTGAATCAAGAACCGCATTGATCTCTACATTTTTCACCATCGCAAATCCGGGAAAGGCAGTGCAAATGCTTACAGCACTGCACAGTCCTAACACTTTTAACAGTCCTTTTTTCATCATAGCCTCCTTACTCAATTCCAAAAACAGAGCAGATTCCGCTCCACAATTTTACGAATACCGCCTTTATTCTCTGAAGAAGTGTCGTTGCAGGATCAGCTATTTCACTGTCAAGAATCTTTGCAGCAGGATCATCCGCAGAGATTTCCTCGGAACGGCATACTATGGATATGGATGTCGGTTCCTGATTATTTGTACTTGTAAGAGAAACCTTCGGAGCATCCGGATCCATATTGAGGAAATTGTTGTCTGCTTCCTCCTCATCCAGCTTATTGTTGATGGTATCTCTCAGCTTCCTTCCTGTAGTCTTCAGGTGCTTTGTACTGTCCACGATATCCTGTGTATTTTCAACCGCCTGTCTTCCCGCTTCAAGACCTGCATCTGCTGCAGCATTGAAATCAGGTTCCGCTGAACGAAGAACATTGTTTACATTTTGAAGAGCAGATGCTGCATCCTGTGATGTCTTCTCCATCTCAACTATAACATTCTCGGAATCCTCAAAGGTTCTTTGTACATCCTCATAGTAAGCATTCATGATTCCTATGAGTCCATCTATATCCGCAATAGTTGTTCTTACTGTATTCAGAGTTCTTGCAGCCTGAAATGCTACCGCTCCGCCGTCGTCCATGATATCGTCAAGATCTGATATAACATTATTTATGGAATCTATCAGTTCATCCGTCTCTTCTGATGTGAACAAATCTCCGTTTGCCTCTCTGATATTTGAAATGGCTTCTGTAAGGGAATGGAGGCTGTCAGCAAGATCATTCACCTCTTTATCTGTTGCAATAGTTTCATTGGCAAGGGTCTTGGTGTTTTTCCTGAGAGATTGTAATGAATCAAGCGTTCCGGAATACCTGCTTGCCGAAAGCTTATTACTATCACTTACATTCTGCATAACATATGCATATTTATTTAATTTATCTACTTTAAGGCCGGTTGATTTTTCAAATGCCTCCTGTGATTCTTTGAGTCCCTGCTGATATTTATTTAATGCAGCCTGGTACATAGCCTTTTTTGCTTCATCACCTTCAGAATTCATAAGAGCTTCGAGATTAGCCATTTCAGACTCTGCCTTCTGAGTTTTCTGAAGCATTTCTTTCAGTTCATTCTCATGGGCACTTATGTATGCTATATACCTTGCTTTTTCGGTATCAGAATCTGATGCTATCTGACTGTCGGTTGAATCAGCAACTGCCAGTATAGGAGCGAGGGTCTTGGCATCAATACTCGGTAAGTTATCACCCATGATTTCAGAAACCGCCGCAATAAGACTCTTCTCTTTAGAATTTAATCTGTCGATTCCCTGACTGTTCGCAGTATCATCAAGAGCGGCATCCGTAATTATTTCTGACGCACTTGCCTTTATCCTGTTTCTGTTGGATTCTGTAGTTGCATTATTGGTAGCCTTGTTTATTCCCGTTACCACATCATCCAGACTGTCAATAGCATTCTTTGCATCATTGCTAAGATCCTCTATATCCAGATTTGAAATACTCGTTCCGCTCATGGATGAACCCAGCTGCTTTAATCTCTTATTCAAAGTACTGAGCTTTGAGCTTGCATCCATGAGATCCTTATCCAGATTATTAAGGTTGGAATTGATATCATATACCATCCACTGTGTGGTCTTTAAATCCTCATTTACAGGTTCAAGTGTACTCTGCAGATCCCTGAGATCCTGTATGGCTACATCGTTTCCGTTAAAGATAACCTGGGCATTGCCGTGAAGCTTATCCTTTCCTGACTGGAGACTTGCAAGCATCCTGTTAGTCAGATCGAGCTGTGTCTGAACATTTGTGACTCCGTCAAGCACATCGTCAAAATCATCCATGATGGCATTGGTATCATCCCTGAAATCATCTTTTATCTCTTTTATTTCTTTTATCTTTGAAAGGTCCCCCACAGTTCCGGGACTCATCATAAAGATAGCTCCCACTGTCTCAAATTTCTCTGTACCAAGTCTTACGGTGAAGTGTCCCTCTTTACCCGGCAGTGCTTCAAAAACTATGCCTGTATACTGTCCAAGAGTTGCTGTCTGTGAATCCGGAGCATCTACTGAATAACATTTCTGCACATCCACAGGAACCGCTACGATGAGCATCATATTGTTCTTCATATAATCAGACACTTTGTCGTTTGGATAAGCATCGATATCCATTTCCACAAGACCAGACTGTCCCGCTATCTTATCTGCATCCGTAACAACACCGTTAAGCTTGTAGGTGATATCAAACTTCCATGGAATCTCTACTGATTCAGGTTTCAGGGTTCCTTCAAAATAGAATTTTCCGGCATTATACTTCTGCCAGGTCACAGAGCCTTTACTGTAATCTGGCTTCTGACCGTCTGACATATTGGTAATGCTTATGTAATCACCAAAATCAGTATAGCTTTCCACTCCATTAAAATTTATGCCTTTAACCACGTTCGCCTTGCTTACCGCTCCATAGTAATCAAGATTCAGATACATGGTCTCATCTACTTCCGCCCTGGCTCTTCCTGCATAGACCGTCATAGGTGCAAATAGTATATTCGTTGAAAGACAGCTCAAAAGCACAGTATAAGCTGCGGTTCTTTTAACCCTCTTTCCTGTCAAATGCTTTCTCATCGTCTTCACTCCTCTTCCATAAAATCATTTTTTCTGTTATGTCTGTTCATTTCTTCCGTAATATCTTCTACTTCTTTATATTTATTCTTTTCAGCATTACGTGCTCTTCTTCTCTCATGCAAATACTCTTTAAATTGTTTTAGCATCTGCTTACGTCTTTCATGTCTTGAAAGGAAGGTGCCCGTTATTAGTCTGTCCGCCATCTTAAGTAATGTAGGCATGAGACATGTAACAAATATCACAGAGAATATAGCTCCTCTTCCAACCAGATGCCCTACCTGACCTATGGCAGGAATTGATGATTTGATACTTATGGCATATCCGCATACTATAAGGATAACTCCCGAAGTGAGTATGGAAGGAAAACTAAGCTCAGTCATCATACGGGCTGAAATCCTCTTATCCGACTCCCTTCCTCTGGACTGCAGATAACTTTCAGTTGAAGAAATCGCATAGTCGATGGTTGAACCAAGCTGAATACAGGACACAACTGCGTAAGCGATAAATATTATTTCATTTCCCTGAAGGTAAGGTATGGACATGTTCACATAAATAGCCATCATGATCGGAACCATGGCAACTATAGGCATCACCACAGACTTGAATGAAATGGCAACAACTATAAATATACTGATCATCGCCAATGCATTTACCAGATTATAATCAGGTATGAGAACCGTCTCCATATCCATAGTAGTTGGTGTATTTCCGGTTATATATGCTTCGCCAGGATAATATCTTTTTATAATGTCCGAAACTTCCTGACTGTATTTGAATGCGGTGGTCGACTCAGGCTTAGTCTTAATATAAATAAGTAATCTTGCATATCCGTCCTTATGGAAAAGTTCCGTAACTGAACCGGGCAGAAAGTCCTCCGGTGTACCATCAGGAAGATAGGATTCCATTCCCATCACTTTCTTTACATACTCCAGATCCTTAAGTTCGTCACAAAGCTCTTTTTCTTTTAAACGGTCTGTATCAGGAAAAATCGCAACCAAAAGATTTGATCTTCCGAATTTTGCATCTATCTCTGCAGAATTCTCATACATTGATGTTCCGGGTCCTGCACCCGTAGCGTCCGGACCATACTTGAAATCATTCATTCCCTGAGCTATATATATCGGTCCTGCGATTAACAGAGAAACGATAAGAAGCACCGGACTTATCTTGTTTACAACGATACTGAGACCATGAAAGCTTGGTAAAAATGGTTTATGCCTGGTTTGATCTATTTTATCGGACCAGCTTAGAAGCAATGAAGGCATAAGGAAAATAACCATGAGCAAGGAACATATGATACCCTTTGACATAACTATTCCCATATCCCAACCGATGCTGAATCTCATGAAAACCAGAACTATAAATCCAAAGAAAGTCGTAAGGGATGATGCAAGAATAGTTGTTATGGTACCCATAAGGCCAACCTTTAGAGCCTCTTCCTTATTGAGACCTGCTTCCCTCTGTCTCTCATATGAGTGAAGTAAGAAAACCGAATAATCCATGGATGTAGCAAGCTGAAGGATATCACTTATGTTGTTCGTAATATAGGATATCTCCCCTAAAAAAATATTTGATCCTTTATTGATCGCTATGGCACATCCTATAACAGTAAGAAACAGTACCGGTTCAAACCATGATGTGGTGGTAAAAAGAAGAATGAAAAAAATAAGGATAACAACGATGACCATTATCTGAGCCATCTCCTTTTTAACATTTTCCTCTATAAATTTATTAGTAGGAGACATACCTACAAGAGAACCCCTGTCTCCTATAAGCTTATCAATGTCACTTATGGCTCTGTGCGTACGCTTTGAGGTATCACCCTCAACAAAGGTGATATCCATAACCGCATATCCGTCTTCATAATAATCATCAATCTTGTCATAATCTATAAATTCAGATGATCCGTAAACCTGAGTTGTTGTATCACACCAAACTACCTGATCTACTCCATCTATCTTTTCAATCTGATTTTTATACTGCTTTGCTTCATACAGCGAAACATCCTTAAGCATCAATCTGCCGGTTCCCGGATATCCAAAAACTTCCCTCATTTTGTTGATTGCAATTTTTGAATCAACATCATTGGGCAGATACTTTGTAAGATCATAATTTACCGATACAAACGGATAGCAGATAGCAAAAATCACTACCAGAACTATGATAAGGTTACGGATCCCTATATTGTGATCCACAATGAAATCTGCAACATTTCCTCTCTTAGCTATCTTGATTGCCTTAACTGCTTTTTCAGCCTTTGAGACAACTGCCTTTTTCTTTCCCTTAAAAAAATTCATACTATCGGACCCTCTGATAAGCCTATTATCTATATAACGCTATCACACATATTGTATCATAATTGAAACAAGTTTGTTTACAAACAATTTTCTGTTTATTGACACATGTTCATTTATGTGATAGATTCATTTTAGAAATAAGTATTCTGATTGGCAATAGTCAATTTTCATCATTTAGTTTGTTTTTGTACACATTTATGATTTCTGTTTATTATCTCACTATTTGAATTGTATTTTTACTTATTTTTTTATTTTTTATATTAGAGAGGTCACTGCTATGACAGTTCCCAAAAAAAGCTCTGATTCCATGGACCGCAGAATCAGAAAGACCCAGTCTGCATTAAAATCCGCACTTGCTCAGCTTATGGAAAAAAAGAGAGTTAAGGATATTTCCGTTAGAGAACTTACGGATCTTGCAGATGTAAACAGAGGTACATTTTATCTTCACTATAAGGATGTATTTGATCTTCTGGAACAATCCGAGAACGATCTTTTAGCCGAACTTCATGAAACCATAAGTGAATTTGATGAAAATACTGTTTCCAATGATCCAACTCGTATTTTTGAGGGAGTTTACAATCTGTGCAAAGAGAATGCCAACTTTGTAAGAATTCTCATAGGAGAGAACGGAGACATAAAGTTCCTGAACAGATTAAAAGAACTGGTAAGAGAAAAGTGTCTCACTGACTGGTCCATCATTGTCCGTAAACAGGGGATCAATCAGTTCGACAGCTACTATGCATTTGTGGTAGGCGGCTGTATCAGCCTGCTGCAGTATTGGTTTTCCAGCGGAATGAACGAAACGCCGCATGAACTGGCCAATATCACAGGTGAATTGCTGAGCGGTGGTCTTTCCATGAAATCCCACTGATCCGGCAAATCCGATTACCGTATTTCTGATCACAACCTTATAATATGACATAAGTGTCAAAAGTCTGTCTCTCGCCCTCCGCGGAAGGTTTCAATGTCTACTTTTGACACTTATACTTTTTAACAAAAAAACTTCGCCGCAGATGATTCATGCGACGAAGTTTTTTGATTCTTTTATTCTAAATAAAATGATCTGATCAATTGCTCTCAGCAACCTCTTCAACCTTACCGTTCTGATACTCCTCATACTCACGAAGAACATCATTAAGATCAGCAGTAAGCATATCACTGTCTATACCGTGAACCATACAAGCCTCCTCAAGTGACTCTGAGATGGAAGACGGGCAGTAGATACATCCCATACCGTTCTGCATAAGAAACGGCGCAATCATCTCATTTAACTGAAGCAGGTCTCCGATTTTCATATCCTTTGTTACTGTAACCATAGTTGTATATCTCCTCACAATCTTTTGCAATACTGGTATTATGTTCTCCAGAATGTTATAACACAAACCCCTCAAACCAGCATCAAATACTTCTCAGCTTCTGCATGGCGTCTGACTCAATGATAACATCATAATGCTCCTTGAAGTATGCTTCATAAAGCTCATTATCCTTAAGCTTTCTTCCAAATTCATTTAACAGATTGGATGCTCTGTTCAATGCACTGGCTTCATCCTCGCCTGCATGAAGTACAAGATAGAAGTTACCTTCTTTGTTATCCTTATACAGAGTATTCTCTCCTGTATAGACTTCTCCCACGGCAGCGGCCGCAGCCATAACGCGGTCCAATGTCTTGAAAACGTAAGCCTTTACCACATCTTCATTCTTTGCTGCAGAGTTTTTAGCTTCATCATTTGTATTTTTTTCGGAACTGTCAAGGCTGTCAGCTTTATCAGGTGAACCGGCATCACCGACACCAAGTCTGTCGCGGCTTCCGCCCTCTTTCATTTCCTTTATAATATCTTGAGCCCCTTCAAGAATTTCACTTGCAAGCTGGGAAATCCAACTGCTCTGTGATGAACCGGACTGCGTGAACTTTGAGAAACGCGTATCCAACTCCTCAGGATCATCAACTTTAGATATAACAAGCTGTATAGAACCGCCCTGAAGCGGAACGGCTTCTATCATCAAAGGTCCGTTATCTGCAATAAACCCTACTTCACTCTGAGCCTTCTGCATCATCTCAGTGAAGAGACGCTTTGCCGCTTCGGAACCATAGGTCATATCACGCAGGTTGATATTTCTTGAGCTAAGATCCAAGCTTGTTAATGTACATCTGATGGAGTTGTCATCTATTCTTTCAATTTTCATAATGGCTCCTCCTTTATATAATCACAGATAATATATTATAGAATTATAAAATGCAAACCCATGAAGGATATTTTATAAAAGTTTAATGTCTGTCTTCATATTTAATTCCGACATATCCATCTATCCCTCATATATTTTTTCGACATCAAATCATCCCTGATAAGCCCTGTCTCTTCCGGAATGATCCTGATTTACAAATCTTGTGTACTGAGGCTGCCATAACAGGGTAACAGTTCCTATAGGACCGTTTCTCTGCTTTGCAATGATTACCTCAGCTTCGTTAGGATGTTCTGTATCCTTATTGTAGTAGTCATCTCTGTACAGGAACATAACTATATCCGCATCCTGCTCGATGGCACCGGATTCACGAAGATCCGAAAGCATAGGTCTGTGATCGGGTCTCTGTTCACAGGCTCTGGAAAGCTGTGAAAGTGCGAGAACAGGACACTGCATCTCTCTTGCGATGGCCTTCAGAGATCTGGAAATTTCAGAAATCTCCTGCTGACGGCTGTCACTTCCTCTTCCGGAACCTGACATCAGCTGAAGGTAATCGATCACTATAAGATCAAGCCCCTTCTCAAGCTTAACCTTTCTGCACTTGGAACGCATCTCCGTAACTGTTATGCCCGGTGTATCATCGATGATGATATTTGCATCCGATACTTTATCCACCGCATTTATGAGTTCTCCCCAATCTTCATCCGTCAAAGAACCCTTTCTGAGCTTATCGGCATCTACCAGTGACTCCATGGAAAGCATACGGTTTACTAACTGCTCACGTGACATCTCCAGTGAAAAAATCATACATGGTTTATGCTGGCGTACACCCACAGTATCCAGAATATTAAGCACAAATGCGGTTTTACCCATAGAGGGTCTTGCCGCAACCAGAATAAGATCCGATTTCTGAAGTCCTGCCGTTTTGTAATCAAGATCATAGAATCCCGTAGAAACACCTGTTACCTGTCCTCCGTTCTTAGCCGCCTCCTGAATATTATCAAGAACCTTAAGAGCTACTGTGGCAATTGATTCGGATTCCCCGGTGTTTCTTGTTTCAAGAAGCTTGAATATCTTTTGTTCAGTCTGACCTAAGATATCATCTACTTCCTCTTCTCCCGCATAACACATATTGGCAATTTCTTCATTAACCCTTATGAGCCTTCGGAGAATAGCTTTCTCTTTTACGATATTACAGTGGGATCTGACATTGGCACTTGTTGCAACCGACACCACTATATCACGTATAACAGAAATATCATAAACCTCGGCAGGAACATTATTACTTTTTAATTTTTCAGATAATGTCACGATATCTACAGGCTGATCATGATTATACAGATCCTGCATGGCATCGAACATCAGGCTGTATTGCTTCTGATAGAAATCATCAGGAATGAGGATTTCCGCAGCTGTGGACACAGCCTCCTTGTCTCGAAGCATGGCACCTATGACGCTTTGCTCTGCTTCCTGACTATGGGGTACTACCCTGGTCAGAATATTTTCATTCATTTCTGCCATTGTTTCTTCCTTACTCTAAATAAAATGAAATCGGTTCCCTTTTGGGGAACCTTTGATAAAACATATTAAAAAAGTGATCAGGCACTGATTACCGACACATGAAGAACAGCTGTCACATCCTTGTGAAGCTTAACATTCACATCATATCCTCCGA
This sequence comes from Oribacterium sp. P6A1, assembly GCF_000702885.1. Classification (GTDB taxonomy): domain Bacteria; phylum Bacillota; class Clostridia; order Lachnospirales; family Lachnospiraceae; genus Oribacterium. The sequence goes on along the minus strand of NZ_JNKO01000016.1, from coordinate 11,319 downwards.
GATTTTTCATAGGTACATCTACTGAAAACTTCTTCTTGTCAACATTGATTCCGGACTGACTCTTCAGAGCCTCCTGAACCTCCTTTGTTGAAACAGAGCCGAATGTTCTTCCGTCCTTTCCGGACTTTACTGTAATGGTAAGCTTTATCTGCTCTATCTTTTCCTTAAGTGCCTGAGCCTCAGCAAGCTTTTCAGCCGCAATCTTATCTTCATTCTGCTTCTGAAGCTTTAATGTATTCAAATTCTTATTATCGGCAATCACGCCGGTCTTTGAAGGAATGATAAAATTTCTTCCGTATCCTTCTGATACCTCAACAATATCTCCCTTCTTTCCAAGAGACTTTACATCTTTTAATAAAATAACTTTCATTATGAAGCTTCCCCTTCCTTTATCATTTCATCTATTGCTGCCTTAACGGAGTCCATAGCTTCAGGTATACTGCCTTCTCTGAACTGTGCTCCGGCGATAGTACGATGACCTCCGCCTCCAAGCTTCTCCATGAGCACCTGAACATTCATCTCATCTATAGAACGAGCTGAAACATATATAATATCATTATAAAGAGTAAGTACAATACTTGCCTTTATTCCTCTGATATTCAAAAGCTCATTTGCTGTCTGGGCGCAAACAACTGTAGGACTCTCAAGGCCCTTGGATTCAATAGTACTGAATGCATAAGAATTACGGTATATTTCTGCATTTGAAATCGCCATAGCCTTGGCCTGATAGTCCTTAAAATTCTCTCTGAATACCTTACGTATCCTTGTAATATCCGCACCACAACGTCTCAGATATGCTGCTGCCTCAAATGTACGGACACCTGTCTGATTTGTAAATTCCTGTGTATCTATGACTATACCGCCATACATGGCATCCGCTTCAGGTCCCTTGACCTTTATACCGTCTCCGATATACTGCATCATCTCTGCAATCATTTCACAGGCACTTGAAGCATAAGGCTCACAATAACTCAGTACCGCATTCTGAATGGACTCACTGGCCTGACGATGGTGATCGAACACAACTATGGTCTTGCATACCTTGAGAAGCTCAGGTTCATCTATAATAGACGGTCTGTTACAGTCTACCACAACAAGGACAGTATTGTTATCCACCATTTGAACAGCCTGAGGTCCTGTTATGAACATATCCTCAGGATAATCATCATTCTGCAGGAAACGTTCCTTCAACGGAAGAATGGTAGATGTAATTGTATTCTCAACAATATAGGCTCTTTTACCAAGGGTGGTAGCCATACGGTACACACCTACAGACGCTCCCAGACAATCAACATCACTGTTTGCATGTCCCATGATGATGACCTTATCTCTTGACTCAAGAAGTTCCTTAAAGGCCTGGGCCTTTACTCTTGCCTTTACTCTTGTGACCTTCTCCTGAGTCTGGGCCTTACCGCCAAAGTAAGTAATGCTTTCATTTGACTTTACAACGGCCTGATCTCCGCCTCTTCCCAAGGCCATATCCATGGAAGTTCTGGCATACTCATAGTTCTGGGCATATGTTTCAGCTCCATATCCCAAACCTATACTTATGGTAACTGCAAGCTCATTTCCGATGTTAACCTGCTTAACCTCTTCCATAATCGAAAATCTGTCATCAAGCATCTTTGACAGAAACTGTTCCTTCAATATAAAGAAGTATTTATCTTTTTCTATTTTCTTTGTGAGTCCGCTTACGGATGAAATATAACGATTTATCTTTCTGTCTATAAGAGCGGTAAGAAGAGAACGCCTTACTTCCTCGGTCTGCTCAAGAACCTCTTCATAGTTATCGATATATATTAGTCCGATAACGATATGCTCACGGTCAAGGGCAAATCTCAGCTGAGTTTCCTCGGTCTCATCCCTTAGATAGACTGCAATGGTTTTCATTTCAGGATCATACAGTGACGGCATGTTTCCATTCTCTGTAGTGACCTTGGTTCTGATCAGATCCACAAGATACTTTCTTCCCTGGTAGTCCGAATGAATTTCAAGAGTCACGTCATCCCTAAGAAACATGTCTTCATGGATATTAGGGAACATCTGCATGATATTACTTGCGGCTGCTCTGTCATTTCCGACTATTTCTTCAAATCGTCTGTTCCCCCAGAGAACGTATCCGTTTTCATCAACCATGCAATAAGGTGTAGGCATCTCATTGAAGAGCTCTGAATGAACATCACTTGCTCCCATGGCATAAGCCTGCAGGGCAGCATGTAATTTGGTTTTTCTCGTCACATAAATATATGTTGCCGCAGCTATATATATCACAATAAACGGTGATAAAACAAAAGCTGCATATGGTACTGTAAAGGCCAGAATGATATTGGCGATCACTATGATCATGATCAAAATAAAAGGCCATGAAAAATACCTTTCGATTAAACTCTTCGGATTTTTTATGCTCATTTTTCATCTCCAAATAGTTAACACTTTGGGGAACATTATAACATAAATAACATGATATGAAAATAAGACCATCACATGGTGTAAACCGCTGTGATGGTCTCAATATAGCTTTTCTTATATACCTTATCCGAAGATTTCAAATTCAATATATAATATCAAATCTGAAATTAATCTACCTGATATGGAAGAAGTGCTACATGTCTTGCTCTCTTAACTGCAAGAGTGATAGCTCTCTGGTGCTTAGCACATGTTCCGGTAATTCTTCTTGGAAGAATCTTACCTCTCTCAGAGATATACTTTCTTAATGTAGCTACATCCTTATAATCAATAGGCTTTGCTTTCTCGCTGCAGAATACGCAAACCTTTCTTCTGCTACGGAAACCGCCGGCTCTTCTAGGTCTTGAGCCACTTCTATCTGACTTCTGAAATGCCATGGTTAATCCTCCTTGTAAAATACACAAGGGTTTCCCTACGATCAATTAAACGGGAGTCCCTCGTCCTCTACCCCATCAGGTATATTCATAAAACCATCACCGATTGAGCTTCCGCCCTGCTGTGAGGACATATGGCTTCCGGAATCATAACCTCTGCCACCTGAATAGCTTCCACCGTTTCCGTTTGAAGCATTCTTACTCTCTGCGAACTCCTGATTCTCTACAACAACATCTGTTGTATAAACCTTCTGACCATCCTTATTAGTATAGCTTCCGGTCTGGATTCTTCCCTCAACGGCAATCTTTGTTCCCTGATGTAAATACTTCTCCGCAAACTCAGCGGATTTTCCGAAAGCAACACAGCCGATAAAATCTGCTGTCTGCTGGTCCTGAGCATTTCCATCTCTGCGAACACGACGGTCAACCGCCAGTGTATATCTCGCAATTGCCATGGAGCCTTCACCCTGTGAATATCTCACATCAGGATCTCTGGTTAATCTACCCATTAGGATAACTTTGTTCATTTTTGTTCTCGCTTTCCGCTAGCTTATTCAGCTTTCTCTTCTGCAGCAGCTTCTGGAGCTACAGCCTCTGTCTCAGCTTCTGGCTTAACAACAAGATATCTGATAACTGGTTCCATAATGCGAATGTGGCTCTCAAGCTCATTCGGAGTATTGGAATCACCTGTAAATGGAATGAAATAGTAGAAGCCTTCCTTCATATGCTGAATCTCATATGCAAGTCTCTTCTTGCCCCACTCCTGGATGTTCTCTCCAACAGTGCCACCGAAACGGGTGATATATCCCTTAATCTTCTCGAGAGCAGCTGTTCTCTCCTCATCTTCGAGCTTCGCACTCAGAACAACACATAATTCATATTTGTTCATCTGCTTTACCTCCTTTTGGTCTCTGGCTTCCGCAAATAAGGCGGAAACAAGGAATTTATAGATACAGAACAGAATACTAACAAAGAAGCTGAAATAATGCAAGCTTTTTTATTCTTTAAATTATTTTTTTATTTTTTCTTATTATGAAATTTATTTTATCATGGTCTTCTGACCTTTCTGATCATAGTGCTGACTTTGGATCTAGGTAATAAGAGCATATGGCCACAGCCCAGGCACTTAAGACGTATATCAGCACCGACTCTCAGCACTTCCCACTCTGCAGAACCGCAGGGATGTTTCTTTTTCACTGTAATAATGTCTCCAAGCTCAATATTATCCATACCGAAAATGTACTCCTATCAATTCTGCAAACTTATTCATCTTAATAAAACGGAACTTTTTTGTTGTGTGACTTTATTATTGTCCATATTTATATTTGATTTTTTAAAGTTTTCTTCCTAATTAATATAACATGCTTCAGTATAGCATATCAGCCTTGGATATTCTTGGTATTATGTAATTCTTCTTTTTCTTTTGAATGATTTAAGTGTTATATTTCGCTGGGAGATGCCTTTAATACTATTTTATCCACATTGATTTCTCTGGTAATTACATATGTTATCTGTGATTCTGTCGCCGTATTTTCATTAAATCCGATTCCTGCTGCACGTGCATTGATACTTTTATGCTCCTTTTCCACATAGCTGGCACTTGCACCGCATGTAGACATTAACACTATGTATATTATCAAGAGTATTTTTTTAATATTCATTTTATATTATGGGCTTTCCGGCTCGCTGTTGGCACAAGCTGTGTCTTTTATAAACTCCCATGTAAGATCTTCATCTGTATTTCTATACTGTATTCCGTACACATCAGCTTTCACTTCACATCTGCTGTTCATAAAACTGTTTCCTGCATTAAGGCCTAAAGTAAGATATAAATCCACAGGACTTGATTCTCCTGTTCGAAGAAGACCGTTATTAACTATAAACTTTGCCTTTGTTCTGTTTTCAGTCAGTGACACAAATTTAATATTTGATTCCATCAACTCTTCGATTGTAACATCATCAACATATTCTCCTCCTTCCATTTCAGAACCAACCTGTCTATCCTCATCCATGAGTGTTCCATGTGTATCCTGTATGAACCATTCTACCGTATCATCCATAGGCACAGATGAAATCAGCGTGATTTCAGAAAATACAAGAGCATCCGCATCACCTAAATTTGATACGATATAACTGATTTCTCTTCTGTCACCCGGCAGCATATCAGCAACATTTTCATCACTGAAATTACTGTCATCTATTTCTATATCGAGATTGGAAGTTCTTGCCGATATATCCAGACTCTTCTTATCTGTAAAATAGGCGTATGTTCCTGTTAATGCCGACAACATTGCCAGCATCGTTACTGATACTGCTGCAATTCTTTTTTTATTCATATTAATTTACCTTATATTCCTTACTGATTTGTTTAAAACAATACATATTCCACTGTTCCGATTATATCTTTTTCTTTAATTCTTCCCGGATCCTCGGAGTTATTGGCATCACCCTTTGTAATATATCCATTGGTATCCATTCCTACGATTCGGTGTGTAACATATGTATTCATTCCGTAGTTTTTCTGCTTAAACATCACTATTTCATTAAGCTCAGGCGCATCCTTCTTTTCCTTTACCAGTACTATTTCCCCTGAGGAATAAGTTGGTACCATCGAATCGGATAATACAATTACCGGCTTCCATCCAAACAGAAAAAACGGAGTTCCGTTGCATTGTTCTTTAAAAGAGCAGATTAAAGCATAAACTGCAATCAAAAATAATAGCAGCGTAAACCCTGCAGATACAAATGCAAAAAATGCATTCACATTTTTACCTCCATGAGCCACATACGTACAGAGTCCACTGGATTTCGTATGTGACCGGACAATTAAGTTTGAAAGCTTACCTTCATACTTTCTCAGTCCTCCCATATTATGAAATTTTCTCCTTTCTGATTTATGACCGGTTCATTTCATCAAAATAATTAAAAAGGCACGGGACATATTAAAATCAACGAAAACCGTTCCTTAATATTTCCCATGCCTGAAGCCTAACATATTTGATTTTTCTTGAGAATGTCTGAAAAACGACCATAGTCGCATTTCAGACTACATTTTTCATCATGAAACAGCATAAATACTGACTATTTCATCTGTATAAATATTTTTATCTTTATACACAACAAGCGGCTTTTCCACTGTCAATTGTGTTCTTCCACCCTTCACCGCCTCCAGCAAAACCATATTTGCTTCGCTGTTTGCATATGGATACACCAGTCTCATCCTCTTCGGCTCCAAATGAACCTTACGTAATTCAGTGAATATATCCACAAGACGATTAGGTCTGTGCACCATAAAGAACTTCCCGTTGGATTTCAATGTATACGTCGCGGCATAACACACATCCGCCAAAGTACACATAACTTCATGGCGGGATATAAGCTTTCTGTCTGTGACATTTTTCAATCCTGCATTCATATACGGAGGATTACATGTGACAACATTCATACTTGAATCAAGTCCCATCTTCTTAATATCTCTGAGATCCCCCTGTATTATCTTCATCCGTCCTTCCTGATGATTAAGCTTCACTGATCTTCCGGCCATATCTGCCACATCTGCCTGAAGCTCTATACCTGTCAATTCAGCACATTCGGTCTTTGCAGCTATAAGAAGCGGAACTATTCCGGTGCCGCTGCACAAATCAAGCAATTTAGTTTCACTGTTCACGGATGATAATGCATAATTGGCAAGCAGCACCGCATCCATTCCAAAACAAAACCCATCTGTATCCTGTATTATTCTGTATCCGTTACACTGTAAATCGTCTATTCTCTCAGCCATTGCAAATCAACTCTTCATATCAGCCATACTAAGACAAACGGTAAGCCGGATTATGCCTGTAAAAAGGAGAAATCAATCATCCAGTCCTGACTTTGGATCGCTTCTTTCAAGCTTTTCCAATGCCTCAATATCATCCTCATCACGTGCAGCCGGATTATTTCTTCCGCCCTTACCGCTGTTGTGATTTCCGTTCTTTCCCTCTGACTTCTTATCATTTCCGGTATTGTTCTTTTTACGAGGCTTGAACTTAAGCTCAGATACCTTATATTCCCTAAGCTCTTTTTCATCCTCATTTTCAAGATTAACAATAACCTTAACCTTTTGATTGAGTACAGAAACCGAAGTTACCTCTCCCTTTAAACCATCTGGTGTTGTAACATAATCACCCATGGACGGAAGTCTTGAATTTAAAAATTCGTACACTTCTTCTTCGTTTTTAAGACAGCACATCAATCTTCCGCAAACTCCGGAAATATTTGCAGGATTGAGACTGAGTCCCTGTTCTTTTGCCATTCTTATGGAAACAGGAGCAAAATCCGACAGGAAGGTATGACAGCACAGAGGTCTTCCGCATGCTCCATAGCCACCCAGAATCTTTGTTTCATCACGCACTCCCACCTGTCTTAATTCAATGCGGGTCCTGAAAATTGATGCAAGATCCTTTACCAAAGCTCTGAAATCCACTCTTCCATCTGCAGTGAAGTAAAACAATACTTTTCCCCGATCAAAAGTATATTCAACATCTATGAGCTTCATATCAAGATTGTGCTTGTGTATTTTTTCCTGACAGATCTTGAATGCTTCCTTCTCCTTAAGTTTATTCTCCTCATGAAGAATATCATCCTCTGATACAGCCTTTCGTATAACCGGCTTCAAAGGCTGAATTATCTTTTCATCCTCTGCATTCTTATTTCCCATAACAACAAAACCGTACTCGACTCCTCTTGCGGTTTCTACTATGGCATGATCACCCCTTACAAACTTGATTTCTCCCGGGGCAAAATAATATATTTTTCCGGCTGTTCTGAATCTTACGCCTATTACTTCTGTCATATATTCCTTACTTTCTTTTATACCTATGAATGTAACAATAAAAAAATGTCAGTCTGTATATCCTGACTATTCATTTATGAAATTGTATAAACTAAAAATATCAGTACCAAAATCATAAAACTCCGGTACTGAAATTTTATTATCTTTTAATAATTTTGTCTAAGCTTTAATAAGAAATCTTCAATTAATATTTCCTTATTTACATTTAAAGGAAGATCTCTGAAAGCTTTTTCTATATTGTCACTTGCACATCCCAGCTTCTCATAGCTCATAGATGTAGACATCTTAATGATATCCTGAGCTATCTCCTGACCATATATAAGTTCTATTTTAGACGTGCTTTTATAGCATAACACATCTCTTAAAACAATTTCAATAAAACACAGGAAAGTACTTAAGGGTACTTTCCACTCCTTTATTATCTTATCTGTAAAATCAAGGATCTCTTTACCGTTCCTGAATCCTATTTCAGACAAAAAATGGACCGTTTCTCTGGACCACTCTTCGGATATCATATCACTGATAACTGCTTTTACATCCCGTTCTCCGGCCTTTATCTCGATAACTCTGGACAGAATAGTAGGTAAAAACGCATCCGAATTGGCTGCCAAAAGCATTATGACAACATACTTTGGAGGTTCTTCCAATGTTTTAAGAAGTGCATTTTGTGCCTGCTGGTTCATGCATTCCGCATGTTCGATCACATATATCTTGTATAGTGCTTCATAAGGTCTAATCTCAACTGTTCCGTTGATATTGTTTCGAATATTACCTACCGAAACTGTAGTTGGATTATCTTCAGGCTTGTCCGGCCTTATGATTATAAGATCCGGATGTTCATTGTTACTAACCCTTTTTCTTACACTGTCTTCCCATTCATCTCTGCTTTCATAGCCTCTTTCCTCATAAATAGGCACAGCATCAGAATCCTCATCCGAAGCATCCCTAAGCAACAGCTTTTCTGCAAATTTAATCGCAGATGACTTTATGAGCTCCATGTCCTCACCTTCAATTAAATATGCATTATATATATTATTCTCTGGTATCCTTAATGATTTCATCTATACAATCTTCTATTACGATATTTCTGTAACGTTTCCTTATTCCCGCTTTTTCCAGTTTTTCTTCCGAAAAATCTTTGTTGTCTGCCTCAAAACGTCTCATCATTTCATCCAGTTTAGGATTCTTTTCCAGCATTTCACGTCGTTTTGCTCTTTCAAGCCTGATCTCATCCGGTACTTCTATATATATAGGTCTGATATTTTTTTCTCCGACGTAATCCCTTGTACTTATATAGCTTTCAAGAACTCCTATCATCAGATAATCAGATTCACCGGAAAGCTGTATCTGTCCATCATCCACTGTTCCATATCTCCATGGGCCATATACAGTCTGATACACTCTTTCCTCGATTATCTTACCCTCTTTCCTGAATTGATCCATCTGTTCATTACTTACAAAATGATATTCAACTCCTTCAGTTTCTCCTTCACGAATTGGTCTTGTCGTATAGGGCGTAACTTCCTTCCATTCAGGCTTCAATTCTTTTAGTTTTTTATATATTGTATCTTTTCCACTGGCTGATTTGCCGAATAAATAATATATCATCTGTTCCTCTTGATTATCCTGATTATTTAGTCCATCAATCCAGGACAACAGGACCTCCGTTACTTATCTCAACTCCGCTGTTTGATGACCCGGGACCTTCTGCCTCTGTAGAATTTCCGGCAACAGGCCCCTCTGTTATTATTCCGTTTTCTACATTTTCAGGTATTATACGAGGTTTTTCTGCTTCATCTGTATAATCAGACTCCTCATAATCTCTGTCTTCTATTGTTTCATCAGTACTCTGCTTTTTCTTTTCTGCCTTTGACTCCTTAGTCTCATTCTCAGAATCTTCAATTGTTTCTTCTGATTCCCTGCTTTCTGTTTTCTCTTCCTTACTCTCAGATTCTTCCGCCTCCACTGAAGCCTCGGCTGATTCAATATTTTTTTCAACTTCTTCGGTATCAGCTTTCACTTCTTCGGATTGTGAAACCGTAACGCTTATTTTGCTTGTCTCCGTAACAGACTCTGTCGGAGCCACAGTCACTGTAACAGGTTCACTTGTTTCGGCTATGGTAACTTTTAAATCAGGAAGAGAGAACCCATCAACATTTTTGAAAACAAAAAATGCAATCAATATAGCAACAACCAACATTGATACTGCGAATAGTATTTTGAATAAGTCACCAACAAGTGTTGCTTCCTGCTTTTTCTTTCTCTTTGTACTTCTAACGTTTTTCTCACTCATAATCCTTGCCTCATTACCATTGTATATAATAAATCATATCTGATGTAAGCATCAAAAATCACTGATATCGTTCTATAAAATATCGAGAACAATATTTATCAGATCATTTCGTTTTTATCGTTTATTCTGACCGAAACCTCACCAAATACCAGCGTATTTTTACTTCCGTCAGCTTCAATTATCTCTAAAGTCCCGTCTTTACATATACCCACTGCATGTGCATTACGTACTTTTTGTCCGTCTATAACCAGAATATCATGTCCGGGAACAATGTTTTTCTCTATATATTCAGGTGCCAATGTTCTTTTTTCTGCAAGATCATAGAATTCCCTTATTATTTCTGAAGCCAGTTCATTTCTATCTATCTGCTGACCTTCCGATCTTTTTCCGAGAATGGATCCGGCTTTATTCTTTATATCCTCCGGAAATCCTTCTTCAGGCTCATAAATATTAATGCCTATACCTACAACTATGTATTCCATCTTACCGGACTCCATACTTGCCTGCCCTTCGGAGAGTATTCCGCATATCTTTCTTCCATTGTAATATAGATCGTTTACCCATTTTATCGAAAGCTCTATACCGGTAACCTTCTTTATCGCTCTGTAGACTGCAACCGCCGACTGGGCAGTAAGCATAAGATTGTCAATTACAGAACCGTCGGGTCTAAGCAGCATACTTAAGTACAATCCGGTACCCTTTGGGGAATAGAAACTTCTTCCCATTCTTCCCTTGCCTCCAAGCTGATAATCGGATACTATTGCTGTTCCCTGTGGAGAATGCTCTGTTACAGCCATCTTTTTTAGAACATCATTTGTACTTGTTATTTCCTGGAATACATTTATCTCATATTTTTCATCCAGATATCTGCTTATAGCCTCTTCCGATAATATATCTGAGGTTTCTGACAGTTTATAGCCCTTGTTCTTAATAGAAATTATTTCATATCCGTCTTCCTTAAGCTGATTAACCGCCTTCCATATGGCTGTACGTGAGCAATTTAACTTTTCTGCCAGTTCTTCTCCAGAAATAAATCTGCCCTTATTCTCTTCCAACAAAGCTGTTAATGTTTTCTTTACTGCCATAAAAACCTCCCGGATATGTTACCATCCTATTCTGACTGATAAATAATATCAAATAATAAAAACATATACAAGAAAAGGGACCCTTGCTGCCAGGTCCCTTCTACTGAGTATAACATTTACTTAATGATTAATTTTGTACTCCGATCCACTTAAAGTTTATTTCGTTGTATTTTATGGTTATTCGTCAAAAATAGTGGGTAACCATTGATTCTTTTTCGGAAGTTTAGTTGCGTGACATATGCATGTCAAGGGAGCTTTGCTCCACTT
>NZ_JNKO01000015.1 GCF_000702885.1 Oribacterium sp. P6A1 | reverse complement strand
GTTACTGTTCACACCCCTACTATTTCATATTGTTAAAAATGCTGAATTTAAAAATTTAATTTTCAAAGGATCCGAGACGCTGTTGTGGACAGCCTCTCGGATTTTTTAAATTAACTCCTATATCATCTGTGTAATCCACAATTCGCGGTTTATTCTGGTCCATATGTCAGAAAATGTGGAAATCCATGTCCGATTTTTTCCGGTTTCTGACGAATCATAAGCTTATACACATGTCATTTTGACGGAATGTCAAATCCTTGAAATTCGCGTAAAATCGAGCTTTTTGCTATACTTTTTTCAGGAGTAACAGTCATGGGAAAACAGGAAGAAAAAATTATAGCAATGCAGGAACAGCTAATCAAAGGATATGAGAAACAGATAGCTGGTCTTGAGGAAGAGAATAAATCACTTACAGAGTTAAATGAACAACTGAAAGAACTCTTGGAATTGCAGGAAAAGGAGCTATCGTTTTTTAACGGTATACTTGATAAGGCTAAAAAGAAATTTAAATTTTGACTATGACAAAAACTGATCTTATTGGACAACTTCAGATGCGGTTAAAGGCTGCGTTAACAAAGATATCTGATTTCGAGTCAGGGGAAATATACCAGACTATGAAAGAAGAACATAGAAAGGCTAACCGTGCTTTTCAAAGAACTATAGACCAGAAAAATGCCCGTATCCAGGAACTTACACATATCAATGAAAAGATATGGAAATGGTGTCAGGAAGTCTGTGAAGATCAGGAAAAAGATCATAAGGCAAAGACCAAGGAGCTCATACGTCGTATCCATCAGATTTATGAGCTCTATCTTGGTGCACTCAAAAAGAATGATGAGTTAAAAGAAAAAAACAGTGAACTTCGACAGGCTAACTATGCATTAGCGTCTGAACTTGAAGATGAGCGTGAGAAAAACAAAAAACTGATAGCGCAAATAAACCGGGATTATGAGAATTCTTCAAAACCCTCTTCACAGTCTGTTAATCATAAAAAGATCACAAATAATCGTGAGAAAACCGGTCGTAAACCCGGAGCTCAGCCTGGTCATCAAGGTCATGGACGCAGAAAACTAGCACCAACAAGCAAGATATTTCTCCCTGCCTCATCCGAGATCTTAAATGATCCCGATTACAAGGAAACAAACAAGGAAGTTGTGAAACAGCTGGTTAATATCAGGCTTGTACTTGAGGTGGTTGAATATCGCGCAAAAGTCTATAGAAATTCAAGGACGGGCGAGAAATACCATGCTCCGTTTCCTAAAGGTGTCGTTGATGATGTCAACTATGGAGGAAGTATCAAAGCATTCCTTTATCTCTTGAATAATGATTGTAATGTCTCTATTGATAAAAGCAGCCGTTTTCTGGCAGAACTCACCAACAATCAATTAAATATCTCGAAGGGTATGATCAATAAACTCGGAAAAGAGTTTGCTGAAAAAACCGAAGAAGAGCGAACTGAAACCTTTAAAGAGATGCTTCTTATGCCTGTCATGCATACGGACTGCACAAATGCTCGCTATAACGGTAAAAGTGCATATGTATTCATCAATGTTGCGCCTGATGGAACAGCGCTTTATTTTGCGCGCAAAAAAAAGGGACACGAAGGCGTAAAAGGTACAGTGACAGAATACTATAATGGCATACTGGTACATGATCATGAATCCACTTTCTATAACTATGGTTCAGAACACCAAGAATGTCTGGCTCATATCCTCCGGTATCTGAAAGATGGAATGGAGATGGAACCAGAGAAAACCTGGCACAGATCAATGAGAGAACTTCTCCGGGAAATGATCCATTATCGTAATGAACACGAATCAGATATGGATTCGGAGGTTGTTGCCGATTTCGAGACAAGGTATATGAAAGTGCTGGAAACAGCCAGAGATGAATATGAGTATGTGCCTCCGAGTAAATACTACAAAGATGGGTATAACCTATATTTGAGAATGAGAAAACATTCCAAAGAACATCTTCTGTTTCTTCATAATGTCAATGTACCGAGCACAAACAACATAGCGGAGCGCTTTCTACGTGGCTACAAGCGCAAACAAGGGCAGGTGATGTCTTTCAGATGCTTTGATACAATAACGCATCATTGTGAAGGCAAGAGCGTGCTTGTTAAGATACGGCAAAATGAAGGAGCCAATGTGTTTGATGAAGTGACACAAAGATTTGACTCATAGTTGGCAGAACAGCCGACCCGTTATTACTGAGACTCAGTTTAACGGATCGGCTGTTTTACTACAAGTTCACCTGTGAACAGTAACCTTTTGACAGATTCGATTATGCTATTTTTATGGCTTCGTTGACTTTGTCATAGACACACGTATATAATTTAGGAAAGAAGTGTTTACAATTACGGGGGCATTGCTCTCTTGCAGCCGATCCGGATAATTGTGAGCTAAAATGTTTTTCGTGATCTTCAAAAAAATATTTACTACTGATATATCTCATCTGCTGCAGAAGTGTTTTGAACTGCAGCAGATGACTCACGGATGCCGTTTTATGGCTTTTTTTAGAACACATGCAGGTTGAGATATGAACAGTTTAGAGTTTGAAGAGTATATTGTCGGCAATATTGATAATGCCATTAAAAATGCCTGGATCAAAATATTTTATCAGCCCATAATGCGCGTGAGAAGTGATAAACTTTGCGGGCTGGAAGCTCTTGCCAGGTGGGAGGACCCCCAATATGGTCTTATGGTACCGAAAGATTTTCTCCACATACTGGAGAAACACGGACTGGTACATAGGCTTGACAGCTTTGCGGTACGGGAGGTCTGCAAGCTGCTTCGTGAGAGGTTGAAAAAGAATCAGCCGGTGGTCCCCATATCCGTAAATCTTTCGGAGAAGGATTTCGAGCTCTGCGATATATTCGGGGTTGTGGATTCGTTTATAACCAAATATGAGATATCAAAGGAGTTTATCAATGTTGAGGTAACGGAGTCTGCATTTGCCAGAGACTCCGAACGGCTTCGTGCGGGCATAGAACAGTTCCGTACTTCCGGGTACCAACTGTGGGTGGATGATTTCGGAAGCCGGTCTTCTTTGAATGTTCTGACGGATTATGATTTCTACGGAATGAAGATAGACGTGGAGTTTATCCGTGATTTCGGCAAAAAAGCAGTGAGCATCATAAAGTCCGTGGTTTCCATGGCGAAAGGCATAGGTATCCAGACTCTGGCAGAGGGTGTTGAAACGGAAAAGGAGCTTGATTTCCTGAAAGCCATTGGCTTTGAAAAGATCCAGGGGGACATCTATGGAAAGCCCCTGCCCCTTACCCAGTGCATGGAAGAGCTAGACGATAAGGGTGTGGTCATTGAGACACCCAATGAAAGCGGAGTTATGGGAGATTCGGAGCCGGATTCTGTGATTTACAGCCTTGAGCGGGATGAAGTCGATGCGGAAAAGATCAAGAATCTTAACATTAAATGGAAGCAGATTTACGACATATACAACGGAGTTTACCTTTTAAATCTGGAAGATGATACTTTCGAGGTGCTTTTCGGTGTGTCTGAAAGCGGAGAGGCAATTAAAGGAAGCCTTAGCGAGATAACCAGCGATCATGCCGAGAAGTTCGTTTTTTCCGAAGATTGTAAGCATTATCTGAAATTCTTTGAAGCGCATACACTTGAGCAGAAGATCAACGGGTCTGAGCGTGGTTTTATCAATGCCTACATCAGAACGAAGACGCCTCATGGTGACTACACATGGAAGATCTACCTTGCACTTATGACGGCACCGCAGAAAGCACTTGTGTTTGTAAGAAATGCTGACTCCATCAAGGCCAATGCCTGGTCAGAGTATTACCGCAACTATACTGAGAGTGTCAAAGGGGATCTGGGTATGGAGCTCACCAAGGATCTTCTGTGGGATAACCTGAACAGAAACTCAAATCTCGGCATTTTCTGGAAGGACAAGCAGCGTCGTTTTGTAGGTGCGAACCAGAAGTTCATGGATTACTATGGATTCAGGACACCTTCGGATTTCGTCGGAAAGACCGATGAAGATATGGGCTGGCATATAGAGTCGGAACCATACAGAAAGGATGAATACAGGGTTCTGAGGGAAGGAGCTGTTACCAGAAGGGTACAGGGACACTGTATCGCTCATGGAAGCATAAGGGATATACTGGCTTCCAAGATGCCCGTGTATGATAACGGACGAATCATCGGACTTGTGGGATATTTTGAGGATATAACAGAGTCCGAGCAGGACAGAGCAAGAAAGGTGGATCTCCAGGAAACTGACAATCTTACAGGACTTCTCAATGTTCGCGGTATGATGACGGCTACAGCCACCTACAAGGATGAATATGAGAGAAGAGGTACTGATTTCGCAGAGGTATTCTTCTCCCTGGACAATTTTGAAGAGCTTAAGAATCTTCATGGGCATGCTTTCGGAGACGAGATCCTGTATGCCTGCGGAAAGAAACTGGCCAACGGCTTCGGTACCAGTGCAACCCTTGTAAGATATTCCGGAGATCAGTTCATGGCTTTCAGTCAGTTCAGTAATCAAAGGGATGTGGAGGCTTTTGCGGCAAAGGTAAGAAGACTGGTATCGGAGATCCATAATGTGAACGGCTATAACTGTACGCTTTATCCGTCACTTGGAGTGGTAAAGTATTCCGAGGTCAAGAACCTCAACAGAATGCATGAAATCGGACATAAGCGTATGATAGAAGAAAGTGAAATGCATGAGAAGGATATGAACTGATGCCTAAGCTTTAAAAGTTCCATCTTGCGAATATATAAGAAAAGTTGTAATATCTAGGATATTTACTATTAAAGTATTAAATGATGCGGCACATTGCACACGAATGTGTGCGTTAGCGCTAATTAGTGAGTGGCAGATGCTTTTGACACTCACGTCATAAAATAACGCCAGATCGACTGAGCGGTTCAGTTTCAGCGGTCTGGCTTTAGTTTTGAGGAGGACGGTATGTCTGAGGAAATTAGAAACGAAAACGGAGAGCTGGAGGCAAAGCCACAGGAATCCAAGCATTTTATCGAGCGAGAGATAGACAAGGATCTTGCAGAGGGAGTATATGATCATGTACAGACCAGATTCCCTCCGGAGCCAAACGGATACCTTCACATCGGTCATGCCAAGTCCATTATTCTGAATTCAGGTCTTGCAAAAGAGTATGGCGGAAAATTCAATCTCCGTTTTGATGATACAAACCCTATGAAGGAAAAGACAGAGTTTGTTGATGCCATCAAGAGAGACGTGGAGTGGCTCGGTGCTGAGTTTGAGAACAGAGTATACTTTGCATCAGATTACTTTGACATCATGTATGAGAAGGCAGAGCTTCTCATCAACAAGGGACTTGCTTTCGTTGATGATCTTACAGCTGAGCAGATCACTGAGTTCAGAGGTGATTTCACAACACCCGGCAAGGAGTCTCCAAACAGAAACAGAAGCATAGAAGAGAACCTTCAGCTTTTCCGTGATATGAAGGCAGGAAAGTATGAGGACGGAACACTTACTCTTCGTGCAAAGATCGATATGGCATCTCCAAACCTTAACATGAGAGATCCGATCATCTATCGTGTGGCCCACATGCATCATCACAATACAGGTGATAAGTGGTGCATCTATCCTATGTATGATTTTGCACATCCTATCGAGGATGCGGTTGAAGGTATTACACATTCCATCTGTACACTGGAGTTTGAGGATCACAGACCTCTTTATGACTGGGTGGTTCAGCATTGTGATTTTGAGAATCCTCCTAGACAGATCGAGTTTGCAAAGCTTTACCTTACAAATGTTGTAACAGGTAAGAGATATATCAAGAAGCTGGTTGAAGACGGAGTTGTAGACGGTTGGGACGATCCGCGTCTCGTAACCATTGCGGCTCTCAGAAGACGCGGATACACACCTGAGTCTATCCGTATGTTCGTTGAGCTTTCAGGCATTTCAAAGGCAAATTCAAGCTCTGATTACTCACTTCTTGAGTACTGCATCAGAGAGGATCTGAAGCTTAAGGACAAGCGTATGATGGCTGTTATCGATCCTATAAAGCTGGTTATCGACAACTATCCGGAAGGACAGACTGAGATGCTCACTGTTCCCAACAACCTTGAGAATGAGACTTTGGGAAACCGTGAGGTTCCTTTCTCAAGAGAGCTTTACATCGAGAGAGATGATTTCATGATCGATCCGCCTAAGAAGTACAAGAGACTTTACGTCGGCAATGAGGTTCGTCTCATGTCTGCATATTTTGTAAAGGCTGAGTCCTATGAGACTGATGCCGATGGCAATGTTACAGTTGTTCACTGTACTTATGATCCTGAGACCAAGTCCGGTTCAGGATTTGAGGGACGTAAGGTAAAGGGAACCATACATTGGGTTAATGCTCCTACCGCAGGTCAGGTGACAGTACGTCTCTATGAGCAGCTTATCGACGAAGAAAAGGGCAAGCTCAATGAAGACGGATCTCTTAACTTCAATCCTAACTCACTTACCACAGTGACAAACTGTATGGTTGAGCCTGAGCTTATGGATGTTAAGCCATATGACAGCTTCCAGTTCGTACGTAACGGTTTCTTCTGCGTGGACAGCAAGGATTCAACAGAGGGACATCCTGTTTACAACAGAGTTGTGGGACTTAAGTCTTCCTTCAAGCTTCCGGCACAGAACTGATCTGATTTATGATAAAAATTCCCATTCACCTAAGGGCGGATGGGAGTTTTTTATTTATAAAGCAGGTTACGCAGTCTGTTTAATTGAGTTTTGTATTTTTTCAGTTTTGCTGTCAATTTGATCGAGTACTGTTGGGATTTTTTGCCGTTGATGATTATGATATACGTGACATAAGTTTTCTCCTACTGGTGCTGATTCAAAAGCGGGAGATAGATTTCATGACACGGATCACATATCGAGTCCGAGTTAGGCACCTCTAATTATAGTTAGCACCACCTAACCCGTTTTTGAGATTTTATATTCGGAAAAATAAATTGTCAATCAAAAATAAAAGAATAATTTGTTATTTGGGGGCTGCATCATGTATAATTTATGTTGATTATGAATCAGAGAAAATATATGATTGATTTATATTCGCATGGTTTTATGAATAGATTTTTAGGGTTCTGGTGCCCGGGATGGAGGATAAATATATGGCTAGAAAAAAAGGTTTAGGCGGTCTGTTGGGATTTGCTGCATTAGTAGGCGGAGTTGCTGCGGTGGTTTCTTATCTTTACAAGTATCAGAAATTCTCCGAGGAGGTAGACAAGGATTTTACAGATGTTCTTGATTCTGCCCAGGAAGTAAAGGATACTGCCAGGAGATCATATACTACACTTAAGAACGGACCGGCAAAGGATGAGTTCAAGGCCGCTGCAAAGGATCTCGGATATGCAGCGAAAAACCTTGCTATAGATGCAAAAAATCTTGCTGTAGATGCAAGTAAGGATGCGTACAGAACAGTTAAGGATGCTCTCAATGAGAAGCTGGGAGAGCAGGATATGGAAGAGGATGATGACGATCTTGATATGTGCGACGAGGACGTAGTATCTGATGAGGATGTGGAGATCGAGTTCTATACAGTGGAGGATGAGGCAGAAAAGGCCGGAGATGATTCAGAAGTAAAGGAAGAAACAGCTGAAACAGAAGCTCCTCAGCAGGAGGATGCCCCGGAGGAAACTGCAGGCTCATCTTCGGTTGAGGAGAAAACTGCCGGGGAAGATTCTTCAGAAACTGCAGCCGATGATAAAGAGTCTTCGGACAGTACAGAAAAGTGAGAAATAAGGCATAAAACTATTATTTAAAAGTCTAGAGAGCAGGATACCTGATAAACCGGGGATCCTGCTCTTTTTTTTCGCGATAATGCGGTCAAGCGGCCGCCGTGCTTGCACGAGCGGACATTTGACCGCTAACGCGAAATCGACCATCTCCGATGGGAGATGTTGATAAGGCGGTCAAGCGGACGCCGTGCTCGCACGAGCGGACATTTGACCGCCAACGCGGAATCGACCATCAGTGATGGGAGATTGCGATAATGCGGTCAAGCGGCCAACCTGCTTGCACGATAATCGGGAATGGTTCCCAAATTGGTTGACAAAAGAAATAGTTGGTGTTATAAATGGGAACGATTCTCATATTCATGGAAGGAGGCAGCCGGTGAACTCAAGGTCAAAGTATAAAACAAAGCAAAGAGAGATACTGATAGACTATTTTAAGTCTGTGTCGGGAGTTCATATCACTGCCGGAGATGTTTGCGAGCATTTCAGGGAGCAGGGAATCGAAATCGGTAAATCCACCATATATCGCCAGCTTGAAAGCCTGGTGAATGAAGGAATCATAAATAAATACATCGTAGATGTGAACAGCCCCGCCTGTTTTGAGTATGTGGGTGAAGAAAGTCACTCTCATGAAGGGGAATGTGTTCACTGTAAATGCGAGAAGTGCGGCAGGCTGATTCACCTGCACTGCCATGAAATAGAAGAGCTCATGGGACATCTTTTATCTGAACACCGTTTCAGGATGGATCCCAAACGCACGGTATTTTACGGACTGTGTGAGGATTGTCAGTAGTTCATTGAACATATACTGCTTGGCATGATCATTTTGCGGCAGAATACTATTTATAAAATAAAACTATGAAGGAGGAAACAGCAGTGGGAATGCTGAGAAGAGTTAATTCTAATAAAATCATTGCAGCCATCATGGGAATCATGATGCTTGCAGTGGTGCTTGTTTCAGCTTCCTATGTAGCAGTGGAAGCTGTTCACGACTGTACCGGCGAGGATTGCCCGATCTGTGCATGTATCAATCAGTGCGAGAACACATTAAGGCAGGTCGGCGGTGGAGTGGAGCTTCGGTTTGTTTCTGTTTTTCCTGTATTCTTTATTCTTATTATGGCGGTTCCCGCTGCAGTTTCATTAACTGCGGAAACCCCTGTCTCAAGGAAAATCCGTTTAAATAATTAAATATACCTTCTGTATTTGAACACAGTCCCATTCTGCCCTTTGTGAAGTGAATGGAACTGTATCCCGGTTTTTGTTAAATACGGTGTCAGCGGCAATGCTTTTGCCGCTGGTTTGTGATACGCAGCACTCACACATTTCTGTGTAATGTGCCTGCATCAAATATGGAGGATATAGAAGATGAAAAAGTTTTTTTCTCTTATTACGGCTGCAGCCATGCTGACAGTCTCTGTTTCTGCGTGCGGTTTTAATTCTGTTGAGGCTAAATCAGTATCAGGCCATGACAAGATTCAAATTGTTACCACTATTTTCCCTGAGTATGACTGGGTAAAGAATGTACTGGGAGATAATCCGGCTGATGCGGAGGTTACCATGCTGCTGGATAAGGGAGTTGATCTTCACAGTTTCCAGCCTACAGCAGAGGATATTTTAAAGATATCAAATGCAGACATGTTTATTTATGTTGGCGGAGAGTCGGATGAGTGGGTTTCGGATGCCCTGAGAGAAGCTGTGAATAAAGATATGGTGGTCATAAATCTTTTGGAAAGCCTTGGAGATTCCGTAAAAGAGGAAGAAGTGGTGGAAGGCATGCAGGAAGAAGATCATGAGCACCACGATGATGGTGACGAGCATGATCACAGCGATGATGAAGACGAACATGAACACGATGGTGAAAGTACACATGATGAGCATGCTGAGGAAACATCCCATGAGCATGAAGAGCATCATGAGGAACATGATGAAGGTCACGATGAAGATGCCCATGGCCACCACCACGAAGACGGTGAGACAGAGTACGACGAGCATGTTTGGCTCTCATTACGAAATGCAGAGACATTGACACAGAAAATCTCCGAGGGCCTGCAGACAGTGGATCCTGCCAATGCTGAGACCTATAAGAACAATTCTTCTGTTTATATTGAAAAGCTTAAGGCACTGGATAAGGAGTATCAGGATACTGTTAATGCTTCTGCTCTTCACACTCTTTTGTTTGGAGATCGTTTCCCCTTCCGTTATATGGTGGATGACTACGGTCTTCAGTACTATGCAGCTTTTGCAGGATGTTCTGCGGAAACCGAGGCAAGCTTTGAAACCATTTCCTTCCTCTCAAAGAAGGTGGATGAACTTAAGCTTCCTGCTGTCATGACCATAGAGGGGGCTGACCACCGTATAGCAGAAACCATAATTCAGAATACCGGGTCAAAGGATCAGAAGATTCTGACACTTGATTCCATGCAGTCTGTAACAGCAAAGGATGTGCAGGATGGTGCTGCATATCTTTCCATAATGGAAAATAATCTTTCTGTTCTGAAGGAGGCAATGAGCTAAGTAAGTAAACACTGATTAATCAGGGGTTACTCAGATCCGACCGCGTTGTGACACGGATTTTCATAGAAAATTGATGGGACCCATCGAAAATTCGGACAGTGAAACCCTTAAATCAGCGTTTCCCTAAAAGAGAAAAGAAGTAAGCCTGATTCAGCAGGCTTGTGAGTTAAAGCTATCATGAGACGTACCACGGACAGGTACAGAAGTCTCAGCTATGGAAAAAGGAGAATATATGGCACTTATTACTGTTCGGAATCTGGCCCTTGGGTATGATTCCCGCGCAATTCTGGAGAATCTGAATTTCTCTGTAAATATGGGTGATTATCTTTGCATCGTGGGAGAAAACGGTTCAGGAAAAAGCACACTGATGAATACATTGCTGCATCTTCAGGAACCTGTCAGCGGTCAGATTCTGATCGGTGATGGTCTAAAAAAGAATGAGATAGGCTATCTTCCACAGCAGACTATGGTTCAGAAGGATTTTCCGGCATCTGTAAAGGAGATCGTTCTCTCCGGATGTCAGGGGCGCTGCGGCTTCAGACCGTTTTATACAAAGGAAGAAAAGAAGCTTGCCGAGGAAAATATGGAGCGGATGAGTATTCTTGATCTGAAAGACCGCTGTTACCGGGAATTATCCGGTGGTCAGCAGCAGAGAGTGCTGCTTGCAAGAGCCCTTTGCGCCACACGGAAGATACTGCTTCTGGATGAGCCTGTTTCGGGACTTGATCCCAGAGTTACGGCGGAAATGTACGAACTCATAGCAGAGCTTAACAATGAGGGCATAACCATTATCATGATATCCCATGACATCGCGGCTTCGGTTCAGTATGCAAGTCATATTCTTCATATCGGTGATGAGGTTTTCTATGGCACAAAAGATGATTACCTGAAGAGTAAGGCAGGAACCGGTTTCATGATGAAGAAGAAAGGAGGGGTGGCATAATGCTTGAAAAGCTTTCCATGTACATGCAGTATCCCTTTGTGAGATACGCAATAATAGTCGGAGTTCTGATCGCACTGTGCGCCTCCCTTTTGGGAGTCACTCTTGTACTTAAGAGGTTTTCTTTTATTGGAGACGGATTATCCCATGTGGCCTTTGGTGCCATAGCCATAGCAAGTGTCGTTAATCTCAGCAATCAAATGCTTCTGGTGCTTCCTGTAACCATATTAAGTGCAATATTTCTTCTTAGAGGAGGTCAGGATGCAAAAATAAAAGGTGATGCCGCCATCGCCATGATATCCGTAGGCGCCCTTGCCTTCGGTTATCTCATCATGAATGTATTTTCAACATCTTCAAATCTGTCAGGAGATGTGTGCAGCACCCTTTTTGGATCCACATCCATACTGACCCTGACAGAAAGAGAGGTGTGGCTCTGTACGGTACTGTCCATAGCTGTAGTCATTATTTTTGTACTGTTTTACAACAAGATCTTTGCAGTGACCTTTGATGAGAATTTCGCAAAAGCCACTGGCACAAATGCAGACAGCTATAACCTTTTGATAGCAGTGGTGATCGCTGTAATCATAGTGCTGGCCATGAATCTCGTTGGCTCACTTTTGATATCGGCACTGTCTGTTTTTCCGGCGTTGTCTGCCATGCGTATTTTCAGAAGCTTTAAGGGGGTTACCATCTGTTCAGCGGTGATTTCGGTTATATGCGCCTTTTTCGGAATAATCATTTCAATTCTTGCGGGGACTCCTGTGGGATCTACCATAGTGGTAGTAAATGTGGCGGCCTTTGGAATCTCTTGTGTGGTGGGAATGATGAGATGAATAAAACAAAAACTCCGTCTCATACGAGGCGGAGTTTTTGCTTTATAGGGAGTATAAGTTTATCGGCCGTAGCCGTAAACTTCTGTATCTGCCTCCGATTAATAATCGGGGGGAGCCCCTAGGGCTTAAAAGAAGTAAAATGAATCCTTAAGGGTTAATCCATCTTACTTTCCGGAATCTCCGTAGTTTGAAAGAACTCTTGCGGACGGATCGTTTACATTGCAGCCCGGCCATGTTTTGTTGGGCATCCAGAAATCAACTACCATTTCTGACTGGCCGGGATAGTACTTCTCAAATATCTCACGGAAAAGAAGAGATTCCTTTGTGAAAGGTGTGGCATGAGTGTACTTACCGCACTTTTCCTTAAACTCTTCGTCAGTGTAATGAGCCTCTGCATACTCTGCGATGTCATCCTTTAATGAGTGACCTACGGCATCGGAGAATGCTGCTTTTTCACGCATGAGGATGCTTTCCGGAAGGATGTGATCCTTTTCAAATGCGTGACGAAGGAGATATTTACCCTTGTTGTATTTATTGAGTTTCTTCTCAGGATCGATGTGCATTACGTAATCAACGAAATCAAGGTCACCGAAAGGAACTCTTGCCTCCAGAGAGTTTACGCTGATACAGCGGTCTGCACGAAGAACGTCATACATATGAAGCTCACGTACACGTTTCTCTGCTTCCTTCTGGAATTCCTCCGCAGAAGGTGCGAAATCAGTGTATTTATATCCGAAAATCTCGTCAGAGATCTCGCCTGTAAGAAGAACGCGGATGTCAGACTGCTCATGAATTGCTTTACATAAAAGGTACATACCGATAGAGGCACGTACGGTGGTGATATCGTAGGTTCCCAGTGCTGCAATAACAGGCTCGATGGCATTGACAACCGAATCCTTGTTAATGATTACTTCGTGGTGGTTTGAACCGATAAAGTCCGCAACCTCACGGGCGTACTTAAGATCGATGGCGTCAATGTCCATTCCGATGGCATAGGTCTCGATGGGCTTGTTAAGAAGTTTTGCGGAAATGGCACATACAAGGGATGAGTCGAGACCTCCGGAAAGAAGAAAACCAACCGGTGCATCTGCATCCAGACGCTTTTCCACACCCTTTACGAGAAGATCATGAATATGGGATGAGATAGCATCCATGTCATCGGAGCAGTTATATTTGTTTACTTTTGAAATGTCATGATAGCAGTGGAACTCCCCATCCTTATAATAATGTCCGGGTGGGAAAGGCTTGATTTCATGACAGAGACCTACCAGGTTCTTGGGTTCTGAGGCAAATGTCATAATACCTTCTTCGGTGGTTCCGTAGTAAAGAGGACGGATTCCGAAAGGATCCCGGGCTGCGATGTAGGAGCCTGTCTCTGCATCATAAATCACAAGTGCATATTCAGCATCCAGCATTCTGAACATATCTGTGCCGTATTCTTTGTAAAGAGGGAGAAGAATCTCACAGTCTGAATCTGATTTGAATGTATAGCCCTCTGTTATGAGGCGTTCCTTCATTGAGCGGAAGCCGTAGATCTCACCGTTGCAGACTACCCATGAACCGTCAAGATTGAAAGGCTGCATTCCGGCTTCATTAAGTCCCATGATGGAGAGACGATTGAAACCGAGGTAGCCGTTACCTGTGTCAACTATTCTTGTTGCGTCAGGTCCTCTTGATACAGTTTTTAAGAGCGCTGTTTTTACGACTTCATACTGTGCGCGCTTGTCACAGAATCCAATGATACTACACATATTGATACTCCCCTGAAAAAAATGATATAACGCAAAGACGGCAAAGGAAGCCCGGTGAATTAAACCGACTCCTTTGCCGTCTTTATGGCTCAAAATTATTACGCAGAGGAAAGTGAATGTCAAGAGAAAAATTACCGGCTATGACTGCCATGAAAAATAGTGATTTGAAAATCCCTTGACATAACCGGCACTTACCGTATAATTAGCGAAAAGGGCAACGGCGTCCTGGTTATGTACCAGATGCTTGTTGCCCTTTTTTAGTGTATAAGTCTTGTGTCAGCGGAGCAATGCGCAGGACTTATATATAGATGTGGAAAATACTGGGGAGTATAAAAATGTCTACAAAGATCAATCAAAATTATCTGAAGCTTAATGAAAGCTATCTTTTTTCGGAGATTGCCAGACGAATACGTGTATGGCAGTCTGAAAATCCTGAAGTATCAAATAAACTTATCCGTATGGGAATAGGAGATGTAACCAGACCCCTTCCCAGGTCAGTGGTGGACGCGATGATCACTGCGGCAAAGGAAATGGGAGAGGCAGAGACATTCCGGGGATACGGACCTGAGCAGGGCTATGACTTCCTTAAAGAAGCAGTCCGCAAATACTATACAAAATTTGGTGTAGAGCTTGATTCTGACGAAATCTTCATTTCAGATGGAGCCAAGTCTGATCTGGGAAATATCCTTGATCTTTTCGATAAAGACAATACAGTCCTTGTTACGGATCCTGTATATCCGGTTTATGTGGATACTAATATGATGGATGACCGTAAAGTTATCTTCGCCATGTCTTCCGAGGAAAATGATTTCCTGCCCATGCCGGCACCGGAATATAAGGCTGACATCATCTACCTTTGCAGTCCAAACAATCCTACAGGAGCTGTATACAACAGAGAATCCCTTGCAAAGTGGGTAGAGTTTGCAAAGGAAAACGGCTCCATCATTCTTTTTGATGCAGCTTATGAATGCTTTGTTACAGGAGATTATCCACACAGTATCTTCGAGATACCCGGAGCAAGGGAGGTTGCCATAGAGTTCTGCAGTCTTTCAAAGAAGGCAGGCTTCACCGGCACAAGATGCGGTTATACCATTGTTCCTGATACTCTGGAACGTGAAGGTGGAAATCTCAATAAGATGTGGCTTCGCCGCCAGACAACAAAATTCAACGGAGTCAGCTACATCACCCAGAGAGGAGCGGAGGCTATTTTTTCACAGGAAGGTGAAAAGGAGATAGAGGAGAATATCCGGTACTATCGTGATAATGCAAAGATCATCACTGATACCATGGATAAGCTTCATATCTACTACACCGGAGGAAAGAATTCTCCGTATATCTGGCTTAAGTGTCCCGGAGATATGGACAGCTGGAGCTTCTTCGACAGGCTTCTGAAGGAGGCCTATGTTGTAGGAACACCGGGAGCGGGTTTCGGAAAATCGGGAGATAAGTTCTTCCGTCTCACAGCGTTTTCAACTCATGAGAATACAAAGGAAGCCATGGAGCGATTTGAAAAATTCGTTATGAAAACAAGATAAACTGATATGTATCAGTTATAGTTTAGACGGGACAGGATTTTTTAAAGAGTCAGAGGGGGAACCATATAAGACCGTAAAGCTGAGGCGAGAAAAATCAGAATTGGATTCCCTCTGACTCGAAAAGTCATTGATCCACAAACATAACTATTTTAGAACAGCGAGTTAAATAAAAATGAGTTTCGACAATACAATTTTTAATTCCTATGATAATATTGTGTCAGACTTTGATCGTAAGTCTGACACACAACGCCGGTCCTTTGAGGCGAATGATTTCATGGAGGGACTGACGTTTCCGAATATAGAGGTGAAAGACATGAATTCCTACGAAGATGTCCTCGAGTTTGTTGAAGAGGAAAATGTCAAATTTATAAGACTCGCATTTTTTGATGTATTTGGAGTCCAGAAAAACATTGCAATCATGCCGGATGAGCTGAAAAGAGCTTTTACGGAAGGTGTAAGCATTGACGCAAGTTCAGTTGCCGGATTTGGTGCAGAGGTTCACTCGGATCTCTTTCTGAGACCGGATCCCACTACCATGTCTATAGTGCCGTGGAGACCTATAGACGGAAGAGTTGCCAAGATGTTCTGCGATATAGAGTATCCGGACGGAAGTCTCTTTCAGAGAGACAGCCGATGGCTTTTGAAGCAGGCTGTGAAATTTGCAGAGGAAAAGGGATTCCGTATTAACTTCGGAACAGAGGTTGAGTTCTACATCTTTAAGCTGGATGAGAACGGAAACAGAACCACGATTCCTCAGGATATGGCCGGTTACATGGACATAGCACCTGAAGATCACGGTGAGAATATAAGAAGAGACATCAGCCTTGCCCTTGTGGATATGGGTATAAGACCTGAGTCCAGCCACCATGAGATGGGACCGGGACAGAATGAGGTTGATTTCAGATATTCAGATCCGCTGATGGCTGCGGACAATGCTTCTACATTTAAGTGGGTGGTAAAATCCGTTGCTCATTCAGACGGAGTCTGGGCAGATTTCAGCCCGAAACCTATTCCCAACAAGCCGGGTAACGGAATGCATATAAATATTTCCGTAGAGGCCAGGGACGGACAGGACTACACAAAGTATTTCATGGCAGGAATCATGGAGCACATCCGTGAGATCTCGCTTTTCCTTAATCCGACAAGAGAGAGCTATGAGAGACTCGGTGATATGAAGGCGCCGAAGTTCGTAAGCTGGTCAGAACAGAATCGTTCACAGCTTATTAGAATTCCGGCAACGAGATCACAGCTTAAGAGGATAGAGCTTCGTTCTCCGGATCCTATGGCTAATCCGTACCTCGCATTTACGCTTCTTATATATGCGGGAATTGATGGTATAGACAGAAAGCTGCAGCCTATGGAGCCTCTTGATGTGAATCTCTTTAAGGCAGATACAACAGTAACCGACAGTCTCAAGAGACTGCCTCAGTCTCTTGATGAAGCTATCGCTTACGCAAAGGGGTCAGACTTTGTGAGAACACTTCTTCCGGAGGGATATCTTCAGGCATATTCCGGGGAAGAGCTGTAGGGATTTTTATCGAATCAGATTTATTTCCAATAGTACTGTAGTGTTGATTTGTACGGTACAGTGTTTTGGAAAAATGGGCATGTTTTTTGAGGATTTCAGGTACTGCAAAAGTACCGTTTTAGGGAGATAAACATGGAGAGAGCGGAGCAAGGGAGCAGCGTACTCATCGCGGCGGCTGCTGAAAAGATTGCTGTCCAGATCAAGGGTATACTGCCCGCGGGATTTGGAAAAGTCTCATTTCAGCCATCCATGACGAAGCTTAAGCAGAAGCTTACGGAAGAGAGGTACGACATCATCATTATCTGCACGCCTCTTCCGGATTACGGACTTCAGTCTGTTATAGATCTGGCTGCCAAATATCCGGCTTCGAGCATACTGATGCTGGTGGACAAAGACGTTTACCAACAGGCAGTTTACCGTGCCGGAGATTCCGGAATCATGATGCTGGCGAGACCGCTGAGTGCCGCAGGTTTTACGGCAACAGTCAGACTTCTCGGTACTGTGAGCCGGAAGATGCAGAGCCTTTATAATGAGAATCTGAAGCTTCAGCAGAAGCTTTCGGATGAGCGTTATATCTCAAGAGCAAAGGGACTGCTCATAGAGAAGGAGGGCATGACCGAAGGGGAGGCCCACAGATTCCTGGAGCAGCAGGCTATGAATACTTCCGTTACCAAACGTGAAGTGGCCATGAAGGTCATCCGGGAAAGCGGAAGGATAATCATTAATAAAATGTGATTTCACGGCTTCTGTCATGGGAGCTTTTGAAATATATATGCGGTTTTCATTAAGCCGCAGGTAGACATTAACATAATACAGAACATGTAAACTAAGAGGACAATGGCGTTCCACGAGATATTTCGTGCGCTATTGTCCTCTTTTGAATTTTAAGGAGGAAAGCTATGAGTACATCAACTATTTCTGAAATTTACGGAAGTCTTGTTTTCAGTGACAAGATCATGAGGGAGAGACTTCCCAAGGACATCTATAAGGCCGTTCACAAGACTATCCAGAACGGTACACATCTGGAAATAGATGTTGCTAATACAGTAGCTGCAACCATGAAGGAGTGGGCCCTTGAAAAAGGTGCTACACACTACACTCACTGGTTCCAGCCGATGACGGGTCTCACTGCAGAGAAGCACGACAGCTTTATAACCCCGACAGCAGATGGCGGTGTACTTCTTGAATTCTCCGGAAAAGAACTCGTTAAGGGCGAGCCGGACGCTTCATCCTTCCCATCAGGCGGCCTTCGTGCCACATTTGAAGCAAGAGGCTATACCGCCTGGGACCCATCTTCACCGGCATTTATAAAGGACGGAACACTTTACATTCCGACAGCATTCTGCTCATACACAGGAGAAGCTCTTGATAAGAAGACACCTCTTCTTCGTTCCATGGAGACTCTAAGTGAATCTGCAACAAAGCTTCTTCACATCCTTGGAAAGACAGCAGTCACAAGAGTAGACACCACAGTGGGATCAGAGCAGGAGTACTTCCTTATAGACAAGGATCTCTATAAGGACAGAGAGGATCTTCTTCTCACAGGCCGTACACTTATCGGTGCATCGGCTCCAAAGGGACAGGAGATGGAGGATCACTACTTCGGAGTTCTGAAGCCAAAGGTTTCCGCTTTCATGCATGATCTTGATGAAGAGCTCTGGAAGCTGGGAATTCCCGCAAAGACAAAGCATAATGAGGTTGCTCCTTCACAGCATGAGCTGGCACCTGTTTTCGAAACAGCAAACATAGCAGTTGATCATAACCAGCTCACCATGGAGATCATGAAGAAGGTGGCAGACAAGCATAATTTCGCATGTCTCCTTCATGAGAAGCCATTTGAGGGAATCAACGGTTCAGGTAAGCACAACAACTGGTCCATGGTTTCATCCGAGGGTGAGAACCTTCTTGATCCCGGCAAGACACCTGAGAAGAATACACAGTTCCTTCTGTTCTTAAGTGCCATCATCAAGGCTATCGATGATTATGCAGATCTCATGAGAGTATCCGTTGCCACAGCCGGAAATGATCATAGACTCGGTGCAAACGAGGCACCGCCAGCCATCGTTTCTGTTTATGTCGGAGATGCTCTTGAGAAAGTTCTTGAGTCCATCGAGAATGATGAAGCTGATTTCAAGTCAGATGCGGCAGCACAGATGGAGACAGGTGCTCACGTACTTCCTCATTTCAGAAAGGACAACACCGACCGTAACAGAACATCACCATTTGCATTTACAGGAAATAAGTTTGAATTCCGTATGCCGGGTTCATCACTTTCAGTTGCAGACCCTAACATCGTACTTAACACAGCTGTAGCTGAGGCTATCGACTATATAGTTGAGAGACTTTCAGGAGTTCCGGAAGAGAAGGTTGAAGAAGAGGCAGGAAAGCTCATAAAGGAGCTTGTTGATAAGCACAGAAGAATCGTATTCAACGGAAACGGCTACACAGACGAGTGGGTTGAGGAAGCAGAAAGAAGAGGACTCTACAACCTTAAGTCCCTTCCTGCAGCTATGCCCAGACTCATCGCAGCAAAGAACAAGGAGCTTTTTGTAAAGCATCACGTATTTACAGAAACCGAGATCGATTCAAGATATGAGATCTTCCTTGAGAACTATTCAAAGACCATCCGCATCGAGGCACTTACCATGCTTGAGATGGTAAAGAAGGACTTCACAGAAGGTCTTCTCAAGTATCAGACAGAGGTTACAGCAACAGCCCTTTCCAAGAAGCAGCTTCTTTCAGGCGTATCATGCGCACTTGAAGCAGGAATCCTTGAGAGACTTGACAGGGAGGCAGAGGAGATCAGAAAGGGAGTAGACAAGCTTGAAGCAGATCTTCTCGTAACAGAAGGTCTTACAGACAGCCTTGCCCAGGCAGTTGCATATCATGACAGTGTTCTCGCAGACATGGATGCTCTGAGAGTACATGTTGATAAGGCAGAGAGCATGATTCCTGAGAGCTGCCTGCCATATCCTACATATTCAAAGCTTCTTTTCTCATTGAGATAAGAAAAAAACCGGGGAGTATATATAAATGGAGAATTATCAAAATTTAAACCAGGAGTCCAATGCAGCAAACGGTAACTGCTACACAGTACCGGAGGAGCTTCGGGGCCACAATACCTTATGGAGGCCGGTTTCCGGGGGACATCCGGAGGAACTTGGCAGCGATGCCTGCGGTATCGGAACAGTGGTTAATATCGACGGCACAAAGGACACAAAGGTCCTTGACGATGCCCTGCATATCGTCGAGAAGCTTGAGCACAGAGCCGGAAAAGATGCCAGCGGAAAGGTTGGTGACGGTGTCGGAATCCTTCTTCAGATAAGTCACGAGTTCTTTAAAAAGGCTGCAAAGAATGCAGGTATAGAGCTCAAGGAAGAAAGAGATTACGGCGTGGGCATGTTCTTCTTTCCGGAGGATGAAAAGAAGAGAGCATTTGCAAAGCGCATGTTCGAGGTTATCGCAAAGAAGAACGGACTTACCGTGCTTGGCTGGAGAGCTGTTCCCACACATCCTGAGATTCTCGGCAAGGTGGCCCTTGATTGTATGCCCTGCATCGAACAGTGTTTTATCGCAAGACCTTCCGGTGTGGAAGCAGGAATAGATTTTGACAGACGTTTATATGTACAGAGACGAGAGTTTGAACAGTCATCGGAGGACACGTATATCTGTTCATTAAGTTCCCGTTCCATCGTTTACAAGGGAATGTTTCTGGTGGGACAGCTTCGTGCCTTCTACGATGACCTGAGGGACCCGGACTATAAGACAGCCATCGCCATAGTTCACTCCAGATTTTCAACAAATACCACTCCAAGCTGGGACCGCGCACATCCTTATCGTATGCTTGCCCATAACGGTGAGATCAATACCATCCGGGGAAACATTGACAGAATGCTTGCCCGTGAGGAGACCATGTCAGGACCTTTCCTTGAGAAGGAAGTTGAGAAGATATTCCCGGTGGTTGACAGAAACGGTTCCGATTCCGCAATGCTGGATAATTCCCTTGAGTTCCTTTACATGAACGGAATGGAACTGCCCCTTGCCATGACAGTCACCATTCCCGAGCCATGGAAGCACAACCGCTTCATGGATGACAAGAAGAAGGATTTCTATCATTATTACGCAACCATGATGGAACCCTGGGACGGACCGGCAGCCATCATTTTCTCAGACGGAGACGTGGTGGGAGCAACTCTTGACAGAAACGGTCTGAGACCATCGAGATATTACATTACCGATGACAACAGACTGATACTTGCTTCAGAAGTGGGAGTTCTTGACATTGACCCTAAGCATATAGTTGAAAAGTCAAGACTTCAGCCGGGCAGAATGCTTCTTGTGGATACAAAGGAGAAGAGAATCATTTCTGATGATGAAGTAAAGAGGCATTTCGCCGAGGCCCATCCTTTCGGAGAGTGGCTTGACAGAAATCTTCTCCATCTTGAGGATATCAAGATTCCGAACCACAAGGTTGAGACTCACAGTAAGGAGCTCCGTGGCAAGCTTTACAAGGCCTTCGGCTATACCTATGAGGATGTGAAGTCCATCATTCTTCCTATGGCTCAGAACGGTGTTGAGGACACAAATTCCATGGGACACGATACGCCTCTTGCGGTTTTTGACAAGAGACATAAGCCCCTGTTCTGTTACTTCAAGCAGCTGTTTGCCCAGGTTACAAATCCGCCTATCGACTCTCTTCGCGAGAAGGTGGTTACGGATACAACTGTATATCTCGGTTCTGACGGAAATCTCCTTCAGGATAAGGCGGAGAACTGCCGTGTGCTGGAGATTTCAAACCCTATTCTCACAGGGGTTGAACTTCTGAAGATAAAGGAGCTTAATGCTCCCGGCTTCAAGACTGCGGTAGTTTCTTTACTTTACTATCAGAATACATCTTTGGAGCGTGCCATCCAGCAGCTTGAAATTGCTGTGGACCGTGCATACCAGAGAGGCGCTAACATTATCATCCTGAGCGACAGGGGAGTTGACGAAAACCATGTGGCTATTCCGTCACTTCTTGCGGTAAGTGCAGTGGAGCAGCATCTTGTCCTTACAAAGAAGAGAACTGCAGTATCCCTGATTCTTGAGTCGGCAGAGCCAAGAGACGTGCACCAGTTTGCTGCCATCCTTGGATTCGGTGCCCGTGCCATAAATCCTTATCTTGCACATGAGTGTATCGCCGAGATCATTGATGAAGGACTCCTTGATAAGGACACTCATACTGCCATCGAGGACTACAACAAGGCGGTAATGGGAGGCATAGTCAAGATTGCAGCCAAGATGGGTATTTCAACCCTTCAGTCCTACCAGTCTGCAAAGATTTTTGAGGCCATCGGACTCAGCCGGAAGTTTACGGATAAATATTTTACAGGAATCGTTTCAAGAGTTGGCGGTATCGGTATTCCGGAGATCTCAGAGAGTGTCAACTGGAGACATGAGCTGGCCTTTGACCCTATGGGGGTGAACGGTAATGTGGAGTCTGAATTTGTAAACTTCAACGGCAGCAATTTCTGCCGCGGAAAGGACTTTGAGGATCATTTCTATAATCCAAAGACCGTCATGGCGCTTCAGAAGGCTGTGCAGAAGGGGGACTACAAGAAGTTCAAGGAATACACTGCCATGGTGGATGATGCTTCAGTTCCCCACACACTTCGCGGTATCATGAAGTTTGTCCCGAAGAACAAGCCCATCCCTCTCAATGAGGTTGAGCCGGTGGAGTCCATTGTTAAGCGTTTCAAGACAGGAGCAATGTCTTACGGCTCCATTTCTCTTGAAGCCCATGAGGCTATGGCCATCGCCATGAACCGTCTCGGCGGAAAGTCGAATTCCGGTGAAGGCGGTGAAGATCCGGGAAGATACGGAACAGAGAGAAATTCTGCCATCAAGCAGGTGGCTTCCGGACGTTTCGGAGTTACGGGCTCATACCTTAATTCCGCAAACGAAATACAGATAAAGATGGCTCAGGGTGCAAAGCCCGGTGAGGGCGGACATCTTCCGGGGAAGAAGGTTTATCCATGGATTGCAAAGACCAGATTTTCAACTCCGGGAGTGTCACTGATTTCTCCGCCGCCTCATCACGATATCTACAGTATCGAGGATCTGGCACAGCTTATCTATGACCTTAAAAATGCAAACCGCCGTGCCCGCATATCTGTAAAGCTTGCTTCTGAAAACGGTGTAGGAACCATCGCCTGCGGTGTTGCCAAGGCAGGAGCCCAGGTTATACTCATAGCGGGCTATGACGGAGGAACGGGAGCAGCCCCTATGACTTCCATTCACCATGCGGGACTTCCATGGGAGCTTGGCATAACTGAGGCTCACCAGACACTTATCCGTAACGGACTTCGCAACAGGGTAATGCTGGAGACGGACGGTAAGCTTATGACCGGTCGTGATGTTGCAATCGCAGCACTTCTTGGTGCCGAGGAGTACGGCTTTGCCACAACAGCACTTGTGAGTCTCGGATGTATGATGATGAGAGTCTGCCACAAGGATACCTGTCCTTTCGGTGTTGCAACCCAGAACGAGAAACTTCGTGCAAAGTTCAAGGGCAAGCCTGAGTATGTTATGAACTTCATGAAGTTCGTGGCAGCAGAACTCCGTGAGATCATGGCAGAGCTTGGCTTCAGGACTGTTCAGGAAATGGTCGGACGTACCGACTGTCTCGCAGTTTCAGAAGAGAGAACAGCGGTTTCGGAGAGAGCAAAGAAGGTTGATCTTTCGGCTATTCTTGATCCTGAATTTGCAAGTCTTCCTGAGAATGTACGTCACTTCGATCCTGAGCATGTTTATGATTTCCATCTGGAGAAGACATTGGACGAGGACGTACTTCTTCCTAAGTTCAAGGGGGCTTTAGAGAAGGGGGAGCATCACGAGGAAAAGGTTAAGGTTTCAAGCACAAACCGTACCTTCGGAACCATTCTCGGCTCAGAGATAACTGACAAATACTGGATGGGGGCAAAGACCCAGGAACTTCAGGATGATACCTTTGTGGTTGAAGCCTATGGCGGCGGCGGACAGTCCTTTGGAGCATTTATTCCAAAGGGTCTCACCATAAGACTGCACGGTGATGCCAATGATGGTTTCGGAAAGGGCTTAAGCGGCGGAAAACTGATACTTACCCCGAATCGTGAGAGCAGATTCCGTGCCTGCGAGAACATCATCGTCGGTAATGTTGCACTTTACGGGGCAACTTCAGGAAAGTGCTATGTTGAAGGTATCGCGGGAGAAAGATTCTGCGTAAGAAACTCGGGAGCAACAGCTGTTGCAGAGGGCTGCGGTGATCACGGTCTTGAGTATATGACAGGCGGCCGTGTGGTAATCCTTGGCCGTACCGGAAAGAACTTTGCGGCCGGTATGTCCGGCGGAATCGCCTATGTTCTGGATGAAGATCATTCGCTGTATCTGAAACTCAACAAGGATATGGTTCAGCTTCAGGAAGTGACAGAAAGGTATGACGTAAAGGAGCTTAAATCCATACTTAAGGACTATGTTCTGGAGACAAACTCTGCAAGAGGCATAGAGATACTTGAGAATTTTGAAGAGTTCCTTCCATCCTTCAAGAAGATAGTTCCAAATGATTATCAGAAGGTACAGAATGCGGTGAATCACTTCGAGGACAGCGGATCATCACCCCAGGATGCCGAGATGGAAGCCTTCAGGATGCTGTTCAGCTGATGGGATATAAGAAAATAAACTAACGAAAGGGGAATGCTCCGGGATTGACCGGGCATTCCCCTTTTATTATCGGAGTCACAGAGCGTGGGGAACAGAATTGATATTCTTTGCTTTATATTCTGATGGTTTCTGCCGACATATCTTTTAGCAAAAACCGTTCGTGAAATACATTTAAATCAGAACTTTTAATCAGATATCAGTTTTTAAGAAAACTGATAAGCATCATCAGCCGTAGGAGGTTGTATACCGGGCTGATGCTTCCGAAGGACAGGAGAAAGAGATGAAATTATTTAAAGCTAAAGAAGATGCTATGTCTCACAAAGGACCAAAGAGGAGTATAAGTGCGACCCTGCTGTTTATCCTCCTCCCCATTACCATACTCAGTATAGTATTTATTATTTTATTCTTAAGCGGACAGGCGGAATCCCAGATCAAGGAACATTCCATAAACATTCTTCAGGCAGAGTCGGATTATAATGCCGAGCGTTTCGGTGCCAGAATCATCAATGTTGTTGCCAGAGCAGAATCATTTGCAAAATCCGCAGAATCAGCGGAGTTCCCGGACAGAAAGGCTTATCAGGACTTCATGAGCGCCTCCAACAAGATGGGTGACCTTGATAATCAGGGAATATACACCGGTTTTATGGATGGAGAGATGCTTTATGCTGATTATACCGAGGTTCCCGAGGGTTACGACCCCAGAGCAAGAGGCTGGTATAATGATGCACTTAACGATAACTATGAAACCTTTACAGAGACAGCTCCCTATGTGGATGCTCTTTCGAACAAGCTTTGCGTATCTTTCATAAGAAAGATCAATCTTAGAGACGGTTCCTATGGTGCCTGCGGTGTTGACATATTCCTGGATGAGATTGCAAACGAAACTGCAACCCTCACTCCCATGAACACCGGAATGACTGCCATCGTCGCTGACGGAATGATACTTGGAAATCCCGATGCGTCCATAAACGGTAAGATGGTTTCGGAAGCCGGTAATGACCTCCTTGCGGAAGCAGTTGAAAAAGTCACTGTGGGTAATCAGCTGGCGATTAAATATGGAAAGGATACTTACTATGTTGCGGCTTCCAAGGTTCCGAATACCAGCTGGGTTCTGTATTCAACCGTAAGAGAGGGAAGTGTTCTTGCAAAGCTTAAAGCTTTCCAGAAGATCTGCTATATAATCATGGTGGTGATCATTGCAGTCATAGTAATTGCGCTTCTTCTTGTTATAAACACTGTCATTACGACGCCTCTTAGAAAGGTTACCGTTGCGGCGGAGCATATTTCTGAAGGTGACTTCAATGTTGCTCTTCCTACAGAGTCTAAAAATGAGATAGGCCAGCTGGCTGTTGCTTTCAGCAAAACGACCCATCAGCTTCAGAACTATCAGGGATATATTGATGAAATCTCCCAGGCCCTTTCTGATATTTCACAGGGTGAGCTCAATGTCAAACTGGAGAAGGAGTATGTTGGCCAGTTCAGTAAGCTGAAGATCAATCTGGACAATCTGGTAACTCAGCTTCGAACAGTTATCGGATCCATCATGAATTCTTCAAAGCTCGTGGATGGTGGTGCAAATCAGATCTCATCCGGAGCCCAGGGACTTGCACAGGGCGCTACAGAACAGGCCAGCTCCATCGAACAGCTTTCTGCAGAGATCAATGAGATCAATGAAGCTACCATTCACATGGCGGAAAGTGCACGTACGGTTGAAGAGCAGATTCACAATGCTGAGGAGCAGATCAATACAAGTAATAATCAGATGATTGACCTTCGAAAGGCTATGGAGGACATAACGGATAAGTCACAAAGGATTTCATCTATTATTAAGACCATCGACGACATCGCATTCCAGACCAATATTCTCGCACTCAATGCCGCAGTAGAGGCAGCCAGAGCAGGAGCAGCCGGAAAAGGTTTCGCAGTTGTAGCCGATGAAGTTCGTAACCTTGCGGGTAAGTCGTCAACAGCGGCTCTTGATACCTCTAACCTTATTACGGAAACCATTGCCGCGGTTCAGACCGGAGACAAACTCACAGAGAAGACTGCAAGTTACCTTAAGAGTACTCAGGAATCAACGGAGAAGGCTGTTCAGCTTATCGCAGAAATCACAGAAGCCACAGAGAATCAGCAGAAGTCTCTGAATGGTGTAAAGCAGGGCATCGATCAGATCTCCAGCGTGGTTCAGACCAATGCAGCAACCGCGGAGCAGAGTGCGGCAGCAAGTCAGGAACTCACCAGACAGGCAGGCGTCCTGAACGACGAGGTCAACAAATTCAAGCTTTAATCTTCAATTTTAGGATTCCGATAAAGGTCGAGCGAGAGGGGATCCATATAAGATCGAGGCGCGCTGAAGCGGAAAAATCAAAAATCAGGTCCCTAAGTGGCTCTAGGCCCTCGCCAATGTCTGAGTTTTCTTTGTGAAAACTCGGACTTGGCGAGGGATCTAAGGAAAAAGATACCAAGAGCCTCTAAGAGACCTGATTTTGTTTTTTTCTCGCCTCAGCTTTACGGTCTTATATGGATCCCCTCCAGCTCTTCTGAAAATTCTAATTTGGCTGAATTATTATAGTTTTTCTAACTTATTATGTTCTTGAGATGGACGAAATAAGATTAAAGGGCAGGTGTAGGCGTTGTTTCCGAGGGGGATATACTGCGCTTATACAGACTCTGAAAAAAGACGGGTATTTAGAAAGAGAGTGTGGGGTATGGAAAATCGGCAATCACCCTTGGTGGCCATCTGTTCTTTTATCGTGGATAAAAGAAATCTGTTTTTTCTGATCTATATCATATTGATCATCTTTTCGCTTTTTTCACAGAACTGGGTGTCTGTGGAAAATGATCTTTCGGCTTATCTCAGTGAAGATACGGAAACCAAACAGGCCATGAATCTGATGGAGAGTGAGTATACTACCTTCGGATCTGCCAAAGTAATGGTTTCCAACCTGTCTCTAAGAGAGGCTTTTTCCGTATGCGATATCATCAAAGGTACACCCGGGGTATTTGAAACCGGATTTCTTCCGGAGTATCTGAATCCTGCATCAGGAGAAATAGCCAAAGAAGATGAGGAACTTACCATAGATGAAATACGGGAGCATTATAATGATTCTTCTGCGCTTTTTGATGTAGTCTTTAAATACCCGGAAGAAGATGAGAGGTGTCTTGAATCCCTGAATGCACTGAAGGCTTCCCTTGAATCCTATGATCTTCATGTTTCAACAACGCTTGGGGATGCCCAGGCAGAAGCCATCGAGGAGGAGATGCAGGTCATCATCGTCATCGTTGCGGCTGTTGTGGTTCTGGTACTGATTCTTACCTCGGAAACCTTCGGTGAAGTTCCTGTGCTTCTTATGACCTTTGGTTCCGCTGCGCTTATCAATAAGGGAACCAACTACATGATGGGAACAATCTCATTTGTTTCAAACTCGGTGGCCATTGTCCTGCAGCTGGCGCTTTCCATCGACTATGCGATTATTTTCTGTAATCATTTCAAGGAACAGAAAGAGTTTTATGAAACCCGTGATGCGGTAATCATAGCTTTGAGTCACTCCATACCGGAAATTACTTCAAGTTCACTGACAACTATTTCCGGCCTTCTGGCTCTTTTATTCATGGGCTTTGGCCTTGGAAGAGATCTGGGACTTACCCTTACAAAATCAATCATCATAAGTCTCTTTGCGGTATTCACTCTGATGCCGGGTCTTCTTGTGCTGTTTTCAAATCTCATGATGAAGACAAAACACAAAAATCTGGTTCCGAAGATTCCCTTTGTGGGACGTTTTGCCTATGCAACCAGGAAATTTATACCGCCGGTTTTTCTGGTGGTCATCATTGTGGGTTATTTCATTTCCTCAAAATGCCCTTATGTTTACGGATATTCAAATCTGAAAACTCCTATAAGGAGCGCTGCCCAGATTACCGAGGATATGATACGGGATACTTTCGGCAGCAACAATCTCATAGCCATAAATATACCCAGTCATGATTACTATAAAATCTCGCGCCTTGCCGCATCTCTTGAATCAATGCCGGAAGTGAAGAGCGTAACGTCTCTTGCCAATACCGAAGCCAAGGGGGGCTACATGGTTTCACAGCCTCTTTCACCGAGACAGTTTTCCGAGATGGCGGATCTTGACTATGATGTGGCTGCCATGGTTTATAGCATGTATGCTTCAGACAAGGATGAATACGGTCATATTATAGGAGGAATCGATAAATATAAAATACCATTCATCGATGTGTTCATGTTCCTGCACGATAAGATAGATGAAGGATATGTGGATCTTAATGAGGAGGACCGTGCCGATATTGACGAGACCTTCGATAAGCTTTTGATGGCAAAAAAACAGCTTCGGGGAGATAGCTACGAAAGAATACTTGTATATCTCAATCTGCCTGAGGAAAGCGACGAGACTTTCAGCTTCCTGAGAGGGCTTCATAAGAAGATAGACCCCATATTTGAGGAGGAGATGGACAAAAATCCTGCTGATAAGGTATTGATCGTGGGTGAATCCACCTCTGAAATGGATCTGGGAAGTCAGTTTGAAACCGATAATATCATAGTTTCGATAGTTTCCTTACTGTTTGTGCTTGTGATCCTGCTGTTCACCTTTAAATCGGTAGGCATGCCGCTGCTTCTTATCATGGTCATTGAGGGGTCCATTTTCATAAACTTCTCTTTCCCTACCATAATGAAGGAAAACATATTCTTTATCAGCTACCTTATCGTTTCTTCGATTCAGATGGGTGCAAATATCGACTACGCAATAGTCATCGGCTCACGTTATGACGAGAACCGGAAGACCATGGGACGTAAGGAAGCCATCATCGAAACCGTGAATTTTGCCTTCCCGACTATCATTACTTCAGGTTCGATACTGGCTATAGCAGGAACCGTTATCGGATTCCTTACATCCGACGGAGCCATCGCAGGTATAGGACAAAGCATTGGACGTGGAACACTGCTTTCGATGTTTCTGGTTCTGTTCGTTCTGCCCCAGATTCTTCTTTTGGGAGACAGGATCATCGCCGTGACGAAGTTCTCTGTGGCAAGACCTATAAAGGCAAGGGCAGAAAGCGGAATCATCAGGGTTGACGGAAGGATCACCGGACATATCGACGGTCAGATAATCGGTACGGTTCATGGTATCGTGCGGGGAGATGTACGGGCCTCCATCATTTCAGGAGATATACGGAAACTTGCGGAAAATGAAGGTCAGAATATCGAGGAGTTTATGGATCATGAAGAAAATGAATAAATATATGGTAAAAGCCTCCGTATTTTTTTTGATGCTCCTGGCCATTCAAGTGACGGTATCCGGAATTATAATCGCGGCTGAGGCTTCACATACCTTTGATATCGATTCCATGGAGGACTATAAAAACTTTGCGAAGCAGTGCCGGTCGGATGTCTGGTCCGAGGGAATGACAGTTAATCTGAATACGGATCTGGATTTCTCTTCCGAAAGCATATTTCCGTCGATATCATACTTTAACGGGAATTTTCA
The DNA here is from genome assembly GCF_000702885.1 of Oribacterium sp. P6A1. Lineage (GTDB taxonomy): Bacteria > Bacillota > Clostridia > Lachnospirales > Lachnospiraceae > Oribacterium. The sequence goes on along the minus strand of NZ_JNKO01000015.1, from coordinate 39,753 downwards.
GGGAAATAATCATAAGATCACAAATGTAAGATCAGAGAATCCCGTATTTCGCACCATAGGTTCCGACGGTTCCGTGCGTAATCTGGAGCTTACATCGGTGAATACATCGGAGCGTGATAAAACTGCTGCTTTTGTATCGGAAAATTATGGCACTGTGGAGGGCGTTACAGTAAACAGTTCCGTCAGCGGAAAGAATACGGCCGGAATCCTTGCCGCAGTAAACGGTGAGACAGGAATCATCAGGTCCTGTTATGTATCGGGTACTCTGGAGGGGGACAATGGAACCGGCGGTATAGCCGGGAGAAACGCGGGGCTTATTGATGACTGTACAAGTTCTGCACTGGTCAATACTTCGGTGCGGGAGTCGGGGGTATCCACTGAGGATATAAAGGATATTCTGGAAAATATACTGATAACCCGATCCATCAATAATGTGGAGAATTTCAAAACAAGAATAGATACAGGAGGAATCGCAGGATATAACCTTAAGAGCGGGACTATTAAGAATTGTGAAACCTCCGGGACCACGGGATACAGTCATTTGGGTTATAACACCGGGGGTATAGCCGGAAGAAACGGAGGCACCATAGAGAATTCCGTGAACAAAGGAGCCGTTTTCGGGCGAAAAGACACCGGAGGCATAGCGGGACAGCAGCAGCCGGAGATCACGCTGGATTTCTCCAGGGACGTGCTGGCTTCAATGTCCGAAGAGATAGATGCCATAAATCTTCTGGTGACGGATACCTTAAATACCACAGAGGGTATAACCAACAGCACCTATGCGAGACTGAACGGGATATCAAAAACTCTTACAGAGGTAAAGAATTCCACCAATACCATATACAATGCTTCTCTTGACCGTTTTGATGAACTATCGGAATCCATAAACACCAATACGGAGACCATACTTGATGCAACAGGCTCTATAGGTGATGACATGGGATATCTTGATGACAGTCTTGACAGTCTCAGCAGTATGTCTGACAGTTTAAGTGCATCCATAGATGATCTTGCCTATGCATTTTCCATGTCAGATGCGGATAAAAATGCATTGATAGCACAGAACAATCAGCTTAAGGAGGATCTGAACTACAGCAGCAGTTTTGTGAATGAAGCCAAAAACAATCTTTTGCCGGAAGTTCCGGAGGAAAGACAGGCAAAGGTTTCGGAAGGCCTTACACACATAAACCGGATGGCCGGGGATATACAGGCCATGAAAACCATTCTTGAAGGACTTAGGACCAAGAGGGATCTCATTGCTTCCGGCTCTGTGGAGACGGATCTGGCTCACAGGGATGCCGCCCTCGAGGCTTCCGTGAGCAATATCCTGGATTCCCTCAGTGATATGGATTCGGCATCTTCCCGTCTGTCAAAATTCAGTTCTTCTGTAGGAGGAACCCTTTCCGGTCTTGCCGGCAATGTCAACATTCATATGGAAAGTAATCCTGCAGTACGTGCGGCAGGAGACAATCTCTATGCACAGCTTGACAGCCTTTCTTCGCAGCTTGACAGCCTGAGCGCCTTCGGACGGGATGACAGCATTGAGGTGCTTCAAAATCTTGAAGCCATAAACAACCGTTTCAACAGCATTACCGGGCTTCTCCGTGATGAACGGGATCGCTTAAGCGACAGATTGGATGAGAAGGACCTTTTTAAGGACGTCTCAAATTCCGAAAACTCAACCTCCAAAATCTACCGCTGCAGAAATGCGGGAAACATTTCCGGCGATATAGGAGTCGGTGGGATAGTTGGTACCATGGGAATAGAGTTTGACCTTGATCCTGACAAGGATATCCATAGATCAAATGACCGTTCTCTTAATTACAGCTTCGGAGTTTCAGCTGTGGTGATGGAATCCGAAAATCTGGGAAGTGTCGAAGGCCGGGGCAACTATGCCGGAGGCATCTGCGGAAAGATGGAGACGGGGTTAATCTCCGGTAATAAGAATACAGGTGATGTGGAGGCCCCGGACGGGCATTTTGTTGGTGGAATCGCAGGCTTTGCAGATGGAGAACTTAATAATAATACTGCAAGATGCCGTGTTACCGGAAAGAAAAACGTTGGCGGAATCAGCGGCTACGGCACAACACTACGGAATAACAGCGCAGCTGTCAGTATCCTTGGAGAAGAGGAGTATGCCGGGGCTGTTTCCGGGCAGGTTGAGAAGCTGGATGGGGCTCAAATCAAGGACAATGTTTACTTCGGAGGCAACTACGGAGCCATCGACAACATAGACTATGCGGGACTGGCGGAAGAGTCATCAGGCCCCATAGGTACGCTTCTTGTACAGTTCAGGATGGGAGGCTTGCTGCTTGATATGCAGGAAGTAAAGCCCGGAACCATGCTGAAGGATGTGCCCTTCCCTGAGCCTGAGAAAAAGGAGGGTTTCTTCATACAGTGGGATGCTCCCATGGATACTGTCATAGAGGATGATCTGGTGGTTAATGCCTCCTACTATCTGCCGGTGGCCCTTCTGAATGCACCTCTTAACTATAAGGACAGCAGTAAACCGGTGCTCATGGTGGACGGTCAGTTCATGGAAAAAGATGCACTTGTATTCTCGATGCCTGAGGAAAACCACTATCTGGTAGAAATTCCTGAAGACGGTCTTCCGGAGCGGAAGATCCGCGTGCATAAACCTGAGTTTTTAAGCTGCAGCTTTACGGTGAACGGGCGAAAGCAGGCTACGGAGGACTTCGGAGACTACCTTGTCTTTGTCACCGGGGAAAGAAAGCTTGATATCCTGATTACAAAGGATGAGCTTCCTTTAGGAAAAATTGCTGTTGCCATTGCAGGGGTAGTGATTCTTACGCTGCTGATAGTTTATAAGAAACGTTCAAAGCCGCGTGGCGTCCATTAATATACGGATAGCCTGCGTCGTAAAAATCCAGAAATGAGATCCCTAAGGAAGAAGGTACTGTACCAATTCCGATAAGGGGTCTCATTTTGATTTTTATATTTTGGTTTTATGGCTGTTATTCGCTAAATGCTGTTGTAAAATCTGTGGTGCCAAATTAAAATTTGGGGATAGATTATATATTTTACGGGAGGCAGCATTGGCACAACACAATTTATCCAAGGGCAATCTTTTACATAATATGATATGGTTCTCACTGCCGTATCTTCTAAGTTTCTTTCTGCAGACACTTTACGGGCTTGCAGATCTTCTTATAGCCGGGCAGTTCAACGGTGCGGATGTGATATCCGCGGTTTCCATAGGTTCACAGGTCATGCATATGGTAACGGTGATGCTGGTTGGACTGGCCATGGGTTCAACTGTCATGATCGGACAGTTCGTGGGGGCTGAGGATGAGAAGAAGGTGAGCCGCGCCATAGGCAACACTGTGACGCTTTTCGCAGGAGTAGCAGCGGTGGTTACGGTGCTTCTCCTTATGACCATACACCCCATAGTTTCGGCTCTTTCCACTCCGATTGAGGCGGTGACCGGAACAGTCAGTTATCTCACCATTTGTTTCGCCGGTATCCCGTTCATAGTGGCTTATAACATTCTTAGTTCCATTTTCAGAGGCATGGGGGATTCGAAGAGTCCCCTTATGTTTATAGCTATAGCCTGTTTCGTAAATATAGTTCTTGACTTTGTTTTTATGGGACCGATGCATATGGGAGCCTCCGGTGCCGCATACGGGACGATTCTTGCCCAGGGGGTAAGTGTTATCATTGCTTTCACAGCCATAGTAAAGAAAAAACTGTTTGAGGTGCATCTTTCGGATCTCAGGCCGGACAGGTTTGTTCTGGAAAAGATACTGGGGGTGGGAGTTCCTATTGCCTGTCAGGACGGATTTATCCAGATCTCTTTCATCCTTATTACGGTCATAGCCAATCAGCGGGGCGTAGACATTTCCGCTGCTGTAGGTATCGTGGAAAAGACCATCAGCTTCCTGTTTCTGGTTCCCTCCAGTATGCTGTCTACAGTTTCGACAATTGTTGCCCAGTCCGTGGGGGCGGGAGACAGGGTTAGAGCCCGTAATACTCTTAAGTACGGTGTGATAATGTCTTTCTCCGTCGGTGTGTTCTTCGCGGTACTGTTTCAGTTTATTTCCCCCTGGTTTTTCAGGATGTTTACGAATGACCCTGTTGTTAAGGAATATGCGGTGCAGTATATGCAGACCTATGTTATCGACTGCGCGGTAGCGGGAGTGCATTTCCCGTTCTCCGGATTCTTCAGTGCCTGCAACATGTCCATACTGGGATTTATTCACAATATCCTGTCTGTGGTTTTTGTGCGTGTTCCGGGGGCATGGCTTGCCACTAAAATGTATCCGGAAACTCTGTACGCCATGGGACTTGCGGCACCGGCAGGATCGTTTTTAAGTGTTATCATATGTGTGCTGTTTTATCTGCATTATAAAAATAAAGGGAAGTTCTGATTTCAGGGCATGGTCTTCGGATCATGCTCTTTCTTTTTTATGTGAAATAAATGTGAAAACTGCAAATTGTTAGCACTCGATGCTTGACGTTGCTAATAATGCGTTTTATAATACGATTTGTTGCTGGAGATAAGATTTATATATCAAAAGCACAAAGGTAAGGATAGTAAGGTTATCGGTTTTTTGTAATCCGGTGCCCATGAGGGTTTTCACAAAGGAAATGTAGAAACATTAACCGAAAACCCGCATACAAAACCTATGAAGGTAATAAATTAGGAGGTCAATCAGATGAAGTTAGTTCCATTATTTGACAGAGTAGTTCTTGAGAAAGAGAAGATGGAAGAGACAACAGCCAGCGGTATCGTTCTTCCCGGACAGAATGACAAGGAGAAGCCCGGTCAGGCAGTTGTTGTTGCAGTTGGTCCTGGCGGAGTTGTTGACGGAAAAGAGATCACAATGCAGGTTAAGGCAGGTGATCACGTTCTTTTCTCAAAGTATGCAGGTTCAGAGGTTGAGATCGACGGAACCAAGTACACTGTTGTTAAGCAGAACGACATTCTCGCTATCGTAGAGAAATAATTGAATATTTATCGGTCTTTCAGGATGATGGAGACATTGTTATGGAAGACCGGAGGAACATAGACAGAGATTTCCCGTCGTGAGGTGTCATGGAATGACAGCGCAGGGCGGAGACATTTAGGAGGAATTCAAAATGGCTAAGGAAATTAAGTATGGCGTTGAGGCCAGAAAAGCACTTGAAGCCGGTGTAGACCAGGTTGCAAATACAGTTAAGGTTACTCTTGGACCTAAGGGAAGAAACGTAGTTCTTGATAAGAGCTATGGTGCTCCGCTCATCACAAACGATGGTGTTTCCATCGCAAAGGAGATCGAGCTTAAGGATGCATACGAGAACATGGGTGCACAGCTCGTTCGTGAGGTTGCATCAAAGACAAATGATGTTGCCGGTGACGGTACAACAACTGCTACAGTTCTTGCACAGGCTATCGTTAAGGAAGGTATGAAGAACCTCGAGGCAGGTGCAAACCCTATCATCCTTCGTAAGGGTATCCACAAGGCAGTTAAGGCTGCTGTAGAGTCAATCAAGGCTCAGTCTTCAAAGGTAAAGGGCAAGGAGCAGATCGCTAAGGTTGCAGGTATTTCTGCAGGTGACGAGCACGTTGGTGAGATGGTTGCCGACGCTATGGATAAGGTTTCCAAGGACGGTGTTATCACTGTTGAGGAGTCAAAGACCATGCTTACAGAGCTCGATGTAGTTGAAGGTATGGAGTTCGACAGAGGATATATCTCAGCTTACATGTGCTCAGATATGGACAAGATGGAAGCAAATCTTGACGATCCATATATCCTTATCACAGACAAGAAGATCTCAAACATTCAGGATATCCTTCCTGTACTTGAGAACATCGTAAAGAGCGGCGCTAAGCTTCTCATCATCGCTGAGGATGTTGAGGGTGAGGCTCTTACAACACTTATCGTAAACAAGCTCCGTGGAACATTCAACGTTGTTGCTGTTAAGGCTCCAGGCTACGGTGACAGACGTAAGGAGATGCTTCAGGATATCGCTATCCTTACAGGCGGACAGGTTATCTCTTCAGATCTCGGCCTTGAGCTTAAGGATACAACTATGGAGCAGCTTGGACGTGCCAAGTCAATCAAGGTTTCCAAGGAGAAGACAACCATCGTTGACGGTGAGGGTCAGAAGGCTAACATTGAGGCTCGTATCGCTGAGATCAAGCAGCAGATCGCTACAACAACTTCTGATTTCGACAGAGAGAAGCTTCAGGAGAGACTTGCAAAGCTTTCAGGCGGTGTTGCAGTTATCCGCGTAGGTGCTGCTACTGAGACAGAGATGAAGGAAGCAAAGCTTCGTATGGAGGATGCTCTCAATGCTACTCGTGCAGCAGTTGAAGAGGGTGTTATCGCAGGCGGCGGATCAGCTTACATCCACGCTCAGAAGTCAGTTGAGAAGGTTGTTGAAGAGCTTGAGGGCGACGAGAAGACAGGTGCAAGAATCATCCTTAAGGCACTTGAGGCTCCTCTTTACACAATCGCTTCAAACGCAGGTCTTGAGGGCGCAGTTATCGTAAACAAGGTTAAGGAGACTCCGGACGGACAGGGCTTCGATGCTCTTCACGAGGAGTATGTAGATATGCTTGAGGCAGGAATCCTTGATCCTGCAAAGGTTACAAGAACAGCACTTCAGAATGCAGCATCAGTTGCTTCAACACTTCTTACAACAGAAGCTGTTGTGGCTGATATAAAGGAACCTACTCCCGCTCCAATGCCAAACCCAGGAATGGGCGGAATGATGTAAGTGCATAAAGCCCGGTCGCAGAACGGAAGGGCGTTGAAAGCTCGCTTTCAAAAGCACTTACGTTCTAGCGACGCTAACAGATATCGAAAATAAGCGCGCCAGCGCGGTTTGAGATATCTGTTAGGATTGCGAGAGCGTTAGCGGAGCAATCCGTAGGGCTTTATGCAAAGAGTGTAAAGAGCCCTGTTAGGATTGCGAGAGCGTTAGCGGAGCAATCCGTAGGGCTTTATGCTTGTAGAGGGAAGCGTCATTATGTTTGCACCTCGAATATAAATTTCGTATAATTAAGCTCGGACTGCGAAAAAGCAGTTCGGGCTTTTTTCTAAACTAAAAGATATGCCGATGAATCATATGACCCGGCGGAACGGAGAGATATATGGATGAATATGTAGAGCACATGGTGAAAAGAAATGATCCTGTTTACTGGAAGGCAGCCTTTGTGGGAGCTTTGGTTCTTACGGTGATATCACTGTTTCTGGCACTTCAGTATGCCTTTGCACTGCTTTTGCTTCTTGCAATGATTGCCGCAGACTATGGGATATGGCTTTTTTCAAGTGTAGAATACGAATACACTTATTTCGGCGGAAGTTTCGAGCTGGATGAAGTTCTTAACAAATCCCGCAGAAGAAAGATCGTAGAGACAAACGCTGAGGAACTGGTTCTTTTTGCACCGAAAAACTCGGATGCAGCAAAGACTGAGATGGGAAACGCAAAGATTCTCGACTATTCCGGCAACGGCCCTGAAGATAAGAAATATGCATATATTTATGTCAGAAACGGAAACAAGGTATGTATGTATATCGAGGGCAATGATGAGCTTGTGAAGCAGGTGAGAAGAAATACACCTCAGAAATATAAAGCATATTAAGGAAACACTTTAATCAGCGTTTTCCTGAAGCAAAGACTGTCGCATGAAGGATAAAAAATCCGGATGCGGCAGTTTTTTTATAGATGTGCACCCTTATGAGGATTATATCACGAAAAAATTATAAGAAATCCGATGGTGACGATAAAACTGATATAGCAATTTACTGACATTTTTAATGCATGAAACAACGATATGTTTAAAAAGTGAATTCAATTGTAAAATAGGAGGCGGGGATGAAAGAATTTACTGTAAGAGTGTCGCCGGAGCAGGGAAACTTAACTAATGCCATAGAATTTATAGAAAACAGGCTGACAGAATGCAAGACCGGTGTCAGGGACAGGTCAAAGGCAGTGCTTCTTGCGGAGGAGTATCTCGTTGAGCTCTTTAAGGTTACAAAAGAAAATCGTCCTGTGATCATACGTGTAAAAAGATTTTTGGGAAAAACCACCATAACACTTATGAGTGAAAGCAGGAATGAAGTAAAGGTAGGGACAGTGAATTTCATTCCTGACTTCGACTACTATGAATCCGCTCCCAATGCCGAGGCTGCTATAAGGAACATGATAATCAATGCCAACAGCGATATTATCAGACAGAGCTACAGAAACGGAACCAATAAGATTGTCATAACTGCGGGAATATCAAGTCAAAAGAATCTTATAAATGTTTTGTTTTCAATGCTTCTTGCGGTAATCCTTTGCAGCTTCATGAGAATTGCATTAAGCGGCAATATATGTAACGCAATAAATGAATATGTGTTTATGACAATAAAGACCATATTCTTAAATGCTTTAAAAGCAGTTATTGCTCCCCTTATATTCTTTTCCATTGCTGCGTCGGTTTCTTCCATTACAGATCTCAGTGAATTGGGGAAGATAGGTGTCCGTGTCATGGGCTTTTATGCCATGACTACCTTTGTAGCTACCATAGTTGCATTTACTGCATACAATATCATAAATCCGGGAACCTTTAATGAATTTTCGTACATGATAAGTGAAACACAACAGGTCGGAGAACAGGAGGCGGTCAGCATCCTTGATACGATTATCGGGATAGTTCCTGACAATTTTGTTGGTGCCTTTGTTGATTCCGCTACACTGCAGCTTATTTTCCTTGGCATACTTGTTGGAGGAGTGGTGCCGCTTATGGGTGAAAAGACTGAGAAAATCACTTTTTTTATCTCTGCGGCAAACGATGTGTTTCTTAGGGTGGCTTCTGCCATTACAAAGTGTCTGCCTATAGCAGTGTTTGCTTTTATAGGATCTATGGTTATGACTATGGATTTCCATTTGATAAAGACACTGCTGTCATTGTTCTTCTGTATCTTACTTGGAATGATAGTGATGCTGGTGTTCTATTTAACCATAGTTTTTATTATGACAGGAAGCAATCCTTTTGATTTTTTTAAAAATGCCGTACCGGCCTGGCTAAATGCTTTTGCACTGTCTTCAAGCAGCGCTGCCATGCCGTTTACTATGGATACCTGTGATAAAAAGCTTAATATTTCTCCCAAGCTGTATTCATTTTCCATTCCACTTGGAGCAACCATAAATATGGATGGATTTGTAGTAGTCCTTACTATCTCCACGCTGTTTCTGGCAAAAGTGTTCGGAGTTGAATTATCGGGCGGCGAGATCGTATCTTTGATAGTGACTATTGTCTTACTTTCTTTTGGAGCTCCTGGAATACCCGGTGTTTCAACCATATGTATGTCAGTACTTCTTATGCAGTTCCATGTGCCTATGGAAGCACTTGCGATTTTTATAGGTATCGATGCCATAACAGATCCTCTTAACACTGCCAATAATGTGTTTGGTGATATCGTAGGAACCTTTTGCGTGGGAAAAAGAAATGGGATGATGAAATGATGACAAACATTAAAGAACGGACTTTTCTTGTTTTTAAGAGATTTTCTGAGTAATATAATATCACCGAGATTTACATTAACCTTCCGACTATAGAATCGATGAAGAAATGAAGTTTAATGAGTGGGAAGCTCTGCTTCCCACATTTTTTATCAGGAGTATAATGATGCATGCTTAGATTGGAAGGAAAAAAACATCTTGGTATAAAGCATAATAAGATATGGGAGAAAACCAATGATTACAGGTGAGCTGAAAAATAAGATAGACGGGCTTTGGGATGTATTTGCGGCGGGAGGACTTGTGAATCCGCTGGAAGTCATCGAACAGATTACATATCTTATGTTCATCAGGGATTTGGATGATGCAGATAACAAGAAAGAGAAAGAAAGTGCCATGCTGGGTATTCCCTACAAGAGCATCTTTTCTGAGGAAGTAAAGATAGGTGAACGAACCATAGACGGAAAACAGCTTAAGTGGTCAGTGTTCCATGATTTTCCTGCCGGCAGAATGTATACAGTGATGCAGGAGTGGGTATTTCCTTTTATAAAGGGACTTCACAGCGACAAAAACAGCGCGTATTCCAAATATATGGATGATGCCATCTTCAAACTGCCGACGCCTTTACTTCTTTCCAAGGTTGTTGACTCTCTTGATGAAATATATCAGCTAATGAGTGAGATTCAGTCAACAGATGTGCGCGGTGACGTATATGAGTATATGCTGAATAAAATTGCCTCATCCGGACGTAATGGTATGTTTAGAACACCTAGACATATCATCCGAATGATGGTGGAAATAATTGATCCGAAAGCTGACGAGATCATATGCGACCCGGCCTGCGGAACCTCGGGTTTCCTGGTATCAGCCGCAGAGTACCTCAAGGAAAAACGAAAAGAGGAGATATTCTTCAACAAAGATAAGAAAGCTCATTACATGAATTCCATGTTCCATGGTTTCGATATGGACAGAACCATGCTTCGTATCGGCGCAATGAACATGATGACTCATGGAATTGAGAATCCTTTCATAGAGTACAGAGACAGTTTGTCAGATCAGAATCCTGACCACGACAAATATTCTCTGATCCTTGCGAATCCGCCTTTTAAGGGAAGTCTCGATGCGGAATCTGTATCGGGAGACCTTCTTAAGGTATGTAAAACCAAGAAAACAGAGCTTCTGTTTTTGACGCTTTTCCTTCGTATGCTGAAGGTGGGAGGAAGATGTGCTTGCATCGTTCCTGATGGCGTCCTGTTCGGTTCATCAAAAGCCCATAAGGATATCCGTAAGGAAATCGTGGAAGAGAACAGACTGGAGGCGGTTATCTCCATGCCGTCAGGTGTTTTCAAACCATATGCCGGAGTATCAACGGCCATTCTGATCTTCACCAAAACAGGTCATGGCGGAACAGATAAAGTCTGGTTCTATGACATGACAGCGGACGGATTCAGCCTTGATGATAAACGTAATCCGGTGGCGGAAAATGATATACCGGATATCATAGAAAGATATAGAAATCTTGACAAAGAAGCAGAAAGAAAGAGAACAGAGAAATCTTTTATAGTTCCTAAAAACGAAATCGTAGACAATGACTACGACCTTTCAATCAACAAATACAAAGAAGTTGAGTATCAGAATGTGGAGTACCCGCCAACAGAAGAAATCATGGCAAATATCAAAGCTATAGAAGCAGATATCGCAAGAGAGATGGAAGAACTTGAGAAACTGTTGAAAGCATAACAAAAATCCAGTTGGTCAAAATAAAATGATCAACTGGATTTTTTTATCAGGAAATTTCTTGTTTGGATATTATCTTGGATTTCGCTTTGACCACTAAAGCATAGGTCTATTTTATGAAAAATTTGTTAATGGCCGAAAGTGATTATAGTAAAGAGAATGGTTGAAGGATGCTGGTAATGAAAGGGCGTACCAGCATGGAGGAAAAGGTTGTAACCATTCTTAATGAAATGTCAGAGTATCTCTCGGTTCCGCAAATGAAAAAGCTTCAGGAAGTAATGCTGAGAGTTTTTGCGGAAAGAGAAGAAGAGAAGAAAGAAATTCCGAATTCAGAATATCTTCGTATGTTCCTTGATGCCAAAGCCATAGAAGGATGTTCTGAGAGAACTATACAGTATTATCGTGTAACCGTTGAAAAAATGCTTCAGCAGCAGGAACTTTCTGTCAGGAGAATAACTACCGAGGATATGAGACATTATCTTTCTGATTATCAGAAAATCAATAATTGCGGGAAGGTTACAGTAGATAACATTCGCCGCAATATCTCAAGCTTTTTTTCGTGGCTCGAAGAAGAAAATTATATCTTGAAAAGTCCTATGCGACGTATTCATAAAATAAAAACCAATCAGCAGGTCAAAGAAGTGATATCCGATGAAGATATAGAGAGGCTTCGTGACAACTGTTCCTGTAAGAGAGATCTTGCCATAGTTGATCTGCTTTACTCCACCGGAATACGTGTAGGGGAACTTGTTAATCTCAATGTTTCCGATATTGACTTTGAGGAGCGAGAATGTGTTGTGTTTGGAAAAGGCGGTAAGGAGAGAAAAGTCTACTTTGATGCTAAGGCAAAGCTTCATTTGCAAGACTATCTTGAACTGAGAACCGATGAAAGTCCGGCTCTTTTTGTGACTCTCGATGCGCCGAATGAACGACTTAAAATCAGTGGAGTGGAGATAAGACTCCGGGAGCTTGGAAGAAAGACAGATCTTCGGCGTATTCATCCACATAAATTCAGAAGAACCATGGCAACCCGTGCAATCGATAAAGGTATGCCTATAGAACAGGTTCAGCGGATACTTGGACATTCGCAGATAGATACAACTATGCGATATGCAATGGTGAATCAGGCTAATGTTAAATCATCTCATCAAAAATATATATCATGAGAGGATTCAAATTGATATTTGTAGGGGATGATAGATGAGAGTAAAACTTGAAGATGTTTGTGAGCGTGGATCATCAAATTTAAAACAGTCAGATATTATAGATGCCACGGGAGATTATCCTATTTATGGAGCATCGGGATATATCGGAAATGTTGATTTTTACCATCAAGATAAGCCATATGTTGCTGTAGTTAAGGATGGCGCTGGAATAGGAAGAACAACATTGCATCCAGCTAAATCTTCAGTGATTGGCACGATGCAGTATTTGCTGCCTAAAGAAAATGTTTTGCCTGAATACCTTTGCTATGTTGTTAGGTATATGCACCTTGAAAAATATTTTACTGGTGCAACTATACCGCATATATATTTTAAAGATTATAAAAATGAGCAATTCAATTTAGATTCATTAGAGAGACAAGCAGAGATTGTAGATATCCTTGGTAAATGTGAAAGAGTAATTGCATCAAGAGAAGATGAACTTCAAAAACTCGACGAACTCATCAAAGTCCGATTTGTCGAGATGTTTGGGGATCCAGTTCGGAATCCCAAAGGATGGAATACTTACAAGTTGGAAGACTGCTTGGAAAGAATAGATAATGGTAAGAGCTTTGTGTGTTCCGATAAAGCAAGAATGGGTGATTATCCTGCTGTTTTGAAATTAAGTGCAGCTACCTATGGTGATTATCGTCCAGATGAGAACAAAGCTCTTTTGGATGAAAAAATGTTTGTTGAAAGTGCTGAGGTTCATAAGGGGGATTTGCTATTCACAAGAAAGAATACGCCTGAACTTGTTGGAATGGCAGCTTATGTAGATGAAACGCCGGCAAAACTGATGATGCCAGATTTGATATTTAGATTAGTCCCAAATGAAAAGATGGATGCGATGTTTTTATGGCAACTTATAAATTGCAAGGAATTCAGACCGGTTATTCAGAGCGTTTCGGGTGGATCAGCTAAATCAATGTCGAATATATCAAAGGAGAGACTGGGGAAGATTTCAGTAATCTGTCCACCGAGAAAGCTACAGGAAGAGTTGATGCCTTTTATTCACCAGATCGACAAATCAAAAGTTGCATAGAAGAAATTTAAAAACATAAAACGATAAGTAACAAATAAGTGCTATATTTAAGATGTGTTAAAAATCAAATTGATATTTGTCGAGGTGACGAGGAGTGCGCAGACAAGATGGCAACGGCTGCCGGGAGCTTGTTCACGGGCAGAGGATTGGCAGATTGGATGCCATAGTCCCATAGTCCGACAGGACGCATGAGGATGAAGCGAAGCGGAATCCTAATGAGCACGACAAGAACTCTATATTACAACTGAATATTTGTTTGACGATAACGAGTGGCGATGATAAAATAATTATTGAAAAGAAGTGCTACCGGTAGACGGTTAGCCCAGTATTGATTAGTTATAAAGATAACCGCTCAAAGTTTCCTAGGCTCGGGCGGTTATTTTTGTGTCTTGGAATCATGCTTTCCACGATTATAGCCAAGACTATAGAACGTTGCACATAATGCAAGTACTGCAATCAAGTCATTAATAGTGAGCATATTCAAGATCCTCCATTTGAAAGATTTCTCAAAAGAGATTTCTATGATAAACAGAGGTCACAGTCCTCTGGAGAAGGACTAACCGCCTACCGTTGCTACGGGTAGCACAGATATATTATAGCAAACAAATGTTCTCGAAACAATAAGAAAGAAATATTTGTAGGGATGATATATGGAATATAGGTTAGATGAAATATTTGATCTTCAGATGGGTAAAACACCATCAAGAAATAATCCTGAATATTGGAATTCTGAAGATAATAAATGGATATCAATAGCGGACTTATCAAAATGTGGTAAGTATATTGAAGAAACAAAAGAATACCTATCTGATAAAGCTGTAAATGAGAGTGGTATCAGTTTAATTCCGGCAAACACGGTTATAATGAGTTTTAAGCTGTCAATTGGTAAGACGGCTATAACTTCTGAGCCGATGTACTCGAATGAAGCAATTATGTCATTTAGAGACAAGCATGTTGTGGGTATTCTTCCGGATTACATATATTACATGTTTTCTGGTAAAAACTGGGAAGAGGGAACCAATAAAGCTGTTATGGGAAAAACTCTTAACAAGGCTACATTGTCTGGAGTTAAAGTAAGTATCCATGATATAGAAAGACAGCGTGAAATAGTAGATGTTCTCGATAAACTTAGTTCTGTAATAGATAATAGACAGCACGAATTATACAAACTTGATGAGCTTATCAAAGTCCGATTTGTCGAGCTCTTTGGTGATTTGAATATAAATAATATGGGGTGGGATGAAAAGCCTCTTTTAGACGTTTGTAACCAACTAAAGAGATATCCTACTTTCTGTAATATGGAATATATAGAACATGGAACAAGAGTGATTAGAATTGGAAATATCCTTTTGGATGGCCATATGGATATTGATGAGGCAAATTATGTTTTTGTATATGATACAGTTAATGATGATTTTCCAGATACTGTAATTGAGAAGTATGATATTGTTATGGCTGTTAGAGGAGATGGTTCAGCAGCGAAAAGAATAGGTATTATCCAAGAAGACAAATTAATTGGAGCCAATATAAGTCCGAATCTTATACGTATACAAGCTAACCCCAATATAGTTGATCCGATTTTCTTATTTTACTATCTTACTGGTGAAGTTGGGCAAAAGAGACTAGATGCATATGTAAATAAAACAGCAAAGAAAAATATTGCGGCAAAAGACATTGCGAAAGTTATTACGCCGATTCCGGATATGGAGTTACAAAAAGAATATGTTGGGTTTGTAAAACAAGTCGACAAATCAAAAGTTGCCGTTCGAAAGGCGCTTGATGAAACTCAAAAACTGTTTGATAGTCTTATGCAGGAATACTTTGGCTGATGAGGGAAACGATATGAATAAAGAGTCGTTTGCATTTGTGATTTATATGATACATGCATGTGCTAATAAATGGGGGAAATTACCATCAGAAGTTTATGCCCTATTAAATAGCGTAAACTGCATAGATGATTTTTTGGTTACGCATTATGATGTGCTGCATACTCAAAGTACATCATATGTAGTTGAGGATATAAAAGATTATCTGATTACAAGAGGTGTTACGATATGATTGTGTACCATGGAAGCATTGAGATAGTTCAAAATCCGGATATTAATCATTCGTATCGACCTCTTGACTTTGGAAAAGGGTTTTATGTGACAACTGTAAAAGAACAAGCTGAAAAATGGGCAAAGCGTAAAGCAGATATTTTTAATAAAGCTTATAGCATAGTGAATTCATATGTTATGTCGGAAGATATGGGAGATCTGCTGCATAAAACATTTTCTGAAGATCTGATTGAATGGATTGATTTTGTATGTGACTGCCGGGCTGAAGGCACAGAATATCTAAAGTACGATGTTATTTCAGGAAAAGTTGCGAATGATAAAGTATTCAGAGTGGTTGATATGTATCATCAGGGAATATGGGATAGAGATAGAGCACTAAAAGAGATTAGAATATATGAAACCTATGATCAAATAGCATTTATTACTCAAAAGTCGATAGATAAGCTACTTAAGTTTGATTCATACTATGAGGTTTAAGCTATGGATGAAAAAGTGCTGGAGCAGGTGTATCAGGAAAGTCTGGAGGAAAGAATTATATCCTATATTGCAGAAGATAATTCTTATTCTCTGGAAAAGGCCATGGCAATTTATTATAAAAGTAAGTTAGCTGATAAAATACATTTAGGTAAAGATGGTATTCAATACTTGGATTATAAAGTTCTTGCAGAAATACTTAGAGAAACAGAACCGGAACTGTTTACTTGAAAAAGGCATTATTATACTAGATTCATTGATGCATTTAGCAAGAAGGGAAGATGCTTTATGTGTTACACGACAAACGAGATCAAAGAGAATACAGTTCCGATTGCCCGAGAGTATGGTGTAAAACGCATGAGTCTGTTCGGGTCTCAAGAATGAGCCGAAGTATGCATATAAACATACCATTGGTAATCAAGAACAATATACTTATTCACAACAGCTTGTGGACTTTTTGATAAGTGAAATAAGGAAGAATCCTACTGGCTTTGTTGAAAGTCTTAAGAAAAGAAAAAAGATAACCCCAGGCACATAGGAATGCTCAGCCTTCAAAGACCTACCCCATTCTGGGACCCAGCGTTATTCCTTCACGAGTTATCTGTGAGAGTATATTACAAGAAAAAATGAAATAAAGCAATAAAATTGTTATTAATTTTAGGAATAGTTTTTTTAAAGATAAGGGAGTTTCATCATGACAACGAACTTTGACTATTTGAAAAAAGAACAGAAATTCAACAGCTTTTCAGATGTTGCTATTTCTGCTGAAAAGATCATACTTATGGATCCTGAAGCCAGCATCATCAATAGTCGTCGTGCCATGGAATTTGCCGTGAAGTGGATGTATTCCGTTGATAAGGATTTGGCGATGCCGTATCAGGACAATCTCCAAAGTCTTATGAATGGAGAGGAGTTCAGAGATCTCGTGGGACCGGATATCTGGAAACGCATGGACTTTATAAGAAGATGCGGGAACAATGTTGCTCACAGCGGAAAGAGGCTTGGCCGTGATGAGGCCATGCTCTGTCTTGAAAATCTCTTCATATACCTTGACTATATTGCATACTGCTATTCGGAAGAGTATGAAGAACGGGAATTCACCAAAAATCATATTGATGAAAGAATCAGGAAAAGTAAGGAATCCCGTGAACAGTCAGCTGCAACTAAGGCTGAACTTGAAAAGGAAATAGCAAATGCCGCTCGTAAAGAGCTGGATTTAAAGAAGCTTAGGGAGGAGAATGAGTCTCTCAAAGAAGCATTATCCGCTCAAAGAGCTGAGAAGCAGCAGACCTATGTTCCGAAACCTTTGGATCTTTCTGAATATAAGACAAGGAAGATCTATATTGACTCTATGCTCATCGGTGCCGGGTGGACCGAAGGAAAAGACTGGCTTAATGAAGTGGAACTCTTCGGAATGCCTAACAAGTCGGAAGAGGGGTATGCGGATTATGTGCTTTATGATGATGCGCATAAGCCACTTGCTGTGGTGGAAGCAAAAAGAACCTGCGTTGATGTGGCAAAAGGACGGCAGCAGGCTAAGCTTTATGCGGATATCATCGAGAAGGAGTGTGGCAGAAGACCTGTTGTTTTTTTGACTAATGGCTTTGATACAAGAATAATTGATAATCAGTATCCGGAACGAAAGGTTTCTGAAATTTACTCAAAAAGAGATTTGGAGAAGCTTTACAATCTGCAGTCAATGAAGACAAGCTTAAGTCATGTAACTGTAGATAAAAACATTGCCGGCCGATACTATCAGGAGGCTGCCATAAAAGCGGTCTGTGACAGCTTTGACAAGAAGAACAGGAGAAAAGCGCTTCTCGTTATGGCTACAGGTTCCGGCAAAACAAGAACGATTATAGCTCTCTGCAAGGTACTTTTAGATGCTGGATGGGTAAAGAATATTCTGTTCCTCGCTGACCGTAATTCTCTGGTAACCCAGGCTAAACGTAATTTTGTAAATCTGCTTCCGGATCTTTCCTGCACCAATATATGTGAGGAGAAGGATAATTACAATTCTCATTGTGTTTTCTCTACATATCAGACCATGATGGGATGCATCGATACGGTAAAGGACGAAAAGGGAAAGCTGTTCACCAGCGGACATTTTGATTTGCTGATTTGTGATGAGGCCCACAGGTCCATTTACAACAAATACAAAAACATATTTACATACTTTGATGCGCCCCTGGTTGGACTTACAGCTACACCTAAGGATGAGATAGATAAGAATACCTACTCGGTTTTCGAACTTGAAAACGGAGTGCCTACCTATGGCTATGATCTGGCTCAGGCGGTTAAGGACGGGTATCTGGTTGATTATATGTCAGTGGAAACGAAGCTCAAGTTCATAGAAGAGGGTATAAGCTATGCAGAGCTTTCTGAGGAAGAGAAGGCTGTATATGAGGATACCTTTGAGGATGAAAACGGTGAGCTTCCGGAGCGTATCAGCTCTGCGGCCCTCAATACATGGCTTTTTAATGATGACACCATAGAGCAGGTACTGAAAATCCTTATGAGGGATGGCCTGAAGATAAGATATGGTGAGCGGATAGGTAAGACTATAATATTTGCAAAGAACCATGACCATGCTGAGAAGATTCTTGAAGTTTTCAACAGAATGTATCCTGAACTTTCGAAAGGAACAAACGGGCAGGCATTTGCCAAGGTGATCGATAATTATATGACCTATGCACAAAGTGCTATCGATGAATTTTCGGATTCGAAGAAGCTTCCGCAGATAGCTATTTCCGTAGATATGCTTGACACGGGTATAGATGTGCCGGAAGTACTGAATCTGGTTTTCTTTAAGAAGGTCATGAGTAAGGCAAAGTTCTGGCAAATGATAGGTCGCGGAACCAGGCTTTGCCCGGGACTTATAGATGGAGAAGATAAGAGTAAGTTCTATATCTTTGATTTCTGCGGTAACTTTGAGTTCTTTAGGATGGGTGCAGGAAAGGCAGTATCAAACGTAATAGCAATTCATGGTGCGGTATTTAATCTGGAATTTCAGATAGCTTATAAACTTCAGGATATAAACTATCAGGTTGACAAGCTGATAGAATACAGAAAACGTCTTGTGGAAACCATGAGTGGAAAGGTGAAAGAACTTAATCGAGAGAACTTTGCGGTGCGGCAGCATATAAAGTATGTTGATTTGTATTCATCCGAGAGTAACTATAACTTACTTTCTTATGAAGATACACTTTTGGTCAGAGAGGAAGTGGCTCCTCTTATACTTCCTGATGGCGATGAAATTTCGGCAGTTCGTTTTGATGCCTTAATGTATGGGTTGGAACTGGCTGAGCTTATGGGGCGTGGATACGGACGATTAAAGTCTGATCTTATGAAGAAAGTGAGCAGTATAGCTTCTGTTGCCAATATTCCTGAGATTCAAGCGCAAAAGGATTTAATTACAAGGATTCTTGACACAGATTATGTTGAACGGGCAGGAATTGAGGATTTTGAGCATATAAGAGAAAAACTCAGAAATCTCATGAAGTATCTGCCTCATGATAAGGTACGATATGACACGGATTTTACGGATGACATTTTAGATGTGCAGTGGAATGCTTCCGAACTCGATAATGATGAACTAAAGAACTATAAGGCAAAGGCGGAATACTACATCAGACAGCATCAGGATAACATTGTCATAGCGAAGTTGAAATCCAACAAACCGCTAACATCTTTTGATATTGAAGCTCTGGAGAATATTCTTTGGAAAGAGGTCGGGACCAAAGAAGATTATGAGAAAGAGTATGGACAGAAACCGCTCGGCGAATTTGTACGTAGTATAGTAGGGCTTGATATGAATGCTGCAAAGGAGGCATTTTCACAGTTTTTGGAGAATTCGAGTCTTGATTCGAGGCAGATTTATTTTGTGAATCAGATAGTCGAATATATCGTCCATAACGGAATGCTTACAGATTTCAGTGTTCTTCAGGAGTCACCGTTTACGGATCAGGGAAGTGTAGTTGATATCTTTACGGATCTTTCTGTTTGGGCATCCATCAGAAAAGTCATAGACGGTATAAATCAAAATGCCGGAGCTGTGGCGTGATCAAACATTGAATAATAAAAACTTTGGTGCTATCATGGTTAGCGAAAGCTAACCGGGCTCTGCGCAAAGTAATTTAATACGTGAGGAGTCGGAAACCGGCTTCTCACCGAGGGTATAAGAGCTGAGTATGAGAATGCGGAAGCTGCATAGGACATATATGATGGCGCCAGAGTGAAGGCGTGATACTTACAAAATAATTACGAATGTTATAGAACAGACTTTTTTTGTTAAAGCCTGTTCTTTTTTTGTATGGATAAATTCAGCCAAAGTAATACGCAGATAAGGTAACATTAGAAGCATAAATGGAGGATCAGGTTAATGAGGGAATTTAAGAGTAGAAAAAGAAATGACGATACGGAGGAAAGACAGGACTTAAAGGAAAGGATTCTGGACTTTGTTGCCGGTAATCAGAAAAAGGTAATGATCCTTGCCGTAACTTTTGGAGCGATTATTACATTTTCGCTCGGCATGCTGACTGTTCATATGATGAACAGAGCGACTGTCGGTACAGATATAAAGCAGCAGGTGGCTGAGGTTGAAACCACCGGGGAGATAATTAAAATAACAAGCGATGAAGGACTCACCATATCATCCGATGATAATTCGGAGGAGGAAACTGCGGCAATACAGGAAAAGGGAAACGAGAATACTGTAAACGGCAAAGAAAAAGTTTCTTCTGATGCTTCAAAGGCAGCCGGTGAAGGAACTGCGAAGGCAGACGCATCAAAAACATCAGGGACAGGCTCATCGGCAAAGACTCAGAGTGCTTCATCACAGGCAGGCAGTGAGAATGCTTCTAAACAGTCCGCATCAGCTTCTGCGGCTGCTTCTTCAGGAGATACAGTTAAGGGCACATTTGATACGGCTTCTGCGAAGTTCGATAAGAATTCGGACGGAAGTGAAGTAAAGAAAGAAGAGACTTATCTTGTGCTCAACAATGAGAGTGAGACCAAAGCATCACATGACGTGATAGGTGAGGCTCCTACCGGAGAGACAGAGGCGGCAACCAAGGAGACGGTTTCATCTTCATCAGACTCCGGTGAAAGCACGGTTGAGCTTCCTTTTGACAAGAAGAAACTCACTGTTCTTGTATATATGATAGGATCATCTCTTGAGTCGAAATCAAACCTTGCGGCCAACAGCATCGTTACCATGCTGACAGGAAACGTGGATACCAACAAGGTCAATGTCATCATCGAGACAGGCGGAACAAAGAAGTTCCACAATATCTCCACTGCAGATCATAAGTTCGACGAGTCGAAGATCCAGCGATGGCTTGTAGACGGAACCAAGCTCAGATTCCTTGGAAATGCCGGAGAAGCAGAGGGAAACAGCATGACTTCGGGAGAGACATTGGAATCCTTCTTAAAATATGCAAAGAAGAACTTCCCTGCCGGAAGATATGAGGCGGTTCTCTGGGGCCAGGCCGGAGGCCCTGTAAACGGATTCGGATATGATGAGGTAAATTCATCTTCGGGCCAGCTTTCGGTTTCAGGCATTTCAAATGCACTGTCCAATGCCGAGATGGATCTTGACCTTCTTCTTTTTGACGCGAGACTTATGGGTGCCATGGAGTCGGGATATGCCCTTGCTTCTCATGTGGATTATATGATTGCCTCTGAGGACAATGAGTATTCCATTGGCCTTAACTATACCAACTGGTTCAACGGAATCAGTAATGATCCGTCCATGTCGGCAATCGATCAGGGAAAAATCATCCTTGATGATTTTATAAAGGACAACAAGGGTAAGGGCGACGGTATGCAGAATGTTGTAGGCGCGTACTCAGTCATAGACCTTAAGGCATTGAAGCGCAATACTTCGGATAAGTTAAAGAATCTTGCAGAGCTTCTCAAGGCGGCTGAAAAGACAGAAGACGGAAGAGATCATCTGAGACAGGCCGGAAAAGAAGCTTATGAATTTGCCGAAGCATACAGCTATGATCTTGTGGATATCTGCAGTTTCCTTTCTGCCATTGAAGAGAACTATAAAGGAGAGGGACAGAACGGAATAGACTATGGCGAGATAAGAGATGCGGCGAAATCTTTGAAGGCATCTGTGGAGAAGGCGGTGGAAGTGTGCCGCTATGTTACTCCGGATGATGACGGCGGAGTATCCGGACTCACCATTTATTTCCCTCAGCAGGATACAGATTCCGAAAAGAAAAAGAGTATGATATCAAGATATGAGGATCTATCCTTCAGCACCTCATATCAGCAGCTTATAAAGCAGTATGCGCATTGACGAAAAAAATGCAGGACATAAGGGCTGATTAGGAGATATTACACATAAGAAATGCTGATATAACAAAAATAAAGCGGCTGATAAAGAAATTTCAATAGAATATCGGTTATATGAAGAAAAAAGGAGGGTTGATTTTAAATCCTCCTTTTGTTATACTCGTTAAAATTTTATAACAAATACATACAACGTTGACTCGCTCGAGATCCTTTTTTCATTGGATTTGGGCATTTTTTTTAGGCAAAGGCAGTGTTGCGGCTGATTAGAGCTCAGCATTTCAGTCGGTGACTGTGGAAACAGTCAGAGACAAAAACTGTTATGCCTTAGGCGTTATCGAAAGGAGATTCTCATGGCCAAGATCATAGGTGATGGCATTACATTTGATGATGTGCTTCTCGTTCCTCAGTATTCAGAGGTGGTTCCAAATTCTGTTGATGTTTCAACTTATCTCACAAAGTCCATTAAGTTAAACATTCCGTTCATTTCCGCAGGTATGGATACAGTTACGGAGCATCAGATGGCTATTGCTATGGCACGTTGCGGCGGTATAGGTATCGTTCACAAGAACATGTCCATCGAGCAGCAGGCAGAAGAGGTAGATATGGTTAAGCGTTCTGAGAACGGCGTAATCACAGATCCTTTCTTCCTGAGCCCTGAGCATACACTTAAGGATGCCAACGACCTTATGGCCAAGTTCAAGATCTCCGGCGTACCTATCACAGTGGATCGTAAGCTTGTAGGTATCATCACAAACAGAGACCTCGTATTTGAAGAGAACTTCAACAAGCAGATCAAGGAGTGCATGACTTCCGAGAATCTCGTTACTGCAAAGGAAGGAACAACTGTTGAGGAAGCTAAGCAGATCCTCGCAAGAGCAAAGGTTGAGAAGCTCCCTATCGTTGATGATGAAGGAAACCTCAAGGGTCTCATCACGATAAAGGATATCGAGAAGCAGATGAAGTATCCGAATTCAGCAAAGGATTCCCAGGGAAGACTTCTTTGCGGTGCTGCTCTCGGAATCACTGCCAATGTTGTTGATCGTGCAGCTGAGCTCGTTAAGGCACACGTTGACGTAGTTGTACTTGATTCTGCTCACGGACACAGCGGAAACGTTATCAAGTGCGTATCTCTCCTTAAGGAGAAGTTCCCTGACCTTCAGATCATTGCAGGTAACGTTGCTACCGGCAAGGCTACAGAGGATCTCATCAAGGCCGGAGCTGACTGCGTAAAGATCGGTATCGGACCTGGATCTATCTGTACTACACGTGTAGTTGCAGGTATCGGTGTTCCTCAGATCTCAGCGGTTATGAGTGCTTACGAAGTATCTTCAAAGTACGGAATTCCAATCATCGCAGATGGTGGTATCCAGTACTCAGGTGATGTTGTTAAGGCTATCGCTGCCGGTGGAAACACAGTTATGATGGGTTCAGTATTTGCAGGCTGTGACGAGGCTCCGGGTGAGTTCGAGCTTTATCAGGGACGTAAGTACAAGGTATACAGAGGCATGGGTTCCATGGGTGCCATGAAGCAGAAGAACGGCTCAGCAGACCGTTACTTCCAGGCCAATGCCAAGAAGCTGGTTCCTGAAGGAGTTGAGGGACGAGTTGCATACAAGGGCAAGGTTGAGGATACCATCTTCCAGTTCGTTGGAGGACTCAGAGCAGGTATGGGTTACTGTGGTGCCAAGGATATCCCTACACTCCAGAAGACAAGTGAGTTCGTAAAGATTTCAAGTGCTTCACTCAAGGAGTCACATCCACATGATATTCATATCACAAAGGAAGCTCCTAACTATTCAGTAGAGGATAATGGCTAATATCCGCATTTCAACGAAATGCGGATGCCCCCAGGCGGCGAGGCTGTTTCGGCGTAAGCCGAAATCAAACGAAAATGCCCGGCGCGAAGCGCCATTTAATGGCATTTTCTCATTGCTAATATCCGCATTTCAACGAAATGCGGATGCCCACCCAGATAATAAAGGCTGTTCCTTTCGGAACAGCCTTTTATATTAATGTCTATTTCTGTGTGATATAATATGCAGGCAAATAAATCACTGGGAGGTTTCCATGGTAGAAGGATTTATAAGAGTGGCATCGGCAACACCGAAGATAAAGGTTGCGGATGTTTCGTTTAATAGAGATGCTGTTTTAAAATATATTGATGAAGCGGAGAAGCATGGAGTCAGGCTCATTGTATTTCCGGAGCTGGTGCTGACAGCATACACCTGTGCAGATCTGTTCCATCAGACGGTGCTTATTGACAAGACCATGAAGGCGCTGGATGAGATTGCGGAAGCAACAAGAGGAAGAGGTATGGTCGCAGTGGTGGGAACACCCTATCTCATGGATCATAAGCTTTATAACTGTGCAGCGGTTCTTCACGACGGACATATTCTGGCTGTTATTCCAAAGAAGAACCTTCCGAATTACGGTGAGTTCTATGAAAGAAGATGGTTCACGCCGGGCAGAGAGGAAGTAAGATATATCACCCGGACATCCGCAGTGACGAAGGAGGTTTACACCATTCCATTCGGAATGAACATCCTTCTTGAAGCGGAGGATTTTCCGGAGTTCATACTTGCTGCTGAGATCTGCGAGGATATCTGGGTTCCGAATCCGCCGTCAACCACCCACGCTCTTGCGGGAGCTACTGTTATTGCCAATACTTCCGCATCGGATGAGACCGTCGGAAAAGACAGTTACCGCCGTGAACTTATCCGTTCCGCAAGTGCCCGTCTTGTAGCAGCCTATGTTTATACCAATGCCGGAGAAGGTGAGTCCAGCACCGACCTTGTTTTCGGAGGGCAGGACATAATCGCAGAAAACGGCACCATCCTTAAGGAAGGAAACAGATTTGAAACAGGGCTCTATATAGCAGATGTGGATCTTCAGAAGATAGTTCAGGAAAGAGCACGTATCACAACATATCCGGATATCGATGAATGTCTCAGAGACAGGTATGATGTGGTGAGATTTTCCTTCAATAATCCCGGAGACGCGACTATGCCGGAAGAAAAGCCATTCTCTGAGGGAGCAGCTGCCGGTGATTCGGAAAAACATGAAGAGACAGGAAAGTCATTAAAGAATAAGCTTCTCCTTGATGCTGCTGATCTCAGAAGATTTGTGGATCCGAAGCCCTTCGTTCCGGGAAATGTGCTGGAAAGAAATCAGCGCTGCGATGAGATCTTTACCATTCAGGCCATGGGGCTTAAGAAGAGGCTGGAGCATATCGGCTGCAAGAGCGCAGTGATCGGAATATCCGGAGGACTCGACTCGACCCTGGCCCTTCTCGTAACAGCGAGAGCTTTTGACATGGCGGGGATTCCGAGAGAGAACATCATTTCGGTCACCATGCCTGCCTTCGGAACAACGGACCGTACCTATAACAATGCTGTTACACTGACAAAAAGGCTCCACGCAACACTCCGTGAGATAAACATTAAAGCTGCGGTTCTTCAGCATTTTAAGGACATCGGTCATGATCCCGAGGATCATTCCGTGACTTATGAGAATTCCCAGGCCAGAGAGCGTACCCAGATTCTTATGGATATCGCGAACCAGACAGACGGAATCGTCATCGGCACCGGGGATCTCAGTGAGCTGGCTCTCGGCTGGGCAACCTACAATGGTGATCATATGTCCATGTATGCCGTTAATGCAGGTGTTCCGAAAACACTTGTGAGATACCTTGTGAAATTCGTTGCCGATACATCGGAGGATAAAGATTTAAGCTCATGTCTCAATGATATCTTTGAGACTCCGGTTAGCCCTGAGCTTCTTCCGCCTACAGGTGACGGTCAGATATCCCAGAAGACAGAGGATCTGGTGGGACCATATGAGCTCCACGATTTCTTCTTATATCAGATACTTCGTTTCGGATTCAGCCCGAAGAAGGTATATGCGCTGGCGCTTAAAGCATTTTCTGAAGAAAACCAGAAATCAGCAGGGATTTCCGAGGTGGAAACCTATGATGCCGGGACCATATATAAGTGGCTTAACAAGTTCTACTGGAGGTTCTTTTCACAGCAGTTTAAGAGAAGTTGTCTTCCGGATGGCCCAAAGGTTGGTTCTGTTGCCGTATCGCCCCGGGGTGATTTGAGGATGCCCAGTGATGCGGTGGCGAAGCTTTGGGTAGAAGAGCTGGAAGAAATATAAAAAAAGAATTTTTTTTAGTTGAAAAAGTCTAAATAGTGAGCAATATTTATAGTGCACACTTTTTAGACTTTTTTATTGTCTTTGTATCATATGGGGTAAAAATTGGAAAAAATCACATCTACCGGAAACAAGTTCATAAAGGAAGTGAGAGAGCTTGAAAAGAAAGCCAGGGCGAGACGCGAGAGCGGTTTTTTTGTCGCTGAAGGTGAAAGGCTCTGCAGTGAGATTCCTTATGAAAATATAGTACGGGTATTTGTGACTCCCGATTATAAAGGACGTATGCCTAAGGGCATGGCGGCGGATGAAAAAGGTAATGCTGCATCAGGAAAGGTTCCTGTATTCGAAGTTTCAGACCAGGTCATGGAGTACATGTCGGATACCAAGACCAGTCAGGGGATACTCGCAGTTGTAAGGCAGAAGCATTATAAAGCTTTATCCGGAGATTTCTTTATAATTTTGGATACTCTTCAGGATCCCGGCAATATGGGAACTATATTCAGAACGGCTGAGGCAGCAGGTGTTGATGGCATAGTCATGAACCGTAACTGCGTAGATATTTATTCGCCGAAGGTCGTCAGGGCAACCATGGGTGCCATGTTTCGTATGCCCTTCCTTATAAGTGAGGATCTTCCTGCCGAGATAAACAGGATGAAGAGTCAGGGGGTTTCCGTTTATGCGGCTCATCTCAAGGGAGAAAAGAAGCATTGGGAGTTTGATTACAAGACGCCTACTGCATTTATGATAGGAAATGAAGGCAATGGTCTGAGTGATGAGATTGCAGCATTGGCAGATTCGTATCTGAGGATTCCGATGATGGGAGAAACAGAGTCGTTAAATGCAGCTGTTGCAGCAACTGTATTGATGTATGAGGCAGTCAGACAACGTGCATAGGTAAAAAATTCTTGAGCAGGTATAAAGATAACCTGTCATGCATTTTCAGTCATTCGCCGGTACCGGCGGATTATACGGTAATATGCCGGGGGATCATGTTTTCGTGATCTGTGTGTGGAGTGGCTGATACAAGTGAGGAGGAAGCTATGATAGATTTGACCGGAAGAGATTTTTTGAAACTTCTTGACTATTCACCTGAGGAGATCAATTATCTTCTCGATATCGCCGCTCGTTTAAAGGCTGAGAAGAAGGCGGGTTCAAAGGACGGTAAACCACTGCACGGCGGAGATTTTACCGGAAAGAACATAGCCCTTATCTTTGAGAAAAACTCCACAAGAACCAGATGCTCTTTTGAAGTGGCTGCATTTGACCTGGGAATGGGGGCAACTTATCTTGGACCCAGCGGTTCACAGATCGGAAACAAGGAATCAATTGCCGATACAGCCAGAGTCCTTTCAAGAATGTACGATGGTATCGAGTATCGTGGATTTGAGCAGGAAATAGTTGAAGAGCTTGCAAAGTACAGTGATGTTCCGGTATGGAACGGCCTCACAAATGAGTTCCATCCTACTCAGATGCTGGCAGACATGCTCACCATTCGCGAGCATAAGGGTGATCTCAAGGGTCTGAAGCTTGTATATATGGGTGATGCCCGTTATAACATGGCTGATTCATATATGGTTACCTGCGCAAAGCTCGGCATGCATTTTGTGGCATGTGCTCCTGAAGAGTACTGGCCAAATAAGGATCTTATAAAGACCTGTCAGGAGGTTGCGGCAGAGAATGGCGCAATTCTTGAATTCACAGAGGATGTGGAGAAGGCTTGTACAGATGCGGATGTGATCTGCACCGATGTATGGGTATCCATGGGAGAGCCTGACGCGGTGTGGGAGAAGAGAATACGTGATCTTGGTCCGTATCAGGTGAATGAAAAAGCATTTTCATACGCAAAGAAGGATGCTATTTTCCTTCATTGCCTCCCGGCTTTCCATGATACCAATACAAGAATCGGAAAGCAGATATATGAAAAGTACGGACTTAAAGAAATGGAAGTTACAAATGAGATCTTTGAGTCAGAGCATAGTGTTGTGTTTGACGAGGCTGAGAACCGGATGCATACAATCAAGGCTGTGGTCTATACGACACTTGGAGGAAAATAAGGAGGTTAGATGGCAAAAGTTAATACCGTATCACGAGGGACATCAAGACAGCTTGATATCGTTCATATAGTTCTGGGTGTCATCATTGCAGTTATGGCAATCATGGC
This sequence comes from Oribacterium sp. P6A1, assembly GCF_000702885.1. Classification (GTDB taxonomy): domain Bacteria; phylum Bacillota; class Clostridia; order Lachnospirales; family Lachnospiraceae; genus Oribacterium. The sequence goes on along the minus strand of NZ_JNKO01000015.1, from coordinate 11,172 downwards.
ATTTACGAATCCGGTTGAGAACATGGTGTTGTTCCCTTTGATTTTTTTCGCTGCGGCTATTTTGAAGATAGTCTGTGGTGTTACGGTGATAATAGGCGCCAACTCGGATCATGACCGGAAGTTTCATGTAAGAGGATCTTTTCAGATATTTATAGGAGTGATCATTTTGGGGATAGGGATCATTTCTGCAGTATCTATTTGGTTCTGAGGGACGCGGCAGTGAAATTCTGCAGGTGTTCCGCAATCGATGATTATCGAAAAAATATCCGGGTCGTAGACATTGAGCACTTTTAGATGACTATGATCTAAAAAGGAGTAGAGGATGGCTAATAAAAAAACAATAGACGAGGCAGCTTCCAATGTTTCAGGCAAGAAAGAACTCAGCAAAGAGGAGCTTGTAAAGAAGATCGAGGCTCTCTGCAAGAAGGCACTGAAGAACAAAAATTCCATCGATCAGGCTGATATAAATGAGATGTTCGCAGAGGATAAGGTCACTGAGGAGCAGATGGAAAACATCGGAAGACTGATAGAGAACCGGGGAATAGAGATCAATCCTATCGTCGACGAAAGCCTTTTGAAAGTTATGGAAGCAGGGGTGCTTTCGGTTGATTCCGATGACGACATCGAACCTATTGATGATGAGCTTGAAAAAGAGGAAGAGGAAAGTGTAGATCTTGATGCGGTAGATCTGCTGGAAGGAATCGGAACGGAAGATCCGGTTCGTATGTACCTTAAGGAGATAGGTACAGTTCCACTGCTTACCGCAGATGAGGAATACAGTCTTGCCATGCGTAAGGCGAACGGAGATGAGGATGCAAAACAGCGTCTCATCGAGGCGAACCTTCGTCTGGTTGTTTCCATTGCAAAGAGATATACCGGTAGAGGCATGAGCTTCCTTGATCTTGTGCAGGAGGGAAATCTGGGACTTATCAAGGGTGTTGAGAAGTTTGATCCCGAGAAAGGATTTAAGCTTTCGACTTATGCAACATGGTGGATCCGTCAGTCGGTAACCAGAGCTCTTGCTGATCAGGCCAGAACCATTCGTGTTCCTGTTCATATGGTTGAGACCATCAACAAGATGTCAAAGATGCAGCGTAAGCTGACACTGGAGCTTGGATATGAGCCAAGTGTAAAGGAGCTTGCAGATGCACTTGAGATGACAGAGGAGAAGGTGCAGGAAATCATGCAGATCGCACGTGAGCCGGCATCTCTGGAGACACCTATCGGTGAAGAGGATGATTCAAATCTTGGGGATTTTGTTGCTGATAACAATATCGTATCTCCGGAGGGAAATGTTGAATCTGTAATGCTTCGTGAGCACATCGATACCTTGCTTGAAGACTTGAAAGAGCGTGAGCGTCAGGTTATAGTTCTCAGATTTGGACTTGAGGACGGACATCCCAGAACCCTTGAAGAGGTTGGTAAGGAGTTCAATGTAACCCGTGAACGTATACGTCAGATTGAAGCGAAGGCCTTAAGAAAGCTTCGTAATCCGGTGCGTTCAAAGAGAATCAGAGATTTTTTACAGTGATTCTGTTCTTGAAATTCAGAAAACATATAGTGTATAATTGCAGCCGGCTCTTTTTGAGCCGGCTTTGTCAGTTAAGAGGATTAATAAGTGGAATATATCAAACCTGAACCAAATACAAAAAATTATCAGCAGATGCTGGATAAGATTATAGAGTCCTGGCAGAATGATCCTGAAAAGAGTGTAAGAAGACCCAGACTTCTTATGCACAGCTGCTGTGCTCCCTGTTCAAGCGCTGTGCTGGATTATCTTTGCAGATATTTTGATATAACATTGTTTTACTATAATCCCAATATATCCACTGAGAAGGAGTTTGATCACAGAGTTTCGGAGCTGAAAAGACTTATACATGAGATGGGTATAGACGTGGAAAGAACCGATGAAGCGGGAGTAAAGCTCGGAGCTGTTTCGGTGGTGGTACCGGCCTATGACCATAAGGAGTTTTTGAGCATTGCCAAGGGACATGAAAAGGATCCTGAGCGAGGCGAGAGATGTCATCTTTGTTATCGGCAGAGGCTTGAAAAGACTGCGGATTATATGGATGAAATGAGAAGTAAAGCTTCGGAGAGTAATGAAGATCCGGTTCAGGCGTACGATTATTTCTGCACTACACTTACCATATCACCGATGAAGTCTGCGGAGATACTCAATGTTATCGGAGCTGAAGTAGGAGAAAGACATGATGAGAATTTCCTGCCTTCGGATTTTAAGAAAAAGGGCGGATATCAAAAATCTATAGAATTGTCCGGAAAATATGATTTATACAGACAGAATTTCTGCGGCTGTGAGTTTTCAAAAGCTGCCGGTGAGCGTGAACGTGCAGAGCGGAAGGTTTTTAATCAGGAACACGCCTGACGATGGTTGATATTGGTGGAAATTCGATTGATTTTGATGTACAATGCACCTTAATGGACGGTATGTGCATTTAGAATTTTATTATTGTTAGAAGAGGAAGACACATGGTATCAGGAGAAGTATCCGTAGTAAATGAATCAGGATTACATCTTAGACCTGCAGGAGTATTGACACAGACCTGCATTAAGTATAAAAGTAATATATATTTGTATAACGGTGATCGAAAGATCGTTGCGAAATCTGTTCTTAATGTTATGGCTGCCGGCGTAAAGCAGGGAGCACATCTCAGAGTAGAGTGTGAGGGACCTGATGAGGCAGAGGCACTTGAGGCTGTTATCGAGGCGATTTCTTCAGGACTTGGAGAAGGCAAGGAGTACAGCAGTCAGGACAGATTGTATTGAATCAGATGGAATTATGCCTTCGCGAAGAGCATTTAATGGCATTTTTTCGATGTAAAATTTGGTTGGTAAGCAGGTAACGGGCACTTAATAAGGGGTGTTGGCTATCTGATTAAAAAAAGCGCGGCTGGGAGTGAACTCCCAGCCGCGTTCTATATACGCATTTCTGCGAAATGCGCATGACGCTTGTCAAATCTCTTCAACAGCCTTTACTGCATCCTTTATCTCAGGGAGGTCGATGGCCTCAACGGCACCGGCATCCATATAAGCTGAATTCTTAGGATCCATAGGTAACTTGGCAAGTACCTTAAGGTTGTTCTCGGCTGCAACCTCGTCGATATGACTCTCGCCGAAGACATTGATCGTCTCTCCGCAGTGAGGGCACTTGAGATATGACATGTTCTCGATGATTCCGATGATAGGTACATTCATCTTTGTGGCCATGTTGACAGCTTTCTTTACGATCATGGATACAAGCTCCTGAGGAGATGTAACGATGATGATTCCGTCAACAGGAAGTGACTGGAATACTGTGAGAGGAACATCACCTGTTCCGGGGGGCATATCCACGAACATGAAGTCGATGTCCTTCCAGTTCACCTCTGACCAGAACTGCTTAACCGCCTGAGCAATGAGTGAACCTCTCCAGATGATAGGATCTGTTTCGTTTTCAAGTAAAAGATTGGAAGAAATGATCTGAATTCCGTTTGCGGATCTGTCAGGAATCATCAGCTTTCCGTCTTCTGTAACACCTACACCGTCATTTGAAAGTCCGAATGCCTTAGGAATAGAAGGTCCGGTGATGTCGGCGTCAATGATAGCGGTTTTGTATCCGGCTTTATTTACGCCCGAAGCCAGGAGAGAGGTAACGGTTGACTTGCCGACTCCGCCCTTTCCGGAAACAATTCCGATAACCTTTTTTACGCTGCATCCATCAGCGAGTTTTGCCTTGAAATCAGGTGTTCCGCCATTTCTGGATGGACAGTTGCTTCCACAGGAACTGCAGTTGGAATCGCAGGAACCGGGTGTCTTGTTCTCTAAATCTGCCATATATATAAACTCCTTCTGAAAAAATCGTCACAGGTTTTAGTTTTATAATGCCGATGTCATTCCTTCAGACATCGCATATCCCCTGAAACTTGATCTCTGAGCGTTAATGTTCGATTGCGCTCAATGAATGATTCTACCATAGAAAAAGGCCATCGTCCATGAGACGATGGCCTAAATACAGTACATAAGTTAAGAGTCAGACGTCAGTGTGTACTACAAGCCTGCTTGTAAGGATGCACTGAAATCCGGGCTGTTTAATCCAAAACACTCAGGAATGCATCGAGAGACTTTGAAGTATTTCCTGTATTGAAAACGAAACCGATGTTTCTTGACGGGATAGGGAGCTGTAATGGAAGTTCAACCAGAGTTCCCTCATTGATTTCTTTCTGAACAAGCTCACGAACTACACAGCTTACACCGATGCCTATCTTTGCAAACTCGATGAGAAGATCCATGGTGGTTACTTCAAGGATCTGTGAAGGTTCGATGTTCATGGCCTTGAAATAGTCATCTATATGACGCCTGGTCATATTGTTCTGGTCCAGGAGCATGAGATTGGCTTCTTCAAAGACATTGAAATCAGGACCGCAGATGGATCTCAGATTCTCAAGGTACTGAGGTGTGGCAACGAAAACGTCGTGAATCTGTCTTGAGTGTACGAAACGGATCTCAGGACGTCTTGATTTTGGCTCTGCTGTAAGACCCACATCGATTTTCTTCTGCTCAATGAGGTTAAGTGTCTGAGCTGTAGCCTGGGTATTTACGGACACACGGATATTGGGGAACTTTTCCATAAACTTCTGAAGGTACGGAAGAAGGATATAACGGCACAAAGTGTTTGAAACACCGATCTGAATGTGTCCGATGTTGAACTCCTTCATACGCTTAAGTTCGACTTCTGCATTGTTAATGTTGTCAAATGCATCCTTTATGTACTTATAAAGGATCTGTCCTTCTTCTGTTAATGTTACTCCTCGAGAATTACGGTGGAACAGCTTGGTGTCGAGACCGTCCTCAAGTTTAACAATAGACTTGGAAATCGCCGGCTGTGAAATATAGAGTTTCTTGGCGGCCTTTGAGATATTGCCGCAGCTTGCAACTTCATAAAAAATCTTGTAGCCTGATAAATTCTGATCCATCTTGTGTCCCCCTTCTTTCGGTGCCTGATAAATTCGATGCAAGTGTCAAAACTTACAGTTGCCAGGGAATGGCAGTGTAAGGGATGATCTGCATCGAGAGTAGAAAGGGCAATACGCCCACTTCCTGTGTTGCGCATTGCGATATTCCTCGTATAAATCGAAATCATCAGTAATATAACACAGGTTGCCGCTATAACACAAGATTATTTATTGCATGTATAAATATAACTATGAGGCCCTTGAGACGATTTTTTGGGGTGGTATAATAACTTTAGAACATGATAATCATCATAAACATATATTAGAATTATATAATGGCAGATGTTATAGTTGTTTTAACTGAGTTAATTAAGTGATTTTGCCTAAAATTTGTTAAGTATTTACTGCATAAGTCCGGTATCAGACGGCAAGCTTGCCTGCCGGAATGCACAGACATCTGTAGCATTGCGAGAATTTGTGGCAGGTTTTCGCAGAAAACCTGTCATGCAGCGTCAGCCCTTCGCGAAGCGAACTAAATGGGCTGACGTTCCCAAGAGCGTCAGTGGAGCAATGCGTAAGACTTATGCATCATTTGAACAGGAGATTTATATGGGAAAAGTATTTAAGTACGGAAAGGATGTAGATACAGATCAGATCATCGCGTCTCAGTATCTTCTTTATCCGACCATCGAAGAAATGAAGGTTCACACCTTTGAGTCACTGGATTCTGAGTTCATTAAATGTGTAGAACCCGGAGATTTTATCGTTGCAGATGAAAATTTCGGTTGCGGATCGTCAAGAGAACAGGCTCCCGCAGTGCTGAAGGCCTGCGGAATCAAAGCAGTTATAGCCAAGTCCTTTGCAAGGATCTTTTACCGCAATTCCATAAACCTGGGAGTTCCGGTCATCGTATGCAGCGATATCTATGATCATGTGAAGAACGGAGACGAGCTTATCCTCAACATGGATGAGGGTTATGCGGAGGTTTCCGGCGTGAAGTACAGCTGCACCAAAGTTCCGGAGTATATGAAGAACATCCTCGATCAGGGAGGACTTTTGGCTTCATTGGAGAAGGAGATCTGATATGGGAATGACAATAGCCGAAAAGATAATTGCAAGAGCTGCAGGTGTGGAGGAAGCCCATGCAGGCAATATCTATGTGGTGGAGCTTGACCATCTTATGAGTAATGATGGCACCACACATCTCACTATAGATATGTACAACAAGCTTACGAATAAGAAAATCTACGATAAGAACAAGCTTATCTGGATCATGGATCACAATGTTCCCTGCGACAGTCCGAAAACAGCCGCTTCACAGAAGAAGATGCGTGATTTTGCAAAGGAGAATGGCATCACGCTTCACGAAGGGGACGGAATATGTCATGAGCTGATGATCGAGAAGTACGTAAATCCAAAGGAGCTTATCTTTGGAGCAGACAGCCATACCTGTTCTTACGGGGAACTTGGGGCTTTCGGTACCGGGGTAGGATGTACGGATTATCTTTATGCAATGGTTACAGGAAAGTCATGGGTGCTTGCACCTGAGACTCTGAGATTTAATCTGACAGGTGAACTTACAAACGGCGCCACAGCAAGAGACCTGATACTTACCATTATAGGAAAGATAGGTGCCAATGGAGCTAACTACAAGGCCATGGAATTCGTGGGACCCGGCATGAAGAACCTTACCATGTCAGACAGAATCTGTATCTGTAATCTCTGTGTTGAGGCCGGTGCAAAGACTGCTCTTATGGAGGTTGATGATGTAGCTAAGGATTATCTCAGGGAGCATGGACGTGAGGCCTGTGACGGCTTCGTAAGTGATCCGGATGCAAAATTCGAGAAGGTCTATGACATTGACATGACAGAGATAGTTCCGGTTGTGGCAAAGCCTCATTTCGTTGACAATATTTCTCCCGTTGAAGAAGTGAAGGATGTTGAAATAAACGAAGCTTTTTTAGGCTCCTGCAATAACGGCCGTATCGAAGATCTGAGACTGGGGGCATCCATCATCAAAGGAAAGAAGGTGGCACCGGGAGTCAGATTCCTGGTTTCTCCTGCAAGCCGTGACGTGTACGAAAAGGCTTTGGAGGAAGGAATCATTGACATCTTTATGGAAGCCGGAGCCATAGTGGTGAACTCAAACTGCAGTGTATGCTGGGGAAGCTGCCAGGGTGTTATCGGTGAGGGAGAGACCCTCATCAGTACCGGAACCCGTAACTTTAAGGGCAGAGCCGGAGATAAGAATTCCTTTGTATATCTTGGCTCGGCGGCTACAGTTACCGCATCTGCCATAGCGGGAAAGATCATTGGAGCCGACAGGCTGTAAGATGGGTTACCGACTTTTGACAATTACATCATTATATTTTAGTTGATGGTGAGTCAGGGTATATGAGAATCATATACATGTTTATTGAAGTGGTTTGATACCTCATATGAGGTGGTATTTTTCCGATCCGGAATTTGTTTCAAAAAAGAAATTGGAGGTTTGAATGGCATCATTTACAGGAAAGGTTTTTGTTCTGGGGGATGATATAGATACCGACATCATCATTCCTACAGAGTATCTTGCATTAAAAACTATAGATGATATGCGACAGTATGGATTTTATCCCCTTCGTCCGGAGCTTCCGTCACTGATACAGAAGGGCGACATAATCGTAGCAGGAAACAATTTCGGCTGCGGCTCATCAAGAGAGCAGGCACCGGAGGTCATTAAAGCCCTTGGAGTCAGATGTGTTATCGCGAAGTCCTTTGCAAGAATCTTCTATAGAAATTCTATCAATAACGGACTTCTTCTTATAGAGAGCAGTGATATCCAGGACGTTGTCAGAGAGGGAGACGAGCTCACAGTTATCCCCGGACAGGAGATTCAGCATAAGGGAGCTTCCTATAAAATCGGCTCCCTCCCGGATAATCTCATGGATATCCTGAATGACGGCGGACTTGTGAACGCAATGAAGAAAAGGAACGGAGTTATATAACTGCGCCTTGATTTATCGAAACTGATTAGTGGTGTATAGAGGCTGTACATTCGGAAAAGATTATCATCCGGATGTCGGATAAAACAACATCAACGGATGGAAAAACGAATAAATATGTACTGAAGTACAGGCTGATAATAGAACCACAGAACACAGGACGTTGAATTTGGAGGAAATATGGGAGCAACGCTTATTGAGAAGATCATCAGAAGAAACGTTCATGATGATAGTGTGAAGGCCGGAGACATTGTATTTGTAAAGCCTGACAGAGTTATGATACATGATATTTTCATCCCGTTTGTTGCGGACAAGTTCCGGGAGATGGGATTCAAGAAGGTCTGGGATACCGATAAGGTGGTCATCATTTACGATCACATGGTTCCTGCCAGTCAGGTGGATGATACAAGACACTTCAGACGCGGTGATGAGTTCGCAAAGGAGCAGGGAATAGGGCATATTCACAGAGCTGACGGAATATGCCATCAGCTTATGCCGGAGCTTCGTTATGCGCAGCCCGGAAATATTGTTTTCGGAACAGATTCACATACTGTAACTTATGGTGGCGTAGGAGCCTTTTCCACGGGAATCGGTTATACAGAGATGGCGGGAATCCTTGGAACAGGAGAGCTCTGGATCAAGGTGCCGGAGACCATAAGGATAAACATTAACGGAAAACTGAGAGAGGGAGTTACCTCAAAGGATATCATTTTAAGGATCATTGGAGATCTTACTGCGGCAGGAGCCACCTATAAGGCTATGGAGTTCGCAGGGGATACTGTGAGGGAAATGTCTGTTGCATCAAGGCTTACCATGGCCAATATGACTATCGAGGCCGGTGCAAAGTGCGGACTGTTCTATCCGGATGAGAAGACAGCTGAGTTTTCGGGAGTGCCTTTTGATGAAGAGCACGGATGCTTCACCGATGACAATGACGGAGACTATGCAATGGTACTTGATTATAAAGCAGAGGATTTCGTTCCCGTGGCTGCATGTCCGTCACAGGTTGACAAGATAAGACCCGTTTCGGAGCTTAGGGATATAAAGATCGATCAGGTATTTATCGGTTCATGTACAAACGGCCGTCTTGAGGATCTTCGTGCTGCGGCAGAGATACTTAAAGGAAAGCATGTAGCACCTTTTGTGAAGCTTATCGTAACTCCGGCCAGTCGTTCCGTTTATCTTGATGCGGTTCATGAGGGCATCATGAAGATATTCAATGATGCCGGGGCCATCATCATGAATCCCGGATGCGGTCTTTGCTGTGGACGTTCAGGCGGAATTCTTACTGACGGCGAGACAGTAGTTGCCACAAACAACAGAAATTTCCTCGGACGCATGGGTACCAATAAGGTTAATATCTACCTCGCGTCTCCTGTTACAGCAGCTCACAGCGCGGTGGCAGGATATGTGACAAGCGTTTGAAGATATATTATGTGAAATATCTTGTAATCCGGATGATTCTAATTTATTATTAAGACATAAAGAGTGCTTGCCGTAGACAGTTAGCCCTTTGACAATTAGGTTAAGATAAACCGCTTAGTTTTCCAGGCTGAGGCGGTTTATTTTTTTGCAATCTTATAAACAAGACCGATGATAGCAACGATTAAAATTCCAAACTGGAATAAATCAGAATAACTTACCATGGAGACCTCCTTCCCGGAGGGCTTAACAAATCCCTCCAAATAGAGGGCTAACCGCCTACCGCAAGGGCAAGCACCGTTATGAGTGTATCATGAGAATCAGAAGCAGCATATAGTCTGTTTTTAGACTATATGCTGTTCATGAAGGTAGTAAGAATTATTATTTCTGTGGTGATGACTACATAAAAATCACTATATCTTCAACTTCAGTTGTCTGATGACTGAACGAAGATAGGCTTCTGCCAATTCGCCATCCTGAAACAGCTCCGGTGTAAATTGGGTGAAGGATAGCTTGTCTTTATATTCTTTTAAGAGAGCCGGGGAAAAAATCGGCTCCGTTTCCGGAAGAAAGATGCCGGATACCTTCTGATAACATGTCTTTGCAGTGGCTTTCTTTCTGTGGCTCCGATCCACGAACTCAGCCAAAGATCTGTGTATGGCTCTGTCCTCCATGGGGAGGTAATAGTAGTCACTGTAGTTTGGATAGAAGAACTTTAGCTCTCCTTCATATAGGTCTATGCAAAGGTTGAGCTCCGGGCCGGAAAGATTTATAAACCAGTTTTCGAGGTTTACGTCGATTGGTATAGGAACGGAGATTTCTGTCTTTTCATTGTCTGAATCCCTGAAGCAGCTGTACCTGAGACTTAAAACCCGCCGGTTGTCTGTGGGATGTTTCACTACTTCCTGTGACAGTAATGAAAAATCAGCCTTTAAAGCGTAGATGTAGTTCAGTATAGGAAGCACATTCGGCATATTTTCGATATCTTCGAAGTTGTGAAGCAGGAGACAGTCCAGCAAGTCCTGAGACCTGTCTTTCTGCCACTGAAAGTAGACATTGATGAGTTCCCCACCTGAAAACCTGTCTTCACGATTTATCCCCAGGAACTTTTCACAGGTCTTAAGCTTCAGGTTCTCGAGGCCCAGAAGCTTTTTCAGAGGCCTTATCTTTTTCAGTATGTCATAGCTCTCGACACCGTCAAAGGTGCAGGGCAGTCCATACTGCTCAGCCATATGTGCAAGGAAGGGAATGTCAAAGCCGTCTCCGTTAAAGGATATAAGCACCTTTTTTGAAGACAAAAGGGTGAAAAAGTTTTCGAGTACTGTGACTTCGTCTGCTACGTCCTCGCAAAAATACTGTATGAGCTTCCAGCCGTCATCATAAGTCAGGAGACCTATAAGGTAAAGCCCTGATTTCCATGATGAGAGACCGGTGGTTTCTATATCAAAGAACATGATGTCTTCCACCGGAGCTATAAGAGACAAATCAAATGCTGTTGTCAGTTCTATGTTTTTTTCTATTCGAAGCAAAATAATCCTTTCTCTCAGCAAAACAAATTGTCATAATGAATAGGGTCATGTACGGTTCAATATTTGATCCTTTAAAACGTTATGACCATCAGAAAAATCCGATTGAATCCTGACCGACAGACCGAGTCTAACACAGTATGGAAGGATGGTCAAAAGGATATGTGGCATTCACAGAACATTTGTGCTAACATACTCCCATCTTTGACAGTACAAGTGTCTATTAAGTCTCAGGATTGGCTCTATAAGCCATTCCCGAGACTTTTGTTGATTTTCGCGAAGTGCGTAATT
>NZ_JNKO01000014.1 GCF_000702885.1 Oribacterium sp. P6A1 | reverse complement strand
GGGTCTCCAAAGTTGTTTGGGGTCTGACTTCAATGGGGGCTAACATTGGGGTCAATGTTTAGGGTCTAACTTTGGGGTCTGAGATTGGGGTCTGAAATACGTTTTTTAATTAAATTTATAAGAAGAGAAGATCTCTGTTTTTAGAGACCTCCTCTTCTTTTTGGCGTCTTGCGCCCACTACCTCCCGGATCTATCATTGGATTTGCTCAAAAATTCAATAAACAGGAGGTTACATGAACAGTATAACAGACTTACTGGATCTTGAAGATAATGATGTCACCATTACTGATATCACTGTCGAAGGAGCCACTAAATTAATCACCTTGGAAACTTCTGCAAAGCAGTCTTTCTGTCCTTTGTGCGGTTTCCGTATGCACTCGCGAGGTATCAGGACTCGTAAGGTACTTCACCCTATTCTCCAGGACGGTTATTCCCTTATCTTACTATTAAAGCAGCGCCGCTGGAGATGCATCAATAATGACTGTCGGTTTGAAACAAATGAAAATTTTAAATTTGTTGATAAAAACCGCCGTCAAAGCAACGCTACTGACATGCTCATTGTTCACGCTTTTCGTGATCTGAACGAAACATCTGCATCCATCGCAAAGCGTTTCAACACTTCAGATACTCACGTTAACGAAATATTTGATCGTTACGTAAAGCTGGATCGACTTGAATTGACTGACATCATTTCTATAGATGAAGTTCACACAGAAATAGAAAGTGATTGTAAATACGCTCTTGTAATTCAGGACTTCCATACCGGGGATCCCATAGATATCTTAAAAAGCCGCAAATCATCTATTACCGAGCCTTACTTTTCCAACATCCCTATCGAAGAACGTAAGAGAGTAAAGTACCTGATATCAGACATGTACAACCCCTACATTAGATTTGTTGATAAGTATTTTCCTAATGCTGTCTCCGTTGTGGATTCTTTTCATGTAATCCAATGGATGAACAATGGCATTGATAAATACTTTAGACAACTCCTGAAGAAGTATCGAGATCGGGATAGGGAGCGCTTCTTAAGCTCTCTTCAGTCGGATACCGTTATCCCTGACAGAATTTATCCGCCTTTATCCGATGAAGTATATCTGCTTTCCAAATACCGTTTTCTCGTTTTATCCAACCAGGCAAACATAACCTACCATTCCGATACCAGGTACGATAAGCACTTTCATCGCCTTATGAATACTTATGACTATGAAGATGCTCTTTTTAAGATCGATCCACATCTGCGATCGCTTCGTGATTTAAAAGAACTCTACATTCAGTTTAACACCCATTATGCAGGAGATGTCCTTAATGCCGGAACCGAGCTTGATAAGCTCATTAAGCTGTACGGATCCTGCGAAGAAAAGATCTTTCGGGATTTCTCTCATACTCTTAAAAACTTTCGGGATCCTATACTTAATTCCTTTGTCATGGCTCAGAAAAATGGCCCTTGCGGTCTTTATGATTCAAGATTATCCAATGGACCTATAGAATCCCTTAACAGAAAGGTAAAGGACTTAAAACGCGCGGGCAGAGGATACAAAAACTTCGAGCATTTCAGGAACAGATTTCTCTATGCAACGAGGAACCGTCCTGTACTTAATGGAACAGATTCATCCATACAGATACACAACTATGAAGATGATGATGAATACATTGATTAAAACAGCTTTGGAGGATAATCAGACATGGATAAAAATGAAAAGTATAGTGTTATCGAGCCCGATGACTACGATTGTTTCGAAAATTGTGGAACAATAAATAGCTTATGCTTACTGATTGATAAACTGGTAAAGAATCAGCAATACCTCGAACTTCAGTGCATAGGTCTTCGCTATGAGTTAAGTAAATATCTCAGTCCCGAGCATGGCGAATTTCTAAAAGAAGATATCCTTTCCGCTCTGGGGGATCGTTATGACGGAGAATCGGCTTATGAGCTGTATAAAAATCTACTTTACAGAGGTCATGATCCTATGGCTTCAAGGAAATGGATACGTGAGGTTGAAAAAGCAAGCCGAGGTGATGGAGAGACTTGGTTCTGATCAATAGCAGCCCCCAATCTCAGACCCCACAGTCAGACCCCAAAGTTAAACCCCAATAAAAAGGCATGATAAAAGGGTCAGACCCCACTGTCTGACCCTAAATAACTTTGGGAAACCCCACTAAACTTTGGAGATCCCAAATCTTCCCACTGGCTTTGTTAGGGGAGAACCTCCCCCAACAAACTGGATGAAACTTTTTTTCCTTTAGTCACGTCACATTTATACCACCCCGACCTAAATGAGGTATTTCCTCGTGTATAAAGTGAATACCATCCTTTTCCATTTATGTCCAAAAGAACTATCTTGCCCTCATCCGTGATTTTTGCTCTTACTTTATAGGGCTCCCCGATTAATTCATTTTCTAAAGCTTTTATTTCTACGCGATCTCCTTCTTCTTTAGTTGCTTCTGCTTCAACCTGACAGACAATAACGGTTGACTTTCCTCGTTTTTCAAGCACTTTATAAAATGTTGAAAAGTAACCTACCTCATCACACATTCCTTTATTAAATATTTCTCCAACTACCACATCTTTGTTAGACATCGTCCATGCCATCGCCGTACCTCCTAAAACTGTTGTGAATGAAGTTTTGATTCTATGCATGAAGAATAGCATGGTGTAAACAGGGATTGCGTCAAGGGAGTGTCGTAAACAGAGTTCCTCCGGATATGTTTTGACATTATAGATATTGATTCCATGGATATATCTGTTTATAAATCTGATATGTAATGGGAGTTGCGATGAATTGATTATTATCTTCATATCACAAATCAGTTTATCAATTGTAAGACTGAGCTAATTTTTTCAATGCCTCTTCTATGGACATAATTTGAGAAATTCATACAGTTTATTGTCTTCATGATGTGTTTTATTTTGATATTCTGTCATTTTTTTACCTTTCCTTTCAATTCATCCGAAATATTCAAATTTTTAAATCCTTTGGCATATTCTGTATGTATCGGCCAGATGAGTTGCTTAGGATTTACTTCAGTTATGACCTTGGCAATAAACTCAGGATAAGCGTGTCCGCTGGTGTGCTTTTGAAAAGCATGATACTTCTTACAAAAATCGGCCAGCTCCTTATTGTATGCAGCTTTCTCGGGATCAAGATATCCTTCCCACATGGAATAAATCATCTCTGGTTTTACATCTGACAGTTCATCTATGACACGTTCATAGTGATCATATTCACTCACGATAGCAACAAATCCATTCTTTCTCATATCATCGAGAATACGATAAGCTTCCTTATTGTCAGCCTCTTTACTGTCAGATAAAAATGGAATCTTCTTTGCTTTCCTGAAATCATATATCCGAGTTCCATACTTTTGACCAGCTGTACGATACACTCTGAACTGTTTCAGAATATAACTGTTGGCATACATGTTCATTCCGTTTGCTTTGGCTGCCTGATAGAAGCTGGCAATGGTATCGACATTTGTGGAAGATACTTTCAAGAAAATGTATCGGTGTTCTTTGAAATATTCCTTCGCCCAGGCAAGCAGATCTTTCTCGGAGAATTTCTTTTCATTTGCTCTCTCTCCCATCATGGTGCCTTCAGTGATAAGGATATCCACCGGTCTGCCGCCCTTATGAACATAGTATTTAATAACGTCAAGCATGGTGTTATGCTTTTTACCATTTTTAAACGTCTGACCACGGTGACCGTGATCTCTGAAGTCGCCGGTGTGAAGGATATTGGTTCCATCTGCCTCTACGAGATACATAAAGGCATCATAGGCAGAGTGGTCCACCGAGTAGCCGGTCACGGTAATATCATTATTTATTTGAATCGGAACCGCTCTCTCCACGAAAGTGATGGAGCCTTTAGCACGTCGTTCACTGAGTTTTTTAACCGCAGCATCGTCATGTATAGCCTTTCTTATATTAAGCATCACTTTAAATGTGACCTCACCCATGTACAGATCCACGTCATCGGGAATCTCCATAAACCTCCCGATATGATCTCCATGATAGTGAGTGAAGAATACTGCATCTACTTTTTCATGCGCCCAGTCAAATTCTATATTCGTTTCTTTTTTTGTCCCAGGAAGGTTTTCTCCGAAATCAATTACAATTTTTGTTTTGTCCGTAGAGATAACGGTAATGCATCCGCCTATCTGATCTCCCTGATAAATATTAATATTTGCAGCCATTGATTTTCTCCATGTAAATTTGATGAGAGCCATTATGAATTATTAGCTATATATAATTCCGTTTGCCTTTATCGCGTTTTTTATGAAATGGCATTTGTAAGTATTGTGGTGTTGCTGCTGCTCAGTCTGTACTACAAGATTCCATATATCTTGATTTCTTTCTTGTAATCATATCTTATTACAAGATATTCTTATTTTACGTCAACGCTATGTCGTATAAAACGGTATATTATATAAGCTTTTTGCTCAATAAAGGATTGTTATGTGCTTATGGATATGGAAAAACCTTCAAAGATGACCAGACAGCTTAGGTTGTATTATCGCCTTAACAGCTCTCAGATTATTGGTCCGGATGATATCATGCAAGAATTTAATATAACAAGAAGGATGCTTCAGCGTGATCTAAAAGACATTAGAGATAGTGGACTTCTTAATACTAAACTTGACCGTGCCAATAATAGTTATGTCAAGATAGCTGCTGTTGCTTTTGATGAAAAAATCTCTGATCGTCGCAAAGCTCACCTTATCCGCTTATACCGCATAGGAACACTGATATGGTCATTACCTCATATCAGCAAAGCTACTCTTCATATGTATGAAAATAAGATTGAAGAGTATGAATATGCCCTTCAGGAATCTCTTGATGATCCTAAGCAGTACCCGCCGGAATATCTCCCCGATAAACCTGAGCTTCCTGAATTTCCGGATCTTAAAGCGCAATACTATGAACTTTTCCCTGATAGTAATGAAAGAACCCGGCAGCGAGACTTTGAGGAGCTTAACCGTGCCGGATTCAGGATATATTATGAAAGAAAGTATAAGGCATTCTTTTTTGAGTGCGATGAATATACAGGAGAGCTAATGGACATCTGATCAGCCAACATTTAAATTCTATATAATCCTATGTTTGGATTATTATATTCCACTTTTTGTGCCTGATGCCTGTCAGATGAAAAGCTTGCATCTGTTTCCCATATTTGTTTTGCATCATCGGTAAACACCAAAAGAATTTCCGGTTCTAAATCTTTAAAATCTTCATATTGGAAACTATCAGAATGAGACAAACCTCTAAGACCTAATTGAGCGTATTGATTCAGTATATCGCAAGCCTCTTTTCTTCTGTTTATGAGTCCGTTGTAGTGTTTCATTTTATTAATATGCTCATTAAGCCCGGAATTACCGGCCATCGCTTCTTTTGTGCATTTAACTTCCACAAATACAATGCGTTCCGGCAGCCCATTCTTACCAAATTTTATAGCCTGCATATCCGGCTTGTTGTTATTCTCATCCTGATTTCGTTCATTTATATTCTTGTGCTTTTGAGAAAATTCCATATCGTAAAAGAAATATCCGTTCCTGGTATAATTGAAAATGCTGTATAGTTCCTGTTGCCTTTTTTTCTCGGTTTTTCCTGCGACTTTAACTTTTTTTCCATGCTTAAAGTAGTCCACTACACCATCTTTGCCTTCAACCACAAAATACTTCTTAAACATTGGTTTGAGAATTTCCTCATAAATCGACGATACTTGCATATAGCTTAGTGGCTGATTGGATTTTAGTGATCTTTTTAGTGTTCCGACTGTAATATCTCCTGATGGAGTTTTCCCTATGGTTCCGCTGAAATTATACTTTTGGCATAATGTTTCAAAGTAATCTTTCCATTTTTCGCAATACCTGGCATGGTTAAAGCTGATTTCTATCATACCACTTGCTAAAACTGTGAAGATAATATGATTTTCGGAGTAGATAGTTATACGAGGACGACCGTTTCCTCTAAAGCATAACTCCAGTTCCTTATGATTTTTTACCAAGTCTACAAAATGATTCAAAGGCTTTTTGGAATCCTTCCCAATAAATGCTTTTAACTCATTTTTAAGTAGCGCCCTGTTGTCTTCATCATGTGGTTTCTTTTGATATTCAATCATTTTACCGATCCTTTTTAATTAAAATAATTCATCATCTTTGTTTGGAAATGTTACTCGCAGTTTTTTTATGCCATTATCATCAGTAGAGAAATCAAAACTTGGATCATTTTTATCATCATCGGTAAGACCTCTGATATGGCGAGTGATTTTTGCATCGGATAGTTCGATACTATTGTTTTCTATTTGGCATATTTGATATTTACTCTCTATGAATTTGCGAGCCAACGGACTTTTCGATTTAAGAATATTATCGATATACAATTTGTCGTTTTCTTCGTTTAGTAATTCAAAAGAGTGTCTGGTTGAGGGATGAACATAACATTTGTTGTTATTAAAATATGAAATGTATTTATCCGGAATAATGATCTTCAATGATTTCTCCTTTTTTAGTTGCTTTTAAGCATTTATCAGTTGGTGTTATACCAATATAGTAGCATTAGCATTCGTTTGCTTGTGACAACGGAATGTCGTATAACTGCTTCGATATATTTATCGTTTAGCAGATTATCAAATATAAGAATATGGGCTCAAATAACGTAAATGATGTACTTTTAGCTAAAATCACTAGGGATTAGTAATCTGTATCATATAGGCATAGTAACACAGGTACTTAGATAAAAACGTCAAAAGATAGTTGTGAAAAAGCCCGAAACCATCATCAGTTGAAAATGGTTTCGGGCTTTTTGATAAAAAACATATTATATGTATTTTGAAATATAAATATTAGTTACCTTAAAGTAATCTTTTTAGATTGATGTTAGATGGTACTGCGTGCTGATGCATTACATCCTGTTGGTTTATCCGGTACTCACCTTATATCATACATATATCTCTTAAGTGTGGTAAGGGCCTTTTCTTTTGCCTCCTCTTCGTAGAAGGATATACGGAGGGCACCTTCACCGTGGTCACGGGCATTGTTAATGCCGATGTTCTTTATGGAGATACCCTTGGATGCAAGGATAACTGAAATGGTGGAAATGGCACCGACTTCATCCGCGATATCAACGGAGAAGCTGTAATCCGGTGTAAGAGCACCCTTGTTTTTGGAGTCAATAGAATTTCTGTAGGCTCTTGAACTCTCAAACATGTGAAGAATCTTCTTGTCCGATACCTCCTTCTTTAGTGAAGTTGAGATATCCTGAAGGGATTCAATGTAGCTGTCGAGAAGTGTTACAAGCGGAACGGAGTTTGTGTCACAGATCTGCTCCCACATCTCGGGGCTTGAGCTTGCGATACGGGTAATGTCTCTGAAACCGCCTGCTGCGATGGTCTTCATAAGATGTGACTCGTCGTCAGAATCCTTTACTATATTAACCAGTGAACTTGCGATGATGTGCGGTAGATGTGAAACCGCAGCAACTGCTCTGTCATGTCTCTCTGCAGGTACTATGATAGGGATAGCACCAAGGGATGTTGCCACATCTCTAAGCGTATCCACAAGTCTAGGATTCTGGTCTGAAATTGGTGTGATGATATAGTAAGCGTTGGAGAAAAGATAATCTGTTGCAGCCTTATAACCGGTCTGTTCCGAACCTGCCATAGGATGTCCGCCAATGAACTTGTCCTGAAGGCCAAGCTCAAGTGCTTTGTTGCAAACCGTCGTTTTGGTAGAACCTACATCTGTAAGTACTGCGCCATCTTTCAGAAGCTTACTGATACTCTCCATATAGGAAATATTGGTCTCTACAGGTGCGCAAAGAAATACTATGTCTGCCTCTGAAAGTCTCTCACTGTCCGGAGTATCAAGAACCACATTGATGATCCCATCCTCCTGGGCTACTTCAAGATTGGACTTGTTTCTTGCATAAGCCATGATACGCATGGTGGGATCTTTTTTCTTGAGTCCCTTAGCAATGGAGCCTCCGATGAGGCCAAATCCTATAAATGCTGCTGTCTTCATAATCATCTTCCTCTTCTCGTAATATTTTTAAGCACTTACACACTTTAATGCGTTTAAGTGTAAAAGTCAAGAGCTACATCTGATGAAATATACGCGGGTTTTACGAGCAAGAGGATTCGAATTCTTAGCTCATAAAATCAAAAATGCTCATCTGATTCGACTCCGGAATATCTCCAAGAAGTCCAAGCTCACTGAACTTATCCACGAAGCCCTTAGGACAGTGGGTACGGTTAATGAAATCGTCCTTACTGAGATATTTGACTCCGCTCTTACCGCCATCCTCGATGCCCTGGGCAACGGCCTCTCCGAGACCTGCCATGGAGGTGAAACTCGGCATGATCTTTTTGTCAGGGGTGATGGTGAAGTCCTTGGCCTTTGCCTTATAAATGTCAAGAGGTGCAAATTCGATGCCTCTTGCATACATTTCCTCACAGATACGCATGTCACGGAGACACACTGCTTCCGTGTTGGTGGGCTTCGGAATATTCAGGTATTGATCGATGTAGTAACGAAGATTATCGATGCCTCCGCACATCTTGTCATAGTCGAAGCCGTCGGCACGGATACTGTAGTAGGCGGTGTAGTATTCGATGGGGTGGAACACCTTACACCAGGCAACTCGCCAGGCCATCATTACGTAAGCCGCGGCATGGGCCTTAGGGAACATGTACTTGATCTTTTTACATGCGTCAATGTACCACTGAGGTACGTCGTGATCCAGCATGTCCTGACACCAGCTGTCCTTAAGAGGCTTGTGTTTACGGGTGGCCTCCATGATACTGAAGGACTCTCCCGGATCCATGCCCTTATGCATAAGGTAAACCATGATATCATCTCGACAGCAGATGGCCTGCTGCAGAGTGGTTATGCCATCCTTGATGAGGTCCTGGGCATTGTTCAGGTACACGTCCGTACCATGTGAAAGACCCGAAATCCTGATAAGGTCGGAGAAGTACTTCGGCTTCGTATCCTCAACCATCTGCATGGCGAAGGAAGTTCCGAACTCCGGGATTCCGAGGCAGCCGAGCTTAACGCCGTGGATATCATCGGGGGTAATGCCGAGAACCTCCGTTGACTGGAAGAGGCTCATGACCTCCTTACAGTCAAGTGGGATATCCTTAACCGGGTCGATGCCGATGAGGTCCTGAAGACGTCGTATCATGGTAGGATCGTCGTGACCCAGGATATCAAGCTTCAGAAGGTTATGGTCGATCTTATGGTAATCAAAGTGGGTGGTTATGATAGGGCTCGCCATATCGTTTGCGGGGTGCTGTACCGGAGTGAAGGTGTTGATCTCCTCACCGTGAGGAAGAACGACGATTCCGCCGGGGTGCTGTCCCGTGGTTCGGCGAATGCCTACACAGCCCTGAACCAGTCTGTCGATCTCTGCGGTACGCTTTTCGACGCCGCGCTCCTCATAGTATTTCTTCACCATTCCGTAGGCAGTCTTGTCAGCCAGGGTACCGATGGTTCCGGCCTTGAAGGTGTGGCCTTCGCCGAAGATGACTCCGGTGTAGGCATGGGCCTTTGCCTGATATTCGCCCGAGAAGTTAAGGTCGATATCAGGCTCCTTGTCTCCCTTAAAACCAAGGAAGGTCTCGAATGGGATATCATAGCCCCAGCGGTTCAGCTCTGCTCCGCACTTCGGACACTTTTTAGGCGGCATATCACATCCTGCCATACCTGAGTACTGCTTTACTTCAGGTGAGTCAAAATCGTACCAGAAGCAGTCCGGGCAGACATAGTGTGGGCTCAGAGGATTAACCTCTGTGATATGGGACATGGTGGCTGCGAAGGATGAACCTACGGAACCACGGGAGCCAACCAGATAACCGTCCTCGTTTGACTTGTCTACAAGCTTCTGGGCGATGATGTACATAACGGAGTATCCGTTGGAAATGATTGAGTTAAGCTCCTTTTCCAGTCTGTCTGAAACGATCTTCGGCAGATTCGGTCCGTACATTCTGTGGGCAGTCTCATAACAGATCTCACGAAGTGTTTCATCGGAGTTTTCGATGACGGGAGGACACTTGTCGGGACGTACCGGCTTTATGGGGTCACACATGTCCGCTATCATGTTCGGATTGTCAATGACTACCTCTTTTGCTTTCTGGGGCTCCAGATAATCGAACTCCTGAAGCATTTCCTCTGTGGAACGGAAATAGAGCTTTGCATCACTCTCCTCCTCATCAAATCCGCGGACTGCCTGAATTATCTTTCTGTATATGTCATCATCCTCGTTAAGATAATGTGAATCACAGGTAGCGCAAACAGGCTTACCGAGCTGGTCAGCCAGAGATATGATCTTCAGGTTGTAGTCAATCAGATCCTGCCTTGTGGAAGCGGGGTATTTTTCAGAGCCAAGCATGAAACTGTTGTTTCCGAGAGGCTGTATCTCCAGATAGTCATAGAAGGAGGCTGTATTCAGGAGCTGTGTCTCATCCATACCACGAAGCATGCCCTGGAATACCTCGCCCTTAATGCAGGCGCTTCCGATAATCAGGCCTTCACGATGTTCTCTCAGCAGAGACTTCGGTATACGGGGCCATGACTTGAAGTAATTAAGGTGGCTCTCGGAAATAAGGCGGTACAGGTTTATACGTCCGATGTCATTCTTTGCAAGCAGGATAATGTGGTAGGTGGGCAGCTTCATGACATTTGCAGCATGGTCGAACTCCAGAGTATCTATCTCTGAAAGTCTGGTGCAGCCGCGCTGTCTCACCATCTCGATCTCCTTGATATAAATCTCTGCGGTGCAGCCTGCATCATCCACGGCTCTGTGATGATGTTCCAGGGAAACATTGAGCTCCTTGGCTACTGTATCCAGCTTGAAACGATTTAATTTCGGAAGGAGAAGACGGCTCAGGCTCACGGTGTCAATGATGGTCGGATCATAGCGGAGACCCAGGCGCTTGGCATTTTTCGCAATGAAGCCTGTATCGAAGGAGGCGTTGTGGGCAACAATCACGGCATCCCCGCACCACTCAAGGAATTTTGGCAGAACCACTTCGATGGGGTCTGCGCCTATGACCATGGAGTCATCGATGGAGGTGAGCTGGGTTATACGGAATGGAATGGGCACCTTCGGATTTACGAAAACGTCCATACGGTCCACTATTTCGTTATTCCTGAGCTTTACGGCACCGATTTCTATGATATGGTCGGTTTCCGCACTGAAGCCTGTGGTCTCGATATCGAAAACAACGGTCTCTGCGTCGAGATTCTGAC
This sequence comes from Oribacterium sp. P6A1, assembly GCF_000702885.1. Classification (GTDB taxonomy): domain Bacteria; phylum Bacillota; class Clostridia; order Lachnospirales; family Lachnospiraceae; genus Oribacterium. Next base: position 60,505 of record NZ_JNKO01000014.1, on the reverse strand, counting down.
CCTTTTCGTTCTGAACAATGATTTCCTGATCATCAACGAGATATCCTTCGCAGCCGTAGATAAGCTTAAAATCCTTATCGTGACCAATCTTTTTAAGGTGCAGGTTGGCGTCAGGGAAGGCCTGGACCACACCATGATCCGTGATGGCCATGGCCTTCATACCGAAAGAAATGGCTGTATTTATGTAATCTGTAACGTCAGAGACTGCGTCCATATCGGACATCTTTGTATGGAGGTGAAGCTCAACACGCTTTTCCGGTGAGTTATCGGTTCTCTTAGCACGGTTTATATCGTGCTTCAGGATTCCGTCGATGAAGCTCATTTCCACCTGCTTGTCGAAGGTATCGAAGGAAACGGAGCCCTTTATCATGAGGCCTGTTCCTGGCTTGATGAACTCGTTGGCCTGCTCCATATCATCGTCTTCAACGAAGATCTTGCAGGTGATGGAATCTGTGTAGTCTGTGATATCGAACTTCACGATATTCTTTCCTGTCTTTGTATGAACAGGATCGTGTACGAGGAAAATGTTTCCGGCGATGATGATATTGCCGGAGCCCGCATCGATATCCTTGAGAGGGACTGTTTCGCCTTCGAAGTATTTGCCGTAGAGAACCTCTGCGTTTTCAGACATCTTGAAGGCTCGTTTCTTCCTCTGGTACTGACCGGTTTCTCCGCCGAAACGGCTGCCTGTTCTGGCAGGCTGGGAGGCTCCTGTATTTTTGGAGGCATCGTTGTTCCGGGAGTTTGCATTAATACCTGCAAGGTCCGCAGCCATACGGGCATTCTGTTCCTCAAGGGCAGCGCGCTCTGCATCACTGTTGTTTCCATCGGGTGTATCCATTCCGGCAATGTCTCTGCCGGAGGCATTCATGAAGCCTTCGGTTTTTCTGAGTTCGGATCTTTGTCGTCTTGATTCGTCGGTGTCCCCTCTAAGCTCAGGCGGAATGTAGTTTCTGTCAAGTTCGGGAACAGCCTCACGCTTTTTCTCCTCATAGAGCATATTCAGATTAAACTCTATGGAGCAGCGATCCTCAAAAAGGCGCTTCATAACATGGAGAAGCTCCTTGCCGGCCTCCTGATAGAGGTGGGAATTGGGTACAGTAAGCTCAAGGGTATCATCGTCATGCCATGAGATTCTGCCCTTTGTCATCATATTGTAGAGTATGATATTGTAGTTCTTGAGTTCAATGAGGATGCTGTCCTTGTACATGTCATAAAGAGTTCTGGCATTGTACTGGGAACTTAAGTGGAAGCGCTCGGAGATCTTTACAGTGATCTGCTTTTTGCCGAAGATCTTTGTTTTTATGATCTGTTCAAGGCGAAAAATGACGCTTTTATCGATGAGATGAGGACTGAGAATATATATATGGATAAGCTTCCGGTCCTTTGTGATAGTGACACGGGTGACGAATGTGTCACGAAACAGACCCTCAAGCTCCGAATCGAGCTCAAGGGAGTCAAATACTTCAAAAAATTTCTTCATTTTTTTGGCGTACCGCCCTCGCATTCCGCGGTCTCTGCGGTACATCCCCTCTCTAAAATTGAATGGTTAATATGAATTATGCTTTTCGTGCAAGCACGAAATCATAATTCATATTGTTCCGCTGTAATTACATTTTTGCAATTTCTTCTCTCAGTGTGCTGAGAAGCTCTGCTTCAGGAACCTTTCGGATGATCTCGCCCTTTTTGATCAGGAGACCCTCTCCCTTTCCGCCGGCGATTCCGATGTCGGCTTCCCTGGCCTCTCCCGGTCCGTTGACCACGCAGCCCATAACAGCCACCTTCAGGTTCTTCTTATCATCGTACTCTTCCACAAGAGTCTGAACCTCGTTTGCAAGAGAGATAAGGTCAATGTTGGTTCTTCCGCAGGTCGGGCATGAAACAACTTCTATGCCGCCCTTTCTTAAACCGAGGGTACGGAGAATGAGCTTTGCCGACTTGATTTCCTCAACAGGATCGGCGCTTAATGAAACTCTGATGGTGTTTCCGATTCCCTGACCGAGGATGATACCGAGACCGATGGAGGACTTGATATTTCCTGACCATGCGGTACCGGATTCGGTGATACCTACATGAAGTGGGTGTCTGGTCTTCGGAGCTATAAGCTCATGAGCCTTTGCACACATAAGTACGTCTGAAGACTTGATGGAAATCACCAGATTGTCATAGCCCATGCTTTCTATGAGGGCTACCTTGTCAAGAGCGGAATCCACTATGCCTTCTGCTGTAACATGTCCGCCGTATTTCTCTATGAGATCCTTCTCAAGAGAACCTGAGTTGACACCAACGCGGATAGGGACACCGTGCTCCTTTGCACAGTCCACAACAGCCTGGATTTTTTCGTTTGAACCGATGTTTCCCGGATTGATACGGATCTTATCAGCTCCGTTCTCTATGGCAGCTATGGCCATCTTGTAGTCGAAATGGATATCCGCAACAAGAGGGATATGGATCTGTGACTTTATCTCCTTAAAAGCCTTTGCGGCTTCAGCGGTAGGAACCGTACAGCGGATAATCTGGCAGCCAGCCTTTTCAAGTCTCAGAATCTGCTCCACTGTGGCCTTTACATCCTCGGTCTTTGTATTGCACATAGACTGGATGGCGATGGGATTTTCACCGCCGATCTTAACGTTTCCGATGGAAACAACCTTTGTATTTTCTCTTGGTAACAATTTTTAACCTCCAAGTACAGACGCGTAGGCGCCTGAGAATATATTCCATATGTCATTTGACATAATAAGTGCCATGAGCACAAGCAGTGCCACCATCCAGGCCTGGTTTATGCGGTCTTCGATGGAAGGGTCAAGCTTTCTTCTTGAAAGCATCTCGAAAGTAATAAATATAAGCCTTCCGCCATCCAGTGCAGGTATGGGCAGCAGGTTCATGATTCCGAGGTTTGAGGAGATCATGACGAGAAGCTCCAGAAGCACCAGGAAAGCATTGAAAAAACCATATTTGGTTGAGCGCTCCACGGTGTTTCCCATGACAGTGACGGTTCCCACAGGTCCCATGACCTCATTCCGCTGAACCCTGCCTCTCGCGATGAGTCCGAGGCTCTGGATGACAATGTTTACATTATATCTTACTTCGTAAAATGTATCTGTTAAAAACTCATAAAGATTCCCGGCGGCAAATCTTCCTCCGTAGAAACTAATTCCCAGCATATACTTCTGTGATGCTTCATCAAAATGAGGCTTAAAGCTGATGGTCTTTTTCTCGCCGTTTCTTATGACAACCGCATCTAGGATTGTGGAGTCATCGAAATACTCGTTATTAACATAACTCCATATAAAAAGATCCCTGTAACCCGGGGTGAAGGACTGGCCTTTATCATGGAAACCTATGGATCTGAAAATATCTCCGTCCTCAAATCCGTTTTCCGATGCGATGTTTCCCTCAGAAGGAACGGATACGTACAAATTGTCATAGCCGCAGAAAAAAACGATGATTCCCGCAAGGATTGCGGCGAGGATAAAGTTGTTCAGAACACCGGCTATACAGATAAAGAATCTTTGATGGGCTGGTTTGTTCTGAAAATTATATTTCTCTATTTCTGATTTACGGAAGCGGACGCCGTCATAATCTATAAGGGGGTCCCCCTCAAGCTCGGAAAGCTCCTTTCCTTCAGCAGTAGAGAAATCGCCGGAGCCTGCGGAATCTTCCCCAAGCATGGCACAGCTTCCGCCTATGGGAAGCAGCTTCAGGGAATAACGGGTGTTTTTCCATACACGGCTCACTAATCGTGGGCCCATTCCGATTGAAAACTCAAGGACACCGACATGGCAGATTTTGGCTGCCAGAAAGTGTCCAAGCTCATGAAAGAATATTAAAAAACTTAATCCAAGTATGGCTACGATTATACTCAAATCACATCTCCTATTCTTATCGTACGATCTTTGAGTTGGTCTTTACATAGTTTCTCGCCCACTCCTCGATGGAGAGAATCTCTTCAAGGGTAGGTGACGGGATAATGTCTTTCTCGTGTGCGTCCATGGCTTCCTCAATAACATCCGCTATCTCAAGAAAATCTATGCGGTCTTCCAGGAACATGGCAACGGCTTCTTCATTTGCAGCATTATAGACAGTAGGCATGGAGCCACCTAATCTTCCTGCACGATAACCAAGGGCGAGACCCTTGAAGGTCTCCATATCGGGATCCTCGAATGTAAGTTTTGCAAGTTCTGCAAGATCAAGTCTTCTGTCCTCAGGAAGGGGATGACGGTCAGGGGCATAAAGCGCATATTCTATAGGAATTCTCATATCAGGAAGACCAAGCTGTGCCTTAACGGAACCGTCAACATACTGAACAGCTGAGTGAACGATGGACTGAGGCTGGACAACCACCTTTATCATGTCCACGGGAACATCAAAGAGCCAGTGAGCTTCCAGTACCTCGAGACCTTTGTTGACCATGGTGGAGGAATCTATGGTTATCTTTCTGCCCATTGCCCAGTTTGGATGCTTCAGAGCATCCTCCTTGGTCTTGCCCCGGAGTTCTTCTCGCTTCTTTCCTCTGAAAGGACCTCCTGAAGCAGTAAGCAGAATCTTTTCTATACGGTTATGAGGTTCTCCCGTAAGTGACTGCCATATGGCGCTGTGCTCGGAATCAATGGGTTTTATCTCTATACCGCACTCCGAAGCCAGAGGCATGATGATATGTCCTGCACATACAAGAGTTTCTTTGTTGGCAAGAGCAACTCTCTTCTTTGCCTTAAGAGCAGCAATGGTAGGTCTGGTACCTATCATTCCCACTACGGAAACAACCACCTCATCACAGCTATCCATGGTGGCGATCTCTATGAGACCATCCATACCGGAAAGGACTTTTACCGGAAGGCCGAAGGCTTTAAATGCCTCTGCCTTTTTCTCGTCGTAGATACAAACTGCTTCGGGATGAAGCTTTTCCACCTGCTCCTTAAGCTTATCTACAGAGCCGTAAACGGCAAGACCGGTGACTTTTATTTCAGGATCGTCCTTGATGACATCGATGGTCTGTGTACCGATGGAACCGGTGGATCCGAGTATGACTAAATTTCTCATTATTATAGAACTCCATTTCACTTTAATTAAGATGATATATTGAAGAAGGATAAGGCAAAGAACACTGCCGGGGCGGTGAAGATCAGAGAATCAAATCTGTCCATGATTCCTCCGTGGCCCGGAATCAGAGTTCCGTAATCCTTAACCGAATAATCTCTTTTAATTCCTGAAGCTGTCAGATCACCCACCATGGAAATAAGAGCGCCTATGCCGCAGGCTATGGCACAGGTGGCTCCCGGATTCAGGATAAAGGCGAAACGGTTCCTGAATATGGTGGCGTATACGAAACCTAAAAGTGCGGCTCCAAGTATTCCGCCCACAGCACCCTCAATGGTCTTTTTAGGACTGAGGATAGGGGTCATCTTATGTTTACCGAAGAGCATTCCGGCACAGTAGGCGCAGGTATCCGAACCCCAGCTGGCAAGGAAAATAAGCCAGACCAGATAAGCTCCGTCGGGCATGGCTCTTGTCTGATACAGGTAGCTCATCATGATACCGGCATAGCACACAGACATGAAGGCCTTTGCCACTGCTGATATCTTATAGGTGGGATATGAAATCACGTAAAAAGCCATAAGAGCCATAAGGCTTAAGACCACCATAAGAGTGAAATATTCGTTTTTGTTGAACCAGACTATCACATAGTAGGATATGGTTGTTAAGTAGCCCACCAGTCCCAGGGAGCGTTTTTCGATCCCGAATACTCTGTAGAGCTCAAAAAGCCCTATCATGGAAATGATGAATGTGAGAAGAAAAAGAGGAAGTCCACCCAAAGGAACTATCACCACGGCACAAAGAACCAGTATGATTCCGCTGATGAGACGTGTGATGAAGGAGCTCATTTTTTTCTCATTATGATCTTTTTTCAAATTTTCATCCATGTTATCTCTAAACTTTCATTGGCAGAAATACAATACATAATATTACGTGAGTGACATGCACCGTCTTCTGCTATATTTTTTCATACTAAAGACAGGCTTCTTTTCCTGTGTGAAAGAAGCCTGTGCCAAAAATTATTTTTTTAATCTGCCGCCGAAACGACGTTCACGGCCGTTGAAATCGTCAATGGCCTTAAGCAGTTCTGCCTTGTTGAAATCAGGCCAAAGTACAGGCGTGATATAGTACTCTGTGTATGCGCTCTGCCAGAGAAGATAATTGGAAATACGGAATTCCCCGGAGGTTCGTATAACGAGATCCGGATCAGGCATACCTGCAGTATCGAGATAGCCGGCAAATTCCTGCTCGGTAAGAGCTTCGATCTCTTCTTCTGATTTTCCGGATTTGAGAGCCTCTATAGTATACTTTCTTATGGCTCTGACTATTTCGTCTCTTGAACCGTAGTTCACAGCAAAGACAAATGTCATTCCGGTATTGTCCCTGGTTTCGTTTTCCAGTCTGGTTATACCTTCCTGGATATCGGGGGCAAATCTGCTTTTTTCACCAATCATACGAAGGCGCACATTGTGCTCATTGGCAACCTTAACAAGCTTTACCATATAAAAACGGAAAAGCTTCATGAGGGCTCCGACCTCTTCTTCGGATCGCTTCCAGTTTTCGGTGGAAAATCCGTATACCGTGAGGTACTTTACGCCGAGCTTTGCACAGTCACCGATAATGGTTTCGAGGGTTTCACAGCCCTGTTTGTGTCCCATGGCTCTCGGAAGTCCCCTGCGCTGTGCCCATCTTCCGTTGCCATCAAGAATGATGGCAATGTGGTCAGGAATAGAGCGTCCTTCGTTATCTATAATATCATTAACATTTTCCATATCAGACTGTCATGAGTTCCTTGTTCTTGGCTTCAACAGACTTGTCAATCTTCTCACACATATGGTCTGTGAGCTCCTGAATATCCTTTGTTGCACGTGTAAGGTCATCCTCTGTCATCTCTGAAGACTTCTCAAGCTTCTTGGCAAGGTCCATGGCATCACGGCGGATATTACGGATGGCAATCTTGGCTTCCTCGCCCTTCTTCTTAACGTCCTTTGTGAGCTCCTTACGTCTCTCCTCAGTGAGCTCAGGGAATACAAGGCGGATAACTGTACCGTCGTTTGTAGGGTTGATGCCGAGCTCTGACATATTGATAGCCTTCTCGATCTCCTTCAGTAATGTCTTGTCCCATGGCTGGATCTGAATAAGACGTGCCTCAGGAACGGAAACGTTACCAACCTGCTGAATAGGTGTAGGTGTTCCGTAGTAATCTACCATGATACGGTCAAGAACATGGGGGTTCGCACGGCCTGCACGAATGGTAGCGAGCTCTGACATGAGATTGTCGTGAGTCTTGTGCATCTTTTCGATGTAGATAGTAAATTGATCATCCATAATTATTCCTCCTAAACCCGTTTAAGGGTAATGTCCTGGTTGAAAAACTCTGTGAGCCCGTATTTTGCGGGAATGACAGGTATATTAATATAATGCTTAACCCTTAGGCAGTCACTCTGGTTCCGGTGATCTGACCCTTTAATGCATTTGAAATGCCGTGCTTCTCATTAAGTGAGAAAATTGCGAGAGGCATGTGGTTCTCCATGCAGATAACAGAAGCTGCAAGGTCGATGACTCCGAGACGCTTGTCAACTACTTCCTGAATGGAAAGAGTATCATACTTCTTTGCATCAGGATTTATCTTAGGATCTGAATCGTAAACTCCGTCTATTGCCTTTGCAAGAAGGATCTCAGCGCATTCAAGCTCAACCGCGCGAAGTACAACGCCTGTATCGGTTGAGAAGTAAGGATGTCCGGTTCCTCCTGCACAGAATACAACAGTTCCCTCTGCCATAGCCTTAATAGCCTTATCTTTATTGAAAAGTTCTGCCATATCTCCAATCTCTATTGATGACATGACCATGGTCTTCATACCCTGGGTGCGGAATATCTCTGAGACATAGATACAGTTCATGACTGTAGCGAGGATTCCCACCTGATCTGCCTTATATCTGTCCACTGCCTCGGACTGGCGTCCTCTCCAGAAATTTCCCCCGCCTATAACGATGGCGATTTCCACACCTTCGTCTACAGCAGATTTAACTTCCTGAGCTACTTCTCTTATGGTGTCATCGTCAAAACCGAAGTGCTTTTCGCCGGCAAGTGCCTCACCGGAAAGCTTCAGCATAACTCTGCGCTTATCTGACATAAATAATTCTCCGTTCTGCCGCTGAAATGCGGCATATAGTCATGAAGGAAATCCTTCACACTATCATAATGATTTAGATTATAAGTCGGCAACTGTAACAGCACCTACATTAAAAAATATTCTAGCATATTAAAATCACAGGGGCAACACCGGCACAGCGGGACATCCTGACTGTTGGTGCCAATATACAGAAAAGCCCGGCAGCAGAAAGTGCTGCGGGGCTTTTTGATAACTAAAAGAATATAAAATATATAAGATAACCGGTTTCAGTCACCCGTGAACCACTAAAAAAGCATCAGTTGTGGAAAAGCTTTGATGTCTGGTACTGAGGCTCGCAGGTAACATTAACACCCAGTTTCTTGAAAGTACGGGCATCTACTTCTGAAATGATAACCGAGCTGTGTACTTCACATCCCTTAAGCTTCTCAAGCTGCTGCATGGCCTTCTCGGCATTGTCATCTGTTGTGGCACATATGGTAAGAGCGATAAGTATCTCGTCAGTATGAAGGCGGGGGTTATGATTGCCAAGATGCTCTGTTTTCAGGTGCTGTATAGGCTCGATGATCTCTCTCGAAATGAGGTTCACTGAGTCTTCGATGCCTCCGAGAACCTTGAGGGCATTTAAAAGCATAGCCGAACATGCACCAAGAAGAGTTGAGGTCTTTCCTGTTACTACTGTTCCGTCTGAAAGCTCTATTGCGGCAGCAGGCTCCCCTGTGAGCTCGGCCTTCTGCTTTGCGGCAGCGATGACAGGTCTGTCATCCGGAGAGATATTGGCCTGCTCCATAAGAAGCTGTATCTTATCGATAACCTGCTGTGAACCGTCACCTTTTCTGTGATCGCAAAGGGCTGTGTAGTAGCGGCGGATGATCTCCTGACGTGATGCATAGCAGCAGTTATCATCATCCACGATACCGTAGCCTGCCATGTTTACGCCCATGTCTGTAGGTGACTTGTAAGGAGACTCACCGTAGATGCGCTGGAACATGGCATTGAGCACAGGGAATACCTCTACGTCGCGGTTATAGTTTACAGTTGTCTTGCCGTAGGCCTCCAGATGGTAAGGGTCGATCATGTTTACATCGTTAAGGTCTGCAGTGGCGGCCTCGTAAGCAAGGTTTACAGGATGTTTAAGAGGTATATTCCAGATTGGGAATGTCTCGAATTTCGCATATCCTGCCTTTACACCATGCTTGTTCTCCTGGTAGAGCTGTGAAAGACATACAGCCATCTTTCCTGATCCGGGACCAGGAGCGGTAACTACAACAAGGGAATGGGTGGTCTGGATGTATTCGTTCTTTCCGAAGCCCTCGTCGCTGATGATGAGAGGAAGGTTTCCCGGATATCCCTGGATAGGATAATGACGATATACCTTTACTCCGAGGCTTTCAAGCTTCTTCTGGTATGCAATGGCACTTTCCTGGCCGTCGAATCTTGTGAGTACTACAGAACCTACGAAAAGACCGTAGCTTCTGAAAGCGTCGATGAGACGAAGAACATCCATATCATAGGTGATGCCCAGGTCTCCTCTTACCTTGTTTTTTTCTATATCACCGGCATTGATAACGACAACGATCTCAACATCCTCTTTTAACTGAGTGAGCATGCGGATCTTACTGTCAGGCTGGAATCCGGGCAGAACTCTTGATGCGTGATAATCATCGAAAAGCTTGCCTCCGAATTCAAGATACAATTTGCCTCCGAACTTTGAAATACGCTCTCTGATATGCTCAGATTGCATCTTCAGATACTTGTCATTGTCAAAACCTTTTTTAAACATATATGTGTACTCCCTTAAAAATCGAAGGAATCCTTAGGGATTCCCATGAACCGCTCACAGCCGCTCTGCTGCCACCGGTCCCGGACCGGTGGCAGCAATGTATGTCTGTATGTTTCATGCATAATCTAAAAAAGTATAGTTTTACTTATATTAGATGTCAACTTTAGATTACTTCATCTTATATGTCGTTTGTTTATGTACCAAAAATAATAGATCATAAACATTATTGAAGTGGTTATCCATGTAAGGGGATAGCTGGCCTCGATGGTTTCTATTCTGTGCCAGATGGGAACAGCTATCATTATCCAGGAGATACGGAGAACGCAAATGCCAAGCACTGATATAAGCATTGGCCTGAGACTGTCGCCCATTCCCCGGAGTGATCCTGAGAAAAGCTCAATGGCAGTATAGGTTATATAGAAAGGCGTAAGGTAATGAAGCATCACTTCTCCGACTTTCATTACGTTCTCATCAGTGGTGAACAGGTTGAAGGCAAGAGCTCCGTAGCGATAGAATATCACGGAAAATGCGATGGTAATGATTCCCATGATGACTGCGCTCTGACGTACACATTCACGGACACGCTTGTAAATTCGGGCTCCGTAATTCTGGCCAACGAAGGTGGTGACGCCTATTCCGAAGGAGCTTATGACCATCCAGTAGAGAGCGTCTATCTTTGCATAGGCTGCCCAGGCCGCGACAGCATCCGTGCCGAATTCGTTTATGGCTGTCTGGATGAAAACATTGGACAGGGAGTACATAAGAGACTGCACACCTGCCGGAATTCCTATTGACAATATACGCATGAGCTGGCGCTTTTTAAAACCAAGTTTTGACGGGATGAGTCTGTAGCTCTCTTTTACCCCCGAAAGTGTTATGATCACAAGAACCGCGCTTATGATCTGGCAAAGAACTGTGGCTATGGCAACTCCCACAACCCCAAGGTCAAGTTTCAATACGAAAACTATATCAAGAAGGATGTTGGTGACGCAGGATACTATAAGGAAATACAGAGGACGTTTGGAATCACCCACTGCGCGAAGTATGCCTGAGCCCATATTGTATATAAGATTCGGGATCATGCCGAGGGCATATATACGGAGGTAGGTTATGGTGAGGGAAAGGACATCCTCCGGTGTTTTCATCCATACAGTGAATACCGGCATCATGAAAAAACCGATGAAGGTGAGAATTATACCGCTTACGATGGAAAGCATGATGGCTGTATGTACCGATTTATGCACATCTTCTTCGTCCTTGGCGCCGAAATACTGTGCTACCACCACCCCTGCACCTGAGGATACCCCCACAAAGAAGCCCACGAAGACATTGACAAGGATGGCTGCGGTACCGCCTACTGCAGAAAGGGCCTCCTTTCCTACAAATCTTCCCACCACAACAGCATCCACTGTGTTGTAGAGCTGCTGGAAAAAGGTGCCCATAATTAAAGGCATGACATAAAAGATCAGAGACTTCCACATCACACCCTGGGTGATTGTATTGTAAACAGGTGCTGTTTCAGAAACAGCGTTTTTCTGGTCGTTGATATCGGGTCTATTGTTTTTCATGTAACGCACCTAACTGATATAAGGACCATTGCAGCCTGATGCTCTGAATGGTCCCATGTCAGTCTAAAATATGTATATCAGGCTTTTATCGCCCAACGTAGTTTTGTGGAGTGGGCACGGGGGTTGATAAAACACTCTTCCCTGCCCGGACGGATGACATCCCGTGAAATCTCACTGTATATGCCGGAACGTTTCATTTCCTTGAAGAACTGCTTCACCAGACGGTCCTCTCCGCTGTGGAATGTGAGAACCGCTATTCTTCCGCCGGAGTTCATACATTCAGGCACCTTGCTCAGGAAATCGTACAGAACCTCGAATTCGCTGTTCACTTCTATACGGAGTGCCTGAAAAACTCTCATACAGGACTTTTTCTGTGCTTCGGGCCTTTCCTTTTCAGGAAGGAAAGAAAGGGCTTTATTTATGATTTCACGAAGCTCTCCTGTGGTTTCGATCTTTGCGCCCTTATGATATGCCCTGACTATCTCCTTTGCGATTTTCTCTGCGTAAGGTTCGTCGGAGTTTTCGACAAAGATATTGACCATGGCATCATAATCCAGCTCTCTGAGACGTTCTGCCGCACTCTTTCCGCTTTCCGGATTCAGACGAAGATCCAAAGGCCCCTCGGTTTTGTAGCTGAATCCCCGGGAAGGATTGTCTATCTGCATGGAAGAAACCCCGAGATCCGCAAGAACGAAGTCGAACTTTTCTCCGTAATCTGCAACAGTATCAACATTTCGGAAATTGGTATGCTTTATGGTGAAAATGTCTTCGCCGTAGCCCTTATCCCTGAGACGTTTCTCTGTCTTTACAGATTCGATAGGGTCCACATCCGTTGCATAGAGATGGCCCCGACCCTCCAGCTTCTCCAGCATTTTCTCACTGTGACCGCCGTATCCGAGAGTGGCGTCCATACCTGTTTCTCCGGGCTGTATCTTAAGAACATCCAGAATCTCCGCAACCATAATGGGAATATGCATACCGGCAGGAGTCTTTCCCTTAGAGATGATCTTTTCAATGTCATCCTTGTACTTTTCCGGCTGGTGTTCCTTGTACTTGTCCTCGAATTTACGGGGATACTTTCCGCTGTAGCGTTTTCTTCTCTTGTGTACAGCGGGAGTCTCCCTGCTGTCTTCGGAACTGCTTATTTCTGTCGGAGTATCAGATACACTGATCTGATTGATTTCTTTGGTTGTTTTATCTGTCATAGTATATTATTTTACCGTTTTGATAAGTGATTTTAATGTTTCTTCATCAATTCCGCTCTGAGAATAGATAGAGTAGGCATTTTCTCCATCCTTCCAAAGGGCATCATATATCTTGCCCTGATCCAGAACGATACTGACTTCTTTGTCACCGATTTTTTGGGTTATTTTGGTTTTGTTTTCCATGGCGATGCCTGCTACATGGGAAAGAGAATCACTGTCGTTGCTTTTTCGGATGACTATATCGTTACCGTCTTCGGTTTTGTATGAGGCTTCAATAAGAGAGTCGGCAACGGCATTGAAATATGGTTTAACACCGGAAAGAGATTCCGGGAATGTGGCGCTGAAACCGGCCCTTTCCACAGCCTGTGTAAGGGACAGCATGGTGGATTCCGGATTTTCCAAAGCGTAATCTATAAGGTTTGATATGAGTTTCTTCTCCCTGGTTGTTACATCTATCTCTCCGCTTTTGAATCCCTCCGCAAGACCGGTGATGATCTGTTGTGCAAGATCCTCGGATGATACCGTTTCATGAGGCATCTTACGCTGTCCGCAGGATGTGATCATGATAAGCGTCATGGATAATAATATAAGATATGTACTTTTCCTGATTGATATGAACATACAGTGCCTCCCAACATTACAGATAACACTACATAATACTTAAAAAGCAAGGCCGCCTGAATCACACAGCCGGGACCTTAGGGAACAGGATGTCTTTCCTGAAGTCTAACACAGGTTCTTGATTTTAGCTACGTTACCGTCATCATGTTCTACCTGCTTGGAGAAGAGATGGGAAACGTATATCATATCTGAGACATCAACACTTCCCTTTATGAGCCACTCTGCAAACAGCATGAATTGTATCAGGGTAAGGCTTCGGTGCAATAGACAGAGTTCATGCTCTATGTCTCCGTCTATGCAGGTGTCTATAAAATATCTGAATATGAAGTAAACCGCGGTTTTTGACATCCAAAGGTCCAGGTGGTCAGCATTATCCGCTGCAAATGTCTCCATTTTTGAAAGCTCTTCAGGTGAACCGGCGAGTTTCCTGTAAAAGTCGAGTTTTTCTGTCCATTCCGGACTTATGGAATCCATGGATGAAAGGAGCAGACTAAGGTCGTTAAAGTCCTCTTTCAGGAAGGCTCTCGTGCTGTCCTTCAAAGAAGGATCTTCTCCCTGAGCTTCTGATACAAGTGCACGTACAGTATCCATCTTTTGCGGAAAACTGTCGGTACTGTCCTGCATAACCGAGATGCACTGATTTCTCAGAGCCAGAACCTCTATGAGGGTTCCCTGTTCCTCCGGGGAAAGCACTTCTCCCTCAACGTCATTTTCTGAACGGATATAAGTGATTTTATCCGTTTCCGTATAGAAAATACGGCCAAGCTCCATACAGCTTAAGCTCATATCCATCTGTTCATAGTTTCCGATATCCATAAAATAGCGCGGATACTCTGTGCAGGTCTGGCAAAGACTTTCTTCGCCGATATTGGAGTATATATCACAAAGGTTTTTGTCGTTCAGAAATGGACATCGACGCTTTTCGGTCAGAGGGAAATAGCACTCCCCCTCATCTTCGCATATATGTTTGCGCAACCTTTCGCCGAATTCCCCGGTAACGGATTTATAATATTCTGCCGAATCAGGGTCGACGTCTACCTCCCAGCCGGCGCAGCAGGTGTCGGGGCAGGCTCCGCCTATACAGCGGAAACGTTCAAAGTATTCAGGGTATTCAAGTATCATTTATTATCTCCATAGCATGGACCGTTATACAAGGTCGCAGTTAGCCATGAGATTTCTTACTGCGGCTCTGTATTCGGCAAGGCTCTTTGCTTTTCTTATGTCTTTCATATATCTTTCGGAGCCGGAAAAAGACTTGCTGAGCCAGTTCCAGTATTCCTTTACCTTAAATAAAAGGTTTTTATCACTGCCCATTTCGGGAATATAGTTATCTATAAGTGTTTCATGAAAATGCTTTATCTCCGGAAGTGTGGCTCTTTCGCCGCCGTTTATCTCCCGGACAAGAGACGGATTCATCAAAAGACCACGGCCTATCATCACGGTATCTATTCCGGGGAATAGTCTGACTATTTTTTCAAAATCCTCTTTACTGTATATATCTCCGTTATACACCAAATGATGCTTACATGCTTCAACAAAATTTCCGAAAACATCAAGATGTATTTCGCCCCGGTAAAATTCTTTCTGAACCCTTCCGTGAACGATGACTTCGCTTATGGGATAGCGATTATAAATGGTGATGATGTCTTCGGCTTCGGAAGTATCATGAAGCCCTATTCTTGTTTTAACTGAGATTCTGACAGAAGGAGAAGCGGCAGATGCTTCGGAAGAATCTGAGAGGTAATTTATCCCCTTTTTCTGAAGAAGTTCAAAGCTCTCTTCAAAAAATTCATCAAGTCTGTCAGGATATCTCAGCATTCCTGAGCCCTTTCCCTTGGCAACAACCGTGCCTGAGGGACATCCCACATTGAGATTCACTTCCCTGTAACCCAGACTTATCATCTCTTCTATGGCCCATACGAACATTTCCGCATTGTTGGTGATTATCTGCGGAACCAGATCCGGAACCCGGTTGTTTTCGGGGGCGGTGTCCCTTATCTCCCTCGTTGTAAAGGAAAAAGTATCATTGGCAGACAAAAAAGGGGTATAGAAACGGTCTATCCCCGGAAAACATTGTTGGAAGGCATTACGGAACGGATATCCGGTAATGCCTTCCATTGGTGCAAAACAAAATTTCATTTTTTATTTAAATAATCCTTTAATTCGGAAAGAAGGGAAAGAGCTGTGGATCTTCCAAGCTTGTATACCCTCTCCAGCTCATTTCGGTCATGCTCCACCCTTTTTATGCCCAAAGGCTCGGGAGGACGGATGACGAAAACTTCACCGGCCGCTTCTTTCTTTTTTATATAGTCAATTTGAGCATTGTACATTATATGTCGCCTGGACATGGCTGTATAGATGGCCGGCTGTTTTTTTAGTAATAATTTAGTTAAAAATCCAGCCGGAAGTGCACTTTTAACGTAACTTGCATCCTGAGTAAGAATGACTACATTCCGGTTATAGCCTATATGCTCGAAAAACTCGAGAGGAACGGAGTTTGAAATTCCACCGTCCAGAAGCTCGTATCCGTCGACGGAAACAGGCTTGGAAACAAGAGGCATGGAGGCACTTGCCCGCAGCCATTCAAGTTCGTTGTCACCCCGTTTTTTCATTTCATGATAAACAGGTTTTCCTGTGTTTACGTCTGTGGCTACGAGATAGAATTTCATAGGATTACTGAGGAATGTGTCCCAATCAAAAGGGAACAGTTCATTCGGCAAAGTATGGTAGCAAAACTCCGTATCATAGAGATCCCCTGACTTTATGAAGGATTCGAAGCTTCCGTAACGTTTGTCACCCGCATACTCAAGATTGTATCTGACGGTACGGCCGATCTGTTTCGATTTAAAGTTACAGCCGAAAGTTGCACCGGCGGAAACTCCCACCATGCCATCGAAGCTTATATCATTTTCCAGAAGTATATCCAGGACGCCGGCGGTGAAAAGTCCCCGCATGGCGCCTCCCTCACATATAAGTCCTGTTTTCTTCTCAGTTGTTTCCATTAAACTCCTTTATAAAGTTGATAAATTCCGCCTCCGGTAAAGGTTTGGAGAAATAAAAGCCCTGAAGGTGATCTACGCCCATTTCCGTAAGTTCATCTACCATTTCTTTAGTTTCGATTCCTTCGCACAGTATCTTATAATTCTGTTCCTTGAACATCTTTACGATATTTTTAAGCATGAGGTTTGAACCGTCAAAGTAGGCCCAGACCAGACTTTTGTCGATCTTTATGATTTCCAGAGGAAGCTGAAGGATAAGTGTCAGATTGGAGAATCCTGTTCCATAGTCATCCAGAGAAAATCTTACACCCATGTTGTATAGAATCTTCATCTGTTTTTTCAGTATGGAGATATCAGAGGTGGCGGTTTCCGTGATTTCAAGATTTACATTGTTGAGTTCAACCCTGTTTTCAAAAGCCAGATCAATGAAATCCTCGGCAAAGTTCAGATTGGTGAACTGGACCGGAGACAGATTGATTTCCATATATTTTATGTCTTTTAAATCCTTCTTATGGTCTCTCATGAAGGAAAGGGTCTTTATGAAGATCTGATTTCCCAGTTTTATGATGGAACCGTCCTGTTCGGCAGTGACTATAAATTCGTCAGGAGGTATATTTCCAAGCTTGTCATCATGAAGTCTGGCCAGGGCCTCTGCAGATACGATCTTATGACTCTTTGTATCATAAATCGGCTGATAATGCATCTGTATGGAGTTCCTGTCCACCGCCCGCTGAAGCGCCTGATGTATTTCGTTGTCCTTTTGCTGCTTTTCGAAAATCTCCGCCTCTATGATCTCATAGCGGGTTTCGTTGTGCATTGCCGCTAAAATCAAAGAGTTTCTTATTATGGAGATCAGATTCGGTGATTTATAGTTGCACAGGTCCCTGGGCAAATATGTAAAATATGCATTCAGACGAAGTTCACCTATGGATGTTGACCATGAATGTTCGAAGCGGTTTTTCAAAAGGTCCGTCGCATTATCGGGATCCACATCATCAGGGTCGATGAATGAAAAAACACCATCCTCAAGGTAGAATATCAAAGCATTTTTATAGTTTGACTTAAGCAGCAGAACTATCTGATGAAGTATATCATTCATAGTCTCTTCGCCGTAAGCATTGAGCAGAATGGGATAATGATCGATGGAAAAACTGAAAACCGAGAAGGACCGGTTTGTTTCGGAATAATCCGTTGTCAGATCCCTGAAAGCTTTTGAGTTAAAGCAGGAGGCCTTTACGCTGAGATAATACTCCGGATTCTGGAGTGACATGTACACTATCAACAGTCCAAAGGCTGCGAAACAGCTTATCAGAAGTGTTCCCTGAAAAACCGAGGCCTGAAGAAAGGTTCCCAGAATAAAAAGAGCATAAGAACAAAGAACAGCTATCATCTGTTCCGGAATGATCTCTCTGTGAAAATATGACAGGTATATTACAGATAAAATGATATAGAAATACAGGTACGGAACCAGTATGTAGTAGTATGCCCATTGCCTTTGATAGCCTGTTGCCCTTGTTACTTCGAACAGGGCATTTGTAAAAGGCGTGGAGATGATCAGGATACTTATGAGTATAAGGGGTATGGAGATGATCACCTTGCGTTTTGTTGAACTGAGCAGTGAGTGTTTGGAAATGGAAATAGTGTAGTTAAAGAAAAGATAATATTCCAGAGACAGCAGCAGGAAATAAACGATGTTTTCGCTGTAAAGAAACCACAAAGGATAATTCCCGAAATTAGCCGTAGTAACAGAAGCTATTATATCAAATACAATAACTGAGATTTCGCAGGCTATAGTGAGGTAAAAAAACCGGTTCCTTCGAAGCGGAAGATACTTCTCAGGGCGGTAGGCCATGAACAGAATTACTGTCATGGCCAAAGATACGATTTCATAATCGAGTTTCCAACTCATAATCGAAAACCCCCGCTAACTGATATGTCATCAGAAATTTGAAATATAGTCCTCATTAGGTACTATCATGATATAGCATCCGTCATGACACTTTTTAAGAAGTGTAAGCATATTGTCTTCTGTAACCGATACGCAGCCGGCAGAGCCCCATTCTGCAGGATTCTTGCAGTGAAGGAAGATCGCAGAACCTCGCTTGTAAACGGTCGGGTTTATATTGAAGCCGATTGCCATGGCGTATTTGTAACAGATAGTGTATTCGCTTAAGTGTTCACCGCCTACAGGTGTTGCACTTTCCACCCATGTGTTGTAGGTGGACTTTTCCCCTGACCAATAGGAGTTTTCGGTTATCTCTCTCCATGTCATGGCTGTTCCCGGATTGGAACCGAAGCCAAAGGCGTGAAGTATGGGAAATGAACCTACAGGTGTGGTCTGGTCTCCTTCTTTTCTTTCTGTATAAGCTTTGAGGCCATTACGTCCGTAACCACAGTAGACATCCATATCCTTGATCCAGCTTCCGTCAGACTGTCTGTTCCAGAGAGTCAGATTGTGATCGTTGACAAGAATGATCTGATCTGTGAGTTGAGCCGTCATGGTCTTCCCGAGCTTTTCAGCTATGGGGTCTGAGACCTTGTCGGCCTTGACATCAGAGTTGATGACCACTCTCTGGATGTCTGCCCCCGGTCCGAATTCCGCAAATGCGGAAAAAGCGCTGCAAAGAGCAAGGGTCAGGGCCATAATGATAATATGTAGTGATGATTTAAAATGTTTCATAGTGATCCTTTCAAATTACAGATTCACTTATATCTTAACATATATTCGGACGGATTATTTATATGACCGAATATCGTCATATTTTGGTAAGACGATTTAATAATAAATAATTACAGGAAGGCCTGCTTCAACGAGACTGTAGAGCTCTTTTGCCTTAGGGATGGGCATATTTACACAGCCGTGGGAACCGCTGTATCTGTAGATGGTTCCGCCGAAGGAACCTCTCCAGGAAGCGTCGTGGAAACCGCAGCCGTTGTAGAAAGGCATCCAGTAGGTAACCGGTGAGGCATAGTTCGCTCCGCGAAGTACAACATTTTTTGCTTTGTACATGATACTGAAAATACCTGTAGGTGTACCTCTTCCGAGACTCGTATTACCGGTTACGCAGTCAGAGGTGAAAATCACCTGTCCATCCTGAATGAAATAAACAGTCTGGTTGGTCATATCAACTTCGATATAGTTGTCACCGTATTCCTGACCTGAACGTGAATGACCTGTTGTAGTATAAACCGGCTCACGCTCTACCTTCTGTCCGGAAAGGATATCCTCTGTGAGCTGTTCGGCTTCCTTCTTCTTTGAAATATTGTAGCCGTAAGGACCCTTAACATTGATAGATCGTCCAGAAACGGTAGTGAAACCTCTTGAAGTATATGCGGTATCGGTAGCTGCCTTCAGCCCGGTCACATAATCATTGACCATCTTCTCGTCCAGAGACACAGTTCCGTCTTCTGCAGTAATGAGCCATGGGAAGTATGTATCGGAGTTCAATGTTATCTTTTGGTTTCCGAAGTCATAGGTTATGGAAGCCTGAAGAGCATCGTTAAGGGTTGAAGCTTCTTTGTTCAGAGAATCATTGTCTGAACGGATTGAAGCCTTCAGGTAACAATCGTTTGATGCAAGATCCAGAAAAACAGATCTGTCATAGATGGCATCCTTAATAAGCTGACTCACAGTGGCTGAATCCGGAGTATCTCCGTCCACCTCTTCTGCTATGGTATAGCCGGCTCCCGGTACATAGGCTGTAAGGAAAGCATCTGAAGGCTTAACTGTGGAACCTGCAGCCGGCAATATGGTGCTGTCAATGATGCTCTGAAGCTTTTCCTCGTCATAGGAAACCGATTCGGGAACTATGAAATAGTTTCCCGGATTCAGCATATAGTAAGGATAGATAAAAGGATTCTGCACACGTATGTCCGAAACGGCAAAATCTGCTTTAAGATCAATGTCTGAACCGCTTATGACACTCTCATTTCCATGTATATCTCTGACTGTGATCGCATAAGAGTCTCTCTCCATGTCAGACAGTCTTTGATTTAATTCGGTTCTCGGAACCATGGAAAAATCTGCTCCGTTTATTATGGTTCCGGGCATCATCTTGCCTCTCATAAATGTTGTGCTGGCAAGATAGCCCGCTGTGACTCCGATGGTAAGTCCCAATAGTATAGCTATACCTTTGCTTCTCATAATTACATCCCCTCTGGCAAAGTATTTAGTATCAGTTTTGTATTAATGTCATATCTTCATACGGCTGAAGCCTGTCAGTCGTAATCCACCTTCATGAGACATAGTCCCTGAGGTTCCGCCGTATATCCGGCATTCTGACGGTTTCTGCTTTCTATGGTTTCCTTCAGTGATTCCGGAGTGCGCTTCCCGAAGCCGACTTCAAGGAGAGTTCCGGTCATGATACGGACCTGATTCTGCAGAAAACCCGTTCCATGATAGTAGAATCTTATATATGGACCATTCTCTGTTATCTCAATATTATCGATGTTTCGAACAGTGGATTTCTTTATATGAGAATTGCCGCAGAAGCACTTGAAATCATGTTCTCCGACGATGTACCTGGCGGCTTTTCTCATTTCCTCTATATCCGGATGACGATCCAGAACAGTAACGTACTTTCTCTCAAATACAGGTTTCTGGTCACTGTACCAGCAGCTGTATCTGTATGTTTTGCCGCTTGCCTTGAAACGGCTGTGGAACTTGTCACCGCATAGTTTCAGCTCGTTAATGCTTATATCATCCGGCAGATACTTATTCATATATGCCCTGATCTCATCCTCTGTTTTTTCGGTATCAAGGATGACGTTGGCGGTCATGGCTCTTGCGTGGACACCTGCATCGGTGCGGCCGGCGCCTATAACCGTAATGGGAAATGAAGAAAAATCCTGAGCCTTATAGTTTTCACCGTAAACCATTCGGGTCAGAACCTGCTCGAGCTTCCCCTGTATGGTCAGTTCAGTATTGGGCTGATGTTCCCAGCCGTAATAGCGGGAGCCATCATAGCTTAGTATCATTTTATAATTATGTTTCATTTAAACCTTTCATTAAACGGAATCACATAAGATATATAAGTGTTACTTCCCTGGAAGCACAATGTCTTATCAATAGGTGATTCTAAAACTTTTTTCATCGGAAATCACATCCATAGTCTCTGAATCCATATCCATGATACGTATCCATCGCTGATCATTGAGTCTTCTTAAAAACTCTTCGATAACATAGGAAGGCCCCTGAACTTCACAGCTCACTGAACCGTCGTATTCGTTTTGTACCCAACCTGTAAGCCCGAGGGATTCCGCCAGATGATGGGCGGTATATCTGAAGCCTACGCCCTGTACCGAACCGCGAAAAACCAGATGCCGACGTGTCATCCTGTCAGCATCTTTTCGAGAAGATCTCTGTATATGATTTTTTTCAGTCTTTGAAGGCTGTGATGAAGGGACGTCATCTTTGACGTCTTTATGTGATGCCCCATCAAATTGCTCCGAATATTTTTTCAAAAAATCAAAAATCATGGGGATACCTCATATTTTTTAATAAAGATAATTGTATCATAAAATCATAGGATAAAAAACTATGGAATATAAGTGAATACCATGGGATCTCAAATGGCGGATATCATCGGAGGAATCAAAACAGGGAGCAATGAAATAAAAAAAAGCTCCGGAGTTTCCTCCGAAGCTTTGGATAATCATAATTTAAGAAAGAATTAAGCCTTCTTAGCAGCAGCCTGCTGTGCAGCAACCTCTGCAGCGAAATCCTCGTTCTTCTTCTCAAGGCCTTCACCTGTCTCAAAACGTACAAATGTAACAACCTCGATAGCAGCGTTCTGAGCCTTTGCAACAGAATCAACATACTGCTGAACAGTCTGCTTTCCGTCCTCAGCCTTAACGTATGTCTGATCAAGAAGACAGATCTCCTTGAGCTCCTTGTTGATACGACCCTGAACCATACCTGCGATAACCTTCTCAGGAGCGTTTGGCTTCTCGTTCTTAGCTGCAGCTGTAAGGATCTCAGTCTCGCTTGCAAGATAAGCCTGGTCAACTTCCTTACGTGATGTGTACTTTGGCTTAAGAGCAGCTACCTGCATAGCGATGTTCTTTGCCATCTCTGTAACAGCCTCGTTTACAACGTTTGACTTAACCTGAAGAAGAACACCGATACGTCCGCCGCCGTGTACGTAATCCTGTACGAAACCATCGTTCTCTGTAAGCTTCTGGAAACGACGGATGTGCATGTTCTCACCGATGATTGAAATCTCCTCTGAAAGCTGCTCAGCAACAGTTCTTGTGTTGTCAAGATCCCACTTCTCAGCAAGGAAAGCGTCGATATCAGCTGCCTCTGACTTAAGAGCCTGAGCTGCTACCTCTGAAACGTATGTCTGGAACTTCTCGTTCTTTGCAACGAAGTCAGTCTCGGCATTAACCTCAACAACAACACCTGTATGCATATCATCAGCAAGCTTTGTGAAAGATACACCCTCAGCTGCGATTCTGCCGGCCTTCTTCTCAGCACCTGCAAGACCCTGCTCTCTGAGGAACTCTACTGCCTTATCCATATCTCCGTCTGTTGCAGCAAGAGCCTTCTTACAAGCCATCATACCTGCACCAGTCATATCACGTAATTCTTTAACCTGAGCTGCTGTAATTGCCATTTTTATATCCTCCTAGATATATGTTTCTTTATCTGAAAAAAACCAGCATTGAGCAATTTATGTAATTGTCTAATGCTGGTTTTACGTTTACTTTATTAAGCCTCTGTAGCGAAGTCCTCACCAGCTGTAGCAGCTGCTGCCTCTTCCTCAGTCATCTCGCCCTGCTTAGCCTCGATAACAGCGTCAGCCATCTTGCCTACGATAAGCTTGATAGCACGGATAGCGTCATCGTTACCAGGGATAACATAATCAAGCTCCTCAGGATCAGCGTTTGTATCAGCGATACCGAAAAGTGTGATTCCAAGTGCGCGAGCTTCCTTAACGCAGATCTTCTCCTTCTTAGGATCAACTACGAAGATTGCATCAGGAATAACCTTCATATCCTTGATACCACCGATGTTAGCCTCGAGCTTGTCCCACTCCTTCTTGATAAGAGCAACTTCCTTCTTAGGAAGAACTTCAAAAGTTCCGTCCTCAGCCATCTTCTCGATTTCCTTAAGACGATCGATACGTGTCTGGATTGTCTTGAAGTTTGTAAGCATACCGCCGAGCCATCTCTCGTTTACATAGAACTCACCGCAACGAAGAGCCTCAGACTTAACAGCGTCCTGAGCCTGCTTCTTTGTACCAACGAAAAGAACAGTTCCACCGTCCTGTACAAGCTTAACCATAGCATTGTAAGCATCGTCAACCATCTTTACTGTCTGCTGAAGATCGATGATGTGGATACCGTTACGCTCTGTGTAGATGTATGGAGCCATCTTAGGGTTCCATCTTCTTGTCTGATGACCAAAATGTACGCCAGCCTCAAGGAGCTGCTTCATTCCAATTGCACTCATTTCAAATACCTCCTGGTTAAAATCTTCCATCCGATCGTGTGTGCTCACCGGCGTCGCCTTAATAAGGTACCATTCCGGTTTTCGGTCAGATGTGCTTTTTTAAGTTACGCTTTTGCAAACACAAAAGCCGCGCCCTCTTTGGACGCGACTTGTAATATAACATAGTTTTTTTCAGGCTGTCAATCACTTTTAGATGAAAGAATTATTAACCGGCCTATATGACATGAAGCTGGACATAATCTGTGTGCCACAGATCATGTGGCGCAAGTTATGCCATGATTTCTCCGTCTTTCTTCTCTCCGGTTACAGGCTCCTTCGGCTTATTCCATGTCATGTAATTACAATCAGGATATCTGGAACAGCTGTAGAAGATACGGCCCTTCTTTGAACGACGCTTTACGCATTCAGCTCCGCAGTCAGGACATACAAAACCGGCATACTCCACATAAGGCTTGGTGTTTCTGCAGTCAGGGAAGCCCGGACAGGCAAGGAACTTACCGTGAGGTCCGTACTTAATAACCATTTTGCGTCCGCACTTGTCACACTCGATATCTGTCTCTTCATCTCTTATGGTTATCTTTTCAACTTCAAGCTGAGCCTTTTCAACTGCCTCTGAAAGATCAGGGTAGAAATTCTCGACTATGGTTTTCCAGTTAATGTCTCCGTTTGCAACAGTATCAAGAAGTGACTCCATGTTTGCGGTAAATGCTGTATCCACGATGGTCGGGAAATTTTTCTGCATCATATCATCAACTGCCTGACCAAGCTCGGTGACGAAAATGTTTCGTTTCTCCTTGGTGATATATCTTCTCGCAAGAAGAGTTCCGATGGTGGGCGCGTAGGTTGAAGGTCTTCCGATTCCGTCTTCCTCCAGTGCCTTTACCAGAGATGCTTCTGTGTAGTGGGCAGGTGGCTGGGTGAAATGCTGTTCCTTATCAAAGTTAGTAAGCTTAAGCTTCTCATCCACTTTGATATCAGGGAGAGATATATCCTTGTCTTCCTTATCCTCTTCAGACATGTAGACTGAAAGGAAACCGTCGAAACGGAGCTTTGAGCCGCTGAGTGTAAATGTATATCCCTTTGAATCAAGTCTGATTGATTCTGTGTCATAAACCGCTGCTGTCATACGGCTTGCCAGGAATCTTTTGTAAACAAGAGTATATAAACGGGCTTCATCTCTCTGAAGTTTTGCCTTTGCTTCTTCAGGAGTCAAATCAAGATCTGTAGGACGGATGGCTTCGTGAGCATCCTGAATCTTGACTTCCTTTTCCTGAGGCTTTCTTGCATCCTGGGAACCGCCGTTTACATAGTCTTCACCGTACTTGTCAGAAATATAAATCTTTGCCGCAGCATCAGCTTCAACCGAAATACGTGTACTGTCGGTACGAAGGTAGGTGATGTAACCGTCTTCGTAAAGAGTCTGTGCAAGTTTCATGGTCTTGCTTGTGGCAAAACCGAGGGACTTGGCAGCTTCCTGCTGCATGGTACTTGTAGTGAAAGGAAGCGGAGCCTTTTTACGACGCTCTGAGTTCTTTACATCGGTTACTGTGAACTCTCCCTCTCCGATGTGGTTGATGATATCATCAACCTCTGCTTCGTTTGATAAGGGCATCTTCTTGTCTTTGCCGTAAAAAGCCGCTTTAAGCTTCTTTTTGCCGTACAGAAGATTTGCGTCCAGGGACCAGTACTCTTCAGGAGTAAAAGCAGCTATATCAGCTTCTCTGTCACAAATCATGCGGAGAGCAACAGACTGTACACGTCCTGCAGAAAGACCCTTACGGATTTTCTTCCATAATAAAGGGCTTATGGTGTAGCCTACAAGTCTGTCAATGACACGACGGGCCTGCTGGGCATTGACAAGATCCATATCAATGTCTCTTGGACTCTTAATTGCGTTCTTTACCGCATTCTTTGTGATCTCATTAAATGTGATACGTGAAATCTTATCTCTGTTTGCAGCATCCTTATCAAGTTCATTCTTGAGATGCCAGCTTATAGCCTCTCCCTCACGATCAGGGTCGGTTGCGAGATAGATCTTGTCGGCCTTTTTTGCTTCCTTCTTAAGTTTTGAAAGAAGTTCACCCTTACCGCGGATGGTGATATATTTCGGATCATAGTCATTGTCAACATCGACACCAAGAGAGCTCTTCGGCATGTCGATGAGGTGACCCATGGTCGCATCAACAGTGTATGTTTTACCTAAAAATTTTTTTATAGTCTTAACCTTTGCAGGAGACTCAACGATGATTAAGCTGTTTGCCATTTCTATGCATTCACCTTTATAAATTAATTATATAAATGTCATAATTTGCTTTTTAAGAGCGTAAATCGAGGTCAATATACACCACTCTTTTTTATTTTGCAAGCAACAGTTTTCTGAAGAGGTGTAATTTGCATACGTATGAAAGGGGTTAAATGACGGATTTATAATGCTTTTATGTAGATAAAAAAACACCGGTGCGGAAGAATCTGATTTCCGCACCGGCGTTTTTTACAGAAGCAGTTCATTGAGGAAGGTTATACCGGAATGACTGTATTCTGATTATTCTTTTAAGAAAAATTTCAGTCAAAATTCTCAGGAAGCTCGAGAGTATGCTCCTTATTGAGCTTCTTACAGATTTCAACGAACTTATCAAGAGGAACGTTCTGAACCTGCTTGTTTGTTCCGCGGATATTGATGGAAACAGTATTCTCCTCTGCCTCCTTATCTCCGAGAACAAGGATATAAGGATCCTTGAAGTTCTTGAAGCCCTTGATCTTGGTCTTCATGTTGTTGTCTGAGTAATCAGCCTCAACACGTACGCCTGCTTCTGTAAGAGCCTCTTCAACCTTCTTTGCGTACTCATTGTGGCTCTCACGGATAGGAACGATTGCTACCTGATACGGGTTGAGCCAGAACGGGAACATTCCCTTGAAGTTCTCGATAACGATACCGATGAAACGCTCAAGTGAACCGTAGATAGCACGGTGGATAACTACAGGCATTACAGACTCACCCTGATCATTGATGTAGGTAAGACCGAAGTTGTGAGGAAGCTGGAAGTCGAGCTGGATAGTTCCGCACTGCCATTCTCTTCCGAGAGCATCCTTGATCTGAAGATCGATCTTAGGACCGTAGAATGCACCGTCACCCTCATTGATCTCGAATCCGTTCTCACCGTACTGCTCTGTGAGGATCTCCTTAAGGTCAGCCTCTGCCTGGTTCCATACCTCGATATCTCCCATGTAGTCATCAGGACGTGTTGAGAGCTCTGCACGGTATGTTACACCGAAGGTTGTGTAGATCTCATCTGCGATTGAGATGATATCCTTGATCTCATCCTTGATCTGGGATTCCATTACGAATGTATGGTCATCATCCTGACGGAACTCCTGTACACGGAAAAGACCGTTCATCTGACCTGACTTCTCCTTACGGTGAAGGACGTCGTACTCGCTGTAACGGATAGGAAGTTCCTTGTAAGAACGGTTCTTACGCTTAAAGGTCATCATAGCGTTAGGGCAGTTCATAGGCTTTGCTGCCATAGTGTCAAGGTTCTCACGGTTGTAAACTACAGAACCGGCCATGATCTTTACTGCCTTTGCCTCTGCTGCTGTGTCCTTAGGATTCTCAATAACACCTGAGATATCCGCATCTGCTGTAAGATGTCCCTCGATACCGGGAACGATGAACATGTTGTTGAGATAATGTGCCCAGTGTCCGCTTATGAGCCAGAGCTTCTTGTTGTTGATAAGAGGAGCAGAGATCTCGGTATATCCGTGAGCCTTCTGAAGTTCGCGGCTGTACTTAAGGAGGGTCTGATACATTACCCAGCCTCGTGGAAGCCAGTATGGCATACCGGGAGCTGTCTCATCGAACATGAAGAGTTCAAGCTGTGCACCGATCTTCTTGTGGTCACGCTCACGGGCCTCTTCGATCATCTTGATATGCTGCTTAAGCTCATCCTTGTTTGGGAATGCGTAGAAATAAACACGCTGAAGCTTGTCTCTCTTCTCGTCACCTCTCCAGTAAGCCATGGAAGCTGCGTGAAGCTCGAAGGCTGCACTCATAAGCTCCTGTGAATTGTCTACGTGAGGTCCGCGGCAGAGGTCAACATAGTCTTCACCTGTGTAGTAGATAGTGATGATCTCGTTCTCTGGAAGATCATTGATAAGCTCAGTCTTGAACTTCTGATCCTTAAAGATCAGAAGAGCCTCTGCCTTTGAAACTTCCTTACGGGTCCAATCTTCTCTTCTCTTGATGATCTCACGCATCTTGTTCTCGATCTGCTTGAAATCCTTGTCTGTTATAGTCTTGCCCTCAGGTAATGCAAAATCATAGTATGCTCCGTCATCGATTTCAGGTCCGATGGCATACTGTACTTCCTTGCCATAGATCTCGATAACAGCCTTTGCAAGGATGTGAGCAAGAGAATGACGATAAACCTTTAAAATCTCTTCTTTTTCCATTTTGGTTCTCCCTATTTAAAATGTAAAAAGCCCTTTGGGGAAGCTTTTTTGAAAACAGCATGTAAAAAGTCCCAATCCATGATCTAAATCACAGATTGGGACGATATCTCGCGGTTCCACCCAAATTGCTGCTGTAATGATACAGCAACCACTTTTTTATGATTGTAACGTGATCAACGTGTCCGATTAAGGACCTCTCGGAGGTGGTTTTCACATCTTCCGCTGCGAAGCCTCGCACCAAACGGCTTCTCTCTGTAGCAGGCTGAAAAAGTTACTGTCCTCTTCAACGATTTCATGCACTTCCTTAACGGAAGCTAAATTTAAAGACGGCACTATTCTATTGCTTATAAAGATTCTTGTCAATGTTTTTCTGAGCTTACTGTGCTACAGCTTTCTTCTGTAGAATCCGGTTTTGGTACACTCCGAAAAGCCCAATATCTCCAGTTCAAGAAGTATAGGTGCCAGCTCCTGAACAGGTAGCCGGCATTTTGAAATAATGGAATCGAGATGCAGGGCGTTTACAGAGAGAACGTCATATACGGATTTTTGCTTCGGATTAAGGGCGGAGGTATCTTTTTCAAGCATTAGCTGTTCACCGGCGGATTTCAGATGGAGATATTCCAGGATGTCCTCCGGGGAAGTGAGGATTTCGGCACCTTCTTTGATGAGCTGAAGACAGCCCTTTGAAAGAGGATCGTTTAGCCGCCCGGGCACGGCAAAGACCTGCTTGCCCTGATCAAGAGCCGCATTTACAGTGATAAGAGTACCTGATCGTTCTCTTGCTTCAATGACTATCACCGCATCGGAAAGCCCAGAGATGATCCTGTTTCTTGAAGCAAACTGTTTCCCGAGGGGAGGTGAATCCAGGGGGACTTCTGACATTATGCCGCCACGGCTTCGCAGTATCTCACCGTACAGCCGATAGTTTCTTGCCGGGTAACAGATATTTATCCCGCATCCAAGAACCGCATAGGTGTGACCGCCACCGTCCAACGCACCCCATTGTCCGGCGCTGTCAGCCCCCATTGCCATACCGCTGACAATGCCTACACCTTGTGAAGCCAGTACCCGACCGAAGGTTCTCGCTACATCAAGACCGTATTCCGTTGATGTTCTGGAACCAATGATGGCAACGGTTGGCATGTCATCAGGAGGAAGCTGCCCTTTTACATATAGAGTCGTTGGCGGGTTGGATATCTGTCGTAAACGTTCCGGATAGTCTTTATCAAGAGGTGTCAGTTCCCGGATTTCATTTTTGAAATTAATATCCTGAGCTGTCATTCATTGCACCCCCTGACTTTTGGTTCTTTATTTTCGGAAATCGAAATACTATTAGTTCCTCTGCTTCGGTCATTAGGATCCGGGTTTGACAATGCTTCCTCCATGGAACCGTACAGCTGGTCTTCGAGACCTCTGTAGCTTACCGCTTCACTGAGATGGGTAATGCTTATTTCCGGGGAATCTTCAAGATCCGCTATGGTACGGGACACCTTAAGGACCTTGTGGAAGGTTCTCATGGACATGGATTTCAGTTCGAAGATCTTTTCGATGAAGCTTCTGCTCTGCCTGTTCAGCGGGCAGAACTGCTCAATGTCTCTGGAGTTCATGTCGGCATTTACCAAAAGGTGGGGACTGTCTTTAAATCTCATTCGCTGGACTTCTCTTGCTTTATGAACTTTTTCTCTCAGTTCGGCAGAGCTTACACTTGAGTCTTTACTGGTGGCTTCCCTGAAGCTGATGGGGGATGCTTCCACACAGAGGTCTATACGTTCAAGTATGGGTTTTGAGATTCCACGCTGATAATGCCGTATCTGGCTTTCTGTGCAGTGGCATTTGCTTCTGTCCGGGTAATAACCGCAGGGACAGGGGTTCATGGCTGCCACCAGCATACAGTTGGCAGGATACCTGAAGCTTCCGTTCAGGCGGTTTATGGTTACCTGTTTTTCTTCAAGGGGCTGTCTCAGGGCTTCTATGGAGGATTTTGAAAAAAGGGGCAATTCGTCCAGAAACAGGACTCCACGGGATGCCAATGCTATCTCTCCGGGAATCACACCCGAATTGGAGGAGCCGCCTACCAGAGCGGGAGTTGTGATGGTGTGGTGAGGTGTCCTGAAGGGACGCCGGTTCATGAGGGCAGAGCCTTCG
This sequence comes from Oribacterium sp. P6A1, assembly GCF_000702885.1. Lineage (GTDB taxonomy): Bacteria > Bacillota > Clostridia > Lachnospirales > Lachnospiraceae > Oribacterium. The sequence continues at coordinate 30,112 of NZ_JNKO01000014.1, read as the reverse complement.
GGAAGGAGCCCTGCTATAGAATAAATTTTTGTGATCTCGATATTTTCTTCTCTTGACAGTTCCGGGAGTATAGTGGGGATGCGTCTTGCAATCATGGTCTTTCCGGAGCCTGCAACACCCGATAAAAGAAGGTTGTGTCCCCCCGCGGCTGCAATCAGAGCAGCCCTGACGGAAAAGGACTGTCCATGAATGTCTGAAAAGTCAACATTGTAGGACTCGTGACGGGTGGATACTCTGGGAGTGTCCCGTGGATAATCCGTGAAAGATTCTTCCTTCGCCAGGATTCTGCAAAGGTCCGGCAGGTCTTCCACCCCTACGATGTCCATTTCTTCCACCACCAGGGCCTCCTGAATGTCTGTTTTAGGGACTACGGCACCTTTGAGACCTGCACGTTTCATTTCTGCCACCATGGGAAGGATACCGTTGACATGACGTACTTTTCCGTCGAGCCCCAGCTCTCCCACAAAGCCATAATCATCTATGAAGGAGGCATCATCCAGAAATATGGATTTAAGTATGCCTGTCACGATGGCAAGGTCATAATGGGTTCCGTCTTTCCGCCGGTCCGCGGGAGCTAAGTTTATGGTGAGTCTTTTCGGGGGAATGATAATGTTTACATTGCGGAGCGCCACCTGACAGCGCTCCAGAGATTCCCTCACAGATGCGGAGACATTGCCGACTATGACGGACTTCGGCAGTCCGTCGCTCTCGTCCACTTCAACTGTTACGGGAAAACCGTCCATGCCGGACAGACCGGCACTATGAATTTTTGATAACATATTACCTCTCTCGGAGGAATGTCTATAACCTTTTTGAACATATCACAAAGAGAGGAAAAATGGTATGGTCTGAAAAACGACCATAATATGCGCTAATCCGTGAAGTGCCTGAATTCCTTCGGAGGCTCTGCAGTAATGGTCTTTCCGGAAAGGGGGCCGAGTACTCCGGAAAGATCATCCGGGAAGGTGAGCTGCCATGAATGAAGGAGCTGACGGGTAACCCCGGCGGAGGCCTTATAACGGTTGTTTTCCTTCATAAATCCGTACTTTGGGTCGCCGATTATCGGGTGTCCAATGGATGAAAGATGGGCACGTATCTGATGAGTCTTTCCGGTTATGAGATGAACCTTCAGAACAGTATAGTCATCACCCTTCTTTATAGGAGTGTAGGCCGTATTTATCTCGGAAGCATCATCAGACTTTTCTTTTTTGATGACGACTTTGTTCTTTCCGGAATCCTTTGAAAGATAGCCCTTTATGGTCTTCGGCTCCCTTATAATTCCGCTGACAACAGCCATATAGTATTTCTCAACGGTACGGTTTCTGAGCAGTTCTGCAAGGCTCTGAAGTGCCGGCAGAGTTTTGCCGAAAAGAATGAGTCCGGAGGTGTTTCGGTCCAGACGGTTTGCGATTCCCGGCTTAAAGGTCCGGAGCTGCTCTTCCGTGAGCTCCCCCTTTTTCAAGAGATACATGAGGCAGAGTTCATTGACGGATATGCTTCCGGGCTCGTCCTGCTGGCTGAGCCATCCTGCAGGCTTATCAATGATCAGAAGGTGAGAGTCCTCATGAATGATATGTGTTTTAAGTTCAGAAATGAGCTTTTCTGTTTTTGCTCCATGCTTTAGTCCGAAAAGCATTTCTGATTTATTTGAAGCTTCTTTACCGGATCTTTCTGAGGAAGGCTCCTGTGCCTTTTCGGATGCCCCCTTCTTCAAGGAACCTTTTCCGTACTGCTCTAAGGTTTTGACGGAGGAATTCTTTTCCTTCCGCGGAGAGTCCGAAAATGAGGGCTTCCCTGTCATCTTCTCCAGAGTCTCGTCTGAAAAGTATATCTTTACGACGTCTCCGTCCTTCAGCAGTTCTTTCCCTTCGGCTTTTTTATCATTTAAAACTATGTTTTTCTTACGCAGCATTTTGTATATAAAGCTGGTATTGGCATTGGAAAGATATTTGTGCAGGAGCTTATCAAGACGCTGGCCTGCTTCGTTAAGGGAAATGTTTAACTCTTTCAAAATCTGATCTCACTTTCGGTTTTTGGAATCAAAGTCCGGTCTGGTGCTTCGTTCCGGTGGTTTCTGTATGTTCATGGGAAGACCCGGACTTGCTGAAAAGGTTAAGGGCCCGCATCATTAAGAAAATAAGCTTTGCAGGCATCAGTTTCGCAAAAACCATAAATACCTTCATGCCAATGCCGTAAACAGAGATATCGCTTTTGGTAATGCTGTCCACCAGGGCCTTATGACATACCTTTTCAGGGTCTGCCATAAAAAGATATTTGTAGAAAGGAATCTTTCCGGTGGTCTCTGCAATGTCAAAAAATTCGGTCTTCACAGGACCAGGACATACTGCTGTTATGTAACAGCCTGTACTAAGAAGCTCTTCGTTAAGGCTTCTTGAAAAGCTGAGCACATAGCTTTTACTTGCGGCATAAACCGCAAAGGAAGGCTGGGCCAGAAAAGCAGCGGCGGAAGCAAAATTAATGATTCTTGAATGTGCTGCCATATAGGGGATGCTAAGCCGGCATATGCCTGTGAGGACTCTTATATTGAGGTCCACCATGCTAAGCTGGTCCGAAAGACTTAATTCGCGAACCTTTCCGATTTTTCCAAAGCCTGCGGCATTTACAAGAAATATTATTTCAGGCTTTTCTTTGGACAATGTTTTTTCATAGGCAGAAAGGAAATCATCGGAAAGAAGATCTTCCCGGAACAGTCTGCAGGGTTTTGAGAGCATCTTCTCCAGTTCACTAAGCCTTTCCATACGGCGCCCGAAAAGCCAGAACTCCTGAATATTGGGAATCTGATCATTCAGTTCTATAGCCATACGGCGTCCCATTCCTGAAGTCGCTCCTGTAATAACCGCTACCTTCATAAAAAATCTCCTCTGCTCAGTTTGTATGTATAAGGTCCTTTACCACTTCTCCTGCCAGAATAAGACCTGCTACAGATGGTACAAAAGCGATGCTTCCGGGGGTTGATCTGCGTTTTTCAGCTTTAAATTCTGATTCGGGCGGGCAGGTACTGTTATTTTCGTAACTTACAGACACATCTTCTATTGGTTTCAGTGCCTTTTCTTCAGAGTATACAACCTTCAGTTTTCTGACACCACGCTTTTTAAGTTCATGTCTCATTACTTTGGCCAGTGGACACACATTGGTCTTATAAATATCGGCTACCTTGAAAGCAGCGGCGTCCAGTTTGTTTCCGGCACCCATAGAGCTGATGATGGGAACACCCTTTTCTTTACACTTCATTACGAGCTCGATTTTAGCGGTGACAGTATCAACAGCGTCTACCACATAATCATATTCTTCAAAGGGGAATTCATCGGCGTTTTCAGGCAGGAAAAAACATTTGTGTACAGATACTTCCACGTCAGGATTGATATCCAGCATTCGTTCCTTCATGACGTCTGTCTTGTATTGTCCCACTGTTTTTCTTGTAGCTATTATCTGCCTGTTAATATTTGAAATGCACACTTTGTCATTGTCTATAAGGTCAAAATGTCCCACACCGCTTCTGACAAGTGCTTCACAGACGTAACCGCCTACTCCGCCTATGCCAAATACGGCAACTCTTGAATTTCTGAGTTTTTCCATGGCATCAGCACCCAATAACAGCTGGGTTCTGGAAAACTGATTCATCATAATTATAGTCCTCTTTCCTATTGTATGCGGTAATAAATATAATTAACAAAAAACCCTCGAAAACATAACGTTTTCAAGGGTTATTCATGCGGAGGATGGGACTTGAACCCACACGTCCTACCGGACACAAGATCCTTAGTCTTGCCTGTCTGCCAATTTCAGCACCTCCGCGCGACAAGAAGTATATTAGCACGACGAAAATGTTTTGGCAAGCACAAATTTAATTTTTTTGCTGCGACATGTTTTCTCCGGAGAGCATAATATGACATGAGTGTTAAAAACATATATCGGAGCGGTGGGGATGAAGCCGGTTTTATAGATTTAAAAAGCCGAATGCAGTACCTTTTTAAGGTAAAGCATTCAGCTTTTTTATATTCATTCAGTAACTGTTATTTCAGCAGCCTTTTCAGCAGCTTTCCGCTTCTTTATCTCTTCCTGAACGGCTTTCTTGCTGGCGTCATAAACTGAACGCCCCTCTTCTTTTCCGTAAGCCTTCACCAGACGAACATAGTATGTGTGAAGAGTGTTGGCTGTCATACCGTATTTTTCAATTGCCTCCTGAGGAGAAACGGCTGATGACCTTGGCTGTTCTTTGTTGTCACCTGTTTCTGCTCCGGTACTCTCTGAAGCCTTGGCCTTTTTGCCTGAACGTGTCTTTTTTGTTTTTGATTCCTCTGATGCAGCATCAGCCTTTTTACCCCTTGCAGTGGCTTTCTTTTTAGGCTTTTTTTCAGCTGCTGTGATTCCTTCTTCCTCAGCATTTTCGGAGGCTGCCTTCTCATCTGATGGGGAATCCTTTGCGGAAACCTTCTTTGAGGTCTTACCTGCTTCCCCAGTATCTGTCAATGTTTCCGGATCTGCAGCAGTGGTTTCGACGACTGATTCCTCAGCTGAAGCTTCTTTTGAGGCTTTCTTTCTTGCGGTTCTCCTCTTTGAAGCACTCTTTCTTGCACCGGGCTTTCTTGCAGTCTTTTTTTCGCCGGCTTTATCGTCATCGGACTTTGAAACAGCATCTTCGGAATGGTCAGCTTCTGACTTTACTTCTTCGGTAACCGCAGTATCTGTCACGGCCTTTTCTGCTTTTTCTGCGAGGTCGTTTATATCAGATGAAACAGTCTCAACGGGATTTTCAGGAACCTCTCCGGTTGATGCTGCAGGAGTTTCTGATGAATCCTTATTCTCTGTTTCGGCACCCTCTGATATTTTGCCGCCTGATTCCGTGGTTTCAGCCTTTAGGGTATCTTTTGAATCAACTTCATTATTTTCTGCAGCTGCAGTCTGGTCCTTCTTTTCTTCTGAAGCCTCGCCCACCTTCTTCATGGAACGGGAAACAGGGTCATAAACGAACTGGACACGATTAGGATCGTATTTTGGTTCGGATTTGGCAATGGCAGTCTTCTGCTCCGGTCTTATGATGATGGCTGTTTTCTCCGGTTCGGATTTAACTATAGGATTCTTTAAATCGCTTTTTTCAACTTTCTTTTCCGTTTCCTTATAGTCTTTTGCCGAACTCTTATCCTCTGCCTTCGGAACTTCCTTAGGAGGATTTGCTGATGCTGCAGAATCAGTTTTCACAGCATCCTGTCGGGAATTAACATGGCGGGAATCCTCGGATTCTCTTCTCTGTCTGTTCCTGTCTCTGTCTCCCTGACGTTTTGAACCGTCTCTGCGGCGGTCTTCACGGCGGGTCTCTCCGGAAGTCTCTGTTTTTGAAGATTCCTTATCCTGTGAGAATCTGGACTCTGAGTAATTGGCCTCAGGAACTCTTCCGAAGGGCATCTCCTTCATCTGCTTCACAAGCTGGTCTGCGGGAGTCTCGAACATCAAAGGGTTCGGTATCAGAGAAGCAGGCTCCGAAACCTCTGTGAAATGAATATTTCTGTTTCTTCTTCTCTGATTTGCCTTGCTGAGAGTAGGTCTCGTAGGAATGGTGTTCATAGTGGCGAAGGAATCCACCAGGGTTGCTTTCTGGGCACGTTCCTTACATAAGCTGATACGTTCATCATCATTTTTTTCGGAACTGAGGAAGCACTCTTTGATGGTCTCACCAAGCAGTATCTCCGCGCCTCTCAGACTGTGCCAGAAATCACGTACCGCTGCATAGCCCTTATCCTTGGAAACTATACATATCTTTTCGCCGGATTCAAGAAACATGCCGGTGGTGGAGGCAATGTACATGTCGAGAGCATTGCTGTGCTGCTTCAAAAGCTTCACCAGGCTTACATGTACATTTCTCTTTTTAAGGTCGGTGACCATGCCTTTCGTTACGGCGCTGTTTTCGTCGCTGTAATACATAACAAGGGTGTCACTGTCATTAAGGTACTCGTATCCGTCAAGACCGGATACATGGGTGTTTTCAAAATCAACTAAAATAATCACGAGATTTCTCCTGTAAATCGGGGCACTTGACCCCTTACAACAAGTGTTACGGTGAAGGTGCCGATTCTTTAAGCACCTTCACATCGATTTAGAAATCATCGTCATCCAAGTCGTCATACGGATCGTAGTCATCGTCTTCGTAATCAGGTCCAAAGGTATCGCGAGGACGGTATCTGCCGATGATAAATCCCGTCTCATTCAGAGGACTGGGGACGTTATCCGCTGTGCAGTATACGATTTCGGAAATCATGGCGATCTTTTTTCTGGAAATGTTTATGTCCGGTATGATGACCAGATCTCCGACATTCAGAGTGTCATCAAGGGTCCGGAAATAATGGCTTCTGCCCCGTGTATCCGAAACAAACAGGTAGATGAACTCGCCGTTTTTTACACCATGCTTATACAGGTTCTCATCGAAAAGAGGTCCGTAAAGACCAAAGAACGCCATGGTGTCATGGAGGTCGTCCAGAAGCTCATGCCAGTCATCAGGTATGCCGGAACGGTCATAGGTTCTTGTGAAGCTCACATTTCGTCCGTTACGATAGAATAAATGTACCGAGATAGATGCCTGGCGGTGATTTACATGTTCATAAGGCCGCTTTTCGAAATCATGAAAATATCTCTCGCAGTTACCCAATAGATAATCGATGATTTCAGGTACGCTGTATTCATGTTTTACTGAAGTGTGATCGTTAGGAAACTGCACATAACGGAGCATGCCTTCTTTACGGTCAATGGAAAGGGTTTCCCTGTAAGGAACAGCTTTTTTAACAGGCTTTTGGCTGATGGCATCATATCCCTCTAATATATGCGTGTCATGGAAATCTATATCCATATGTGAGAGACCGTTGAGATGCATAGACTGGGATTCATTAACGAGGTTGTTAATGAGATCCATGAAAGTTTTCCAGTTTTTCGGATAAGCATCATTGCCGCTGAAGGAAAGGGTTTCTCCACCTACTTCCTTATAAATAAGGCCCCAATGAGCTTTCATATGAGAAAAATGTTTACCTGTTTCCGCCGTTTCTTTTTCGTAATGATCTTTCCAGCGATATACATGAATATCCTGAAGTTTTGAAAGAAAGTCATCAGCTATGCTCTTTGGTACTTTTACGATAATACTCGGATCCGTATCAAGTGGTGAACGATCGTATGAATAACGTAATCTTCCGTTCTGAGTCCATATATTGATAGAACTCTCGCCAACACCAAATCCATCTATACGGAGTTTGAGCAGTTCAAGCATAACTTAGACCCTCCCTTCTATATATTCTTTTTAATTATAACAAAAAAACCGGTTCATTTGAACCGGTTTCTCGAGCGACGAGGATGAGACTCGAACTCACAACCCGTAAAACGGGCACCAACTTTCCAGGCTGGCCGACTACCAATTATCACACCTCGTCATAAAGCTTCATAATAATAGCAAATCATCCGAGATGCGTCAAGAGGTTTTTACATGATATCTCCCCATCAGGCGATATCACTTTCCCTGAGCAAGTATACGTTCATTAAGATCCGAGAGGTATTCCCAGCGTTCCATCTTCTCCGAAAGGAAGGTCTCCAGTTCCTCCTTCTCTTTTGTGAGCTCGTTAAGCTTTATAAAATCGTTTGAGTACTTGAGGATTGACGCATCAATATCGGCGATTTTGTTTTCTGCCGTTTCGATGTCAGACTCTATGTTCTCCCATTCTTTTGCTTCCTTGTAGCTCATGCGGAGGTTCTTCCGACTGTGGTCACGTCTTGTGAGCTCTGAATTTTTAACTGTATTGACTTTTCCCTCCGGGTCAGTTGCAAGTGCTGCATCAGAGTTTCCGGATGAAGTGCCGGCTTTGCCAACTCCTGCGATGGAACCTGCATTTGCAAAAACACTGTCCAGATCCGGATGGCGGCGAAGGTACTCAACCTGATAGTCTGTATATCCGCCCTCATATTGTGAAATCACACCGTTGCCCTCAAAGGAGAAAATACGGTTTACCACACGGTCAAGGAAATATCTGTCATGGGAAACCGCAATAACGATTCCGTCAAAATGATCCAGATAATTCTCAAGTATGGTCATGGTGCGAATGTCTAAATCATTGGTGGGCTCGTCGAGAATGAGTACATTGGGAGCTGACATAAGCACACGGAGAAGATAGAGTCTCCTCTTTTCTCCGCCGCTCAGTTTTTCAACCTTCATGAACTGCTGTGAAGGCGGGAACAGGAACTTGTCCAGCATGTTGCTGGCGCTGACAAGACCGTCTGTGGTGTGAACATATTCCGCAATGGAAGTCATGGCATCGATAACCCTCTGATTTCCATCCAGTTCCTCATTCTCCTGTGAGAAATATCCGATACGGACGGTCTGGCCTATGCGGATCTCACCGCTGTCCGGCTTTTCCCATCCGGTTATCATCTTGATGAGGGTGGACTTTCCGGCGCCGTTCTGACCGATGATTCCCACACGATCATTTCTCAGAAAATTGTAGCTGAAGTTCTGTATCAGGGTCTTTCCATCATAGGCCTTGCTCACATCGTCTATCTCAATGGTGGATTTTCCGAGCCTTGTCTTTATGGAACTTAATTTAAGCTCCTCTTCCTCGGTGGGACCGTGCATTTGAGAAAGCTTTTCATATCTCTGAAGACGGCCCTTCTGTTTGGTGGTACGGGCCTTGGCACCCCTCATCACCCACTTGAGCTCATTTCTCAGGATGTTCTGTCTGGTACGCTCCTGGGCCCTTGCGATGTCCATGCGCTCTGCCTTCAGCTCCAGATATCCGGCATAATTTGCCTTGTAGCTGTATAGTTTTCCCTGATCCAGTTCCACTATGCGGTCACAGACAGAATCAAGGAAATATCTGTCATGAGTCACCATAAGAAGTGAGCCCCGGAAACTCTTGAGATAACCCTCCAGCCACTCGGACATCTCTCCGTCCAGATGGTTGGTAGGCTCGTCAAGTATGAGGAGATCTGCTGTTGAAAGCAGGGTGCTGGCAAGAGCCACTCGCTTTTTCTGACCGCCGGAAAGATTTTTAATCTTCTGTGAGAAGTCATCTTCTCCGAGTTTTGAAAGGAACTTCTTTGCCTCTGCTTCCAGATCCCAAACATGCTGCTGACCCTCGTTGTCATGAATTATAGCTTCGATGATGGTGTCTTCCGGGTCGAATTCGGGAGTTTGTGAAAGGAAGCGTACCGCCAGATTTCTGCGTTTGGCAATGCTTCCTTCATCAGGTTCCTCCAGCCCCGCAACGATTCGGAGGAGTGTAGACTTGCCGGTTCCGTTAATGCCTATGAGAGCAACCTTCTCGCCCTCCAGCATGGAAAAATCAGTATCCTCAAAGATCTTTCTTTCTGTGTAGACCTTGGATAAATGTTCTATAGTTATGATATTGTTCTGTGCCATAAATCAGTTTGTGTAACTCCAATAGAATGTACCTTCTCTATCTTCTCTTCTGACAAAACCCAGGTCATAGAGATATTCGAGAAGGCTGTAGGTTTTTGTCATGAACATCTTGTAGATGAAAAATTCACCCTCGTTTTCAGGCATATGCTTTACATTATAAATAATTTCGGCAACTTCCTGAATGGTCATTTCCGATGTTACGTCAGGGTCATATGCTGAGATTTCTTTTGTTCTCATGGCTTTTGCTTTCAAAATGTCCCTTACCACAGTTGCCTTATTAAGATAACTGAATACAGTTTTATCAACGTCTCTTTGAACATCGGACAGAATTTCCCCATGGGAAGGAATGACCGTCCAGTTAGAGCAATGCTCCTTTATATAACGGAGTGAGTCAAAGAAGCTGAGGAGCAGCCCTTCATCCGGGTAGGTGGTGGCAACTATAGGTGAAATATCATGAATTATCTGATCAGCAGTGAAGAAGATCTTCTTTTCATGATCCATAAGTCCCATCTGACCATAGGTGTGTCCTTTTAAAGGTGTTGCTTCAAATTCATAATCCCCGTAGCAGAACCGGTCACCCTCATGGATCTCAGTGTAAGGAAATCCCCAGATTGCAAGCACCCATTCACCATGATGCCGTACCCTGTCGGATATTTCCATGAAGGTCTTCCAGACCTGAGGGGTACGTTCAGGGGTGATTCCCACGGAATGGAGAACCTTTTTCTGAGCATCAATAGACTCTTGACTTACTCTGTATGCAAGGCAGTCATAGGGATGACGTTCCTCTGTGGGATTCATGAAAAGACGGGCACCTTTTTTCGAAAAAGCCTCTGCGAGACCGCAATGATCATGGTGCCTGTGAGTGAGAAAAATGTCAAGAGTGTCGGTACTGATGTTGAGCTCTTCAAGAGCAGACAAAAGCTTATGAAGGCAGTCATCGTTTCTGAAGCCTGTGTCTATCATGAGGCTGCGCCCGTTGTTGATGTCATCCCGTCCCTTGATGATAAATATATGAATATTGCTTACGCCCTGTTCCACAGTGGTGTCTGAAAGATCAACTCTGTAGATTCCGGGCAGAATTTCTTCTGTAATATGTGTATTTTCCATTTTTATATAAAATTTGCTGCTATAAGCATATATGTTACCTGAGTCTGCAAAGCCGCCTGATACCTGGACTTATGCAGTAAACCGCCGGCGTATTCCAACGGTGTAAAAATTGCAAATAGAGTATACAATGAAGGCTTCAGCTATTCAATTAAATAACTATGAAAGTTCCCAAATGCTATTGTACAAGCACAACGCGCACGCGTGAAGGCCTTATTATGGAACATTGGGATATGCAGATGAGTTTTCACAAGCACAACGCACGCGTGAAGGCCTTATCGCGAATAAAAAATCCCGGTGGAGACTGAGCTCCACCGGGCAATATGGCAGCAATTACATATGCTTATTTCTGTAATTGATCTGTCAGATCTCATGTATTCTCTTTAAAAATCCTGAAATCCCGGGAAGGTCTGATGAAACACTGTGAATCAGGCAGTTTTATCAGATCTTTCTTGCAGCGATATTTCCTGCTGCTATGGCTTCGGCGATGTTGAAAGGCTTGTTGCAGTCACCTACAGCGATAGAAGGTATATCGAGACCATCCAGGAGTGATGTGTTCGGAAGCATATCACGGGCATCGATAACCGTGTTGCAGTCGATGACCACATCACATCCTGTCTCACCGTCGATAACTATCCTGCCGTCCTGAACCTCCTTGATGGAAGCATTTGGCCATAAACGCATACCGTTTGCGTAAAGCATAGGAATGGTGAACTGCTTAACCCACTGGGACTGACCCTTGTCAAGACGTTCCTTGCCTTCAGGTGAAACCATGGTAACGTGTTTGCCGTGAGCAATCAGATACTGAGCGGCATCAACAGCCTGTGCGTTTCCTCCGATGATGGTGACATTGTCACCGATATCAGCTGAAGCGATATCGTCGATGGAGATAACACTGGTGGCACCTTTAGAACTCAGTTCAAGCTCGGGTCTCTTACCGCCTGTAGCGAGAACCACATAGTCAGGAGCCTCGGACTTAATGAGATCAGCAGAGACTTCTGTTCCGGTCTTGACATTGACACCCTTTAATTCCTGCTGGCGGATAAGATAATTTCTGAGATCTCCCAGGTTCTCATGAGGTCCCTTTATGGCTTCTGCAAATGTGAGAAGTCCGCCCAGGAAACCGTTTTTTTCATAAAGTGTTACATCATGACCGCGTTCTGCCGCGATACGTGCAGCCTCAAGTCCTGCAGGACCGCCGCCGATGACCATGACCTTCTTCTTTTCAGCTGCAGGTGCAGGGATGGCGCCTTCAGGCATATCCTCATGCCATGCTCTCTGTGTTGCTGCATTTACGCGGCAATGCTCATACATCTTGCCTTCTTCATCATAATCGAAGTGACAATGCATACAGCGTGTGCATGGTGCTATTTCGTCAAGACGCTTCTCACGGAGCTTGTTTACATACTCGGTATCAACGGTCAGAGGACGGTTCATGATGAAGAAGTCGCACATGCCGTCAGCGATGGCGTCGTTAAAGAACTTAGGAGCATAAGCCGGGTTCATACATGTAACTGTTCCCACAGGGATGGATACAGCCTGCTTGATTTCCTTTGCAACATTCAGCATCATGCCGTAAGCATCGTGGTTTGCAAGAAGCTTTCCTTCGAAATGGCGCGAGAAATCGAAACGGGTACCGTTTGCTGTGGTACCGATGATTCCGTTTCCTGTGAAGTAAAGGTCGGATGCGAACTGGCAAACATGCATGCGGAATACTCCCAGTCTCACATGGAGTGCATCGGCTCCGAAATCCTCAAGAGCCTTACAGATCTTGCAGTTTTCCTCAACGGTAGTGGAAAGATCTGACTCACCTATATTGATGTCATTCTCCTCGATACCATTGAGAAGAACCTGAACAGGGAAATCCTTTCCGCAAAGTTCCTTGATACCGCTTATGATCTCGCCGACAAAACGTGCACGGTTCTCAAAGCTCTGAGGACCGTATTCATCATCTCTGTGGTTTCTTTGGCGTGAGAAGAAGGCCTGTCCGATGTTGTTTCCGGCTGCATTGATCTCAACCGCATCAAAACCGAGATCCTGCATCTTCTTGGCGCCCTTGATGAAATCCTCCTGAACCTTTTTAACTTCATCAAGAGTAAGGTGCTCTGCAAATGCCGATGCGTACTGAGGAGCTGTGGCAGCATCAAAGCCGCTGAAGGATCTGCCCATGCAGCTTAATTGATATCCGATGTAACCGCCTGCTGCATGCACCCCTTCGATAACTTCCTTAACATGAGTATCCTCGATTTTCGCAGCTCTTCCGCTTGGGAAATTCTCTCCGAAGGCAAGGAAATCCTCAACCCATACCATCTCAACTCCGCCCTTGGCAAATGCCGAATAGTACTCCACAGCTTCCTCTACACTTCCCCTTTGTGTATCGGAACCTGCTGCTGACTTAACCATGCGGTGGGTAAGGTTAAGCCCTCCGAACTTCCATGGACTGAATACAGCAGAAAGATCAGAATCTGTACTTCTGAAATCATAGTCCTGAGGATTCAGTTCAGAAACAACAGCTTTCACAGTTTCAACAGCCTTGGAAGCCTCTTCCTTTGCAGCTTCAGTGGCAGCTTCGGTCACTGCGGCTTCAGTCTCTGCTGCTTTAGTTTCAGCAGCTGCTGTAGTTGCGGGAGGAGGTGTCTCTCCATTTGCACATGCTGCTAAATCGAGAATTGCGGTGGTTGCAGCCAGTGCAGCACCACCCTTCAAAAAATCTCGTCTTGAGATCTTCTTTTCCATACTCATCTATTACTACTCCTTTCGTTTAGTCTCAAACAAAACCCATATAATGTAAATTTTAACATAAATTTGAAGTATTATATATGCGGATTTGTCAAAATCGTCAAAGAACAGGCCCGTAAATAATCTGTCAGAAAAGCATGTAATAATCTTTAACCTTAATTTATGGTATGAAAATAAACTTATATTCATAGTTGCGGTTGCGGCTGTTATTGCGCTTGTGGGCATTGTATTTCCTCAGCACACTAAGAACAAAGCCATTGCATTTGAGGAAACTGTTGATACCTGCTGCTCTTATGGTTGTAAAAAAGGATACAGGATAAGTCATGAACAAAAAGATCCGAAGGATTCCCGGTATCACCCGGAACTCTTCGGAAATAAGGAAGTACTGCTACATGATCATCTAAGGAGAGACATACGTTCAAATTCTTCTACAGTGTTGCAGCCCCGTATCAGAAGCTCATCTCCTGTGAAGGAAACTTCTTTGTGCGGAGCTGACAGTATCAGTTTTCTGAGGTTCGCTTTTTCTTCAGAAAGCAGTTTTTCGCATTTTTCGTATAGACATTTGTCATAAATTCCCACAAGAGGCTGCAGGTTTCCGTTACAGACCGTAACGGTTATCTGCTGTTGACCTTCACTGTGGCATTTTATCAGTCTTTTCAGAAATTCTTCGGGGATAAAAGGGGCATCCTCCGCAAGGACCAGGGCATGGGGATACTTAATTTCCTTTAGGCAGGCATGGACTCCTCCAATGGGGCCTTTGTTTTTACAGATATCGTAGACACTTCTTACTCTGTTATCACTGCATTCGTATCCTGAAAGAAGGATATCCCTTATCCCGAGAGTTTCCAGTTTATCTATGAGGATTTCCAAAAAGGTTTTACCGGAAAAAGACAGCTCAGCCTTCTTTCTTCCCATGCGGCTGCTTTTTCCTCCGGCCAGTATGATGGCAGAATACTCATTCATTGACTTCTATCCTTACAACATTCTTCACATCACGTTTCGAGTTTTTATCTCCTTTTACGATCAGTCTCGCAGTTCCTTCATCAAGCAGCAGCCAGGCGTTTTCCATGTCATCCGGACCAAGGGATGCTCTGTATTCATCATCTGATATAACAGTGATATCGGAAAAAGAAACGGAACCTATGATATCTTTGATTAGTACCCCATCACCTTCGATATGTTTTGTTTCTCCCTTTTTGTTTGATATATCTTCACTTACTTTAGAAAACTTAAAATCCGAAAGAGATATAAATTTTTCCTCGGAATTAACAGTAAGGGATATCTGATTTTCGGGGATGCTTTTTCGCCCCTTAAGATATATGGCTGAAACGATTCCCGTTACTATGGCGAGGCCCAGAATGAGCCCCGCCAGGATAAATTTTATTTTTTTATTCATTTTTATCTCCATGGGTCAGGTTAATAACTTCTCCCGCAGCATATCCGCATACAGCTCCCGACAGGGCTGCCACAAGGATATAAACAGTAAGAACGTTTAAAGGAAGGTGAAAGACCATTACATCCGCAAATAAAGCTGCTGATAATGATGATGCAAGATTTGCAAGGAATGCTTTCACTCTCATTCCGGAAGGAGTTTTAAGGGGAAGCAGCATCATCAGGTCAATTACAACACCGGGAATGAAATAGGCTACAGGGATAAGAACTCCCATGCTTCCCACGGAGCCCATCAAAAGTGCACTGATTCCCTGAACAAGTCCCATGATTCCCGCATTCCATCTGCCGTTTGTGAGGCCTGCTCCCATAACAAGAAACATGAGTGACAGGGCTGTGGATATTCCTCCGGGAATATGAAGAAAGTCAGTCATCATATTGGCTGCGGGGTTAATGGCTTTTTTGGCCAGGACTCCTGCAACACAACATAGAATCATAAATATGCATTCATATCCTGTCCGTTCTATCTTACGTGTGATGGCAGAACGAGACACTTTTTTCTCTTTTTCTGAAAATATAATTCCGTCTTTCATATATAACTTCTCCTCATAGGTTTCTCAGCTTTCATTATGCGAAACCAGCTGTACAGCACAGACCTTGTATTCAGGTATCCTTGCAAATTCGTCTAGTGCAGCATTTGTGAGAACATTTACAGGAGAATCCGGAAAATGGAAAGGCATCCAGGTTTCGCCTTCCGAAACCTTTCTTCCCACATGAGCTGTGGCTGTTATCTCACCTCTTCTGCTCCTGACAGTTATCCTGTCACCTTTTTTAATTCCCAGTCTGTCGGCATCCTTAAAGTTTATTTCTATGAAGCCTTCCCCGGAGATATCCATAAGTCCGGGGGTCCGTTTTGTCATGGCGCCAGCATTGTAATGGTAAAGTATGCGGCCGGTGCTTAGTATAAACGGGTACTCCTCATCGGGAAGTTCCCGGGATTCTTTAAATTCCGCAGGATAAAGCAGGGCTTTTCCTCTTGCGGGATGTCCTGTATGCATGATGGGAGTTCCGGGGTGGTCCTTATCCGGGCATGGCCACTGAAGACTCTCGCCTCTGTCAAGTCGTTCATGAGAAATTCCATGGAAGCTTGGAGTGACGGAAGCTATTTCATCCATGATTTCTGCCGGAGTAAGGTAAGGCTGCTTATACCCCATGGCGTTCATAAGGTCTGTGATAATGTCTGTGTCCGGGCGCATATCACCATCCAGAGTGACAGCCTTTCGTATTCTTTGTACCCGGCGTTCCGTGTTCGTAAAGGTTCCTTCCTTCTCTGCATAGCTTATTCCGGGAAGTATCACATCTGCGTACTCCGCGGTCTTTGTCATGAAGAGGTCCTGCACCACCAGGAAATCAAGACTCTCCAGGGCTTTTATGATATGGTGAGTGTCGGGATCCGAAACTATTGGATCCTCACCGCAGATATAAAGCCCCTTTATCTTTCCTTCTATAGCGGCAGGGAAAACATCAGTAGCCTTAAGGCCAGGAACAGGATTCAGGTCAACGCCCCAGGCTTTTTCGAATTTTTTCCGGACTTCTTCATTATCAACCTTCTGATAACCGGGATAGTCTGTGGGCATGGCACCCATGTCACAGGCGCCCTGAACATTGTTCTGACCCCTCAAAGGGTTCACACCACAGCCGCTTCTTCCTATCTTACCTGTGATGACAGCCATATTTGACATGCTCATGACACCTTCCGTGCCTGTAGAGTGTTCGGTAACTCCGAGACAGTAGATGATAGGGGCTTTTTTTGCGGTGGCATACATTCTGGCAGCCTCTTTAAGCTTATCGGGATCTATATGACAGATCTCTGCAACTTTTTCGGGAGTATACTTCTCCACAAGTGTCTTAAGCTCATTGAAGCCCTCGGCATGTTCTTTTATGTATTCATGATCTATAAGATCTTCCTTTATCATCACATGCATCATGCCGTTGGCAAAAGCTACATTTGTGCCGGGGCGAAGCTTCAGATGTATATCCGCAAGGGACGAAAGACCTATATCTCTGGGGTCCACCACTATGAGTCTGGTTCCGTTTTTTACGGCTTTCCGGATCTGCATACCCACAACAGGATGGGCTTCTTCCGGATTTGAGCCCACAAGGAGAATACAGTCCACATCCGCAGTGATATCCCTGATGGGATTTGTCATGGCTCCTGATCCAAGGGTTTTTGCGAGACCTGCGACTGAGGCGGAATGACAGACTCTTGCGCAGTTATCTGTGTTATTGGTGCCAAAACAGGTGCGGACCATCTTTTGCACCATGTAAATGTCTTCATTTGCGGATCGTGAGCAGGCAAAGCCGGCCAAAGCTTCGCTTCCAAAACTTTCTTTAATTGACATGAATCTTTGAGCCGTATAGGAAATGGCTTCTTCCCAGGATGCTTCTCTGAAGACTCCCGTAACCCGGTCTTTTATCAGAGGCTTAGTTAGTCTGTCCTTTGAATGTACAAATTCAAAGCTTCCGCTTCTGCCCTTTACGCATAGTCTTTTATGATTGGAAGGGCCTGAGGCTGCCTCCACGTTTACGATCTTCCCGTCTTTTACAATGAGATATAACTGGCATCCTGTGGCGCAGTGCGGACAGGTGGTAAGAACCTTTGTTACTTCCCAGTTTCTGTAGTCATTTTCCTTTTTTAAAGTAAGAGCCCCCGTTGGACATACACTTACACAATTTCCGCAGGATTCACATCCGGATTCCTTATAATCTTTTCCAAAAGGAGCATTGACTATATGAAAACTTCCCAGCCTGTCGCTTTTCAGTGTACCGTTGCAGGCTATACGGTGGCAGGCATTGATGCATCTCTGGCAATGTATGCATTTTCCCGGATCATAATCTATGAATGGGTGTTCCCTAAGAACAGGAAGCTTCATATCCATGGCGACTCTCGTACCCGGTGAAAGGGCATGGCTCACCTCATACCTGTTGCAAAGAGTCTGAAGCTCACAGGCTCCGTTGGAAGGGCAGCTCATACAGTCGGTTTTATGATTGGACAGGATAAGTTCCAGCATGGCTTTTCTGTAGGAGTTAATCTTCTCTGATTCGGTTCTTATGACCATGCCCTCTTTTATTTTAGTTCTGCAGGCGGCAAGGAGCATCTCATATCCTTCGCATTCCACCATACACATCCTGCAGGAGCCTATATCGCTTACACCTTCAAGAAAACAAAGAGTAGGAATAAATATTCCGTTGTCACGGGCGATTTCAAGTATGGTAGAGCCTTCATTACCTGAACAGGTTTTTCCGTTGATGGTAACATCAATCATTTATCTCCCCGGCCTCCTTCCATCGAACCGCAGCCATAATGATCGCATCGGAGACACCTTCCGGATTCTCTCATGGCCTCTTCATAAGTCATGGGCAGTTCTACAAAATCAAAATTGGTTCTTCTCTCAAAGGGATCTTTTTCTTCAATCTCTGCTCTTCCTGTGGGGATACAGGGATTGGGATATGCAGGAGGGATATCTGTCTCAAGACTAATCTTATGGTGGTATCCCAGATATTCGTCAATGTTTATGGCGGCAACCTGACCGGCAGCGATGGCTCTTATGGCAGTGGAAGGTCCTGTGACACAGTCCCCTCCGGAAAAGACTCCATCCATCCCCTGTACTATGCAGGCTTCCGATGCCTGTATCCTGCCTCTTTGTACAGGTACGCCTGCTTCCGAAAAGGCTTCGCTGTCGCTTCTCTGACCTACCCCCAGAATAAGGAGATCACACTTGAAACGATAAGGATAGTTACTTGAATGTTCGGTGGTCACAAAGCCGAAGTCGTCATAGGTATTTACGATTTCGGGCTGCAGCCACACAGCCTGAACAGCCCCTGTATCCGGGTTTGTTTCTATATGCAGAAAGCTTAACAGAGTACGGAATCTCACACCTTCCTGCATGGCTGATTCCATCTCACTTTCAAGTGCTGTATAGTCGTCTCTTTTTCTTGTAAACACATGGACAGTTTCTGCATTAAGTCTCACAACTGTTCTTGCGGCATCCATAGCCACATTTCCGCCGCCTATGATCACCACTTTTTTTCCGCTGAGATCCATGGAATCGCCCCTTGCCACTTTCTGAAGAAAATCAGCAGCAGGTATAACCCCCTCTGCATCATGGTTTTCCATGGGCATACGATTTCCAAGCTGTGCTCCTATACCTATATATACGGCATCATAATCCTTTTTAAGCTTTTCAAAGGGAATATCTCTTCCGATTTTTGTACCTGTAAAGACCTTTATATCACCGGCAGACAGTATGGCGTTTATATCAGAGTCCAGTTTGTCTTTAGGAAGTCTGTATTCCGGGATTCCGTATCTGAGCATCCCTCCAAGCTTTTCATGTTCCTCGTAAATATCGGCTTCATGTCCCATAAGAGAAAGAAAATATGCAGCAGTAAGTCCTCCGGGACCGCCGCCTATGATGGCCACTTTTTTTCCGGTGCTGACATTTCTCCGGGGCGTGGGTACACTGTCGGCGGAAACATTGTCAACAGCATACTTTTTAAGCCCTCTTATATTTAAAGGGGCGTCAATCAGTGATCTTCTGCATTTATTTTCACAGGGATGCTCGCATATGTAGGCACAGGCTGTGGGGAATGGATTTCTGTCACGTATCACCTTTATGGCATCTGCCATGTTACCTTCTTTTATGTGTGCTATGTATCCCGGGACATCCACATGGGCGGGACAGAGAGTTATACAGGGAATAGTCTGAACTGTATTTTCCACACAGCGTTTTTTCTCGATATGGCTTTCGTACTCGTCTGAAAAGTCCTTAAGCGAGTCAAGAATGAGTCTCGCTCCCGAAGCGCCTACGGCACAGTCGGAGGTTTCTTCGATCATCAGACATTTTTTTTCGAGTTCTGACAGGGAATCTCTTGAGGCATCGCCGTTTATGATGCTTTTTAACAGCCGGTCCACTTCATGGAGACCGTCTCTGCAGGGGATGCATTTTCCGCAGGACTGATTCATGGAAATATGGAGAAGTGAACGGTACAGAGTAAGAGGACACATACCCGGGGGATATGATGTCATTCTTGAACGAAATTTATGAAGCACTGTATCTATACGTTCATTCATGTTTCCTTTTTTGGGAAGTAGGCGCATAAGGACCTCCTTTATGCTTTTCTTATCTCTCCGGCGATACTCATGGAGTAGTAATCCCTGATTTCAGAAGGATTCTCGGTGATGCCGAGTATCCACATAAGTTTTGTCAATGCTGCTTCCGCGGTCATATCATGAGCCTGAAGTGCGCCGATTTCGAGAGTCTTTCTTCCGGTTTCGTATACGTCCATTTTGGAACCTTCGTATCTGCACTGGGTTCCGACCACAACAGTCATGCCTCCCTGTATCAGCTTATCAAGAGTGCTGATGAAGTCATGCTTCAGAAAGGGCATTCCCCCTATTCCATAGGCTTCGATGAAAAGACCTTTGTAGCCCTGCTCCGCAATGGATTCAAGAAGACTTCTGTGAAGTCCCGGGAACATCTTTATCATGGCCACTTTATCTGAATACTTATTGGAAAGCTGAAATATACCGCTTCTTTCCGGCACTGCGGAATTATCTATCTTCATTCCGAGAGAGCTGATGGTAGCGATGTTCGGATAATTGATGCTTTCAAAGGCATCAAAACTGAGGGAACGTACCTTTGATACTCTGCATCCCAGCATCACCTTTCTGTTAAAGGCTACAAACACTCCGGGAATACCGCTTGCAGCCATATGAATAGCGCAGCGGCAGTTTTCCATGGCATCTGCCACAGGGTTTGTGATGGAAAGCTGGGAACCTGTGATAACCACGGGGATGTTAATGTTTCTCAGCATGAATGAAAGCATGGATGAAGTGTATGCCATGGTATCGGTTCCGTGTATCACTACGATACCGTCATAGTCATTTCTTCTTTCACTTATATGCTGTGCCAGAATGCTCCAGTCTTCCGGAAAAATGTTGGCACTGTCCAAAGAACAGAAATCTTCGATTTCTATTTTGGTATCGCCGGAAACCACATGGAGTTCCTTCTGCATGTCATGGATGGATAAGCCGGGAACAAGCCCGCTTTCTTTCATGACTGATGATAAGGTTCCGCCGGTATTGATTATCAGTATTTTCTTGTTCATGATTGCCTCCCTGGGATGATTCTTATGCCATATTATATATGGTTTTTCAGTATGTTTAAATAAGATTACGTTATGGGAAGCATAATCAAAAACGGACCTTCGTTTCCGAAAGTCCGTCAGCATTTATGTTAAGACGCTTACTCCCGGTTTCCCTTCTTTATGTGTTCTGAAATCGTGATCGGGAAACCTGAAGGTGAAATAAGCATAGTTGCTCTTGATGAACTTGTATCTGTGACCTTATCTCCCCGGGGATTAACATAGCCCTTGGAAATAAAGAAATCATAAGCCTCCTGAAAATTATCAACATTCATACTCATGGAGGTAAGGTCTTTTTCCATGTTTTCAGAAGCTGCTATATTAATGCGGAAGCCGTTTACATCCTTCATGGAATAACTGGTAACGGTGCCGCCCTCGATATCCTTCTTTGTGTGGCGTCTTTCAAAACCCAGCTCTTCAAAAACCTTCATTACCGATTCAGGGTCCTTAGTTACGATCAATGGGCAAAAACCTGTGATTTTCATAGGGTATACTCCTTCCATACTAAAAAATTTACTCTACCCAAAGATTTCGGCAGGCTTTTTAGTATGAATAAGCGGATAACATATTATTTTTTTAAAGTATCATTATACAGACTCTGAAATATAGATTCTCTGTTTCTTAAGCCAACTGATCATTTCCTTTTCCGTGGCATCATCAGAAAGACCGCTGAAGATGGCAAAAGACTTTTCGGAAATTATCTTCACCATGATAACGGGATTCTCGGGAAGGTCTTCCTCCATGTTTTCACATAACTCATCTTCCTTAAGTGCTCTTCTCTGATAATCCTCATCCTCTTTTATATAAATATCATAATTTGAAGTAACCTCGGAAAAATCCAATATCCGTTCAGGAGTAAACTTCGAAACGGTATAAAAACCAAAGGGGGTATAGATAGATTCGCTGACAGGTATGAGGAAACAAAAAGGAACATGTTTTTCCTTCATTGTTTCAAAGGATTTATTTAAAACGGCAGTCATGCACCCTTTGTGCCGCTCAGTTTTTTTGGTGGCCACCGCATAAATATAGTATATTGGAGCTTCTTGTCCATCTTTGTTACAAACCGTAAAAGGATTGAGATGGGCCATGGCTATGATTTCGCCATGGCTTTTCATGCTTATAATGATATTATCCCGGCAGCGGTCCTCGTAGTACCAGTCTGAAAACGGCCCCTTGTCTTCCGGGAACACTTCCTCATAAAGTGCTTTGGTTTCGTATTTTTGATTTTTTTCAGTCAGGACATAGATTTCGTTCATAGATTTGTATTTTTTCGACAGGGTTTCAAGTGGCCGCAGTGCTGAATCACTTAAAATGATTCGGTCATGGTTGGAACTAATGATATTTTTATAATTCACTGATTCAGGTTTCGTAAATATCGCTTATTTCATCTCTCCAGCCCTCAAAATCCTTTTGGAGCACCATGAATTTTCTTTCGTAACCGATGGGATTATAGCTTTCTTTTGCCTTCCTTAATCCCGGAAGACCTACGTCATCCTCCCGGTTTATGATGGCTGCCTCGGGAAATTCGTGGCAAAGAAACTGCTGGTTTATGACCTGATATATGCCTGGAATCTCTGAATTGCCCTTCTCGATAGCGATGCAGGCCATATCTTCCCCAGGGTTAAGAGCTCCTATGGAAAATGCCTCCAGATTGCCGTCAACATATATTCCTCCGGCTTTAAAGGTATCAAGATGGAAACATTCCTTTAACATTTCATGGAGACCCATGATTTCGTATTCCAGGGTATCTTCCGCTTCCTTTTCCTCATCACTTCTTTTTTCGTACCATTTGTCAAGAAACTCAAGCACTTCCTCTTTATCACTGCAGCACAGGCTTCTGTATTCCCATCGACCCTCGTATTCTCTCATAAACTTATTTACGAGATTTTTCTTCTTGTGAAATTTTTTGCCGGAAAGATTTCTTAAGTCATCCCCGCTGTAGAGATAGTCCTTCAGGTCAAATTCCTCTTTAACAAGATAGCTGCAGTTTTCATTAAGTGCCAATGCTTCCACCGCTTCTTCATCGGCAAGATATATCTTTAACGGCTTTTTCAATACATCATTAAAATACTTTTCCAGGACATTGAAATAGTACAAAAGGTCTTCTTCTTTGCAGAAAGGCATGGCAGAAAAATACTCACCCTTACTCTCCATCAGAAACAGCAGGGCTTTATCATCAGCTATACACACACGAATATTGTAATAGTCTCTCCAGAGAAAAGTATCAAGGACTCCGCTGTCGCAGGCTTTGTTGGGCCTCATATAGTAAAAGGGTGCTATCTTTTCTGCATCCGTTGATTTCGGTGTAAAAAATTCAAGATTCATGGTATTCTCACGATCCGGTTTGTAATGACTACAGTGACCATATATACTTTTATGGGTTACTTCAGATTTCCGATATGTGCTCTTTTATGGTTTTCCAGTCTGAACAGCGGTGATAGTTCTTTCCCGGGAGTTCTGAGGTCCTGTTCCATGGGCGGTCAAAAACCATTACTTTTAAATCCGGCAGATGATCAAAAAACTTAAAGGCCTTGGGAGAATCTTCAATGGCATAATCGAAATGCATCTTATAGTAATCTTCGAGTTCAAGATTGAAATCACTGTTCCTGATAAAACTGTCTCTTCCGTATTTGTTGAGACAGTACAGCCTGACCCGGTCAAGACTATGGTTGTCAAGCCATGTGCGGGAGGCCTCATAAGCACTGCCTGGACGTCCTGTGATTATGGAAACCTCATGACCTTTATCAAGCAGGCTGTTGATGGTTTCGGAAGCACCGGGAGTTTCTTCATAGGACAGAAGTATCTCCGGTTTGTGGGCTTCGATCATCATATATTCATACTGGTCGTTTTCCAGAGAAAAGGACCTCTGAAGGTCAAAGTATTTGATGTCTTCGTAGGGAACATCTTTGTTAAAAAGCTCCTTTACAAAGCCGGAAAAATGTCTTGCTGTTTCGCAGAGGCAATCATCAAAATCAACGTATATTTTCATTTATTCCTCCATGAGTCTTTAATGAACCGGATTCCTGAATACAATTAGAAATGCAGCTAGACCCGCTGCGTAAGCGGTGCCCCGGATAAGACCTGTGATAAATACTTTGCATATTCCATCGTAATCTTTCCCGCTAAAGAGGACACCTATCATGGGCTAACAGGCAAAGTAAACACCACGCCCGATGGTGCGGACAATTGAGTATATGGTCTTTATCATGGCCACCAGTGCAATTACTGCTGTTCCGTCTGTAAAGGTTACATCCACCGTGAAGAACCTTTTGACAAAAATATTATATTATACGGCCTTTTAAAAATGACACTAGTTCATCGGAACAGTTTGCCTTTATTACAGTTAAAGCCTGATTATTGCTGATATAAAGATAGAAGTTTGTTTTTGTTTCTATTACTTTGTAGAGATCATCATATCGGATAACAGAATGTCCTCTTTCACTTACTGCTTCGAATCGATCTTCTGCAAATTTAAAGGTTGTAACAGTGCTTTGCAGGAACTTACTTGATTTGTAATTCTTTTTTACCCGGTACAAGGTGATTAGATAAATCACTAAAGGTATGATTAATATAAATATGATGAATTCCGTACCCAGAAAACGATAGCCATAATGAAATGCAGCAACAGCAGCAATCAAAGACAGTATATCGAGAATTAATATAAAACAAATATAGCCCTTATGCATGCTGAACAATGTTGCCCACTGATACTTCTTTAACTCTTCTATAGTCCACTTGGATTCAGTTTCCATTTCTGTAATACCCCTCTAATTATCAATATGTCTTACTTTGATTGATGCCATTAAATTTATCACAGTAAAGACACATTTTCATTAAATGGACTAAATCCTTCACTTATATGGAAGAAATAATTCATAAATTATTCCTTCAGAAACCTGCCTCTCCGGATACAGTATGAGGCTTTTATATTTTGGTCATATTACAGTGCTTTCCCGCCGGAAACTTTTATAACCTGTCCCGTTATCATCCGTGCCTGTTCACTTGCCAGGAACAGCATGGTTTCAGCAATATCCTGAGGCTGGATCAATTCTCCCATAGGGATAAGCGGAATAACCACTTTTTCAAAATCCTCATCTATCCATCCTGTCTGAGTCGGTCCCGGGGCAATACAATTAACGGTTATTCCATATTTTGCAACCTCAAGGGCGATACTGCGGGTTAATGCTTCCATCGTAGCTTTGCTTGCTCCATAGGTTATCTGACCGGCAAAAATCTGTGCCGCATCGGTGGAAACATTAAGAATTCTTCCGTAATCGCTGCGGTGTTTCACAAATTCTCTTATCATCAGAAGGCTTCCCCGGACATTTACCGAAAATGTATCATCGATAACATTTTGAGTGATGGCTTCTATGGTGTCGGAACCGGTTTCATCATCTGTTGCGGCATTATTGACCAGGATATCGACTCTTCCGAATCTTTCAAAAGCCGATGTATAGATCTTTTTTACGGTATCTTCATCTGAAATATCCCCTTCGAAAATCAGATAGTCCGTATTCATTTCCCGGAGTTTTTCTTCCAGATAATCCGCGTTTCCGGCATTGGCGGCATAGTATCTGTCCACTCCGTTTTTGTCTGTCTTATGGGAATCAAAGGGTCGGTCCACTTTCTTATATACCAAAACCAGCTTTGCCCCTTCCCGGGCAAATGCCAAAGCTGTGGCTGAGCCAATCCCCTGGGGGTTATTTACTCCTGTGATCAAAGCTACCCTGCCGGTTAATCCATAATCGACCATTTATATCACCTCCGAAAAAAATTCTATTTAATATCTATAGATGTGATGATTTTTGTCAATCTGATGTCGTCGTAAACAGGGTCATCAGTTCATAGTACGCGCCTGATACGCCCGGCATGCTTTCCGTAGAAGCTCCAACCATCTTTTCGCCATCCCAAAAACTTACCGACTGACTGCCGCCACAAACTGCCGGCATGAGACTTTTATTCTCGTCCTTCTTATCGAGACCATATTTTTTGATGATTTCCAAAGCAGATTCAATAACTGTAGCAGGTATGAAACGGTAATGTTTACCCCTCTCTGTTATGAGCTGAGTGTCTGAAAACTTCCATACCTGTACGCCATCATACTGAGGGGGATTAGTCGACTTATATTCTGACAATGTGAAAAGCAGTTCCTTCCTGATCTCCGCACCACACTTAAGGCATACCTCTCCCTTTTGAAACTTTTCTCCGCATTTGGAACATGTCCAGCCGACTTCCTCATCCTGCAGAGAACTATCGATTCCATCATCAAGTACCGGCTGCCATGTACCATCTTCGGAAAGCCTGTAGGCTGCCTTCGGTACTGAGTAAGCAGGTGAAGGTGTGATTTTCTGCGGCTGTGCTGAATACGGCTTACCACAGTTTGGACAAAAACTGCTGATGGGTCCGCTATAACCGCACTCACACAAAAATGTATCTTTTTCTTTTCGCATAGCTCCACAATTGGGACAAAACTTTCCCGAGAAAATCTGTCCACAATCACATTGAACTTCTCCCTCCTTCAGAGTCACGGCAGAAGATGCCTTGTCCCGTGACAGTGTGAAACTCAGTTTTTCACCCGTTGAAACAGCAACCAGATCGATGTGAAGTTTGTCTTCAATATCATGCCAGGCAGATACGATATTGTAGGCTGTCACATTATCTTTTTTGAGGGCCGTTTCACCAAGCTTTATTTTCAGATCCTCACCGAAGTTATGCTGATATGAAAAACCATCTAAAGCGCCCATCATTCCCAAGCCCATAAGACCCGGAAATGAAGTTGTCATATCCAGGCCTGCCGGAACCACATCGTAATAACCATTAATTGTTGCATTTCCATAATTAACGGTAATATTAACAGTATCAGTAAGTATGGCAGTTATGGAACCGTCAGCGCTCTTCCATGTGTCTGCAAGCTGCTTATAGTACATATAGTTAGGATTCTGAATTGTCATTTGAGTCCTCCACTGTAATTATCATATACATCCATAATACCATATCAATTATCATGAATGAGTTTGAGAATCAAAGACTGCTATGGGCTTATCGTCTTGGGAGTCAGTATAATATGGAGTATCCATTGGAGCCCAAATTGGAGACCACGCTGGGGTCCATTTTGATAAGAAAATTATCTCTCCGGACAACAAAAAAGGATTCCCGATTACTCGGAAATCCTTGATTTACTGCCCT
This sequence comes from Oribacterium sp. P6A1, assembly GCF_000702885.1. Classification (GTDB taxonomy): domain Bacteria; phylum Bacillota; class Clostridia; order Lachnospirales; family Lachnospiraceae; genus Oribacterium. Next base: position 3,081 of record NZ_JNKO01000014.1, on the reverse strand, counting down.
TTTATAGAGCAGGGGGTTGAGGGATTCGAACCCCCCATGAGCGGTTTTGGAGACCGATATCTTACCATTGGATTTCCTAAGGTTTTCGGCATTGGAGACCTAATTGGAGACCTGATTGAATTATAAATGTGTTACATTTGCATAGATACAGGTTCTTCAGAGTTAATGCTAGGGAAAGGAATAACGTTGTCAGGTGAATGTTGTTCTGCTTCCCATAGAGTGAGTTTTTGCTGCATGTTCATCCAGCTTTCCGGAGATGTATTTGTGGCTTTGCCTATCCTTATTGCCATTTCAGGGCTTAATGCAGTTTTCTCATTTACAAACTCTGATAATGCTTTTCTGGTAACTCCAAGCATCTGTGCCGCGCTTGTAATCGAAAGATTCAATGGCTTTATTACATCCTCCAAAAGTACAGTTCCCGGATGGGTTGGTCTTCTCGTCATTTCAAGTTCCTCCTTCCTTAGTGGTAATCCAAATAATCCACAAGATATGCATCATTGCCTTCAAAATAAAAGGTGATTCGCCAATTACCATTTACTGTTACAGACCACATGTCCTGTTTATCACCTTTTAAGGGATGTAGTCTGTAACCCGGCAGGTTCATATCTTGTGCTGAAGCACTTGCATCAAGTCTGTCAAGCATTCTTCCGAGCTTTGGAGCATGTTCAGCCTGTATTCCTTTTTTTGATCCGGTTTCGTAGAACTCTTTCAGTCCTTTGTGTGCAAATGATTTAATCATAATTATAGTGTAACCCGTTACGTATCAAGTGCCAATCTTGAACGCTAAATTGCCCCTTTTTTCATTTATCTGTTGTCTTAACATCCCAAAAACTTCGCCATGAGTTAACCTCTCAGGATTAGTTTCCGCGCACTCATCTGTTTCTAACAAGATTTGTTCGATATCTTTTTGATTTTTCATCTTATATTTTTGGTCTAAGTATCGTTTTAGGTCTTCGGTGGTTAATTCACCTCGTTTTTCTTTTTCTATATATTGCTTAAAGTCTTCTGTTGGTTCAAGACCATCAACTTTTATCATGCCTATAGCATAATTCCAAGCTTGCTCGTTAGTCATATAATCAATTCCTTGTTTAATAACATTGATTAGTACCTTAGTGTATAGCTTCATATTCTGCCCATGCATCGGACTGCCATAATAGATTTCTCATTATTAGTCCTCGATGATATTGCATTGGAATACCTTGCCTTTTTCAATATCTTGGATGCGACGTTTCAACTCTGCCCCTTCAGCTATAGTTAATCCGTTGGAATCTTTTAATGAAAATGTCATGCTCTGAGAACGGACTGCCTGTCTTATCAACGCAAGTGTAGCAGCTGACATAGAAAGTCCTAAAGCTTCACAAAGTGCGCTATATCCTTCTCTAGTCTTTTTATCTATTTTAAATGTGAAATTTGTCATTTCTTCTGTGGTTGAGATCATCTCTATTTGCCTCCTTCTAATAAATATTATCTCAGAGTGAGGAGGAATAATCAAGTGCTGTTAGGGTGCTATAGCACGTGAAAACGGAAAAATATATTTGTTATTTACAACCATATGATTGATTGTGTTTTACTTACGGCACTCTTATGGCGGAGATGAACACCCCGGCACATCTTCTCTGCAATCAGATGGGGCATGGAAATATTCACGTTACACAGCTATATTATCTTGCGGTTTCTCAGACGGGCATTGAAGCTCTTCAAAAGAACTTGAATCAGTTATGATTGTTGCCCACAAGTGTTTTGACTTTCCATCAATAAGCAACACATAGATTGTATAGTTACCATAAAAAGGCAGAGGGTTCACAATTCCTCTGCCTTTTGTTATTGTAAATTTAAATAAACAACATTTTTTTCGGCTTAATACTTGCTTTATACTCTTTCTTATTATCCACTATTTTTCAGGTTTAACACATTTTAATTCTTTTAAGTCTATTAATATCGGACTTGTGAATTCAAAATCCGGTGAACCATGTAGAGTTATTGTGTATCCATAGAATTCCACGTATCTAACAGCTTCCAGTTCTTTTTTACTCCAATTTGCGGGGTAAGCATGCTCCTCAAGCAATTCAGCTCGTCCTTCCTTGATAGTATTAACATATCCCCCACTCATATAATTCGATTGCAAAACATCCATATTCTCATCAAGATAAGTGTAAAAGATTCTCATAGAACTTTCTTTTACTTTTAAATCACTTCCGGAAGTATTACGGACTTTCATTTTCCATCCATAAAATTGAGCATCATCTACACTTTTCACAATGTACGGTTCTATGGTTATCTCCTCAATCGTTAATTGATCCACAGGCTCACCTTCAAAAGTATAAACTACATTACTTTCAGATATTTTGTCCTTTGATTCTTCTGAAGCAGGAGCTTCTGATGAATCGGCAGTGTTATCAGCTTTTTCCGTATCTTTACTTTCCGCTGTTACTGAACTTGTCTCTGCTGACTTAGTGTCACCACCGCAAGAACAAACAAACATTGACATAACTATTGATAGAAAAATCACCGACAATCTTTTCATTAGTTCTTCTCCTTTCTGGAACTTAAGTAGTGTATGCTCAGCAACCGCCTAATTTTTCAGACGGCTGCCTCATATAAACAATTGTACCTTGAAAATATCAAAATCAATTTTTGGAACAAAGAAAGCCTGAGGAGGCAATCTAAATTCATGGATATGATCGATAGTGCTATAGAGCTTCGGCTTGTTTCTTCAAGTTTTGTCATGATTAATCCAAGACCGTGACTATGTTTTGATAATGCAAATTTTCGCTCTACTTCAATTCTGTCAACGCTATCCACGTACTCCGTGTGCTTATCAATTGAAACATTCTTTCCGGGCCTTCCTAAAGCTGGTCCCGCAAGTCTTATCCCGCGTGCTTTACAGTATGCGAGATTTTCTCTGTTTCGGTAAATCTTATCTGCAAGTGCTCGTTTAGGATAATGACCATTACGCTTAAAGAAATTCTCAATAGCAGATATCAATACTTCGCTTTCATTGTATGCGTCGAATGATATTTTTTCCAATCTGCCGAGTCCATTTTCAATACTAAGATCGATCTTGGCACCGAATTCTACAGG